>QQVE01000034.1 GCA_003389325.1 Planctomycetota bacterium
TTGCCTGCCAGCTTGCGGGCCTGGAAGGGGAACAGGCCGGCATCGGGCTGAAATGTCTCGCGGTAGATCAGCTCGGGCGTGTTGGCGGCCACTTCCTCGATGTTCATGCCGCCTTCGCTGGAGACCATCAGCACCGGCCCCCCGAGCCCGCGATCGACGACGATGCCCAGGTACAGCTCCCGGGCAATGTCGCAGCCGGCCTCGACCAGCACCTGGTGCACGACCTGGCCCTCGTCGCCGGTCTGGATCGTGACCAGATGCTTGCCCAACATGGCGCCCGCGGCGGCACGGGCGTCGTCGGCGCTTTTGACCAACTGCACGCCGTGCTGCTTGGGTTCCTCTTGAATCGTGCCCTTGCCGCGGCCACCGGCGTGGATCTGTGCCTTGACCACCGCCAGCGGCCCGCCCAGGGTGTTGAAGGCCGTGGCCGCCTCGTCGACGGTGCGGGCGACAATGCCCTCGGGCACCGCCACGCCGAAGCGGCGGAGGATTTCCTTGGCCTGATATTCGTGAATCTTCATCCGCGATCTGCCGGATAAGGAAGTGCGTGCAGCACGTGGAGTGAGGGTAAGCCGGCGATTATAGGAGGCTGCCGGCGAAAGGGTCAAGCGTGTGGGGTGTGCGTTTCTTGACCCCATTTGATAGGGGTCCTATAGTTAAATTCGATGGCCACTACGCGACGAACGCACAAGACGACGCCGACTGCGACGTCTGACACCGAGGCGATGGTCCGTCGCGCGCTTGAAGCCGCCGGCTGCCGCTTTACCGTGCAGCGGGCCGCCGTGTTCCATTACCTGGAACAGGTGCAGACCCATCCTACGGCCGAAGACGTCTATCGGGCCGTGCGGCGCAAGCTGCCGCGCATCAGCCTGGCCACCGTCTACAAAGCGCTCGAGGCGCTGGTCGACGCGCACCTGGCCACGAAGCTCACCAACGGCGACGGCTCGGCACGCTACGATTGCCGCGGCGACGATCACTATCATCTGCGCGACGTCGAGAGCGGCGAGATTCGCGATCTGCCGGTCGAATTCGACCCCGACCTGCTCAAGAAGCTCGATCCCAAGCTAATCGAGCGGCTCTCGGGCTCGGGCTTCGAGGTCACCGGTTACCGATTGGAAGTGTTGGGCAGGTTCTCGAATTCGTAGACCGTGTGCGCTGCGGACCAGAGAAAAAGAACATGCTCAAGAAACTGCTCTCCACGATCCACGAGCCGGTCTACCGCAAGCGCATCGCCGTGCTGTCCGACTTGATCGTGGCCCACCTGCAACCCGGCGATAAAGTGCTCGACGTCGGCTGCGGTTCGGGCATGCTCGGCGGGCGGATTCAGACGCACCCCAAACTGCCCGCCGACGTGACCGTGCGCGGGCTGGAAAAGGTGCCCCGCGGCGGCGAACCGATCGACGTGGTGCAGTACGCTTCGGGCGATTTTCCCTTCGACGACGACGCCTTCGACGTGGTGATTCTGGCCGACGTACTGCATCACGAAGAACAGGAGGAAGCGCTGCTGCGCGAGGCCGCCCGCGTCTGCCGGCGAACGCTGGTGATCAAGGATCACAAGCCTGAAGGGCTGCTGGCCTACCAGCGGATCTGCTTTCTCGATTGGGCGGCCAACAATCCGCACGGCGTGCGCTGTCTGTATCGCTACCATAGCCAGCGCGAGTGGCACCAGATGTTCGAAAAGCTCGGACTGTCGCCGGCCGAGGAGCTCACGTCGATTGCGCTTTATCCTCCCGTGTTCAACTTTGTGTTCGGCAAGCGGCTGCAATACTTTGTGGCGCTGCGCACCAGCGGCGTGAAGCACGCGGTGGGGAATCCCGAATCGATTCTGCCGGTTTAGCCGGTTCTGCGGCGCTGGCCCCGCGCGAAGCGCTCGAATGCGCTAGCGTAGTGTGTGCAAAGTGTTTGGTTTCGTTGACTTTGCGCCCAGCGCTGGGTAGACATGAAAGTTGCGGCCCTGGATCGAAGTACGGCCCGGGCCCCCGAAGTATCGCCAATCACAACGATGGTTTGACATGGGGTCCGTTGAATCGACCTCGGCCGAGACCAGTGTCTCCGCAGCGCCGAAACACGAGCCCGCCACCGATCCGGCGGCGGGGGTGGGCGACCGCCGCGCCACGTGGGTCGTGCTGGCCAAGGCCATGCGGCCCCACCACTGGGTCAAGAACCTGCTGGTCTTCGCCCCGGTGATCTTCCACCACGCGGTGTTCGACCCGTGGTTGATGGGCCTCAGCACGCTGGCGTTTGTGCTGTTTTGCGCGACCAGTTCGGCCATCTATCTGGTCAACGACGTGCTGGATGCCAAGTCGGACCGCAAGCACCCGGTAAAGCGATTTCGGCCGATCGCCTCGGGCGATTTGACGATGGAAGTGGCCCTGTCGGTCGCCGGCGCGCTGCTCGTGGCGACCGTTGCCGTGTCGACGGCGTTGTTGCCCTGGGGCTTCCTGGCGACGCTCGTCATTTACATCGTCGTCAACGCCGCGTATTCGCTGTGGCTCAAGCAGAAGGTGATGATCGACGTGGTGGTGCTGGCCGCCTTTTACTCGTTGCGTATCCTGGCCGGCGGCGAAGCGACCGGTATCGAGCCCTCGGAATGGCTTTTGGCGCTGTCGCTGTTCCTGTTCCTGTCGCTGGCGTTTCTGAAGCGCTACTGCGAGCTGGTGCGCCTGCGCGAAGAGGGGGCCTTGCGCACCGACGATCGCGGCTATCGCGTCGTCGACATCGAGATGCTGCAAACCATGGGACTCGCCTGCGGCTACCTGGCCGTGCTGGTGCTGGCCCTGTACATTAACAGCAACCAAGTGGTCGAGTTGTACCGCCATCCGCGCGTCGTCTGGCTCGTCTGCCCCCTCTTGCTGTATTGGGTCAGCCGCACCTGGATCTGGGCACACCGCGGAGCGATCCACGAAGATCCCGTGCTGTTTGCGCTGCGGGACCGGACGAGCTGGATCGTTGTGTTGCTGGTCGTGCTGCTGGGCATCTTCGCGACGCTGTAATCTTTTCGTCGACTCGACGGGACGGGTAATGCAAGAGACTGCCGGCCACGGGCGACGATTCCCTGTGCTGCTGGCGGCAGCCGTCGTCGTCCTGGTTTCGGTGCTGGGGTGGATGTGGTCGTACGGCTTTCCGCGTCCGACGGCCGACTCGATGTGCTTCAAGCAGCCGGCCTACATGCGGCTGTTCACGCCGAATTTCAGCGTTCCCACCTACGCCGGCCAGTGCGTCGCGGCCGACAAGCTCAATAGCTACCCGGCGGTCATCTACTACTACCTCAACTACGCGCTGTTTCGCGTGTTCGGCCCGGGCTATTTCACATCGCTGGCGCTGGACCTTGTTTTGTTCGTGCTGCTGACGGTGCTGGCCGCCTTCTGCATTTGGAAAGTCACGGGGCGGCAACTCCCGGCGGCCGTGTTTCTGTTGGCCAGCGGGCAGATCCTCGACCCCGTTGGCCGACCCGAAGTGCTTGGTATCTTGCTGGTGTTCGTCGGGTTGCTGACGGTCGAGCGGGGCACGTGGGGGTTGTGCGTGGCCGTGGCCGCTTTGGGCCTGGCGGGCGTTACTTCGCCCGGAGCGGCGATCGTGGGCACCGTGCTGCTGGTGTGCTACCTGGGCTTTCGCGGCAAGCTCGATCGCGCGTTCTGGGCGCGAGCCGCGTTGTTGGTGCTGATTCCGCCGCTGATCTCCGCCGGACTGTATGCCGCGTACGCCTGGCCGTGGCTCTCCGAGGCTCTGGCGCAGCATCGCCAGCTTGTCGAGCATCGGGTGTACTTCCAGCCCATGCCGTGGCAACTGCTGCGTGACAACCTGTTCTGGGACGCCAGCACCGTGCCGCTGTTGCTGGCGGCCACGGCGGCCTGCGTGTATTGCCTGAGGCGGCGACCGAACTGGTTTCCGCGGCATGAACCCGCCGGGGCGCTGGTGGCCGCGGCGGCCATCGTGATTCCGGTGGGCTGCATTTTGAACGTCGTGACCAAACGCGCTACGTACGACTATCGGCACATCACGCTCCTGGCACTGGCCGTGGTGACGCTCGTCGTCGCTTGGTGGCCGCCGGGAGCACGCTGGGCCTACTCGAAGAAAGCGATTGCTGCGCTGGTGCTCATTTTTCTGTTCAGCTTGCCCGAGCAGCAGATCATCGTGCGCAACGGCCTGGCGCCGCTGGCATGGCGACGCGACGCGGTCACCCTGGCCGAAGCCAAGCGAACGGTGGCCGACGTCGTTCCGCCCGAGGCCTCAGTGGGGGGCGATGCCGTCGTGTGGCTGCTCATCGACGACGGCCGGCCCTTTATCAGCGTTCAGGCCGCGGCCATCGACCATTGGCCCGAGTACCTGATCAGCGCCACTTGGGCGCGGCATCCCTCGGTAGCCCAGCAGCCGGAGTTCGAAGCGAAGCTGGCCGCCGAGTACGAGGAAATCACGCGCCAACCGCTGCGTCCTGTCGACGGTTGCTCGCTGCGCGTGTTGGGCAGGCTGGTGCCGATTGCCAGCGGCCGCTGCGACTGGTACGTGCGAATCTGGAAGCGCCGCGACGCCGGGCGCCGGCCAGAAATAGCACGTCGCTAAAAGCCTATCCGCGGCCTTTGGCCACCAGCTTCAGAAACGCGTCCAGCGATCGCGTGTTGGCCACGTCGGCCTTCGTCAAACCGGCGCGTCGGGCCTGCAGGATGCCGTAGCGCAGCACGCCAAACCCCTCGGCACTGTGCGCATCGCTGGAAATCACGATCGGAATGCCCCGGCTCTTGGCCGCGGCACAGGCCACGTCGTCCAAATCGAGCCGCGCCGGGTTGGCGTTCAGCTCCAGCATCTTATGGTGCTTGCGGGCCGCGTCGTAAACGGCTGCCAGATCGATCTCATACGGCGGGCGGCGATTGATCAGGCGACCCGTGGGATGGGCGATGGCCGAGACATACGGATTGGCCAGCGCGTCGACGACGCGCTTGGTGATGTCGGCCCGCGACTGATTCTGGCCGTAGTGGATGCTGGCCACTACCCAGTCGGATTCGCTGAGCACGTCGTCGTCGAGGTCGAGTCCGCCCCTTTCGAGAATGTCGACTTCGATACCCTTGAGCACGCGGAACCCGCGCAGCTTGTCGTTGACTTTGTCGATCTCCTTCCATTGGGTCCGCAACCGCTGGGCATCGAGGCCGCGCGCCATGGTGACGCGTTTCGAGTGATCGGTGATGGCGATGTACTTGAGCCCCCGTTTGCGTGCCGCGGCGACCATTTCATCGAGCGTGGCCTTGCCGTCGGTCTCGGTCGTGTGCATGTGCAAATCGGCGCGCAGATCGCCCACGTCGATCAACTCGGGCAAGCTGCCCGCGGCGGCCCAATCGAACTCGCGGCGAGCCTCGCGCAATTCGGGCGGGAACCAGGGCAGATCGAGCGTGGCATAGACTTCCTCCTCGGTCCGCCCGGCCTCGAACGTCTCCTCGTCGTCCTCGACCCGGAAGACACCGTACTCGTTGATTTTCAGGCCACGCTCTTTCGCGCGGCCGCGGAGGATGATGTTGTGGTCCTTCGAGCCGGTGAAATACTGCAACGCCGCCCCGAAGCTCTTCTCGGGCACAACGCGCATGTCGACTTGCAGCCCGTCGGCCAGGCGAATGCTGATCTTGGTGGGGCCGCGGCCAATCAGGCTCGCCTCGGGAAAGGCGGCCAGCCGGTCCATCACCTGCTGGGGCTGGTTCGAGACGACGAGAAAGTCGAGATCGCCGATCGTATCGCGCCCCCGGCGGTAGCTGCCGGCGACTTCGAGTTGCTCGACGCCCTCGCAATCGCGCATCCAGTCCTTGATCGAGCGGGCGAACTGGTCGGCCTGGGCCCAGGTCATCCGCACGTCGATCGTTTCGGCCAGACCGATGCCGGCCAGAATCGTCTCTTCGGTCTTGGCACCGAACCCCTTGAGCTTGCGCACCTGCTGGGCCTGGCACGCCTCGCGAAGCTGGTCGAGCGTGGATACGCCCAACTCGTGAAACACGGCCGCGGCCTTCTTGGGGCCCATGCCGGGAATGCGCATCAGCATCAGCGCCGACTCCGGCACCTGCGATTGCAGCTCCTCGAGCAGCGGCAGCGTTTCGCCGGCGCACAGCGCGGCGACCTTCTCGGCCAGGTCCTTGCCGACTCCCTTGATGTCGGTGAGCTTGCGATCCGCGTCGGCCAGCACGACCGTCATTGGCTCGGGATAGTCGCGGATCGTGCGGGCGCCGTTGCGGTAGGCGCGCACGCGAAACGGGTTGGCATCCTGAAACTCGAGCAGGTCGGCGATCTGGTCGAAGACTTCGGCAATCCGTGCGTTGTTCATCCCCTCACTATACGAGATTCGCGGCCCGGGGATAGCAGCGGGCGCGAGTCGAGCGAGGCGCAAAAAAAATCCGCCGCCCCTGGAAAACCAGGAGCGGCGGGTACGTTGGTAGCACGGAGCGCTTGGCGGCCTAGCGGCCCGCGGCGCGCCAGCCGCCGTCGTCAAGAGGCTTCGGTTGGGTCTTGGCCGGCACGACGAGCGAAGCCTGGCGGACCGTGAATTGGGGTCGCAGCGGAATGGCCGTCATCCGATCCTCTCCTTCGGGATCGAGGCCCTGCGGCTGCCGGATCGTGTTGGTGCTGGCCGGACCCGGATAGGGCGGCATCAGCACGCGCGACTGCGTACCGCCGTTCGACTCGAACGTCTGCGGCGTGGTGGTCGGCGCGGGCGCGGTCGAGGGGGCATTCAGCGACGGATCGGGCGTCGGCACCGGCGTGCCCAAGCTCGGAGTCGGCGTGGTCGTCGCCGGCGCGGTCGTGGCCGGCGAGCGAATGATGGTCGAGCTGCTCGACAGCGACGGAGCCGGCGTGACCGTGGTGGTCGAACCGCCGCCGCAGCACGAGGGAGCCGGAGCCGGCGCGGCCACCTGCACCGACGATACCGCCGGAGCGTACGTGACCGTCGTGGCAGTCGGAGCACCGCAGCAGGCCTGCGGCTGCGGCGCGCTGGTCACTACCGGACGATAGGTCGTGTACGGCACCATCTGGGCCTGCCGCACGTAGCTCGTCACCGGACGCATCACCGTCGTCGCACGGCCGCACGCGTCGCAGGCGGTGGCCGGCTGATACGAAACAACCGGGCGGTTGACGTACACCGTGCGATACGCAGTCTGCGGCATGTAGCTCACCACCGGACGCTGCGCACAGCAGGTCACGGGCCGCGCACAGCACACCGGCTGCGGCGCGGCTACAGGTGCGTAAAACGTCGTGGTGGGTTTGCCGCACAGACGATCGAAAAAGCGGCACGCCTGCGCCGGTTCGGCAGATACCGACAACAGCGTCAAGCTCAGCGCGCCTGCTAGAGTACGGCCGATGTTCATCGTTCACTCCCCACGCAAAGAAATGTTGGTCTCTTCTCTTGTTACTCCGCGTCAACCCTCTTGGTCAACAAGCCGCGCCCCCTGAACAATCATTTGGTCGAACTTTACGATTGGGCGAAGCCGGCGCGATTCTTCGCTTAAGCCGCCCGGGTAATCTTTGCCGCCTCGCCAAACAAGTCTCTTGTGCTAGCGATGAAGGCGTCGAAGAAAAGCCCAACTGCGCGCGGCAGCGAGTTCGCTTGAACTAATGTAGACCAAGAACGCAACTGCCCGCGGAAAAAACAGGGGCATTCTTCCCCTTCATAGAACGTCACAGCCGGGCACAGCCGTCACAATCGGAACGGCTTGCGCTATCACCGCCAGCACGCGGTCGGACACTTGGCCGCTGGTCACGACGAGACAAGCGAGTCACGTTCTAGCGGTGAAGCGACTCCCAATGGTCGTACAGCGCAAAGAGAGTTTCACGCACGTTGCCGCCGGCCGCGGCAAAGCACTCGGCCACGACCCGCGGCTCGATCCCCGCCGACTCGCCGGCCAGTAGTTGCTCGACGACCGCCAGCGCGGTCGCGACGCGAGGTTTCATCTCCAACAGCGTGGGCAAACCGGCCGGAGCGTGCGCCGTCACCAGCAAGCCCCACCCGCGCCATCGGCAGCGCAGGTGCAGGGCCCAGCGACTCGCGATTCCAAGCTGCTCGTAGCCGTCGACAATCAGCAGGTTCGCCCCGCTCTCGGCCGCGCCGCGAGCCCAACCGGTCGGCAGCGTGCGCCGGCCGCCTTGCAGGGCGAGCCAGTGCGTGCGGCGTCCGGCCGCGGACAGCGGTGCAGCGAGGCTGGCCAACAGCGTCGACTTGCCCGCGCCGTGCGGCCCGACGATCTGCCCGCGCCAGCCCGACGCGGACAACCGCGCGACCAACGCCTCGGGCGTCGGCCCGGAGCCCGGCAGGTAGCGAACCGCGCCGGGACGCACGAACCGCGTCGAGAACGGATTGGTCCGCATGGGTTGCCGCGACGCGAGCGTCATACCGGCGCCTCCTGCGGCCGCGGCACCGCCCCCAACTGAAACGGCACCTCGGCGGCGAGCTCCTTGCCATGCCAGAAAAAGGCCCGCACGCGGACGCACCAGCGGATCTTGACGATCTGCCCGTGGTAGCTCAGCGGGCTGTTGGGCAGCACCGTGCTCAGACGCCGCGGCTGCCGCAGGTCGACCACATCGTCGAGGTCGGGATCGATCCGCTCGAAGAAATGGACCGCCATGTCCTCGTCGCCCTTGCCCTCGGTGTGCCACAACACAGACACTTCGACCGCGCGGATCTCCTCGGGGCGTACGCCTTCGAGGAAGAACTGGCCGGCCAGCAGTTCGCCGGGACGAAACGTCCGCTGCGGCTCATCGAGCATCAGGCTGAGACGGGGATCCATCATGAGACGAGCTGTCCGGCAAGGGCAGGGTGGACCACGATCTGAAACTCGCGCTCGAACTTTGGGCGCCCTTTGACGTGGCCGCGCACGATCAACTTCCAACTCACTTCGTTGTAGATGGCCAGGAACGAGTGCATGGCGCCCTCGGGCACCTGCACCTGGCAGCGGCTTTCGAACGGCAGCCCCTGAGGAATCTCGAAGTCTTCGCGCACGAAGCAGCGGTACTCGTACACGCGGCGTATTTCGGTGCGCGTGTCGGTGCCTTGGTGGTAGGTGGCGCGTTCGTCGCAGGCCAGCCAAACCTCCAGCGATCGCATATTGAGCCGCCCGGCCTGCGACAAAAACACTTCGTACGGCATGCCGGGCACCAGCGGATGGTCGGAGATCTCGAGTCGCGTTGGCCCTACGCCCGTGGCCACGAGAATCTGCCGCGAGAAATAGACGATCAGCCAGACGCCTCCGGCGGCAAAGGGCAGCAGCGTCAATGCCATCACCCAGTCGGGCTCGCCCAGGGCGATGTCGCGCACCACCATGACGACGAAACCCGCCACCAGCGCGTTCCACAAGATGCAGGCCGCCATGGCCGCAAACAGCGTCCAGCCAAACGTGGCCGAAATCGGCAGCCGGTAGGCCAGCTTGGTGCCGGGGCTGTTCGTTTGGTTCGAACCGTCGGGCACGTTGGGAAAGTGGCGTTCGCCGGCCTCGGCCTCGAACCAATCGACCGCCGCCGCCGAGTCGAGCACGCTGCGACGCTCTTCCGAAGCATTCCAATGCGCCAACTCGTAAATCATCCGCCCGCCGCCGATGACGATAAACGACAGCGGAATCAGCAGCGACACGTATAGCCACAGGCTATACCCACGCACGAGCACCACCCGCTGCGGATCGAGCGGATCGTACCAACAGGGGTATTTCTTGCCGACTTCGAACTGCTCGATCACGGATTTGACGCCGGCCTCGTCGGACGAATAGAGGTTCGTTACGTCGTAGACTCCGTCGGCCTCCCGCGCGCGGCCCGCCGCCTCGTACTTCAGGGCGAACTCCGGGCGGAATTGAACCGGCTCGCCTTCGGCCGTCTCCTTGCTGCCTACGCGCTTGCCGACGAGGACGCACGTGGTTTCCTCGAACTGGCGATTGGCACGCCACTCGGGCCAGGCCAGGGCAACCAGCATGTAGGCCATCGTGCCGCAGCCGACGACGAAGAAAATGCCGAAGAACAGCGCCTCGCCGAAACTGCCCACGGTCTTCGAGCCCGTGCGCCGTCCGCCGCGTTTCTTTTCATAAAGCCTGAACAGACGAGACAAATCGAAATTCCTTCTCGAAGACGGCCGTGCCTGGGGTGGCGGCGCCAAACGATGCCCACGGCGAGCCGGACGCAGAGCCCACGCCATCCGGCGCTGCGACCCGGGAAACGGGCCATTATAATCGGCCGACGGTGCCCCCTTGCCCGCGCGCTGCACCCGCTCGCCAAGGCGCTTGACGCCTATTCTGATCTTCCGCACGCCAAAGGACAACCGAATGCCCCGCCACCTGCCCCAACGGGCTTGCCGCCGGACGGTCTCCGCGACCGGCTGCCTGTCGATCGCCATACTGCTGGCCGTCGCGGCGTTTCCGGCCGCTGCCGGCGATTGGCCGCAGATCCTCGGTCCGTCGCGCGACGGCAAGGCCGACGGCGAACAACTCGTCGCCTGGCCCCGCTCAGGCCCGCAGGTGGTCTGGCAACGCGAGGTGGGGCAGGGATTCGCCGGCGTGGCCGTCGTCGGCCAGCACGCCGTGGTGTTTCATCGCGTCGCCGACCTTCTCGTGGCCGAAGGCCTCGACGCGGCCAGCGGCGATCGCAAGTGGAAAGTCACGTTCCCCACCCGCTACCGCGGCGGCATCTCGCCCGATAACGGACCGCGGTGCGTGCCGCTGGTGCACGAGGGGCGCGTGTATCTCGTCGGCCCGGGCGGGGAGCTGGCCTGCGTGACGCTCGATTCGGGAAAGAAACTTTGGCAGCGCCAGGTAATCCAAGAGTTCGACGCCCCCGAGGGCTACTTCGGCGCCGGCAGCAGCCCCATCGTCGAAGGCGACAAGCTGTTACTCAACGTCGGCGGGCGCGACGGCGCAGGCATCGTGGCCTTCGCGCTCGACGACGGCCGCACGGTCTGGAAGAGTACCGACGAGGCGGCCAGCTACTCGTCGCCCGTGGCGGCCACCGTCGACGGGGTGCGTCACGTGATCTTCGCCGCGCGGCTGAACGTCGTCTCGCTCGATCCGGCCACGGGCCGCGAGCGGTTTCGTTTCCCCTTCGGCCAACGCGGTCCGACGGTCAACGCCGCCAACCCGCTGGTGCTGGGCGACCACGTGTTCGTCTCGGCCAGCTACGGCGTGGGAGCCCGCTGGGCCAAGATCAGCGCCGACGACGTGACCGTGGAATGGGAGAGCGACGAGGTGATGTCCAGCCAGTACACGACCTGCATCGAGACCGGCGGCGTGATGTACGGCATCGACGGGCGACAGGACATCGGCGTGGCCCGCTTCCGCGCCTTCGACCCGCGCAGCGGCGACGTCTTTTGGACCGAAGAGGGCTTTGGCACCGGCAACTTGATTCTGGCCGGCGGCATGCTGCTGGTGCTCAAGACCGACGGAGAACTCGTCCTGATCGCCCCGTCGCGCGACGGCTACGACCAGGAGGGCACCACACGGCTGTTCGACACAACCGTGCAGGCCCTTCCGGCACTATCGAATGGACTACTCTTCGCCCGCGATACCGGCACGCTGAAGTGCGTGCGCGTGGGCAAGCGCAACTAGTTGCCCACCGGGCAACTGGCGGCAAATCGCGTCGACTCTCGCAAGAAGCATTCCGTGCTAGACGGTCTGCATGGTCTCGCGCTTGGTGCGGCGGTAGAAGCCGACGCCCTCCAGGGCCTTGTACACCTCTTCGAGCGTTTTCTCGCCGAAGTTGGAGATGCTCAGCAGGTCATCCCGCGTGCAGTGCAGCAGGTCGTTGACCGTGAAAATGCCTCGCTCCTCCAGGCAATTGGTCGTCCGCACCGAAAGCCCGATCTCGGCTGTGCTCATTTCCAGCCGCTCGCTCATGTCCTCGGCTTGGGTGTCGATCTTGGGCAGTGGAATGCGGGTCATAGGGGTCCCTCCCTCAGCATAGAAGAGTTTGAAAAAAACTCGCGAAACAGCCTGGTGTGGTTCGAGCTGCCTCGTCGGTGGCCACTCCTGTTGGCCAAACTTGGACGCAGTATAGCAACCTGGCTGGAAAAACGTATCGGTTAGGCAAGATTTTTCGACAAGTTTTCCACACCCCAGCTAGCACCACCGCGGGGCCCTCAGCGGGGCTGTCCAGCGCCGCGACGCGCGGCCGGCGTCGACCCTTTGCCGGCTGCCATTCTGCGGTGCCAAACGAGCGGAACAGCGCGACGTCGAACCAGCCAGCGCGGCTGGTCGAAGCGCGGGCTCGTATACTATAAAGAGACCCGTTGAAGCCCTTCTGGCCGCCTGAGGAACCCTCCCGCCTTGTGGAGTCAACTGCTGGATTCGCTCACTCCCGCCCAGCGGGAGGCCGTCGAGCACCTGGAAGGCCCGCTCTTGATCCTGGCCGGGCCGGGCAGCGGTAAGACCCGCGTCGTCACGCACCGCGTGGCCAATCTGTTGCGCCACGGCGTGCCGGCCGGCCAGATCCTGGCCTTGACGTTCACCAACAAGGCGTCCGACGAAATGCGGACCCGCATCGAGGCGTTGGCTCCCGGCAGCCGGGTCTGGGTGAGCACGTTCCATCGTTTCTGCTCGCGGCTGCTGCGGCAGTATGCCCCCCACGTCGGGTTGGCCGAAAACTTCACGATCTACGACACCTACGACAGCCGCCAGGCCCTGAAGCGCACGCTCTTCGACCTGGAGATCGACGCCACGCTCTATCCGCCGGAACGGATCGCCGCGGCCATCAGTTGGGCCAAGAACAACCTAATCACTCCGGCCGAGTACCAGCCCCGCCGCGGGGCACCGCTGGGAAACATCGTGGCCCGGGCCTACCCGGCCTACCAGGCCCGGCTGCTGGCCTCGAGCGCCGTCGACTTCGACGACCTGCTGCTGCATGTGGCCACACTGTTGCGCGAGAGCCCCGAGATCCGGGCCACGCTCGACGCGCGCTACCAGCACATCCTGGTCGACGAATATCAGGACACCAACCTGGCCCAGTACACCATCGCTCGAGCGCTGTCGATCGATCATCCGAACCTGGCGGTCACAGGCGATCCCGACCAGTCGATCTACGGCTGGCGCGGCGCGAACCTGAGCAACATCCTCGACTTCGACGACGACTATCCCGACGTGCACGTCGTGAAGCTCGAGCGCAACTACCGCAGCACGAAGCGGATTCTGCGCGTCGCCGATCACCTGATTAACTACAACGTGCGCCGCAAGCAGAAGGGCCTGTACACCGAAAACGACGACGGCACGCTGGTGCGGCTGGTGACTTATCCCTCGCAGCGCGAAGAGGCCGAGAGCATCGCCGCACGCATCGTGGCCGAGGTGCGAGCCGGCCGGCGGCGGCCGCGCGATTTCGCGATCTTCTACCGCATCAACGCGCTGTCGCGCAGCATCGAGTTTGCCTTGCGCGACGCGGGCGTTCCGTACCAGATGGTCAACGGGCTGGAGTTCTACCAGCGCCGCGAGATCAAGGACGTGCTGGCCTACCTGCACCTGGTGAACAACCCGCGCGACGACGTGTCCTTCTTGCGGATCGTAAACAACCCGCCGCGGGGCATCGGCAAGAGTTCGCTCGCGCACCTGGCCACCCACGCCGACCGGCACAGCATGTCGCTGCTGGACGCGGCCCGCGAGAGCGGCCTGATCGAATCGCTGACCAAGCGGGCGGCGGTGGCCGTGGCCAAATTCGTTTCGCTGTACGACCGCTTGTCGATTCTGGCGGCCGAGCCGGTTGAGGAGATTCTGGGCCACGTGCTGGCCGAGTCGGGCTACAAGCAGTACCTCGAAGACTCCGAGAACGAAGACGACATGGAGCGGCTGGCCAACATCGAGGAATTGCTCACCGCCGCCCGGCAGTTCGACGAGGCGTACGTCGGCGACAGCCCGCTCGAGTCGTTTCTGGAGGAGGCCTGCCTGGTCAACGACACCGACGCCTGGCAGAGCGAGGACGACCGCGTGACGATGATGACGCTGCACGCCTCGAAGGGGCTAGAGTTCCCCGTGGTGAACATCGTCGCCCTGGAAGACGGCCTCCTGCCGCACGAGCGGAGCCGCAACGACGACGAGTCGCTGGAAGAAGAGCGGCGACTGCTGTTCGTGGGTATCACCCGAGCCCGCGAGGAGCTGCACATGAGCCTGGCGAGCCGGCGCGAGTTCCGCGGCCAGCGACGCCGCACCGTGCCCAGCCAGTTCCTGATGGAGCTGCCGCGCGGCGAAATGGACGTGGTGACCGTGGGCGGGCTGGCCGAGCGCTACTTCGACGAGGACGCGGCGGCCGGCGACGGCTTCGACGACGAATACCCGGAAGAGCCCCCCTGGGAAATGGACCTGGACGACGAATCCGGCCCGGTCGACGAGCGCGGCGGCGAAGAGCCCGCCGCGGTTGCTCCACCGGTCCTTGCCCCGTTGACCACGGCGGCCGATTTGGAAAGCAAGACGACCGCCGAGTTGCCGCGGGTCTCGCCCGACGTGTTTCACCAGGGCATGGTCGTACGGCATCCCATTTACGGCTTGGGCAAGATCATCGCGCTGTCGGGCCGTGGCGATCGCCGCACCGCCTCGGTGGCCTTTGCCACGGGCGCCGGCGAGCGGCGATTCGTGCTCTCGGCCAGCCCGCTGCGGCCGGCCCGTTCCGATTGACGAAGTTGGTTCCCAACGAATCCCTCCGATTGACCGCAGCTTGGGCCCGCGCTGAAGCATGTCGACCGCCTACCCCAAGATCGCTCAGCTAAAGACCGTCGACGCGCTGCGCGAGCGATTCGCTGCGTTGGGCGTCGAACTGCCGATCGACGAAGTTATTCTCACCGCCGAAGCCGGCTCGCCGCTGGCCGAGCCGCTGGCAATGGGACCCTTCATGCTCGGCAATCGTTGGTGCATCCATCCGATGGAAGGCTGGGATGCGAATCCCGACGGCTCGCCGTCACCGCACACGCTCAGGCGCTGGCGGCACTTCGGACTCAGCGGCGCGAAGCTGATCTGGGGCGGCGAGGCCGCGGCCGTTGTGCCGGCAGGCCGCGCGAACCCCAACCAAACGCTGGGCACGCCCGGCAACCGCGCCGGTCTGGCGGCCCTGTTGGCCGAAACCCGCGACGCGCACCAGCAAGCGTTCGGCGACACGGGCGACTTGTGCGTCGGCTTGCAACTCACGCACTCGGGCCGATTCTGCCGTCCCAACGGACCGAAGCTGGAACCGCGGCTGGCCTACCATCATCCGTTGCTCGATGCCAAGTTCGGCATCGATCCCGACGACGCCTCGCTGGTCGTGACCGACGACGACGTCGAACGCCTGATCGAGGCCTATGTCGCCGCCGCGGCGACGGCACAGGAACTCGGCTACGACTTCGTCGACGTGAAGTCGTGCCACGGGTACTTGCTGCACGAGTTTTTGAGCGCTCGCACACGCCCCGGCAAGTACGGCGGCGACTTCGCCGGCCGCACTCGGTTGCTCACCACCATCATCGATCGGATTCAATCGGAATGCCCCGGCTTGCCGATCGGCGTTCGCCTGAGCGTGTTCGATACGGTGCCGTATCAGACGAGCCGTGAGGTGGGACAGCCCTGGCCGTTTGAAGATCACTTGCCCTACGAGTTGGGCTTCGGCGTGGCCCAGGAAGATCCGCTGGCGATCGATCTGACCGAGCCGATCGAGTTGATTCGCCTGCTGCATTCCCGCGGGGTGATGGCGGTCAACGTGTCGTGCGGCAGTCCCTACTATTGTCCCCACGTGCAGCGGCCGGCGATCTTTCCTCCCAGCGACGGCTACCAACCGCCCGAGGACCCGCTGCTGGGCGTGTGGCGCCAGATCGATGCGGCCCGGCAGTGCAAGGAAGCCGTGCCCGAGATGGTGATGATCGGCACGGGCTACACCTACCTGCAGGACTTCGTGCCGCAGGTGGCCCAGGCCGTGGTGCGGCAGGGCTGGATCGACGCGGTCGGGCTGGGGCGGATGGTGCTTTCCTATCCCGAGCTGCCGGCCGACACGCTCGCCAGCGGACGGATGGAGCGCAAGCGCGTCTGCCGCACGTTCAGCGATTGCACGACCGCCCCCCGCCAGGGTCTGGTATCCGGCTGCTTTCCGCTGGACCCCTACTACAAGTCGCTGCCCGAGGCCGAACAGCTCAAGACGCTGAAGCGCGATCTGGGCTAACCCGCGTAGGTGTCGCACGCGGTAGTCCACGCTGCGGGCGTGAACGATCTTCTCCGCTGGGGCCCGCGCCGCTAGAATTCTCCCACGCATGACTAGCGCGCAACTCGTTGCCACCACGCCCGACCGGCTTCACGATCTGGTCGGGCGTCTGGAAGCGCAGCAAGGCTTCGCTGAAGTGATCGCCAGCCTGCAAGCCGGGCACGCGGCCACGCTGGGCGGAGTCTGGGGCTCAAGCCGCGCGCTCGTGGCGGCCTCGCTGGCGCGCCACGCTCCCGGACCGTTGGTCGTCGTCTGGCCGCACATGGACGACATCGACGACTTCTGCGACGACGTCGCATTGTTCACCGCCGCCGTGCCCGAGCGCTTTCCGGCCTGGGAGCGCGAGCTGAGCGAGACCACGCTGCTGGACGAAACCTACGGCGAGCGGTTGCGGCTGCTCAAGCGATTGGGCGATAGCGGGCCCGCGCCGGTGGTCGTCACGAGTATTCAAAGCCTGCTGCAGCCGGTGCCCAGCCGGCAGGAGCTGGCCGAGCAAACGCGACGCGTCCGCCGCGGTGAGAGCATCGATCTAAAAGGCCTGCTGGCCTGGCTGGTCGAAGGCGGTTTTCAGAACACGACCGCCGTGGAGCTGCCCGGCGAGTTCTCGCCGCGGGGCGGCATCGTCGACGTGTTCGCGCCCGACTGGTTTGACCCGGTGCGGATCGAGTTGTTCGGCGACGAAGTGGAATCGATCCGCCGCTTCGAGGTGTCCTCGCAGCGCAGCCTCGAATCGCTCGACGATGTCGACATCACGCTGGCGGCCCCCGGCAGCCGCCAGCGCGAGCACTTCACCAGCTACCTGCCCCCGAACGCCTGGTTCTACCTCATCGAGCCCGGCGACGTCGAAGAAGAGGGCGAGCGCTTCTTGGAGCGGCTCGAGCGCCCGCAGGACGCCCACGGCGTGGGCGCGACGCTGCGCGAGATCACGCGGTTTGCGTCGGTGACCGCCGAGAGCGTGCCGGCCGGGTCGCTGGAAACGACCTGCCACCTGGGCATCGAGTCGGTCGAACGGTTCAGCGGCGATATCGCCAAGGTGCGCGACGAGCTCGACGCGGCCATGGGCGCCGGCTCGAGCGAACAAGACGTGTACATCGTTTGCCAGAACGAGGCCGAAAGCCAGCGGCTGCACGAGGTCTTCGCCCCCACGCGCCTGGCCCAGGCCGGCAAGCTGCACTACACGATCGGACGGCTCAAGTCGGGCTTTCGGCTGGTGGCCGATCGGATCGCGCTGGTGAGCGGCAGCGAGCTGTTTCACCGGGCGGACCTCAATCGCCCCACGCGGCGGCGGCTGGGTCGCGCCATCGACAGCTTTCTCGAGCTGCGCGAAGGGGACTACGTCGTCCATCTCTCGCACGGCATCGGCCGCTATCGCGGGCTGGAGCTGCTGGAAAAGGCCCACCAGGCCGAAGAGCACCTGATCATCGAGTTCCACGGCAACACCAAGGTGTACGTGCCGGCCTCGAAGATCGAACTGGTGCAGAAGTATGTCGGCGGCAGCAAGAAGAGCCGCCCCACGCTCGCCCATGTCGGCGGCAGGCTGTGGGCCAAGCAAAAGGAGGCCGCCAAGCAGGCCGTCGTCGACCTCGCGGCCGACATGCTCGACTTGCAGGCCGCGCGGGCGTCGCGGCCGGGCATTCGCTTCCCCGCGGGCACGGCCTGGCAGCGCGAGTTCGACGCCTCGTTTCCGTATCTCGAAACGCAGGACCAATTGACTTCGATCACCTCGATCAAGGCCGACATGGCCCAGCCGCGACCGATGGACCGGCTGCTGTGCGGCGACGTCGGCTTCGGCAAAACCGAGCTGGCGATGCGGGCCGCGTTTCAGGTCGTCGACGCCGGCTACCAGGTGGCCGTGCTCGTGCCCACCACGATCCTGGCCGAACAACACCAGCGCACGTTCCGCGCGCGGATGTCCGAGTTTCCCGTGACAATCGCCTCGCTTTCGCGCTTCTGCTCGACCAGGCAAACGCGCGAGATCCTCGAAGGCCTGGCCGAGGGCACGATCGATATCGTCATCGGCACCCACCGGCTGGCGCAGCACGACGTGTCGTTCCAGAACCTGGGCCTGGTGATCATCGACGAGGAACAGCGCTTCGGCGTCGAGGTGAAGGAGCGGCTCAAAGCCCTGCGGCACACCGTCGACGTGCTGACGATGACCGCCACGCCCATTCCGCGCACGCTGCACCTCTCGCTGTTGGGCGTGCGCGACATCTCAAACCTGGAAACGCCCCCCGAGGACCGCCTGGCGATCGAGACCCGGGTCACGCGATTCGAGCCGCAACTCGTGCGCCACGCGATCATGCGCGAGTTGAATCGCGACGGCCAGATCTTTTTCGTGCACAACCGCGTGCAGGATATCGAGAAAGTGGCCCACAAGCTCGAAGAGATCGTGCCCGAGGCGCGGATTGCCATTGGCCACGGGCAGATGGCCGAGGGCGAGCTCGAGCAGGTGATGCTCGACTTCGTCGACCACAAATTCGACCTGCTGCTGGCCACGACGATCGTCGAAAGCGGTCTCGACATCCCTAACGCCAACACGATCTTCATCGACGAAGCCGATCGCTACGGGCTGGCCGACCTGCACCAGTTGCGCGGCCGGGTGGGCCGCTACAAACACCGCGCGTACTGCTACCTGCTGGTCGATCCGCACAAGCACCTCTCGGGCAACGCCGCCCGGCGGCTGCGGGCGATCGAGGAGTTCAGCCAAATGGGCTCGGGCTTTGCCATCGCCATGCGCGATCTCGAGCTGCGCGGGGCGGGCAACATTCTGGGCACGCAGCAGAGCGGCCACATCGCCACCGTGGGCTACGAGCTCTACTGCGAGCTGCTGGAGGAGGCCGTTCGCAAGCTCAAGGCTCTGCCGCCGAAAGACACGGTCGACGTGGCCGTCGATCTGCCGTGCGAGGCCTACATCCCGCGGGCTTACGTGCCCGACATGCGGCTGAAGATTGACCTGTATCGCCGCGTGGCGCGGCTATCGACCATTGCCGAGTGGGAAGACCTGCGCACCGAGCTGGTCGATCGCTTCGGGCCGCGGCCGGCGGAAGTCGATCGTCTGCTGCATCTGGCCAAGTTGCGGATCTGGGCCCACCGATGGGGAATCTCGGCGATTCACGTCGAGGATAGCTACGTTGTGCTGGCTTACCAGGATCGCCGGCGAATCGACGAGCTGCGTGAGAAGAGCGGCGGCGTGCTGCGGATCGTCGACTCCAAGAGCGCCTATCTTCCCCTGGGCAAGAAACCGCCCGCCAGCGACCGGATTGTCGACGCCGTGCAATCGCTATTGCAGCCCGAGTAGGTGGTTCCTACAATCCCGCCCCGCTGGTCCGGCGTATGCCTCGTGGTTGGGCCAGCTCCCATCTTGGGGATTCGCCCCCAAGCCAGCGAGGCCATCGGACCTCGATTTCCGGTGCCATCCGACCGATTCAGGTAGAAAGTGACGCTCACGTTTTCTCGCTTTCTGGCGATAGGATTGCTAGCGGCTGCGATCGCGCCGTTGCCCGCGGCGCTGCGCGCCGTGCTGCCTTCGGTTTTTCGTTCGGCTGCCGCCTGGGCGCAAATCGAAGACCCCGGCTTTGGCGATCCAACGACGCTCACGCAGCCGGGCACCCGAGGCGGCTTTGGCGGCACGCTACCGAACAATCCGTACTTGCCCCAGAGCTACGTCCCCTCGGCTCCGCTGCCGCCGGTGGCCGCAGTGCGTCCCCAGGGCTGGCCGGGCGGAAATCCGCCGGCGGCCGCCGACCCCTACGCCCAGAATCGCCTGGCCAGCTCGGTCTCGCCTGTCGGCACGGCCCCCCGTCGCGACCCGGCCGAGCCGCCCTACGATCCCGCCGAAATGATGGCCCGCATCGGACCCGAGCGGATTCAGGCCTGCGAAGTGCTGCCGATGATCAACCGCGCGATTCAGCGCGTGGTCAGCAAGAACGAGGAATTTGCCAAGCTGTCGCCCGAGGATCAACAGCGCGAGATCCACCGCGCTCAGCGTTCGTACATGGAGGCGGCCCTGCAGGAGGTGATCTCCAACAAACTGCTGGTCGCCGAACTGCGGGCAACGCTCGAGCCGAAGGCGCTCGAGGATAACGAAAAGCGCATCCGCGACTATTTCAACACCGAGTATATCCACGAGCTGCGCAAGCAGTACAACGCGTCCAGCATCATCGAGCTGGAGGACAAGCTGCGGGCCCTGGGCGGCTCGATCGACTCGCAGCGGCGGTTGTTCATCGATCAGAGCATGGCCGCCGGCTGGCTGCAGCAGTCCGTGAGCCGGGCCGAGAAGGATCCGACACACGACGAGATGTTGGAATACTACAATGCCCACGTCACCGACTGGGAAACGCCGGCCCGAGCTCGCTGGGAGGAGATCACGGCCAAGTGGAGCAACTTCCGCACGCGCGACGACGCCCGGGCAGCGATCGCCCGCTGGGGCAATGACGTGTTTGTGCGGCACGTGCCATTCGGCGAGGTGGCCAAGGCCCACTCGCAGGACTACGCGGCCGACGACGGCGGCGTGCACGACTGGGCCAGCAAGGGAAGCCTCGTTTCCGAGGCCATCGACCAGGCGCTATTCTCGTTGCCCATCGGGCAGTTGAGCCAGATCATCGAGGACGAAGAAGGCTGCCACATCGTGCGCGTGCTCGAGCGCGACGAACTGCGGCGCGCACCGTTCGTCGAGGTCCAGCCCGAAATCAAGCAAGCGCTTCACGACGGCGGCGCCGAAGAGCGGCGCAAGAAGTACGTCGAAAAGTTGCGGGAGCGCATCCCGGTGTGGACCGTGTTCGACGCGGAAAACGCGACGGACGATTCGACCTGGCAGCGGTGAGTTCGTCGCCGCGCCCTCTCTCTCCGCCGAAACCGCAATAGTGGAAGAATTGCGCGGGGCGGACGCAATCGTAAAATACTTTGCAGCCCTGCGCTTGACCCGCCGCAAGCCCCCGCGCCCGCGAGCGCGCCGCCGATTGTAAGCCCCGCCGACCCCGGATACACTGAGGGTCTTGCCTGCCTGAAACCGGCACTTGCGGGGAACGCGTCCACGCCTCCAGTGCCTGCTGAGAAAGGAAAACCTCGATGGGCAACGTGGCCAAGCTGCAAATTGGAGATCGGCAAGTCGATCTGCCGGTCGTCGTCGGCACCGAGAACGAGCACGCGCTGGACATCTCCAAGCTGCGGGCCGAGACCGGGTACGTCACGCTCGACGAGGGCTACGTCAACACCGGCTCGACGACCAGCGCTGTGACCTACCTCGACGGCGAAAACGGCGTGCTCCGCTACCGCGGCTATCCGATCGAGGTGATCGCCGAGCGGTGCGACTTCATCGAGACCAGCTACCTGTTGATCTACGGCGAGTTGCCCAACGAGGAGCAGCTTTCGAAGTTTCGCATGACGCTCCGCCGGCACACGATGCTGCACGAAGACATGCGGTCGTTCTACAACGGCTTTCCGCGCGACGCGCATCCGATGGCCATCCTCAGCTCGGTGGTCGGGGCGCTGTCGACGTTCTACCAAGACTCGCTCAATCCGCGCGACGCGCACCAGGTGGAGATTTCCATCCACCGCCTGATCGCCAAGCTGCCCACGATCGCCGCCTACGCCTACAAGAAGTCGATCGGCCAGCCGTTCGTCTATCCGCAAAACGACTTGAACTACTGCGAGAACTTTCTGCGGATGATGTTCGCGGTGCCCAGCGAGCCGTACGCCATCGATCCCGACTTCGTCGAGGCGCTCAACCTGTTGTTGATCGTGCACGCCGACCACGAGCAGAACTGCAGCACGTCGACCGTGCGGATGGTCGGCTCGAGCGACGCCAACCTGTTTGCCTCGATCTCGGCTGGAATCTGCGCGTTGTGGGGTCCGCTGCACGGCGGGGCCAACCAGGCCTGCGTCGAGATGCTTGAAGAGATCCGCGCCGGCGGCGGCGACGTGGCCAAGTACGTCGACCTGGCCAAGGACAAGAACAGCGGCTTCCGCCTGATGGGCTTCGGCCACCGCGTTTACAAGAACTACGATCCGCGAGCCACGATCATCAAGCGCACCTGCGACAAGCTGCTCGACAAGCTC
Source organism: Planctomycetota bacterium (assembly GCA_003389325.1). Taxonomy (GTDB): domain Bacteria; phylum Planctomycetota; class Planctomycetia; order Pirellulales; family PALSA-1355; genus LB-PLM-3. The sequence goes on from QQVE01000034.1 coordinate 22,195, forward strand.
GACATCGACGACCCGATCTTTGAGATCGCCAAGGAGCTGGAGCAGGTGGCCTTGAGCGACCCGTACTTCATCGACCGCAAGCTGTACCCGAACGTCGATTTCTACTCCGGCGTGATCTACCGCGCGATCGGCATCCCGGTGCAAATGTTTACCGTGCTGTTCGCGATCGGGCGGCTGCCGGGTTGGATCGCCCAGTGGAAAGAGATGCACGCCTCGCCGACGAAGCGAATTTGCCGGCCCCGGCAGGTCTACACGGGTCCCAAAGAGCGTGATTTCGTCCCGCTCGAACGCCGCCCCTAGGGGCAGCATCGCTCCCGGAACGCCTGCGTGCGCGGCGCCGGGCTTTCCCTATCTTCTCTGACCGGCGCGACCCCAACCGCTGGCGTGGCGTTCCGGTCGTGTTGCACTTCGGTTGTGCGGCATGTTCGGCCGATACCGACTAGTGAGGCTCTGCCGTACGCATCGTTCGTGCGCGAAGAGCTCTTGCCCCGGCCGCCGCAATCGCGGCCGGCACCTGCCAATATCCCCCGCCGATTCCCGCCCGCATTGAGGAACACCATGCAGCCCGTCCAACGCCTTGCCGCGGCGCTCGCCTGCGCGCTCGGACCGTGCGCCGCCTGGGCCGTCGCTCAGCCGCCCAGTGTGCTGCCCGCCGAGCAAAGGTCCCGCGCCGAAAGCGACGCACGCCCCACGCGGCCGGTGATCACTTCCGTGGCCATCGTGCCCGGAGCCCGACAGGTCATTACCGCCGGCGACGACCACGCCGTGCGGGTGTGGAGCTTCGAGACGGGCCGAGTCGTTCACGAGCTGAAAGCCCACGACGACTGGGTCCGCACGCTGGCCGTCAGTCCCGACGCCGCAACGCTGGCCTCGGCGGGCGACGATCGGCAAATCACGCTGTGGCAAATCGAAACCGGCGACAAGATCGCCGAACTCCCCGAGCACCCGCACGCGATCTACTCGCTGGCGTACCGGCCCGACGGCTCGCTGTTGGCCGCGGGCGGATTCGAGCCCACGGTGCGGGTGTACGACGCCTCGACGCACGAGAAGCTGCTCGAGTTGGAAGCCCCCGACGCCGACGTGCGCTCGGTCGTCTTCTCGCCCGACTCGAGCGCGCTGGCCGCCGCCGGCCGCGACGGACGGATTCGCATCTGGAACCTTCCCGACGGCAGCGTGGCCCGAGACATCGTCGCCGGACCGGGACGCATTCGCTCGCTGGCCTATCTACCGGCCGGCGACATGCTGGCCGCCGCGGGCGAGAACCGCACGATCTCGGTCTTCAGTACCGCCTCGGGCGAACTGGTACAGCGGCTTCGCTGCCCGACGGCCAAGATTCTGTCGATGGTCGTGTGCGGCGACGAGCTGATCGCCACCGGCGGCAGCGACAACGTGATCCGGCTGTGGGACTGGCGCGCCCAGCGTGAAGCCGACCGGCTGGTGGGACATACCGGCTCGGTCGCGGCGCTGGCGTTCGACGCGGCCAGCAACCGGATCGTTTCCGGCGGCTTCGATACCACGGTCCGCGTCTGGAACCTCGATCGCGTGCCGCGCGGCCAGAACACGGCCTCCGGCGTTACGGATGAACCCCGCGTGCGTTAAAGAGACACTCGACCGCCACAGGATAACTCAGAACCGATACACGGAGGTACGGTCGTGGGCCTGCTACACAAGATCAACCGACTGCGAAAATGGATGGCCGGCGAGTCGGCCAACCTGCCCACCAAGCACGCGCGCCGCCCGCGCCGATGCGGCTTCGAGGAGATCGAATCGCGGCGCTTGATGGCCGCCGATTTGCACGTCGGCAGCGTCTACTACGAACAGGCCGCGGGCGACGACCTGAACCCCAATATCATCCATTTCACTTTTGAGGGCGGGGCCGCAGGCACGGAACTGACGCGGATCGTCATCGACGGCGACAAGGACGGGCTCGGACGCTCGGCGGGCGACATCTTCTTCGACACGGCCCCCGGCGGCTTCGGCGCCTTTCGCTCCAACCCGCTGCGAATTATCTCGCACGACGGCTTCGAGGTGCTCAACACGCAGGTCGTCGACGGTGGGATGCGGATGGTGATCGACCTGGCCGGATTCCAGGCCGGCGAAACGCTGGTGATCAGCGTCGACGTCGACGAATACCAGTTCGTCAGCGGCGACGACATCGACATCAACGCCGTGGCCGAAGGTGCCGAGTTCCAGCGGTCGAAGTTCATCACCACGTTCAAGGCCCCGCACTACGAAGACCTGACCGCCACCACGCTGTTCTGGGACGCCTACAACAAGAACTTCGCCGACGCGGCCAGCCAGTCGGGCAGCACGCTCGAGCTGCCGCCGGACCGCTACAACCAGCCGCCCGATCTTTCGGACCTCACGGCCGGTGCCGTGGCCGTGGCCGAGCAAGTAGCGCTGCCCAACAGCATCGCCGGCGTCGTGTTTCTGGACCACAACCTGAACAACGACCAGGACGCCGGCGACCCGGGTATTCGTGGCGTGGAGCTGGCACTGCTGCAGTGGGACGGCTCGAAATACGTGGCCACGGGCCTCACCACGGTGACCGACACCCTGGGACGCTATCGCTTCGACGACCTCGAGATCGGAAAGTTTCGCGTCGTGGAAAGCCAGCCCGACGGCTACCGCAGCGTGGGCGCCGCGGCCGGTACGGTCAACGGCGTGACGCGGGGCGTCGTCACCACCAGTGACATCGTGAGCGAAATCGAGCTGCTGGGCGGCGAAGACAGCGTTCACAACGACTTCGCCGAGTACCTGCCGGTGAGCATCGGCGGACGCGTGCACGTCAACACCACGGGCGACTGCGAGGACCCGGGTAATCCTCCGCTGGCCGGAGTGACAATTCACCTGCTCGACCAAAACGGCACGATCATCGACACCGTGGTCACCGACAAAAACGGCGAGTATCTGTTCGACGATCTGCGGCCCGGCATCTACGGCGTGCGCGAAGTGCAGCCGGTGGGCTACTTCAGCGGCGCCACGCTCGTCGGCTCGGCCGGCGGCGACAAGGGCAACGACGTCATCACGAACGTCGTGCTTACGTCGGGCGTCGACGCAGTGAACTACGACTTCTGCGAGATTCCGCCGGCCACGATCTCAGGCTACGTCTACGTCGATACGAACAACAACGGCATCCGCGACGCCGGCGAAGCTCCGATCGCCGGAGTGACGTTGACGCTGAAAGACGAGAACGGTCAGCCGACGGGCGCCACGACCGTCACCGACGCCAACGGATACTACCAATTCAGCGGCTTGCGGCCCGGCACGTATGGCGTCGGCGAAGTGCAGCCGGTCGGCTACCTCGACGGTCTCGACACTCCGGGCTCGGCCGGCGGCACGGCCCAGAACCCCGGCGACATGATCATGGGCGCGGTCCTCACCGGCGGCGTGACGGCGGTCAACTACAACTTCGGCGAGCTGCTCCCGGTGAGCATCAGCGGCTACGTCCACGTCAGCTACACCGGCGACTGCGAAGATCCCGGCAACCCGCCGCTGGCCGACGTCTTGATCGAGCTGCTCAACGACAGTGGGCAGGTCGTGGCCACGACGCGCACCAACGCCGACGGCTACTACATCTTCGACGACCTGGCACCCGGCACCTACAGCGTTCGCGAGGTTCAGCCCGAGGGCTACTTCGACGGCGGCGAGAAGGCCGGATCGGCCGGAGGCACCGTGTCCGACGACCTTATTTCGAACGTGCAGTTGGTCTCGGGCACCGCCGCGGTCGACTACAACTTCTGCGAGATTCCGCCGGCCGAGTTGTGCGGTTACGTTTACGTCGACCGCAACAACAACGGCATCCGCGATCCCGGCGAAGAGGGCATCGGCGGCGTGACGGTCCATCTCAAGGACACCAACGGCAACCTGCTGGGCATCACGGCCATCACCGATGCCTCGGGCTTGTATTGCTTCGAGAACCTGCGTCCTGGCACCTACGGCGTCGGCGAAGATCAGCCCGTCGGCTACTTCGACGGCCTCGACGCGGCCGGCACCGCCGGCGGCGTGGCCATGAACCCCGGCGACATGATCATGGGCGCCGTGCTCACTCCCGGGTTGCACGCCAAGGAGTACAACTTCGGCGAGTTGCCGCCGGCCAGCCTCGCAGGCATGGTGCACGTCAACGTCACCGGCGATTGCGAAGACCCCGGCAATCCGCCGCTGGAGGGCGTGACGATTCACCTGCTCGATTCCACCGGCAACGTGATCGCCATCACCACGACCAACGCCCAGGGTCGCTACCGGTTTGCAAACCTGGCGCCGGGCACGTACAGCGTCCGCGAGATTCAGCCCACCGGCTACTTCGACGGCGGCGAGGACGTCGGCTCGGCCGGCGGCGTGGAGGGCGACGACCTGATCTCGGACATCGTGCTGTTGGCCGGCGTCAACGCCGTGGACTACGACTTCTGCGAGATCCCGCCGGCGGCACTCTCGGGCCACGTTTTTCAGGACGGCCCGCCGATCCCCGTGGATCAGCCCGGCCAGATTCCCGACGTGCTGGCCCTGCGCGACGGCCAGCTCACGCCCGACGACATCCTGCTGCCCGGGGTGCTGCTGCAACTGCGCGACGGCATCACGGGTCTGCCCATCTACGGCTCGGCCGCGTTGCCGGGATACTACGCGGGCGATCAGCCGATCACGACGCTAACCAACAGCGGCGGCTACTACGAATTCCTGGGACTGCCGCCGGGATCGTATGCCGTGTATGAGATTCGGCCCGAGGGCTACTTGCCGGGCATCGACACGCCCGGTTCGACCGGCGGCATCGTGATCAGTCCGCTGGTGACCACCGACCCGGCCGTGCTGGCCGGGCTGGTGGAGCTGCCCTCGGACGACGCGATCGTGCAGATCGCGCTGGCCGCGGGCATTCACTCCACCGACAACAACTTCAGCGTCGTGACGACGGTGCCGCCACCGCCGATCATCTTGCCGCCGCTATTGGGCAATCCCGATCCTCCGCCGGTGCCGCTGCTGCCCTTGGCACCTCCGCTCGAGAATCCGCTTCCTTTCTTGCAGACGCCGTTTCTCGTGCAGCCCGTGCTCACTCGTGCCGGCGGGCAACTGTATACCTGGCACCTGAGCGTCGTCGACGCGGGCTTTCCGCGCGGGGAACTGCCGGGCGCCGGCGTGCAGCTCACGGCCGCGCGGCCCGAGGACCTCGTGCAGTGGAGCGACGAGGAGCTGGACGAGGTCGAGTGGAGCGTGCTGGACGACAGCGGCGACACGCCCGTGGTGCGCAAGATTCGCTTCGGCAAGCGGGGCGGACTGCCGGTGGCCGGCGACTTTAACGGCGACGGACGCTTCGAGATCGGCGTGTTCATCGACGGCCACTGGTTCATCGACCTGAACGCCAACGGCAAGTGGGATGAAGGCGACCTGTGGGCCAAGCTGGGCCACCAGCGCGACCAGCCCGTCACGGGCGACTGGAACGGCGACGGCAAGACCGACATCGGCATCTACGGCCCGGCCTGGAGCGGCGATCCACGGGCCATCGCCCACGAGCCGGGGCTGCCCGATCCGCACAACGAAAACCGCGGCAAGCACAAGAACATTCCGCGCCCGCGGCACGAGACGGCCATCGGCGAGCGTCGGCTGAAGCGCACGGCCGACGGCAAGCCGCGCTCGGACCTGATCGACCACGTGTTCTTCTACGGCACGCCGGGCGACCACGCGGTGGTGGGCGACTGGAACGGCGACGGCATCGACACGATCGGAGTGTTTCGCAACGGCATGTGGCGCCGCGACGCCGACGGCGACGGCGAACGCACCGACCGCGACCACGCACACCGCTTCGGACAGCACGGCGACAAGCCGCTCTCGGGCGACTTCAACGGCGATGGCATCGAAGAGATGGCCATCTTCCGCGACGGCACCTGGTACATCGACACCAACAATAACGGGGTGATCGACAACGACGACCTGGTGCTTAAGCTAGGCGAAGCCGGAGACATTCCGGTGGTGGGCGACTTCGACGGCGACGGCAAATCTGAGCCGGCGGTGTACCACGATCCGGCGGCGTGAGCCGTGCGGCGGAAGAACTGAGCGAAGCCCGAATCGGCCGTCGTGGCCGGTGAGCAAGAGCAGACAGACGCGCCGTCGCCCGTGGCTTCGGGCTAAACTATTTGCCGATTTTTTCGAGTTCGGCTTTGGTGGCGGCAATGTCCTGATCGAGGCGCGAGACCTCGTCGGGATCGTCCATCTGCTTGACGGCACCGGCCCGCTGCTGCTGTAGTTTTTGCAGCCGCTGGCGCAACACTTCCTGCTTTTTCTTGGCTTTCTTGTCCATGAGAGCGCCTATTCGATGGGTTCTTCCTCGGAAGCTTCGGCCTCGGGCGACTTGAGCGAGCGGACCAACAGCAGCGCGTCGAGCGGCTGGAAGCCGAAGCATTCGCCCAGCAGCGTGGCGGCCGCATACTCGTTGGTCTCGTCGACGGCCGAAGCGAACTGCTCGAGCCGGTGGGTGTACTCGCCCCAGCGCTCGCGCTGAGCGGCGAACACCTCGGCCCCACGCCGCGCCTGGCTCGGCTTGATGTCGAACACTTCGGAAATCACTCGGGCCGTGCTGGCCTGATCGCCGGCCTGGGTGAACACGCAGATACTGGCAAACTGCTCCACCAGGGGATGCAAAGGCGGCTCTTCACAACGCGCCGGAGCGGGCAACGCCAACAACGTGATGGGGGCCGTCGGCTCCAGATCGAGCGGAGAAGAGCAGTCGGAGGCCAGGTCCGCGTACACGATCTCGCTGGCCGCCTCGTCGGCAGGACTCTGCGGAGAATCGGGAGGCAGGCTCGACAGCATCGCGTTCAAGTGGGCCAAACGCCCGCCGAGCTGATCGTAGATCGTTTCGATTTCGCTGAGGTACGAATGGCCCTCGGCGTCATCGGCGATCTCGTGCTTCGACTCGATGATCCGCTGCGACAGCCGTTCACTGAGCGTGTCGCGGGCTTTCTGCAGAATCGATATGGCTAAGGCGCGTTGATTCATCTCGTGGTGGCCCATCTCTACCGATTCGGTCGGCGGGCGAAGGGCACGCCGGCACGACCGTAACCGTTTGCGTAATCCAACTTACTAGATTAATCCACGGCCCCCAGGCTTGCAAAACCCTGCTCGGATTGCCGCGCTCTCGGCCTTTGCCTCGGGAGCCTCGTCCTTGGGCACTTTTTCGGCCGTCCGCAGCACGCCCGAGATGCAGACCACGAGGACCGCCAGCACGATGTTCACGTTCAGCCAGGTGCGGGTGTTTTTGCGCATGGCCGCGGCGGCCGGCGTCTTGCCCACCAGCAGGCTGGCGATCGCGAAGATGGCCATCGCCAGCAGAAACTTGGTGCCGAACAGCGGATGGTACCAGCGCGGCAACTCGTAGTTGGCCACGATCACGAAGAAGTTGTACAGCCCGCTGACCAGCAAGAACGCGATGGCCGCGGCCACCAGCTTGGCAAAGCGGGCGCGCATGGCCGCGTGGATCGACTCACGCAGCTCCTCGGGCTGGGGCTCGAGCGCCGGCAGCACGACGAACCGCGCGAAAATGCTCCCTCCGACCGCCGTGATGGCCGCCAGAATATGCGCCCAGCGGAAGAGCAGGCCCAACAGGTATTGAATGTCCATGGTCTCCTTTCGACTCTCGCGAGATTCGACTCAATTTACTCGTTCGACTTGCCTTCGGCCTTGGCCCGGAGCCGGTCGACGAGCCCCAGGGCTTCGGTCTTGCTGGTAACTTCGCCATCCAACTGGGCACGGCGTACGGCGCCGAGCAATTTCTGATATTGCTTGCCGCGGGGCACACCGTGGGCAATCAGGTCGTCGCCCCCAAGCAGCGGCGCCGGATCGAGCTCCTCGGGCGGAAGCGTCAACTTCGCGCGACAATACTCCGCGTCGTCATTCGACTCGCCGGCCACGACGGCCAGCGCCTCGTGCAGGGCGATCAAATCCTCGATCCCGTCCGACACCAGCAGCGGCTGTAGCTGTGACCAACGCAGTGCGCTCGCGCCGCGCAAGGCGGCTTGCGATTCGAGCAGCCAGCACGTGCGGCGGCTTTCGGCATTCGAGAGCTTCCAGCGGCGGCAAATCTCGGCCGCACCCCGTACATCGGCAAAGGGATGCAATAGCCCTGCCAGCGCCAAGGGGAAGCCCGGTTCGTGCAGGGCGTCGAGCGTTTCCAGCGCTGCCAGCCAGGCCTGATCGGCCGGGCGGCCGACGGGTGTCTTCACGCCCGCTTCGTTCGCCATCGACAGCTCGGGCAGAATGACGGACAGCAGGCCCACGTCGCGCATCAGGTCGATGGCGGTTGCGCGGCTGCGGTGCACAAGCATCAAGCGCATCTCTGCGGCAATTCGTTCGGCGCTGACCACGCGGATCTCGCCGGCCATGGCCTCGACCGCCTCGCGCGTGGCCACGTCGAGCGCAAAGTCAAACGTCGCCGTGAACCGCACGGCCCGCAGCAGACGCAGCTTGTCTTCCTCGAACCGTGCCCGCGGCTCGCCGATGGCGCGCACCACGCCGCGGCCCAGGTCGTTGACGCCGCCTACGTAGTCGACCACGCGCTCCTCCACCGGATCGTAAAACAAGCCGTTGATCGTGAAGTCGCGGCGATGGGCGTCCGCCTCAGGCGTGCTGAACTCGACGGCGTCGGGATGCCGGCCGTCGCTGTACGTGACGTCGCGGCGAAAGGTGGCCACTTCGATCTGCCCGGCGCGGCGCGGACCCACCACGGTGATGACCCCGAATTGCGCGCCCACCGGCACGGTGCGGCGGCGGCCGAACACGCTTCGGATCTCGTCGGGGGTGGCGGTGGTGGCCACGTCGTAGTCCTTGGGCGGCCGACCGATCAGTTGATCGCGCACGCAGCCGCCGGCCCAGTACGTCTCGAATCCCTGCTCGCGCAACGTCTGCACCACTTCGACGGCGAACTGGCGTTGCTTATCGGGATCGAGCGGTGTCACCGTCGCCTCACGTAATCTGACGGGCTGCAAGCATCGGATTATAGGACGCGGCCGCCAAAGCGGCAGGGGCCCAGCTCATTCTCCGCTCGCGACGCCTTGCCTGGCCGCGGCAATGGCGCGGCCGACCAGCGACACGACGCGGTTGCGGGCCCGGGCGTCCCAGGCGAACGCGTGCTCCGCGCCGTTTCGCAGGAAGTGCAACCGCAGGCTCGCCGGCGGGGCACCCAAAATCCGTTCGGTAGCCAGCCCGTAGACGAACATCTGCATTTCGTAAGCGGCCGCCTCGCGCGCGACGTCGGAGCCCGAAACGCGATTCGTCTTGAAGTCGAGCACGTGCCAGTTCCCCGCGGCATCCTGGTAGAGCCGATCGATGAATCCCGCCAGCGAGGCCTCGATGAACAACCGCTCGGGCGGCCAGGCCAGCAGGAACTCCACTTCCGCATGACACGCTTGCGCCGCGGCCAGTTCGCCGGCCCGCTGCGAGACCGCGAATCGCTCGACCATCGCCACGGCCTCGGCCACCTCGGCCGGACGGTCGGGCAGGTGTTGCTCGGCAAGGAACTCGACCATCTCGCGGAGGCTGTCTGGGGGGTTCCTGAAGTCGATGGCCGCCAGGGCGGCGTGGACGAGTGTCCCCAAACTGCGAGGATCGTCCGACGGCTGATCGAAAAACGCCGCGTCGTTGAGTCGTTCGTAGCGGGGTTCGAGCGTGCCGGCCAGTCGCGAGAATGAGTACTGTCGCGGAGCACTCGCGTCGCGGGCAATCGGAGCAAAGGCACGGGGCGCTGGGGCCGGGGTGATGTCCGAGAGGCCGTCGACCATCTTGGCCACGTCCACCCGCCGCCGGCTTCCCGTGCCGCGGTGCTCGACCGCGGGCTCTTCGGTCGTCACCCGGATCGCGGGACGGGGCTCACCTTCGGGCAGCCGACCCACGAACCGTCCCGACAACAAGTCGAATCGGCTGGCCAAGAGCTTCGTCCACGGTCCGCCATCGTCGCCCAGGTTCCTGACGCCGCCGGAAAGAATCAGGTAGTCGGCCGCCCGGGTGGTCGCCACGTAGAGCACGCGATTCGCTTCACGCGCTTCCTCCTCTTTCTCCTGCCAGGCCCAGAGGTCGTGGCCGCTCGTGGGGCAGTGATCGCCTGAGCCGTTCGCCAAACGCACGAGCGGTCCGAGCTCGGTGTCGAGGTGGGCCGATCGAGCGCCGGTGTTTTGCCTTCGGTCGACGTCGGGCACCACGACCAGGGGGAATTCGAGCCCCTTTGACTGATGGATCGTCATCAGCCGCACCACGTTGGCATTTTCCGAATGCGTGGCCGCCAGCGGCTCATCGGGCTGACCCGCCACGAACTCGGACAACTGGGCGATAAAGTCCGAGAGGCCCAAAAAGTCGCCGCGTTGAAAGCCGCGCGCCCGCTCTTGCAGCTTGACCAGGTTGGCCAGCGTGCGGTCGCCGAGAAACTCTCCCAGCACCACGGAGTCGTACCCGGTGAGCGCGAAGGCCATCTCGATCAGCTCGCTGATCCGCAAGCGATCCTTGCACTCTCCCAGCCGGCGAAGCGTTTGCGCGGCGTGCGCAGCCCGCTGCTGTTGATCGGGCGGGATTTCGCTGGGAAACACGTCGGCGTGCAACCCGCCGCCCAGGCCCGCCGGATGACGCGACAGCCAAAAGATCGTTTCGTCGCTGAGCGAGAACATCGGGCTGCGCAATACACCGATCAGGCTCACCGCGTCGGCGGGGCTGTTGAGCACGCGCAGCAGGTTCAGCAGGTCGAAGATTTCCTGCTGAGCATAAAAGGCGTGGCCGCCGACCAGGTAGTAGTCGATCTCGTAACGCCGCAAGGCCGCCTCGTAGGCTTCAACATCCGAAAGCGCTCGAAACAAGATCGCCACGTCGCCCGGACGCGCCCCGCGCAGCGCGGCCTCGCCCGGCGCCACGTGCTCGTCCCACACGATGGGCTCGCCTTCGTCGAACAGCGCTCGCAAGCGCCGCGCGATCCACTCCGCCTCGCGATGGCGCGTCTGGGCCGCACTCTCCTTATCGCCGGTGGGGGAGGGGGCCCACAAGAACTCCACCGCCGGCTCGGGGCTCACCTGCGGACGATGCGCACGCAGCGGTTGGTATTCCGGACCGACGTCGTCCCAGAACAGCGCATTGACGAACTGCAGGATCGCCGGCTGGCTGCGAAAGTTCAGCGACAGCTTCTGCCGCCCCTGAGGCGGCGTGCGTTCGCTCAGGCGTCGAAACACGTGCGGGTCAGCACCGCGAAAGCGATAGATCGATTGCTTGTGGTCGCCCACGAAAAACAGTTTGCCGCTGTCGACGCCCGCGCCGCACAACGCTTCGAGCAGCTCGACCTGCACCGGATCGGTGTCCTGGAACTCGTCGACCAGCAACAGCACCAGATGATCGCTCAACTGCTTGACGGCGTCGGCATGAGCCGGATCGGTCAACAGCGCCCGGGCCCGGATCAACAGGTCGTTGAAATCGAGGACTCGCAGCTCCTGCTTGCGGGATTCGTATTCCGCATAAACGGCAGCGGCCAAATCGAGCACGCTCAGCCCCACCTCGGCCGCCTCGCGGGCAGCAGCGGGCTCAAAGTCGAGCACCCCTTGGAATTCTTTCACCAGTTTCCGCAGGCGTTTGGCGGCATCGCGAAAGCGCGTATAGCCATCCTCGCTGGGCCAGTCCGACTTGCGCGTACCGACTACGCGCGCATCGTCGTGAATCGCGTTGAGCACGGCCGCTAAAGCGTCGATGTCGATGTTCTGCATGACCTCAAAGGACTCGAGCAGCCGATCGCAGCGATCGCGCGCCACGCCGCCCGCGGGCAACTCCTCGCGCAGTACCTCCAGCACGTCGCTCAGCTCCCGACTCGCGTTGAACTCCTCGACGATCTGCCGCCGCACCAGCTCGAATCGCTGCACCCAACAGTCGATCAGCGCTTCGGCCCCCTCGCCGAGAAACCGCTCGACGGCCTCGGGCGACCACTCGGCCACAAATTGCCGCACGATCGCGCGCAGGTCGTTCAGGCCGAACCGCACCGCCAGCGACAGCGTGTTCTCTTCGCGCTCGGCCACGCGCTCGCGCAGCGCGTCGTCGACGGCCTCGGAGAGAATCGTTTCGGACTGCGACTGCTCGAGCACGGCGAACTGCGGATCGAGGCCCGCCTCGACGGCGCGGGAGCGCAACAACGAAGCACAATAGGCGTGGATCGTGCTGATTTTCGCGCCGTCGAGGGCCCGCAGCATCTCGGCCCAATACGGCGCATCGTCCGCGGGGCAGGCCAGGAGTCGCTCGTAGCAGCGCTGCCGAATGCGGTCGCGCATGTCGCGGGCCGCCCGGTCGGTAAAGGTGATCGCCACCAGCCGCCCGATGTCTTCGGGCCGCAATGCCTCGGGGTCATGAGGATCGAAGTGCGACAGATAGCGCTCGGTGAGCACGAACGTCTTGCCGCAGCCGGCTCCGGCGGACAGCGACACCGAGACCGCGCGCGTTTCCACGGCGCGACGCTGCTCGTCGGTGTACGAAGGCGCCTGGGCTGCGGTGGTGCTGCTCACGCCCGCTCCTCGCTCGAGATCTGCCAGGTTTCCGGCGGTTGCCACGTCTTCTCGAGCCAGCGTGTCTGGTTCACCCGACACACGGTCTTGTAGTCGCAATAACTCGTGCACCTGTCGTCCCAGCTATGCATGGGAAACTCGCCGGCCCGAATGCCTTCGACCAGCGAGCGCACGCGCGGGCCGAGTGCGGCTTCGAGTTCCCGCCACTGCTCGCTGGGCTCGATTCCGGCGTCGGCCAGGTCGTGAAACTTGACTGCTTCCTTCTCCTGATATCCCTTGTCCGAGACGTGCCAATAGGCCGCGCGAAACGGCTCGGCCCGCTCGGCCGCCAACAGCCAGCGTGCGGCAAGCGTGTACAGCGGCAACTGCAGCGAACGTCCTTGCAGCACCGATGCCAGGCTGGTCCTGGCCCCGACTTTGCCGCTCTTGTAGTCGACGATGCTGAACACGGCCTGGGCCGCGTATCTTCCCGTGTCGATCCGATCGATGCGGCCCGAGAAGCGTACGACCTCGCCGCCGCACTCCATCTCGAACGCGTCGCCGGTGGAAATCGGATCGTTCTCATCGAGCACCCGCGCCACTTCATCGTCGTCGCCGCGGTGGGTCGGTCCGAACGCCACCTCGAAATAGGTCGGCCGCGGCGGCAGTTCCCAGCGGCTCCACTGCTCGTCGTACTCCGCGTGCTGTTGCCGATAGCGATCGATCCACAGCCGGATCTGGCGGATGTCGATCTCGGCCAGTCCGCTTTCCAGTGCCGCGCGGTGCTCGTGCTGTTCGCGCAGGGCGTCGGCCAACGCCTCGATCACGCCGACGAATTGCTCCGTATCGTACGCCGAAGGCGAACTCGGCTGGCCCAGCAATTCGTTCAACCGCCGGTGCGCCGCCGACAGCAACCAGTGCAACATCTGACCTCGTCCCAGGTAATCGACCGCCAACTCGGGCTCGGGCAGCGGCTGGGCACGCAGCACTTTCTCCAAGAAGAACTTGTAGGGGCAACTCGCGTACAGCTCCAACTGGCTCGGCGTCCAGCAGCGCGACGGCCCGTACTTGTCCGCGAGTTCTTGCACCACTGCCGGCGAGGTCAACATGCCCTCGAAGGGGCCGAAGCCGGCGCCACGCGAGCGGTGGTACGTCACGCGCAGCCCGGCCAGAACGCCTCCGGCCGCCGGGGGCGGCTCGGCCTCGCGGCACCACCGGGCCAACAGCGCCGGCGCGTCGTCCAGAGCCTGCGCCACGGCCCGCACCCGAAAGTCGCGCTGGCTGCGCACGTCGTCATCGGGCGGCACACTGCTCAAGTGCGGTTGCCCGTTGCGCACGATCCGATCGGGCCCGCAGGCGTGCTCGACGTCGAGCAAGAACGGGCTGGGCACCATCGGTTGGGCCGCCGCATCGAGCGCCGGATAGCTGAGTACCAGGTGGCGTGTCGCCCGCGTGACGATCTCGTAGAACAGCAGCATCTCGAAGCGATTGCGCTGTGCATGCGTCGGAAGCGGCAGTCCGGCCTGGGTCAGAACACGCCGTTCGGCGTCGCTGTGCAGGCAGTCGTCGCGGTCGCCCGGCGGAAACGCTTTCTCGGAAAGTCCCGCCAGAAACACATAGGGAGCCGACAGGTTGCGGGCGCTTTCGGCCGAGAGCACGCGAACCGTACCCGCCTCGTCCCGCTCGAGCGGCAACGTTTCGTCGCGCAACAGATCGTCGAGTTCGGAGAGCAACTCACTGCGCGACCACTCGGGCGGGCCTTGGTCGGTCCAGCGGGCCAGGCGTTCTCGCTCGCCCAGGGCAGCCACCAGGCGCTGCCAGCCGCGGCGATCGCGTTCGGCGGCCGCCGCTCCCAACGGGCTGGCCGCCGCGGCGTCGAACAGCCCGGCTTCCGTGGCGAGCGTGCCGAGCGCCTCGCACCAGGCCGATGGTGTGGCGCGCTGGGGCAAGGCGTCCAGGAGCGCTTCGATGCGGGCCAGCAGCGGCGCCGCCAACTGCGCATCGAGTTGCCGTCGCGTGAGACGCTGCTTCGCGGTGCTTGCCTCGTCGGCCTTTTCCGCCAGCCTGGCAACGGCCCGCGACAGGTTGGCCCGCCGAGCCGGAAACGCAAACTCGCGCGTCAATCGCTCGAGCGCCACCGCCGCGCGGCCCTGACGCCACTCGGGCCATTTGGGACGAAAGTAGTTGTGCGACAACACGGCCAGCACCTGCCGAAACGGCCAGTCTTCGACGTCGAGAGTCAGCCATGCAGCCAAGGCCGACGTGAGGGGCGCCGCCCCCAGTTGGGGCTCGGCGGCCGTGGAACACGGAATGCCGAACCGCGAGAACACCTCTTCGACCAGGGAAGCCGTCTCGCCCAGCGAGCGGAACACCACCAGGATATCTCCCGGTGCTACCGGCGAGCCGCCGGCGCTTCCGGCCAGTAGGCCCTTGATCCGGCCGGCGATCAATTCCACCTCGTGCGTGACGCCGGCCGCCGCGATGATTTCGATACCCTCGCGCTCGGCAAGCGGCACCGACGCGCGGGGCGGACCGAACACGTGGCGTTCCAAGTGGCCGATGGCCGGAGAGGGGAAACTTCGTCGCGACAGAGGAATCGTTTGCAGCGCGGGATGTCTTTGCCGCAGGGCATCGAGCGTTTGACGCGACTTGAGGAACAACGCTTCGCGGTCCGTATCGGCATCCAGAGGGAGCGTGATCGTCAACGACTCTGCGCGCCGAGTCAGGAGCTCGAGCACCTCGTGCTCGGTGCGCGTGAAGTCGGCGAAACCGTCGACGAACACATGAGCCACCTCGGCGAGCGGACCCCAGCGGCCTTGCCGCAGCAACTCGCGCGCGGCCCAAAACTGCCCTTGGCTGTCGAACAGATCGTGCCGCTGCAAGAGCCCCTGGTACGACGTGTAAATGCGGCACAGCTCGCGGTCCTTTGCACGGGCCTGAGAACGTATGGCCGAGTCTAATTCGTGCGGCCAGATCTCGAGCCGCTTGTATTCCTGTATGCAGCCTTCGCTGAGGGCCAGAAAACCTTGCGTGCTCGCGATGGGAGCGAAGTAGGGCAATTCGCCCGCGTCGTGGTGACGCCGGATCACCTGTCGCAACAGCCAGCGGACCTGCGTGGGCGACAGGGGGCGCATCGGTTGAGGATTGGCGGCCAGCAGCCGTGCAGCCAACTGATTGAACGTCAGCAGGTTTGCTCCGAGCAGTCCCGTAGGTCGCATGGCCAGCAGCCGCTGGCCAACCTCGGTGCGGGCACGATGCGTGGGGCTAAGCCAGAGGGTCGAGCCGATCGGCCCGGTAGCCAGGTGGCCGCGATAGGTGTGAAGCAATCGGGTCGTCTTGCCCGAGTGGGCTGGTCCGACCACGACGCTGACGCTTGCCGACATCCGTTTTGGCCCCCGACAGCTCGACTCCCTGGGCGATGTTGCGGCGACGCGCAAAGCCTTGCCGGCAGCGACCGGCCGATGGGCCCTCCGCTGGCCCGTCGCATCCCGCCGCGCGTGGGGAGCGAGTGGACAAATGCTTACTAATCGGTCACTATAAGGATTGGGCCATGGCCCTGCCAGTCCCGCGCGGATCGGTCGGCTTGCCGATGGTTGACCGACGGGGTAATCCCATCAAAAGGCGAGCTTTCCTGTTTGACAGTGGTTTTCTGACCCATTAGATTACATCCATCTGATGGCTAGCTCGCCACTTGCGCGGGTTCGCGAAGAGGCGTTATCCATTCTTCTCATCCGTTTCCCTGTTTCGTAGGAGGTGACATATGGTCACCAGATCACGCGTGCGAGGTTTTACCCTCGTCGAGCTGTTGGTGGTGATTGCCATCATCGGCGTGTTGGTCGCACTCTTGCTGCCGGCGATTCAAGCCGCGCGCGAGGCGGCCCGCCGCAATTCGTGCCAGAATAAGATGAAGCAATTGGCCATTGCGTTTCAGAATCATCACGACGCGCACAAGAACTTCCCGCTGGCGACGTGGTGCAACCCAGTTGCGGCTCAAACGACCCCGGGTGTCAATCCGACGGCGACGCCCAACCTGTGGAACACCCGGCCGGGTTTTCGCGGCACGTCCACGCTGAACGCGGCGCAGCCGCCGGCCGGCTACAGTTGGATGGTGGCGCTGCTGGGCTTCATCGAGCAGAACCAGATGTATCGCAGTCTGAGCGATCAATCGAACAAGTTCTCGTGGCCCGCATTCACCCGCGAGGCGGGCAACCCTGCCAAAGGGGCTCCCAAAGGCATTGGGCTGCGCTACAACGCCGGCGGCGGCAATGTTGCCGCCTGGTGGCGACACTATTCCACGGCCGAACTGGACGAGGTTCGCTGCCCGAGCTTTGCCGGTGACGCCATCTCGTCGTTCAATGAAACGTCAGCCGTGAACAATTACACCTTCATGAACGACACGAATGCTCCCGAGCGACCCCAGTGGACCGGCGGGAACAATCCGGCGCCAACGGAGCCATGGGGAGTCGTGACGACCAACTACAAGGCGATGTGCGCTACGCACATGGCCTGCATGATGAACCCCACACTGCAGCAGTTCACGTCTGAAGTCAATCGCCGCGAACTGCCCAATGGAGTCATCATTCCGCCGGCCACCGCGAGCAGCCAGGGCATTTCCGTGCGGTCCATTACCGACGGTACTTCCAAGACCATCATGCTCGCTGAAAGCAAGGAGCAAAAGGTCTCGTCGTGGTACGACGGCTGCGGCGCGTGGCAAGTTGCCATGCCGGTTGGCAACCGAGCCGCCAACGCGCTGGTCGAGGACGGTCAGGACACCGTCGACAACCCGGCACAGCCGATACGTACGCAAACCGGCGGCGGGAATACCGGCACCGTCGGAACCTTCTTCTGGAGGGTGCAGCCGGGGGCCTCGTCGGCCCTCAACTTCGGACCCAAGACCGACACCAGGAAGTTTTTCTGCCGCAACGCCAACAGCGGACCGCTGCCGGCTGGGACAGGGGTCACCCAGACCCACTACACGGAATGGGCATGGGGGCCCAGTAGCGATCACACCGGCGGCGTCGTGCTCCACTGCTGGGCCGATTCGCACGTCTCGGCGCTGAACGAGGACATCGATCCCACGCTGTACGTGCAGTTGGTCACGCGTGCCGGACGTGAACCGGTGGCGGACCCGACGCTGCAGTAACTTCAACGTTGTGCCAGACATCACCCTCGGGTGACCCATGGCTTTCGGTTCTCATTCGCGGGCTGCTCTGCAATCAATGTGGAGCAGCCCGCGTCTTTTTCGTTTACCCAATTGAGCGCCCCGGGGCACCTCTCATGTCTGACGAGTTTCCCATGGAGATCGACTGCCGTTCGGTGCTGGAAAAGCTGAGCACCGAGACGTTCCTGTTGATCGACTGCCGCGAGCCCGACGAATACGAGATCGCTCGCATCGAGGGCGCACAACTCGTGCCGATGAGCCAGATCGCCGGCAGTCTGGACCGCCTGGCAGTTCATCGCGAGAGCCACGTCGTCGTGCATTGCCACCACGGCGGCCGCAGCCTCAAGGTGGCCACCTGGCTGCGCGAGCAGGGTTTTGCTCAAGCGCAAAGCATGGCCGGCGGCATCGATCGCTGGGCATCGGAAATCGACGCGTCGGTGCCCCGCTACTAGGCTCCCCGGTCGAGTCGCCTAGCTATCGTCGGCGTAGCGGTTGAGTCGCAGCTTGGCGTTGATCTCCGCCTTGAGCCGTTCCAGCACCGACTCCTTGTCGGTCGCAGCAAGTATACGGGCCACGACGGTCTTGGGCGCTTCGCCCCCCCAGGAAGCGCCGTGCTCGAAGTAGTACTTGGCCGCCTGGCCGACGATATAAGAGCCGTAGCCGGCCGCCGCGCCCTGCGGCAGCGCCGTCAGCACGGTGCCGGTGCCGAAAGTGAGCCCCTTGAACAACGACGCCGCCGCGTGCGTGGCCCATTCGACCGCGGTGACCCAGCCTGCCGCCTTCAAAATCGAAACGATCAGCGATCGGGCGTTGGCCCAGGTGAGTGCAATGCCGTACACGTGCGCGAGCGTCACGACCATGGTCACGTCGACGGCGCTGGCGCCCAACACGTCGGCGGCGGGCACGGGATTCAGCGCCACGCCGATCGACTTCATCGCCGCATAGCTCCAGATGATCCGCGTCGCCTGCTCGTCGCGCATCCGCACCTTGAGCGCCGCGATGCGGTCGCTCTTGTCGGCGGCGTACATGGCGGCGTTGAGCGCGACCAGTTCCTTGCCGTCGCGCTTGAGCACTTCGAGAATGCGGGCCTTGAGCTCCTCGACCTGCGGCGGCGGCTGGCGGTACTCGCTGCGCGTGCTGCCGTCGGCCGCCTCGATCACGTATTCGCGGGGCAGGGGATCGGCCGCCGTTTCCACGATGTCGTCGGGGCCAATCACGTCGCGCAGCCGGCTGTCGCACAGCGCTTCGCGCAGTTGGGCCCGTTGCTCGCTCGTGTAGTTGTCGACTTTGTTCAGGACCAGGATGATCGGCTTGTGGCTGGCGGCCAACTGCCGCAGCGCCGAATACTCCGTGTGGTTCAAGTCCGAATCGGTCACGAACAGAATCAGATCGGCGCGGGCCGCGGCATCGTGCGCCATCGTGGCCCGCTGCGCTCCGTCGACTTCGTTGATACCCGGCGTGTCGAGCAGCACGACCTGCGACTTCTCGAAACCCGGCACGACGTAGCCGCAGCCGCTCCACGACGTGCTCCAGATCTCCTTGGTCCAGCCGCCGCGCACGTCGACCTCGGCCACGGCCTGACCGACCAACGCGTTAATCAGCGCGGACTTGCCCGTGTCGATCTCGCCGAACAGCACGATCTCGACGTGGCCGTTCTCCAACTTGCGCGAGATGGCCTCGAGATCGGCCAGCTCGCGGGCCAGGGCGGCCTTCTCGGCCTCGCTGCAACCGTCGAACTGCGCGATGGCGTGCCGCACGGTGGCCATCGCGTCGGAGTACGACTGTTCGTGGCGCAGCGCGTCGGCCTGGGTGGGCGAGCTGCCGGGGTCGCGTTCGGTCATGATGTCTTGCTCCCCAGCTTCGCCATGCCCGCCTTGACGATCTTGCTCAGCTCCTGCGGCTTGGTCACTTCGGCCCATTGGGCGCGGGCCAGGCTGGCCCAATCGGTGGCATTCTGATTCATCTCGTTGCGGAAGTATTGAATGAACACTCCGCCAATCCAGCGCGTGACGACCACTTGCACGAGCCCCTGCAACACGCCGCCGGTGATCGTACCGGCGCCGGGCACGCTCTTCAGCGCCGAAGCCACGCCGCTGGCCGCCAGCGGAGCCGCCACGTTCGCCCCGGCCACCGAGACGAGTTGCTTGCCCAACTCGCTGATCAGCCGGCTGGCCGTTTCCAGATCGATCTTCTGCCGATAGACGCGGGCCATCCGCACGACCATGTGCGAGGTGATCCCCAGGCCGGCCGCCACGTCCACGACCGGCAGCGGGCTCAGCGCCGCGGCGGCACCCGCCTGCCACATCGAGGCATCGACGATCCGCCGCGCCTGCGCGTCGAGCTCGCTTTGCACGTGGGCTTTGGCCTCGGCCACCAGGCCCCGCGACTGCAACAGCAGGTTGGCCAGCAGCAGGTCGCGGCCGTCGCGCTCAACCGTCGCCTGCATCCGCCTAGCCAACGCCGAAATGTCGGGTTCGACCTCGACCGTTTCGTCGGCCTGAGTCCCATCCGGTAAGACACGCGTGCGCACGCGCGCGCCGGGGCGGGCGCGCAGCGCCACGACGTTTTCGCGCGGCACAAGCCGCCCAACTTGTTCGGCGATTTGGTCCAGTAGCCGCTGGCGATCCTCGGCCCGGTACCAGTCCTCCTTGTTGAGGCACACGATCACCCGTTTTTCCATGTCGCCCAGCACGGAAAGAAACCGCATCTCGAAGTCCTTGAGCGGCCCGTCGGTGACGAACAGCACCAGGTCGGCGTCGCGGGCCGCCTGCTTGGCCAGCTCTTCGCGCTGCGCCCCCTCGATCTCGGCCAGCCCCGGAGTATCGACCAGCACCACGCGATCGCCGCCAGGCCAGGGAATCTCGTTGCGGGTGACCGTCGTGCCGCCGCGGACTTCGGTGCGAAACACGTCGCGCCCGGCCAGGGCATTCAACACGCTCGACTTGCCGCTGGAAACGGTGCCAAAGGCCACGATCTCGAGCTTCTGCTCGCTGAGTTTGCCTTCCACTTCGTTGAGCGACCGGCGAATCTCCTGGCGGGCCGCCGGGCTGAGAGCCGAGTCTTCGGCCAGGGCCCGGCTCTCGGCCAGGTGCGTCTCGATCTCCGCCTGCCGTTCGCGGGCAGACATCTGCCCCGGCGTTCGCGACTCGGAGGCACGGCGCAGCGCCTTGCCGCGCGTGTTGGCCACCAGCGTCCAGACAACCCAACCGCCCAGGGACAGAAACGCCAGGGCGCTAAAGGCCGCCATACCGAGATAGATGTAGCCCCAGATCGGGCTGAAGCGGGCGGCCTTCTCGTACTCGTCGATGACCGTCGGCACCAGCGAACGCAGCATGTACGCGGCGACCGCCACGGCCACGAGAAACAGCACCAGCGAGAATTTCCGGTTCCAACCCATCGAGCACTTCCTGGACCCGCTTGTCTTGCCGCGGCAGAAACGCCGCCAGACAACCTTATTCTATCGGTCGGACGGGCGCCGGCCCAGAACCGATAACTTCCGGCGTGGCAAACCCTTGCGGCCTATGGGGGTTTTCGTAGAACTAGGGACGATCTTGGTCCCGCTGCGCCCGCTTGCGAGTCCCCCCATGAAAATCATTGCCGTCGAAACGCTCGTTTGCCACGCCCGCATGCGGAACTGGGTGTTCGTCAAAGTGCTCACCGATCAGGACGGGCTGTGGGGCTGGGGCGAGGCGACGCTCGAGTGGCATACTCGGGCCGTCTGCGGCGCGATCGAAGACATCGCCACGCTGCTGATCGGCGAAGATCCCACCCGCATCGAGCACCTCTGGCAGATGATGCACCGCCAGCACTTCTGGCACGCCACCGGCGTCGTGCGGGCCACGGCACAAAGCGGCATCGACCTGGCCCTGTGGGACATCCTGGGCAAGCTGCACGGCGTGCCGTGTCACAAGCTGTGGGGCGGGCCCGTGCGGGACTACGTGCGGACGTACTGCCACCTGGGCGGCGGCAAGATGGAAGACTTCTACACCGTCGACCCGGCCGACGCGCCGCGGTTTGCCGAGTTGGCGCAGCGTGCCGTCGCCGAGGGCTTCACGGCGTTCAAGTGCATGGCCGCGCCGCCCACGATGCCGATCGAGGGCCAGCGGCCCGTGCGCTATCTCGAAGCGTGCGTGAAAGCGATGCGCGAGGCGGTCGGCGACGACGTCGACATCATGGTCGACTGCCACGCCCGGCACTCGCCCCGGATGGGGTTGATCCTTGCCAAGGCCGTCGAGCCGTACGGACTCTACTGGTTCGAGGAACCGTGCTGGCCGGAAAGCGTCGACGGGCTGGCCGCCGTGCAACGGGCCGTGACCACGCCGATTGCCACCGGCGAGCGGCTGGTCGGGCAGGCGGCGTTTCGCCCGCTGCTCGAACAGCAGGCGTGCAGCATCCTGCAGCCGGACATCACGCACTGCGGCGGGCTGAGCGAAGCGCGGCGGATCGCCGCCATGGCCGAAGCCTATCGCGTGGCGCTCGCGCCCCACAATCCCCAGGGCCCGGTGAGCACGGCCGCTTCGCTCGAACTGGGCTTCGCCACGCCCAGCTACATCATCTGCGAAACCGTACACGCCGACGTCCCCTGGCGCGCCGACGTCGTCAGCGAGGGCTTCGTCGTCGAGCCCAAGGGCCGCGTCGTCCGCCCCAGCACGCGCCCCGGTCTCGGCATTGAGATCAATGAAGCCGAAGTGCGCAAACACCCCTTCGAGCAGGAAATCGTGCTGCGCGAGTTCTACGCCGACGGCAGCGTCGGCGATTGGTAGCCACCCCGTTTAGCCCGGAGCCAACGGCGACGGCGCGTTTGTCCTCACTTCGCCGCCACCGGCGAAGGCGGCGTGTACCCGGGAGCAGCAATAAACGTGCTGACTTCCGCCCCGTCCTCCGCGTTCCAGACGCGCACTTCGCCGGCGAACGTGCTCGCCGCCAGGCGGCCGGTGCCGGGGTGATAGGCGACACAGTAGACCGCGTCGCTCGCGCCGGGATACTGCTTGAACTCCTTGAACCCTTCCAGGCGATGCTGCCGCACCGACTTGTCGGCCGAGCCGCTGAGGATCTTGTCGCCGCTGGTGACCAGCGTCAGCACCTGGCTGCCGAAGCCGCCGATCTGGCCCTTCTTTGCGCCGTCAGCGGGATTCCAGGCATGGATCGACTTGTCCGCTCCGGCGGTGAGCACCAGGTTGCCGTCGGGGCTGAAACCGGCATCGAACACGGCGTCGCCGTGGCCCGAGTAGGTCATCAGCGATTCGCCGTTCTCGGCGTTGAACAGTTTCGAGGTCTTGTCGCGGCTGGCCGAGGCAAGCCGCGTGCCGTCGGCGTTCCAGGCCAGACCCACGACCCAATCGGCGTGGTCCTCGATCAGAATCTCCTCGCTGCCGCTGGCCGCGTCGAAGACGCGAATCGAACGGTCGGCCCCGGCCACGGCCACCTTGTTGCCGGCCGGATTGAACGCGGCCCGAAACGCGACGTCGCCCATCGACCCCAAGTCTTTCACCAGCGAACCGTCGGTCGGTTTGAAGAGCTTCACTTCGCCAAAGCTGCCCGGCGTGCCGCCGGCAACCGCCAGCAGCGAGCCATCGGCGTTGTAGTCGACCGAGTAAACGCACTCCGGCACGTTCTTGATCCGCCGCAGCAGCTTGCCGTCCGCGGCATTCCAGATCGTCACTTCGTGGTAGCCGCCGGCCGCCAACTCGGTTCCGTCGTGATTGAACGCCAGCGCCGCCACGGGCACCGGCCGGCGATACGCTTCCGGCGGGTCGGGCTGCGTGGTCTTGGGAATGATGGCCGAGAGATCGGCCGCGGGATCGGAGCCGTCGAACTTCGCGCCCTCGGCGATCCAGCGCTTGAACAACTCGATCTGCTCGGCCGGCAGGGGATCGGCCTCCTGCGGCATCCGCACGAACTCATCGTCGGAGGCGATCCGCGCGAGCAGCTCGCTCTCGTCGGGTTTGCCGGACGTGACCGCCGGCATCTCGGAGTCGCCGGCCTTGATCACATGGTTGTAGTTGACGACCTGGTATCCCCCGTTGGCCTCGGCCGCGTCGTGGCAGGCCCCGCATTTCTGCATCAGGATCGGGGCCAGGTCCTTGGCGAAGCTGACCGGCGGCTCCTCGGCCCGGGCTGCGTACCCGAACGGGGCCACGGCCAGACCGCAGGCGATCCACAAGGCGATTCGACGATGCAACACGGATGCTACTCCCTGGAAAGTCTTCCGCTGTTAGTGCTGGAACAGGAACTCGTTGGCGTTGAGCAGGGCCCAACAGACGTCTTCCAGCCCCCGCATGCGGTCGCCGGACTTTTCGATGTGCCGGGTGGCGGCGGCCATTTCCGGCTCGCTGGGCTCGCGGCACAAACCGGCCAGGTACAGCTCGGTGATGATCTCCTCGTTCGATTTCTCCGAGGTGGCCAGTGTGCGGATGCGGTTCTTCTCGTCGCGCACTTTGGAATGCACGAGCGGGCCGTTGATCATCTGCAGCGCCTGCGAAAGGTTCGAGTCGGTCGAACGCTCGCACTGGCAGGCCGTCTCGCGGGCCGGCTGGCCGAACACCTTCAGAAAGTCGCTCTCGACGTCGGGACTCGGCAGGGCCGTGGCTCGCGTGCCGGCCGGCAACCCCGCGAACTTCTCCGGCACGTCGGTCACGCGGCAGATGGCATCGAGCAATTGCTCGGCCGTGAGCAGCCGCGTCATGGCGTGCGAAAAGTATTTGCCGTCCTCGGCATTGAACTCGTTCTTGCGCGAGCTGAGCTGGTACGTGCGGCTGTTGAGCACGGTGCGAATCACGTGCTTGCGATCGTAGCCGTGAGCGGCGAAGTCGTCGGCCAGGGCCGCAATCAACGACTCGCTCGACGGCGGGTTCGAATCGCGGAAGTCGTCGACGGGCTCGACAATGCCGCGGCCCAGCAGGTGCCCCCAGATGCGGTTCACCTCGACCTTGGCAAAGAACGGATTCTCGGGCTTCACGAGCCAGTCGACCAGCGCGTCGCGGCGGTCGTCCTCGCCGGAAAGCTCCGCCGTGCCGGTCAAAGGCAGCCAGGGCTGCATCTGCTGCCCGGTGCGGGGCTGCGTCACCTCGCCGCCGCGGGCGACCCAAATCACCTGCTCGTCGGGATTGACGCCCGGCTTGCGCTGCACGCGATTAAAAAACGCGCCGATGCCGTAGTAGTTGTCCTGCGACCAGCGCTCGAACGGATGGTTGTGGCATTTCGCGCACTGGATGCGAATGCCCAGGAACAACTGCGAGGTCGTCTCCGTGCAGTCGTTCGTTTCGGTCGCCGTGCGGTAGTAGTTGGCCGGCGGGTTCACAAACGTGCTGCCGCTGGCCGTCAGCAGCTCGCGGGCGAACTGGTCGTAGGGCATGTTGTCGCGGAAGGCCGCCACCAGCCAGCGGTGAAACTTGTGCACGCCGCTGTTGGTCACCTTGGCGTTGCGAATTCGCAGCAGATCGCCCCACTTCAGCGCCCAGAACTCGGCGAACTCCGGCCGCTCGAGCAATTCGTCGATCAGCTTGGCGCGTTTCTCCGGATCGCTGTCGGCCAGAAACGCTTTCGTCTCAGCCGGCTTGGGCAGCACGCCGATCACGTCGAGGTACACGCGGCGAATGAACTCCTCGTCGGTGCACACGTCCGAAGGCAGAATCTGCAACTGCTCGAGCTTGTCGAAGACGTGCTGGTCGACAAAGTTGTTCTCCGGTGGATTGCTCCACTCGAAGCCCGGCACCTCCTTGAGGAACATCATCGTGGAGCTCTCGAGCTTGTCGAGATAGCGCACCAGGATCGCGGCCTCGCCACGGTCGTGACCAACGACCAGGCCGGTTTCGTCCACCGTGGCCACGGCTTCGTCCGAACTCGAGAAGCAGGCAAGCGACGTCACGTCGCGAATCGTGCCATCGGAGAAGTGTGCCAGCGCCACCACTTGCTGCGTGTGGGCCGGACGCATCAGAATCCGCTCGCGCGGATAGATGTCGAGCTTCACGCATTCGGCCGCTTCGGGCGGGTCGACCTGGCAGCCCTGGTCGATCCAGTCGTGAAGCACTTCGTAGGCCAGGCTGTCCGTCGTCAGCCGGCGGCCGCCGCCGTGGGCCACTTCCATCAGCGGCTTGCGGAGCAGCAGGCTCTTTTCGGGCTCGTAGAGATTCGTGCGGCGATTGAACGCCTCGCGCACGAGAGTTTCAATATCGAGCGCCGGATCGTAGGCCCGCAGCGACAGCCGAAAGCCGCCCTTGCCGCTGGGCGAGCCGTGGCAGGCGCCCTGGTTGCAGCCCTGCTTGGAAAGCACGGCCAGCGTGTCGTAGTCGAACGAGATCCGATCGGGCGTTTGCTGGCCGACCACCTCGACCGGCACGGCCACTTCATGACCGCCGGCTTTCACGGTGACTTGCGTGTTGCCGTCGGCCACCGGCGATACCACGGCCTGCTCGGCGCGGGCGCCGTTCTCGTCAGCCGAAACGACTTCGCACGCCCGCGTCAGATCCTGGTGCGTGCCGTCGGCGTAGTACCCGGTGACGACCAGGTGCAGCTTGCGGCGCGGCGAGTCGAGCTTGAAGCTCTCGGGAAAGACCTCGATCTTGGTCGGCGAGCCGACGACGATCTGTTCCAGTTTCGTCTCCGCATCGGCCATCGCGGCGTCGGCCGCCAAGACCGCGGGCGCCGCGCAGAGTGCCAGGGCCAAAGCGCTTGGCATCGCGATGCCGGCCAGCCTGCCGAAAGATGAAGTCCTGTTCATCGATCTCTCCCTTGTAGCGTGTCATCCCCGGCCCAAGGCCGAGGGTTCGTGCGCATCCGTTATGGTTTGTTGACTTCCAGGGCAATCGCGGGGGACTCGGCCGTGAAGTTCCCGCCGGCGGCGTGAGTCGTGCCGGCCACGACGACGTTCTGTTGCTTGCCGGGCGCCGCGGAATCGGCCGCGGCCAGTTGAATCTCGGCCTGGGGCTGACCGTCGACCAGCACGATCTCGCCCGGAGCGCTCAAGCCGGCGGGCAGATTCTTCCAGGCCAGCTTCACCAGCCGCTTGTGGGCCGGGGCGACGCTGGCGGCCACCTGACCTTCGGTCTCATCCAGCCGCCAGTAGGCCAGCGGCTTGTCCTTGAGAATCACATCGCGGACGGGCGACTCGGCCTTGGCCGCGGCGTGGTGGGCCTGCACCTGCTCGGGAGCGAGCGCCGCGTCGAAGAAAGCCACCTCGTCGAGCCGCCCCTTGAACGGAGCAAATCCGTCGGCCCGGGTGCCGAGCACGACCTGGTTCGTCGCATAGCTCTTGGGCACGGTGGCTTGAATCTCAGGATTCGCCACGTCGCCGTCGAGGTAGACCCGTACCTGATCGCCGGAGCGAACGACTGCCACGTGATGCCAGGTATTGAGCGCGAGTGTGGTGCGGCCGGGCACGAGCGTGGTGCCGTCGTAGAAGAACAGCTTGTCGCGCGGCGAACTCTCCACCCCGCCGATGCCCACGTGGTCGCCCGGCTGCGCGTTGGCCGCGCTTGGCGTGCCCGGGCGGCTGAACAGATATCCGGAAATGCCCGGCGAATTCGGCTGGCTCAGGTCGCGCGTGTTGTAGACCCACATCTCCAGCGAATAGTCGCCGGTCGAGCTGGTGGGAAGATCCGCGGTGAGGCGGTCGTCGCCCGGGCTCTTGTCGATGCCGGAAAACTCGACGGCGCGGTTGTCGGCTTCGAAGCCGGGCAGGGCGCCGGCGCGGGGCCCCTCGGCGCCCCGAGTGACGCCGCCGGCATAGTTGGCCGCGGCGGCCACGGGGCTGACGTCGCCGGCAAAGGTCAGCGTGCCTTTCTGCGTCCCGCCGACCGGCACCGGACCGGCAGGCGCGAATGCCACGGCCACCGGCGGGCCGTCAATCGTGACCGTCTCCAGCACGAACGTCTGCGGCTGGTTCTGGAACGACGCCGAGCCGATAAGCTTGATGGTGTGCTTACCGGGCGGAATCGCTCCGGCGGCCGCCAACTCGAGCGCGGCTTCGCCTTTGTCTTTTTCGATCGCCACGGGCGTCGCCGTCACGCCGGCAGGAAGTCCGTCGGCCGACACCGTGACCTGGTCCTTGAACCCGTGGGAACGGCTCAGCGCCACCTTCACGGCGGCCTTGGCCCCGGCACTGGCCAGCGAAACATTCGGCTCGGGCGCCGTCAACGCGAAGTACCGCGGGAACACGGGCCCCACGCCCAGCCCAAGCGTGCCGTCGAGCGCCGTGGGCGGAAACGGCAGCCCGCTCAAGCTGCCCCGCAGGGCCGCCAGCGTGCTGGCCTCGTCACGAAAGTCGACCTCGCCCACTTTGGCTTGCCCGATGATCTTCACCGTGCCGATCTGGCCGGCGGTTAGCGAGGGGCCCAGCGTCACGTGCATCGTGGTCTCGGGCTTGCTCTCGGGAATCACGTTGCTCGACAGCGAGCAACCTTCGCCGGCGCCTTCGACCGAGAGCGTGATCGGTCCGCCGTAGTCGCGGCGGTTGGCGATCACCTTAACGACGAACACGCCGTTTTGCGGGGCGTCGACTTTCTCGGCTTCGGCCACCAGGTCGAAACCCGGCTGATAGGGCTCGATGCGCACGCGGTACACCATGTCGGGCCCGCCGCGGCGATTGGTCTCTTCGACCCGCAGCCGGTAAACGCCGTCGGCCGGAAAGGTGTAGTTGATCGATCCTTCCTGGTTGCCGTTGTCCTCGGCCTGGGCCACCACGCCGCCGTCGGCATTGTAGAGCCGCATGAACAAATCGCACGGCGAGCCGGCGCTGCGGGCCTGGCCGGAAAAGACGAAACGCTGTCCTTTCTTGGCCGCGAATTCGTAGTAGTCGTCATCGCCAGCAGCATCCAAGCGGCCGTCGAGCGCGCCAGCCAGGTTCACTTTCGTGCTCTGCTCGGCCGTATCGTTCGGCTCGGCTTCGAGCTGCTCGACCACGTCGCTGACCACGACGTCGACCCACGACGATCCTTGCCCGGGCCCGTACGAAGCGGCCACGCTCATCCGCGCGTCGGCATAGTCGGCCGGCACGCTAACCGAAACCGGCGAGGGCAACTCGACGCTCGGGCCAACAAGTTGCACGTTGGCCGTGGTGCCTTTCTGTATGGCGAGAGGGTAGGGCACGGTCACCAGCGGAAAGTCGCCGAAGCGCAGGCGGTAGCGATGGGCGCCGCCGCCCTGGTAGCGGACGTCGCGGATTTCGACAAAGTAGTCGCCGGCCGTTTCAAACGTATGGACGAAGCGGCCGTCGGCCCCGGTCGAAGGCTCGTCGTCGCTGTACTCCAGCTCGCGCCCCTCGGCATCGAGCAGGCGGATCGCGGGATCGAGCGGCGAGCCCAGCCGTCGGGCGAACACCTCGACCGACACGCGCTGTCCGGCGGCGGCGCTGAACTTGTAGAGGTCGCTCGACTCGCCGTCGCAATGGCCGTCGATAGCCATCGGCAGCGAAACGGCCTGGGCGGTCTCGATCGACTTGTTGTTACCGGCCTTCGTTTGCGCCGGCAAGTCGTCGACCAGGATAAGCCGCACGTTGGAAACGCCTTTGCCCGTGGCCAGGCGGATGCCAGCAACCTGCGGCGGCACGTCGGGCGGCAGCGTCAGGCGATAGGTGACGTTGTCCGCCTTTGTGCCATTGCCTTCGATGCCCGGGGTCAACTCGGACTCGACGGGCAACGTCGACCACAGTCCCGTCGGGCCGACCAGGTCCTTGCCCTGAAACAGAACGTCGACCGTCTGGCCCGGCTGAATGCCGGCGGGCACCAGGTGGCTGAGCGTCGGGGCCTGAGCGGCGGCCAAACTGGCCGGCAATGCGCCGAGTAGCAACGCCGCTCTAGCAAGGGGCTTCATGGCAGGCTCGGTTGGAGGCGGGAAGATTCGTTCAGGCGGGGTGCGAACCACGCATCATACTAACCTCTGTCGATGCGTCTTACAACGCGCCGAGGGGCTCATTTCGACCCCGTGGCGGCCGCGGTAAGTCGTTGCATCGCAGCGGCATTGGCTCGCAACGGCTTCGCTCCTTCGCGCTCTTCTGGCGGCCGCTAGACCAGCGCTTCGTGGATCACGTCGCCCTCGACCAGCGGCAGGGGACGATTCAATCGGTCGTGGACGATCATGTGGTGGTCGATGCCCAGCAGGTGATACATCGTGGCCAGCAGGTCCTTGGGACTAATCGGGCGATCGGCCACGTCGCCGCCCTGCTTGTCCGAGGCGCCGACGATGTGGCCCCGCTTCGTGCCGCCGCCGGCCAACAGCGTCGAGTACACCCGCGACCAGTGATCGCGACCGCCTCCCTGGCCGGGAGTGATCTTGGGCGTGCGGCCGTGTTCGCTAGTGCACACGACCAGCGTGTCGTCGAGCAGGCCGCGTTGATCGAGATCGGTGATCAGCCCATACCATCCCTGGTCGAGCCCGGGGCAGAGCTCTTGTTTCATGCGGGCGTAGTGATTGTAGTGCGTGTCCCAGCCGCTACCGGCCAGGCCGTACTCGTCCCAGAACACGCTCACCACGCGGCTGCCGGCCTCGACCAGGCGGCGGGCGGCCAGGCACGACTGGCCGAACAGCGTGTGGCCGTAGAGCTCGCGCACGCGACGATCCTCTTTTCGCAAGTCGAGCGCATTGCGGAGGG
Source organism: Planctomycetota bacterium (assembly GCA_003389325.1). Classification (GTDB taxonomy): domain Bacteria; phylum Planctomycetota; class Planctomycetia; order Pirellulales; family PALSA-1355; genus LB-PLM-3. The sequence goes on from QQVE01000034.1 coordinate 52,421, forward strand.
CATCGGACTCGATCAACTCGTAGGTCATCTGCCGGTAGCGATCCATCTGCTTGCCGCGAGGCGTCGTGGCCAGGTCGCGCCGGGCGGCATCGAGTTGGCCCACCAGCGACTTGCGGCGGTGCAATCGATCGAGTGTCACGTCCCGCGGCAAGTCCGTCGCCGACGGAACCTGGAAGTAGCTGTCCTCGCTCAGGCCGATGTACGGGTCGTTGTCGTCGAAGCGCTTGTCGCCCAGCGTGCGTGCAAGCCCCTTGGTGGCCGTGCCCTTGTAGTCGGTCCACACCGGATCGTACTCGGCCCCCAGAAACGTGGCATACGGACCGGCGCGGGGCACTTCGCCCACGCGGCGGCTCGAAAACGGAAACGGCAACGCCATGTTCGCAGGCACCTGCCGCGGCGGCGCCCCGGCGGCTTGATCGCGCTGGGCTTCGACGTAGTCGACCACGGAGCCGAAGAACGGCCAGTTGCGCGGATCGCGCGGGTTCAATTCGGCCGGCAAATCGAGCGTGGGCACCCCGGTCAAGGCATAGGCCACGCCGTGCAAAGGGTAGGGGTGCGTCAGCGAACGCAGGATCGTCGTGCGATCCATCACCTTGGCAAACGTGGGCAACAGCTCGCACACCCGCAGGCCCGGCAAGCTGGAAGGAATCGATCCCAGCTCGCCGCGGATTTCCGCCGGCGCGTCCGGCTTGCAATCGACCCATTCGATCTGGCTGGGTGAGCCATACAGATGGATCAGGATGATCGATTTGGCCCGGCCGAACGAGCGCGGCTGTGCATCGGAGGCACTGGCGGCCTGCCATTGGGCCAACTCGGCCAGGCTCATGCCGGCCAGACCCAGGCCGCCGACGCGGAGCAGGTCGCGCCTGGTCATGCCGCCGCAAAGCTTTCGCGCCGAGCCGAGAATTCGCAGCATCGCTGGCCCCCCAGGGCACGGTCGGCCGCAACACGCGTGGGCGCTGGCCGCCCGCAAAGCATCAATTCGCGCCCATATGTTAGCAGGTCCGCGTGCCTTCGCCTAGCACGCGAGCCCTTTCGCGGAGCGGGGGGCGCTAAGAGAGATCGTCCGTGTCCGAGAAATCCAGCGGCGGCTTCCCGGCCCGGTCCCGCAGGCGATTGACGACGTTCAAGACGGTCGGGCGCTGGATGATGGCGCGCATCACCCGTTGTTTGCCGGGCACGTCGACCAGCGCCATGCCCAGGATCAGCGTGAGCACGCCCTGTCCCGGCGTGAAGAACATGATCAACCCGGCCAGGATAAACAGCACGCCGAATACGTTCTTGCCGATCATCAGCGTCCACCACAGCACGGGCCGTTCCCGGTACCAGCGCTGGAACGGCTTGTGCGGCTCGGCAAAGTAGTCGGGCCGGATCGTCGTCAGAAAGTAATGGCCGATCCATAGACTGGCCACCGCCACGACGACCGACAACGCGAGCATGATCGTCGTCAGCGCCGCGTGGTCGCGCAGCCAGTCGAGTACGCTTGCCAGAATTTCCACGCCGAAAGTGTCCTGCTTCGCGGGCCGCCGTGCCGTTGCCGCCCGACGGAGGGCGCGACGAAGGCGTGCATTGAAATCGCTCGCCGCGGGAAACTCAAGTCCGCGCGTCCCTTGCGAGCGGGCCGGATTGCGTCATCATAGGCAACAGACACCGCCCGGCCCCGTCACGTCACTCTCACCCCAGCGAGACCCCCATGACCGTGCAACCCGTGCTGATCGCCGACACCTGGCGTGCGAGCGCGTCCTCGGGCACGTTTCAGGCCGAAAACCCGTCGACCGGTGAGCCCCTGCGCGAAGTGTATCCGCTCAGCAGTTGGGCCGACATCGACGCCGCGCTCGAGGCGGCCACGGCCGCCGCGGACGAGTTGCGCCAGGCGTCGCCCGATCGATTGGCCGACTTCCTGGAGCGGTATGCCGACGCGATCGAGAAGCACAGCGAGGCCTTGGTGGCGATGGCCCATGCCGAAACGGCGCTGCCGGCCAGCCCGCGCTTGGCAGACGTCGAGCTGCCGCGCACCAGCGGACAACTGCGGCAAGCCGCCCGCGCAGCGCGCGAGGGCAGTTGGGCATTGCCGACGATCGACACCCAAGCCGGCATCCGCTCGTGCCACGAACCGCTGGGGCCCGTGTTCGTGTTCGGGCCAAACAACTTTCCATTCGCCTTCAACAGCATCGCGGGCGGCGACTTTGCCGCGGCCATCGCCACCGGCTGCCCGGTGATCGCCAAAGGCAACACGTCGCATCCCGGTACCACGCGGCTGTTGGGCGAGGCCGCGCACGCGGCTGCCCAGCAAGCCGGTTTGCCCGCCGGCACCGTGCAGTTGCTCTACCGCACGAGCCACGATGACGGCGCCCGAGCCGTGGCCGACCCGCGCACCGGGGCCACGGGCTACACCGGCAGCCGATCGGCGGGCCTGGTGCTGAAAGCCGCGGCTGACGCCGCCGGCAAGCCGATCTACCTGGAACTGTCGAGCATCAACCCCGTCGTGATGCTCCCCGGCGCCATCCGCTCGCGCGGCGAGGAAGTGGCCACCGAGTTCACGACCAGTTGCCTAATGGGCACCGGGCAATTCTGCACGAACCCAGGGGTAGTGATCCTGCTGGCGGGTGCCGAAACCGAGAAGTTCATCGACGCGGTGGCGGAGAAGTTCAAAGCGGCCCCTTGCGGCACGTTGTTGTCCTCCGGCGTGGCTCGCGCGCTGGAAAAGAACGTGGCGCGGCTGGTCGACAGCGGGGCGAAGCTGCTCACCGGCGGAAGCCCCGTCGACGAGCCCGGCTTCCACTACGCCAACACGCTGCTGCGCGTCGCGGCCGAAGAGTTCCTGCGCGATCCCGAAGCGTTCCAGATCGAGGCGTTCGGCAACAGCTCGCTGCTGGTCGTGGCCGACGACGTGAAACAAGTATCGGCCGTCGTTGACCGTCTCGAAGGCAACCTGACCGGCTGCGTCTACTCCGACAGCGCGGGCAGCGACGACGGCATGTATGCCGAAGTGGCTCCGCGCTTGCGAGCCAAGGTGGGGCGGCTGCTCAACGACAAGATGCCCACCGGCGTGGCCGTCAGCCCGGCGATGAACCACGGCGGACCCTATCCGGCGACGGGGCATCCCGGCTTTACGGCCGTGGGCATCCCGGCATCGCTACGGCGGTTTTCGGCGCTAGTGTGCTACGACAACGTGCGGCCCACGCGGCTGCCTGCGATTCTGCAGGACAAGAACGCGCGCGGCACGTGGCGCTGGATCGATGGCGTTTGGTCGCAGTCCGACGTGGCTGGACAGTCGGGCTAGATGCAACGGGCAGGCTAGAGCAACGAGCGCTAGTTGGCCGGATCGGCGTCGCCGTTGAGTAGCGCGGCCTGCCGCTTGCGCTCTTCGGCCCGGGCGCGGATCTTTTCAGCGGCCTCGGCGCGGCGCTTTTCCGCGCGTTCCCGCGCTTCGCGCTTGCGCTCCTGCCGTGCGGCCTCGGCCTCGGCGCGGCGTTCGGCCGGCGTCATGCGCTGCTGTTGGGCCTGCGGATCGGGCGCCTGGCCCGCTTGTCCGCCGGCGGCCTGTTGGCCGGCAGCGTTCTGAAAGTTCTGACCGTTTTGAAAACCGCGGTTGTTCTGCAATCCCTGTCCACCGGCGGCATTGTTTTGCATGGCCCGCTGCTGCTGGTAGTACCTCTGCATGTTCATGCCGGGATAGTTTCCGTAGCCCAGGCTGCCCAGCGGAACGAACTGGGGCACCCCGGTGCGGACGCCGCCGCTGGAGCGGCCTTGCAGGTAACGCAGCAGCATGATCCGTTCGATCTGATCCTGCGTGAGACGGCTGCGATTGATCGGGCCCTGCGGCTGCTGGAAGGCGGGCAAGTTTGACGGCGTTTGAGAGAACTGAGCACGTGCTTCGCCGCCGAACGAGAGTCCGGCCAACACGGCGAGTGCAACAACCGCCTTCAGTTTCATCGCGTCCATCATGGGTCTCCTCACGTCGCCAACGGCCACGCACACTTCTTACGTACCGCAGATTACCAACATTCACTGTAATACGCACACATCCCGGACACAATGCCCGAAACGGGCGGCAGAATCCTCGAAAGTGCGGAGGATTTGAAGAATGGGGAGGCCAATCGGTGAGCCCGCAGGCTAGCTCACCGAACCGGCCGGGCTTTCCAGCACCACCGGCAGTTCCACGATGACGGACGTTCCCTCGCCCACGGTGCTGTCGATCGATGCCCAGCCGCCCGAGAGCCGGGCGCGCTCGCGGATGCCTTCCAGGCCGTAGTGCCCCTCGACGACCTGCTCGGTGTCGAAGCCGGCCCCGCGGTCGCGCACTTCGATGCGAATCGTGCCGTCGCGCTCGACGATGCTCACCTCGCCGCAGTCGGCGCCGCTGTGCCGCTCGATATTGGCCAACGCCTCTTGCACGATGCGAAAGATGGTCGTCTCGAGTTCACCGGCCAACCTCTCGGTCTGCATGCTGTGCGAAAAGCTGATCTCGACTCCGCGACTGCCGAGCTCGTTGACGAGATACTCGATCGAGCCGCTCACGCCTTGCTCGTCGATGATCGGAGGGCGCAAACCGCTGATCATGCGGCGCGACCCGTCGATGCACCGCCGCAGCAGATCGCGGGCCCTTTGCAGCGAGACACCTTTGCGGGCGTCGCCCGCGGCGTCCACCGCGGTGTCGACGAACATCAAGGCGCCGATCACGTCCTGCAAAATCGTGTCGTGGATTTCGTAGGCCACGAGCTTGCGGTCGCGCTCGTGCCGCTCCAGAGCGCGTTCCATGAATCGCTGCTTGCGTTGCAGCTCGGCGTTTTTGCGCGATAGCTCTTCGGTACGCTGCTCGACGCGCTGCTCGAGCTCTGCCTTGGCGCGCCGCAGTTCGTGTTCGACCTCGATGCGGCGGCTGACGTCGCGAAAGATCACCTGCACCGCGGGCAACCCCTCGTAGATACACGAAGCGCCCGTCACTTCCACCGTCACTTCGGTGCCGTCGAGCCGGACGTGCCGCTGGACGATCAGCTCGGTGGACTCTCCGCTCATGGCGCGGGCGACGCGTTGGCGGGCCATTTCCAGATCGTCGGGATGAATGAAGTCGAGCACGTTGCGACCGATGAAGTCGTCGCGCGAGCGGCCCCCCCAGAGCTTCACGCCGGCGTTGTTGACGTACACCATCGGACCGCCGCGATGGACGACGATCGCGTCGGGGGCCAACTCGACCAGCCGCCGGTAGCGGTCTTCGCTCTGCCGCAACGATGCCTCGACGTGAATCGGATGGCTGCTGTCGACGACCGTCACCAGTGCGCTCTCGGGCTTGCCGGTCTTGGGATCGAGCAGCGGCGCGGCGGTTACCGTCACCCACTGGTATCGTTGTTCGGGGCTCCGCAAGCCGATGGTTACCGGCGGCTGAAACTCACCGGTGCGAAGGCACTTAATCGGAGGCAAGTCCTCGAACGCGCAGGGCGTACCATCCTGCCAAACGGTGTCCGACTCGCACCCGCGCACCGTTCGGCCCAGCGGCTCTCCCACAGTCACCAGGCGGCGGGCCTGCGCGTTGGCATAGGTGATCGTGCCATCCGACGATACCTTGAACACGCCGGCGGCCACGCAATTGAGAATTCGCTCCGTCTCATCCAATCCGCCCGGCACGGAAGCAGGCGCGGGCTGTCCCGCGCGAAGCTTCGCCGCGCGAGCCGCGTCTGTGCCACTCAGCTTGGAAGGGGCCGCGTCTTCTTTCATGAATGCTTTCCGCGCCGCACGTGCCGTCAGGCGGCCGAACGACGCTGGCAGACGGTTCGTCGATTTTCCCAATTATCTTCCCAATTATACGCTCTGGGACACCGGTTTCGCAGTCCGCCCCCCGCACCACTACCATTGGGCGTCAAGTAAACCCGCTAATTCTTCGTCAGCCAGCGTGCGTGGATTGCCGTTCATGCTGTTGCCCTTCGAATCGCGTACCAGGTCGCCGATTTGATTGCGGTCGACGCCGATCGCGCGCAACTGCCGCGGAATGCCGATCCGGTGCGCGATCTGCTCCACGTGCTCGATGAATGCCTCGGCTGCCTCGGATTCTGTTCGTCCATCGGCCAAGGACACCGCGGCGGCCAACTGAGCCAGTTGCGGCTGGCATGCGTCGCGATTGGCACGCAGCGCCAGCGGCAGCATCACGGCGCAGGCCAGGCCGTGCGCCACTTCGCAATGCACGCCCAGGGCCGCGGCCACGCCGTGGGCCATTCCCAAACCCGAGTTTGCCAGGGCCATGCCTGAGAGCAGCGCGGCGTGTGCCATGGCCTCGCGCGCTTCGCGGCAGGCGCCGTCTTCGACCGCCCGCTCGATCGCCGGCAGTGCCATGCGCACCCCCTGCAGCGCCAGGGCCTGGGGTATCGGTTTGGCGCGGCGCGAGATGTAGCTTTCGATCAATTGCGTGATCGCGTCCATGCCCGTGTGCGCCGTGGTCGAGCTCGGCAGCGACACGCCAAGTTGGGAATCGACCAGCACGACGCTGGGGACCAGACGAGGATCGCGCAAGCTTTTCTTGACCGCCGGCGAGTGGACCGAAATGACCGCGTTCTTCGTGGCTTCGCTGCCGGTGCCCGCCGTCGTGGGCATGGCCAACACGGGCAGCGGGGCAGCGGAAAGCTTCAACCCGCGCCCGACGCCTTCCAGGTAGTCGCGCACCGAGCTTCCCTCGCGGTTCGTGGCCAGGGCCGCCACGGCCTTGCCCAAATCGAGCGCCGATCCGCCGCCCAAGGCGAGCACGAAGTCGCCCGCCGCCGGCGAAAGCTCGCAAGCGCGCGCGATCACCGCGTCGACGTCCTCCACCGTCGGCTCCCGGCTGATCGTGGCCAACGCCACGGGCTCGACGCGGTGATCTCGAAGCTCGTCGTGAAGTTCCGAGACCATTCCGTTTCGCTCGAGCGTGCGCGAGCCGAGGACCACCAGCGCCCGGCGTCCCAGACCGGCGGCGAGCGGCCCCACTTCGCGCCAACGTCCCCAGCCGAACACGATGTGCCGCGGAGCGAGAAAGTCGTAATCGTTCGGCGTGAGGTCGAACATGCGTGGGCGGCAGGTCTCCAAAGGTGGAAGCGGGCGACGCCGGGCGGTTTGTATTATCGGGCGCGACGTCGCCGTGGCAACAACAGCCCTCCAGGCGGAGCCGCAGCCGGCCCAGCGCCGCAGGCTTTTTCACACCACCAGCTTGGGCTAGGATGGCAAGTATGAGCATTGAGGGCACCCGCCGCGTGATGGAGACCACGAGCCACGAAACGGCCAACCAGTACCTGCGCTTTGGCTGGAGCTTGATCAATCACTACGTCGTCGAAGCCACGCCCGACACGCCGGCGATGGTCAAGTACGTGCTGGCCAGCGTTCGCCGCCTGGAAGACACGCACGAAGTGCTGACGCTCGGCGACCCCGACGAAGTGAACGCCCACTTGCAGTTGGGCTGGAAGCTGATCGAGAAGTACGTGGCCGGTTCGCGCCATCCCGACCGTCGCGACGAGGTGCTGCACTTCGTCCTGGCCTGGCAGCGCGAAGAAACGCCGCTGCGCCCCGGCGACGTGCCGCCGGCGCCCGAGTCGGCCGACGCGGCCGTGGAGATCGACGACGAACTGTGGTAGGCAGCCCACGGCGGCACGCCCACACTTTCCTTCCCCCACTGACGAGCAACGACGACACCGATCCATGCCCTACGAACCCACGCGACGGCAAATGCTGAACACATCGATCGCCGCCGGCTCCGCGGCGCTGTTGGCCCCGGCCACCGCTCTGGGCGCAAGCGACGGTCCGCCGGACGAGCCGTTTGGCTACTGTCTCAATACCAGCACGATCCGCGGCCAGAAGCTGCCGCTGGTGGCCGAATTGGAGATCGCCGCCCGGGCGGGCTTCAAAGGCGTCGAGCCGTGGGTTGCCGAGATCGACCAGTACACGCGCGACGGCGGAACGCTTCCCGACCTGCGAAAGCGCATCGCCGATCTGGGGCTGTCGGTCGAAAGCGTGATCGGCTTCGCCCAATGGATCGTCGACGACGACGCCAAACGGGCCGCCGGTATGGAAGAAGCGAAGCGAGTGATGGACATGACCGCGCAGATCGGCGGCACGCGGCTGGCCGCCCCGCCGGCAGGGCTTTCCGACCAGGACGATCCCGACCTGGAAACGACCGCCCGGCGCTATCGGGCGCTGCTCGAGCTAGGAAGAGAGCAGGGCGTCGTCCCGCAGCTCGAAGTGTGGGGTTTCTCCCGCAAGCTGAGCAAACTGAGCGAGGCGGCCTACGTGGCCGTGGCGGCCGGGCACCCCGACTCGTGCATCCTGGCCGACTCGTACCACCTGTACAAAGGCGGCTCCAACTACGAGAGCCTGGCCATCATCGCCGGCAGCGCGATGCACGTGTTTCACATCAACGACTATCCCGCCGATCCGCCGCGCGAAGAGATCACCGACGCCCACCGGGTGTTTCCCGGCGACGGCGTGGCGCCGCTGGACACGCTGTTTCGCACACTGCGCGACTCGGGCTTTCGCGGCATGCTCTCGCTCGAAGTCTTCAACCGCGAGTACTGGAACCAGGACGCGCTGTACGTGGCTCGCGACGGCTACGAGAAAACGCGCGAGGCCGTGCAAAAGGCCTTGGGATAGGGCGGCACTTGCCCGCTCAGGTAATCGCCGCGTCCGGCGAGTGCTGTTCCAGCAGGCCGTCGCGCATTCGTAGCGTGCGGTGAGCGCGGGCCGCGATGTCGGGCTCGTGCGTGACCATGATGATGGTCTTGCCGGCGGCGTTGAGCGCCTCGAGCATCTGCATGATCTCTTCGCCCGTGGCCGAGTCGAGGTTACCGGTCGGCTCATCGGCCAGGATCACGCGGGGATTGTTTACCAGGGCCCGGGCGATGGCTACGCGCTGCTGCTGACCGCCGGAAAGCTGAAACGGGCGGTGATCCAGCCGCTCGCCCAGGCCTACCATCTCGGCCATGTCCAGACAGCGCTGGCGGGCTTCGCGCGAGACGTTGCCCTGGTAGCTCAGCGGCAGCTCGATGTTCTCGACCACGGTGAGCTGCGCGATGAGATTGTACGACTGAAAAATGAAGCCCAGGTAGCGGCTGCGGATGTCCGAGAGTTCGTCATCGTCGAGCTGCGAGACGTCCTGTCCGGCCAGGATGTACTGGCCCGTGGTGGCTCGGTCGAGACATCCCAGAAGATTGAGCAGCGTACTCTTGCCGGAGCCCGAGGTGCCCATGATCGCCACGAAGTCGCCCTCGGGAAAGTCGATCGACACCCCGCGCAGGGCGCGCACCGTGATTCCGCCCTTGAGGACGTAATGCTTGTGCACGTCGATGATACGGGCGGCCATCGCCATAGCGGAAAAACCTCGCGCGGGCTACTCGTGCCGCAAAGCCTCGATCGGGTCCATGCGCGCCGCTCGCCGGGCCGGATACAACCCAAACAGCACGCCCACGCCGACGGAAATCATGAACGCCGCGATAATCGACCAGGCGGCCAACCGCGGCTCGAGTTGTCGAATGTTCGGCGGCAAGGACGACATCACGTCGGGAAAGATTTGGGTCATCACGGCCCGGGTGCCCACGATCGCCGGCCGGCACAGGAAGCCCAAGAATACTCCCAGCAGTCCGCCCGTGGCCGAAAGCACGATCGTCTCGCTAAGAAACTGAGAGACGATGTCGCGCTGCTTGGCCCCCAGGGCGCGGCGGATGCCGATTTCGCGCGTGCGCTCCGTGACCGTGGCGAGCATGATGTTCATGATGCCGATGCCGCCGACCAACAGCGCGATGCCCGCGATCAGCACCAGCAGCAGGTTGAACATCATCTGCAGCACCTGGGCTTGCCGCAGCAGTTCTTTGGGCACCACGATCGCGTAGTCGGTGACCGGGTGAAATTTTTCCAACAGCGTGCGGATGATGTCGGCCGTCTGGTCCACCTGCTCCAGATCGCGGACCGTGACGGTGATCTGGCTCAGCTCGACTTGCTCGCCTTCGCGGCTGCCGGCGCGGGAGGTGATCACCAGATCGCCAATGCGGGCTCTCAGCGTCGAAAGCGGAATGTAGATGTCGGAGTTGTAGTCCTTGGCGGCCATGCTGCCGCCGATGCCGGCCGAAGCGGTGCGATTTTGCGTTTGTCCGACGACGACGTAGAAGGCGTCTTCAATCTGGACGAACTCACCGATCGGGTCCTGGTAGGGAAACAGCGTCTTCGCCGTTTGGTCGCCCAGCACGCACACGTTCACCCCTTCGGCCATGTCTTGGTCGGTGAGAAAGCGGCCGCGGGCCATGTGCAGGTTGTTCATCTCGCGGTACTTGGCCGTGCAGCCGACCAGTTGTACGTCGGTCACGTTGTCGACGTAGCGGGCCTCGCGCGTGATCTCGCGCATCGGCACGACCTGGGTGAGCGTGGGCACGTTCTCCACGATCCGCTCGTAGTCGTCGCGCAGCAGGCCGTAGGCAATCACAAACCCGCCCCCGCGCATGGCGTCTGCCGGCGGCTTGGTGCTGCGGATGATAATGTTATTGGCGCCCAGGTCCTTGATCTGCTGCTGGGCCTGGTAGCTGACGCCCTCGCCCATGGCCACGAGCCAGATCACGGCGGTGACGCCGATGAGGATGCCGAGAATGGCCAGCCCGGAGCGGAGCTTGTGCAACAACAAGCTCTTGAGTCCCAGCCGCAACGTTTGCCAGACTTTCGAGCCCAAGCCACTACCTTCGCCAGAGAAGAGCCACGCGCCGAAGCCTTTAGCTGAGCGCGTGAACGCCGTCGGGAACTTACGGTCCGCCGCGACCCGGTCCGCCGGGTCCGCCACCCGCCGCTTGCTCCTGCATGCGTTTGCGGGCCGCGGCAGCCGCGGCAGCTTCCGAACTGCTGATGAAGCCGTCGCTGTCGCTATCGATACGATCGAAGAAGTTCTGCACCTGTTCGGGCGCCTCCTCGCGGCTGACTTTTCCGTCGCCGTCGGCGTCGGCCGACATCAGACCGGCAGAACCACCGGCCGGCTTGCGAGCCTGGCCGCCCTCCGCTTCGGCGGGCATTTCGGCGGGCTTGTCGCCGCCGAAACGTTCCTTCACGTTGACCTTCCCGTCGGTGCGATCTTCTTCGCGCGCCTCGGCGATTCTGTCTCGCGGGTTGAGCAGGACTCGGTCGCCTTCCTTGAGCCCGCTGTTGATCTGAATCCTGGTATTGTTGCCCAGTCCCAACTCGACCTGGCACTTCTCCGCTCCGCCGGGCGTGGCCACCCAGCAGTAAAACTTGCCTTTCTTTTCGACCACCGCCTGCACCGGCACACTCAGCACGTCGGACAGGTTGGCCACGAGAATCTCTACTGCCGCGGTCATGCCGGGTCGCAGTCCCGTCGTGTCGCTCTCGATCGCCACCGTCGCCGCGTATTCCTTGACACTGCCCGAAAACCAATTGCTCGGCTCGGGCTGGTTGGCGACCGAAGTCACGATGCCCTGCAGCTCGCGGTCCTGCACTTTGATGCGGGCTCGCATCCCGCGTTTCAGGCTGTCGATCTTGGATTCATGCACGGTGCATTTGACCTGCATGTGGGAAAGATCGGGCAACTGGATGATCGTCTGCCGCTCGCGTACCAGGGCGCCTTCTTCGATGACCACGCCTTCGCTACGGCGTCCCTGCTCCTTGGCGTAGACCACCATGCCGTCGGCCGGCGCCGTGATGACGCACTTTTCGAGTTCGACTTCCAGCCGCTTCAGGCGGTCCTCCTCGAGCTTCAAGGCGGCATCTTCGGAGGCCATCTTGGCTTCGGCCGCGTCGCGCACGCTCTCCAGTCCCACCACCGTCTTGGGCTTCGTAAATTTTTCGAGCACCTCGATCGCTTTTTCGGCCACATCCAGATCGAGACGGGCCCGCTGCACGGCAAAGGCCTGGGCATCGCGCTGCAACGTCGTCACGTAACCCTTGCGGTGCATGCGCTCGGTGAAGTTGAGCGTGTTGCGCGCGCTCTCCAGGTTCTCCTTGGCGACGGTGGCCGCCACTTGCAGCGTTTGCAGTTCCTGCACGAACATGCCTTCGACGTACTCCTGCACGGCGATCTTCGCGGCCTCGAAATTCTTCTCGGCCTCGATCTTGATCGCCTTGGCTTTTTCGTACGCGATGCGCTGCAAGTCGATCTCTTCCTGAATGCCGGCCGAGTCGAGGCGCACCAGTTCGTCGCCCTGGTTGACGCGCGTGCCGTCGGGGATAATCCACAGGATGGTGCTGCCGCCAGGCACTTCGCACTTGACGTCTGTGTTGTGAGCGCTTTCCAGCGTTCCGTCTTCGGCTACCGAGATGATCAAATCCGTGCGGCGGGCTTCTTCGGTGAGAAACCTGGCGGTCGGCGCCTGGCCTTGGAGCAAGCCGCTGGAACCCAGCGTCACGACGACTGCGCCGATCACGCCGCAGGCCACGACTCCGGCCACCAGCCACCGCGGGATGCGGCGGCGGCGCCGCGCGGGCATCGGCGTCGTGGTGTCGGTGCCTTCGAGAACCGACGCGAACTTCGATTTGTGCTCTGCGTCTTGCCGAGTAGTCGTGCTCATCTTCGAGCCTCAGATCCTGGTACGTGCCGGCGGAGGCGGGATAGTTTGAGGAAGGACGCCGAAGCGCAGGGGCTGCACCCTCATTTTCACCTGTCATTATGCAGGTTTCAAGCCGGATTGGCCAACTTCCGCCCGAGAGAGAGCCATGCTACCGGCGAAGAATCACCGGCCGCGGGGGCGCAGATTCGGCGGCTTGTGCCGAATCCCCTCGCTCTGCCGCCGAACGCGTTGGCAACGCTTGAGGCGCGTCGGCCGGATCGGGAAGAGGGAGCAGGGGCGCTTCGTCCGCCGGACGCGATGACCGCGTACGTTGCACGCGACGCACCGTCAGCAACGGCGCCCCCTTGCCTGTGTTGCCCAACGCCGGCGATCGCGTCGCCGGCGCGCTACGCGCGCGGAGCGGGCGAACCATCGCCTCGCGGCCAACCGTAGAGGACGCACCGGCCGAAAGTTCGTCGGTCACGCCCGCGGCATCGTCCTGCGGAAGCACGTCGGCGAATTGCAGCGCGCCCCGGCCGGACATCGGCCGCCGGGCAGCCGCCTCGATCTCCCGAGGATCCAGATCGGCATCTTCGATCCAGTCCTGCGGAACCTCCGGCGGAAGGGGACACTGGTCTTCGGTCAAGTGCTCCGCTTCGTCGATCGGTCGCTCGATCCACATGCCGCAGTCGTCCAGATCCAGGATGCCCAGGGTCCGGTACAGCAGCAAGCGGGCCTCATAGTAGTTAAACACCACGCTCATCAGATTGTTCTGGGCGCTGGTCAAATCGTTCAGGGCAAAAATCAGGTTCTGGCCCACCGTCGGACCAAGCGACTCGACTGGCATGCCGGGCTCGACCGGGGCGGGGGGCTTGTTCAGGTCCTCGCGGGTCTTATCCACGCGGCGAACGGCGATTACCACGGCACGCCGCTGGATTTCCATGTTCACCTCGAGCTGGGCCAACTGCCGCAGGATCGCCCGAATCGAGAGCTTCACCCCGTCCTGGTACTGGTACATATCCCGCCGCTGCTGCTGGTAGAAAATCAGGGCGGAACGGTAATTATTTCGTTGCAGACGGCGAGTAAACGGAGCATCGAACGCCACGCCCACCCGCAGGCTGCCGTCGCGGCCGTTGAAGTTGACCGGGTTGTTGCCCGTGGTATTGATGTCGCCTTCGAAGGTGAGGTCGAGCCCGGCCTTGAGCTGGTTGGCGTTGAACGTAATCAAGCGCCACTGATCGACCAGGCTGGCGCGGTTGTTCATCCAGTCCAGACGATTGGCCCGCGCGATGTCGAGGGCCCGCTCGTAAGTCACATCCACGACGGGGATGGTCACCGTCTCCAGCCGTGCCCGGGCCTTGACCAGCGCCAGCTCCTGCGTGAGGCCGCCCAGCCCGACGCCGAGGGCCACGATCTGGTCCAGGGCCGCGGTCGCATTGCCAGACTGAATGGCCGCGTCGATGCTGCTCAAGGCGCCTTCGGTGTCGGTGAAGCGGTTTTCGACGTCGGACAGGCTGTCGGCCAATCGATCGCGCTCCTGGGCGAACGTCTGCCTCTGTGCCTCGGTCATTTCCTTTTCGCGATCCGGCACGGCGGCCTGCAGCCGCTCCATGTCCTCGTGAGCCGAGGCGAACTGATCGGCCAGCCGCACGCGCAGCTCGCCAAGCGTCTTGGCGGCCTGGAGCAGGTTGGCCGCCGCGGCGTCCTCGGGCAAGTCGCCCACGGTGCGGACGAACTGCTCGAGCATCCGCTGCACGGTCATCGTGTCGGGATCGAGGAACTGAAATTCTTCGAGCATCGAGTCGTCCAGTTCAATCGCCGTATCGGGCGGCAGGCCGATGGTCTGCGACTTGTAACCCTCGAGCGAATTCTGGAAGCCGATCTCGGCCTGCAGCAGGTTGGCCCGCGTGCTTTCGATCTGCTGGCGGAACTGGTCGACCTGCACGATGTCGATCAGGCCGGCGTCGAGGTTGGCTTCCAGCAGCCCCAGCGTGCCTAGCAGAGAATTGAGGTTCAACTGCAGGTTGGCGATCTGTTGCTTGCTCTGCAACAGCCCCATGAATCCGCCTACCTGTCCGGCACCGCCGCCGGCAAAACCGACGCCGACCTGCGTACCGCCGCCGCCGCCGCCACCGCCGCCTTGAATGCCGAACGTGCCGGCACCGAAGGTACCGAAACCACCGGCACCCTGACCGCTAAAGCCGGTCAGACCCGTGCCGCCGGTGAAACCACCCTGGCGATTCGGGCCCGGCCCCGGTCCGGAGCCGACGGTGACAAACGTGTAGAAGCCCTGGCGATAGAACTGCATCGAACGCAGGTTGGCAAGCAAAGCCCGCTCGACGATCGTCAGACGTTCCATCACGAACGCCCGGCCGCCGTTGCGCAACAGCGGCTGAATGAAGCTGAAGTCCAACAGCGACGTTGTGAAGTTCGTATCGGGTCCGGCGAACTGCCACACGATCGAGTTGGCCAGGCCGACCAGCAATTCACCACCGGCAGAAAACTGGCGGCTGGCCGAGAGGTCGCTGTTCTGCGTGAGCGTGTTCAACTCGCCCACTGCGGGGTTGCGCAGCGGGCCCTCATGCTCAAACAGCGTATCGGTGTTGCCGAAGAATTGCACGTCGAAACGGAAGCGCTCGGTACTCACGTCGAGTGCCGACAGGTAGATCTCTTCGATCTGTTCCCGATAGTCGGGCGAGTGAACTTGCGCCAGGCACACCGCGCCGTTCATCGTCAGCTTGATCCTGCCGTCTTCTGTCACCTCGTTGTACTGCGCCAGCAAGTCCTTCCAGCGCGGGTTCTCGAGGTAGTACCAGTCGCCGTTCATGTGCCAGCAGGGCCACTGCTTGCGGCCCGCAATGCAGTGCATGTAACGGTGCGATGCCGGGTCGTCGTACGGCATCGGCGGACAGTCGGGATTCGTCGGGTCGAAGTACCGGGCCCGGGGATCCATCCCGATCGTGTAGTTGAGGTACTGCCAGCGCGGATCGTTCGACTTCTGCGTGATCAGGTATTTGACTTCCTTATCCGCCCGCAGACGAAAGAACTGCCGGCTGCAGCCAGACTGGGAGACCAGCGCGAGGGCCAATAGCCCACAGGCCAAAATAGCTTGCCGCGTTGGAAGCCAGCTTCGATGCACGTTGAAAAGCCCGGGGGGGTCGGATTGCGTTGGACTTGGGAGCCGTTTTTTAAGTTGGTCTGCCTCGGCGCGCAATCACCGCCGGCGCAGTGCCCCGTCGTTGCTGGGTAATTCGGCCGGATAAATGGGCTGACTTTAACGATTGCAAGAACCTTGCCGATTAATGAACGCAGAGGCCGCTAGCAGGGTGCTGTGCGACGACGCTCGCGCTTGCCCGAACCGCCCCGTCGCACTAGCTCGCCAGCAGCGCGCGGGCGCGGCGATCAATTGGAGTCCCGCGCCGCGCCCTTCCGATACTCGTTCGCAGCCGATCGCGTGTGCTCGCAGAAAGCCAACACGCTAGCACCTCGCGCAAACGATCATTGCACGTCCGGCATTTCTTTGCTGGCAAGGTTGTTCTTACTGAGGAGAACCAAGGATGGGACGAATGGGAAGATATGCGCTCGCCGGCTTTCTCGTGCTGTGTGCCGTTCAAGCAGATGTGCGGGGCGAGACCCTCAGCATGACCATCACCGGTCCTCCGCAGCCGGTCGTGAGTCTCGAGGATCTCGATCTGGCACAGCCCTATGTGGACGCGGACGCGAAACTCGTCTCGCTGGTCACGCCGCTGTTGGAAGAAGATCCGTTCGCGTTCGTCGCGTCCGCCACGCCCTTGTTCAGCAGCGAACCGTTCAAGCTCACCATTGCCGAGCTCGAACCTGCGGCGCAGGCCATCGACCTGAGCAGCGAGCCGGTGGCTATCCACCTTCTGGCCGTAGGCGTGCCGGAGCCATCGTCGTTCGTGCTGGGACTGTTCGCGCTGGCCGCGCTGGCTCTCGCCTGGCGACTGCGTCGCTGGCAACTCGCCTCGATTGTCTAGCCCCCTTTGCCGCGGCGGCCGAAGCGGTAGACCGCGCCCAATGCGACCAGCGCGAGCGGCATCCAGAAGGCCACGGCCGCAAGCAGCGTCCCGTCGGCCGCCGTCTGCAGTGCGGAGAGCGACGCCGCGAAGTTGCGGCGAACCCGCATGGCCAGCGGCGGCGCCTGGGCCAGTTCGTAGTCGCGGATCTCGAGAATCAATAGCTCGACGGAGTCAGCGACGTCAGGTCCGCGGGTCCGTTCACGCGGCCTTGAGCCCAGCAGCCCTCCAAGTTGGCGACCGATGCACCGGGCCTGGTCGCCCTTGGGCATCCCGCGCCCCACATCGCGCGGACCACCAACTGCGCGATGGCGCAGTTTGTTTGTTGTTTGTTAAAGGGGGTTGACGCGCGGCCACTCCCAATCATTGTGGAAAAACAGCAACATACGACTCACGCCTACCCTGGGAGACTCGCTAGTGACCGCATTTGACCGATCCCGCCCCGGCAACTCCATCTCGACGCGTTGCGCTGTACTGGCATGCACCGTCGCCTTCCTGATGAGTGCCACCCCCCTGCACGCTGCGTTCATTACCACGCAATTCACCGGAGACGCGAATCAAGCCCTGTACCTCGTGCCCGATTCCGAGCAGGCAGTCGGCGAAGCCCGCTATGGCAACGGCGCGGGCAATGGCGATTGGGAACTCGGCGTGGGAATCGATACCCAGCAAATCGGACAATTCGACCAGGCACAGAAGGTTTGGTCGAATGGCGGCTCCGAGAGCTTCTCGCTCGATTACGATGGAACGAACCTGAGCCTCGAGGTTGGGACGACCAACGTCAGCTACAACGTGGGCGCGTTGACCGCCGACGATCTTTTTATCCGAGTCGCTTCCAGCGTCGGAAACTCTGGCACTCTGGAGAATTTGGTGCTCAACGGGATGAGCCTGCCAGACGTCGTGTCTCCCGACGGTACCGGCGACGCCTCGTGGCTAGTGGTCTTCGACGGCTGGGTTAGCCCCTTTGAACTGACCGGCGACCTCACCTTTGCGTGGTCGAATCCGTCGAGTCTGCGCGGATCGAGACCGTCGGTACAGTTCAAAATTGCGACCGCCGTACCGGAACCATCCACCCTCGCATTGGCAGCGCTTGGCATGTTGGGTCTGGTCGCCTGGGGCTTCACGCGCCGTTGACCGTCGGCGTGCCCAGCGGCAGTTTGCCCGCAAGACTTCCGCGCGCTGCGCCTCTTCTCCCGAGAAGTCGTCCGCGGTTGGTTGCGAGTTGACGATTCGTCCGCATCGCGGCATCGGTAGAGCCGTTCGCGCGTTCGCGCGCGGTGCAACGGGACTCCGGACATGCGTTGGCTTCGTGTTGCGGGTGATCTCGCGAAGTCCGGCAGCGGTGTGAGTCGATGGCCGTCGACGGGCAAGAGTCCTCGACCGCCGCGTCGTTCTTCGAAACTCCCGTCTCGAGCTTTCCGGGAGGCTGACCCGGCGAGGGCGAATGTACCGACCGCGACGTGAACCTCGTGGCCGCGCGCGAGCCGGCGGCGGACGCCGATCGGCCGAGTTCTGACGGGAAAGACGGTAGCGAACCGTGCCCGAAAGCCCGGCGTAAAGGAGAAAGGTATGGTTCCACAGCGGGCGGGGGCCCGTATAATCGGACCCTGACGGCGGCGGTCTGCCCGCTGGGGGCGGCTTTTTCGACGGAAATCTCGACGAGGGAACGATTCATGGCGCGCACGCGATCGACTTCGGTATTGGCCCTGCTCCTGCTCGTGGCCCTCTCGTTTGGCGCGGCCCTGCCCACCGCCGCAGCGGCCCAGGCGGCCGCCACCAAAGTGCAATCGCTCGAGGGCATCACTGAGTATCGCCTCGACAACGGCCTGCAAGTGCTGTTGTATCCCGATCCCTCCAAGCCGACGGTGACAGTGAACCTGACCGTGTTTGTCGGCTCGCGGCACGAGGGCTACGGCGAGACCGGCATGGCCCACCTGCTCGAGCACATGGTCTTCAAAGGCACGCCCACGCACCCGCACATTCCCAAGGCCCTGCAGGAACGCGGCGCCCGCTTCAACGGCACCACCTGGGTCGACCGCACCAATTACTACGAGACTCTGCCGGCCAGCGAAGACAATCTCAACTTCGCGTTGGAGTTGGAGGCCGATCGGCTGGTCAACAGCTTCATCCGGCAGGAAGACCTGTTCTCGGAAATGACCGTCGTGCGCAACGAGTTCGAGGCCGGCGAGAACTCGCCCAGCAACCTGCTCAGCCAGCGGATCATGTCGGCTGCTTTTGATTGGCACAACTACGGCAAGGACACGATCGGCAACCGCAGCGACATCGAGCGCGTGCCGATCAAGAACCTGCAGGCCTTCTACAAGAAGTACTACCAGCCCGATAACTGCATGCTGGTGATTGCCGGCAAGTTCGACGAAAAAACGGCGATGCAACTGGTCGAAAAGCACTTCGGCTCGATCCCCAAGCCTGAGCGCGAACTGCCCAAGACCTATACCGAAGAACCGCCGCAGGACGGCGAGCGCTCGGTGACGCTGCGGCGCGTTGGCGACGTGGGCATCGTGGCCGCCGCCTACCACGTTCCCTCGGGCGCCCACGAAGACATGGCCGCGCTCGATGTGCTGGCCAACGTGATGGGCTCGGCCCCTTCGGGCCGCCTATACGAGGCGCTGGTCAAGTCCAAGCAGGCCACCGCCGTCGGCTCGTCGGCCTCGAATTGGCATGACCCGGGCGTATTTCAAGTCGAAGCCGAGGTGCGCAAGGGCGACTCGCTCGACGAAGTGAAAGACATCCTGCTCGACGTCGTCGAGAGCTCCGGCGACTCGACCTTCAGCGAGGAAGAGGTCGAGCGTGCCAAGCAGAAACTGCTCAAACAGCGCGAGCTGGCGGCCACCGACACTAGCCGCATCGCCGTGCAGCTCAGCGACTGGGGCGCCCAGGGCGACTGGCGACTCTATCTGCTGCACCGCGATCGCCTGGAGAAAGTCACCCCGGAAATGGTGCAGGACGTGGCCAAGCGCTACCTGCGCCGCGAGAACCGCACGCTGGGCATCTTCATTCCCTCGGAGAAGTCGGAAAAGGCCGAAGTGCCGCCGCGCCCCGACCTGGCCGCGCTGTTCGACGGATACCAAGGCCGCGAGGAGGTGGCGCTGGGCGAGGCGTTCGACCCCACGCCCAAGAACATCGACGAACGCAGCCAGAACGTGACGCTCAGCGGCGGCATCAAGGGCATCCTGTTGCCCAAGAAATCGCGCGGCGAGGCGGTTTATCTGCGGCTCGTGCTCCGCTACGGCGACCTGGAGTCGCTCAAGGGGCGGGTCACCGCCGCGGAGATGTTGCCCGCCATGTTGGTTCGCGGCACGAAGCACCTCACCCGGCAACAGCTTCAAGACGAGTTGGACAAGAACGGCGCCACGCTCTCGGCCAGCGGCTCGGCCGGCACGGCCGTGTTTACGATTCAGGCCAAGCGCGACAAGTTGCCGGCCGTGATCGATTTGCTCAAGCAGGTGCTGCGCGAGCCCACGCTGCCGGAAGAGGAATTCGAAATCCTTCGCCGGGCGCAGCTTTCGAGCCTGGAAGAGCAGTTGACCAACCCCGCGGTGCTGGCCATCACCCGCGTGCGGCGGCAGGTTTCGCCCTATCCGAAGGACGACGTGCGGTATGTGCCCACCGTCGAAGAAGAGATCGAGCGTTTTAAGAACGTCACGCGCGATGACGTGCAGAAGCTGTACGACGAGTTTCTCGGCGCCCAGGCCGGCGAGCTGGCCATCGTGGGCGACTTCGATGCCGATGAATGCCTCAAGGGTCTGCAAGCGGCGTTGGCCGACTGGACCAGCGACAAGCCGTATGGCCGCATTCCCAGCGAGTACTTCCCCGACGTGCCCGGCGCCACCGAGCGCATCCTGACGCCGGACAAGGCCAACGCCGTTTACATGGCCGGCGAAGCGTTTCCGCTTAAGGAAACCGACCCCCAGTACGCGGCGATGGTCGTGGGCAACTACGTCTTTGGCGGCGGCGCGCTCTCCTCGCGCCTGGGCGACCGCGTCCGGCAGAAGGAAGGCCTGTCTTACGGCATCGGATCGTATCTCTCGTCGGACGCGATCGACGCCCGGGCCAGTCTCACGATCAGCGCCATCTGCAATCCGCAGGCCATGGACAAGGTGAGCACGGCGATTCGCGAGGAGCTCGATCGGCTATTGGCCGACGGCGTCACCCCCTCGGAGCTGGCTCAGGCCAAGCAGGGCTACCTGCAACAGCAGCAGGTGTCGCGCACCAGCGACGCCACGCTGGCGGCGATCCTTACCGAAAACCTGGAAGCCGATCGCACGATGGCCTTCTACGGCGATCTGGAAAAACGGATCAGCAGCCTTTCGCCCGAGCAGGTGCTCAAGGCCCTGCGCACTTACGTCGACCCGAATAAGCTCGTGATCGTCGACGCCGGCGACTTTGCCAAGGCGGCCGCCGAAGGCAAAAGCGCGGCCAAGGAACCGGCCGAGTAGTCCTTCCGTCGACCGACGAGTCGACAACCGGCTAGGCCTCCGCCGCCCGCCATTGCCGCAGGGCCTCGAACGTGACGATGCCCACGGCATTCGACAGGTTCAGGCTGCGGGCCTCGGGCCGGATCGGAATGCGCAGCAATTGCTCGGCATGGGTCTCCATCAGCGAGGGCGGCAGCCCCTGCGACTCGGAGCCGAACACCAGCACGTCGCCCTGCTGGAAAGCGACGTCGGCGTAGCTTTGCGTGGCCGTCTTGGAGAAGAACCACAAGCGACGGCCGCTCAAGCGCCGCGTCAGATGGTTCCAGTCGTCGGCCGCCTCCCACTCCAGGTGCTGCCAGTAGTCGAGACCGGCGCGGCGCAGGTAGTAATCATCGAGCCGAAACCCCAGCGGCCGCACTAGCCACAGCTTCGCCCCGGCGGCCACGCAGGTCCGCCCCACGCTGCCCGTGTTGTGGGGAATCTCCGGGTGATAAAGCACGACGTGCAGCAGCGGATCGTACTTTGGCGTGTGGGACATTTACCTTTCCAAGATTCCTCGCAAGTCACGCAGGACCTGCTATTCTGGATGCGACTTTATCGTACTCATTCGATCTCAGGGGGAGAACGCCCGATGAAGTGGCTCGTCGATTGTGCAGCATTGGGGCTCGTTGTCGCAGGCGTGTGCTTTCTCGGACCGCGCGCCGCCCGAGGCGAAAAGCCGGCCGAACAAGCCGGCGAGATCATCGTCTCCGACGAGGCCCGGCGGATTCATGAGTCGGCGATCCTGATCGACGGTCACAACGATCTGCCCTGGGCCATCCGCAGCAACGGCTCCTCGTCATTCACACGGATGAATATCGCCGAGCCCCAGCCCAAGCTGCATACCGACATTCCCCGCCTGCGGGCCGGAGGGCTCAAGGCCCAGTTCTGGTCGGTGTGGGTGCCGGCCGGCACGCGGCACGACGGCAAATCGCTGTCCACGACGCTCGAGCAGATCGACATCGTCAGGGCCATGATCGAGCGCTATCCCGACACGTTCGAGCTGGCGCTCACGGCCGAAGACATCGAGCGGATCAGCGGCGAGGGCAAGATCGCCTCGTTGATCGGCGTCGAGGGGGGCCATTCGATCGAGAACTCGCTGGCCGTGCTGCGCCAGTTGTACGACATGGGCGCGCGGTACATGACGCTCACCCATTCCGATACGCTCGACTGGGCCGACTCCGCCACCGACGACGAGACGCACGGCGGACTGACGCCCTTCGGCGAGGAAGTCGTTCGCGAGATGAACCGCCTGGGTATGCTGGTCGATCTATCGCACGTGTCGCCGGCCACGATGAAGCATGCGTTGCGAGTTACCGAGGCGCCGATCATCTTCTCGCACTCCTCGGCTCGCGCCATCGCCGACCATCCGCGCAACGTGCCCGACGACGTGTTGCGGCTCACGGCCGAGAACGGCGGTGTGGTGATGGTCAACTTCTACCCTGGCTTCGTCGTGCCCAGCGCCGCTGCGCGCGGCAAGGAAGCTCTGCCCCTGCTGCGGGCTTTGAAGGAGAAGTATGGCAGCGACACCGACAAGATCCGCACCGAGATGCGCAATTGGGCGCTCAAGAATCCGATGGACAACGGCTCGATTCACATCGTGCTGGATCACATCGACCACATCGCCAAGGTGGCCGGCGTCGACCACGTCGGCCTGGGCTCCGACTACGACGGCATCGACAAGGTGCCCGCCCAACTGGAAGACGTGAGCACGTACCCCAAAATCACCCAGGGACTGCTCGACCGCGGCTACAGTGAAGCCGACATCCGCAAGATCCTCGGCACGAACCTGCTCCGCGTCATGCGCGGCGCCGAGTCCACCGCGAAGCGCCTCCACTCGAAGTCGTAACACCAGCCCGAAGCGCGAGCGAGGGTATTACTTTCGGATTGCCAACCGTGCGACCCTCGCTCGCGCTTCGGGCTAGTTTCCGCGCGATTCTTCCTTGTTGCCGGGCTACTGGCGGCGTCATTTCTCCGCGTTGCTCAGGCAATACACCTGCGACGCGGTGCGTATTAGCAGCTTGCCCTGGGCGATGGCGGGCGTGGCGATGCACAACTCGTCGAGCGGGTTGGTGCGCTCGATCTCGAACTCCTTACTCACGGGCATCACGTACGTGTCGCCGTCTTCGTCGAGGAAGAACACCTTGCCGTTGTAGGCCCACGGCGAGGCGGTGAACGTGGCTCCCTGCGGGAAACGCGTGCGGTCGTAGACCAGCTCACCGGTCTTGGCGTCGTGGCAGGTAATCATGCCCCGGTCGAGCAGCGTGTAGTAGTAGCCGCGATAGACGATGGGCGACGTATTGTAGGGGCCCATCTTTTCCAGCGACCAGGCGATAGCCTCGTTCGACGTTTCGCCCTGCTCAAGCGCGATGTCGCCGCGGGCGCCGGGACGTACGGCGAACACCGGCCGCTTGTTGTCCTGGAAATAGCCCGAGGTGATGTACAGCAGGTCGTCGACCACGAAGGGGGAGGGGATGGTGAGTACCGACATGCGGCCGTCGAAGTGCCATAGCAATTCGCCCTCGGGCGAGTACGAGCGGTTTTCCTTCTCGCCGGTGGTGACGATCTCGGTCGCGCCGTCGTGCTGCCAGACCAGCGGCGTGGACCACGACTTGGTTTCGTCGCGCTCGACGCGCCACCGCGGCTCGCCCGTGCGGGCATCGAGGGCCGCGATGTACGACTCCTCCAGGTTGTCGTACACGAAGATCACCTGGTCGCCCTGCACGATCGGCGAGGCCGCCGCCCCGTAGCCGTACAGCGTTTTCTTCGGTTCGATCTTGTGGGTCCAGAGTAGTTGGCCGTCGAGGTCGTAGCAGTACAAGCCCACGTCGCCGAACAGCACGTACAGCCGTTCGCCGTCGGTGGTGGGAGTTTCGGCCGCGTAGGTGTTCTTCGGATGCCGCGGCACCTCGGGCTTGCCGGTGTGGGCTTCGTGCTTCCACAGCACTTCGCCATCTTTCAGGCTCAGGCAGTAGACCATCCAGTGGTGAACCGAATCGGGCGGTTCGCCGCGTCCCTGACCCAGATAGAGCCCGCCCTTGGGGGCTTCGTATTCCTCGTCGCTGTGCACGGCCGAGACGAACACCTTGTCGCCCCAGACGATCGGGCTGCCCCAGCCGCGGCCCGGAATCTTGGCCTTCCAGACGACGTTCGTCTCCGGGTCCCAAACCTCGGGCAGACGCGGGTCGTCCTCGACCACGCCCGTGCCGTCGGCGCCGCGAAAGCGCGGCCAATTTTCCTGGGCACCGGCCGAGCCGCGCATGGCAACAAGCACGACCGACAACCATAGCAACGAACAAGCAATTTGACGGATCACGGCGAGCCCTCGTGTTAGCTTTGGGATTCCGCGGCCAAGTATAGCCCCGCGGTCCGGCCCGGTCACGCGCCTGCCAACCCGGCCGCCAGGCGACGCCGAGTTCCCTTCGGCGCGGGAAAAAATCCGGAGAAAATTCGCTTCCGGTGAAACCCGGCCCCGCTAGCGTTTTTCTGAGTTGCCGTCCGGTTTCACAGGGCAACCAGGATTTCTGTCGACCAGTCGCATCGCGTGCAAACGCTTGGTATGCTCATTGAGTTCGGGCATGCCCCCAGCGCCCGAGCCGAATGCATTTGGAAGAGCACCAATCATTACTACAGAGGGTAACTGCAATGAAGAAACTGTCGATGTGGCGTGTGATGTGGGCCGGGGCGATTCTGGGGGCGTTGGTCGTCGGCATGGCCTCGCGCGCGAATGCTCAGACCGCTGAAGAGATTGCCGCCAACAGCATCAAGGCCCAGGGCGGCCGCGAGGCGCTGACCGGCCTGAAGGCGCTTGAGCGCCAGGGCGACGTCGCCGTTGACGGCGCGTTCGGCCAGATGGAAGGCACCGTCAAGGAAGTCATCGTCCCCGGCAAGAAGGCCTACCGCGCGTTGGATCTCGCGGTGTTCGTGCAGACCGACGGCTGGAACGGCGAAACCGCCTGGCGCGACGGCATGATGGGCTTGCAGGAACTCGAAGGCGATGAAGCCGCGCAAATCAAGCAGTCGGTCGAGCTCAACCCGTTCCTCAACATGGGCGAAGCCAAGCTCGAAAAGCTCGACGACGAAACCGTCGACGACGTCGAGTACTACGTCGTCGAGATGACCGGCGAGGGCCGCCCGCCGATCAAGCTGTACGTCGACAAGGAAAGCAACCAGATCAAGCGCACCACGCTGAAGCAGAACAACCCGCAGTTCGGCGAAGTCGAGATCGCGGTCGAGATCGGGGGCTACGAGCAGTTTGGCCCGGTCAAGCTGCCCACGACGAACAAGGCCACGATCGGCGAGATTCTCGAAATCGACACGACCTACACCGAGACCAAGGTGAACGGCGACGTCGACCAGGCCATCTTCGAGATGCCGAAGGACGAGCCGGCCGAGGAAAGCGCCAACTAGGCTGCCGCGGTCGATCGAATCGCAGGCCGGGGGTGAGCACTTCGGGATTGGTTTCCTCGTAAACCAATCTCGATAGCCGAGCCCCCGGCCTTTTTTGCGCGCCACCCGGCTCGAAAGCCCCGCCGAGACGACCCGCCACACGCCGCGCGGGTTGTGTTCTACCGGCCCGGCGGTACGATGAACGGCTCGATTCGGGCGGCGCGGGCCGCTCGCTGTGACCGCGCCCCGGCGACACGATGACCGATCCACACGTCGAACGATACAAAGCCGCGCTCGATTTCGCCGAGCGGCAGGTAGCCCAACTCACGACCAACGCGCCCGACTTCTTCCCCATCTACACCGAGAACGGCCGCTGGCAGCACGGCGGCGAGTTGTGGACCGATTGGACCGGGGGCTTTCTCGCCGGCATGATGTGGCAGTTCTTCCGCCGCACCCAGGACGCCCAGTGGCGCGGCCGGGCCGAGCACTACAGCCGCCTGCTCGAACACCGCCAGCACGACCGCAACGTCCACGATCTGGGCTTCATTTTCCTGAACACCTACCGCCCCTGGTTCGAAGCCACCGGCGAGCCGCACCTGCGCGACGTGCTCATTCAGGCCGGCCGTACGTTGGCCATGCGGTTTCAGCCGAAAGGCGAGTACCTGAGCTCGTTCATCGGCCCGCAGTCGCTGTTCATCGACATCATGATGAACGTGCCGTTGATCTTCTACGCCGCCAACGAAACCGGCGACGAAGACCTTCGCCGCATCGCCACCGCGCACTGCCGCACCACCCGCGACCGCCTCGTGCGACCCGACGGCTCGACCGCGCACGAGGGCCTGTTCGACGTCGACTCCGGTGAGTTTCAGGGCGAGTCGACCCATCAGGGCCTTGCGCCCGACAGTGCCTGGGCGCGCGGACTGGCGTGGTCGCTGTACGGCTATAGCCAGGTCTACGCCCTGACCGGCGAGAAAGAGTGGCTCGACGTGGCCGAGCGCAACGCCGACTACTGGCTCACGCACTTGCCCAAAGATCACGTCCCCTATTGGGACTTCCGGGCCGACCTGAGCCAGCCGCTGCCGTGGGGCCCGCAAAAGGATTCGTCGGCCGCGGCGATTGCCGCCAGCGGGCTGTTGGATCTCGAGCTGCAAACGCCGGCGCTCGATCGCGCGGTGGCCTATCGCGAAACGGCCCTGGCCATGCTCGATGCCCTGGTCGCTCCGGAATACCTGGCGGTCGACACCCCCGGCTGGGAAGGCATCCTCAAGCACGGTGTCTACCACACCAAGAAGAATCTGGGCGTCGACGAGTCGGTGATGTGGGGCGAGTTTTTCTTCGTCGAAGCGCTGACGAAGGTCGTCGACAAGGAACACTAGCGCCCTATTGAAGTCTTCACGAGGCTACGTGATCGCATCTTCGGCCGCCGTGCGGGGGCTATAATTACACGATGCCCTCCTCCGACCCGCCAATCCGGCTGGCCTTTCTCGGCGCGGACGAAAACACCGCGGCGCTGGCGGGCCATGCTCTCGCCGAGGGCGCCTTCGAGCTCCGCGGACTGTGGGACGCCCCGCGTTCGCTCGACCCGCCGCTAGCGGCCGTGGCCGATCGCATGGGCGTCTATCCCGGCTCGGCCTGGGAAACGCTGCTCGACGACGATCGCATCGACGCCGTGGTCGTGGCCCGCGGCCCGGACGAGGACCTGCGGGCCGAGCAACTGCGCAAGTTCGCGCAGACGGGTCGACCGGTGCTGGTCTCGCACCCGGTCGTCACCTCGATGCTGATCTACTACGAGCTCGACATGATCCGCGCCGAGACGGGCGCCGTGATGGTGCCGCTGTTGGGCATGCGCAGTCACCCCGCGGTGCGCACGCTGGCCGAGATCGTCTCGCAGGGCGACAGTTCGCCGGTGGGCCGCATCGAGCAATTGTCGTTCGAGCGTTTCGCCGCGGCCGACGACAAGGCCCAAGTTCAAAGGCTGTTCGCCCGCGACGTCGACCTGGTGCGCTCGATCGCCGGCGACATGACGCGGTTGGGAGCCATGTCGGCGGGCGGCGGTGCGTCGCAATATGCCAATCTGGGCGTGCAGATGACCGGGCCGGCCGATATCGCCGCCCGCTGGGCGATCGTGCCGCCGCATGGTGCCTCGGGTGCAAGGATCTCGCTGAGCGGCACTGGCGGCCGGGTGCTGCTCGATGCGCCCGACGACGGCTCGCCCTGGACGCTCGAGTTTGCCGGCGATCCCGATGCGGGCCGCGAGTATCCGCCGGTCGACGAGCCGGCCGAGGCGCTGCGGTTGCTCGCGGAGGCCGGGCGCGGCGAGCCGCCGAAGCCCGATTGGGTCGACGCCTGCCGGAGCGTCGAGCTGGCCGAGACGATCGAGCGCAGCCTGAACAAGAACCGCACGATCGAACTCTACTACGAAGACTACACCGAGGACGCCACGTTCAAGGGCACGATGACCTCGATCGGTTGCGGGCTGTTGGTCTTCACGCTGGTGCTGCTGGCACTGGTGGGCATCGCCGAGCAGATGAGAATCCCCTTCGTCGGCGCCTGGAAATACGTGATGGTCGCCGTCTTCGGCGTCTTTCTGCTGGTGCAACTCGTGATGTTCACCTCGGGCAAGCGCCGCGAAGAGTCTCGGCCGGTCGAGCCGTCTGCCGACTGACTTCGCGGGCGGCTTGCTAGCAGGCCGCGATTTTGGTGCTTCGCCGCCGGCCCGCGCGCTACGGTTTTGTGCTCGGTCGGCCCGCGCTGCGCGTCGCCGGTTAAGGTAGGCGAAGAGGCCATTTTTTGCGGCGGCCGACGCGTCAAACTGGGCCGTTTATTCCGGCTGAAGTAGGCACTGCTTATGCCTTTGCGAACTGGGGGCCGATCTTGGTTTCGTACCACCGAAGACCGGTGCCGTCTCGGCGATTCCCGCGTTTTCGCTTGAGCTGACAAGTCCCAGGCCGCGGAAGCCTTCGTGGCCGCGCAACCCCAGACGTGTCCCGCCATGTCCCACCGATCAGCTTGCGCCATGCTTCCGGCCCGACTGAAACTCTGTGCCGGAATCGTGGCGGCCAGCCTGCTAGTGTGGAGCGCCGCGCCCGTGGCCCGGGCCAGCGAGCGGCGCCAAACGCCCACCGTGCGGCTGGTGCAGCGTGCCAGCGCCTCGATCGTGAACATCCACGGCCAGAAGACGCTGGCCCCCGGCGACGAAAACTACCGCCAGGGCGAGTCGCAGAACGTCAACGGCATGGGCACCGGCGTGATCATCGACGAGCGGGGCTACATCCTCACCAATCACCACGTCGTGCAAGGCGTGAAGCGCATCGAAGTCACCTTTCCCGATGGGCAGGAGTTCGTCGCCACGCGCGTCGCCCACGATCCCAAGACCGACCTGGCCATCATCAAGATCAACGCCGGCAAGAAGCTGCCGGTGATCAACATCGGCACCTCGAGCGACCTGATGATCGGCGAAGACGTCGTGGCGGTGGGCAATGCCTACGGTTACGAACACACCGTCACCCGGGGCGTGATCAGCGCCCTGCACCGCTCGGTGCAAGTCAGCGAAACGCAAAGCTACGAGGAACTGATCCAGACCGACGCCAGCATCAACCCCGGCAACTCCGGCGGTCCGCTGATGAACATCGACGGCGAAATGATCGGCATCAACGTCGCCGTGCGGGCCAACGCCCAGGGCATCGGGTTTGCCATTCCGGTCGACATGGCCGTGGCCATCGCGGCCGACCTGATGTGTGCCGAGCGCGAGCGCTCGGAGCGCACCTGGCACGGCATCGTCACCCAGCCGATCTCCGAAGCCGCCGGCTACTGCGTGGTGGGCAAGGTGCACGACGAAAGCCCCGCCGCCCTCTGCGGGCTGCAGCCGGGAGACGTCATCGCCAAGATCGGCGAAGCCCCCGTGGCCCGATCGCTCGATCTGGAACGGGCCCTGCTGGGACATCAGCCGGGAGAGGAAATCGAGCTGCTGGTCAACCGCGACAACAAGCCGGTGAAGGTGGCCCTGGTGCTCGCCTCGGCCCCCAAGAAGACCAGCGATAGCGAGCGGGTCTGGGAAACGCTGGGACTGCGGCTCGAGCCCGTGGCGGCCTCGCAACTGCGCGGCCACCAGAAGCAGTACCGCGGCGGGCTGCGGGTCACGTCGGTGCGCCGCGGCAGCCCGGCGGCCAGCGACGGCATCCGCTCCGGCGACGTGCTGCTGGGCATCCACATTTGGGAAACGATCTCGCTGGAGAACGTGATCTACATTCTCAACTCCGACGAGTTCACCGGCCAGAACGTGCGGTTCCTCATCCTGCGCGACGAAGCCACGTACTACGGCCACCTGACGACCAAGGTTCGCCGCTAGTTTCTCTCGGCGGAGTCTCTCCCCGCTCTCGAGCACCGAGTCTCTGGTTGCGGCATCGCGGGCCTCTCGTTTTCGACGGCGGCGCGGCCGGTTCGCGCGCCGGGTACAATGCTTTACGTTGTACCCCTGGAAAACCTCGTTTGATCGTGGCGGACTGGCGATGGAGCAGCAACTAATACGTTGGCTCGAGGAGCGGTTGGGGCCGGGGCCCAAGGTGCCGCTGGCGCTGGG
The DNA here is from genome assembly GCA_003389325.1 of Planctomycetota bacterium. Classification (GTDB taxonomy): domain Bacteria; phylum Planctomycetota; class Planctomycetia; order Pirellulales; family PALSA-1355; genus LB-PLM-3. Next base: position 82,389 of record QQVE01000034.1, read on the forward strand.
CGACGATGCCGCGGTGTTGCAACACAGCGGCTCGCGCTCCGTGGTCACCGTCGACCTGCTCAACGACGGCGTCGACTTCGTGCTGCCCGACGATCCACCCCAGCGCGTGGGCCGCAAAGCCCTGGCCGTGAACCTCAGCGACCTGGCCGCCATGGCCGCGCGGCCGCTGGCGGGCGTGGTGGCGCTGGCATTGCCGCGCCAGGGAGCATTCGAACTGGCCCAAGGCCTTTACGAAGGGATGCTGCCGCTGGCGGCCGAATACGACCTGGTCATCGCCGGCGGCGACACCAACACCTGGGATGGTCCGCTGGCGATCAGCGTGACCCTGATCGGCGAAGTGACCGACGCCGGCCCGCTGTTGCGTTCCGGGGCCCGGTCGGGCGACGCGATTTTGGTCACCGGCCGATTTGGCGGCAGCCGCCTGGGCCACCAGTTCGACTTCGACCCCCGCGTCGAGGAAGCCCTCTGGCTCATCACCCGCTATCCCCTGCGCGCCGGCATCGACACCAGCGACGGGCTCTCGCTCGATCTGGCCCGCGTCTGCCGGGCCAGCCAGTGCGGCGCGGAACTCGACAAGGCGGCCATCCCGATCGCCGACGCCGCGTATGCCTGGGCCGAGCAGCTCGGCGACGGCTCGACGGCGCTGGACCACGCGCTGGGCGACGGCGAGGATTTTGAATTGATCCTGGCCGTGCCCCCGGAAGCCGCCGACGCCTTGATCGACGAGCAACCGCTGGCTTGCGGCCTGACCCGCATCGGGCGCTTCGTGAGTGAGCCGGGCCTGTGGCTGCTCGACGAGAACGGATCGCGCACGCCGCTCGATCCCCATGGCTACGAACACTAGCTTCGCGGAACGCACCAGATGACGACCAGCACGTTTACCTTCCACGCTGCCGACGAATCCGACACCGAGCGGCTTGGCCGCGCCCTGGCCGAGGCCCTACCGCACGGCGTGGTCGCGCTGGATGGCATGCTGGGGGCCGGCAAGACGCGGCTCGTCCAGGCCGTGGCGTCAGCCGCGGGCGTCGATCGCCGCGACGTGGTCAGCCCAACTTTCGTGCTGGTGCACGAGTACCACGGTTCGCGGCCGATCTATCATCTCGATTGCTACCGCATCCGCGACGACGACGAGTTTCTCGATCTCGGCGCCGACGAATACTTTCGCGAACCCAACCTAGTGCTGATCGAATGGGCCCAGCGCGTCATCCGCTGCCTGCCCGACGACCGCATCGAGATCGCCATCGACGTGCTCCCCGGCACCGAGCGCTCGTTCGCCATCACCGCCACCGGCCCCACCAGTGCTGCCGCCGTCGAGCGCCTCCGCACCGCGATTCAATAGCCCGAAGCTCGCCAACAGGTTGAAACGTGCCTTCACGAGCCGGGTGCCATGCCCACGCCGGGAGCCATGCTCACCCTTGCGTGACCGGTGCCATGCTCACGCTTGCGTGAGCATGCTAAACGGGTCGACTCCAAGAATCGCATGCTCACGCGGGGCGTGAGCATGGCACCCGCGCGGAGCACTGAACGAGACCGACGCGCAAACACGGTTGAGACCCAACCTCACAAGCCCGAAGCGCGAGCGAGGGTTCTTCGTCTCCGTCCAACTGGCCCGCAGCGCGAAGCGAGGATACCCTGCCTTGCGAAAGAAGCTTTGTCCCCGATGAACACCAAGAACCCTCGCTCGCGCTTCGGGCTCGTGTCGGCGTGACACGCCGACGGCGCTACAGGATGAACTTGCTCAAGTCCTCGTCCTGCGTGAGCTTCTCGAGGCGTTCCTTGACGTAGGGGGCGGTGACTTCGACCCGGCCGCCACGCATGTCGGGCGCCTCGAAGCTGAGCTCTTCGAGCAGACGCTCCATGATCGTGTACAACCGCCGGGCGCCGATGTTCTGACTCGACTGGTTGACGTGAAAGGCGTACTCGGCCAGCGCCTCGACGGCCTCCTGCTTGAACACGACCTCCACGCCTTCGGTGGCCAGCAGGGCGGTGTACTGCTTGGTCAGGGCGCTGTTGGGCTCGGTGAGGATGCGCACGAAATCTTCCTGCGTCAAATCCGTCAGCTCCACGCGGATCGGAAAGCGGCCCTGCAGCTCGGGCATCAGCTCGCTGGGATTGGCCCGGTGAAACGCGCCGGCCGCCACGAACAAGATGTGATCGGTCTTCACGTAGCCGTACTTGGTCTGCACGGTCGTCCCCTCGACGATCGGCAGCAGGTCGCGCTGCACGCCCTGCCGCGAAACGTCGGCCCCGCGGGCATCGCTGGCCACGACCTTGTCGATCTCGTCGACGAACACGATGCCCAGGTCCTGCGACAGCTCGATCGCCTTGGCGTTGACTTTCTCCTGGTTGATCAGCGCCTCGCACTCCTGTTCGAACAACACGCCCCGGGCCTCGGCCACGCTCATGTCGCGGCGCGTGGTGTTCTTGGGCAGAAACTTCTCGAACATGCCCTGCAAGTCGATATCGGCTTGCTCGAGGCCCATGCCGGTGAACATCATCGGCGAGGACTTCTGCTCGACGGCGATCTCCACGCGGCTGTCTTCCATGTGCCCCGCCGCCAGGCGAGCGCGGATCTTATCGCGGGTGCGCTCGTGGCGCTCCGGCGAATTGGGCGAGTCGGCCCCCACGTCGAAGGCCGGCGGCGCGGGCACCAGCAGGTCGAGCAGCCGGTCGTCGACGCGCCGCTTGGCCTCTTGCTCGACCGACGATCGTTCGCTCTCGCGCACCAGGGTGATCGCGTTTTCGACCAGGTCGCGGATCATGCTCTCCACGTCGCGGCCGTAGTAGCCCACCTCGGTGTACTTCGTGGCCTCGACCTTCACGAAGGGGGCGCCGGTCAGCTTGGCTAGCCGCCGGGCGATCTCGGTCTTGCCGACGCCAGTGGGGCCGATCATCAGAATGTTCTTGGGAGCCACCTCGGTCCGCATCTCGGTGGCCAGTTGCTGCCGCCGCCAGCGATTGCGCACGGCGATGGCCACGGCCCGCTTGGCGTCGTGCTGGCCGACGATGTGCTCGTCGAGCTGGGCGACGATCTGTCGGGGCGTCAGGTTGTGCACTTGAGGACCTCCACCCCGATATTGGCATTGGTATAGACGTCGATGCCGGCGGCGATCTCGAGGCTCGCGCGCACGATGGCCTCGGCGTCCAGTTCGCTGTGGGCCACCAGCGCCCGGGCCGCGGCCACGGCAAAGTTGCCGCCCGAGCCGATGCCCAGCACGCCGTCGGTCGGCTGAATCACGTCGCCGGTGCCGGTGACCAGCAGCGTGTAGCGGGCATCGACGACCGTCAACAGGGCCTCGAGCCGCCGCAGGGCCCGATCGGTCCGCCAGTCCTTGGCCAGCTCCGTGGCCGCCCGGGGCACGTTGCCCGGAAAATCCCGCAGCTTGGTCTCAAAGCGTTCCAAAAGCGCAAAGGCGTCGGCACTGCTGCCGGCAAAGCCGGTGATCACCTTGCCGTCGAGCAGCTTACGAATCTTGTTGGCATCGGCCTTCATGACCGTATTGCCCAGCGACACCTGCCCATCGCCCCCAATGGCGACCATGCCCTGGTGGCGAACCGTCAGGATCGTTGTCGAGCGGGTTTTCATGGAGAGCCCGTTTGCGTACGTGGTAGCGGACCGACCGATGCGGCCTCCACCCCCATGCTATACGCTAGGGGGCCGCCTCGGCTAGCGGCGATCGCCGCCAAGAGGCGCGGCCGATCGTCACCAGTTGACGCAGTCCCTGCGAGATCAAGAGAAAGCCCGATCAGGCGCGCAGCCGAGGGCAACGGCTGCGATCTCCTCGGCCCCGTGTGCCTGCGCTGCTCGGCACCCCAGGGTTGTCTTCGAGCGGCCTACTCGGGAATCGCGACGACTTCCTCGCCGGCCATGGTAGAGAGTTGCTGGTAGACCAGCATGCTGATGTCTTCGCTGAGGTAGTGGACTGAGCCATCGGCGAACATGAAGTTGCACCCCGCTCCATGGTCGCTACGGAAGTTGGGGGCGATGTGGGAGCCGCAGGAGCCGGGCGCTGAGCCAAAAACACAACTGCTCGGATTGATGCCACGGGCCGTCGCGGTGCCCGCGCGGCAGTCGCTGAGAGGATCGGTCTGCCCAACGTAGGCGCTGGTGACGGGGCTCTTGTTCATTGGATCGATCGTACAAGCCAACGAGCCGGTAAGGTATACGCCCAGGCCAACGGGCCCGATGGAATACGACGGAATCGCATTGATCCAGGAATGGTATGCAATGCGGCCCTGCCCGCGCGGATTCGTGGGCAGCGCGTAGCGATCCGTAGTCGGACCCATGGTTGGGCTGGTGATCCCCGCCACCGGCCAGTTGGGTCCCGAAGCGCCTTCACCCATGGCGATCGTATTGGAAGTGCCGTCGGAGATCTTCTTCAAATTGGGGCCCCAGTTGAAGTCGAACAATCCACGCTCGGTATAGATCGTCGTGCCCGAAACCCAACTCGTGGACTTGTGAGGCTTGGGATTGTTGCACCAAGCGTCGGTGATGCCCTTGCAGAACACGTAGGTCGTGAGCGCCCACTCGGTGTTCGGGCTGAAAGTCGTGCCCGGCACCAGGATGGGCAGGATGTTTCCAAGATTCTGATCGGCGAACGGGTTCTCGGCAGCATTCGAAGGGCAGACGAAGATCGGGATAACGTACCCGGCCAAACGCTGGTCCTGGAGGAACCAGGGCTGATTCTTGTTATAGAGGCTATGCAGGCTCTCTTCCTCAAAGAACGGCATCAACATCGTGTGCGGGCTGGCGTAGACGCGTTCCGGGTTGTTGTTGAAGTTCGTACATCCCCCCGGCGGCAAGGTCTGGAGCGCGTCGTGATAGTTCTGCAGTGCAATTGCAAACTGCTTCATGTTGTTAACGCAACTGGCCCGCCGCGCGGCCTCGCGGGCGGCTTGGATGGCGGGCAGCAAGAGGGCCACCAGCACGCCGATGATGGCGATCACTACGAGAAGCTCAACGAGTGTGAACGCGTGCCGTCGCCGCATGGGTTGACTCCAGGTCCGAAATGTCCAGAGGGTATGACGGGCGTTGCCGCGCCGAACGTGTATGGCGGTCGCCACGAAGAGCCCCCTAGACCGCCGCGTCCCGCAACATCTGTGCATCTGCACAGTGCCTTGAGCCTAACATTGCAAGCGACGCGGTGTCAACGCTTTCAAGCTCGGCAGGGGGGGCTCGGAGCCCACGACGCACGGCCGCGGCAACGATGCTTCACCCACGCGAATCATTTCGCGCAAGCTCGCGGCCGAACGCGACGCGACGCTGCAAGGCATCGGCCAGCCGGGCGAGGTATTCCGACCGCGGGATCTCGACCGCGCCGAGGCTTTCGGTGTGGGGCGTCAGTTGCTGGATGTCGAACAGCGTGTAGCCGCGCGCCCGCAGGTGATCGACCAAATGCACCAGCGCCACCTTCGAGGCGTCGCGCTGGCGGTGGAACATCGATTCGCCGGCAAACAACCCGCCGATCGCCACGCCGTAGGTGCCGCCGACCAGTCGCCCCTCGTGCCACGCTTCGACGCTGTGGGCGTGGCCCAAATCGTGCAGCCGCTGGTAGGCCGCGATCATCTTGGGCGTGAGCCAGGTATTGTGCTTGCGGTCGGCCGTGGTCGCACAGGCGTGAATCACGCCCGCGAAGTCGTGGTTGCACGTCACCTCGAACTTGCCCGAGCGGCAGGTGCGCTCCAGCCGCCGCGAAACATGAAACCCGTCGAGCTCGAAAATGGCCCGCGGGTCCGGCGACCACCAGACGACGATGTCGGTGCCGTCGAAGATGGGCCAGGGAAAAATCCCGTGCGCGTACGCGTCGATCAGCCACTCGGGCGTCAATCGACCGCCGAACAGCACAACGCCCTCGGGCTCGGCGAGCTCGGCGGGGGGGAAGAACTTCGATTTGGGCAGGATGAACTTCACGGCGGAAAATCGCGGCCGTTTCTTGCTCGACGGAAGGGGATCGCGCTGGTCGCGCGGGCGGCCGTTGCTAGGCCATGGCGCCGTCTACTGTTATACTCCATGTTACTCGATGTTTGCGGCAACCCGGACCGCGCACGGTTGCCGCACTCCGCCCGCGCTCTCCAGCCACCTCGCAGAGTCACGATGGTCGATTCTCCGCTGCCGCCTCGTCCGCAGCCGCCACCGCCTCCGCAGCCGCAGGCCGAACCGTCGCGCACGGCGCACCTGCCGTGGCTGTTTGCCATGCTGCTGGCGCTGTTGGCGTTCTTGATCCTGCCGCACATGATCGAGCGGGGCATGTACGCCTGGACCGTCGGACGCGAGCGGGCCGAAGTGGACGTCGCCCGCGGCCAACTGCCCACGCCGGCGCTGACGGAGATCTCGCGGCAGTTCACCGTCGTGGCCAAGGCCATCGGCCCCAGCGTCGTGCACATCGACACCGTGCGCGAGGTGGGGCGCAACGAGCTTCCCCTGGCCAGCTACCCGCAACAGGCCTACGGCCAGGGCTCCGGAGTCATCGTCGACGAAGCAGGATACATCCTCACCAACAACCACGTCGTGGCCGGCGCCGGCCAGATCACCGTCAAGCTCAGCGGCAACGAAACGCGGCCGGCCGAAATCGTGGGCCTCGACGACACGACGGACCTGGCCGTGCTCAAGATTCCCGAAGGCGGGCTGATCGCCGCCGAGTGGGGCGATAGCGAAGCCCTGGCCGAAGGCTCGCTGGTGTGGGCCGTCGGCAACCCGTTTGGCCTCGACCGCAGCGTCACCTTCGGCATCATCAGCGCCAAGAACCGCCGCGGCTTCAACGGCACGAGCCCCTACCAGGACTTTCTGCAAACCGACGCCGCCGTGAACCCCGGCAATTCCGGCGGCCCGCTGGTCGACGTGGCCGGCAAGATCGTGGGCATCAACACCGCCATCGTCGGCCGCTCCTACCAGGGCGTCAGCTTTTCCATTCCCAGCAGCATCGCCCGCGAGGTGTACAACCACCTGCGCGAAAGCGGCAAAGTCGTCCGCGGCTACCTGGGCGTCCAGCTTGCCGATCTCAACGACGACCTGATTGAGTTGTTCGATCTCGACGTCACCGAGGGGGCTGTGGTGGCACAAGTGGCGCCCGGCACACCCGCGGCCCAAGCCAATTTCAAGGACGGCGACGTCATTGTCGAGTGGGACGGCCACCCGGTGGTCGATGCCACGGAGCTGACGCTCATGGTCGGCCAGACCGAGGTCGGCGCGCGCGTGGCGGTGAAGATCATTCGCCGCGGCAAACCCATGACCCTCGACGTCACCGTCGGCGAACGCCCGTCGAATTACACCCGGTAGTGGTAGCCACGGGTGGCCGATTTCGGCTGGTTGATCGGCTGAATCCGCCCCCGGTATAATCGGGTCTGTTTGATTCGAATGGATTGCCAACCGGGCGTGCTCTTCGCCGGCTCGTTTCCAAGGAGCGGACGTTGTCTTTCGGAGCGTCGTACGACACCAAGGAACGGATTCGGCAGGCGGTCGACATCGTCGACCTGGTCGGTAGCTATCTGCCACTGCGGCGCGAAGGACGCGGCTTCAAGGCCCTCTGCCCCTGGCACGACGACACGCGTCCCAGCCTGCAGGTGAACCCCGAGCGCCAGTCGTTTCGCTGCTGGGTCTGCGACATCGGCGGCGACATCTTCAGCTTCATCATGCGGATGGAGGGCGTCGAATTCCCCGAGGCCCTGGCCATGCTGGCCGAACGGGCCGGCATCTCGCCCGACGAGGTGCCCGGCGGTTCGTCCACCAGCGACGACAAGCGACTGCTCTATCGAGCCATGGCCTGGGCCGATGAACAGTTTCACAACTGCTTGCTGAAGGACGCAGCCGCGCAGGCCGCCCGCGACTACCTGGCCGAACGCAAGATCACCCGCGAAAGCGTGCGCCGCTTCCAACTGGGCTATTCGCCCGACAACTGGAGTTGGATTCTCGATCGTGCCAAAGACACGCCCTATTCGTCGGCCGTGCTGGAGCGCATCGGTTTGATCGCCCGCCGCCGGCAAGGTCCGGGGTTCTACGACCGCTTCAAGGGGCGTGTGCTGTTTCCGATCTTCGACGCCCAGGGCCGCGCCGCGGGCATCGGCGGCCGCGTGCTGCCCGGCGCCGACGGGCAGGGGGCCAAGTACGTCAACTCGCCCGAGACGCCCCTGTTTGCCAAGAACAAGCTGCTCTACGGACTCAACCTGGCCCGCGACGCCGTGCGTCGCACCGGCACCGTGCTGGTCGTCGAAGGCTACACCGACTGTATCGCGGCGCATCAATTCGGCTTCGAGAACACCGTGGCCGTGTTGGGCACGGCGCTGGGCCCTGGCCACGTACAGTTGCTGCGTCGCTACGCCGATCGGGTGCGCGTCGTGCTCTTGCTGGACGGCGACGAGGCGGGACGCACCCGGGCGCGCGAAGTGCTCGAGTTGTTCGTGTCGGCCAACGTCGACCTGCGCGTGCTGACGTTGCCCGACGGGGCCGATCCGGCCGACTTCCTGTTCAGCCAGGGTCCCGAGGCACTGCAGAAACTGATCGACCGCGCGAGCGACGCCCTGGCGCACGCCTTCGAGGTAGCCACGGCCGGCGTCGACGTGCATGCAGACGTGCATGCAGCCAGTGCCGCCTTGGAGCAACTGGCGGGCACGATCGCCAAGGCGCCGCGGTTGCGGGCCGACACGCTGGTTGAAGATCGGTTACGCGAAGAGAAGTTTTTACAACGCCTGGCCGCCGACTTTCGCGTGCCCGAGGAGCAGGTGCGGCAGCTGGTCACGAAGTTTCGCCGCAAAGCCGCGGGGCGCAGCCCGCAAGCGCCGGTTGCTGGCGCGCCTGCTAGCGTCGCGCGGGAAAAAATCGATCCACTGGAGCGCGAATTGCTGGAACTGCTGTTGCAGAATCCGCAGGCGGTCGAGCAGGTCGTCGGCGTGGTCCCCGCGGAGCAATTTGCCCACCAGGCGTGCCGTCGCATTTACGCGAAATGCACGCAATTGTATTCGGCCGGCGTGCTCCCGAACCACGCGCGACTGTTATTGGAGATCGACGACGCGGAAGTTAAAAACTTGCTGGTCGAACTCGAAGAAACCGGCCGCGACAAGCCGGCCAGCGAAGTCGACGTCCGATTGGCCGACGTGTTGGACAGGTTCGAGCAGCGGCAGCGGCAATGCGAAGCTGATGGTCGTATTGAGGCACTGAACCAAAAGCAACTTGCCTTCGAGGAGGAACAGGCCTTGCTGCTGGAATTGCTCGAGCACTACAGGGCCGAAAACACAGCAAGAACGGAGCGATCCCGGTCGGGCATTTCCGAACCCACGGAAGGGTAGGATGACCCGGGAGCCGGCCGATCGAACGATCCGCGGCAAGCACGAAGCAAGCCGCCCGGTCGTCGATCCATCTTTCAATAGGCACCCGCAGTGCCAGGGAGGATTTGACAGGTGGACCATTCGAGAACGGATTTGGAAGAACTGGTCGCAAAAGGCAAAGCCCAAGGCTATCTCACGTACGACGAAGTCAACGACTATCTGCCCGACGAGGCAGTGAATCCCGAAAAGCTCGATTGCCTGCTGGTGGCGCTCGACGAGATGGGAATCGAACTGGTCAGCGAAGCCCCGGACGCCGTGAAAGAAGCGGCGCCCCGCGATCCCGCGGCGGAAGTGGCCGCCGAGGAAATGGCCTGCGGCCTCGCGCCCTTGCCCGCCAAGGATCTGCCCAAGCTCAGCGACGATCCGATTCGGATGTACCTGACGCAGATGGCCGAGATCCCGCTCTTGTCCCGGGCCGAGGAAATCGCCCTGGCCAAGAAGATCGAAGTCACCCGCAAGCGCTTCCGCCGCACGGTGCTCGGCTGCAACTACTCGCTGCAGGCGACGGTGCGCACGCTCAAGGACGTGCACGCCGGCGTGCTCCCCTTCGACCGCACGATCAAGGTGTCGCTCACCGAGCGGTTGACCAAGGAACAGATCATGGCCCGCATGCCGCACAACCTGCGGACGCTGGACCATCTGCTCGAGCAGAATCGTCAGCACTTTAAGAAGCTCGTGGCGCGTTCGACCGAGCCGGGCGACGCGGCAGTGAGCCGCCGCCAGCTCCTACGCGGACGCCGCAAGTCGCTCACGCTGGTCGAAGAGCTGAGCTTGCGCACGCGGCGCGTGCAGCCGATGGTGCGGCAGCTTAAGGAAATCTCGCGCCGGATGGACGAGCTGCGTTGCCGGCTCAACGACTTGAAAACCCGTCCGGCACTGGCCAACGAACGGACCGAGCTGCGTCGCGAGCTGCACGACCTGATGCTCACGACGCTCGAAAGCCCCCGCAGCCTCCGCAAGCGGATCGCCCTGATCGAGCGGCAGTATCACGACTACGAGATGGTCAAGCGCCAGCTATCCAGCGGCAACCTGCGGCTGGTCGTCTCGATCGCCAAGAAGTACCGCAACCGCGGGCTGAGCTTCCTGGATTTGATCCAGGAGGGCAACACCGGCTTGATGCGCGCCGTCGATAAGTTCGAGTACCGCCGCGGCTACAAGTTTTCGACCTATGCCACGTGGTGGATTCGCCAGGCGATCACCCGGGCCATCGCCGACCAGGCGCGTACGATCCGCATTCCGGTGCACATGATCGACGTCTTGTCGCGGCTGCGCAACGTGGCCAAGCGGCTGCTGCAGGAGATGGGCCGCGAACCGACGATGGAAGAGACGGCCAGCGCCGCCGGCTTGAGCATCGAAGAAACGCGTCGCGTGATGGACATCGGGCGGCACCCGGTGAGCCTCGATCGCCCGGTGGGCGAAAGCGAAGACTGCAGCTTCGGCGAGTTCATCGAGGACGGCGGCAGCGAAAGCCCCATCACCTCGGCCGGGCAGTCGATGCTCAAGGACAAGATCGAGGGCCTGCTCAAAACGCTCACCTACCGCGAGCGCGAAATCATTCGCCTCCGCTACGGCCTGGGCGACGGCTACACCTACACGCTGGAAGAAGTGGGCCGGATCTTCAAGGTCACCCGCGAACGCGTCCGCCAGATCGAAGCCAAGGCGGTACGCAAGCTCCAGCATCCGGTGCGGAGCATGCAACTGGAAGGATTCTTAAGCGGCGTTGCCGGCTAGCAGCCGGGCTGCTGGAATCGCAAGCCGCGCGGCGGAGCCGATTTGGCCCGCCGCCCGGAGGCTCTGTCGGACTTGCGCCGGCCTGCGGAACAGCGGGTTGCGCTAAAGCGAGAAAATGGCGATTCGCACGCCGTCGGCCAATCCGGCCGGCGGCTTTTTTATTGCCTGGACATCTGGCGGGGCCTGATACAATACAGCACCATGAACGACACCGACATCGGGAACAAGATCCAATGAGCGTCAGCGCAAGCACCCTGCGCGAGCTTCATCGCATACACCGACAACTCAGCGATCTGCGCGAGCGGAAAGAACGAGGCCCAAAACTCATCAAGGCCCGCGAGGCCAACCTGGCACGGCTGGCCGACGAGCTCGCCAAGCTCGAAGCCGAGCTGAAAGCCGCCCGCGTGCGCAGCGATCAAAAGCAGTTGCTGCTCAAGACCGGCGAGGACAAGATCGAAGGCCTCAAGGTCAAGCTGAACCAGGCCGCCAGCAATCGCGAGTATCAGGCCCTCAAAGAGCAGATCGCCGCGGATCAGATGGCCGGCAGCGTGCTGGCCGACGAGATCCTCGAAGCGATGGAAAAGATCGACGAGCTGGCGGCCCACATCGCCGAGCAGCAAAAGAAGATCGCAGCCGCGAAGCAGGAAATCACCAAAGCTGAAGAGAGCGTTCGTGCCCAGGCCGGCGAGCTCGACCAGGAGATCAAACGCCTGGAGGGCGAGTTGCAGGCGGCCGAAAAGGACCTGCCGGCCGACTTTCGCGAGACCTACCAGCGGCTGGTCCGCTCCAAGGGCGAAGACGCCATGGCCGAAGCCCAGGGCGAATTCTGCGGCGGCTGCTACCAGCAACTCACGCCCAACAACATGGCCGAGCTGCACGGCTCGTTGGCCATCTTTTGTCGCAACTGCGGCCGCTTGTTGTACAGTCCCGAAGACCGCACGCCCGGGGCGGGTTGATTAATCCGGTAAGGGGCGAAGTTACCTACGTCCATCATCGGCCGCAGCGCATCAAGGCGACCGATCCGAACGCCCCGGTGCACGAGTGCTCGTACGACAAGCTCGGCCGATTGACCGCGCCGAAGTCACAACGCGCGGCTCGGGCGGGGTCGGCGAGGCAATTCCACGCCCTGCGGTCTCTTGGAGCCGGCACAATATCGCAGGGTAGCGGAATGTATGTTACATGAGGATTTCCTATGAACTGTTGTTTTTTGCCGGCGAGAAATAGATGCCCAATCAGAAACATCCGCCATGCTGAACTTTGGCGTTGTTCGCACTGGCTCCGCCGGCAAAAACAAGAGTGGTGAGCAAATCGCCCAGCGGATTCTGGGCGAACATCTGCCCGTCTGGCCTTTAGCCTCCGAGTGCGAAACTGGAATCCATCTGTAGAGATTACCGGCAAGCACCCTGAACTGCCTTTGCCTATCGTGGCCCTTCAATCGGAATTCATGTTCTGTTTGACCGACTGCATGCGGCGCTGGTTTTTGGCGGCTATTGATTTACTAGAAGAATTGCGGGACGCGGCATTGAATGGTGCATCGACGGATACCTGCCGGATCAATCCGATCTTAGGTCTCGGTTCGACAAACGATAGGGCCGACGAGGATGGCCTGAAGATCTACGATCAAATACCTGGTCCGGTCAAGTCGCCACTTGCCTTCTCGCCAGGCGCGGGAGAAGCAGGCGGGGTTTTGCGAAGCAAGCGACCGGGTTGTACGATAAGCTCCGAAAGCGTGACGGCGTGTTGCGTGAAACCGGCCTGCAAGGACTGTGTGTGCAAGTTTTATCCCGGTACTAACCTTGGATATGGCGAGCCATATCGGAGAGAGGCCGACGCGGTATGGTATCTGTGCCCTGCAAGGTCAAAGGATAAGCAACGTCAAGAGGCGTCCATTCACAATGCGTTCTCGCGCGTCAGGACAGCATCCGAGAATCGTCGTGTCACACTCTTCTCAGACTCCACTAGTCGTTCGACGACGATTTCGTTGGAGGTACAGTCTCCGTATGGTCGCCATACTCGTGACGGTGGTTGCTGCCTGCGCGGGTGCAGTAGTGGGTGTGCTACGGCCGTATCAGCGCGAAAAAGCTCTTCGACAAGAAATCTCTCGCCTGGGTGGTACGACCGTAACAAGATATGTCGGCCCGGAATGGCTTCGTGAGTATGCAGGGGACGAATTCCAGGTGACTATCCAAGCTGTCTTGATTCCAAGGGCCTCGGAATGTCCGAACGGGAGCGCGTTCCTGCAACGCCTAGGAGGGTTGGATTACCTGGAAGAAATTGTGATCGCGGGAGCGGATCTTCGCGACAAGGATCTCATCTCTTTGCGTGACATGGACGCCCTACGCACTCTGCAACTTTACGAGGTGCCCGTTGGCAACGAGGGAATGGCGCATCTGCGGCATCTTCGACGCTTGCGCGTACTGGACGTGACGGGAACACGCCTGACTGACGGAGGCTTGGCCTACCTGGGAGAGATGCGAGGCCTGTCACATCTCTGGCTAGACCGCACGGCAGTCACCTGCGCTGGCCTTGAGCACCTACGCGATCTGAAGAATCTCGAACTGCTGAGCCTCTCAGAAACGAAGTTGACTGACGATCCCGCCGAAAGCTTGCTAGCACTTGACAGCCTCCGGAAGCTCGAGTTCCTTGGGACCTCGATCGGCGACAACGCACTGCGCTCACTACAGGGCCTCGACGGCTTGCAGGAGTTGGGTCTTGCCAAGACCAGCGTGACTGACGAGGGCCTCGTTTTCGTACAGAAGATGCAGCGCCTGACCGAGCTTGACTTGATGAAGACGGCCATCACCGATCAGGGGCTAGAACACCTGAAGCCGCTGAAGAACTTGAAGCACCTCGAGCTCCATGGGACGAAGGTGACAGAATCCGCGAAGCGACAACTCAAGAGTGACCTGCCGGAACTTAGCATCGAGTGAGGAACTTGCTCTCTTCGGGGACTGGATGGACATATTGTCTGCGTAGGTAGCGACGCGGCTTGACTGGATCTGTTCTCGGCCCGGAATCCGGATGCGGATATGTGCAGTAGGGCGAGCACGACACAACATGTCGGAGCAGGCAAGCATGAAGCTTGAAATCGCCTCTCATTGCTGGCACTACGCTCCGCAGTTCACGTACCAGCTTGGCTCGCTCGTGCTGTTTTCGCCACGACTCGCAGACCTCTCGATGACGGTGTGGTATTGTCCGGAGGACTCGGCGACACAAGCGGTCGTCAAATACTTCGCAAACCAGAAAGTGCCGGGCATCACCTGGCTTTTCCTTCGGCTACCGAGCGAGCAACTTTTTTCCTTGGACCCCGATCAAACAGTTTAGCGGCGTGCCGTTGTAAATGAGAAAGACTTCGCGCATCGTCCTGGTGACCATTGCTCTCGTCCTCGCCATAGCATTGACTTGGCGATTGCATTCACGTCGCGTGGTTCAACTCGCGGACGAAAGGCAGATTGCGGCAGTAGTCTCTGAGGGCTTTCGAAACGCGGAGTCGGCGCAAATCACTATGTACGATCAACAGGAAGTTGTTGCCCAGGTCGAACTGAGTGACAGGGTGCTACTGCGCGATCTAGGGAAATCGTTTAAGGTAGTCTCGGGGCCTATCGACACCGACCCAGCTATCAGTATCGTGTACCAAGTCGACATCTATGGCACCACGATCGTTCGAGCCTACATAGCCGGTGATTACCTAACTTGGGCGTCGAGCGGAACCTCTTCGAGGCCAGTCAAGATCGATCCGATGTGGTGCGGTCGTCTCAAGTCGCTGTGTCAGGCGGGCGGGTCCGCTCGCGCCGAGATCGTGTCTCCCGGAGCAAACAACAAGTAGGAGCACGAGTGAGTTGAACGATGGCTGCACGACTTCGATACAGCCTGGCCGTCGCACTAGTTGTCGCACTGGTCGTTGTGACATGCACTGCCATGGTGCTCGGGTTTCTGTGGTTGACCTTCCGCAGAACGGTGGTCCCGATTGGAACGCTTCCGGTAGATGGCGAACTGCTCATCATCATCGAAATAGTACACGACGATTTTGGCTTCGTTTGCGCCCGGGTCGCGCGGGTAGACGGCAAGCCAACTGGAGCAGAGATTGACAGTGGTATGCTTATGGTTCCAAGAGATCCATACGCGCTTCGGTTGGAACAGTTTCGAGTTGATGTGCGAGAAGGAAAGGCATTGCTCTATTTCAACGACGGCAACGATGACGAGCTGGTCGCCGAGTATGGCATTACCGCAAAGATGTGGCGAACCCCATACAACCAATGGGGCGGTGGAGAGTAGGTGGGCGGTGTGCGGAGTGTGTTCACCAGAGCCCTCTTGGGGATCACTCGTCGTGAAGGTCATCGAATACTTCGCAAACCAGAAAGTGCCGGGCATCACGTGGCGCTTCCGGCCGCTACCGAGCGAGCAACTCTTCCGCCGCGCCATCCATTCCGCGCTGGAAACCACGGCCGACTGGATCTGGTTCGCCGACGCCGACATGTGTTTTCGCGAGCGTTGCCTCGACTATTTGAGCGTGACCTCGCCGTCTCGGAAGCGCCGTCGCCGTTGGCTCCCGGCTAAACGGTGGGAAGACGCCGAACGAACGGTAACCAGTGCCCGCATTTTCACGGTTTACACGTTCCGGCAATTGAGTCACAATGCGCCCTTAGTTGGTCTCCCCGGCGGGGGAGGCCCTTTTTTTTCGCCTCGACGCAACTTTTCGAGTGGCTGCCATGTCTGAAATGATTCCCATGACCCGAGTCGGGTACGAGAAGATCAAGTCGGAACTCGAACACCTGGAACAAGTGGAGATGCCTGCCCTCTCGGCCCGGGTGGCGGCGGCGCGCAGCGAAGGCGATCTGAGCGAGAACGCCGAGTACCACGGGGCGCGCGAGTCGCAGGGGATGCTGCAGGCGAAAATCAACCTGCTGCGCGACAAGCTGGCCCGGGCCAGCCTGGTCGATCCGTCGAAGCTGCCCAAGGACGAGGTCGTGTTCGGAGCCACGGTCGTGGTGAAGGATCTCGACTTCGACGACGAGGAGACGTTCGTGCTGGTCGGTGCCGGCGAAGAAGACTACGACGCCGGCAAGATCCTGGTCACCAGCCCCCTGGCCCAAGGACTGATGGGCAAGAAGCCGGGCGACAAGGTCGAGATTCCCGTGCCCAAGGGCACGATGAAGTTCGAAATTCTCGCGATTCGCTTCGACGACTAGCACGCGGGCAAGCGCCGTCAACGCGCCAGGGCGGCTTTGATGCGGGCCGCGAGCTCGGCCGCCGCGATCTGGCGGACCAAGAAGCGTTTCTGCGGCGACGTCGCTCCGCTCACCAGTTCGATCTGGCTCTTGCGCAGCGACAGCCTCTCGGCCAGCAGCGCGATGATCGCCTTGTTGGCCTTGCCCTTCTCGGGCGTCTGCGTGACCGAGACGTGCAGGCTGCCATTGGCGGCGGCTTTGAGCTCATTGCGTCGCCCTCCGGCGCGGGCTTGCACCGGTAGTAGCGCCCCCTCGGCGTGGCTCTCGAGCGCAATCACGCGTCGACTCCCTCGAACAGAATCGATCCCAGCCGCACGATCGTGGCCCCTTCCTCGACGGCTTGCTCGAAATCGCCACTCATGCCCATCGAAAGTTCGGCCAGCGAGACGCCCGGCGGGGCGGCCGCCGCGAGTCGATCGCGCAGTTGCCGCAGAGCGGCGAAATCCGCCCGCGCCCCCTCGGCGTCGCCCTCGCGGGCGGCCATGCCCATCAAGCCGCGGACGCGTACTTGCTTGAGCTGACCTGCTTGCTGCACCAGCGTCCCGACCTCGTCGACGGGCAAACCCGTCTTGCTGGCGTCGCCCGAGACGTTCACTTCTAACAGCACGTCGACCGGGTGGCCCTGGCGCGCCGCTTCGTCGTCGAGGGCTTGCAGCAGCCGCGGGCTGTCGACCGATTGCATCAGGTGCACCAGCGGCAGCGTGCGGCGCACCTTGTTGCGCTGCAAGTGCCCGATCATGTGCCAGCGCACCGGGCGCTGGGCGAGCGCCGCGGCCTTGCTCCAAAGATCCTGCGGGCGACTCTCACCCAGGTCCATGCAGCCGGCCTCGATCGCGGCAGCCGTCACGTCCAACGAAACGTACTTGGTGATCGCTACCAGCGTGACCTCATTGGGCGCACGACCGGCGCGGGCGGCGGCGGCGGCGATACGCTCGCGGACCTGCCGCACGTTTTCCGCGATGCGCCCAGCCGCGGCGTTCATCCCTCGATTTCCAGCAGGGCGTCGACTTGGCCGCCTGCGCCGAAGCGCCCGATGAGCAGCTCGTTGAGCAGGTTCTTGCCCAGCACGGTGCGGATCGTGGCCGCGGACAACGAACGGTAGAGCAGCCACTGCGAGCGCCCGATCTGCACGCGATAGCCCACGGCCTCGTCGCGCGGCACGGCCACGCGGTCCTGCCCGACGGTCAATTGCCGCCAGGTGACCTCGTCGCGCATGCGGCGGCGGTTCAGGTCGACAAACAGCGGCGCGAACAGCCGGCAACCGACGGCCTCTTGCGTGAGCTCGAGCCTGCCGTCTCGCATTTCCAGCGAGCCGCTGGTCGGTCCGCAACGCCATTCGCCCAGCGCCAGGGGCAGCACCCGAGCGCGAACCTCCTTGGGCCCCTCGATCGTGCCCTCGCGCGTCTCCTGTTCGCCCAGGAAGCTGACGTCTTGGCCGAGCGGCAAGGCGGCGCGGTATTCGAACTTGCCGGGTCGCACGCCCAGCACGGCGTCGGCGAGAAACAGGAAGCCGTCTTCCCGACCCAGCGCCATCAGCCGCTGCACGGTGATGTCTTCAGACAACCGCAACTCGAGCTCGAGGTACTCGATATCGTCGTCCGACTCCCAACAGATCTGCTCCCACGGCTGCCGCGCCGTGAGGGTTTGGCCGTCGAACCGCACCTCGAGTTCCGCGGGCCCCGACCACAGACATTGCTTGCCGAGGGTCAATTCGGTGAACAACTGCGACTGGGCATAGTTGACCGCCAATTGCGGCGAGCGCCGCTGCCAGTTCGCCCGCAGTACGGCCAACCCGCCGCTTTCCAGCTCGAAGCTCGTGCGCGGGGCGCGGCGACGTGCCGTGTCGGCTCCCTTGCCTCCCTCGATCACCAATTGCGCGAGCCGGCGGGTCTTTGCATGATCGAGCTCGCCGATGGCAGCCTTCAACAGTTGTGGCATCCAGCGCGGCGAATCCGACTCGGTGAACACCTGCCGCCGGTCGGGACGCGTCAAGCGCAGGGCATGCTCCACCAGCCGAGCGTATTCGCGCAGCGTGCTGTCGTCCCACGGCGAGCGCCGCATCAGGTGGCTGACCACCCGCGTGCGCGTCCAGCAGGCCACCAGCGCCCGCAGCTCTTCGAGGCGGCTGCCGTGCACCAGCGGCTCGCGATCGGCCGCCGGCGAAGCACAACGGTCGAGCGCCCGGTGAGCGGCATCGACCAGGCGCTCGCTTTCGGCCACCTCGGGAAACAGGTAGGCACACATCGTGGGCAACTCGACGTGCAGCAGCGACTCGGCCAGTGGATCGTCGGGCCGGGCCTCCGCGCTGGCGAGCGTCACCAGCCGGCCATACAGTTGCCACCACGTATGCTCGCCGACGTGCTCGCTCAACTCCGGCAGCGCCCAGCACCAGGCCAGGCACTCCAGGGCGAATCCGAAGTCGGCCGGGGCCACGTCGGCGCGGCTCAGCCAGCAGACCACCGCGTTGTCGAGCCCCGCCGTGTCGCGATCGGCTGCGCGCGGGCGGCGCACCAGGTCGATCACCTTCTCGGCTTCGTCGATCGGGGTCTCAGCGGGCAATGCCCAGAACAGCGCCGGGTGCCGGCCTTTGAACAGCTTGGCCAGCGGACGTACGCGGCGCTTGGCCAGGTGTCTACACCAGCTTTCCCAGCCGCGCTCATCCTCGCCCTGGTAACCTGTGCGGATGCGTCGCGGGGCTGTGGCGCTCCAGGGGCCGCCGGGCCCGGAGGTGAGGACCGCTCGATTCTTCCTGGAACGCTTGGCCGAAGTGGTTGTGCTTGCCATGTCGTGTGCTGCGAGCTGGCTGCCGCGGAGAACCGAAGCGTGGGTTCTGCCTCGCCTCCGGTGCCAGACACCTCCTTGCTGGTTGGACGAATTGCGATCAGCGGCTATCTTAACAATCAGAGGCCGTTTCATCTTGTCCCCTCGCCGATTTTTGTCGGCATCCTGGCCCGCGAGAGCTTCTCATGGCACGCCGCACGCTCTGGTCCACGTTCGCTCACTTGACGCTTTCGGCCTGCCTGGCCTTCGTCGCGGCGGCCTGGGCCGGCGCCCAGGAGGTGAAGGACGTCGACGGTCGGCCAGTGCCGACCAACCGCCCGCTGTCGAAGGATCCGCCGGGCATGAAGCGGCTGATGAAGGGCTACAACGTCTGGATCGACCCCAAGTACAAGCGGATCGTGGTCGACGGCACGGTCTGCCTCCGCGAAGGGCCGCTCGAGATGCTCGCCTGCCCCCGCGGCACCAAGGAGCACGAGTCGATCATCGCCGCCGACACGCAGGCCTATGCCGTGCACGCCGGCCTGCTCGCCATCGGCGCCAAGAGCGGACGGCCCGTGCAGTATCAGCCCGAGTACAAGGTGGCCACGGGCGACAAGATCGACATCGAGCTGATCTGGACCGACGAGGAGGGCACCGAGCACCGGCACAAGGCCCAGGACTGGGTCCGCAACGTCGAGACCGCCAAGGCCCTGGACCACGACTGGGTGTTCGCCGGCAGCGGCTTCTGGACCGATGAGGTGACCGGCGAGAAGAGCTACCTGGCCGAGTCGGGCGACTTCATTTGCGTCTCGAACTTCCCCACCGCCATGCTCGACCTGCCCATCGAAAGCAGCCAGGCCAACGAGGCCTTGCTCTACGAGTGCTTCACCGAACGTATCCCCCCCGTCGGCACCCGTGTCCGCATGGTGCTCACGCCGCAGGAGGAGGGGAAGGAGTAGTGGCGAGTGGTCAGTGGTTAGTGGCTAGTGAAGCGCGAGACAGCGTGCCTTAGTACTGACCACTGACCACTGACCACTGACCACTGACCACTGACCACTGGTCATTTTCTGGTGGCCATTTTCGCACGCGCTGGCGCGGCCGATTTTGGCGGACCTGGGGCGGAAGGTTTTTCGGGCCGTACGCGATGCATGGAAGAACGCCCCGGGCGCGTCGCAAGGTTCTTGCGCGGTGGGCTTTGCGCACGGCCTCGTGAAGTTGCGCCCAGCCGGGCAAATTGAGAAACTCCGTGCCCGGAGTAGAAGGCCCGCAGGCTCCTATACTCGCAACTCAGATCCGCCCGGCAAGAGCGGTTTTCGGCCGGGGCTCGGGGGGCAACGAAAACGTAGTCGGCGGCGCTTCGCCCAACCCCCGAACTTCCTTGACACCGGTGGGCGCAGGCCTTAATCTCGCCTAGTACCATTGGGGCATCACCCGATGCCCACTCGACGTGATCCGCCGCGGAGTCCGCTGAAGCAGAAACTCGTTGGCCTCTGCCATTGCTCCAGCATCGCTCTTCTCGCGCGGCGGCTAGCCACGGACTTGCTACGCACGCGCCGGCGCGCGCTTTTTCCGCCCGACGCCCAAGTTCCCGAGCGCGCTGGGAAGTCACGCCAACCAGAAAACACCACCATCGACGCGCCGCAGAAAGAAGAGAAGACAAGCTCACCGATCCACCAACAGGGCCATCCCAATCGATCCCTGACCCAACGATTGGCGACGAAGTCCAACGACTGGCGACCACAAGGGAACCCGGGAAAATCCGGGCCGCCAGCCCGTTCTTCCTTCATCGCGTTCCGCAATTCCGAACCATTCCGAATGCACGGGGGCAACATGACACGCGGCAGATTCGACCACGTTCTCGGGCCGAGGGCCTTGCTGGCACTTCTTGTGCTGCTGGCGATCGCGCCGCCGGCAATCGCCGATCAACTTGCCCCGGCCACCGAGTTCACGATTCGCAACGGAAACGAGGTCGATTCCGATCCGTTCGGGATCTTCGGGTTCATTCAAGACGGCCGGGGGGCTCAAGACGAGACCTTTGTCGAATTCGATCTGGCCTCGTTGAGTGAGGCGATCGACGTCGATCTCGAGCTGACGGTCCGCGCTCAGCAGACCGCCCTGACCTTCGACGTCTCGACCTATGCGGGGAGCGGCACTCCGAGTCTCTCGCCCTCGGGCACCGGCACGTTGCTGACAACCCTCCCGCTCAATCTCTCCCAATTCGAGCAGACCTATTCGATCGACCTGACGTCCCGGGTCGCCGCCGCGATCGCCGACGGCCATGCGTTCCTGGGCATTCGCCTGCACGATCCCGCCGGCATCCCGCCCGGCTCCGACCACGTTCCCTTTGTCTGGTACGACAGTGCCACGCTGTTGTACTCCGTTCCCGAACCATCGACCTTCGTCCTCCTCGGCACCGCGCTGGCCGCCTTGCTCGCCTGCGGCCGCCGCCGACGGAGCGGAACAGTCCATGGAACATCCGGATGTTGCTGATAGATTAGTCAGCGCGGTCTCTCTCTCGACGCTCGGGAAAAATTCATGGCAAGCCTGGTCGGATCCAAGGTACGGTCCGCATGCTTCACCTGCTACTTGGCGGCATCTGGCCTCGTGGCAGTCCTCCTGCTGCTTCAACTGTCCACGATACCGTCGGCCGACGAAAACAGGCGAATCTCTTAAAGGGTCAACGGTCCGCAATGCTTTAGCCAGGGGCGATGCCGGCAGGGTCGGCGTTGCCCCGGGCTTAAGCAGGACGGGCCGTTGGCCCTGGAAGAGCGAGGGTACCACGGGTGGCCGCGACAACCCGAGCTCACTGTCGGCGTGGCGAAGCAACAGCAGCCGCGAGCGCGGTCCAGCCTATGTAGCAGGCTCACTCCGTGAGCCGTAGCAGCACCTCGCTGGATATCCCACCGCCGCTTGCGACGACGGCAGCAAACGACTGCGGGTCGGCCAAGGCACCACGGCACTTCTGCGACGGCTCACGGAGTGAGCCTGCTACAATGGTGACGTAGAATGACTCGGCGGGTGGCCGCGACGATTTGTTGTCGGAGTGCCGCAGGGCACAAGAGGAGGCGACGAACGACCATTCTGCAGAGGCATCGTTGCCCACGGGAAGCGACACGCTATCAAGAGTGCCATGAAGTGGCTTAACCAAGAAACGATACAGCATGCCGTGGGTCAGCACGCCGGGCTGCCGCTCCAAACGATCTCGCTATATGCCGACGTAGCATCACTAGGGAACGACATCCCGATGCAACCCGTATTCCAACCGGCTGACTGCGCGCCTCCGGGACCTCTCTACCGCTGGTTCGGGGCAATCGGCGAACGATTGTTCGAGCTTCAAGCGCAGGCGAGCGGCACCGACGCCGCGAATGTAGTCGTCGTCCATACGTGCTATCTCCCTTCTCAAGGCATTCGGGGAGACTGGTCGGTACTTGACGAGTTGAATGACCTGCCGCCTTCGGTGTATGTCACGCGTCCGGGACAGAGAAGGGGGACATCACTGATAAACAATGAGTGATGTCCCCCTTTCATTTCCCATTGCGAGAAGCACGTGTAAGCGGCGGGTATGATGGAGATGTCTCTTGGTCCCGGAAGCTCCGAAGCGCATGGGTATCTCTATGTTGCGCCCAGGCTGGCAATTAGTCGCAAGCAGCGTACTCTTGTCATGCCTCCTCCTTTACCTGTGCGGCCTGTTCCTGTCGGGCCTGGTGCACTGGAATCCTGTCATCAAGATCCTCTTAGGGGTTCTGGCGGTTCCTACTTTTGCTTTAGCGATTGGTCAATTCGTGGCGGTCTTCCATGGAAGTGCCTTGGCGGCGAAGTCGCTGTCTGGCGCATTGCTCGCCATCGGACTGGGTCTACTTGTCACGGCCGGCGCTGCAACCCTCGAACCGGTCTTTTCCGGAAAGCTGCCGGAATGGGGTTACCTCGCGAGTCTCGTGTTTCCGGCCGGCTTGGCAGGCGCAGGGCTGTGCTGGATAAGCCTGCTTAACGGCCGCAGGCAGCGGCGCCTGGGCAATGCGCCAATCGTGGCATCGCCCGTGGTCGACGACGAACGAACGCCCGCGGGCCGCGACGGTCGTTTCCGCTTTCAGCTCACGCTGCGAGACGGGCTCGTACTGGTGTTCGCGCTGGCGGTCGTGGCCTATGGATTCGTGCGCGGCACGGGTCAGCTCCCGCCCCGTCACCTTACGCATGCTTCACCCCGCGCGGCCAGCCTCGATCTGCCGCCCGGCGCGAGTGATGTCTGCGTGCTTCGAGGTCTTCGCCGGACGATCGTGTACAACTTTGCAATCGATGAGCCGGGGTTCAGTCGGTGGGCGCGATCCCTGGCGGGCTCAAGTGACGCAGATCCGCGTCGGGAATACATAGAGCCCGTAACAACGCAGTTTGTCATCGTAACCTGTTCTAGCAATCCGGCTGTCGGTGAAGTCAATCATACGATTCGCAATGGGTGGTCGTACGATGGCGGTGCACAGTTTCGCGGAATGCAGTTTGCGTACGATGCTGATTTGGGGAGGGCATACTACGCCGGGGACGAGTACTGACACACCCCCTATCTCACGCCGGTTCAGTCTGCGTATGACAGATCGCCCTGGAGAGTCGGCCATGCCCAAGTACGGGTGCGGGACGATCGCGCTGGCCTTCGGCGCATTGCTGCCCGTCGCGTTGCTCGTGGGGTTGGTCCGGTGGCGGCTGAACGTGATGAAGAACACGTTCATGTACCAGGACTTCGTTGCCGACCACAGATTCTCCGACTGCGAGGTCGGAGTGGCACTCAGGTTGTCTAGGGCGGGACTCCTGGGGGGCGACCCGCGCCGATATGTGGTCGTCGTCCGCGACCGCCAAGGGCAAATCATCGAGTCGTTGTTCCTGGGACATCCAAGTTATCCGGATCCACCGGCCAAGCCCGTCTTCGTTTGCGCCGATGGCCCACGGGTAACCTACGATGTCAGCGACTCGCGTTTTCAAACACCACCCGATCTGCGAACGTTTCAGTTGGACAGCAAAAAAGGAGCGAAAAAGGGGACATCATGATGTCCCCTTCTGCCTAGTCCCACCAAAGGTAGACCTGATCGCCGTCGTCAGGGTCGAGGCCTTGGCGGCGGAGTTCTCGTTCGCATATTGCGAGCACGCGCGAACGCTTGTCGGGATTCGACGGAAGCTCGACGACCAGTGCGTCGGCGTACCGTTCCACGCCATCGTCGCTGATCGCGTCGCTGGGGACAACGACTCGTGTCGCCCCCGCGCGATACAGCTCGTTGACGAATCGCAGGGCTTCGTCGGTGGGCCCGAAACGATTCGAGGCCAACGCGCTCTCGCTCTCGTTGCCTTTGAGCCACCGGCGAGCTTCAGGCCCGGCAGCACGCCCCGGTTCGGACGCGGCCGGGGCTCCTCCAGGCGACGTCGAGTCGTTTTCGTAGAACAGCAACCCCAGCCCTAGCACGCAGCCCAACACGATGACGACGGCACGGCCCATGTGTCCTCTCCCTTGCAGCAAGGTCTTGACGAAAGAGTCCTACACGACACAAGTATAGGTTAAGAATTCCCCGCCCGGCGTTACTCACGCCCCGCTCGATCCGGCAGCCGGGCGATCGTTGTTTGTGCAAAGAAGAGAAAAGGGAAGAGGAGCACACGTCTGTGCCGCCGGCGGACGTTGGACGTAAGAAGCGCGGATGGACGCGGGGGGCGACTACGACGTCTTACTCACGCGGCCGGATCTTCCACTCCCAGATGCGGCCCTGCTGGGTGGGGTCGCGGCCGGTGGCGACGAGGTGGTGGCCGTCGGGGGAGAAGGTGAGGCCCTCGATATCGGCGGCGTCGCAATCGAGGCGGCAGAGCATCTGGGCGGTGCGCAGATCCCACAGGCTGATGTCGGCCGGGTGCATGGCGACCGCCAGCGTGCTACCGTGCATCGCCAGTCGCTTGACCAACTCGCCGCCGGGCAGCAAGGTCTGCAGGCGCTCGGCGGTGCCGGCGTCGATCAGGGTGACGGCGGCGGCGTTGCCGGCCGCGATCATGCGCCCATCGGCGGAAACGGCGAACTGGCTGTTGGATTCGCGGAAGCTGCGCTCTAGGCGCCCGGAGCTGGCGTCGCGAATCTGCACGGCCCAGCCCGAGAGGATCATCTGCCGCCGCGGCGTCATGGCCACGCCGCGCACTAGCGACTCGCAGTCGATCGACCAGATGAGGCGCCCCGTGTCGACGTCGATCAACGCCAGGGTGTGGTCATCGGGCGCCACAACCAATTGATGCCCTTCGAGCGCCCAGGCAAATGCGACACCGGGTTCGTCATATTCGGGAAGGCCGGCGATCTGCTGGCCCGTGGCCCGGTCCCAGACGGTGAGGCTGTGATCGTCGCCCCGCGCGGCGACCAGGGCGCCGTCCGACGAAAGGGCCACGGCATGCACGGCCTGGTGGAGCGTGTCGATCGTCGTCAGCAGCGAGCGCGTGGCGGCATCCCAAACCCGCAGGCGGCCATCTTCGCACGCGGTCACCAACAGCGTGCCGTCGCGGGAGAAGACCGCATCGCGCACGTGCGTCGACAAGGGCGGGTACACGGCCGCCTGGTCTTCGTGCACCTGCCACACTTTGACGCTACCGTTGCCCGAGGCGCTGGCCAGACGTTTGCCGTCGGGCGACCAGGCGACGCTCCAGACGCGATCCTTGTGCCCGCGCAGCGTGCGCAGCAATCGCCCGTCGCTGATGGACCACAGTTGGATGATGCGGTCCTTGCCGCCGGAGGCCAGCGTATCGCCATCGGGCGCTAGGGCCAACGATTGAATCCAGTCGCTATGCCCGCCGCGGAGTTCCGCAAGCTGGGTGAAGTGGCCGTCGGCCGAAGGTTCCCAAATCGTGATCTGCCGCAGACGCCCGGCGACGGCAACGCGTCGACCGTCGGGCAGCGCGGCCAGGGCAAAGTGATCGCCGCCACGCGGCCGAACTCCCCAGCGACCGTCCCAACTCGCGGTGGGCCAGCCGCGCACCGCGCCCGATTCGTCCACGGCGAAGAGCGTCTTGCCGTCGGGCGCGAAGGCCACGGCGGTGACGACCGCCAGCTTGTGGTCGAGCGTGACGAGCGGCCGACCGCCGGCAAGATCCCACACGCGCACGCTCTCGTCGCGGCTGCCGCTGGCCAGCCATTTGCCGTCGGGCGAAAAGGCCACGGCCAGCACGTGATCGGTGTGTCCTCGGAGCACGGCCGATGGATCGCCGCTGGTCACGTTCCATAGGCGGACGGTGCCGTCGGCGTTGGCCGTGGTCAGCGTTCGGCCATCGGGCGAAAAGGCCAGGCCGTCGACCTCGATCGCCGCCGCGTCGTGCATGACGCGCACCAGTCGTCCGGTGTCGGCCTCCCACAGTCGGGCCGCGGCGTCTTCTCCACCGCTGGCGATCAGGCGTCCATCGGGCGAGTAGGCCACGCAATGGGCAGGACCCTGGTGGCCGGGCAGCGTCATCGTCTCCGGCTCGCACTGATCGCGCAGGTAGTACCAGGCAAACTCGCGCAGGTCTTCGCGCCCCGGCGGCGGCACGTGTCGGTCGAGCACCTCCAGGGCACGGACCACGTTGTTGGCGTCGTAGGCTTCGTACGCCAGCCGCACGTCCGACGCGTAGAGCAGCCGGCGACTGGCTTCGGCTTCTCGCAGGGCGGAGGCACGCTCGCGGTCGGCCCGGGCGGCCTCGGCCTGTACGCGAGCGATTGAGACCAGCACGGTGGCCAGCAGGCTGACCGCCGAGATGGCCAACACCGCGGCCAGCGACGCGACCGTGGGTCGGCGACGGCACCACTTCCAGGTTCGTTCCCAGGGGCCCAGCGGACGCGCCAGGGTCGGCTCGCCGTCCAGAAAGCGGCGCAGGTCGCCGGCCACGTCGTGGGCCGTGGCGTAGCGGTCGGCGGGCCAACGGCTGAGGCACTTGAGCGTGATGGCCTCGAGATCGCGGGGCAGCTCGCCGCGCAGCTTGCCCGGCGGCGTGGGTTCGCCCGAGATCAGCTTTCGCAGCGTGTCGGCGTCGGTGGCGCCGGTGTAGGGAGCCGAGCCGGTCAACAATTCGTACAGCACGGCCCCCAGTCCGTAGACGTCGGTCCGGGCGTCGAGCTGGGCGACCTGGCCCTCGGCCTGCTCGGGCGAGATGTAGGCCAGCGTGCCGAGGACCGTACCGGTGCGGGTATCACGCGATTCCTGCTCGAGCAGCCGGGCCATGCCGAAGTCGGTCAGCTTGGGCACCCAGGGGAAGCCGTCGGCGCCCTGCGGCGATGTGACGTCGGGCGGTCGTTCGGCGAGGATGACGTTGCTGGGCTTGATGTCGCGATGCAGCACGCCGCGACTGTGGGCGTGCTCGACCGCTTCGGCCAACTGCAACACGATCGTGGCCGCCTGCCGGGGCGGCACGGGTTTGTCTTGTTCGCGCAGCCACTGCGTCAGCGTGGGCCCGGCGCAGTACTCGCTGGCCAGAAAGGTCGTCGCGCCCTGCTCGCCCACGTCGTACAGGGCCACGAGATTCGGGTGGCTGAGCCGGGCGGCTGCTTCGGCCTCGCGCAGGAAACGTCGCCGCGTTTCTGCGGTGGAATGGGTATCGAACCGCGGCACCTTAAGTGCCACGTGGCGGTCGAGCTTCGGATCGAAAGCCAGGTAGACGATTCCCAGGCCGCCGCGGCCCAATTCACGCTCGATGACGTAGCGTCCCAGAGGATGGGCCTCCTGGAGCTCGCTCGACCGTTGATCGATCGCGGCGCCGTCGAGTGCAGGCCGAAAGCCACGTCGACGCGCACGGTGCAGGAACTCGAGGCACTGCTTGGCACGACCGAGCTCGGGGGCCTGCGGCGACTCGAGCGCGGAGTTTGTGCGATCGGCCGCTGGCGTGTCGCTGGGCGATGCACTGCGGGCGAGCGAACGTTCGTAGTCGGCCAGCGCCTGGGAGAATCGCTCGTCTGGATCGTCGTGTGGAACGTTCATCGCGTGCTGCGCAACTTGCGCTCCAGACGCTTGACGGCTCGGCCCCATGCCCGTCGTGTCGCATCGGCCGACTTTCCGAGCCGGCGGCCGATTTCGGTGAACGTTTGCTGCTCCCAGGTATGCATAACGATCAGCTTGCGATCGAGCTCATTCAACTGGTTCAGCGCATCCTGGAGGCGGCGATCTTCGTCGTGTCGCGCGGCCCGATCGCTCGGAGTCGGATCGTCGTGGTTTCCGAGACACATCGCGACCGGCGCGAGGTCCAACGGCTGCTCCCGATCGACCGTTCGCTTCAGCGTGTAGCGATGCCTGCGAACGTTGGTGGCCAGTCGATTGCTGAGGATAGCGCGTAGCCAGCCGA
Source organism: Planctomycetota bacterium (assembly GCA_003389325.1). Lineage (GTDB taxonomy): Bacteria > Planctomycetota > Planctomycetia > Pirellulales > PALSA-1355 > LB-PLM-3. The sequence continues at coordinate 110,738 of QQVE01000034.1, forward strand.
AAAGTTCGTCCTCGGTATTGCCTCGAAAGCCCTGAAAGGAGCGGTGTACCTCGACGCACGTCTCCTGCACAAGATCGGACGCGGCCGTGCGTGGTCGCAAGTCGGAGTCCAACTCGCGACTGGCCATCAGCAGCAAGTACTTGCGACAACCCTCGAGCAACGCTCCCAGGGCCTCGTCCGAACCGGCGCGGGCGTCGTCCAGCCACACTTCAAGCTGTGTCCGCGCGGCGCCCTGGCGTTCGCGCGACTCGAGGCGCTCGTGACGATCCACACCAGGACCCTAGCCAAGAAGGAACATTTGCGAACCGATCCAACGCACCGCTCACGCAATAGTATGCTGAGCCGGGGGCACGGGGTCAATTTAGGGGGCTGAAGGCAGGGCAGCTCGGCAGGAGCAAAAAGAAGTTTAGCCCGCGCGATGGCCCGTTGGTACTCGTGCGAGGCGGTCGATTTACCATCGTCGGACAAGGGTCGACCCGCGGATTGGCTCCGGTCATAATCGAGGCGCTCCATGTGGTGAATATCAACGCGGCAACGTGATCTTAGGCGAGGTTATTAAATGCGAAGGGTTTGGATCGGTGCGGTGCTGGCGGGCGTGGGGGCGGTCGTGGTGGGTTCGCTGGCGCTTGGGCATCCGCCGGAGCCGGGGAAGAAGCACGATCATGCGGATCACAAGCACGACGGCAACGCGCCCCTGACGACGACCTCCTCGGGCGAGGTGCTGCCCCAGGGGCTGATGCTGCCGGCGATGGAGGGGGCGAGGCCGTGGTCGGAGAAGCCGGTGCTCGACGATCCGGATCGGTTTCACATCGCGATCATGACGGACAACACGGGCGGGCATCGGCCGGGCATCTGGATGAAGGCGGTGCGGCGGCTCAACTGGATGCGGCCGGAATTCGTGGTGTCGGTGGGCGACTTGATCGAGGGGTACAGCAACGACCGCGACGAGGTCGAGGCCCAGTGGCAAGAGTTTTTGGGCTTCATCGACCAGATGGAGATGAAGTTCTTCTTCGTGGCCGGCAACCACGACGTGTCGAACCCCACGATGCACAAGATCTGGCGCGAGCACTTTGGCACCGAGTGGTATTCGTTCGACTACCGCGGCGTGCACTTCGTCTGCCTGTCGTCGGAAGATCGCGACAACCAGATCGGGCCGAAACAACTCGCCTGGCTCGAGCAGGACCTGGCCAAGCACGCCGACGCCCGCTGGACGCTGCTGTTCATGCACAAGCCGCTGTGGACCCGGTCGGAGGCGAACCGCACGGCCGGCAACCCGGACGAGACGCATTGGCAAGACGTCGAGAAGCTGCTGGGCAACCGGCCGTTCACGGTGTTTGCCGGGCACGTGCACCACTACGTGCAGTACGAACGCAACGGGCGGAAGTACTACCACCTGGCCACCACCGGCGGCGGCTCGCGATTGCGGGGCGTGCCCTACGGCGAGTTCGACCACGTGACCTGGCTGACGATGGAGGCCGACGGTCCGCACGTGGCCAACCTGCTGCTCGACGGCATCCTGCCGGCCGACGCGGTGACCGAGGAAGGCATCGCGCGGTTTCGGCAGTTTCTGGCTAAGACGCGAATCGAGGTGGCTCCGATCCTGATCGGCGAGAGCGAGGATCTCAGCGAAGGCACGATCGACGTGCGGGTGACCAACGAATTCGACCAGCCGATCGAGATTCGCGGCACGATTCAGGGCCTTCCGCTGCGGGGGCTGACGGTCGATCCGGCGAAGCTCGAGTTGGCGGCCGGGCCCGGCGAGACGAGCGATCTGTCGGTGGGCATTCGCTTCGAAGAGCCGATCGCCTTTCCGCACCTGGCCGAGACGCTGCTGACGGCCAACCTCCGCACCACGGGCGACAAAGTGCCGCTGACGGCTGAGCGCACCATCCCGGTGGTGATCGATCGCAAGTTCGATTGCCCGGTGGCGACGCTTGAGAATATCGACGGGGTGCTGGAAGAGGCGCTTGCGCGCGGTGAGGCGACCGGCGAGCGTCCGCTGCTGGTCGGTGCGACCGAGACCTGGACGGGCCCGGACGACGCGTCGGTGCACTTCGGGCTGGGGCACGATGACGAGCACCTGTACCTGTCGGCCCACGTGGTCGACGAGCGGGTGATCGAGGCGGGCGACGCGTTGGAGCTGCGTGTGGATGCGCGGCCGATCGACCAGCGCCGCAACGATCCCCGGCAGGGGCGCGGGGCGTACGTGTTTCGCGTGACGGCGCCCAAGGGGGACGAGTCGAGCGAGGTTGAAGTGACGGCCCTGCGACGCGGCCGGCCCATCGAAGGCACAAAGGCCACGGCCCGGCGCACCGACGACGGCTACGACGTGGAGATCGCCGTGCCGATCGGTTTCATCACCAGCCAGCAATCCGACAACTGGCACAGCATTCAAGCCACCGTCGTCGTCCACGACCAGGACGAAGCCGACGGCGAGTCGTGCACGGTGGTCTGGCGCGGCACCGAGGCGTATCCGGAGCGGAATACGAACTACGGGCAGTTCGTGAAGGGGCCGTAAACGCCATCCCGTTCGGATACCGGGCGGCCGGTAACTCGCGCCGAGGTTGTAATGCTATCAATTGAACAGGCCGCTACCGTAGTACGAGAAGCCATGCGCCGTGCTGATCCACAGCCGTTCGGACCAGGCTATGACATCACAGAAGCTCGGTTGATCGAGTTTCAGGGTGAGATTCGATGGGCGGTTGTTCTGGCTGTACCACTTGATGAGTCGGACTTGCCGTTTAGCGTTGCCAATGTCGACGCCACGACGGGTTCGATTGAATGGCTGCATGGGATCTCGTAGGCGATAGCTACCAAGAGCTTGGCGTCCCACTCAAACACACCGAGGGCATTCGAATATCACCCCACCCGCCGCCGCCAGGCGAAGGCGCCGAAGGCGGCGATGCCGAACATGGCCAGGGCGAACGTCGAGGGCTCGGGCACGATCAGGCCAGAGACGTTGGCGTCGAGATCGCCGAAGCTGGTCGAGTTGGGCGCGGAGACGCCGACCCGCATCTTGACGACGCTCGCCTGGTTCACCAGCAGCGAGGCGATCTCTTCGGTCGTCGTGAATGGGTTCGTGCCGAGGTCCACGGTGATCGTAAACTGCGCGATGGTCAGGCTGCCAATCGTCGGTCCGCTGCCCGAGAAGTTCAGGCCGATGACGCCGCTGGAGGAGGTGGGGCCGATCGTGGCACTGCTGACGTTGAACACTTGCGGTCCGCCGTTGTCCCAGGTGAAGCTACCGGTGACATCGGCCAGGTAGGCCGACGGCGGCGTGGCCGCGCTGGCCGAGAAATCGACGTCGGCGGTGACGGGCGTGCCCAACGGGATCATCGTCAGAATGTTGCCGCTGGCCCCGGTGTAGGCCGCTTCGGCGTCGATGTGAATCGGAACCGCGCGAGCCGAGTTGCCGGCAGCGAGTGCCAGGAGGGTTGCCGTCGTCAGGAAGAGCATTCTCATCGTGGTGACTCCGAGGTGCTGGGATGACCATCCTGGCAACAAAAAAGCCACGGACACCCTGTGTGCGCGGACACAGACCGTCAGTGGCCTTTTAGAACTTGCCGGATTTCGATTCGAGGCACTAGCGACTCCGCAGTGGTGGGTGTCTCGGGCAAAGTCCCGAAACCGCATGCAGTTTGTGGGCTTTACCTTACTCGCCGGGTGGATCGAAGCAAGCCTTTTCTCGGGAAGATGCCCCATCCAGCGCGGGGGATTCGCCGTAAGCCCCAGGTTTCGCAGGGGTTTACGTGGAACTGTCTAAATTCCTTCCCGCGCGGCGAGCAATGCACTCTCGGTAGCGTCGGCCGACCCAGTCTAAGGCCCAAGCTCCGTCCAATTGACGCTGCGGCTCCGTGCGCCAGTCGTGCAGAACTCGGAAACAACCGAGTCCACGGCATGTGCCGAAATGAGGTACCGTGGTTCAACCGGCGTTGGCGTGCCTCCAACAAGAAAACTCATCTCGCTCGGGCGGTTCTTAGTGCTCTCGACAGCCATTAAGTACGGTGGGGTTCCATCGCTTGCAGCGTGCTGGACACACCCGATGTCTTCGGCGATCCCAATCGTCAGTTTATTTCCATTCTCACCAACGACTTCAGCCATGAACGGGACTCGATCTCGTCGAAGAACCTGGATCGCTTCCAAGAGCGCTGCCGCTTCGTCGAAAATTACGCCACCACTCGCACCGTCTGATCGCTCCAGGTTTCGAAATTCGACGTTCATCGCGAGATTCCACTTAGACGGCAGCACTGCCGACACGCAACAGAATGTAACGCCGACAAGCGATCGCAGCGGTTCTTGCCTTTTCTGACCACTGACCACCGACCACTACCCTCACACCCTACAGTGCTCCAACACCTGCGCCGGCGTTGTCACGTAGCTCGTGTAGAACGGCCCGAACTCCGCATAACGGGCGCTGGCTTCGTCGAAGCGCATGCGGTAGACGATGTCTTTAAGGAACTCGGGATTGCGGGCCCAGAGGGTGACGCCCCACTCCCAGTCGTCGTAGCCGAGGCCGACGGTGATCAACTGCGTGACCTTGCCGCCGAAGGTCATGCCGGTGCGGCCGTGCTCGGCCATCAGCTTGTTGCGGGCATCGAAGTCGAGCAGGAACCAGTTTTCGCCGACCTTGCGTTTCTTGTTCATGGGATAGAAACAGGTAGCGGGCCAGGGGGGCAGGTCGGGCGTGAGCCGCTGCTTGCGCATCATCACCTCGCGGCCCTCGTAGGCCTTCAGCTTGGCCGCGTACGCCGGGCCGTCGGGATCTTCGCCCTCGGCCACCAGCCGCTGCCCGTACTGCTCGACCGAGGGAACGTATTCGGAAACCTCGGTGAGCGACACGAACGAGTAGGTCGGCAGAAGCGCCGCGCCCAGCGGGCCGGCCATCAGGCGTTGATGGACGCTGTCGATCACCAGCGGATCGGCATCGAGCAGCATCAGCCCGAAGTCGGCCTTGTGGCCGCTGACGACGGAAGTTTGAAGCCGCGCGGGCGCACCCTCGGCGGCCGGATCGAGCGCGGCGGCAAACTGCTGCCGGCCCTCGGCAAGTTCGTTGGCGCTGAGACCTTTGAGGGCCGCGCGATCGAAGCGGTAATAGAAGTGGCTGCAGTGCCAACCCTCGCTGGGCTTGAGCGAGACTTCCTGCGATGCGGATGCGTGCGACATGCGTGGTTTCCAGGGAGAGTGAGCGGGCGACTCGGGTCAAGCGCCCCAACACGCATCTTAGGAGGGGAGCCTGTTTGCAGCAACCGGATGCGGGCCGTGTAGAATGGGGCCCGGTTCGCCGTCGAAATTCCGGAGTATCCCATGCGTTTGGCCACCGTGTTGAATCCGATGTCCAACGAAAATCTCGCGCTGGCGGCGCAGTGCGGCGTGACGGACGTAGTGGCGCGGTATCTGGGGCCAGATGCCAGGGAGTTCGTCGAGTTGAAGCGGCGGGTCGAGGGGTTCGGGCTGCGGATGTCGGTGATCGAGGGCTATCTGCCGATCGAGAACATCAAGGTCGGACGCGACGACGGAACGGAAGTCGCGCAGATGAAGTCGCTGGTGGAGATGATGGGGGAGCTGGGGGTGGAGGTGCTCTGCTACAACTTCATGGCCGGCACCGACTGGGTGCGCACGCGGCTCGATGCGCCCGAGCGGGGCGGGGCGCGGGTCACGGCGTTCGACCTGCGGGACGCCGAACGGGCGATTCTGCTGGGGCACGACGGGGCAGGGGACGGGGGCGCGGCGGCCGTGGAGGAGATCTCGGCCGAGACGTTGTGGCGGCAGCTCGAGGCGTTTCTAAGCGAGCTGGTCCCCGTGGCCGAACGGGCGGGGGTGGTGCTGGCGATGCATCCCGACGATCCGCCGCTGGCGAAGTTTCTCGGCCGGGCGCGGATCATGAACCACGTCGACGCCTTCGAGCGGCTCGTGCAGCTCGTACCCAGCGCGAGCAACAAGATCTGCTTTTGCCAGGGGACGTTCGCCGAGATGGGCCTCGACATTCCAGCCACGATCCGGCGGCTGGGTGAGCACATCGGCTACGTGCACTTTCGCGACGTGCGCGGCACGGCCGAGTCGTTCGCCGAAACGTTTCACGACAACGGCCCCACCGACATGGCCGCCGCCATGCGGGCCTATCGCGAGATCGGCTTCACGGGCCCGATCCGCCCCGACCACGTGCCGCAACTGGCCGGCGAAGACGACGGCGAGCCCGGCTACACGATGAAAGGCCGCCTGTTCGCCTTCGGCTACATCCGCGGCCTGATGCAGGCCACGGCGCCATGATCGATTACTGACATACCCCGAGCTGAGTCACCTATGTACCTGTTTAGAATCTTATCCTGCCCGGCCGTGACGGCGGCCGCTCTTTTCGCAACGGCCATTAATAGAGCGTACGCAGGGGCCGAAGACTTCCATGTCCCCGCCGGCCAGCGGCAACTGTTTGTCGACGACCACGGCGTCGCGCAGATCGACAACCTGACGCGCCACTTGCACGCGCCGGAAAAGCGCGGGGCGGTGATTCGCAGCCCCCAACCGAAAGACAGCATCCAAACGCGCACGGCGCCGGTGTGGGATCCGCAGGAGGAGGTGTACAAGCTGTGGGTGCTGGGGATCGACGAGAACCTGTGGCAGAGCCGTGACGGACTGCACTGGACGCCGGGGCCCGAGACGAACATGCGGATCCACATGGCGGTGTACGACCCGGGCGAAGAGGATCCGGACCGGCGGTTCAAGGCGCCGCTGTTGAACAAGGGGTTTGCGGCCTCGCCCGACGGAGTGACTTGGACGGAGCTCGACGTGCCGAAGATTCAGAGCTCCGACGAGGGCAACTTCAGCTACGACGCCGAGAACGGCCTGTTCGTCCACACGGTCAAGCGCGGCGGCACGCACGGCCGGGCAGTGGCGCTGGCCACGAGCCGCGACTTCGAGACGTGGGACGACTACGGCCTGGTGTTCGAGGCCGACGACGTCGACCAACAGCGGGGCCGAAAGGACATCGAAGCACGCCGGGCCGACAAGACGCTCGAGCAGACCCTGTACAACGATCCCGCGGTCTACAACGTCGACGTCTATAACATGGGCGTGTTTCGCTACGAAGGCCTGTACCTCGGCCTACCGGCGATGTTTCACGCCACGGGGCCCGTGCCGAATTACCCGAACACCGACGGCTTTCACCTGGTGGAGCTGGTGTGCAGCCGGGACCTGAAGGACTGGCAGCGGCTGGGCGATCGGCAGCCGTTCATCGCCCCATCGCGAATCGACTCGGGCGCCTACGATCTGACGCAGATTCTGCCCCCGTCGGCGCCGGTGGTGCGCGACGACGAGCTGTGGTTCTACTACACGGGCCTCAAGTGGCGGAGCACGTTCGACTACTTCGGCACGTATCCCGACGGCAAGCACGTGCCCAAAGCCGGCCGCGACCGCGACGTCGGCGCCGTATGCCTGGCCGTGCTCCGCCGCGACGGCTTTATATCGCTCGACGCCGACGAAACCGAAGGCACGCTGTTGACCGAGCCGTTCACGCTGCCGGCGGACAAGCTGTTGCTGAACGTCGATGCGCAAGACGGCGAGCTGCGCGTCGAAGCCTGCGACGAAGCCGGCCAAGTGTTGGCCGAGTCCCAAGCGATCCGCGGCGATCATCCCCGAGAGGAAGTCGCCTGGCAGCCGGGCGGAATCTCCGACCTCTCGGATCGACGCGTGCGGCTTCGCTTCACGCTGCGCAACGCCAGCCTGTACTCGTACTGGCTGGGGGAATGAGCGGTCGCGACCTACGCGGCCGCTTCGGCCAAATCGCCGGCGAGGCGGCAGAGGACTTCGCGGGTGACGTGGGCGGGCACCGACTCGCGGGGTTGGCCGGCGGCGCGGGTGTAGCGGGTGAGGCTCAGCTCGCCTGTGCGCGCGACCAACAGCTCGTAGTAGCTGGTGCGGTCGGCGTCCTTGTGAGGCGGGTTCGAGCGCATCTGCACGACACAGCCTTCGGCGTCGGTCTCGATCGGGCTGATCGGCTCGAGCAGATAGGTGAGCTTGGCCGAAAGGTCCTCGGCCACGCGCTTCAGCCCGTCGGTATCGAGGCCGGCGAGGCGATCGGAGGAGAGCGCCAGCCGCGAAAAGGCGCAGCCCAGCGATTCGAGCGCCACGAGCTGGCAGGTCAGGTGCAGATCGCCGTCGCTGAGCGAGACGGATTGTTCGCCGGTGGAAAAGGGAGCCATCCCAGCCAGGGTTTGTTCCAGTTGGGCTTTGAGGGTCATGATTCTGCGTCTCCGCACGTTTCGCAATGGTGCTCGCTGCCGTCGAACGACAGGATCGTCTTCGTGCCGTCGAGCACCGTTTCGATATGAACCGGCCGCTGCCACAGGGCGTGCAGGTTGGCCAGCGTGTCCGTCGCGTAGTTCATCTTCAATTCCACTCCATTGAACTGGTGCTCCAGATACAGCTCGCCGCGGTTGCGATAGTTGCCGTCGCGCACGGCGATGATCGGGCGGCCGATGTTGGTGAGGCTGAACAGCAACTGCTGCTTGACCTTGGGGAACTCGCGGCTTTCGATCTCGTAGGCGTCGCTCGCGGGGTTGTAGCCGAACGAGAACATTTTGTACTCGCGGCAGAAATCGAGCGTGAGGAATTCGTCGATGAACGTCAGGTCGTTGTGGATCTTGCGCACTTCGAAGATCTTTTCGCGGCCCAGGCCGGCGCCGGTGTCCCACTCGCGCTTGGCCACGAAGTCGTCGCACTCTTCGTAGTCCTTGCCGAAGCGACCCTTGTTCCAGCGCTCTTCGATATCGCGGAATAGCTCGATGCCTAGCTTGTAGGGGTTGAGCTTGGTGGGCGAGCTGGCCAGCGTGCCCGAGTGGTGGTCGCAGTAGTTCACCACGTCGGCCGCCTCGAGCCCCTGGCGGGTCATGATGGTCGAGTGCCAGTAGCTGGCCCAGCCTTCGTTCATGATCTTGGTCTGGGCCTGCGGGGCGAAGTAGTAGGCCTCGTCGCGGAGGATCGACAGCACGTCGAGCTGCCACGGCTTGAGCGGGGCGTTTTCCAGCACGAACAGCATCACGTCGCGCACCGGCTCGGCGGGAAAGCGCGTCTGTTGCTGCTCGGCCTGGCTGCGCAGCTTCTCGGCCTCGGCCGAAAGCACCGACGGCGGGTTGATGAACGGGTCCATGTAGTCCTTCGACTGGAAACGTCCCGGCGCGGGCGGCTCGCCCACCTCGTCGTGCCCGTGTTCGAAGTCGTACTTGCTGGGCCGGTCGAACCGCTTGACAAAGGGCGAGTGGATGTCGATCAGGTCCTCGATGCTCAGGCAGGCATCGATGAACTGCTCGACCTCTTCCACGCCGAAGCGGTCCATGTAGCGGCGAATCCGGTTGCCGTGGTTCGCCATCTGGTCCATCATCTTGCGGTTGGTCTGGCTGAACCAGTAGTTGTTCTTGAAGAAGTCGCAGTGGCCGTAGACGTGGGCCATCACCAGCTTCTGGTCGACCAGCCCGTTGCAGCGCATGAGGTACGCGTAGCAGGGGTTGTTGTTGATGACCAGCTCGTAGATCTTCTGCAGGCCGTAGGTGTAGCCCTTGTTGAGTTGCTCGAACTCCATGCCGAACCGCCAGTGCGGGTAGCGGGTCGGAAAGCCGCCGTAAGCGGCCACGGCGTTGAGCTGGTCGGAATCGATCAGCTCGAAGATGGTGGGATAGAAGTCGAGCCCGTAATCGCGGGCGTAGCCCTCGATCTTGACCTGAATGTCGGCCAGGTTCGCAGGCAGCGGTTCGAAGGTGACAGTAGCCATGGCGCTCGACTCTCGCTGAAAGGTTTTCGCGGGGTCCAGGTGCTGTTTCCACTTGGACCTAACGGGCGCCGTACTCGTGTCGCCGGCTCGGCACGCGCGAGCCTGCTCACGCCAGCGTGAGCATGGCACCCATCCCGGTTTCGTTTACAGTGTGTGGTTCATACTCCCGTTCCCAGGAACTTTTTCAGGCACGCGTAGATGCCGTCTTTGTTCTCGATCTCGACGGCGATCATTTTCGACTCGGCCTCGTCGAAGGAGTGCTCCAGCGAGCGGATGTATTCGCCGCTGCCGTAGGGGCTTTCGACCTGGCCGTAGCAAAACAGATTGACGTGCGGCAGGATATCGCCTCGCAGCAGGTCGAGGCTCTTCTCGTTGTCCTCGCCCCAGTTGTCGCCGTCGGAAAACTGAAACACGTAGATGTTCCAGTCCGTGGGCGGAAAGACCCGTTCGATCATGTCGGCCGCCACGCGGTAGGCCGAGCTGATGCGCGTGCCGCCGCTTTCGCGGGTGTGGTAGAAGGTGTGCTCGTCGACCTCCTTGGCCGCGGCGTCGTGGATGATGTACCGCCGCTCGACCCCCTTGTATTGGCTCTTGAGCCAGGCATCGAGCCAGAAGGCGGCCGTGCGGACGATTTCTTTCTGGTCGTCGGTCATCGAGCCGGAGACGTCCATCATGTAGATGATCGCCGCGTTGGCCTGCGGCAGGCTCACCTCGGTCCAGGCCCGGTAGCGCTTGTCTTCGCGAATCGGCACCACGCGGGGCCGCTCGGGCACGTAGGTATTCGACGAGATCTGGCGACGCAGCGCTTCCATGTAGGTCCGCTTGAAGTGCCGAAGCGACTCGGGACCGCTCTTGCGGATGCTGGTGTAGCGGGCCTTTTCGCGCTCGATCGTGTCGTTGCCCTTGGGCTCGATGCGGGGAAGCTCGAGCTCCTCGCCGAGAATCACGGCCAGCTCTTCGAGCGAGACCTCGACTTCGAGAATGTGGCGTCCCGGATCGCTGCCCGCGGCGCCGGCACCTCCCTCGTCGTCGCCGGGCGAGCCGACCGGGGTGCCCACCTCGCCGTCGCCCTGTCCGACGCCGCCGGAGCCGTTCTTACCGTAGCGGAAGTGGGGGATATCGAGCTGCGGGATCGGAATGCTGACCAGGTCGCGGCCCTTGCGGCCGATCATCTCGCCGTGGGTCACGTACTTGCGCAGATTCTGGCGAATCTTGCCCCGTACGATCTGCTTGAATCGCGACAAGTCGTGTTCGATTCTCATGGGGCGATCTCGGAGTTGGGCAAGGGGTATCTCGGCAACGCGCCTTCGACGGCGGCCGTGGGGTGTTGCTGGTCTAGGCCGTGGGCTTGGCGTCTCCTCGGGCGAAGATGCTGGCCACGTAGTTGAGCACGTCGGTCGCACTTTCGTCGTCGTAGCCGTAGTTGCGGATCAAACGCTGCTTGACCACGTCGATCTTGGCCTGGGTGTCGGCGTCGACCACCTTCGAGACCAGGCTGGTGAGCTTGATCGAGTCTTTCTGATCCTCGAACAGCTTGAGCTCAAGCGCCTTGTAGAGCCGCTCGTTGGTCTTGTAGTCGAACGTGCGGCCGTCGATCGACAGGGCACCGATGTAGTTCATGATCTCGCGGCGGAAGTCGTCCTTGCGGCTTTCGGGAATGTCGATCTTCTGCTCGATCGAACGCATCAGCCGCTCGTCCGGTTCCTGGTACTGGCCCGTGAAAGCATTCTTCACTTTCTCGCGCTGGGTGTAGGCCTTGACGTTGTCGATGTAGTTGCCGCAGAGGCGCTTCAGGGCGTCCTCGTCGGCGGCGATGGCGCGTTGGACTTCGTTCTTCACGATGTTCTCGTACTCCTCCTTGACCACGCCCAACAGCTCGCGATAGCGCGTGCGCTGCTCGTCGTTCGTGATCAGGGTGTGGTGCTTCAGGCCCGACTCGAGCTCGTTGAGCACCATGAACGGGTTGATCGACTTGGCCTCGGGATGGGCCACGAGGGCGTTGGAGATTTTGTCCTGCACGTAGCGGGGCGAGATCCCCTGCATGCCCTCGTTGATCGTCTGCTCGCGCAGCTCCTTGATGTTGTCCTCGGTGAAGCCGGGCAGGCTCTTGCCGTTGTAGAGCTTCAGCTTTTGCAGCGTGGTGAGCCCGGCGTTCTTGGGCTCTTCGAGCCGGGTGAGAATGGCCCACATGGCGGCCATTTCGATCGTGTGCGGCGCGATGTGCTTGCCGGGCACGGTCTCGTTGTTGTAATCCTTCTCGTAGATCTTGATTTCGTTGGCCAGGGTCGTGACATAGGGCACGTCGATCTTCACGGTCCGATCGCGCAGCGCCTCCATGAACTCGTTGCCCTGCAGGCGGCGATACTCGGGCTCGTTGGTGTGGCCCAGGATCACTTCGTCGATGTCGGTCTGGGCGAACTTCTTCGGCTTGACCTTGTGTTCCTGGCTCGCGCCCAACAGGTCGTATAGGAAGGCCACGTCGAGCTTGAGCACTTCGACGAACTCGACCAGCCCTCGGTTGGCGATGTTGAACTCGCCGTCGAAGTTGAAGGCCCGGGGATCGCTGTCGCTGCCGAACTCGGCGATCTTGCGATAGTTGATATCGCCAGTCAGCTCGGTCGAATCCTGGTTCTTCTCGTCCTTCGGCTGGAAGGTGCCGATGCCGATGCGGTCCTTCTCGCTAAGGATCAACCGCTTCACGCGCACGTTCTGGATCACCTTCGTCCAGTCGCCGTCGGCCTCACGCAGCATTTGGCTGTAGACGTAGCGGCAGTAGGGGCACAACTCGCCGGTGACCTTGGCCAGATACTCGCCGGGCGCGACGTCGGCATTCAGCCGCGCGAGCACGTCGGGGCGGAAGCGTTCGGGAATCAGATGCAAGGGCTCCTCGTTCATCGGGCACCACTGCACGCCTTCGGGCGTCTTCCAGCCGATGGTGTAGAGGGCTCCATCGTCTGTGGCGCTGTACCGCTCCAGGCCCTTCTTGAGCAGCCGGGCGATGGTGCTCTTGCTGCTGCCCACAGGACCGTGCAGCAACAGCACGCGCTTTTCGATGCCGTAGCCCTGGGCGGCGCTCTTGAAGGCGTTGACCAGTGCCGACAGCGCGTCTTCCAGGCCGAACACGGCGTCGCGGCCGTGATCCTCCGGATCGCTGAAGAAACGGTAGCGAACGCGCTTGTCGCGGAACTCCTCGTAGGTTTCCGTACCGTACGACATGATCATGTCGTATACGCGTTCGAAGGCGTTTCGCGTGACACGTGGGTCGGCCCGCACCACGTCGAGGTACTCCTCGAAAGATCCTTCCCAGTTCTTGCGTCGGAACTGGTCGAGGTCCTGGCGCTCGGCCACGAGCGTGATGATCTCGCGTCCGCTGTTCATGGATATTCCTCCCCGAAGGGTGCTCATCGGCACCGCTCGCCCGGAGTGTCCCTGAACGCCAGGGGCCTCGCGGCGAGTTGCGCCAGCGGCCCGTATCAGATGCGTATTCGTGCTGTTCCCGATTCCAGTCTAGTTGCCGTACCCTCGAGTCGTTCCCCGGTTTTCGTCAGCCGATCTTTCGTCACAACCAAACGCGCCCCTGCCTGAGTGCGCACGGAGAACCGCACGCGGCCGACAGAGAGGCGCCCGCGCACGCCGTCAGACGCGCAGCGTCCAACGCTGCAAATCTTCAAACGTGGCAGACAGAGAGAGAAATTGGAAAAGAACGCTCGAGGCGCGGCGGGCAGGAAGACCTTGCTTCTCTTTCAGGTAACCGAGGCCGTGCCGTCCCTGCCGCGACCGTCTTCTTACCTTCCCTAGTTCAAGTATGCTCACAACTCTGGGAGTCGACAATACGACTTCGGCAAGCCGTGAGGGCACCCTGCACCCGGGAACGCCGGAATTGCTCAGCAAAAAGCTTGCCGAAACGCACGATTCGGCCCGGGATTTCCGGCACAAAAAACTTGCCATCCCGTTTGTGAAAATCCGTACAGGCCCGTCAGACAGAGTAGCCGTTTGAACAACTGTCGCATGTGGACACTTTGTTCGGCACGGCAATTGGGGCCGGCAGCGCTCCAAGTGCGCTACAGACGGTGCGGCCGTTCAGCCCAGCAACCGCTTGACGCTTTCCATCAAGCGGTCCATGGCAAAGGGCTTGCGGATGTAGTCGTCGACGCCGAGCATCTCGGCGTACGCCTTGTGGCGGCTGCCCTCGTTGGCCGTGATCATGATCACGCGCAACGGCACCGGGCGCGTGCGACGCAGCTTTTCGAGCACCAGAAACCCGCTGCGCTTGGGCATCATCATGTCGAGCACGACCAGATCGGGGTCTTCGCGCTCGGCCATCGCCAGGCCCTGATTGCCGTCGCGGGCGACCATCACCTCGAATCCGTTCGACTCCAGCGCGTAACGGACGCTTTCGACGATTTCGTTGTCGTCGTCGACGATCAACACCCGCTGGCGCTTCTCGTCGACTTTCTCGTCTGCCATCGTTCGGTCGGCTTTCAAAAAATCTTCGGACCGGGCCGCCCCGGGCGCGGGCGTTTCCCGGCTGAATGGGTTAGAATGGAAAGCTCCACAAGTATCCGAGATCCACCGAATTTGCAAGGTCCACCGGCCCCTCGGCCGAGGCGCCCCCCGCAGCACTTCCCGGAACCCATGCTTCGATCCGCACGCCATCTCGTCGTTGGGGGACTGCTGGCGGCCATCGGCCTTGCGGCCCTCACGGACTCCGGCCGCGCCCAGGCGGTGCCGCGGGCCGCGAGCGACGACTCGGAACTCATCCTGCCGCAAGGCGGCATCGTGCGCCGCGGGCAGGGGCAACACGTGCGTGTGAAAGACCGCCACGGCCAGGACGTCGTCGCCCTGTTGCACGCCGAGGTGGCCGACCGGCGGCTGGTGATCCTGCCCGACGGGCGTCTGGTGTCGGTGCCGACCGCCGAGGCCCCCATCACCGACGAGCCGTTCGAACCGGCCACGAAGCAGCAGATCGCCGACGAGCTGAAGGCGAAAGGGTTTGGCGACTTCAAGGTTCGCTCGACCGCGCGGTACATCTATGTCTACAACACCAGCGAGGCGTTTCGCACCGGCACCAGCCGGATTCTGGAGACGATGTATCCGGCGATTTTCGCCTACTTTAAGCGGCTGAAACTGCCGGTGCACCATCCCGAAACGCCGCTGGTGGCGATCATGTTCCGCACCGAGGAGGAGTTCCAGAAATACGATCCGGTGCCGTCTTCGATTGCCGCCTACTACAACACGATCACCAACCAGATCGTGATGTACGAGCAGTCGGACCTGGTAAAGGTGGCCCCGGAGTTGGCCATCAAGCAGTCGATCGGCGTGATCGCCCACGAGGGCATCCACCAGATCCTGCACAACATCGGCGTGCAACAGCGGCTGTCGCATTGGCCGATGTGGCTGTCGGAAGGACTGGCCGAGTACTTCGCGCCGACCGAGGTGGGCCGCCGCATGCGATGGAAGGGCGTCGGCCGTCCGCACGACCTGCGGATGTACGAGCTCAATCGCCTGATGCGCGCGAGCAAGCGTCCGCCCGGCGTGCTCGTCGAAGAGGTCGTGGCCGCGCCGCGGCTCTCGTCGGGCGGCTACGCGGCGGCCTGGTCGCTGACGCATTACCTGGCCACGCGGCAGCGCGAGAAGTTCCACGACTACGTGAGCGAGATCGCGCAGCTAGGCCCGCTCGAGCCCCGCGAGCGCAGCGCCGAAAACGACTTGAAGCAGCTCTTCACCAAGCACTTCGGGTCCGACTACGCCGACATGGAAACCAAGCTAGTCGAGCACCTGCGGTCGCTGCCCTACGTCGATCCGATCGCCAACCAGACGCACTACGTGGTGATGATCGACACGGCGAAGCTGCGCGCCGCCAGCGTCACCACCTCGCCCGGCGGCGCGAAGAAGTGGCAGGAGCAAACGTTGACGCGGCTGCCGCCCTCGGAGCGGGCCTCGTCGCGGTTTCAGATCCTGCCGTTTGCGAGCAAGAAGCTCGCCGAAAGCTACGCGCGGCGCTTTCTGGGCAACTGAGCCGACGAAGGCCCGATTGCGCCAGGCTCAGTTTTTCTTGCCGCGCAATCCGCCCAGCGCCTGCCCCAGTTGATTGTGCACGCCGCCGGTTTGTCGGATCACGAGCACCTGCTTGGGCGCAAAGTACATGATCGTGCCCTGTCCGCCGTTGACCTGCCAACTGGCAGGCGCGATGGTGGTCTGAATTAGCTCGATCAACTGCTCGGCGTTGGCGGCCGTCTGCGCGGCCAGCGTGCCACCGGCTGCGGCACGTCCTGCGGCCGCTCCGCCCTGGAAAAAAATATTTGGATTAACGTTGCCGCCAGCAGCGCCGGCAGCCTGACCGCCTAAGTTGCCCGCTACTTGGGCGAGCGCTGCCTGCCAGACAGGCGGCAGCTCGACCGACTTGGGCGCGTCGGCGTCGTCCCTGTCCGACTCGTCCCTGTCGGACTCGTCCCTGTTGGCTTCCGCCCGGGCGAGCTCTCGCTTGAGCCGCTTGGCGGTCCGCAGCAGACGACTGCGTACCATGCCGCGAAACTGCAACTGCTGCTGAGCGTTCAACCGGGTCGGCCCCATCAGTTCCGCGTAGAGATCCGTCAGATCGCGCAGGGCAGCCTCCTGCGCGGCACCTTCGGTCGTGGCTTGCCGCCGTAGCGTCTCGTGCACCGCGTCGCGCAACTCCTGGGCGTCGCGCATCTCGGTCTTTTGCTCGAAGGCCGATGGCCCGGATTCGTGGGCCGAAGGGGAGTCGTCGGGCGAGGCCGCCGGTAGGGCGGTCAGCAGCGCGGCGAGCAAAGCATTGGCGACCATGAGAAACCTCCCGGGTAAGCGTGCTCTGATTCCGCGGTTCAGTATAGCGGATGCAGGAGGCACTTCCACGGAAGTGTTCAGGCGGCAGGACGCGAGGCGCCGGGCGAAACGTGGGGGCGGGGCGCCGTGCCGGGCGTGTCGGCTTCGTTTCGCGACAGCAGCTTGGCCTCCAGGCGGTCGAAGCAGGCCGAGAGGGGGCTGCCGTACACGCACAAGGGCGCGAAGACGCAGCCGACGGCCGCTCCCCACATGACGTCGCTGGCAAAATGGGCCTGGTGCAACACGCGCTCGAGCCCCGCCAGCGCCGCCACGGCCGGAAACAGCCAGCGTCCACGGGGATAGAGCGCCGCCAGCACAATGGCCAAACCGGCCGCCGTGGCCGTGTGGGCCGACGGGAAACCTTGCTGCCAACTCGGATTGCTGGCCAGCGGCAGCCACTCGCCGAACGTGGCGAGGCCGCGATCGATCGCCGCGAAGTCGACGTGATGCGGCCGCAGCCGGGCCAGCAGCAACTTGCCCACGTTGGCCATCAAGCCCGCTCCCAGCGAGGCGGCGAGAATCCGCGGGATGGCATACCGATGCAACGGATCGAGCACGGCGATCACGATCACGATCAGCACGATGCCCAGCCCGTGGCTGGCGATCTCCGACAGGCCGGCGACCTTCTTGAGGGACCCCGGCGCATGGCCGTCGTGCACCCAAGAGGCCAGCGGCACGTCAACTGCCAGCAGTGCCGCGCCCAGGCCGACCAGCACCGCCGCCATCATCCAGAAGTGCGGAACGGTGCGCAGCGGCGGTCGAGGGAGGTCGTCCTCGCGGCAAGGATCGGGAATCAATGCAGGCACTCCATCGGGGCGCGCCATCGCGCCGGCTTCGCGGGCCCCCCTGAGGCTGGCGAGGCGGAAGAATAGCAAGCTCTCCGGCAGGGCGAAACGCCAACTTCGCTCGTAGCTCGCGCGGCATCAACTGCTGTTGGCGGCAGCCGGCCGGCTGCCGTACACTCCGGCCCCAATCGTCTTCCCCCGTGAGGAGCAAGGATGCTCAAGCCTCTGCGACTTCCCGCGCTGCTAGCGGCGATTGCCGCTTGTATGTTCTTCGTCAATCTCGGGGCGACCCATCTGTGGGACGTCGACGAAGCGATCTTCTCGCAGGCCGCCAAGGAGATGTACCTCCGCGGCGATCTCGTCACCCCGTACTTCAACGGCCAGGTCTTTCCCGACAAGCCGGCCATGATGTATTGGCTGATGATCAGCGCGTATGAAGTGTTCGGCACGACGGAATTCGCGGCCCGATTCTGGTCGGCGGTGTTCGGCATCGGCAGCGTGCTGCTAACGTATCGCCTGGGGCGGCTGGCGTTCTCGCCCAGTGTGGCCTTCTGGTCAGGACTGATTCTGGCCACGAGCTTGAACTTCAACATCATTGCCCGGGCCGCGACGCCCGACGCGTTTCTGACGTTCTTCTGCACCTTGGCCATGCTGTTGTTCGTGGCCGCCACGGCCAAGGCGCGCCCGCAGTCGGGCCAGGGCAACGAACGCAACGCACCCTGGGCCGGCCAAACGCGTTTCGAGCCGAGTTGGTGGGGCTGGTGCACGGTGTACGCGGCCATGGGCGCGGCCGTGCTGACCAAGGGACCCATCGGCGTCGTGCTGCCGACTGCCTCGATCGGCCTGTTCCTGCTGGTGGTCCGCGCGCACCACGCTCCAACGGTGGAAGGCACGGGATGGAAGGTCGCGCTGGTGAACCTGGGGCGCTGGCTGGCGGGGGTGCTCGCGCCGCTGCACGTGCTGCGCACGATCTGGAGCATGCGGCCGCTGACGGCGCTGGCGATGGTGCTGCTGGTGGCCGGACCGTGGTATGCGCTGGTGGGCATGGCGACCGACGGCGAGTGGCTGGCCGGCTTTTTCGGCGTGCACAACTTTGGACGCTTTGCCCACGCGATGGACGATCACAGCGGTCCGATCTTCTACTACTTGATTGCGATCGCGATCGGCTTCTTTCCCTGGTCGGTGTTTGCCAGCCCGACGCTGTTGCAGATGCGGACGCAGGTGCGCGAGGGGCATCCCTGGCGGCCGGGCTACGCGCTGGCGGGCTCCTGGATTGCGGTGTGGGTCGGATTTTTTTCGCTGGCCGGCACGAAGCTGCCCAGTTACATCATTCCGGCTTACCCGGCGCTGGCCCTGCTGACCGCGTGTTTCGTGGCCCAGTGGATTCACGAGCCTGCGGCCGTGCCTCGGCTGTTCACGCGATTGGCCTGGGGCTGCGTGGCGCTGGTGGGCGTGGGCCTGGTCATCGCGCTACCGATTGCCGCGCACCTGGTGCTGGAAGACGAATGGTTTTTGGGAGCTCTGGGCGCGATTCCGCTGGCGGCCGCCATCGTCGGCTGGATCTATAGCGAGCGGCAGCAAGCGCGTCGCTCGGCCTGGACGATGGCCGCGGCCGGAGCGGCGATGTGGATCGCCATGCTCGGCTTTCTGGCCCCGTACGTCGATCGCTATCAAGACGGTCCGGCGTTCGCCGAGCGGATCGCCGCTGACACCGCGGGCCGGCCGGCCGCCGTGAAGGCCTTTCGCCATTTCCGCCCCAGCCACGTCTACTACACTGACACCACGGTCGAAAAGATCGACTCGCCGGAGCAAGTGGGCGAATTCTTCGCAGCCCATCCGGCCGATGCCTTCGTGATCACCAACGAGGGCCAATTCAAGAAGCTGCACGGCCAGTTGCCCGCCGACGTGGTCGTGCTCGAATCGCGTCGACAGATCGGCCAGGACGAACACGTGCTGCTGCTGGGCCGCGACCGGGCCGACGTCGCTTCGCGCCCATCGCCGGGCGAATCGCGCTAGATCTCGCCCGAGTCTCCGCTGCGCTTCGGCCAACTCGTCCTGGGGGCCTGTGCCGGCCAAAATGGTTGCCGCACGGTATGCGCCTTGATACATTGCCTAGAGGCAATTTGGGCGATCGTGTCGCGAACGGTTCGATTGGGAGAGGCCGCGGAGCATGTCGGAGAGCCTTGCAATTCGAAGGACAGCCATCGCCGCCGCCGGGGTGCTGGTTTGGCTCGGCAGTGCCCACGGGGCGCACGCCGGATATGTCATGGGGGTATTCGACACCTCGCGGGCCTCGACAACGAACATTGCCTCGGGCACCGTCAACGAAGAAGCACGGCAGGCGTTCCTGACCAACTTTGCCGGGGCAGCCTACGCGACGAGTCCCACGTTGACGCCGGAGTTTCTCAACGGCGTGGACATGGTCGCCGTCTGTTCGACCGACACGGAAGACGCCGGTATTAGCCCGCTGAGCGCGAGCGAGCAGACGGCGCTGTTCGAGTTCGTGCAGGGCGGTGGCACCGCCTTTCTGATCGCCGAGGGGTTCACTCCCCATCTGGCTGCGGCACAATCAATCGTCGCGCCATTCGGCGTCACGATCGAAGACGACGGGATGAGCGACATCCTCGTTGCAGCCCCCACGAATCCCGCGCATCCGATATTCGACGGGCCGTTCGGAGTAGCGCCGCCGATTCCAATTCTTGGTACGGGGATTTTCACCGACCTAGGTCCCTATGCCACCCCGCTCGCCCGGCTGCAGATCGGCCGTCAGCCAGCGTTGGCCGTGATCGAAGCGGGCGTCATCGCGCCTGGCAGTGGACGCGTGGTCATCATCGGCGACGGATCACCATTTGTGGATACTGCCGACGGCGGTTTCTCTCGCTATACCGAGACCATGCTGCTTAACACCCTGGCCTATCTGGCGCCGGTGCCCGAGCCGAGTGGCCGCGTGCTGGGCGGTATGGCGGTCGCGGGCCTCGTTGCGGTAGTACGAACGCGACGCTGCCGCCGAGTCTGACAGCGTGTGCCACGTTGTTCCACGCGTGATTGACACCCACCTCCGACGCTACCTGGAAGGCTAATGAAACGACCTTTTCGATTGCTTTGCGTTGTGGCGAGTGCCTGCCTGTTCGCCGCGACTGCCTCGACCGCGTCGGCCGAATTCGTGATCGGTGTGTTCGACACTTCCCGCGCGACGACGGCCAACATTGCCACGGGCAGCTTGACGGTGAAGAGCCGCGAGTCGCTGTTGACCCATTTCCCGGATGCGACCTACGCCACGACGCCCACCTTGACGTCAGAATTTCTGGCCGGCGTCGACACGGTGATTCTCAGTTCTGTGGCGGATCGGGACACCGGGATCACGCCGCTCCATTTCTTCGAGCGCAGGGCGCTGTTCGACTACGTCGAAGGCGGGGGAACGGCACTGCTTGTCGCCGAAGGGTATGGGCCGTTTCTCACTGCTTCGCTGTCGCTGCTCAATACGTTCGGCATGGCCCAGCAGGACGACGGCCGAGTGGGCTGGCAGAACGCCATCCCCTATGACGACAAGTACGACCACCCGCTGGTCAACGGACCCTTCGGCTCATCGGGCGGCTTGATCTTGGATGGCCTTGCGTACCTCCACGTCATTGGCCCCTACGCCACCCCGATCTCCAGGCACTTGGGGAGCAACTTTCCGGTGCTGGCCGCCATCGAACGTGACGCCATCGCGCCAGGCAGCGGCCGGGTCGTGATCCTCGCGGATTCATCGCCGTTTGCCAGCCTGTGGGACTTGCCGAATGCAGAGAACCTATTTCTCAACTCGATCGACTATCTGCTCCCCGTGCCCGAGCCGTCGGCCCTGGTGCTGGGCGGCATGGCGCTTGTGGGCTTCGTCCTGGTGGGCTGGCGTAGGCGCGGACGCGGTTGGCTAACTCGCGGCACTGCGGCGGCTGCGCGCAAGTGTTTCAACTAGTTGATCTTGCGTGCTAGCTGTGTTAGTCTAACCGGGCGGTGCGCGTGCGCACTGTAGCGCCTTCCACCATCACCCCCGCCGAGTTTCTCGCCATGCTCCATGTGACCGGAAAAGGCCAGGCCCACACCTGCGACGGCATCTCGCGGCGCGACTTCCTGCAAGTCGGCTCGCTGGGAGCCATCGGCCTGTCGCTTACGGACCTGATGGCCGCCAAGGCCGCCGGCGCCGTCGACGACAAGCACGACGAGCGCAGCGTGATCATGATTTTTAATCTCGGCGCGCCCAGCCAACTCGACCTGTTCGACATGAAGCCCGACGCGCCGGCCGAGATTCGCGGGCCGTTCAAGCCGATTTCGACCAAGGCCCCCGGCATGCAGATCTCCGAGATTTTGCCCCGCCACGCCGAGTTGGCCGACCGGTTTTCGCTGGTGCGGAGTTGTTATCACACGGCCGCCGCGGTGCACGATACCGGACACCAGATGATGCAGACGGGCCGGTTGTTTACCGGCGGCATCAACACGCCGCACGCCGGCTGTGCGCTGGCGTTCTTGCGCGGCCGCAAGACCGACCTGCCGGCGCACGTGATCCTGCCCGAGCCGATGGGCCCCACCGGCGGCAACCTGCCGCACGGCCAGGACGCCGGCTTTCTGGGCAAGGCATACGACCCGTTCGCGCTGATGGCCGATCCCTCGAAAGAGAATTTCAAGGTGCCCGACCTGTTGCCGCCGCCGGAAATCGGCGAAGCGCGGCTCGAGCGGCGGCGCAAACTGCGTTCGATCGTCGACGAGACCGTGTCCAACTTCGAGGCCAGCGACAGCGCTCAACTCTTGGACAGCAGCTTCGACGCGGCCTTCCGCATGATGACCAGCCCCGAGGCCCGCGCGGCCTTCGACTTGTCGAAGGAACCCAAGAAAGTGCGCGAGCGGTACGGCATGAACCGGTTCGGGCAATGCTGTCTGCTCTCGCGGCGGTTGATCGAGGCCGGCGTGCGGTTCGTCACGGTCAATACGTTCCTGACCGTGTTTAACGAAGTCACCTGGGACATTCACGGCTCGTCGCCGTTTACGTCGATCGAGGGCATGCGTGACATCGTCGCCCCGATGTACGACCAGGCATACGCTGCGTTGCTCGAAGACCTGGTCGAGCGCGGCATGCTGGAAAACACCTTGGTCTGCAACCTGGCCGAGTTCGGACGCACGCCGCGCGTCAATCCGGCCGGCGGGCGCGACCACTGGCCGCAATGCTGGAGCGTGTACTTCGCCGGCGGCGGCATCCAGGGCGGACGCGTCGTGGGCCGCAGCGATCCGATCGGCGGCGTGCCGGCCGAGCGTCCGGTCGAGCCGCCCGAGGTCGTGGCCACGATCTATCGCAGCCTGGGCCTCGAACTGGAAACCAAGCTCCCCGGTCCGCAAGGACGCCCGTTCCCCTTGGTCGACACCGGCAAGCACGAGATTCACGAGTTGTTTTGACGTGCGTCTTCCCGCGGCACGTGCGCGAGACGACCACGCCGCCGCGTTGCACGCCCTCCGCGCTTCGATGCAGCGCGTACGGACAGCCACCCGCCCCCAACAAACGCAGCCTCCGCGAAGGTCAGAATAATGTTCACGCGATCCACGCTACTCCGCCTCGGCTTCACAACGCTGTTGATCGGAGCTTGGGCTCACGCGGCGACCGCCGACGAAACGATTAAGCTGCTGCCCGGCGAATTCACGCTTTCGGGCCCCGCGGCCCGGCAGTCGCTGGTGCTGGAATCGTTCGAGGGCGACAACGCGACGGGGCAGTTGGTCGAAGGTCTCGAGTTCGAATCGAGCGATCCGGCCGTCGTCAAGGTCGAGGACGGAGTCGCCCTGCCGGTAGCCAACGGCACGGCGACCATCACGGCAACGGCCGGCGAGAAGAGCGCCGCGGCCGAAGTGACGGTCGTGGCGATGGGCGAGCCCTTTGGCTGGAGTTTTCGCAATCACGTCGAGCCGGTGCTCTCGAAGGCCGCCTGCAATACGGGCGCGTGCCATGGGGCGCTGGCCGGCAAGAAGGGCTTCAAGCTTTCGCTGGGGGCGTTCGATCCCAGCAGCGACTACTTCTATATCACCCGCCAGGCTCGGGCCCGCCGCGTGGTGCTCAGTGATCCGGGCCGCAGCCTGCTGCTCGAGAAGCCGACCGGCGCCGTGCCGCACAAGGGCGGGGTGCGCTTCTCGCCCGACTCGCTCGAGTATCGCGTGCTGGCCGAGTGGATTGCCGCCGGCGCTCCCGGTCCGCAGGAGGACGACGCGCGGATCGAGCGCTTGGAGTTTCTGCCGAAAGCGTCGGTACTCGAGCCCGGCAGCCAGCAGCAGTTGATCGTGCTGGCGCACTTCGACGACGGCCGCGCCGAGGACGTGACGCATTGGGCCCGCTTCACCTCGACCAACGAATCAGTGGCGACGGTCGACGATCAGGGCCTCGTGCAAGTGGCCGGCCACGGCGAAGCGGCCATCAAGGCCTGGTACCTGAGCCAGAACGTGATGGCCACCACTAGCGTGGCCTACCCGCAACAGGTCGATCCGAGCGTGTTCGCCGAGGCTCCGCGTCGCAACTTCATCGATGAGCTGGTGCTCGAGAAGCTCGAGAACCTGAACCTGCCTCCCTCGCCGCCGGCCGGCGACGCAGAGTTTCTGCGCCGGGCCTTCGTCGACACGATCGGAGCCCTGCCCACGATCGAGGAAACCGAAGCCTTCCTGGCCGACGAATCGCCCGAAAAGCGCGACACGTTGATCGAGAGCCTGCTCGAGCGGCCCGAGTTCGTCGACTATTGGGCGTACAAGTGGAGCGATCTGCTGCTCGTGAACAGCGAGAAGCTGCCCGCCCCGGCCATGTGGGCCTACTACCACTGGATTCGCAACAACGTGGCCGCCAATACGCCTTGGGACCAGTTCGCCCGCGAGCTGGTGACGGCCTCGGGCAGCACGCTGGAGAACGGCGCGGCCAATTTCTTCGTGCTGCACCAGGACCCGCCGGACCTGGCCGAGACCGTGTCGGTGGCCTTCCTGGGCATGTCGATCAACTGTGCGAAGTGCCACAACCATCCGCTGGAGAAGTGGACCAACGACCAGTACTACGGCATGGCCAACCTGTTCGCCCGGGTGCGTTCGAAGGAGGCCGACGGCACCGGCAACCGCGTGGTGTATCCGGTCACCTCGGGCGAGTGGATTCAGCCCCGCACGGGCAAGCCGCAGCCGCCGCGTCCGCTCGACGGCGAGGCCGTGCCGATGGAGGCCGAAGCCGACCGCCGCGTGCACCTGGCCGACTGGCTCACCAGCCCCGAAAACCCCTACTTCAGCCGCGCGATCACGAACCGCGTGTGGGCGAATTTCTTCGGCGTCGGATTGGTCGAAAGCGTCGACGACTTGCGACTCACCAACCCGCCCAGCAACGCCGCGCTGTTCGATGCCGCGGCGGGTTACCTGGTCGAGCACGATTTCGACGTCAAGGCCCTGATGCGCGTGATCCTGCAATCGGCCACCTATGCCCGCAGCAGCAAGCCGCTGGAAGGCAACGCCGCGGACGAACGCTTCTACTCGCGCTACTATCCGCGCCGGATGATGGCCGAGGTGCTGCTCGACGCCTTGTCGCAGGTCTCGGGGGCCGACACGCCGTTCAAAGGATACGCGCCCGGCACGCGAGCGATCGAACTGCCCGACGTGAACGTCGACTCGTACTTTCTGAAGTCGTTCGGGCGCCCCGAGCGCAGCATCACCTGCGAGTGCGAGCGGACCGCGATGCCCAGCATGGTGCAGGTGCTGCACATTTCGAACGGCGACACGCTCAACCAGAAGCTGGCGGCCGAGGGCCACCGCCTCGAACAGATGCTAGCCGACGGCATGTCGAACGAAGAGATCATCGACGAGGCATACCTGGCGGCGCTGGTGCGCCGGCCCACCGACGAAGAAAAAGCCAAGCTACTGGCCGCGCTCGACGACGCGCAAGCCGAGCGGCGGCAACTGATCGAGGATCTCTACTGGAGCATCCTCAGCAGCAAGGAGTTTCTGTTCAATCACTAGCGACACTAGAACACTGATAACGACACTAGCCCGAAGCGCAAGCGAGGGTGAGTAGCGCAACGAACCGCAATGACCCTCGCTTGCGCTTCGGGCTAGTGTCAGACTCAGCACAGGCGGACTGGATACATGATTCGCAAGGCGTTGTTGCTTTCGACGTTGATTTGGTCGTTGGGCACCGTGGCCCGGGCGGCGGACGAGCCGGCGGCACCGGACTTCAATCGCGACGTCGCTCCGATCCTGCAAACGTATTGCGCCGCCTGCCACAGTGCCGACGCTCCCGAGGCGGAGTTGGTGCTCGAAAGCCACAAGGGCCTGGTGGCCGGCGGCGCCAGCGGCGCGGCCATCGTGCCGGGCAAGGCCGACGAGAGCCGGCTGATCGGCGTGCTCACCGGCAAGCTAGAACCGGCCATGCCTCCGGAGGATAACGAGAAGCCGTCTGACAAAGAGATCGCCGTGCTCGTCGCCTGGATCAATGCGGGGGCCAAGGCATCGACCGGCCCGGCTCCCGATCCGGTACCGTTGAAGGTTCCCAAAATCGAGCCCACCGTGCCGGTGCACGAAGCGGTCACCTCGGTCGCGTTCGCGCCCGACGGCAAGACGCTGGCCGTGGCCCGGTTCGACACGATCGAGTTGCTGGCGATGCCCGAGCGCACCCTGCTCGTGAAGCTCGGTCCGCATCGCGGGCGGATCAACTCGGTGCGGTTCTCGGCCGACGGCAAGCGCCTGGTGGCCGCCGGCGGCCAGCCCGGCGTGGTGGGCGAGGTGCGGGTGTGGAACGTGGAAAATGCCAAGCCCGCGGCCACGATCGAAGGACACAACGACAGCCTGTATGCGGCCGTGATCAGCCCCGACGGCAAGCTGCTGGCCACCAGCAGCTACGACCAGCAGATCAAGCTCTGGGACCTCGCGGGCAAGGAACTGCGGACGCTGGCCGGCCACAACGACGCGGTGTTCGACCTGGCATTTCGGCCCAACGGCAAGGTGCTGGCCAGCGCCAGCGGCGACCGCACGGTCAAGCTGTGGGACGTGGCCGGCGGAGAGCGGCTCGACACGTTCGGCCAGCCGACGAAGGAGCAGTATTGCGTCGCCTTCAGTCCCGATGGCAAGCGCGTGGCCGCCGGCGGCGTGGACAACCGCATTCGCGTTTGGAACATCAGTCCCGACGCGAAGGAAAACACGAACCCGCTCGTCTATGCCCGATTCGCCCACGAGGCGGCAGTGGTGAATCTGGTGTTCTCGGCCGACGGCAAGACGCTGGTCTCGGCCGGCGAGGACCGCACGGTGAAGGTGTGGGAAGCCGAAACGATGACCGAGAAGCGCCTGCTCGCTCAAAGCGACTGGGCCCCGGCCCTGGCGCTGACGCCCGACGGGAAGACGATCGCCGTGGGACGGCTCGACGGCAGCCTGGAGTTTTACGAGGCGGAAAGCGGCCAGGTTATTCCTACGCCGCCGCCGCCGAAGCCGGAACTGGCCAGCCTCTCCCGCCAGGGTGTGCAAAGCGGTGCCAAGACCCGCCTGACGCTCGCCGGCAAGCACTTGGCCGAGGCCACTGAGATCAAGGCGAGCCACGACAAGCTGGCGGCGCGGATCATCGAGCGGCCCAGCGGCAAGCAACTCAAGATCGAAGTCGAGCCGGCCGCCGATCTGCCGCGGGGACGCTACGAGCTGTGGGTGACTTCCGCCGGTGGTGAGAGCACGAGGCATCGCCTCTTTGTCGATGAGCTGCCGCAAGTCCAAGAGGCCGAGCCGAACGATGCGCTCGCCGATGCCGAGGCGACTCCGCCCGCGGCGCAGGTCTGGGGCACGCTGGCCAAGCGCGGCGACGTCGATCACTTTGCCTTCGATGCCCGGGCAGGGCAGCAGCTGGTGTTCGACGTCAGCGCCGCGAGCCTGGGCTCGAAGGCCAACGTGGTGGTGACCCTGTTCGACGCCCGGGGCCGCGTGCTGGCCGACAACAACGACTTCGGCGGCTCGAGCGACCCGCTACTGGCCTACCGGATTCCGGCCGACGGCCGCTACGTGGTTCAACTCAGCGACCTGATGCTCGAGGGGAGCAAGGAACATACCTACCGGCTCTCCTATGGCGTGCTGCCGGTGCCCACGGGCGTTTATCCCTTAAGCGTACCGGCCGGCGAGGCGGCCGAGGTCGAGGTGACCGGGTTCAATTTGCCGCAAGACTTGAAAGTGAACGTGCCAGCCGGCGACTCGGGCGAGTTGACCGTGCCGATCGACGCCGCGAAGTATCGCGTGCGCGAACCGCTCAAGGTCGTTGTCGGCACGCTGCCCGAAAAGCTGGAAGTCGAGCCGAACGACACGCCCGAGGCCGCCACGGCGATCGACCTGCCCGCGACGGTCGGCGGCCGCTTACAGCCGGCCGACGAGAGTACCGACGCGCTGGGCGACAATGATTACTTCCGCTTCGAGAGCAAGGCGGGCCAGACCTGGATCGTCGAAACCGACGCGGCCCGCCGGGGGTCGCCGGTGGATACCGTGGTCGAAGTGCTGCACGAGGACGGCTCGCCGGTCGAGCGCGTGCTGCTGCAGGCGGTGCGCGATTCGACGGTCACCTTCCGCGGCATCGACAGCGTCACCCGCGACTGCCGGCTGACCAACTGGGAAGAGATGCAGCTCAACCAGTTGCTCTACATCAACGGCGAGGTGGTCAAGCTGTTCCGCTCGCCGCGCGGACCCGACTCGGGCTTTCTGTTCTACGAAGGCGACGGCGGCAAGCGGCTGCTGTACTACGACACCAGTGCCACGGTGCACGCCGTCGACGAACCGTGCTACATCGTTGAACCGCACGAGCCGGGATCGCAGTTGATCTCGACCGGCCTGCCGATCTTTCCGGTGTACTACACGAACGACGACGATGCCCAGCGCCGCATCGGCAGCGACTCGCGGCTGACGTTCACGGCGCCTGCCGACGGCAGCTACCTGGTGCGCGTGCGCGACGCGCGGGGTTACGGCGGCGATCGCTTCGCCTACCGGCTGACGGTTCGACCGCCAACGCCCGACTTCAACGTGGCGCTTCGCGGCGGCGACAACGTGGCCGCCGGCAGCGGCACCGAGTTCGTGCTCACGGTCACCCGCATCGACGGGTTCGACGGCGAAGTGCACGTCGACGTGACGAACGTGCCGGAGGGCTTTCGCGTGTCCTCGCCGATCGTGGTGCAGGCCGGGCACCGTGAGGCCAAGGGCGTGATCTTCGCCGAGCCGGACGCCAAGCAGCCTGCAGACGAGGCGATCGCCAAGGTCGAGGTCCGCGCCAAGGCCCAAGTGGGCAGCGCGGAGATCGTCAAGCCCGTGAGCGGCTTCGACAAGCTCAAGCTGACCGGCAAGCCAAAGCTGCTGGTCAGGCTCGAGCCGGCCGAGTTGGTCGTCGCGCCTGGTTCGACCATCACCGCCAAGCTGATCGTCGAGCGCAACGGCCACGACGACCTGGTGAAGTTCGAGGTCGAGAACATGCCCCACGGCGTGATCGTCGACAACATCGGCCTCTCGGGCGTGTTGATGCCCAAGGGCGAGAACGAGCGCGAGATCTTCATCACCGCCGACAAGTGGGTGCCCGAGGCCACGCGTCAATGCTACGCCCGCGCGCTCCAGGCCGGCGGACAATGCTCGGCCCCGGTCGTGATCCACGTCCGCCAGCCCAGCCCGCTGGCCGAAGCGGGGGACTGAGGTTTGGAAAGAAGGCCTGCGCGATCGGGTGGTAGTTCCTGGGCCTGTTCATCAGCGCGGTCGCTACAACGTCATAATCCGAGCGTCTTCCATCTGGCTGCCATGCTATGATGAGGCCCTCGGCAACCAATACTCTGGTAGAGGTGACGCTAATGAAACCAGCAATCGTGTTCGCCTGCTGGGCCCTCGCACTGCCCAGCTACGCTATCGCTGATCCGTACTCTTCGGCGGTTCTCTCCAATGGGCCGATTGGATACTGGCGGCTGGGGGAGGCAGCCAGCGCTTCCACAGCATTGGATAGCGGATCCAACAACCTCGATGGTACATATCTGAGCTCTGTGACTCCGGGGGCCGCCGGCGCGATCCAGAGTTCAACCAATACCGCTGCCACGTTCATCGGCGACGGATTCAATGGCGGGTTCGTTGACATTGGCTATGAACCGCTCTTAGACCTGACCCACTCGTTCACCATCGAAGCGTGGTTTAAAACAGCCGCCGTTGGCGGCACACAGCGCATCTTGAGCAACCGGTTCTATGGCGGATCGTTTGGCGAAGGATACGGACTGGGAATCGAAGATTCTCACTTGATCTTCAGCGCGTTCGGCGTCGAAGACTACCGCACTTCGGACGTTGTGATCGCGGACGAATGGTTTTACGTGGCCGTCGTCGTTGATGCACTCTCGGCGCCGTCGTTTTATCTCAATGGGCAGCCGTTCGAGGCATTCCCCAGCAGCGGTGCAATCGTCGCGAGTTCCAGCGCGTTTCAGATTGGACGGAACCCGATGGCCGACGGCGTATCCAGCTTCGAGCCCTTCAACGGTGTTCTAGACGAGGTTGCGATTTACGGCACGCCTCTGGAGCCAGAAGTGATCGAGTATCACTACAACGCGTCCATCCCGGAGCCGACATCTGCGATCCTGGCGGCCGTTGGAGCAGCAGCATGTGTGATTGGAATCGGCTTGCGCCGCCAGCGAGCATAGCCGGGACAATCCGCCCGCCCGCGCGAGCACCTCACCACAAGAGCCCACGCCACCATCCACTCGCTTGACAGTCCCGCGCGTAAAGCCTCATATTGGTTGCTGTTGCGCGGAAGCGCGCCCGCCTACCAACCTCGGGGAAACGCCACGTGAAAGAATTCGAATTTCAATCGGCCACGACCGTCGACGAGGCAGTGAGCCTGCTGGCGGCCAAGGGGGACCAGGCCCGGGTGCTGACCGGCGGCACCGACCTGATCGTGCAGCTGCGCGAGGGGCTCCGCTCGGCCGACCTGGTGGTCGACGTCAAGAAGATTCCCGAGCTGATGACCATGTCGTTCAGCCCCGAGCAGGGTCTGCGGCTGGGGGCTGCGGTGCCGTGCCATCGCATCTACGGCGATAAGGACGTGGCCGTGGCCTATCCCGGGCTGGCCGACGCGGCCCGCATCATCGGCGGCTGGCAGATCCAAAGTCGCGCAAGCGTCGGGGGCAACCTCTGCAATTCGTCGCCGGCGGCCGACTCGATTCCGCCGCTCGTCGTTCACGACGCGGTCTGCCACCTGGCAGGTCCCGGCGGACGGCGCACGGTGAAGGCGAGCGAGTTTTGCACCGCGCCGGGGAAGAACGTCTTGCAGCGGGGCGAGTTGCTCGTGTCGCTCGAGTTTCCGCCGCCGGCTGAGCACGCCTCGTCGGCCTACATGCGGTTCATTCCCCGCAACGAAATGGACATCGCCGTGGTGGGGGCCGCCTCCTGGGTGCAGCTCACTGCCGCGGGCGACACGATCGAAAAAGCCTCGATTGCCTTGGCCGCAGTCGCACCCACGCCCTTGGCCGCGACCGAGGCCAGCAGCTTTCTGGCCGGCAAGCCGGCCACCAGCGAAACCTTTGCCAAGGCCGGCGAACTGGCCAGCCAGGTGGCCCGGCCGATCAGCGACAAGCGGGGCACGAGCGAATATCGCAAGCACCTGGCGGGCGTACTGACCCAGCGCACGTTGGCCATCGCCGTCGAACGGGCCCGCGGCTAGGGGCCGCGAACGACTCATCCCTTCCACACGTCAACCGAGGATCACCCGTGGCCAAGAAAACGCACGTTGCGACGACGATCAACGGCGAGCCGATGGAGTTTCTTTGCGAAGCTCGCCAAAGCCTTTTGGAAGTGCTTCGCGACAACCTGGCAATGACCGGCTCGAAGGAAGGCTGCAACAACGGCAACTGCGGCGCCTGCACCGTGCTGCTCGACGGGCAGCCGGTCGATAGCTGCCTGGTGCTGGCCGTCGAAGCCGAAGGAGCCGAGATCACCACCGTCGAAGGCATCGCCGACGACTCCCGCCTGCACCCCATTCAGCAGTGCTTTTTGGAAGAGGCGGCCTTGCAATGCGGCGTGTGCACGCCGGGCTTCATCGTCACGGCCAAGGCGCTGCTCGATCGCAACCCGACGCCCAGCGAGCACGAAATTCGCTTTCAGTTGGCCGGCAACCTCTGCCGCTGCACCGGCTACGACAAGATCATTCGCGCCGTGCAGGATGCCGGAAAACGGATGGCGGCCGAAGCCCGCGGCGCCTCGACGACCACGAACGGCAGCCCCGCGCGGCAGCAACAGAAGCAAGCCACCTGAAGACCCACAAACAACCCCTAGCGCGCCACGAACAGCGCGGGAGCACGAGGCCATGGCCCAAGCGGAATCGCATCCCAGGAAATACAAAGTGATCGGCACGCGCCCGGTGCGGCACGACGGTGCCGACAAGGTGACCGGCCGGGCCATCTACGGCGCCGACCTGCGCTTGAACGGCATGGTCCACGGCAAGATTCTCCGCAGTCCGCACGCGCACGCGGTGATCAAGTCGATCGACACCTCGGCGGCCGCGAAGCTGCCCGGCGTGGTTGCCGTGACCACCTCGGCCGATTTTCCCGACTTGCAGGACAAGATCGCCGACCTGGGCGAGGGCGCGGTGAACCTCGCGCACCTGGGCGCCAACGTGCTGGCCCACGGCAAGGCGCTTTACAAAGGGCACGCCGTCGCAGCGGTGGCGGCCACCAGCCCGCACGTGGCCCAAGAGGCGCTCTCGCTGATCAAGGTCGAGTACGAGCCGCTGCCGGCGGTGACCTGGGTGCTCGACGCGATGAAGGACGACGCGCCGCTATTGCACGACGACGTCTACACCAAGTCGATGGGCAAGAAAGCGGACAAGCCAAGCAACATCGCGGCCCACATCCACTTCGAAAAGGGCGACGTCGAGGACGCCTTCGCAGGGTCCGACCTGGTGGTCGAGCGCGAGTTCAAGACCGCGAGCGTACACCAGGGCTATATCGAGCCGCACGTGTCGACGGCGCTGTGGAACCAGGACGGCCACCTGACGATCTGGACCTCGACACAGGGTTCGTTCACCGCCCGGCAGCAGACAGCCGAGCTGTTGCAGGTGCCAATTTCACAGGTGACCGTCGTGCCGTGCGAGATCGGCGGCGGCTTCGGCGGCAAGATCGCCGTGTATCTCGAGCCGGTGGCCGCGATGCTCAGCCGCAAGTGCGGGCGGCCGGTGAAGATGGTGATGAGCCGCGACGAAGTGTTCGAAGCCACGGGGCCCACGCCCGGCTCGTCGATGCGGGTGAAGATCGGGGCCACGAAAGACGGCAAGCTCACCGCGGGCGAAGCCTGGCTGGCGTACGATGCCGGCGCGTTTCCCGGCGGCGTGATCGGCCCCGGGTGCATGTGCGTGTTTAGCTGCTACGAGTTTCCCGCCGCGCGGGTCGACGGCTACGACGTGCTCGACAATAAACCCAAGACCCAGGCCTACCGCGCCCCCGGCGCCACGCAGGCGGCCTT
Source organism: Planctomycetota bacterium (assembly GCA_003389325.1). GTDB lineage: Bacteria > Planctomycetota > Planctomycetia > Pirellulales > PALSA-1355 > LB-PLM-3. Next base: position 143,591 of record QQVE01000034.1, read on the forward strand.
TGCCTGCGAGTCGGTCATCGACGAGTTGGCCGAGAAGCTGGGCATCGACCCGATCGAGTTCCGTCTGAAGAACGCCGCCAAGGAAGGCACGCGCCGCGTCGACGGTCCAGTCTATCCACGGGTGGGTTTCATCGAGACGCTCGAAGCGGCCAAGGCCAGCGACCATTGGAAGTCGCCCCTAGAAGGCAAGAACCGCGGACGCGGCATCGCCAGCGGCTACTGGTTCAACATCGGGCTGAAGTCGAGCGCCGCGGCCAACGTGAACCCCGACGGCACGGTGAGCCTGCTGGAAGGCTCGACCGACATCGGCGGCACGCGCACCAGCGTCGCCATGCAACTGGCCGAAACGCTGGGCATCACGGCCGAGGCCGTGCACCCCAAGGTGGTCGATACCGACAGCGTGGGTTACACCGACGTGACCGGAGGCAGCCGCGTGACCTTCGCCACGGGGCTGGCCGCCTACGAAGTGGGGCGCGACATCCTGCGGCAGATGTGCGAGCGGGCGGCGATCCTGTGGGAATGCGACGCCGCCGAGGTCGAGAGCGTCGACGGCGAGTTCAAGACCAAGGACAAGCGGATGACCTTCGCCGAGTTGGCCGGCAAGCTGAGCCAGACCGGCGGTCCGGTCGTCGGACGCGCCACGGTCAATCCCGAGGGGCCCACCAACGGCTTCGGCACGCACATCGTCGACGTGGAGGTCGACCCCGACACGGCGAAGGTGACCGTGCTGCGCTACACGGCCATTCAGGATGCCGGCAAGGCCATCCATCCCAGCTACGTCGAAGGCCAGATGCAGGGCGGGGCGGTGCAGGGGATCGGCTGGGCGTTGAACGAGGAGTACGTGTTCGACGGCGAAGGCCGCATGGCCAACGCCAGCTATCTCGACTACCGCATGCCCACGGCGCTCGACGTTCCGCACATCGACACGATCATCGTCGAAGTGCCCAACCCGGCGCACCCCTACGGCGTGCGGGGCGTGGGCGAAACGCCGATCGTGCCGCCGCCGGCCGCCATGGCCGTAGCCGTCTATCACGCCACGGGCGTGCGGATGCAGGAACTGCCCATGTCGCCGCCCAAGCTGTGGGCCGCGATGCAGAAGTAGCCCGACGCACGCACGGTGGACACGTGGCGACCGTTTTCATTCCCACCCAATGGCGCGACCTGACCGCCGACGTCGAATCGGTCGAGATCGAAGGGGCCACGCTGCGTGAGATCGCCCGCGGGCTAGAGGCTCGGTTTCCGGGCATCGCCGAGCGACTGGGCGACGATGGCGGCATCGCGGCCGGCGTGGCCGTGTCGATCGACGGGGCCATCGCCTCGCGCGGAATGCTCGCGCCGGTGGGACCGCAGAGCGAGATTCACTTCCTGCCGGCCATTGGCGGCGGGTAGGTTGGGCTGCCGACTGGCGCAGGGGACGTGGTATAATCCAAATATGAATCCTGCCAACGGTACTGGCCGCCCGCTCCGAGAAACGTCGCCTTACCTGCGCGAAGACGCAGAGTGTATCGCTCGAATTCTGGACGTGACTGAACGCAACAGCATGATCGAAGGTCTGCCGGCATTCGACGAGGCCTTGCGCCAATCGATCCGTCGCGATCTGGAGGCCATTCTCAACGGCTCCGGTGGAGAGCCTCGTCGATCAGCTTAGCCAGCAAGCTGTGGTCGCGGCGGAAGGCCTGCTTTGCCGCTTCGATGTACGCATCGGCCCCGCTGGGTGAATTGTCGTAGGCCAGGAGCGGCCTGCCGACGCGGAGAGTGAAACCGGCCCGCGCCCTTCGACCCGTCTTCGCCGCGTTGGCTAGCGCGCCTTTTCCGGCTCGTCCTCAGCCGGCGGTGCGTCTTCCACTTGCTGCGCCGCTTCGGCCGCGGCGGCTTTGGCGGCCAGGGCGGAAGTGATGGCGGATTGCACGGCAGGGCCGAACGTTTTGAGCAGGATGCCGAGCGTGTCCTGCACGGCGCTGTCGCGCTTTTTAGGTGCCTTGTCTTCGGCGGCCAGTTCGCGGAGGCGGTTGGCGATCTGCTCGTCGATGAGAATACGCTCCAGCAGCGCAGGATCTTCCTCGTCGCGGCGCTTGGGCTGGCGGCTGCGGCGCAATGCCGTGGTGGCCAGGAAGCCCGCGGCGGTGGCGGCGCCCAGCGTGATCCAGGGGAAACGCCTGGCCCAGCCGCGCACGTCGCAGACGCGGACCGCGCTTGCGCGGATGCCGGCGATCGTCTCGGTCACGGCCTCGCGGGCGCTTTCGGCCTCGTGATTGAGAAACTCAGCTTCGCTGAGCTCCTCCGGCCGCGCCGGTGACGTCGCGTCCGAAGCGGGCTCGTTGTGCTTGGTGTCGTCGCTCATATTTCTTCTTTGTGCTCCTGCGGAAGCGGCGCTGCAAGAGGGCCACGCCGACCAACAGCGAGATCATCGTCAGCGCCAGCAGGCCAAAGCCCGTCACGGCGTAGCCGGCCCAGGCCGAACCGAGGGCCTCACCGACCAGCAGCGCCAAACCGACGATGCCGACCACGGTGGCCGTGGCCAGCATCGCGCAGAAAATCACCAGCGCCACCAGAGCCACCACGGCCAGCAGGCCGAGGCGGCGCAAGCCGACCCCGATCGCGTCGGCGCGGGCCGAGACGTAGGTCCAACCGTACTCGACCAACTCGTCGAGCTGCTCGCGCAGGCGGAAGAACGCTTCGGGACCCGTGCCGCCGGCGCGTTGGTCATCGGCAGGGGGATCTTGTCGGTCGACGGGCATCATGCACCCCTTGTGCTTCCTGCGGACCGTTCTACCGCCGCCAGAGGAAACCGAGCAGGGCACCCACGCCGGCCGCGATCAACACCGCCTTGAGCGGGTTGGTCGTGATGCGGCTTTCGAGGTCGTTCTGCATCGTGGTGCACTTCTCGCGAGCGGTCTCGCGAATCTCGCTGACCCGCTCGGTGGCGCGGTTGCCAATGTTCTTGGCTTCCAGCTGCATTTCGCTGACGGCATTCTTGGCGTGCGTGCCAATGGCGGCTCGATGGTTAGGCATGGTCACTCTCCTTATACCTGGGATGAACGAAAAACCCCTTCGACAAACATTGCGGCGAAGGGGCAAACGCGGTCGTTCAATCGCAACAGCCCCTTACACTTCTCTGAGCTGCTTCTCGAAAGTCTAGCACTGCCGCGATGTCGGATCGGCAGTTTTTGTGCGGTTTACGCAACATGATCAGGCTGCAAACGGCGCGCCGTCTGGCGGCGGCAGCGAGCGATTGTTTGCGTTCGTCGAGTTCGTGCGCTCGAATCGGTTGTAGCGGCCCGTGGCAGACCAATCGGCTGTTCGGGACGAAACGTGCCGCTCGGCGCGCTTGTGGGCACGGCAGCCCTGCACTAGGTTGAAGCATGACGGCCATCGTCGACCCCCAGCCCGTGAACCGCGCCGCCGTGAATCGCATTCGACTGCTGATCCTGATCCTGGGACCGCTCCCGATCCTCGGGTCGTCGTGGGCCCTTTGTGCGTGGTTTAAATCCGAACCGCCCCCGATCGTGGCACCCAATCGGGTGCTTGGCGTGCAGGCCGATCGAGCGGCGCCGGAGATCACAACCGCGACGCCGGCACCCCAACCATCGCCGCTTTCCGGACGCGCCCTGGAAACGGGGCGCCAGCTCGAGGCGATGTTGGGCAGCGAGTGCCAGGTGGTCGTACGTTCGCCGTTTGTCTTGGGCAGCGATCTGTCGCGCGCGGAAGTCGAGCAACTCTACGACCGCACGATGGCCCCGGCCGTGCTTGCGATGTATCGCACGTACTTCGCCACCCCGCCCTCGGATCCGATCACGGTGCTGCTGTTTCGCAACGAAGACAGCTACAACCGCTACTGCGAGGAGCTGTTCGGCGAGCGGGGCATTTCGATCTACGGCTATTATAAGCCGCGACGACGGACGCTGGTGCTGAACATCGGCACCGGCTCGGGCACGCTGCTGCACGAGCTGACGCACGCGCTTGCCGACTTCGACTTTCCCGATTTGCCCGACTGGCTCAACGAAGGGCTGGCCAGCCTGCACGAGCAGTCGCGCTTCGGATCGCGCGGCGGCGAGCCGTGGATCGAGGGACTGGTCAACTGGCGGCTGGCCGGACTGCAGGAAGTGGTGCGCGATGGCCGGCTCGATTCGCTGGCCGAGATGATGGCCAACCCGCGCTTTCGCGGTCCCGGCGAGGGAACCAACTACGCACAGGCCCGCTACTTCTGTCTCTACATGCAGCAGCAGGGTTTGCTGGCAGAGTACTATCGTGCGTTTCGCCGAGATCACGCCCACGACCCGTACGGGCAGAAGACGCTGGCCGCCGTGTTGCCCGGGGTCGACCTGGACCAGTTCGACCGCGACTTCCAGCAGTGGGTGCTGGCGCTAGGGCAGGGCGACTGAGCCGACTGTCTAGGCTACGTTGTCAATTGTCGCGGCTGGCCGAGGTGTCGGTCCAGGCCGGAGGATCGCTGGCGGGAAACGACTCGTCCGAGGCTTCTTCGACGACGTCCTGCTCGGGCTTCGGAGCATCTTTCTGCTTGGGCTCGTGTCGCGGATCTTGCGGCGCTTTTCCGCCCGAGTCTTTGGGGTTGGCGTGCATGGCGTACTCCTGGCGTGTTCGCCTGAGGTGCGGAAGCTTCTCTGCGCGGAATCCTACGATGCCGCTGGGCGACGGTCAATCGCGCGCAGCACGGCGATACCTTGCTAGATGCATCGGGCGGCGCCCGATATACTCGGCGTTTTCTTCGTGCCACGCCGCCGATGGCGTGAAAGGAAAGCTTTGCTCGCAGACTACGCGCTCTTGTGTCTGGTGGCCGCGATGGCCGGCGCGGTCAATGCGATTGCCGGCGGCGGAACGCTGCTCACCTTTCCGGCGCTCTACGCGGCGCTCGGCGGAACGAACGCCGCGGCCGTAATGGCCAACACCACCAGCACCGTGGCGCTCGTGCCGGGCGCCATCGGAGCCCTGGCGGGTTATCGCGATGAGATTCGCCACGAACGCCGCCGGGTCGTGCTGCTGTTGTTGCCCAGCATCGTCGGAGGGCTGCTGGGCTCGCTGCTGCTGGTGCAACTGCCGAGCGAGTCGTTCGCGGCCGCCGTGCCCTGGCTGATCCTGGCCGCGGCGCTGCTGTTTGCCTTGCAGCCGCGCATCTCCCGTTGGATCCGTTCGGAACACTCCCACGCGCCGGAGGCGGAGCACGCGGGACTTGCTCGCCATGCGGCCGGGGTGCTGGCCGCGGTGTTGTTCTTTCAATTCCTGGTGGCCACTTACGGCGGCTACTTCGGCGCGGGCATCGGCATCCTGATGCTGGCGGCCCTGGCGATCATGGGCATGGAAGACATCCACCGCATGAATGCCGTGAAGGTGCTGTTGAACCTGTCGATCAATGGCACCAGCGTCGTGGTGTTCGCCTTCAGCGGCAAGGTGCACTGGCCGTTTGCCGGAGCGATGGCCGTCTCGTCGATCGTCGGCGGGTACGTGGCCGCGCACACGGCCAAGCGGTTGAACAAGTCCCTGGTGCGCGGCCTGATCGTGGCCATCGGCTTCGGCCTGGCGGCGTACTACTTCTACCGCGAATGGCTCGCGCCGCAGAGCGCGTAGGTCAACGAGCAGGTGTGTCTCGTCATAGCACCAGCCCGAAGCGCGAGCGAGGGTCGTTGGCGCGGCGCAAAACCACTGCCATGGCGACCCTCGCTCGCGCTTCGGGCTAGTTTACGAGGTACGACGCCTTGCGAGGCGGAACCTAGTTCCACCACCACTGCTTGCCCGGCGCGGCGGCCTCGGCTCGCAGCGGAGCCAGTTGGGGGCCGGCCTTGGCCTGCTCGAGCGGCGCCCAAGGGTTGATGAACACGCCGCCGGAGATGCTCAGCACCCAGGCGCCCTTCTTGTTGACGGCCGTGGCCATCGAATCGACGTGCTGCGGGGCGTGGTATTCCTCGACCGGCAGCGAAGCGTCCATCAGCAACGGCATGCTCCAACCGGCCTTGGCCGTGAGATTCTCGCGCTCGATCAACGCGGCCAGCACGGCCAGGTCCATGCAGTTGCGCAACTGGCCGAAGATCGAGTCCTTGGCCGCCAGCTCGTCGTAGTGGGTGGTCATCAATTGGGCCCACTTTTCGGTGCGCGGGTCGGTCTTGCCGCTGGCCGAGCGCCGTCCCTGGGCGTCCAGCATCTGGTCTTCGGTCATGCACTTGACGCTGCCGCCCTGGATCTCGTAGGCCAGACCATCGGCATCGCCCACGATCGCCTCGTAGCGCGGCTCGAGCCACCAGCGGGGGAACATGTTCCGCGGGGTGCGGCCGGTGGTCTTGACCATTTGCAGGTAGCTGGGCAACTGGCGAATCGGCGATTCGTCGAAGCCCATTGCGATCCGCTTCATGCGGTAGTCGGCCGCCAACAGCACGCGGGCGAAGTGGCTCGAGGTGGGCACGCCCTTGAGAATCACGTTGCGCTGGCCGGCGACTTCTTCCAGCTTGCGGAGGATCGGATCGATGTTCGCGCCGGGATTTCGCAAGCGGCGGGTGAATTCGGCCGTGCGGGCCTGGCCCTCGGGCGTCGGCTCGATCGAACACTGGATGCCGGTCGACTGGGCGCCCTCGATCGACCGCAAGGCCACGAGCAGATCGTCGAGCAGTAGCACGGGCAGGTTGGTCGTCTCGCCGACCACTTCGCCCAGCGCGTCGAGCTTCCAGCCTTCGGCCGGTCCGGCGATCACGATGTCTTGCTGTTCGGGATAGACGAACACGTATTGAATGCGCTGGATGCCGGCCAGGTAGCGCATCTCGTCGCTGAGCGGTTCGCCGCGCTGCGTGTGGGCCTTGATCGCGGCCTCGAGCTGCCGCAGCGAGACCTTGCGCAGGCCCTTGTCCTGCAGCGCGCCCGGCACCGGCTGCATGGCGGCCAGCCGATCCTGCTTGAGCGAGTTGAGCTGATCGATCTGGATCTTGCTGACCAGGCCGTTGGCATCGATCGACACACCGCCGACCTGCTGGTTAATGAGCTGGGCGTGCGCTTGGCTGGCAGCCAGCAGGCAGGCCCCGAGCGTCGCGGCCAGGACGAACCGAATTCCCAGCGACGGTGTGCGGTGGTGAGTCGACATGAAAGGCCTCCCTCGATGTACCGTAAGCGTTGCGCCGTCTCGGGCGTGTCCGGAAAGCGGACCTGTGAAAAATCTGCTTCGATTCGGCCGCCCGACGAGCGGCTGCGAGCGCTGTAAAGTGGTTGTCGCCCAACAAATAGGATAATTAGGCATTTTCCCAGTGGCAAGCAATTTGATGCGTCGCTGGCCGGCGGAGCCGTGCCCGGAAGGTGTGTTCCGGCCGGAAAAACGCGGGCCAGGCGCCACCGAGCCGCCCACCGAGGAAGCCATCTTTCGAAGCCGGGCTCACGTGCCGAGCCGCTGCCGCACGGCACCGGACGAGGCGCCCACGCGCTCGGCGGCGCCACCGCGGAGCGTGCGGAGATGACGCACGCTTCCGGCGAGCCTGCGCGGCGGCGCGGGCGCATGCGTACGTCTGTTGTGAGCATCTCAGACGATCGATATACTACACCGCTTCGTTTTTCGCCCACGTCTGCCGCCGAAGCCCCATGCACTTTTCGCTCATCGATCGCGTGATCCAGCTCGAACCGGGCGTGAGCATCACGGCCGTGAAGTGCCTGTCGATGGGCGAGGAGTATCTGGCGGATCACTTTCCGCGGTTTCCGGTGATGCCCGGCGTGCTGATGCTGCAGGCAATGACCGACGCCAGCACGCTGCTGATCGGCGCAAGCGAAGACTTCGCGCACAGCATCGTCACGCTCAAGGAGGCCCGCAACATCCGCTTTGCGGGTTTCGTGCAACCGGGCCGCACGCTGACGGTCACCGCCACGATTCGCAAACAGGACGAGCGCGAAGTGGAGCTCAAGGCCGAGGGCACGCTCGAGGGCAGCACGGCGGTGAACGGTCGCCTGGTGCTCGAGCGCTACAATCTGGCCGACACCCGACCCGGCATGGCCGCCACGGACGCCTACCTGCGCGAACGGGCCAAGGCCCGCCTGGCGATGATGTTCGCGCCGGAGAAGGCGCCGAACCCCGAGGCGTAGCCGAGACGGCGTGCTCAAGGGCCGTTCGATCGAATGCCGGGCGTTGCTAAGACTCAGCCTTGTCCGGTTGTTCGCCCACCGGCTCGAACACCAGCGGTTCGTTTGACAGCGGGTCGGCGATGCGCATCGACAGGCGGCCGGCGAGCAAATCTTCAATCCGCCGGCCGACGACTTCGGCGCGCCAGCCGCGTCCCAGGGTGGGCGGCTCGCCGTCGCGCTTGCCCATGCCCAGTCGGTAGGCCACCAACTCGCGTACGTCGCTGGTGGTGCCCACGATGCTGGGGGCGAGATGCGCCGCTCGACAGATGCTGGACAGGGCCGTCGAGAGAAACTGCCCCAGCACGGTCAACTGCGACGGCGCCTCGCGCTGCGCCGGCGTGGGGCACTCGGCATCGGGTACGGCCAGGCCGCGCTCGACGGCGGCGGCCAGCGACGGCAGCACGCGATCCAAGTCGCGACGCTCCATTCCGCGCACGGCGCGAATGTGCTTGATGTCGGAGCTCTTTCGCTTGGCCAGCTCGATGATCAGGTCGTCGCGCAGCACGCGCCGCGTGGGCGAGTCGCGATGCTCGGCCTCTTTTTCGCGCCACCGCCACAGCTCGCGCACCACGGCCAGACTGCGCCGCGACAGGCCCGAAGCGCCCGAGACCCGCCACCAGCGTTCGCCGCTGCGCGTGGCGGCCACGTCGGACTGCCAGGCGGTCATCTCGTCGTCGAGCCAGGCAGTGCGTTCCAGCTCGGCCAGCCGGGCCTTGAGCGCCTCGGCCATGGGACCCAGATAGCGCACGTCGTCCAGGGCGTAGGAGAGCTGCGCGGCCGAAAGCGGACGGCGGCGCCAATCGGTGCGCGTTTCGCCCTTGTGCAGCCGCGTGCCCAGCAGCTTGTACATCAGCGAGCCGTAGCCGGCCGGATACTCGTAGCCCACCAGGCCCGCGGCAATCTGCACGTCGAACAGGCCCGTGGGCGGTCGGCCCACCGCGGCCAGGCAAAACAGCAACTCCTCGCGGCCGGCGTGCACCAGCGTCTCGTGCCCCGGCGAGGCGAGCAGCTCCCAAAACGGCGTGACGTCGCTGATCGTCTGCGGATCGATGACCGCCATGCGTTCGCCGGCGGCCACTTGAATCAGGCAAAGCTGCGGCCGGTAGGTGTGCTCGGAAACGAACTCGGTGTCGAACGCGATCGTGGGCGCATCGGCCAACTGCCGGCACAGATCGGCAAGCCCCCGATCGGACGTGATGTGCTCGTAGTCCGATGCAACGTCGGCACGAGGCTTCGATTCGCGGCGGGGGTGCTTGGCCTTTCGCATAGAGGGTCTGAATTGTATCAGCCGGCACGCAATGCGACCACTGCGGTCGCACGCGGCTCGTCAACGGGCTGCTAGTGCGGAAGGAACAACCAGGCGGCCAGCGCCAGAACCGGGAGCAGGTAGCCGACGCTATAGCGCACGTAACCGAAAAAGCTCGGCATGCGGACGCCCGCCTGTTCGGCGATCGACTTGACCATGAAGTTGGGACCGTTGCCGATGTAGGTCATGGCGCCCATCAGCACGGCCCCCAGCGAGATGCCCCGGAGGATCGACTCGGCGACGCCCGCCACAAGCGTCGCGCCCTCGGCTGCCGGCAGCGTCTGCGCGGTTTTGAAAAACACCAGGTAGGTCGGCGCGTTGTCGAGCACGGCCGAGAGAAAGCCCGTGGCCCAATAGAACTCCTGGGGCGAATTGATCCCCAGCGACGAACCGCGCGCGTTGAGGATCTCGAGCGCCGGCTGCATGGCCACGAAGATCCCGATGAACAGGGCGGCCACTTCGATGATGGCGAAGTAATCGAAGTTGTTGTCGTCGCGCACGACCTGCGGCCCCAGCAACAGCGATGCGGCCACGAGTCCCAACTGCACCATTTCGCGCAGATACAGCCAGGGTTGCCAGTCGGTGCCCGGCACCGGCTTGGAAGGGTCGAGCAGGGCCACCGACAGAATCACGCCCAGCAGCAGCAATCCGTTGGGCCAGACGCCCGAGAACCGCAGCGGCCGCACGCGCCGTTCGTCGCGCACGATATCGACGGTGGTCTCGTGCCGGTAGTAATAGAAGTGGTCGACGAGGAAATAGATCGTCAGCAGCATGCCGTTGACAAACAGCCAGGAGCGCCACAGCGATAGGGTCCACAGAAAGTCGACCCCATTCAGGTAGCCCAGAAACAGGGGCGGGTCACCAATGGGCAACAGCAACCCGCCGCAGTTGCACACCACGAAGATAAAGAACACGACCGTGTGGGCCACGTGCTTGCGCTCGCGATTGGTCTCGAGCAACGGCCGAATCAACAGCATCGCCGCGCCGGTGGTGCCGATGAAGCTGGCCAGGCTCCCGCCGGCCGCGATGAAGACCGCGTTCGTGAGGCTATGGGCCCGCAGGTCGCCGGTGATGCGAATGCCGCCGCTGATCGTGTACAGGCTGAACAGCAGCACGATGAAGGGGATGTATTCGGCCTCGATCGAATGCCGCAACGTCTCGGCGGCCCGGTGCACGCTGGCGTCGGGGTGCCCCAGCGCCAGGTAGAGCAGGGTAATCATCCCCAGCGTGCCGGCCACGTAGAACTTGTGCAGATTGTTTTCCCACCAGTGCGCCGTGTGCTCGATCAGCGGCAACACGGCGATGGCGCCCAGCAGGATCGTAAAGGGAATCACCGAGAGCAGGCCGGGGATTTCTTCGGCGGCCTCGGCCTCGTGCCCTTGGCCGTGTTCGGCGGGCGCGTCGTGTGCGGCGTGTTCCGCGTGCCCGGCGGTGGTCGTATCGGTCCAGCCCAGCGCCGTGATCAGCGCGTATCCCGCGAGTATCGAGAAAATCGCGAGAATGACAGGCTTGTGCACGTTCGACTTCCACTTGCCGCCGGGCATTCCAGATTCCATTGCCTTCTCCGCCTGCCGCCCCAGAGAATACGATTGTCCGCCGAAAATCAAGGGCCACGCTCGCCGCCGCGCCGCCGTTGGTGCCCGCGGGTCGCACGCCTGCCGCACGAACCGTCCTTTTGCTAAACTGGCGCACGCATCGGCAATTGCGGTGGGCCGCAGGGAGCCATTGGACTGGGGAGAACATGGAGATCTGGCTCCGCACAAATGCCCGGGCCTTGCTGTTCGGCATGGTGCCCCCGGCACTCTTCGCCCTGATGGGCGTGCTGCTGCTAGTCGGGCTACCGGGGCGCGAACCTCCGGACTGGCTGCGGATCGTAGGCACCGGCGTATTGGTTCTGTCGCTGGTGGTTCTCGGCGCTCTGGCGTGGCAGATTCGCCAGCCGCGCATGGCGTATCGCCCGGGCAAGCTCTTGCTCTGGCTGCGCCCGGGTGGGCCGATCGAAGTGCCCCTCGAGGTCGTCGAGTGTTTTCTGCTGGGCCAGGCTCCCAGCCTGCTGCCGGGCAAGCGGCAGCGGGAATCGAAGTCCTCGGCGCTGGTGGTGCGCATCGCCGATCGCGCCGCGGAGTGGCATCAACAGGAAGTGAAGCCGCAGTTGGGCCAATGGTGCGACGGCTACATCACGATTCGCGGCACCTGGTGCGAACCGCTGAACGTCGACGTCGTGAATCGCCTGAATCAACGGCTGGCCGAGGTGTCGCGGGCTCCTTCCCCTCAGCGAGGCGGCACATGACGCGGTTGCTGGTAAGCGTGCGCAGTGCCGAGGAAGCCGAACAGGCCCTGGCCGGCGGCGCCGCGTTGATCGACGTGAAGGAACCGGACCGCGGCCCGTTGGGCGCCGCAGCGGCGAGCGTAATCGCCGCGGTCGTCCAGCGCGTCGGTGGGCGCGCGCCGGTTAGCGCCGCGCTGGGCGAATTGCACGAAGGAAACGCGCTCCAGGCATCGCTGGCCCGGCGGGTGGCCTTTGCCAAGTTCGGGTTGGCCGGATGCGGCGACGATTTGCGCTGGAAAGATCGCTGGCGGGCGGAGGTGCGGTTGCTGCCCGAGGGCGTTGCGCCGGTCGGGGTAGTCTACGCCGACTGGTCCGCGGCCCGGGCTCCGGATCCTCGGGAGGTACTGGCCGCGGCCGCCGAGCTCGGTTGCGGGGCACTGTTGGTCGATACCTACGACAAGTCGGCCGGCTCGGTCGCGAATCTCTGGTCGCACCAGCAGTTGCGATGGTTGGTGACCGAAGCACGCGCCGCGGGAATGCGGAGCGTCGTGGCCGGCAGCTTGTGCCTGGACGACTTGAAAGCCCTGGCGTGGCTCGAGCCCGACTACTTCGGCGTGCGCCGCGCGGCGTGTTCCGGCGGGCGCAGCGGACGGTTGAGCGCCGCGCGCGTGGACGAGCTGGTCGACGCAATCGGCGGCGGCAGGATCGACGGCCGGACAATCGAACGCTCGTCCGAGGGGATCGCACACACACTTCCCGATTAATTGCTTGACAAGGGGGCGCAGCGTGGAATACACCATGCGTTTGCGATGCAAGGAACCCGCGTACGCCTTGGGCCGAGGGAGCATCGCGAGAGGCTGTCTCAACGCGGCGACAGCCGCACGTAGCTAGTGGCTAAGCTGGAGCAAGGAGCTGCACCGTGCCAAGTACGATTCTGGAAGCGATTCAGATGGGGCTGTGGGACTTTGAGCCGAGGGAGGTGGAAGCGGAAGAATTCGAGGCCTGTGCGTCGATGCCGGGTACGGCCGACAAGTTGACCGTGCTCGCCGAGCGGGTTCGGCAGGGCCTGCCCTTGTGGCACCCCGACGATCGGCAAGACCTCGATGAGGAATCCGAGTTCTAGGTTACGGTAATCGAAAGCCACACGCGCGTTCCTGGCATTCCGCGCAAGCGCCGTGTGAGCGTTGTGGCGTAGGGATATCGACGCGAGGCATGTCCGTGCGATCTTGCATCGCGGCCCGGCCGGTGGGGACCGTCTGGTTCCCGGGGGCAGCGATTCGGTATACTCGGGAGACCCTGTTGGGTTTGGCCGGAACCGCCAGCGCAAGCACGCGGCCGGCACGCGAGGGAGTCATCGTCCATCTACTTTAAGCAGGAATTGCTCGACCATGCCCAGTCTTTCGATCACCGTTCCCCATTCGCTCACAGCCGACCAAGCCACGGAACGTCTCAAGGCGCTGTTCGAGAAGCTCAAAGCCGAGCACCAGGACAAGATGAGCAACCTCGAAGAGAAATGGGACGGCAATCACCTGGAGTACGGCTTCTCAACCTTCGGCTTCAACATCAAAGGCGACATGAACGTCGAGCCGAACGAGGTAAAGGTCAACGGCAGCCTGCCGTTTGCGGCCATGATGTTCAAAGGCAAGATCGAAGAATCGGTCCGTCAGGAACTCGAGAAGGTTCTGGCCTAGCGCGTGCCGCTTAGGGCTTGGGCTTTACGGCGACGTTTCGCCCGTCGCGCTGAAAGGCCAGCCCCGTGTCGGCGAACACGGCCTCGAGCAGCGCGTCGAGATCGGCGTCCTGCACCTGCACGCTGACGAGTTGATCGGCGGCGATGCCGGCCGACTCCGTCGCGTCGCGATCCCATTGGAACGTCAGGCTCAGCCGGCTGGAGAGTTGCTCGACCAGTTTATCGAGCGCCGTGTTCTCGACGGCCAGTTGATACACCTCCGGCCCGGTCTTCACCGTCGTCTTGCGCCGCGGCCGGCCTGCCAGTGCCTGCTCGATGCGGTCGTGATCTTCGACGCGCGCGGTCACGAAAATCTCCTGGCCCTCGAGCCGGATCTTCGTATGCGGCAGTTGTCGGGCCCAACGCCGGGCCACGTTGCGGGCCGCCACCCCGCCGTGGTAAGTGCGTTCAATAGCGATCGGCTCGCGCAGGTCCACCAGCTCGACGCGCTTGCCCGTGCGATCGATGCGATAGGTCAGGTCGAACTGCGCGGTGAGCAGCGTCATTCGATCGAGCCAGGAAAGCGGCGGCAAATTGCACTCGGGCCACAGATCGTGCGGAATGCGCTCGGCGCCGACGATCTCGACCTCGGCCTCGGCGGCCAGTTGCGCTAACAGGTCGCGCGGCTGCGCGAGGCGATCCCAATGCCAATCTCGCATCAACAGAAACTTGCGCGAGACGTCGCGCGGCAGCTTGCTCGCCTCGTCCAGTCGTAGCGCCCCCAGAGTGCGCAATCGCCCGGCGCTTTCGCGTGGTCCGAAGTAGGCCACCGGACCGAACTGGCAGTAGCCGATCGTCACGTGACCGGCGATCGCGGCCAGGGCCTGTTCGAGCGGTTCGCCGTCGATGGCCAGCGTCACCGACTGGTTCGGGTCGACCCGACGATCGCGCAAGATCGCCAGGTGCTGCGCGCTGCTGAGGCTGCTCAAAGCGCGATCAAGCGGCGTGCCGTGCCACGAAACACGCGTGGGCGATGCCAGTTGTTGCTTGAGATGGGGCCCTTCGACCCAAGACGCACCGTCTGCCCTTGCCGGGACCGCCGGGGTCGTCAGCCAAATCAAAATCAACAGGCCGGCAAAACGACTATGGCAAAACATGGGGAGAGACTCGCCACACGGCGGAGCTGCTGGGAAACGCCTCGAAAGGCTCTTCGTTGCATTGTCCACCAAGGAACCGCCTTGCGGAAGGTTTTTTTGGCCGTCCGCTTGCACCTCGGTTGGTAATTCGGCGCGGGCCGATTACACTGAATCTTATCACGGGTGGGGTGCTACTGGAGACTTCTACTGACGCCGCCCTCAACCCCCCGCGGCGTTTTTCGAGGACGTACCATACCATGAGCAGCGGCACCCGCGGTCCACTCTTGCACCGCATCTACAAAGCCTACCTGGTCGATCAGAACACGACCGCTTTTTCCGACAACGTTCGCAAACGCTACACGATCGGCACGCTGGAGCGCATCGCGCAAAGCGGCGATCGCATGGCCCGCCGGGCGGCAATCCTGGCGTTGAGCGGGCTGGCCGATTACGAATCGAACGCCGTGATGGGCCGCGCCCTGCACGACAACGATCGGGGCGTGCGGATGCTGGCCGAAAACGGTATCCGCTCGCTGTGGTGCCGCGTCGGCGATCCGGCCCAGCGCAAGGCGCTGCAGGCGATTATCGACTTGAACAAGCAGCGGCGTTTCGAGTCGGCCGTCAAGAAGGCCGGCAAGCTCATCGCGCATGCTCCCTGGCTGGCCGAAACCTGGAACCAGCGGGCGCTGGCCTTCTTCAGCCAGAAGAAGTACAGCGAGTCGATTCGCGACTGCAACCAGGCGCTGGAGATCAACCCCTATCATTTCGGCGCCGCGACCGGCATGGCCCAGTCGTACCTGCGGCTGGGCAACCGCCCGGCGGCGCTCGAGTGCTTTCAGCGCGCTTTGCAGCTCAATCCCAACCTGGAAGGCGTCCGGGCACAGGTGCACCACTTGCGGCGGATGCTCAAGCGGCAAGAATAGAGCCCTGGTGAAGGACGTGATCGCGCGGGCCGGTTCTCGGTTTCCTGCAATATCGAATCGCGCCGCGCCGCATCGCGTTGCTTCGGAAGCGGTCACCGACAGGGTCCCAGCGATCGCCCGCTAATTGGGCGGTGCAGCTCACGCTTGCGTGTGCATGCCGTAGGGGGCCGACTGCAGGAACCGCGGACGTGACTTCCGCAACCTGCGTCGATTTGAGCTTCGGGACAAAAAACTGCGAGGGACGCACCGCTTATGGAGTCAGCGGAGAAACCGGTGCTGGTGCTCGGCGCCGGCATCAACGGATGCGCGATCGCGCGGGAGTTAATTCTCAACAACGTCCCGGTCTGCGTGGTCGACACGGCCGATCCGGCCCGCGGGGCCACCTCGGGTTCGTCGCGCCTGATTCACGGCGGGCTGCGTTACCTGGAATACGGCGAGTTCGACCTGGTCAAGGAATCGCTGGGCGAGCGCACGCGGCTGTTGCGGCTGGCCCCGCAGTTCGTGCGTCCGCTGCGGCTGTGGATCCCGGCGGAGAACCGTTTCGGCGGCGCGATTCCGGCCGTGGGCAAGTTCTTTGGCTGGCGCTGGTGGCCGCAACCCAAGCGCAGCCGCGGCTCGGCGCTGGTGCGGGCCGGGCTCTGGTTCTACGACGCTTATGCCCAGGACGCCACGCTGCCCAAGCACACCTGCGGTTCGATCCAAGCCGACGGCGCGCCGCGCTTCGCACAGGCGAAGTATCATCGGCTCTGCTCCTACTACGACGGGCAGGTTTCGTTTCCCGAGCGCCTGGTACTGTCGATGCTCGAGGACGCCCGGGCGATGGCCGCCGAGCGGGGGCTCGGGTTCCGCGTGCTCACCTACCACGAAGCGCGGCTCAACGGCAAGACGGTCGAGATCACGCCGTGCGAAGGGGTCGCGTCGCCCCAGGCGGGCGAAATCGAGCCGTCGCTGATCGTCAATGCCACGGGGGCCTGGGTCGACGAAACGCTCCAGAGCCTCCGCGTCGATTCGAGGCGGTTGATCGGCGGCACCAAGGGTAGCCACTTCTTTTCGTTCAACCCGCGACTGCTCGAAGAGCTGCAAGGGCAGGGCGTCTACGCCGAGGCTAACGACGGAAGGCCGATCTTCATCACGCCGCTCGACCAGACCGTGTTGATTGGCACGACCGACATTGCTTACGAGGGGCCCCCGCAAAACGCCCGGGCCACCGAGCGCGAGCTGGACTACCTGCTGGCCTCGGTCAACGAGATTCTGCCCGGCGTGCGTCTGGAGGCGAGGGACATCGACTTTCACTACTGTGCCGTGCGGCCATTGCCCTATAGCGACGCGGCCACGAATGCGGCCATCACGCGGCGGCACTCGTTCGTCGATCATACGAACCTAGGCGTGCCGATGATCTCGGTCGTCGGTGGCAAGCTGACCACGATGCGGTCGCTGGCCGAGCAGGCCACGGCCGACGTCCTGGAGCACTTGGGCCGCACGCCCACGGCCACGTCGCAGGACCGGCCGTTTCCGGGAGCCGAAAACTATCCGAGCGGCGCCGAGGCCGTGCTGGCCGAACAGCAGCGGATCGCCGAGCGCACGGGATTCACGCTGGCCGGCGTGGCCGAGACGTGGAAGCTGTGCGGCACGCGGTGCGAGGCCATCCTGAGCGAAGCTGCCGACCGCGAGTTGCTGCCCGGCACCGATTTGCCCACCGCGATGGCACGCTGGTCGATCGCGCACGAACATCCGCGCACGCTGGCCGATCTGGTTGAACGGCGCCTGGTGCTGCTTTACCATCAGCGGCTGACCGCGGCTTGCCTGCGGCGGTTGGCGGCTCTGTTGGCCGAGGCAGGCCATCTTGCGCCGGAGGAAATCGACCAGGCCGCCAGCGCCGAAAGCGATCGCTTGCAGACGCGCTACGGCAAGACGGTTTCCTAGGGGCAGGGCACTTGCGGGCACTGCCGGAAGAGGGCTCAGGCAGCACCGGCGCGATTCTCCATACATCGACAAGGCGGAAACGGCGCATCATGGCAGACAAGTACATCCTGGCGCTGGACCAGGGCACGACCTCGAGTCGCGCGATCGTCTTTGCTCACGACGGCTCGATCAAATCGGTGGCCCAGGAGGAATTCGAGCAGATCCTGCCCTCGCCCGGTCACGTCGAGCACGATCCCGAGGCAATCTGGTCGTCGCAGCTCAAGGTGGCCCGCGACGCGCTGGCCGAAGCCAGGCTCACGGCCGCCGATATCGCCGCGATGGGCATCACCAACCAGCGCGAGACCGTCGTGCTGTGGGAGCGCGCCACCGGCAAGCCCGTGGGCAACGCCATCGTCTGGCAAAGCCGCATCAGCGCGCCCATCTGCGATCGACTCAAAGCCGACGGGCTGGAAGAGACGGTTCAGCGGAAGACAGGCCTGGTGATCGACGCCTACTTCTCCGGCACGAAGATCAAGTACATGCTCGACACCGTGCCGGGTTTGCGCAAGCGAGCTCAGGCCGGCGAAATCGCCTTCGGCACGGTCGACTCCTGGCTCATCTATCGGTTCACCGAAGGCAAGCAGCATGTGACCGACTACAGCAACGCCAGCCGCACGCTGATCTACAACATCCACGAGCTCGATTGGGACGACGAGTTGCTGAAGATCCTCGACATCCCGCGCGAAATGCTGCCCGAGGTGCGGCCTTCGAGCGGCGAGTTGGCCCAGGCCGCCGCGTCATTCTTCGGCGGGCCGATTTCGATCACCGGTTGCGCGGGCGATCAACAGGCGGCCACCTTCGGCCAGGCGTGCTTCGAGCCGGGCAGCGCCAAGAACACCTACGGCACGGGTTGCTTTCTGTTGCTCAACACGGGGCACGAGGCCGTGACCTCGAAGAACCGGCTGCTAACGACCATCGGCTGGGGCCGCGACGGCAAGATCACCTATTGCCTCGAAGGGGGCGTGTTCATCGGCGGAGCCGTCGTGCAGTGGCTGCGCGACGGGTTGAAAATCATCAAGCAGTCGGTCGACGTCGAGAAACTGGCCGGCACGGTGAAAGATACGCACGGCGTGTACCTCGTGCCGGCATTCGTGGGGCTGGGCGCCCCGTATTGGGACCCTTATGCCCGCGGCACGATCGTCGGCATCACCCGCGGCACGACCGAAGCCCACATCGCCCTGGCGGCCATCGAGTCGATGGCCTACCAGTCGCGCGACCTGGTCGACGCGATGAAGCGCGACAGCGGATTGGACCTCAGCGAGCTCAAGGTCGACGGCGGCGCGAGTGTGAACAATCGGCTGATGCAATTCCAGGCCGACATCCTCGGCACGTCGGTGCGTCGGCCGCAGGTGGCCGAGACCACGGCCTTGGGCGCCGCGTATCTGGCAGGTTTGGCCGTGGGCTATTGGAAAGACGAGGCCGAAGTGGCTCGCAATTGGATCCTCGACCAGGAGTTCTCGCCGTCGATGCAAGCCGCCGACCGCGATCAGCGTTACGGGCGCTGGCAGAAGGCGGTGGAGCGCTCGCGCGATTGGGAAGAGCACGATTGAGACAACGCGTGCGTCGTCCCAGGGACCGCGCATCCGGCATCAGTAGCAGGCTCACTCCGTGAGCCGTCGCAGCACCTCGTTGGACATCCCACTGCCGCTTGAATCAACCGCACCCAGCGACTCTGTCGCCCAAAGCCCCACGGCACTTCTGCGACGGCTCACGGAGTGAGCCTGCTACCTTGGTGACGCAGAATGACTTGGCGAGGGGCCGCGACACCTTGGGCTACGTGCGCACCGGCATTGCGGGTCGGACGGGGGCGGGGAGAAACTGGCCGTCGTTGGGGCCGACCTCTTGGGCCATCAGGTCGTTGAGCAGCGCGTTGAGCCGCAGGATCACGTGGCGATGCTCCCGCGGGTCGATGGCCAGGTTGTTCATCTCGTGCGGATCGGCTTCGAGATCAAATAGCTCGCAGTCGTTGTCGCGGAAGATGGCGTCGAGGTCGCGCGGTGTGTTGAACTGGTTGGGCGCGTAGTAGCGTGCGAACTTGTAGCGCCCGTCGAACACGAAGTTCAAGAACCCGCGCTTGCCCAGATCGGGATGCAGCTCCGAGAGCGGCGGTGCCGGCTTGCCGTGGGCTTGCAGCGGGGCGATCTTCTTCAGGTAGTTGGCATCGATGGTTTGCAGCCCGACGTAGTTGAACAGGGCCCCGGGCCGCACCGAGTCGGCTTTGGCCTGGTCGGCCTTGGCGATCCAGGGCGAGAAGTCGACGCCCGGCAGGTCCTTGGTCGCCGCTCGGCGATCGGCCTCGGAAAGGCCCGTCAGGCCGACCAGGGTGGGAATCAAATCGATGTGGCTGGTGACCGCCTGGCACGTGCCGCCGCCGCGCACGTCGGGATGCGCGACCACGAACGGCACGTGCGTTTGCTGTTCGTAGGGAAACGGGCCCTTGCCGCGCAGTCCGCCGTGGCTGCCGGCCAACTCGCCGTGGTCGGCGGTTTGAATGACGATCGTGTTCTCCCACAAGTCGAGCTCGCCTAGCGTAGCCCAGAGCGTGGCCAGCGTATCGTCGTTGTCGCGGATCAGGTTCAGGTAGTAGTTGTAGAACACCTGCCACATCTCGGCGTTGTCGGCCGGAATCGTGCCCAGCCAGTACGACCAACCCTCGAGGTACTCGCGCTGGGCATTCGGCTTTCCCGGCCCGGTGAGCGGCTCGAGGCGGCTGGCCGAAAGCGGAAACTGCCACTTCCGCTCGTAGATGCTGTTTTCCGGCGGCCGCGTGATTTGCGCACCCACGGGCGAAACCTGCACGCGGCTGCCCGGCGTGTTCGCGTCGGCGTACATGATGTCGTGCGGGCTGACCATGCTGATCAGCAGAAACCACGGCTTGCCCTGGCGATTGAGGTCGTGGGCGTGGGTCCGCAGCCAGCGGTTGCCTTCGGAGACGGTGTAATCGTCGGTGTCGTAGCCCTGGTCCGGGGCCCCGACCTTGTCGCCGTCGGGCGCGAAGGCGTTGAAGCCGTATTCGACCAGGGCCTCGCTATAGTTGACCGTGTCTTTCGGGTAGATGATGTCGCGGCGCAGCTCGAACTTGCCGTAGAAGGCCGTTTCGTAGCCCAAGCCCCGCATGATCGTGCCCATGCTGGGCCGGTGCTTGTCGAGACTGGGCACGTAGCCCAATTCCATCTGATCGAAGACGCCGTTGACCTGCGGCGGCTGGCCGCTGAACATCGCCCCGCGCGAGGGCGTGCACATGGCCGCGGCGATGTAGTGATGCGCGAACGTCGTGCCGCGCCGCCGCAACTCTTCGCGGGCCGGCAGTCGATAGCCGTCGGCCGGCTGCAGGTGATGCGACTCCTGATCGCACATCACCAGGACGATGTTATAAGGCCGACGCGGGCCTTGCCCCGCGTCGCCTTTGCCCCCAACCGCTGTGCGGCTTAGTGCCATGGAGCCGACGGCAGCCACCGTGGCCTTGTTGAAGTCGCGACGGCTGACCCCTTTTTGCTCCATGGCTTTCTCCTTGCTTCCGGGCGCAGAGCGCCGGACCGCCGCGACCGCCCAAGCGGGCGGTGCGGCTATTCGGTTCCGAACGGTCCCGGCGCAAGCGGCGCCGGGTCGCTATCGTAGGCCGACGGTTCGACCAGGTCGTCCGGCGGCGCGGCCGGCGTCGGCTGGCCGGCGGGCTGATCGTCGTACGCGGCCGACGCCCGGGGCCCGTCGCCGTAGAAATGGGTCGCCTCTTCGGCGGCCAGCTTCGTGTTGAGCGACTCGCACACGACCTCGGCCCGAAACACGTGGTTGCCCGACTTTGCGGCCTGGGCGCGAACGTGGAACGTGGCGGCCTCGCCGGCTTCGATCGAGGCGATCGGGTGGAAGATCACCTGCCCGCTGCCCATCTCGTGGCCGCCGCCGTCGGCGACCGTCGGCTCCAGGCCTTCGGAGAAGAAGACCGCCAGGTCGATGTCGCGGGCCGCCTTCGTGCCGCGGTTGCGAATGCGAATTTCATACACGGCGTCGTCGCCCACGGCCACCGGCCCCTGCGGGTCGCGCACTTCGAGCTTCAAGTCGGCGATCGCTTCGACGCGCGTGTTCGACGACGCCGCGGCGCTCAAATCGCCCTGGGCCGTGGCCGAGACTTGCACGCGGTTGTCGCCTGCGGTGTTCATCGAGAACTGCAATTCCATCACCCGCTCTCCGCCGGCCGGCAGCGCGCCGAGCGTCCAGTGGACCTGGCCCGATTGCGTGTCGAGGCGGCCGCCGCTGCTGGCGGCCAGAAACTTCGCGTCGAGCGGCAGAACCGCCGTGACGCGCACTCCCTGGGCCACCGCGTCGCCGGTGTTGGCGATCTTGACCAGGC
The DNA here is from genome assembly GCA_003389325.1 of Planctomycetota bacterium. GTDB lineage: Bacteria > Planctomycetota > Planctomycetia > Pirellulales > PALSA-1355 > LB-PLM-3. The sequence goes on from QQVE01000034.1 coordinate 165,304, forward strand.
AGGTGCCCGGCGTGCCGGCGTACTTCATCTGGGGCGCTTCGATTTCCACGGCCAGGTCGGCGCGGCGGACCAGCACCTGCTCGGCGGCCTCGGCCCGAAGTCCGCCGTCGGCAAACGATTGGGCCTTGATCGCCAGCGGTCCGGCCTGCCGGGCGGTCAATTCGATGTCGATCGTCTTGCTCTCGCCGGCCAACAGCGTGCCCAGCCGGTGACTCGCCGGGGCATCGCCCGCGCGGCCGATGGGCAGCAACGACACGCGCACGTTGTGGGTGTCGCCGTTGCCGGGGTTCGAGATCGTCAACTTGTAGATCCGCGTCTCGCCGAACGGCACTTCGCTGGGACCCGAGAGGGTCATGGCCAGCTTGGGTTCCTGCACTTCGACCATCGTCTGCGACGTTTCGGGTGCAAACGTGTAGCTCAGCGCCAAGTCGAGCGGTGAGCTGCGGCGGGGCACGAGCTTCAGCACGAGCGTTTCCTCGGCTTCGGCGTCGAGCGTATCGAGCGTCCAGACGACGCCTTGCCGCGCTTCACCCGGCGAGGTGGGTTGCGCGCTGCCCGAAGTGGGCCGGGCGTCTGCCACGTCGGCATAGCTGGGAATGTGGATCGAGATCGCCACGTTCTTGGCAGGGGCGCCGGTGTTGCTCGCCTTGACCACGAACTCCGCCTCTTTGCCGACCAACACGCTGCGCGGGCCGGTCGCCTGCACGGCGATCACCGGGCTGGCCGCCGAAAGCAGCACGCCCTCGGCAGCGTCGTCCGCCGGGTCGGCCTCGACCGGCTCAAGCGAAGCCGGCTCTCCGGGTGTCGGCTCGGCAGGCGTGGGTTCGTCGGAGCCTTCAGCAGGCGTCGGGCTCGCAGGCGTCGGCTCGTCGGGGGCCGGCACTTCCACTTCGAGGGTCTCGTTGTCGGCCGCAGGGGCGTCGATCTCCGGCCCTGCTTCGGAGTCGTCGAAGTTTTCCTCCGCGTTCTCCTCTGGCTCCGGCATTGATCCTGCGTCGTCGCGCAGCGCGTTGTGCGCGGCTCGGGCTCGGCGGGCGGGCGAGAACACTTGCGGCCCCGTCGAAGGCTGCTGCTCGTCGGCGGCGTCGGCCTCGGCAAACGGCGAGGCGTCGGCGTCAGTCGACGAGTTGACCTCGTCGTCCTCGCGATACGGTACCCAGCCGGCATCCTCGTCGGCCTCGGGCTCGTAGTGCTCTTCGTTGGCCGGCGAAACCGGTTCGTAGGTGTCGTCGGCGTACTCGCCGGCCGGCTCGTAGCGCTCGGTATCGTTCTCGTACGGCTGCACTTCCTGAGGCTCGAGCGGCTCGATTGGGCGCCGACGGGCCTCTTCGACCGGACGGCGCATCGCGCTGTGACCGCCGGGCTCTCGGCTGCGACTCGGGTAGACCGTCATCGGGCCCTCGTCGCTCTCGGGCCGGGCACGACGGGCCGATTGGCTCTGCAAGTTGCCCGGTTGGGCATACGTCGGGCGGCCGGGCGTGGGCTGGGCAGGCGTCGGATGGCCAGGCGTCGGGCCATATTGCACTTCGGTCCGGTGCGGCTGTCGATTGCCGGGAGCCATGATCGTCGATTGCTGTCGGCGTCCCAGCGCCTTGCGCGTGGCTCGCGGGCCCGCCGGTTGCGCGGTCGTCCGCCGGCGAGGCTGCGGCTCCGGCGACGTGTCGCCCAGCAACTCCTGGCGGAAGCGTTGCAGCCGGTCGGCAAGCGTCGGGCGCTGCGTCGGGTCCTCTTGGGCCCACGAGGTTACGGCGCAATGCACGCACACCGCAGTAATGACAGCAATCAACGTCAGACGGCCGGCCATGGCAATTCCCCAGAATTGGGTTTGTGACGAGACTTCGTCCCCTACATCGGCTGGAAAGCTGTGACGATTTAGTAGACCCGCGGGAATCTTCTGGATTTGCCGGACCGCGGGGCGTGCTGGCGTGGAAATGGCCAAATTGGGCATCCTGCGGGGCGAAGCCGACGCGGAATTCGACGCCCTATAACTGCTGGCACCTCGTGGATAGAATGCATCACTTTCCCGATGCCTGCCTCCGGCCGCCCCCACGCTCGGGCCGCCGTTTATTGCTGCCTGTATGCGACGCGACGACATCCGCAACATTGCCATCATTGCCCACGTTGACCACGGCAAGACGACCCTGGTCGATGCTCTCTTGCGCCAAAGCGGCGAGTTTCGCGCCAGCCAACTGGTGGGCGACTGCATTCTCGACTCGAACGAGTTGGAGCGCGAACGCGGGATTACGATCCTGTCGAAGAACATCGCGCTGCCGTATCGCGGCGTGAAGATCAACCTGATCGACACCCCCGGCCACGCCGATTTCGGCGGCGAAGTCGAGCGCGTGCTGCGGATGGCCGGCGGCGCCCTGGTGCTGGTCGATGCCGCCGAAGGCCCCATGCCGCAAACCCGGTTCGTGCTCACCAAGGCGCTCGAGTGCGGGCTGGTGCCGGTTGTGGTCATCAACAAGATCGATCGCCCCGACGCCCGCGCCGACGAGGTGCTGGACGAGGTGTTCGATCTGTTCGTCGACTTGGGTGCCGACCACCTGGCCGACTTTCCGCACATCTACGCCAGCGGACGCGACGGCTACGCCACGCACGATCCCGCCACGCGGGGCGACTCGATGAAGCCGCTGTTGGACATGGTACTCGAGCAGATTCCCGGCCCCGAGATCGACGCCAAGGCCCCGCTGCAGATGCTCGTCACCACGCTCGACTGGTCCGAGTACGTGGGCCGCATCGCCGTGGGACGCCTGTTTTCGGGCAGCCTTTCCAAGGGGCAGCAAGTGGCGCTACTGCAGGCCGAGGGGCGCGAGACGCTGGCCAAGGCAAGCGCCGTGTTCACCTTCGACAAGCTGGGCCGGCAAGAAGTGGAGCAGGCCACGGCCGGCGACATCGTGGCCGTCGTGGGCCTGGACGAAGTGGAAATCGGCGACACGATCAGCGACGCCGAAGTGCGAAACGCCTTGCCGCGCGTCGAAGTCGACGAGCCCACGCTGCGGATGGTGTTCACGATCAACAGTTCGCCGCTGGCCGGACGCGAGGGCAAGTACGTCACCAGCCGGCACCTGCGCGATCGGCTGATGAAGGAGCTCGAGCGCAACGTGGCCCTACGGGTCGAGCCAATGCCCGGGACGGACGCCTACGCGGTGAGCGGACGCGGGCTGTTGCACTTGAGCGTGCTGGTCGAGACGATGCGGCGCGAGGGCTATGAGCTTTCGGTCGGCAAGCCGAAAGTCATCCTGCGCGAGCGCAACGGCATCACCGAAGAGCCGTTCGAGTCCCTGATCGTCGAAGTGCCGCACGACAAACTGGGCACGGTGATGGAGTTGATTGGCGGGCGTCGGGGTCAGATGGTCGAAATGAACAATCGCGGCGAGTACGCCCACGTGGCCTTCACCATCCCGGCCCGGGGCCTGATCGGGCTGCGCACGCGCTTGCTCAATGCGACCCAAGGGACGGCGATCATCCACCATCGCTTCGAGTCGTATCGGCCGCTGGAAGGCGAGATTGCCAGCCGAGGCAACGGCGTGCTGGTGTCGATGGTCTCGGGCAAGGCCGTGGCGTTCGGCCTGGACGGCTTGCAGGAGCGGGCCGAAATGTTCGTCGGCCCCGGCGACGTCGTCTACGAAGGGATGATCGTCGGCGAGAACAGCCGCACTGGCGACATGGCCGTCAATCCGACCAAGGAAAAGAAGCTGACCAACATCCGCGCCGCCGGCAGCGACCGCAACATTCTGCTCAAGCCGCCCCGGGTGCTGAATCTCGAAGCGGCGCTGGAGTACATCGACGACGACGAGTTGGTCGAAGTTACGCCCCAGAGCATTCGTCTGCGGAAGATCCTGCTCAGCGAAAACGAGCGCCGCAAGGCGGCCCGCCGCGGAGCCTAGGGCAAGGGCTCGAGATGTTTCACATCAGGGGCTTGCCGTTGCCCGGCGGATGATGATGGCCTGGCACCGTGCCCGGAGGTTGCCGCGAAGTGCGCTTGGGCAGCCAGCCCATGCGGTAGAAGAGCCCCATCAGGCTCAGCGCCACGGCCAACATCACGCACCACACCACGGTGTAACCGTGGCGCCACTTGAGCTCCGGCATGTCGAAGTTCATGCCGTACACGCCCACGATGAAGGTAAGCGGGATGAAGATCGTGGCGATCACGGTGAGCACCTGCATGATCTCGTTGGTGCGGTTGGCCAGCGAGGTATGGTAGAGGTCCATCAGGTTGGAGCTCAACTCACGATAGGTTTCCACCAGGTCGATGATCTGAAAGGTGTGATCCGCGCAGTCGCGTAGGTAGATCCGCGTGTCGTCGGAGATCAGCGGGTCCGGATCGCGCACCAGCACGTGCAGTGCCTCGCGCAGCGGCCAGATGGCCCGCCGCATGGCCAGCAGCTTGGTCTTGACCGTGTGGATGCGCGAAACCATCTGGTCGTCGGCACCATCGATCAGGGCCTCTTCCAGGCTCTCGATGTGGTCGCCGAACGCCTCGAGGATGGGAAAGTACGAGTCCACCGTGCAGTCGAGAATGGCGTAGGCCAGGTAGTCGGGCCGCGAGTCGCGGATGACCCCGCGGGCCTGCCGGATGCGCTCGCGCACCGGGTCGAGGCAGTCGCCCACCATGTGCTGAAACGTGATTACGAAGTTCTTGCCCAGGAACAACGACATCTGGTCGCTGGCCAGCGTCGTGCCGCCCTCGAGAATGCGGGCCACGATGAACAGGTGGTCGCCGTACTGCTCCACCTTGGAGCGCTGGTGGTTGTTGACGACGTCTTCCAGGGCCAGCTTATGCAGGGAGAAGATCTCGCCGATGCGGCGCACGATGTCGGCGTCGCCAAGGCCTTCGACGTGGATCCACGTCACGGGGAATCTTTCCAGGTGCTGCGCGACGTGTTTGAAGTCCGCGGCGGTGCGCAGCTCGCGCTCGACGACCTTATCGTTGTCGTAGGCCATCAGCCGCACGATCGGCTTGGGAGCCTTGGGATCGACCACGACCGAACCGGGCGAGGCCCCGGGTCTCGTGCGGCGGTGAAACAGCGGGCGGCGATGCTTGTGCGTGTGCGTTTTGCTCATGGGCGGGTTCCTCGCAAGGCCGGTGGCGGGAGACGCCAGATTGTAACCGGCAGCGCCCGAACGTCAGACGCCGATTCGGCACTCCGCGGGAAACGCGATTCTCATGGGGGACGAACTTCGCGCCGCTTGCCGCGGCCGGGTATACTCGCGGCCACCGCGCCAGCCACACTCCACCGCCTGGGCCATCATCCGTGCCCGCTCGCCCACCCGCATCCCCCGAAGCGCAACTCCGCTACTGGCAATGGCGCGTGCTGCTGGCGCTGATGGGCTGCTACCTGTTCTATTACACCGGTCGGCTCTCGCTGGGGCTGGCTATTCCGATGATGAAAGAGGAGCTGTCCTATTCGTCGGAACAGCTCGGCTGGCTGGCCGGAGCGGCGCTGGCCAGCTACGGCGTCGGACAAGCGATCAACGGCAACCTGGGCGACTGGCTGGGCGGACGGCTGATGGTGTCGCTGGGGGCGATCGGCTCGATGATCCTCTGCTGGGTGTTCAGCTTCATGGACGCCGCGCTGTGGTTGCTGGTCATCTGGACGGCCAACGGATACGTGCAGAGCATGGGTTGGGCCCCCGGCGGAAAACTTATCTCCACCTGGTGGCCGGCGCGCCATCGTGGGTTGGCGTTCGGCTTGTACATGCTGGCCGCGGGGCTGGCCACGGTGCTCGTCTGGTGCAGCAGCTACGAGGTGCTCGACCTGTTCGACGCCGACGATCCCAGCCGCTGGCGCTGGCTGTTCCGCTTGCCCGTGTTGGGGCTGGGAGGCGCCGGGATGCTGTTCTTTCTGCTCGTGCGCGATGCTCCGCAAGACGTGGGGCTGCCGGCCGTGAACGACGAAGAACACGCGCCGAGCGATAAGATCAAAACGACGGACAAGGCCGAAGCGGAAACGAACTGGTTCGGACGCTACCTGGCCGTGCTGGGGAACCCGTGGTTTCTGCTGGCGGCCATCGTGATCGTGTTTCAGAGCTTTGCCCGCTACGGGCTGTTGACCTGGATCACGTCCTACTACATCGACGCTGGGCTGAACGATAACGACGCGCTGCAGCTCACGTTGTCGCTGCCGATCGGCATGGGGCTGGGGGCGCTGGCGGGAGGCTATTTCTCCGACCGCTGGTTTCTGTCGCGGCGGGCGGCCGTCGTGGCGACGTTCCTGGCCGTCAGCTCGGTTTGCTTCCTGGTCATGCGAGCCAACCCCGTGGTGGTCGACGGCGACCAGCGGCTGGGCATTGCGCTGTTGTTCTTGGCCGGCTTCTTTGTGTACGGTGCTCAAGGGCCGCTGTGGGCCATGTGCCCGGAACTGGTGGGGCGGGCCCATTCCGGCACGGCCGTGGGCCTGATGGATGCCCTGGCCTATGCCGGCGCCGCGGCACAGGGGCCGCTGCTGGGGTGGATTATCGAGGGCGGGTCGGGCGCAAACTATGGTACGTTTTTCGTACTGCTGGCCAGTATCACGGGCACCGGCGCGCTGCTGGCCGTGGTAAGCGCCATGCGGCCCGCACGAACATGAGGGGCAGAACGTGAAGTCGACATCGCACGCGATGGTGTTCGAAGGGCCGGGCCAGGAACTGGTCGACCGCGAATTCGCGCTGCCGACCCTCGGTGCCGGCGAGCTGCTGGTCGAGGTCACCTGCACGACGCTCTGTGGCAGCGACTTGCACACGCACTCGGGCCGCCGCGAGACGCGCTGCCCCACGATCCTGGGTCACGAAATTCTGGGACGCGTCGCCGAACTGCGCCCCGGCGATCCACCGGTCGATCTCAACGGCAGCCCGCTGGCGGTCGGCGACCGCATCACCTGGTCGGTTGCCGCGAGTTGCGGCAGTTGTTTCTACTGCCAGCACGGGTTGCCGCAGAAGTGCGAACAGTTGTTCAAGTACGGCCACGAGCGGCTCGGCGAGCGGCATCCGCTCTCGGGCGGGCTTGCCGAACACTGCCACCTGGCCCGCGGGACGTCGATTCTCAAAGTGCCCGACGAGCTTCCCGACGAAGTGGCCTGTCCGGTCAATTGCGCCACGGCGACGGTGGCCGGCGCGCTACGCGTGGCGGGGCAATTGACCGATCGCAACGTGCTGGTACAGGGGGCGGGCATGTTGGGGCTCACCGCGGCCGCCATGGCCAGTCATCGCGGCGCGCGCGAAGTGATCGTGTGCGATCCCGACGAAGAACGCCTGCAATGGGCCAGCCGCTTCGGGGCCACGCGGAGCGTGCACCTCGAGCCCGGCTCGCGACGGCTGACCGATACCGTGGCCCGGGTCACCAGTGCCCGCGGCGTCGACGTGGCCCTGGAGCTCTCGGGCGACCCGGCTTCGATCGAAGCGGGATTGCAGTTGCTGCGCACCGGAGGGCGGTACGTGCTGGTGGGCTCGGTGTTTCCCAGCCGCGAGGTGGCGCTGCCGCCCGAATTGGTCGTGCGGCGGCTATTGCGGATCGAGGGGATTCACAACTACACGCCGACCGACCTGGTGGCGGCGCTCGACTTTCTGACCGCGGCGCACGAGGAGTTCCCCCTGGCCGAGTTGGTCGTGGCGCGCTTTCCGCTACGCGAGGCAGAAGCCGCCTTTCAGCACGCCGAGGCGACGCGGGCTCCGCGCGTGGCGGTTGTGCCCGGCGAATAGCGGTCGGCCGGGCCGAGCGAGCGATTAGTCGTCGGCCCTCTCGTCGCCCACGCGCTCGGGCGTATCGGGGATTTCGTTGATCAGCTCGTTGGTTTTGCCCGGGCGTTTCTTCAGTTTGAAGGCGTCGTAGGGGCGGCCGTCGGCGGACCGCGCTTCGTACGACAGCGTGTCGCCGTCGATCGAGATAATCTGGTAGAGCTGCGTGTCCTGGGCCCCGCGGATCATGTTCGGCGAGCGTTCCAGGTCGTACATCTTCGGCCCGCTAACCGAGACGACGTAGATCGTGCCGCCGTCGGGGCTGCGTGCCGTGGCGCCGCTGGGCACGTTCTCGGACAACTCGCCCACGAAGCGGCCGTAGGTGTGGTCGTGCCCTTGCAGCACGAGGTCCACTTTGTGCTTGTCAAACAGCGGTTTCCAGAGCTTGCGGATCGTCGGATTGTCGCGACCGCGGGCCGTGGAATACACGGGGTGGTGAAACGTCACGACGGTCCACTGGTTCGGATTGTCCGTCAGCACGCGATCGAGCCAAACTGCCTGCTCTTCCTGGTGCTCGTTGGAGTTGAGGGAGATGATCCGCGTGCCCTGGAAGTCGAGCCAGTAAACGGTTTCCTTCAGGCCCTCGGGACCGTTCTCGGGAAACGCGAATTGCGGGCGCCAGTGACGCGTGACCTTGCGGCTTTCGAGCGGCCGCTTCGGATCGCGCGAGTATTCGTGATTGCCCGGCGTGGCGATGCTGGGCACCATGGCGTTGAGCCAGGCGCCTGCGCCGAACCACTCGCCCCATTCCGCATCGGAATGGCCTTGATTCACCAAGTCGCCGGCATGCAGCATGAAGGCGGCCTTCGGCGCATCGCGATGGGCTTCGCGAATCACCCGCGACCAGAAAGCCCGCAGGTTGTTCTGGGCGTCGCCGAAGTAGATGAACGAAAACGCCTCGGGCTTGTCGCTGGCGGTGCTGAACTGGATCCACTCACTCCAGTTGGTGCCGTCGCCCACGCGGTAGACGTAACGGGTGCTCGGCTCGAGATCCTCGAACAACACGTTGTGGTAGTGGACCGGCCCCAGGTTGCTCTCGAAGGGCTTCGTGGTGGCGGGAACGTCCTTGGCCTTTTCGGCAAAACCCGGTCCCGGCTCGGCCAAGGCGATCTGCGCCAGCGCCTCGCCGACTGAAGGATTTGTGCGCCAGGTGACCGCTTGGGTATGCGCGGGATCGCCCGTCCAGGTGAGGATGATCCGGTCGGGCATCGGCGTGGCGCGATACAGATCCTCGTCGAGCACCTTGGGCGGATGGTCCTCGTGCGCCACAAGCGGCGCGGCGGTTCCGAGGCACAGCAGGCTGGCCAGCAAGGCGACGCAAACGAAGAAGCTCAAGCGGTGATTCATGCGTGGGTACGACTCCGTCGAACGAGGGTGTGGCGGTTTTGGGCTCTAGTCTAGCCAACCGCGACGACGCATTCCACGCCAACTGCGCAAGCCGCAGCAAACCTCTTGCGCTGGCCACCTTCGCTCAGATGGAAGACGCTTTGGCCCCCAACAGCCCGACTTCAATGCCGTGTTCTCGCAGGACTTTGGTCGCCTTGCCGTTGACCTTGAGCAGCACCAGCAAGCCGATCAGCGGGATGAACGTCAGCATGCCCAGAATGATCCCGGTGCCGGTGGAGTAGACCTTCGTGGCCAGGCGGAACACGTACACGACGCCCGCGATCGTGGCCAACAAACTGATAATCGCCGGGATCAAGCGCATGTCCGGGGGCACGGCGAACTGCCCGAAGCCGGAGCACAGATAGATGAGGATGCAAATCAGAATGCCGCGCTGGTCGCTGGCCACGCGGCGAAGTTGCTCGTGGCTCAGCCGGCCGTCGGAAGACGTAGCCTCCTGCCAGGCGGCCGTTTGCGGAGCCTGAAAGGGATTGTCGCTCATGAGGATCTCTCCAGATACCTGCCGGCGGAAACGCGTCAATCGAAAATCGCCACCACGTATGCCGCAAAGAGTACCAGATGCACGGCGCCTTGCACCACGTTGGTGCGCACGCCGCTGAAGGTGACGACGCTTACGGCCAGGGAGAGCACGAGCAGAATCAGGTCGACGTCACCCAGGCCGAGCTCGACGACCTTGCCCGTGATCAAGCCGATGGTCAGCACGGCCGGCACGGTCAGTCCGATCGTGGCCAGGGCCGAGCCGAGACAAATATTCATCGTCCGCTGCAGTTGATTCGAAAGCGCAGCCCGCACGGCCCCCAGTCCCTCGGGCGCCAGCACGAGCACGGCCACGAGAAAGCCGCCCAGGGGCGCCGGCGCGCCGGCGGTTTCGATGCCGTGGTCGATCACCTTGGCCATGCTTTTGGAAAGGACGACGATCGGCAGCATCGAGAGCACGAGCAGCACCGCGTGGAAACCGACTGAACGCGGCGCGGCGCCGTGCGGATCGTGTCCGCCGTTGGCGTCGCCCGGCTGCGTGAAAAAATCGCGGTGCCGGGTGGTCTGCATCGCCAGAAAGATGCCGTACAGCAGGATCGAAACCACGATCAGGAAGACGGCGAGAAACGTCGAGGGGGACGCATCGGGCGTCGACTCGGTAAACCGCGGCAGGATCAGCCCCAGGCCCGCGACGGGGATGATCACCGACAGAAACGCGTTGGCTCCCTGCAGGTTGTATTCCTGCTCGCGATGCCGCAGTCCGCCCACGAGCAGCGTGGTGCCGACCATGCCGTTGAGCACGATCATCAGCACGGCGAACATCGTATCGCGCGCCAGCGTCGGATTGTCTCCGCCGGTGAGCATCACGGCCGAGATCATCACAACCTCGATGCTGATCACCGCGAGGGGGAGAATCAGCGTGCCGTAGGGCTCGCCGAGCTTGACGGCCAGCGCGTCGGCGTGCCTGACGACGGAAAAGGCCAGCCACAGCATGGCCGCGAACAGCCAAGCGAAGATCGCGGCGAACCAGGCGGGATTCGAAAAGTCCTTCAGCCACTGCGACCCGAAAACCAGGAACAGCCCCATCGTGACCGCGCCCGCCAGCAGGGCCAGTTCCGAGCGCAACACGCCTGGGGTTTTCTCGTGATCGCCGGGCAAATCGACTCGCCTCCATGAGTTGGGCATACGAACGCAGCAATTCTACGTGGTTTTACCGACGCTTGAAGGCAAGATGGGAATCCGCGTCTACGCGTGCTCGGGCTGACGCGACTGGCTCATCCGACGAGGTCCGCGATCACACACCGTCGGCGTGCAGCCGTCTGGCAAGCTTTCGCCAACGGAACTGCCGGTAGCGAAAGAAGCCTTGCGCAAACAGCCAGATGGGCAACGTCAGCAGGCCCGCGCGCACTTGTACGCGATCGGTATACCGGCAACGGCCGTTGGGCGCCGCCTCAAAGTGCAGCAAGTGGTTCCAGCCGCGCAAGGGTCCGCCGTGCTCCTCGGTACGAATCAAGTGCCGCGTCTCGTCAAGCTCGACGATCGTGATGCAATGCCGCCAGGCGGGAACTACACCCAGTAAATAAAGTCGTCCCTGGAAGGACTCGCCGACTCCCCACCGCTCGGGCCACGGCTCCGACTCGGACACGCTCAACAGCCCGCCGGTGACATAGCGAAACGTGTCCGGCTTCTTCACGGCCTGCCAGGCGAGTTCCAGCGGCGCGTCTAGCGAGGTGGTGAGCTCAAGCAGCATCGTGCAATCGGTCGGTCGAGAAACCGACTGTCAAATCGAGCCAGGCTGTCATGATCGCGCGGGGTCAGCGAACACTCGCCACACCATTGGATGCCGAGTTGTTGCCAACCACCAGCCCGTGCATGCAATCTTTAGTACCCCAGCCCGGGGCCGGACAGCACCGCGGTGCCCAGCGTGCCGTCGGTGACGTCGAACATGCCAGGATAGCGATCGGCCCACGCGCGGTTGCCGGCCGGGCAATATTGGCGGGCGTTCCCCTCGATGGCCGCCACGGTAGGCAGCCGGGCCGAAAGGCTGGCCGAATGCAAAAACGACCGCCCGGGGCAGGTCAGGTCCTGCACGCACAGGAACATGCCGTACTTCTGCGCCGCCGCGCCCATCAGCAGCGCCTCGGTTTGGCCCTTGCAGGCCTTGAGCGCCACGCCGGTGTAGCCCAGCTCGCGGCACAACAGCAGGCTCTCGAAGTCGACCAGCGACTCGTCGATCACGACCGGCTTGATCTTGGCCGCGGCGTGCATGCGGTTTTCGGGATGGGCCGCCAGGTCGCGATGCGTCGGCTGCTCGATGTACTGCACCCGGCGGAACGCGTCCGGCGAGCGCGATTCGACCTGCGCCAGGAAATCGAGAATGTAGTCGACGTTGGCGCACTTCTCGTTGAAGTCGAGCGAGTAGTTCCACTGAGAGCAGCCGCGCCGCGCTTGCGCTTCGGCCGCCACGCTTTCGACAGCCACCACGCGATCGACGTCCCAGGCTAGGTCGTCGCCGGCCAGCTTGATCTTCAAGTGCGTCAAACCGTCGGCTGCGATCCACTCGGGCAACGTCTCGGGTAAGCCATCCCGAACCGGCTGCGGATTGTCGGCATCCGTCAGCGGATCGAGCGCGCCGACCAGGTGGTACAGCGGCATGCGGCTCTTGGGCTCGCGCAGCGTATAGCGATCGAGATACTCGCCGACAAAGTCGTCCGACAGGTAATGCGCTAAATCGGCCGACACCCAATCGGGGCCCAACAGGTTGTAGGCATTCTGATCGTGCACCTTGCCGTAGGCATCGTGAAGGGCCGCTTCCAACGGGCTGGCACACACCAACTGTGCGAGCACCGGCATCGCCTCGACAAGCTCGAGCGCGCCGGTCACCTCGCCGGCCGTTTGTGGATGAGCCTCGGCCAGCGACCGGGTGATGTCGAGCGGATGCCCGGACAAGCCGCTCCCGTGCGCTTCGGACACGCACCGCTCGGCAAAGGCGACCATGGCGGCCAAGGTTTTTTCGGCCGGGACGACGGCGCTGGGCCACGCCCAGACGTTGCCCATCGGCATCGATCCCAATCCCGTGGCGCGGCGGCCGCCGGGCAATTCCACGTCAACGGTCACGTGCAGCAGCACGACGTCGTTGACGACCCGGCCGCCGAACTTCATGGGCGCGCGGTAGGCAATGCGCTCGGTGGAGGCTTCCGCGGACAGCAGCCGGATGTCGGTCGGTTTGGGCACGGGAGGAGTCGGGGAGCAGGGGAGCAGGGAAGCCCGCGGGGGACCCGACCATTGTGGTCGCAGCGCTTGCCGCAGGCAAACGCCGGCATGCGTCTCGATCGCCGTCGGCAGCGGGGGACGCGATTGTTAGGAAACGATGAGCGCTCGGTTAGACGAGCCCCTTACGCACCGCCCAAACGGCGGCCTGCGTGCGATCCGACACGCCAATTTTGCGGAGGATGTGCTGCACGTGCTCCTTCACGGTTTCGTAGCTGATGTGCAGCGCCATGGCGATCTCTTTGTTCGTCAGGCCAAAGGCCAACTGCCGCAGGACTTCGCTCTCGCGCTGCGTGAGCGGCACCTCGACGTCGGCCGCCAGCCGCGGGGTGGCCAGCGCCCCGGTGACGCGGCGCAACTCGTCGCGTGTCCACACCGTTTGGCCGCTGGCGGCGGCCTGGATGGCTTCGATCAGCTTGTCCTTGCCGATCCCCTTGAGCAGGAATCCACACGCCCCCAGGGCAACCGCCCGGGCCACATAGGTGGGATTGTCGTAGGTCGAGAGAATCAGGATCGGCATGTCGGGCCGATCGAGTTTGATGCGGCCCAGAGCGTTTAGGCCATCGCCCTCGGGCATACGGATGTCCATCAGGACGACATCCGGCTCGTGCTTCAGCGCCAGGCGCACCGCCTGCTCGCCGGTGGAAGCTTCCGCCGCGATCTTGATGTCGGTGCCCGCCAGTACACTTTTGAGCCCTGCCCGCACCACCTCGTGATCGTCGGCGATCAGCAATTTGATGCTCATACTTACCAACTCCTAAAGCCGTCATGAATTCGGACTTATCATGCGTGCGCCACCCACGCTATGAAAGTCCTAGTTCCAAGGTCACAATTATGATACCAACTGCCTACCTCCCTAGGACCCCCACGATCGAGCGAGAGCAGGCACGAGATTCTTGCCTATAACGAAGCATGAGCTACCCCCCCACAATTTCCGGTCCTACGGGGGGCCAGGGAGCAAGCACTCTTCCTTTCATGGGGGGCAATGGTGGACGCGCGCCACGGCTGCGGGGAAAACCAGCGGATCTCCTAGCGCCGGCTGGACCGACGGCGGAAATACGGCTCGACCTGCTTCAGGTCGAACCGCGTCAGGACAAGTACCGCCTGCGACCCGCCGGAGACGGTACGGTACGTCTCTCGACCGCTGACTTCGAACACGTCGAGACTCTGGAGGTCGGCTCCCGGCTCAAGATCCTGCGTCGGCAGGCCGCGGACGACGAAGCGGACCTTTTGCGACACCTGATCGCGGTACCGCTTGAAGTTGCGCACTGCGGTGATCGTCACGGGAAAGGTGCAAGTGGCCAGAAACTCGCGGTCGGAAAGGACCTGTTCCACGTGGCAGGAAAGCCCCGGCAGTCGCCCGATGGCTCCCGACTGGGGCGGAAACGACAGCGGGGCCACGACGGGACTCTCGTTGGCCTCGAGCACGCGCAACTGCTTCTCGAGGCGGGCAATCGAACGCCGGGCCGCCGCATCGCCGGCTTCGTCCTGCAGCCCGCGCAGTTGGTGCTTGATCTGTGCGATGGCCCCCTGGCGCGAGGTCTCGCACTGTTCGAGAAAGCGGGCGATCTTGGGCGGCATCGCCGCCGCGGCCGGGGCCTCGGCCGGGGCAAAGGCCACCCACGTGAACAACAGAGCCAGTCCGCTAACGTTCATTCTGCTGACCCTAACCCGCGGGGCGGGGGAACGCAAACCCTTGGGTGGCCGGCGAACCCCGAAATTGCGGCTCTCCTAACTTTTCGCCGTTGACTACGCTTCTTGAGCCCCCCAGGGCCACACGCTAGACTCTACGATTTGCGAGGTTAGTCAAACATTACGGGTTGTGTGGCCGATAACTATGGTGAGACGGCGTGCCTGCGGGCATCGCCGGTGAAGGTATTGGAAACGGCAGACTGCGGTGTGCCCCCCGGCATCGGTTGACGCGGTCGGCCGACGGGATTTCAAAAGCGATACGACCAGAGGAGTTAAGCGATGTCGGCGACGAAAGAGGAGGTGTTCTCGAAGGTGCAGGCGGCGTTGGTCGATGCTCTGGGCGTCGATGAAGAAGAAGTAACGCCCGAGGCCCGCCTGGTTGGTGACTTGGGAGCCGAGTCGATCGACTTTCTCGATATCGTATTCCGGCTGGAGAAGGCATTTGATATCAAGATTCCACGGGGCGAATTGTTCCCCGAGGACATTTTGAACAACGCGCAGTACGTGGAGAACGGCCGCGTCACCGACGAGGGCCTGGAACAACTGCAAAGCCGGATGCCGTTCGCGGATCTGTCGGCCTTTTCGGAAAACCCCGTGGTGCAGGATTTCGGCAACCTGCTCACCGTTCGCGACATGTGCCGCTACGTCGAAAGCAAAGTGGGAGCCGCCTGAGCGACGCGGCCAAGCACTTGGAAAGAGTCGCTCGTCGGGTGAAACGCCATGCGTTGGTTCTGGATCGATCGATTCATCGAATTCGAAAGTGGCCGCAGGGCCACGGCGGTCAAGAACGTTTCGCTGTCCGAGGATCACCTGCACGACCACTTTCCCGGCGCGCCGCTGATGCCCAATGCGTTGGTCATCGAGGGGCTGGCGCAAACCGGCGGCCTGTTGGCCGCCGAGCACGGCGGCTTTGTCGAACGCGTGGTGCTGGCCAAAGTGGCCAAGGCCCGCTTTCACTTTTCGGCCACGCCCGGCGACACGCTGACCTATCGCACGACGATCGAAGACATCAACGCCAGCGGCGCCGTCGTCAGCGGCACTAGTTCGGTCGGCGAGCGGCTGCAGGCCGAGGTGCAGTTGTTCTTCGCTCACCTGGGCGAGGACGTGGCCGGCAAGTGGCTGTTCGATCCGGCATCGCTATTGGCGATGGTGCAATTGTTGGGCGTGTACGACGTGGGACGCGACGCCGAGGGCAACCCCTTGAAGGTCCCCGAGGAATTGGCCTCCAACTCCTAACCCCGAGCTGGCCATGATGATCGACAGTGCACACAAGCGACGACGCGTAGTGGTTACCGGCGTGGGATGCATCACGCCCATGGGCACCGACGTAGAAACGGTGTGGCGGGGACTCAAAGAGGGCTCCTCGGGCGTTGACTACACCACGATCTTCGACGCCAGCCGGTTTCCGACGAAAATCTCGGCCGAAGTCCGCGGCTGGGACATCAGCCAGGTGGGCGAAGACCCCGAAATCTGGAAGCTGCGCGGCCGGCACACCAAGTTTGCCGCCGGCGCGGCCAAGATCGCCGTGGCCGACGCCGGCATCCTCGACAAGCCGTTCGATCCCACGCGGTTCGGCGTGTACTTGGGCAGCGGCGAAGGCCAGCAGGACTTTCAGTGCTTCGCGCGGATGATGGCCGCCGCCCTGCGCGGCGAGGCGTTCGACCTGGCGCTGTTCACCAAGGCCGGGCTGGAATGGCTGCACCCGACGGTGGAGCTCGAGCAGGAACCCAACATGCCGGCCGGTCACCTAGCCGCGATGTTCGGTGCCCAAGGCCCGAATGCCAACTGCCTGACCGCCTGTGCGGCCAGCAGCCAGGCCATCGGCGAAGGGCTCGAGCTGATCCGCCGCGGCGATACCGACATCATGCTCTCGGGCGGCACGCACAGCATGATCCATCCATTCGGCGTCACGGGCTTCAACCTGCTGACGGCTCTGTCGACCAACAACGAACACCCCCGCGAGGCTTCGCGGCCGTTCGATCGCGATCGCGACGGCTTCGTGCTGGGCGAGGGCGCTTCGATGGTCGTGCTCGAAGAGCTGGAGCACGCCAAGAAGCGCGGCGCGACGATCTACGGCGAGCTGACCGGCTACGGCTCCACGGCCGACGCTTACCGCATTACCGACACCCATCCCGAAGGCCGCGGCGCGATGCGCTGCATCCAACTGGCGATGGCCGACGCGGAGATCAACCCCGGCGACCTGCGCTACATCAACGCCCACGGCACCAGCACCACCGTGAACGACAAGGTGGAAACGCTGGCCATCAAGAAAGCCCTCGGCGAAGAGCAGGCCTACAAGGTGCCCGTCTCGAGCACCAAGAGCATGATGGGCCACCTGATCGCCGCCGCCGGCGTGACCGAGTTGATCGTGTGCCTGTTGGCGATTCGCGACGGCGTGCTGCCGCCGACGATCAACTACGACACGCCCGACCCCGAGTGCGATCTGGACTACATCCCCAACGAAGCCCGCGAGACGCGTTGCGATCACGCGCTCTCGAACAGCTTCGGCTTCGGCGGCCAGAACGTCTCGCTCATCGCCAGCCGCTTTTCCAATTAGTCGAGCGGCCGCGCGTCTTTTTGTCAGGTCGTCGTACCGCGCGGCAGCCGGTGCCATCTCACGCTCGCGTGCGCATGCTGGCGAGGCCCAAGCGTGGCACGCGTCCTACCGATGTCTCGGCCCGCTGCGCCGCCGCCGCGCCGCGAGGAACAAGCCGCCCAGGGCGAACGCCGCCAGCACAAACGTGCTCGGTTCGGGAACATCGGGCTCGGGTATGGACGGAAGCCATCCCAGCGTGCCATCGATCAGGATCGCATCGTTGCCCGGGTCGGTGGCGAAATCCGATGGCCCCAGCAAGGGGTGGGTCAGGCTCAGCGTGTAGACACCGCCGGGCAGACCCGTCGTGTCGACCGTGATGTAGGCCAGAATTCCATCGGCCTCGACGAACCCCGACGTGGTCGTCGTGATGGCCGAGGGCTGCAGGCCGGGCGTCACGAACGGCGCGCCGTAGTCGAGCTGCCCGGTGTTGTTTGCGTGAAAGATCGTGCCCGGGCCGGTGAGGTCGACGTCGGTGATCAGCGGCGCGGGCCCAATGCCGCCATTGACCAGCAAGTGCAGGTCGACTCCGGGCACCATCTCGCCGGGACCAAGAACGAAGATCGGCAACACCTGGCCCGCCGTGTTCGGCAGGATGATATGGTCGCCCGCGAAGATGGTCGGCACGGCGTGCGCCGTCGAGCAAAGCACCGCGAGAAGCACTGCCACCCAAAGCAAGCGTTTCATGCGAAGCCTCCGTGAAATACCTTGACAAGTACGACGTTTAACAGGTGGAACGGACACGCCGGCGAGCCACGGCGTACAAGCCGACGAAGCCGATCGCGCCCAGCACGAAGGTGCTCGGCTCGGGAAAGGGCCGCGATGCCGCGCAAGGCCAGTCGCGCGCACCGCAAGCCCTCCTGGCTTCGAGCAGAAACCCGTGCCGACACGAGCGCGGCGGCGCGAAAGCGAAGCTCGCCGGTATCGCCCCAGCATGCAGATGCTCCGTGAGACCCGGGGGCCCCACATGCAAGTCTTGCCCCTGCCGGACAGCATATGGCCGCCCGGAGCGGGGGTCAAGCAAATTCGGAATAGGCCCGCAGCGACGGCCGCACCAAGAGTAAACCTGCCTGCGACGAGACGTACATCCGACGATTGACACGTGTTGTGAGTCCACTGAAAATCTTCATTGCAGAAACGACCCTCTCTCGGTTCGGTCTACGGACATAGCTAATGAGTAAAGCGAAATCCCGGATTGCCGTGGCCTTGTTGCTACTTTGTTTAACCGCGCCAGGGTTGCGTGCTAGCGAGCTACTTATCAACGGCTCATTTGAACTGCCGGTGATTCCAACGATCGATCAAGAGTTCGCCGCTCCGTCGACGGACATCGTCGGTTGGGCTGTTACCGAACGAACCGTGAATATTAATCGGACTTCAGCGATCTTCGGCACCGCGCACGACGGCGATCAGATGCTCGATATCAACGGCAGCAATAACGGCACGATCGAGCAGTCGTTTGCGACCTCGATTGGCGGCGAGTACTTGTTGACGCTGTACTACGCCAACAATCCAAATCCCTCTATGGCCAGTCCCAGCTACGACGCCGACGTGACGCTATTCGGCACGGGCACTCTCTATACCGAATTCATAACCCATTCCGGCTCGACGGCGGCCGACATGGAGTGGACGTTTCTGTCGCATCAGTTTGCCGCCGACTCGACAACGACCACCCTCCAATTGCGCAGCCGTATGCTCGGCTTTAACGGAGTGGTGTTCGATTCGGTGTCCATCGTCGAAGTACCGGAACCGGGCGCCTTGACGCTCATTCTGCCGGGCCTAGTCGCAGCCTACATGTGGCGTCGAGCACGGCGCTTGCCTCGAACGACAGGCTGAGGGACTCGCGGGTCAACCCTAGATACGCACAACTTGCCCGGCCGGAGGGCCTGGATCGCTGCGGCAGTCGCCGACGACGAGCGAGAGCGTAGGCAACGGTCGGACTTCCTCACATACGAGACCGCGGTCGGTGCGATCGCCGATTTTAACCCCACCCGGCACACGATCATTACGGCCATCGTCGCCGGGGGAGCGTCGGTCAAGGTTGCGCAGGAGCTGGCAAGGCACTCGACCTGTCGACTGACAATCGATCGCTATGCCAAGACGCAGCTTCACGATCTACGCGGCGCCCTGGATGGCCTTCCGGCGTTTGGGGGCAACGAGGCGGAAGCTGGAGAACTTCGGGCCACAGGGACCGATGGCATCAACGCCCTAGAGCAAAATGGCGCGCAGCACCTGGCGCAGCAGCTGGGAGGCGAATCGGTGCTTTTCGGTGCGACTTCGTGCTTGAACGAAACCTTGGCGTCGGCGAATGAGAATCCACCCGCCTCGCCACAAGCAGAGCCGTCACGCGAGGTTATGCGAGACGGTGCGGCGGGAAACGATGAGAGGCGCCGGTGGGAGTCGAACCCACGATGGCGGATTTGCAATGCACGTGAAACTTGTGAATGGTTTTTGAATAGTAGCGAAGTACCGTGAATTGCCGACGCGGACGAGTTGGCGATGGTCACGATCATGCCGACCTGATCCGCTGAATGGTAACAATCGAGTAACACCAACACCCCCGTGGTCGATGCGTTCGGCTGCGGGGGTTCTTACTTCCCCTTGGAGCCAACCCACTTCTTGATTGTGGCCATGTCCGAGCCGGTCTCCTTGACGATCTCGCGTAGCGTCGTCCCCGACTCTCGAAGGGCGATGGCTTTCTTCCTGCGGCGATAGTACGCCTTGACGCGGCAGTTGTCGGAGCAGAATGCCCGATCGCTTCGGGCCGCGTCCACTGGGAAGGGTTTCCCGCAGTGCTCGCAACTGCGGAACTCGCGCAATTCCAGGATCATATCCGCCAGTTGTAACCGCATCGCATTCAGAAGCTCATCGACGACCATCACGGAAACGACGACCCCGCCCCTCTGCTCGGCTTTTATAGAGATGCGGGTAGCGTCCGCGAGAATGTCGTTCACGAGTTTGAGTGCTTCGCTGACGGGCCGCTTTCGATTGCGGCCACTTTTCTGGGCAGCCAGGTACCTCTCGGCCAGCTTGATTTGATTCGCCATGCTGGCGGATGTTGCGTACCACTGGACGAAACGGCTCTGCTCGTGCCTTCGTGCGTTACGCAGGGTGCTGAGACTTCCCCACTGATCTGCGAATCGCAGGTACGCAGCGGGCGTGGCGTCCAGCGAGGCGAAGATACGAAACAGGGCCGGCTCCTTCACGAAGGGATCGTAAGACGGCCACTCCTCCGGCGGTGATTCGTCGGGGGTACGCAGCATCGCACTGAGGAGCTGCTGATCGCTTCGCCCAACCAACCGATTGCGCAGGCACTCGTCATCGTCCCGAGGAAAAGTGTTGAGACCAGCCGCAAACTCGTCATCCCAACGGTAGCCCTGCGGATCGACGATCACCCTGCCCTTGAACTGGCTCCCCATCATCGCACCCCCTTTACAGATGTATTTACGGCTATTGTGGCATAGTCGTGTTTGTGTCCGCCATTGTTTCTTTATGATTAGTGTATGTCTAGCCGTAATAGACTATCCAGTTTAGTTGGAGGGATTGCAGATGAATGTCGCCATCGTCCCCGCGACCAGAAAGAAGCTGATCGAATGTCGCCTGCTCAAGATCAGCGAGGTCTCGGACTGCCTGAATCTCAGCCGCAGTTCGATCTACGGACTCATGGACGCAGGCCTGCTGGCGTACGTGAAGCTCGGCAAGAGCCGCCGGATACCGCTGTCCGCGGTGCAGAAGCTCGTCCGGGAGGGGACCGTCACCGGGGAAAAGCTGATCGAAGTGTGATCTTCCAGAAACGACATCGGCCAGTGCGGGGAACACTGGCCGGTGCCTTGTACCACAACCTGAAGGGAAGCGGTTTGAGCTATGGCAAGTGTACACGAAAGGGAAGCGGGGCGTAAGGCCTCCGCGGATACTGCTGTCGAAGCGTTGCACGTGTGTCAAATCCGTCTGCTCATGGAGCGGATCGGCAGCACGGACGAAGTGCTATTGGACGATGCTATCGACTTCGCCCGCGACGAAGTGCGGCGACTGAGCGAATGGGAAATGGATCAGGCGTATTCGTTCCCCGGCCAATGGAAGGCCGAGCGGGCTTTGCCGGCGATGATCGGCTGCGATCAGGAAACGGTCGATGCCGTCTTTTCTCCGCGGCGATCCAGGGTGGTCATCGACGCCCTGCGTCAATTCTGCAAGTCGCACCAGATCTCCACGGGGGTGCGATGATGGAGGCGGCCCCGTTGCGGTACGTGCCGTTCCCTGATCACGTGCTACCCGAGCCGGTCGGGACATTCGTCCGCGAGGCGTCGGCTGCCATCGGGTGCGATGCCAGTTATATCGCACTGCCCACGCTGGCGTGCCTGGCACGAGCGATCGGCAACACGAGGGTGATCAAGCTGAAGCGAACCTGGACCGAGCCCGCGATCATCTGGGCCGCGATCGTCGGCAAGTCGGGCACGCACAAGAGCCCGGCGATCCAGGCGGCGACGAAGATCCTGGCACAGAAGCAGTCCGAAGCGATCGCTGAGTATGCCGAAGCGAATGCCCGCTACGCGCAGGAACAGGCGCAGTACGACAAGGATTATGCCGCGTGGAAGCGAGAGAAGAAAACCACGGAGCCCCCGCCGTGGGAACCGAAGCAACCGCACTGCCAAAGGTTCATTGCGAGCGACGTCACTATCGAAGCTCTCGCGGTTCTGCTGCATGGCCAGGACGATGGGGTGTTGGTTGTCCGCGATGAATTGGCCGGCTGGGTCAATGGCATCGGTCAATATAAGGCTGGCGGAAAGGGTGCTGACGCGGGGCATTGGCTCTCGTGCTGGTCCGGCACGCCGATGACCTTCGATCGCAAAACCGGCAACACGCCGATGATCCACGTGCCGCGTGCATCGGTGTCGATTGTGGGCGGCGTCCAGCCCGCGATCCTTCAGCGAGCAATGGGCGTTGAGCATCTGCAAGATGGCATGTGCGCCCGGCTGCTGATGGCCATGCCGAAGCCCAAGCGGGTTACGTGGTCCGAGGCGATCGTGAACCCTGAGATCGAAGCCTTGATGGCGAACGTTTTCGACGAGCTGTTGAAGCTGGAACCGGCGGCCACGCCCGAGGGTGAACCCGAACCCTTTGCAGTTCCGCTGACGCCCGAGGCGAAGTCTGCCTGGGTCGAATACTACAACCGCCATCGTGCGGAGATGGAAAGTCTCGACGCCGATCTGACCTCCGCTTACGCGAAACTGGAAGCGTACGCGGCAAGGTTTGGTCTGATCTTCCAGATGGTTGCCGCGGCGGCTGGTGCTGCATCAAACGACGTGATCGACCAGACCGCCATCGAAGCGGGCATCGCCCTTTCCGACTGGTTTGCCAACGAAGCCAAGCGAGTTTACGGCATGTTCGCTGAGACTGACGACGAACGTGATCGACGCGAACTGATCGAGTGGATCGCCAAGCAAGGCGGCGTCGTCACGGCCCGCGATCTGGCTCGTGGTCCGCGGAAGTTCCGAAAGGATGCCGAGCCAGTGCTGAACGATCTGATGCTACGTGGCGTTGGCCATTGGATGTTCCGCCCCCCTGGACCCAAGGGCGGCCGGGCGACCCGGGTGTTCTGTCTGGCCAGCCGCAGCGGACCACCTCCTGGGATCTACCGCACGGAGTGGGAAGCGAACGAAGGGCAGGCCCTTCCACCAGGCGAGTCTGCACTCCGCATGATCCACGAGCGAATGGATGGCGACGAAACCTCTGGCGACGAAACCCATCTGAAACCCGAGCAAAACGGGGGTTGTGTCACCAGGGGTTCTGTCACCAAGGGCAGAAACGCTGGGGAGGATCGGGCATGAGCAGCAAGCTGGTCCCCACCCAAAACGGCAAACCCGCTGCCGCTGGCGTTCAACCTTCGACGTTGGCTCCGATTGAGCGGGGCTGCATCTACCCATTGAGCGTGTTTTCAGCACGTACGGGACTTGGCGGCTGGGCACTACGCAAGGCCCGGCGGGATGGTCTCCGTGTGGTGAAGGTTGGCCGGTGCAAGTTTGTCCGCGGCGACGACTTCGCGGCCTACCTGGAAACCCTGGAAAGTGAGGCATCGGATTCGTAATCCGCTGCCGACCCCTTACGTGGCAAGCACTTAGGACGCCTGACGTACCCGCACTGTTACCAGACCGCCCCCGAAAACGGACTCAAACGACCGATGCCAGCCCCCCGCGACAATGCGAACCGAACCCGATCCGGCAAACGAGCCTGGACGACCGTCAAGCGGCTGCCCAAGGGCAGCGGGCTGGTCCGTCAGGCGTTGTACGCCGAGCGTGACGAGCTGGAGTCTGCGGTGTGTCTGCGGCATGGGGAGATCACGCTGTATCACGCGGCGATTCTCCAGAGTGCCATACGCCACAGCGGCCGGGCCCAACTACTCGAACGCTGGCTCCGAACGGAACCCGACCTGGGGCTGCAGGACCGGCTAGCTGTGCTGCGCGAGATCGGCAACGCCAGCGACAGCCGCGACAAGTGCGTGCAGAAGTTGGGCCTGGACAAGGTGCCGGAGACGGACCCCTGGGCAGCCCTGGACGCCCCCTCAGATGCCCCGGATGGAGAACCGCCCCGATGATCGGATCACGCAAATGGCCGCGACGGCGGCAATCTCGCCCCCACTTCAAACCCGCCTGGATGACTCAGTGGGAGTTGGACCGCGAGCGATGGAAACGGGAAAAGGCCGAAGCCCGACGCAAGGCCCGGCTGGCCAAGAAACGGAGTCGCCCGACATGAACGGATTCAACCGCGTGCTGGTGATCGGCACCGTCGTCCAACCCGTGGAACTGCGGCATACCCCGAAGGGCAAGCCCGTGACCACGCTGCGGTTGGCCGTCAATGAAGTCCGCCGGGATATCGACGGCAACCCCTGCGATGAGACGTGCTACATCTCGTGCGAGGTGTGGGGCCGGTCGGCTGAGCTCTCGGCGGATCTGCTCGACGTGGGCAGCCCCGCCGTCGTAGATGGGCGTCTGAAGCTTTCCCAGTGGGAGAAAAACGGCAAGAAGCACAGCCGCCACTACATCCTGGCTGATCGCGTGCAGGCACTCACCCCACCCGCCCGACGTGCCGAGCCAGGCGACCAGTCCGTAGTGAAGTCTGCGGCGAACGAAATAGCGTTCTGAGGAGTTTGGTTTGTCCACCGGCGCCCCCGCCGCTTGTCGCGGCTAGGGGCGGACCCGCAAGGCACGCTCTTGGTCTCTGCGGGGCTAGGGGCGTGCAGCGGGTTTTATTAGGAGAAGTCGATGAGCAGCGAAGCAGTGCGAGCGAAGCCCGCAGAGTTTCGGCGACGTTTGAATGTCGAGACCAACGGCGTGGTGCAGAAGTTGTCCAAGGTGATCGAGACTTGGCAGGCCAAGGATTTTGCGGCACTGGACGGCGGTTTACAAGTCGCGGCCGGTGTGGCTCCTACGTCCGAAGTGATCCAGCGAGCGTATTTGGAAAGGGCCCGCGGTCACTCCAAGACAACCGACATCGCCATCAATCTGGCGTATGTCTTGAACGCGGCGACGGCGGCGATCACCGCCATCTGCGTGGCTGCCGATGCCGATCAGGCTCGTCTGGTGCTCGATGCACTGGCGTTGCTGTGCCGAATCAATCCACCCTTGGGCAAGGTGCTGGAAATCCAGAAGAATGCCGTCATCAATCGCAAGACCGGAGCGAAGGTGACGGTGCTCTCCAGCGATGCCCCGAGCAGTTGGGGTTTATTGCCCGACTTTATCGTCTGCGATGAGTTGACGCACTGGCAGCAAGGCGAAGCGTTGTTCGAGTCGTTGCTTTCGTCGGCGGCTAAGCGTGCCAAGTGCATGATGGTCATCATCTCGAATGCCGGCTTGGGCATGGGCACCTCTTGGCAGTGGAAGATCCGCGAAGCCGCGGCGGAGAGTCCCCGCTGGTACTTCTCACGGCTCGATGGTCCCGTGGCGTCGTGGATCAGCGAGGAGATTCTGGACGAGCAGCGGAAGCTGATGACCACCACGGGATTCAACCGGGTGTGGCTGAATCAGTGGCAGGCTCAATCGGGCGATGCTCTGGAAATGGCCGACGTAATGGCCTGCGTCGATCGTCAGCTAGACGTGATGAACGGCGATGAGGAAGGGTTTGTCTTTGAAGCCGGCTTGGACATTGGAGCCAAGCATGATCACTCGGCTCTGGTCGTGGTGGGCACGCATACGGCCGACAGTTACATGCAGTTGGCGTCGTGCCAATCGTGGGCACCACCGCGGCCGGGTGCGGAAGTGGATCTGGAGCAGGTGAAGCTGGCGGTGCTCGAAGCACAGTGGCGGTACGGATTGTTGAACGTGCTGTATGACCCAAGCCAAGCTCGTCTGATGGCTCAACAGCTTCGGCGTGAGAACGTCAACATGGTGGAAGTCCCCTTCACGGCCAAGTGGACGGATCGAATGGCCCACGTGATCCTTCAAGCGTTCCGCAATCGGCAGATCCGGCTGTATCACGAGCCGGCATTGTTGGCGGACTTGTCCAGGCTGTCGATCGAGCAGAGAAGCTACGGATACAAGCTCGTCGCCCCATCGGACGCAGCCCACGGGCACGCGGATCGTGCGATCGCGTTGGCGTTGGCGTTGCTTTCGGGCGAGATGAGCATTTCCGAATACGTCGAGCCGGAGCCGCCGCTGCCGTCCTCGATTTTTGATCTTGTTGGCGGCGAGCCCCATTTCTGAGGAGCAGAGTATGTCCATCGAAAACATCTTGGAACGTGCCAGCGTCAGCGGTCGTGTGGATCGTCAAGCTGGTGTCATTCGAGGCGTCAAGATCTTGGGACTGGATTCCAAGAACGGACGCACCTACACCGAGGAAGCCTGCCAAAAGGCCGCCTCGCTCTACGAGGGTGCGAAGGTCAACGTGAATCATCCCAAGGGCCGACCGGATGGGCCGCGGGATTATCAAGATCGCATCGGGACTCTACACAACGTCCGCTTTGAGCGGGGCGGATTGTTCGGCGACTTGCACTTCAACGTCAAGCATCCGCTGGCGGAACAACTGATGTGGGACGCCGAGCACTCGCCGCAGTCGTGCGGGCTTTCCCACAACGCTGAATGCAGGATTAGCCGACGCAGCGGCAAGCAAGTCGTCGAGGCAATCGTGCGCGTGCGTTCGGTCGACCTGGTTGCCGAGCCGGCGACGGCTAGCTCACTGTTTGAATCGGTTGGCGACGATCCCGAGACCGTCCACAGCACGGAGCAATTCGTGGCGACGCTGCGAGGCCAGACAACCATCCCCGCGAGCGTCCGCGTCCAAGCGACCGAGGCGATGCTGGGGCGGTCCACGGTCACGTTTCAAAACGTCCACGATTTCGTCCACGAGTTGCGGCGAGACTAAACGAACCTTTTTGAACGGAGTGCATTTCATGCTTGGAGCAATTCGACGGCTACGCGGTCCACGTCCTGGGACGCAGCAAGCCTATGAGCAGATGGTCCGCGACGTGGCCGATGGCAAGCCGCTGCCGGCCAACGTGGACGACATTCTCGACGGCCGCGAGATGGCCGAGTTTGAAGGCGATCTACAGCGGCTACTGGATCGGCGGAAAGCCGCCAAGGATCTGGAAACCGCCCGGGCGATGGACGCGGACGTGCAGGCGGCCGAGAAGGCTGTCACCGCTGCGATGGCCGCGATCGAAAACCATCCGCTGGTGCAGGCGACGAAGGAACTCGACGAGCTGAAGAAGCGGCTGCTGCTTGCCCAAGAGGGTGCGGCCCGCACGCGATCGGCACAGACGAAGGTGCTGAACGGGGCGAATCACGTGTTGTTCTCGACGGCCAGCAGGAAGCTCAGCGAAGGTCGCCACGCGATCAGCAATCAGGTCGCCAGCCTGGAGCGGGAGCGTGCCAAGGTGGCATTGTCGCCCGATGAGCAAAAGCAGTTCGCCGCGGCGGAGAGTGCCGTGCGAGATCTCCCTGGGCAGATCGAGCAGGCCAGCGACGAGATCAAGCCCGTCCTAAGTGCCAGGCTGTTGTACCAGCGGACCGCGTTGTCGCAATTCAAGGCTCGCCAGAAGGAAGTGGCCAAGCTCGACAAGGCGATCGCCAAAGTGCAGGCGACGGGCAAGAAAGAATCTGGGCACCACCTCGTGCCCGAGAACATGGAGTTCACCAGCAAGCCCGTGGGGGCGTAGGAACAATGCCGGTACCTGGCCGCTGCTGTATCCCCCCTTTGCAGTGTGCGGCCGGGTGCCGGTCGGATCAAAGGAGAATTGAAGATGATCATGCAACGAAGCGAGCGGGCCGTGCGTGACGAGTTGAGCAAGGTGGAGCACCACCTGGCCAACCTCACGAAGTACATGGCCGAAGTGGAAGGGCATCGAGATCGTCTGATCGCCGAACTGTCCGACGAAGATGGTGCCCACGACAGCCGCCAAACCTACGGACGGTGAACGCGAGATTTGCCGTCTAAGCCCCGGTTGCCCCGGACGTGTTAGTGGTCGCCCCGTGCCATCCGATGCGTTCCTGGGGCATCCTGGGGCGTCGGTTTCGGGCTGGTCGGCGGTCGGATTGGCGTAAGTGCTTATTTTTCGTGTTGGCGGATGCTTGATGTAGTACACACGTCCTATATAATGATCGTGTCACAACCGAAGGTGGAGCACGATCATGGCCAAGCGTCGAGTCAGTTTGCACGACCAGCTACGTCAGCGGATCGCCGATAGTGGCGTGACCTTGTATCGCATCGCAAAGGACTCGGACGTGAAGTATGCCGTGCTGCATCGCTTCGTGAACCGGACGGCCGGCATGTCGCTCGATTCGGCCGACAAGCTGGCGGCGTATTTCGGTCTGAGGTTTTGCAAGGATTTGAACACAAAGAAGAAGGGAGGGTAGACGGATGGAAGAATCCATCAAGGTGACGGTCGTCGAATTCAGCGACCGCAAGTGCTACCAGATGCAGTACCGCGATCCGATGACGGGCAAGAAAAAGACCCGATCAACGGGCGTGGAGCGTGTCACTGGTCGCAAAAAGGAACGCGATGCAGCCCTGCGTGAAGCTGCCAAGTGGGAACAGGATCTCCAGGCGGGGCGGTACGTGGCCCCGAACAAGATCACGTGGGCAGATTTTCGTGAGCGGTACGAGGCCGAAGCCCTGTCCGGTTTGGCCGAGTCCAGCCACAAGAAAACGGCCGGCGTGCTGGACAGCGTCGAGAAGATCCTGTCCCCGGACAAGTTGCGAAGTGTGACCGCGGCCCGGCTGAGCTACTATCAGGCCAAGCTGCGTGAGCGTGGTCTGGCCGAGTCCACCATCAAGGGGCACCTGGCACACCTGGGTGCCGCACTCAACTGGGCGAACCGGGTTGGCCTACTGGAGAAGGTGCCGACGATCGAGCGGCCCAAGCGGGCCAAGGCGTCCAAGCTGATGAAGGGACGTCCGATCACCACGGAGGAATTCGAGCGGATGCTGGCCAAGGTGCGAGCCGTGGTCGTGCCCAAACCGCCGAAGGGGAAACCGGTCAAGCCGGACCCCAAGCAGGAGTTGGCTGATGCCGAACGGGTCGAGTCGTGGAAGCACTACCTTCGCGGGCTGTGGTTCTCTGGTCTGCGGCTGGGTGAATCCCTGGAATTGTCTTGGGATGATCGGTCGGACAGGATCAGCGTCGATATGTCGGGCAAGCGTCCGATGCTCAGAATCCCAGCTGCCCTAGAAAAGGGGAATCAGGATCGGCTGCTGCCGATGGCCCCCGAGTTCGCCGAGTTCCTGGCCGAGATCCCCGCGGACCAGCGGGCAGGATACGTGTTCAATCCGGGCACTCAGCGGCACAGCACCCGCCTGTCGGACGTGACCGTGGGGCGTGCGGTCTCGCTGATCGGCCGCGCGGCTGGCGTCAAGGTGAGTACCGATCCCGCCAGCGGCAAGGTCAAGTACGCCAGTGCCCACGATCTCCGGCGTTCGTTTGGCGAGCGATGGGCCAGCCGGGTCATGCCGCAGATCCTCATGGAACTGATGCGGCACGAGTCGATCGAAACGACCCTCAAGTACTACGTGGGCAGAAACGCCCAGACGACCGCCGACGTGCTATGGGCGGCACACGAAGCCGCGAGTAACACTTCTGGTAACAGCGGCATAAATTCGACCCCCGATGGCAATCTCTCTGCTGGCACTCAAGCCAAGTCATCGAAGGGAGTTAAGGTCTAAAGAGGCGCCGGTGGGAGTCGAACCCACGATGGCGGATTTGCAATCCGCTGCCTTAGCCTCTTGGCGACGGCGCCTGATCTTTTTGAAACCTAAAGGATCACAGGGGTTGGGTCAAGGTCGACTGGGCCTGCCCTGGCACTCTGGGCACTCCGCGTCGACCAGCCCCGCCCGCAACTCCTACTCTTAAGACTATCGGCCATCGCGCACGATCTCTCTACATAGGGTTGCAGTAGCTACCATGCCGGCAGGCGGATGCGAAAATAGGCAACTGTGCTAGAACGGACTCGAGCAACGGCAAAAAGGAGTTTGCCCATGGGCTTGTGGAATTTCTTCTCGAAGCGGCGGAACGCCCGCAAAGCGGCCCTCATCAGCAGCGAGGTCGCACAACGCAGCGTGGGGCCCGTGCTGGGCCGCGTGCGCCGTCGGGCGGCCTCGATGCGGATCTCGGAGGCCCGCGGATACGTTAGAGCCCGCTCGCTCGAGATCGTGCACCGCGAGCTGAGCGCGGTGCAGAAGGGCCGCGAGAAGCTCGATCCGGCCCTGCAGACCGAGATCGTCAGCCAGGCCACCGAGGCGGTGATCGTCCGCGTGATGGCCGAGTTGCGCAGCTCGGGCGAGGCTCCCGCCGAGCAGAAGAAACGCGCGGCCTGAGTGGCGCTCGTCGTGGAGCCGGTTGCCAGCGGACGATCGGCGCGGTTTAGTGGAGGAGCTCCCAGAGAGCGCTTCCGTGCGAGCCGACGCGCCGTCGCCGTAGGCTCCGGGCTAAACGACCGGCCGGGACACGATTGCCGTGACAGCTTCGGGCGATAGCAACGCGCGGCCGCTGACCGGCGTGCTGTGCGTTTTTCAAACGCCGTACGACGCCGACGAGTCGATCGACTTCGCGACGCTGGATCACGAAATCGACTGGCTCTACCGGCGCGGCGCCGACGGCATCGTGATGGCCATGGTGTCCGAAGTGCTTCGGCTGTCGACGGCCGAGCGTGAGGCGCTGGCCGAGCGGGCGTGCCGCACTAGCGGCGGTCGCGGCGCGGTGGTGATCAGCGTGGGGGCCGAAAGCAGCCACGCGGCCGAAGCGCTTGCGCGGCACGCCGAATTGCACGGCGCCGACGCGGTGATGGCCGTGCCGCCGGTCGCCGTGGCCCTCGATGCCGAGCAACTGCGGGCTTACTACGAGCGAATCCTGGCCGCGGTCGAGATCCCGGTGATCGTGCAGGATGCCAGCGGATACGTCGGCCGGCCGATGCCGGTCGCGCTGTTGGCCGAATTGCACGAGGCGTTTGGGCCGCGGGTGTACTTCAAGCCGGAAGCCGTGCCGATCGGGCCGCGGCTCTCGGAGTTGTTGGCGGCCACCGGCGGCGAAGCCCGGGTGTTCGAGGGCACCGGCGGAATCGCGCTGGTCGACAGTTTCCGCCGCGGCATTGTCGGCACGATGCCCGGGGCCGACCTAGTGGACGCGATTGTCGCACTCTGGCGGGCGCTTCGCGCCGGCGACGAGGCGACGGCCTACCGCATCTGGCTGCCGCTGGCGGCACTGGTGTCGGTGCAGCACAGCCTCGATGCGTTCCTGGCTGTGGAAAAACATCTGCTGGTGCGGCAGGGCGTGTTCAAGAACACGATCGTCCGCGGACCCGTGGGCTACAGCCTCGATAACGCCACGCGCGACGAAGTCGATCGGCTATTCGACATCCTCTGCGCAGCGGTGGCGCAATAGAAACTCCAGGCAAGACAGCAACGCATGCTGCTCTTGCCCGGAGTTGGTGAATCCGCGTCGAATTGCCCAGAGGTTGCTGTCTACTTCGCGGCGGTGGCCGGGGCCGGTTGGGCCAGACCGATCACGCCGATGCCCACGCGCGGGCCGGCATCGCCGGAGGGCTGCGACTTGAGGTCGTCGACGCCGCCATGGACGACGATCGAGCGGCCGATCATGTGATGCAGGTTGCCGTCGGCCTTGGCGCTGACCTTGGCCACGCCGTCGGCATTGGCCTTGATGTTGCCCATGTCGCCTACGTGATGCTCTTTCGAGTCGGGACCGCCGTGCGGCTTGCCGTGGGGATTGTAGTGGCCGCCGGCGCTGGTGCCGTCGTCGGCACGCAGGTCGCCGTACATGTGGATGTGAAAGCCGTGCTCGCCCGGGGTGAGGCCCGTGACTTCACCCGTGACTTGCACGTAGCCGTCTTTCTGCTTCAGCATGATCACACCGGCGGTGTCGCTCTTGCTGGCCTTGGTGGGCACGATCACGGCCACGGCCTCGTCGACCGGCAGGGCATCGTGTTCGTCGGCCGCGCGGGCGGCCGTCACCAATCCCAGGGTGACAAGCACGGTGCAAATCTTCACGAAAGTTGTTTTCATCGCTTGGTCCTTTCTGACAAGGAATGAAATTCCTCGGCACTCAAATACGCCTGTACGCCTGGCCCGGACTCATGTCCGGGACGAGATATCTTACTCAATCATGGCATACGCGCCCAAAACCCCAGATTTCGCGGCTCCAGGGCATCTGCTAGCCTAGGGCCTTTCGCGGACCGGGCCGAGAGAAAGCCATGCAGCCGATCAACCTTCAAGACTACGAAGAGCTGGCCCGCGAGCGATTGCCCCAAGTCGTGTTCGACTACTACTTCGGGGGCGCCGAAGACGAGTTGACGGTGGCCGAAAACCGCGCGAGCTGGCAGCGGATTCGTCTCCGCCCGCGGGTGCTGGCCGACGTGGGCACGCGCGATCTTAAAACGACCGTGCTGGGAGCGGACACTTCGATGCCGGTGATGCTCGCGCCTTGCGGGTTCAACGCGCTGGCCCACGCCGAGGGCGAGTTGGCCGTGACCCGCGCCGCGGCCGCCGCCGGCGTGATCCACGTGGTGAGCACGGCTGGCACGCACAGCCTGGAAGACGTCGCGGCCGCCGCTCCGAATGGGACGCGGTGGTTTCAACTCTACTGCTACCGCGATCGGGATATCACCAGGTGGCTGATCGATCGGGCGGCGCAAGCCGGCTATCGCGCTTTGTGCCTGACGGTCGACGCGCCGCTGGTCGGCAAGCGCGAGCGCGACGCTCGCAACCGCTTTGGCCTGCCGCACGGCATGGGCTGGAAGAACCTCGAGGGCGTGGGGCTGGAGCGGATGGACGTCGAGGACGAGGGATCGGCGCTGGCGCATTACGTCTCGAAGATTTGGGACCCGGCGCTCACCTGGGATGCCGTGGGCTGGCTGTGCGAGCAGTCGAGCCTGCCGCTGGTGATCAAGGGCATTCTCACGGGCGAGGATGCGCAGCGCGCGGTCGACCATGGCGCGCAGGCGATCGTCGTTTCGAATCACGGCGGTCGGCAGCTCGACGGCGCCGTGCCCACGAGCGAGGCGCTTGTGGAAGTAGCCGACGCGGTGGGCGATCGGGTGGAGATCATCGTCGACGGCGGCATTCGTCGCGGCAGCCACGTGCTGAAGGCGCTGGCCCTGGGCGCGCGAGCGGTGCTGGTGGGGCGGCCCTACCTGTGGGCCCTGGCGGCCGGCGGCCAGGCAGGCGTGGAGCACATGCTGGCGATTCTGCGCGAAGAGCTCGATCTCGACATGGCCCTCGCCGGGCGTCCCACGATTGCGAGCATCGACCGAACGCTGGTGAGCATGCCGTCCCAGGCTGGATGCTGAAATCGGCCGGCATCTCGTTGCCAGCCGCCATTTTGCACTCGCCAGACCGAGCTAGTAGACTGGAAGCTTTCCGGCCGGCGTCGCACGCTCGGCGTGTATCCAGCGACGCAGCAACCATCCCTCCTCCGTCCCTCGAACAGGTAACCTTTCGATGAGCCACCACTTGCCTAGTCGTCGCCAGTTTCTTGCCACCACCTCGACGGCCGCCGCCGCGGGATTGACTGTTCCGTATTGGATGACCAGTCAGTCGGCTCGGGCTGCCGAGGGATCGAAAAACGATCGGCCGCTGGTGGGTTGCATCGGCACGGGCGACCGCTGGAAGGGTGGCCTGGTCGGCGGCATCCGGCGTCACGGCGACATCGTGGCCGTGTGCGACGTCGACCGCAAGCATGCCGAACAGGGCCGCGAGAAGGCCGGCGGCAAGGCCGACATCTACGAGGATTATCGTAAGCTGCTCGACCGCGACGACATCGAGGTGGTGTCGATCGTCACTCCCGATCACTGGCACAGCAAGATCGCCATCGACGCCATGAAGGCCGGCAAGGACATCTACTGTGAGAAGCCGCTGACGCTCACGATCGACGAAGGCAAGCTGATCTGCAAGGTGCTCGAGGACACCAATCGCGTGTTCCAGGTTGGCACGCAGCAGCGGACGGAAATGAACAAACGCTTTCTGACGGCCATCGCCATGATTCGCGACGGCCGCATCGGCAAAGTGAAGAAGGTCACCTGCGCCATCGGCGGCGCGCCCACCGGCGGGCCTTTCGAGCCGATGCCGGTGCCGCCCGAGTTGAATTGGGACATGTGGCTGGGCCAGGCTCCCATGGTCGACTACACCGAAAAGCGCGTGCACTACGAATTCCGCTGGTGGTACGAGTACTCCGGCGGCAAGATGACCGACTGGGGTGCCCACCACGTCGACATCGCCAGTTGGGCGCTGGGGGCCGACGACACCGGTCCGGTGTCGGTGGAAGGCACGGCCAAGCACCCCAATATTCCCAACGGCTACAACACGGCCACCGAGTTCATGGTGAACTGCAAGTATGCCGACGACGTCGAGCTGGTCATTCGCCACGACACGGAAAACGGCATCACCTTCGAGGGCGAGGACGGCACGTTCTTCGTCAGCCGCGGCAGCCTCACGGGTAAGCCGGTCGACGATCTGAAGGACAAGCCGCTGCCCGAGGATGCCATTGTGAAGCTCTACGGCGGCGTGCCCACCTCGCACATGGCCAACTTCTTTGATTGCGTGAAGTCGCGCAAGCAGCCCATCTCGGACGTGTTCTCGCACCACCGGGCGATGACCACCTGCCACCTGGCGAACATCGCGATTCGCCTGGGCCGCAAGATCGAGTGGGATCCGGAAGCCGAGACGATCGTTGGCGACTCCGAGGCGCTGTCGATGCAATCGCGACCGCAACGCAAGGGCTACGAGATCGTGGCCTAGCCGAATCGTTTCGACGGCGAAAGACTGTCTACGGAGCGACCCCCGCGTCGCCCGGCGGAATCCTGCCCGGCTCTTGGCCGGCGCCCACCGGGGGCATGCGCCCCGGCTCGCCCGTCTTGGCCGGCAGCGTCGCCTGATAACCGGCGTTCTGGACGTCGCGCGAGTCGTCCAGCGCGTTTTCGCCGCGGTGCTCGAAGACGCGTTCCGACGCGACCGACGTGCTGGCCGGCGTCGGGGGCTTCTTCCAGCGGCTGAGCAGCGGGACGCGGATGCGCTCGCCGGCAAACGCGGTGCCCTCGTAGATCGAGCCGCGCTGGAAGGGTCCGGTGCCCAACAGCCACGAATCCTTGGCGCGGCTGGCGATTTTGCGGTTGCCCGACTGCCACACGGGCCGGCCGGACTCGCGGTCGTAGGCAAACACGGCGATCTTACAGACGGCCTGCTGCGTGGTGTTCTTGGCGATCGCGATCTCGGGAATGCTGGCGGTGCCGACGGGCAACAGCCCCACCGAGGGCAGGTTCGTGGCCGGCACGCCTAGCAGCACGTCGTTGCGGTTGGTGCCCAGCGAGCCGCTACGCACTTCGACGACGTAGTCGGCCTTTTCGGCCTCGTCCTGGATGATGCAGCCGCTGGCCAACATGTGCTGGCGAAGCGTGCTGATCACGTAGTCCTTGTCGAGCGTTTTTTCGATGAACTTGGTGTCGAGAAACACGCTGCGATCGGAGAGGGCACTGAAATCGATCTCGCTGACGGCCCGATCCACGGCGTCGGAGATGAGCAGTTGTTCGGTGGCAGTGCGCGGAGAGTCGCTCCACTTGGTGGTGCCGCAGCCGGCGGCTGATGCCACCACGGCGGCGCACGTCAAGCAAGCCCAGCGCAAGCGCATCGACGAAGCCATTCGTTGCCTGTTAAGTCAGTGCAGTATTGCCCTTTCGCCCTCGGGTCCGCCCCACAGGGGTCGCGGATTATAGCGAAGAGGCTGCCACTGACAAACAGGGCTTTATGCGTGGATGCTATCGCCCCTCGAAGCAGGGGCGAAAAGACTTGCCGCGGGCGAACTAGCGTCCCGGCGGACGCATCGCCTGGTAGGTCGGAGCCCCAGCAGCGGGCGCTCCGCCGGCTGCTTGCTGCACGCGCTGGGTGTAGTACTGCTCGTTCTGCTCGAAGCGACTTCGCGTCGCCTCGTCGGCGAACAGGTACACGTGGCCGTCGGCACCGAAGACGCCGTACTCGCGCTTGCCAGGCACGGCCTGCTGGCCTTCCAGGGCATGAATCGGATCGAGGCCCGACATCACCGGGCTGTAGCGGTCCGGATCGGCCAGGAACTTCTCCTTTTCCTGCGGTCCCAGGAACAAGTAGGTCCGCCCGCGATGGACCGCGCCAAAGGCCGCATTGCCCACGGCCCAGCGCTTGCGCTCGAGCAACGTGACCGGACAGTTTCCTTCGAGCCCCACGGGCGGACAGCCCGGCGGTAGCTGCGGCAGATTGACCTGCGGTCGAGCAGCCTGCTGGGCACCGTAGCCCGGCGGCGTTTGCGGTGCGGCACCCTGGGGCGCGCCTTGCGGCGGGGCCCCGTAGGGTCCAGCCACCGGCGGCGGCGTGATCGGCGGTTGCGCCTGCGGCTGCTGCGCGGGCGGCTGTTGCACAGGGGGCTGTTGCACGGGCGGCTGCTGCGCGGCCGACGGTGCCGGGCCACCGGCGTACGGGTTGGCCCCGGGCGGTTGCGCGCCGGCGGGCGGATCGGCATAGGGATCCACCAGGGGCGCCTGACCTTGCTGCGGAGGCGCGGACTGCGCGTAGCGGCTATCCGCGGTCGGCGTCGCGGGCGCCGGATTCGTCGCGTAGGGGTCGACCGTGGCACTCGGCGGTGCGGGCCGCGAGGGAGCGGCGGCGTAGGCTTGCGCGGGCTTCACGGGATGTTGCGCTGAGCCGGGCTGCGGCTGCGATGGGCCGGACTCCGGAAAGTATTCGGCATAGCGATCCGCTGGCGGCCCGGCGACCTCGGCAGTCGGCGCCGCATAGGGATCGTGCATCGCGCCGGCGTTGCTGGGCGGTGCCGTCTGCTGCGACGCGTCGGGCTGCTTGACTGGTTGCACCTCGGGCTTTCGCGCGAGCGAACGGTGTCCGGCGGCGGCCTGGTTCATCTTCGAGACGTACTGCGGCACCGTCGGAGGACTTTGCAACTGCGCGACCAGGGTTCCATCGGGCGTGATGATCACGTCGGTCGGCAAGCTCGACACTCCGAAGCGGCGTCGCTCGGCGGCGGCCCGGTCGGCGTTGAGCTTGACGAACACGTAGTTGGCTTCCAACTGCTGGGCCGTCTGACGGTTGGAGAAGACGTTCGACTCCAACTGCATGCACGGACGACACCACGGGGCCCAGAAGTGCACCAGCACGAGTCGGTTGGTTTGGGCGGCCACGCGCTGAGCCGTTTCCAGGTTTGGTTGCCAGGGCATCTGATCCTGGCCTGCGGCAGCCGTCGCTGCCGCCAGCACCGCGGTGGTGCATATGGTTTGGAGCATTACCCGCATGGGAGCCTTCCCCTTGGGAAAAAAAGTCGACGAGGTGATCCAAGGGCTGTATCGGACAGACGCGTCGTGCCAGTTGTGTAAAACTTGCGGGTTGGCGAGAGATTGCCGAACTGCCGAGGAGTGGATTTCGTACAGGAAGTAACGGAATCGAACAGAGTCGACGCATACGGCCGGTACGGGCGTTTCAAGCGCTTCGCCTATCTGGAAAAAACTGCCCAGAGTGCCAGATAATGTCGAGGAGTCGCTTGACACCGTCCGAGAGATGACTAAGATGACCGTAGTTTGAGTTCTGCCAAGCAGGCAGGCGCTGTAACCCGACAGCAGTGGGCCCGGTAGCAGTGGGCCCTACAGCAGTGGATCGGCAAAAGGTCGATCACCGGGGCCTCCCCAAGAAAAGCGACTTGTGACAGCAGTCGCGCTGCGGGGACGAGTAAGACGCTTCTTGACCTGAATTCCTGCTTCGTCGTGCCGGTATGGTTGCCCGTTGGGCAATCTTGCTTGAATCGCCCGGCAAGTTAGCGGGACGAGCTTCCGACGAGAGCTTTTTCACGGGGTGAAAGAGCGCTCGGGAAGACGCGGACGAGGACGTAGTCTGTAGCGCATTGTCTGTGAGCGGTCCGCCGTAGTTTTCACGACGTTCGTCCCCAGTGACGCAACGATTCCGACGGTATTCGTCCAGCGACGAATAAGTACTTTCGATTTTCGCCTCCGGCGGAAGTTGGCTTCTAGTAAGGGCATTCGGCATCGAAGCTGAACAGCCACTCGATCGCTTCGGATCACTCGCTTTGCGCATCCCGCGATCAATTTGTGTGGCGTTGTCTTTTTTTAGGTGAATCATGGGTAAACGAAAGAAGGGGCGGTCTCGGGGACGCGGCGGACAGGTCGGTTCCGGACCGAACAACGGCCGTTCACGAGGACGTGGTGGACGTCGCTTTAACAAGGAGCCCGGCGATCGGCCGCCCTACTCCGACGCCGACATCGCCGCCGACAACGGCGATCCCAGTGCCGTCGAACCCGGCAGCGGCGTTTTGGAGCTGCACCCCAACGGCTACGGCTTCCTCCGCAATCCCAAGACCAACTATCTCCGCGAGCGGAGCGATCCCTTCGTCCCGGGAACGATGATCGACAAGTTCCGCCTTCGCGAAGGCGTGATGATTAACGCCATGGTGCAGCAGGCCCGCAAGCAGCAGGGCCCGCGCGTCAAGGAGATCGTCGACGTCGACGGGATGAAGCCCGAGGAGTACGTCAACGTCAAGAGCTTTGACGAGCTGACGCCCATCAATCCCGAGAGCTGGCTGAAGCTGGAAACCGGCCCCGAGCCGCTCTCGACGCGCGTGATGGATCTGCTCACTCCGCTGGGCAAGGGACAGCGTGCTCTGATCGTGGCTCCGCCGCGAACTGGCAAGACCTTTCTTCTCCAGCACATCGCCAACGCGATCACGACCAACTTTCCCGAGTTGACGCTGGTCATGCTGTTGATCGACGAGCGGCCCGAGGAAGTGACCGACATGCGGCGCTGTGTGCACGGCGACGTGATCGCCAGCAGCCTGGATCGCGACGTCGAAAGCCACGTGCGGCTTTCGCAACTGGTCGTCGAGCGTTGCAAGCGGCTGGCCGAAATGGGCAAGGACGTGTTCCTGCTGATGGACTCCATCACCCGCATGGCCCGGGCGTTCAACAAGTGGGTCGGCAACACCGGTCGCACCATGTCCGGCGGCGTGGACATCAAGGCGCTCGACATTCCCAAAAAGCTGTTTGCTACCGCCCGGTTGTTCGAGGAAGGCGGCTCGTTGACGATCGTCGCCACGGCGCTGGTCGATACCGGCAGCCGCATGGACGAGCTGATCTTTCAGGAGTTCAAGGGCACTGGCAACATGGAGCTCGTGCTCGATCGCAAGCTGGCCGACCGGCGCGTCTGGCCGGCGATCGACATCTCGCAGTCGGGCACCCGCCGCGAGGAGAAGCTGCTCGACCCGGACACGCTGCATGCGGTGAACATGCTGCGCCGCACGCTGGCCACGATGCATCACGTCGACGCGATGGAGCAGCTCACCAGCAAGCTGGGCAAGTTCAAGACCAACAGCGAGTTCATCGAGCTGATCAGCGGCGCGCACGTCGACTGATCAGGGAACTCGAGCGCTGTGCCGGCACGCGAAGTCCCGAGCGACTCAGCGGAGGGTGGTGCGCGCCGCCGGCCGGGCCAGCAGCGTTTCTCTCGAGGGCTGCCGCCGTACGCGGCCGATCACCACGGTACGGCTGGGCACGTCGCGATGTACCGGATCGCAGGCGATCTCGGCCACTTCTTCCCACTCGAACGGCAACGTGCCCGAGGTGGTGCTCGACAGCCTGCCGTCGCTGGTGCTGCGTGCCTCGGCCGTGTCGGTCGGACGGCGATCGAAGCAGAAGTACTCGACTCCCGGCGGGAGTTGGCCCGCCGTCTCGGGCCAGGGGATTTGCTCGATCGGCGTTTCGTACGAATACGCGAAGCGATGGTAAACGCGCCCCAGGCTCACGAGCTGGCCCGCGGGCAACTGCTGTTTGATCGCGGCCAGCCTGGGATCGATGTTGTTCGCCCCCCGCAGCCGGGCATTGATCATCACGCCGCTTGCGGCCAGCGCCAGAAACCCGCCCAGCGCCAGCACGGCCACCTGCGGCCGCCAGCTTTGCAGGCCGCGCGAGCACCAAACCAGCAGGCCCGAGGCGGCGGACACGCCCGGAATCCACAGCCACAAGAACGTCGGCGGTTGTGCCGCCTTGGCCAGCGGATCCCATGCCACGAGGCTGCCTGCGACGACGCCGGCACCAATCACCCCGACGGTGATTGCCAGGCCGCGTTGGAAGTGCTTCCAGTAGGCGCGCCCCAACGGCCGCGCCGCCGCCGACGTGCAGTACTCAACGGCCAGCCCAACGAGCACTGCCACGAGCGGATAGAGCGGCATGTAGTAGCGTCCACGCGCCCCGGCCGCCAGCCACACGGTGGGATAGGTGACCGCCAGAGCCACGAGCAAGAACACGATTTGCGGCCGCTGGGCCAGAACCGCGCGGAACACCCGCGGGACGGCCAGCACGAACAACAGAGGCGACCACGGTAGCAAGCAGCCGAACGTCTCGAGCGGATAGCTGGCCACGTGCTTGGCTAGCCCGTCGAGCGTGAATCGATCCTGGGCCAGCCCGGCCCAAATGTCATCGATGGCCGTCCAGTGCCCGAGGGCAAACGGCACGAACCAGGCTCCCACAATCGCCGCAAAGCACGCCAAGCCGGCAGCGTGTCCCCAGCCGAGCAGCCAGCGCCAGTCGCGTTTCACCACCAGGAAGGCCGTGCAAGCAGCGGCGAAGTATACCGGCGCCTGCGGACCCTTGACCAGCGCTCCCAGCGCCGCCAGGGCATAGCCGACGCACCACACCAGTACCGGATTGCGGCGGCGCATGTATCCGGCATGCCAGGCCAGCAGCGCTCCGCCGACGAACAACGTGAACAGCGCTTCCGACTCGCCGAGCCGACCGATCTGCAGCACTTGCCCGAACGTCGCATAGGCGACCGCCGCGGCGAGGCTGCCGGTGCGCGACAGCCAGCAACGGGCGTAAGCAAAGATGCCGAGCGTCATCGCCAGGGTGGCCAGCACGGTCGGCAGCCGAATCGCTACCAGGTCGACCCGCCCCCGCACGAGACCTACCAGCGCCATGGCCCAGCTTCCCAACGGCGGACGCTCGGGAAACAACGTGCCTTGCTGGCGCGGGGTGACCCAGTCGCCGGTGGCGATCATTTCCCGGGCCGCTCCGGCCCAGCGCGATTCCTCGCCGCAGACGGGCAATGCCGTCAGCCGCAGGAAGTAAGCTGCAAAGACCAGCGCAACCAATGCCGCCACGGGCCAGTGATCGCGGATCAAACTGCCGGATGCGGGCCGATCGTCGTCCGAGGAGTTGAGTGCGTCGTCCATGACCATCTGCACAAGAGGGTAGG
Organism: Planctomycetota bacterium; assembly: GCA_003389325.1. Taxonomy (GTDB): domain Bacteria; phylum Planctomycetota; class Planctomycetia; order Pirellulales; family PALSA-1355; genus LB-PLM-3. The sequence goes on from QQVE01000034.1 coordinate 206,177, forward strand.
GCAGGGGAGAGAGGGGGCGGATGGTCGCATAAGGGCCCTGCGGCAGCAAGGCCGTTTTGCTCCCGCGAACGCTGGCCAGGCAATGCCACCATCGCTGCCGCGTGCGTTTGGCCGGCGTGCCCGGTGGCTACTCGCTCCAGAGTTGGAGCACGACGCCCACGGTCGTCTCTTGGTTGGCCGGGTCGAGTTCGAGCTTCGCGGCCAGCCATCCCGCGTCGCGCTCGAGTTCGCGGTGACGCTCGGCATCCTTGAAGAATGCCGCGGTCTGAGGGATGTACTGGCCGACGCTGACGTCCCCCGACTTGACGACGACGCCCGTCTCGGGATTATCGCTGACCCACACTTCGCCCTGGGCACCCGTGATGTAGATGCTGGCGGTGCTCTGCTCGACGCGATCGAGAAACTCGACGATGCGGTTCAACAGGTCGGTTTCGACGACCACGATTCCGAACAGCTCGCCCGTGGCTTCGTCGTACACGGGCGTCGAGGCGGCCAAATCGACGCCGCGCACCTGGTTTCGCGCCTGCGAGTCGCGTCGAATGCTCAGCAGGATTTCGCCGGGAGACAGCGAAGTCGTGGCGCCGACGAGTGCGTTGTCGTCGAGCTTCGTCAGGCGGCTTAGCGGCACGCTGCGCACGTACCCGCTGTCGCTGTTATGGCGTTCGACGCGCACGATGTCGGTCGCGCTGCGATCGCCGTCGACCTGCGCGTACGAGATCGCCAGATAGTCGGGGTTGGCTCGCAGCAAACCCTCGAAGATCGTTTCCAGGCGGCCCCGCCAAATCTCTTCGCTCTCGGTCCCCTCAGTACCCGCGCGGGCGGCGATCAAGGCCTGGATGGGCGGTAACGTGGACATGAATCGCGCGTCTTTGGTCAATTCCTCGGCCGCGGACTTGAGCTGCACCTCGATCTCGCGGTCAAAGCCGCGCAGCTCGTCGAACCGCACCTGCCGGGCCGCCTCGCGCCCCTGGCGCGTGGCGATCGCCAGCGTGGAAAGCGCCACGATGCCGATGATCACCAGCGCCGCCAGCGCCTGCGAGGCCAGGCGGTGATGTTGAACCCACCGCGCGATGCGCTGCGAGGTCTTTTCGCGATAGGCCGACACGCGCTCGCCCGCCATCCAGCGCTGCACGTCCTCGGCCAGCTCCGAGGCGGTTTGATAGCGGGCATACCGCTTGCGTGCCATCGCCTTGGCACAGATCGCCGACAGGGCCGGGTCGGCGTCGGGGTTGGCGTCGTGAGCGACCGGCGTGGGCTGGCTGGCGATCGCCGACAGCACGTCGCGGCGCACTCCGGTGTCCTGCGTGACGCTGGTCCGCTCGTGCGGTCCGTAACCGGTCAGGATCGCAAACAGGATCGCTCCCAGGCCGTAAATGTCGGTGCGCTCGTCGAGCTCGTCGATGCGGCCCGAGGCCTGCTCGGGCGCCATGTACATCGGCGTGCCGAGCACCTGGCCGTGCATCGTGCTCTGCTCGGCGCCGTCTTCGGAGAGCGGATGCGCAAGCGTGTCGGTCGTCTCCAACTCGTCGAGCACCTTGGCAATGCCCCAGTCGATGACGATCACCTGGCCAAAGCTGTCGATGGCCACGTTCTCGGGCTTGAGATCGCGATGGATCACCTTGCGCGAGTGGGCATGCCCGATGGCCTGGCAGATGCTGACAAAGTCGGTCAGCAGCCGGCGAATCAACATCGGGTCGTCTTCGCCTTCGCCGCGCCGCTCGTGGTATTCGAGAATCGCGTCGTGCATCGTCGTCTTGCCCAGAAACCGCATGGCGTAGAACGCCTCGCCGGTTTCCGAGTCCTCGCCCAATTGGTAGACCGGCACGATTCCCGGGTGCTCGAGGCGGCCGGTGATCTCGGCTTCGCGGCGAAAGCGATAAAGCGCCATCGCGTTGCCGCGGGAGGTGAGCTCCTTGACGGCGACGTGCCGCTTGAGATGTTCGTCGAACGCGAGCCACACGCGGCCCAGCCCGCCCTGGCCGAGCTTGCGCACCAGGCGGTACCGCCCCTTGGTCTGGCGGAAGCCGGTCGAGTCGGTGGCGCCAGCTCCGGCCACGGCGCGAATGCCCATCAGCCGCGCGACGGATCCTGAGGGATCGACCGATTCGAGCGTGTCGAGCAGGATGCTGCGGCTGGGCGATTGGCCCGCGGGGGGGCGTCGGCATTCGGCCAGCCGCTCGGCGGCCAGCTTCACGTAGTGGTGCACTGTTTCCTGGTCGAGCAGTTTCTTGTCGATCAGATGTTCGGCCAAGGGGACCGTGCCGTGGATCGTCCAGGTCGATAGTGCCGAGGACAAATCCCGTTCGCTGACCAGGCCCGACTGCAGCACCACGGCGGCCAGCGCAATGTCCTGCTGCTGCTTGTCGAATTCTCGCCCGCCGGTCTCGAGGGTCGCGGCGAAGCGTGCGGCGGTCGAGTGCGAGCGGTCGGGTGCCATGGCCAGTAAGCCTGCAACGCGAATAAGAAGGGGTGTGCTTCGGGCCAGCATATCACCGCGCCGGCCGCAGTGCCCGGATTCCGCTTAATCCGGCGAGGCCGTGGGGGTCCAAATCGCCGCGCCCACTTCGCAAGCCTAGGGCACGATCGGCGGCTCGCCAAACCGGATCGGCGGCATAACCGGCCTTTCCTTGGCGAGGCGGGAGCGTCTCGAAAATTGACGTTCGTCCGGCCCCCACACTACACTGCCGGCATGGCCCGGCAGCGCGGCACGCGTTTCGCCCGCGGCCCTAACCCGTTCGCTGCGTGAAGCGGAGGACACCATGTACGGCACACCAGGTTCATCACGCCGCCCTCATCATCGAGGAACTCGCGCGGCCGTCGCGGCGTGGCTGCTCATCACCGCACTCGCCGGAGGCATGGCGATGGAAATCACTCGTGCCGACGACACGCTGCCGAAACCCGAGTTTGTCGAGACCAACGGCATTCGCATGGCCGTGTACGAACAGGGCCAGGGGCTGCCGGTGGTGCTGTGTCACGGTTTTCCGGAGCTGGCCTACTCGTGGCGCCACCAACTGCCGGCGCTGGCCGAGGCCGGCTACCGCGCGATCGCTCCCGACCAGCGCGGCTACGGGCTCACCGAGCAGCCGGAAGACGTCGACGCTTACACGATCGTGCACCTCTGCGACGACCTGGCCGGGCTGCTCGATGCCCAAAAGATCGACAAGGCCGTTTTCGTCGGGCACGACTGGGGCGGGATGGTCGTGTGGATGATGCCGCTGTTGCACCCGGACCGCGTGCTGGGCGTGGTCGGCGTCAACACACCGTTCATGCCGCGCCCGCCGGTAGCGCCCATCCAGTTACTGCGACAGATGCGCGGCGAGGACAACTACATTGTCGCCTTCCAGGAGCCCGACACGGCCGATGAACGACTCGGCCGCGACGTGCACAAGACCTTCTCGCTGTTCATGCGGCGCGGCGGATTGTTCGACGCGGAGACGTTTGCCAAGCTGCCGGCCGATGCTCCCGAGCGAAAGTTTCAGTTGCTCAAGATGCTCGAGGGGCCGGTCGATGCCGTCGGGGGCGAAGTGTTCCTCACTCCGGAAGAGATGGCGTTCTTCGTCGAGACCTACAAGAAAACCGGGTTCACCGGCGGCATCAACTGGTATCGCAACATCGACCGCAACTGGGAGCTGACCAAAGACCTCACCTACAAGATCGACCTGCCGTGCCTGTACGTCGGCGCCGAGGACGACGTCGTGCTGCCGCCATCTTCGGCCAACGGCATGGAACGCTTCGTACCGAAGCTCGACAAAGCCACCATCGCCGATTGCGGCCACTGGACGCAGCAAGAGCAGCCCGAGGAGTTCAACCGCATCCTCATTGGCTGGCTGAACGAGACCTTTGGCAAGGCGGGAAATTAGGCCAAGGCGAACTACTTCGCCGCCGTCTGGCCCTTGCCCGCTTTGCCGCCGGCTTTCTCTTCGGCTTGCTGGGCCGTCATCACTTGGGCGGCTCCGGCCAAGAGACGCTGGGCCGGGGCGGGGAAGGCGTCCGCGTCGGTGCTCCAGAAGTTGATCGTGACATCCTGGCCCTTGAACTTGGCCGGGACGTGCATGCTGGAGAGGGCGCCGCGCTTGCGCATCTCGGCCATCAGCTTGCCGGGCGCTTTGCGCAGGTCGTTGTTCACGACCGGCTCGGACATCTCGATGTAGCGGGCCAGACTCTCGCGCTCGTCGGCTTCGGCCTCCGGCAGCGGCGCGGCGAGCGGTTTCTGGTCGTGAGGCGAATTCTCACTGTCGCCGCCGGTGTTCGAGCGAAGTCCCTTCAGCTCCACCACCTTGTCGCCCTCGACGGTCGTGACGCAGACGCGGTCGACCATGGGCACCATGCGGCGCAGCGCGTGGCTGAAGCCGCGGAACGCGTTGGGGTTGGCCAAGGCCCGGTAAGCCCCGACCCGGAGGTCCTCGTCGGGCACGCCCTTGGTGGCGGTCAGGATCACGGCGAACCGCTCGAGCCGCGACATCGGCTCTTTCGTCCTGGTTCCCGCCAACAGGCTCTCGCCGGCCGGCATCGACTCGAAGAAGCCGATCATCATCTCGTCCCACGTCTGATCGCCGAAGCCGACGGTCTTGGTCGGGTCGGGATTGTTGAGGTTGTCTTCCGAGTTGTCGAACATCGCGTAGCAGTCCATCCGCGTGCCGCGCGGCAGAAACTTCGGCTCGGCCAGGCGGTAGTTGGTCTGCCAGCCGAAGTCGTAGTTCGGGATGTCGAGCAGCACCTCCTTGCGCCCGTCGGGGTAGATCGCCTGGTAGCGGAACGCCTTGCCCCGCAGGTGCATGTGCGGCATCAACGTCAGCAACTGCGTGTCTTCGAAGAACACGTAGCGGGCCTTGACGACGTGGCTGGGGTCGCCCGGGGGAATGCGAAACACGTGGTTCGAGGCGCTGTGCACGCGCACTTCCTTCTTGACCAGTCCCGGCTCGGCGAACACGAATCCGCAGTAGCTGCGGTCTGTCTGCTTCGAACCGTTGGGCGTGTAGTGCATCTGGAAGATGAGCTTCGAGCCGGCCGGCACGAAGCGGGCCAGGCCGTCGCCCAGCGGCTCGGGACGAAGCCCCGGAGCGTAGGCCCCCAGAAAGTCGTTGCTGCTGCCCAGGCCCATCAGGTTGCCGCCCGGCGGCAGCACGAACAGCAGAATGTGGTGCACCACCGCGGGGTTGCCGGGGCGGGGTTCGATGGCCGAGATCCAGCGGTCTTCGGTCCAGCCGGGATCGACCACGAAGTGCTGGTAGTCGACCACGCCGGTGGCCGGCACTTCGAACGGCTCGTCGCGCATGTAGACGACTTCCTCGGGCTCGGGAATCATCCAGCCCTCGGCAAACTTTGGCGGCGCGGGCAAGTCGGCCGGATCGCCCTCGGGCGCGCCGGCGTCGACCCACTGGGCGATCAGTTCCTTGTCGCTATCGCTTAAGCGCGCGTCGTTCTTGAAGTGGCCGTACTTTTCGTTGGCGTGCCAGGGGGGCATCCGCTGCAACTGCACGACCTCATGGATCATCGAGGCCCAGCCGGCCACTTCCTCGTAGTTGGTGAGCGTAAACGGGGCGATCTGGCCCTCGCGGTGGCAGAACACGCAATTGGCGTTCATGATCCGCGCGATCTGATTCGAGTAGGTCACCTCGCTGTCGGCCACCGGCTCGAAGTTGCGCCCGATCAGGCAGCCGGGAGCCCGCGTCTCGGCCAGGGCGACCGGATTGCCGGCCAGCGCGGCGTCGATGGCCAGGGCCAGGTCTTCTTTCTCCGGCTCGGGCTTTTGGTAGTTGGCGTTCTGCTCGTTGAAGCCGTATTGGTCGTCGATGCGGCCGCGATAGCAGATCTGCCCCTGCTTATCGAGCACGACGGCCTCGGGCGTGCGCGTGGCGCCGACGGCATCGGCCACGACCTGGTTCAGGTCTTTGAGGATCGGGAACTTGATGTCGTGCACGCGGGCAAACGCCGCGATCTCGGTCACCGCATCCTGCCGGTTGGCGTCGAGGCCCAGGAACACGACGCCCTGGTCCTTGTACTTGTCGGCCAGGGCATTGAGCCGCGAGGCGTACAGCTTGGCCAGCGGGCACTCGGTGCCCAGGAAAGCCATCACGACGACTTTGTCCTTGCCGACTTCGTCGAGCGAGACCGGCTGGCCGTGATAGTCGCGGAGGGTGAAATTGTCGACCTTCGTGCCGATGGCCACGGGCGTCGACTCGGCCAGGGCGCGGAAAGCGCCAAGCGTGGCCGCCAGCAACAATGCCAGTGCCGGGACTCGCATGGGATACCTCTGTCACGTCTGGGGGCAGTGTTCGTGGTTCCGTTCCTGCGCCGTTGGCAACCACGAGGGGGGATGAACCGATTAGTGTAGTCGAATGAACCGCAAATCACCAGTTTGCGTCTTATTTCTCTGACCGCCATCGGCACTCCGCCGCAGCAACCGCCGCACCGTCGCCCGGCATGACGCCGACGACACATGGTGCTAGAATTGCGGTACTTCCGGAGGGTATGCGAATTGGCTAGCGGCGACACTGGAAATGTCGTGCCGGTTTACCGGTTGCGGGTTCGAGTCCCGTGCCCTCCGCTTTAGTGGCCCGGCGGGATACATCGCTGGGCTGCTTGGCCTTCGACATTGCGACGCCCAGAAACCGAACTGGCCCTGTTGCCGATCCTTGCGGCAACAGGGCCAGATTCGCTTACAGACCACATTTGTGGTTTGGCTTTCGGTCAGCCTACCAGGCCGTGGCTCCGGCCAGGCCGCCCGCGATGCCGCCGGCGGCGAGCACGGACAACTGCGATCCGGTGGGATCCATCAGGTACTGGATCTCGGTCTGACCGGCGAAGCTCAGGTTGCCGCCGATGGCGCTTGAGCGCTTACCGACCCAACTGGCGCCGGCCTCGTAGTTGTTCGCCGAAATCTGCTGGACGTAGTTGTTGGGGTTGTTGGGATCGGTAATGGTCCAACGCGCCTCGCTGGCGCCCCAAACGTTGGCAAACGTGCCCTTGCCGCGGACGGTCATGCCGTCCTCGTCGGACATCGTGGTCATCGACCCCAGGCCCATGTTGCCGAGGGTCGACTTCGAGACGGCCAGATCGCCAGCCGCGGCGGTCGACACCATGGCCGCCAGGGCGGCACACGCGATCGCAAAGCTTTTCATAAGTTGTGTCCTCGTGAAGTGAAACACCGTTGCATGACACCCCCGCCCAGGCGATTTGGCCTGCCGGGGTCCTGTCGCGGCCCGCGGAGGCGAGGCTCCCCGGTGCCCGCGAAACTGAGACTGAATGCTGCGCAGCAATCAATTCGGAGGACAGGGTAATTGGCACAATCTGCATAGTCAACATAACAGGCATACTTTACGCGAAATTCCCAAGCGGAACGCGCCCGAATGTGGACGCCCCATCCGAAGAGGGGGTCATGGGGTTGTCGCTGCACGCCCCATTTCGTTGACGCGCAAGCAGCGCGGCGTTAAGCTACTGGCATTGTGGACTAGGAGTTTGTGCGTATTCAGGCTGCGTTAGGAAAGGCACGCTAGTGATGATTGCTCGATACAATCCAGCGCCCAAGGACGAATCCCGCTCGTTGCAGATCGCGATCCAACCGGTCGAGCGCCGCCAGGACGTTCGCACCGTTGTGGTCCGCTGCCCGCGGCTGCGATGCTCGCCGCGCCAACGGGCGAAGTCGGCCGAAACGCGATAGACCGCGACACGCTGGAGTCCATCTTCAAAATGCCGGCACTCGCCGGCTTTCGTGCCGCGCGTGCTCGCGCAGCACTGGGGGCGCCTTTCGCTCTGGCGCCTCGAATTCATCAGCTGCCAGATCCGCGCTAGCGAGTCATGCACCGTCGGTGCACTTGCACGATCATTGCATCGCCAACGCGTCGCGCGTTAGTGGTGATGGTGATGATGGTGGGGCTTGGAAGGCTTCAGGCCGGGCTCGATCGGCAGGGGCAAGCCGAGCATGTCGCCGTTGGGTTTGAATCCGCCGCCATCGACGTCGACGAAGATGGGATTGCCCACCGCCGCGGGCATCAGCTCTCCGCGATCGGGGCCCATCACCGGACCCAGCGTCTCGCCCTCGCCCGCGCAAGCCACGACCAGGTGGGCGTCGGCGTCAAGCGCCACGGGAATCTCTTCGTCGAAGACGACCGTCCCCTCGTGGAACATGTCGGGGTTGGTGCGCTCGGTGAAATTCAACTTCGACTTGGGCTTGCCGTTAACGAACACTTGCACCCGATTGACGGCGAGCCAGTTGGGGCATTGCACGCGCACCTTGAGCTTCACTCGGCCGTCGGAGGCTTCCAGATCGTCGCCGACGTCAGCCACCTTGTCGCCTTTGGCGGCGCGGGCCGATACTTCGAGAAAAGGTCCGTTGGTCATCACGATATGGCCGTGCTCCGAATCGTGGACCAGGTCGTGCACGTCGGCCTGGGTCGGCTCGTCGGTCGACGACTTAATGTAGTTTCGCAGCCAACCCGAGCCGTGGAAGTTCCAGTGGGCATCGGTGTTTACCACGCCTGGCATGCGGTAGCCCAGGTTCGCGAGTTGCAGCCAGTGGAAAATCGGGTTGCTGCGGTCGCGCGGGCCGGGGAGCTGGTCGGGACGCTCGAAGATGTTGTCGAGCGGATGCACTTCGATCACGTCCATGAAGCTGAACATCTTTTCGAATCCGCCGTCGGGCGATCCGTTCAGATCCTTGTCGCCCACCATCTGCACGAGGTTCGGGTGGTTGATCTGCACCAGCTTGTCGGACCCGTCGTCCCACATCGCCAGCCGCTCGATCTGCACCACGGGATCGACGTCGGTCACCGGCGCGCCGCCGTCCTGCGTGCGCGGTTTGTGCTTGAGCGGAAACGCGTTCTGATGGTTGATCGGCAGCGGGCGGCCCGTCAGCTCCATGCCGGGGCAGGAGAGCATGCGGTCCTTAGCGTCGAAATGTTCCAGATGGGGATCGTAGACCGTCACGCGGTTGTGCTCGGTGCAGGGCGCAAACTCGATGTGCTCGGCCAGCAGATTCAGTACGCGGCCGCGCTGGGTCGCGGTGTTGTCGCCCGAGGGCGTGGAGTGGCTATGGTAGTCGGCACTCAGCCAGCCGGTCGTGTCGACCGTGCGCTTGAGCGTGGCCGCCAGCGGCGTGTCCCGGCCGCGCTCGACCGATACCTCGGTGAACACGGCGTCGTACTCCGGACCGTGGCTGACGATCACGTCGTACTTGCCCGGCGCAAGCGGCACTCGGGCCTGGCCGTCGGCCGAGTACTGGAGATTGCGGACGCCGTGGATCGCGCTGTCGGGACCGAAGTTGGGGTCCGGCGTATCGTCCTGGCCGCTGAATTGAATCTTGCAGGCGATCTTCTGGCCGTCTTCGCCGGTGATCTTGGCCACGACGTAGCCGGGGGAGGGCAGGGCGACCTTGTCCTCGAGGTCGTCGTCGACGTCCCAGGTGAGCGTCTTTTCGCCGCGGCCCTGGGCGCTGACCACGGCCTGATAGCGGCCATTCGGCAGACGCACCTTGAGGCGTCCCTCGCTATCGGTACGCGCGTGGCCGACCGAAGCGCCGGCAGCGGTCTTCACGTCGACGTCGGCAGCGTCCACGGGGCCGTCGGGGTCGGTGACGGCTAGGACAACGCTCGATAGTTTCTCGCCGCGCAGCTCCCGAGCGAGTGCCTTCACTTCGATGGTGTCGGCGGCGGGGAACAGGTAGCGCACGATTTCGTGCGAAGCGCCGGGCTCGAGCGTCACGGCCTTGCCGTCCTTCGGCTCGAGACGCAGCAGGGGCCGCCGTCCCTCTTCGAGGACGAACTTCCAGGGGCTGTCGAGCAGCAGCGTGCCGTAGGCCTGGCGCCAGTGCTTGTCGTAGGCCCATACCAGCGCGCCGTCGTCGTCCACGCCGAAGGCGAACTCGCCGTCGGCGCGGATCGCGTCCTGGGGCTTCAATTCTAGCGGCTTGTCGCTCGTGTTGGTAACTCGGGTAATGATCTTGAGCCAGGGGGCGCCGTCGGGCAACTCGTAGGTTACTTGTGTGGCGGAGCGGCCGTCTTCGGTGGGCCCTGCGAAGCGGAGCGAGGCCGCATCGTCTTTGCCGGCGCGCTGCGTGCCGCCGCTGAGCTTGTACAGCGAGCCAAGCGGATAGTAGGCGCTGAGCTGATCGCTCTGACGATCGCGCTGGGTCAAGTCGATGACCGAGCCGCCGACGTTGCGCACCGTCATGTTGGCGTTGCGGGTGGGGATGGCCTCGGCGATGACGGCCACGATGCGATCGTTGCGCAGCACCCAGTCGCCGTAGATGCGGTCGGCCTCCTTGCCACGGGGTGCGGCGTCCTGCCAGGTGTCGGGCGTCAGCTTGATCACCTCGGTGGCGCGGACGTGCGGCAACAGCGCGATGAAAAGAGTGACGGCGATAAGCACGGCAGAATTGCGCATGGCGGGCCCCCGGGGAGTTGGATCGCTTTGGCTAACGCGAGGAACGCATGGTAGTGGCCCGTTGTTAGCGGAATGTGAACGCCGAAGCGCGAACACTCGCCGTCAACGAGTTGACCGAGCCGCCGGCGACGGCGGACATGCAAAGACGCGCGCCGAGTGAGACCCCGGCGGCCATGAGCTTTCCGTCTGCGCCAACGAAGGCCTGGATTATAGGCCACGCGTCGCCGCGCCGAAACGCGCCCGGCGAAATCGCCGGACGCACCACAGAAACGGCCCCAGGGCCACGGCCATCATGCCCAGCGAGTTCGGCTCGGGCGTGGGAATGGCGTAGTCGCTCTTGCCTCGCGTGACCGACAGCGGGTAGTGCTTGCCGTCGATCATCACGTCGTAGTCGCCGAAGAAGCCCTCGAAGTTGATCGTGCAATCGTCGCCGACGGTCAGGTCCATCGTGGGCGTGGTCCACTCGGCCATCAGCTCCTGCCACTTCTCGCCGACGGGCGTCAGCGTCCAGTTGCCGCTGGGGTCGCCCTTGCCGTCGTAGTACAGCGAGGCGGCAAACGCGTCCGGGAAGCTGTCGCCCTGCCAGTATCCCCAGGTGTAGAAGCCGTCGGCATTGGCGGTGCCGTAGATCAGCCGAAGCGTCTCTTCCAATACCTGCGGGGCGTTGGCGATCTGGGCGTCGCCGCCCTTGACGCCGAACTCGGTAAGCGTGATCGGCAGCCCCTCGACCGAAAGGTTCTGCAGGGTCTGGATGATCTGCGCCGGATCGTGGCCGTTGACGCGGGCATAATACTGCACGCCCACGCCGCCCACCTCGCCGCCGGCATCGCGAATCGATTCGATGCTCTCGCGATACCAGTTGCCGTAAGCGTCGGCGCCGTCGAGAAACACATCGTACTCGTTGGTAAACAGCCGCACGTCGGCACCCACGCCCGAGGCGGCGGCCGCTACCTTGTTGAAGACGTCGGCGACGCCCTGGGGCCCGAGCGTGTTGAGAAACGCCGGTTGGTGCACCTGTTCGTTGAGCACGTCGAGGGCAAAGTACCTATCGGCGGGGTTTTGCGCGAGTGGACTGTCGGGGTTGCCCACGTAGTAGCCAATGCGGTTTTCGATGGCTGCATTCAACGCCTCGACATTGCCGCTATTCAAGAGGCTGTTGACCCAGGGGGGATTCTGCACCGGCTCGCCCCACATCAGCGCGTGCATCCGCGTGCGCAGTCCGGTCTGCGTGGCGTAGTTCAAGATATCGTTGACGTACTCCATCGTGGGGTGCGACGACGGGCCGCCGGACGAGCCTTCCTGGTAGATCCACTTGCCCGCGTTGTTGGGCACGATGGCGTTGAAGTTCTCCTGCAAGTGGGCGCGGTAGGCCGGCATGTTCGGATTCGTATTGCCGTCGAACAGGAACGCGTTCGAGGTACGGCTGGTGTCCTGATTGGCTCCGCTGACCGACGTGCCGAAGTCGAACGCGTTGCGCTTCATCGACACCTGGACCTGGGTGCCGGGAGCCGCGTTGGGAAACGAAACCGTGACGTTGCCCTTGCGATAGTGGTCGATGTAGGTATTGGCCGCGTTCAGGGCGTTGGTGCGGGTATTTACATTGTTGAACGTGGCCGACGAACCGAACACGGTGTTGACGCCCAGGCTGTTGACCGTCACCGAACGCGGCGAGGCCGATCCGGGAGCCACGTAGTCGCGCTCGGCGCGGACCACGTACGTGCCGGCCGGCAGCTTGACGTTGCCGGTCGTGTATTGCTTGGGCGACGCGCTGTCGATCGACAGGCCGAACTTCTGATCAGCGACCACCACGTTCATGTGCGGGGCCGGCGCCGACGGCGATCCCGATCCCTCGGTCGCGTCGAGCGTGAAGTTGACCGTCGCCCCGCCGTCGGGCACGACCAGGTAGGTGCCCAAGAAGCCGGGGCCATCGAGGGTGGCCGAATTATTGGATTGCATCACCAGGTCGGAGCCCGAGAGGCTCACCTGGGCCGTCGCTTGATCGGCACATCCCAGCAGGCACGCGGAAAGGGCCGCCAGGACGCCGTATCGGATCAAAGTCATATCGTTGTCTCCTCCGGACCGCCGCTCGAAGCACATAGGTTGATGTACCTCGCAATCTGCCCAGGGGGCGGCCGTGTTGCGATTCTCTGCTGTTATTCGGGGGATCGAGCATCGGAACGCGCGCCGGACGGGAAGGGGAGCGCCGGCCCAAGGCGCAGCTACCGACCCGAAATGGTTGGCGGGATCAGACGAGAGCGCGGCAACGAAACTGCCTCATCGGGCAGCGGCGCTCATTTGAGAGAGGTCATTAGCGGCCAGCAGTGGTACAAAATCGCCCCGAGTCGTCGGTGTGCGAGGTCGCCGCGTGACAATCGATTTGCTAGCCCCGCTCTAACTATTAGTGGCGGGCCGACGTGTTGTCAAGGATGAGCGCGCGATTCGGTACACCTTGCACGTAGAAGACCCGCGCGGCCGGAAGCGCAAACGCGGCACGACGCACGCGACCGCATCGATTCGGCAGCACCGTGTAGTTCCCCCGTGAATCGCTCCCGCGTGCCCGAGAGTCTTGCCAGGGAACCCTACCACGGCGAAGGTGTCCCTGAATCGGCGGCGTTTCCGCGCGGTACTCCGCTAAAGCCCAGCGGCCTCGCGCGCCGAAAGGACCCGCCCAGACCGCAGAATCCTGCGTGCCCGGCGAGCGCGGCACGGCAGGGCCATGACGAGAAGCCTTGACCGCGTAGCGGTTTCCGACTAGCGTATTACACGGAGAGCCGTTTAGATCCCGCCTCGTGGCCGTTTGTCGTAGCCGGCCAAGCCCCCCCCGGGCGGGCACCGCTGTAGTCGCCACATGCGCCAGCCTTCTATCGCAACCGTTGCAACATTCGAGCTTGTCCAATCGCCGATTTTCGGACGAGGAAGGGGCGGGGCCGCCATTCGCCTACAATAAAGCCAGGCGGATGGTGAACTTGGACGACCAAGGATGCGTCCATCCCAGCGAAGTGCTGGGGGCAGCCCCGGACGGCCTAACGTGAGTCAGCCGATGAAGCAAGACGCCACCGTCTCTGTAGAACGCCGCCAACCTGCTCCGCCCAAGGCCTCGAAGGGATCGCTCGTGGCCGAGGTCTTTCGCGTGGGAGCTCCGCTGATCATCCTCGCCGGCGGCATTGCCGCCTTCGTCGGGCTGGCCAGCCTGCGTAAATCGCCCGAGAGCGTTCAGGAGCAGGCGCTCGCGCCGATGGTCGAGACCGTGGCGGTCGAACCGCACACCGGCGGCCTCGACATCGAAGTGGACGGCGTCGTCGTCCCGTTTCGCGAGATCAACCTCTCGGCGGAGGTTTCCGGGCGCATCGCCATGAAATCGAAACTGTGCCGGGCGGGGACCTACGTTCCCAAAGGCACGCCGCTGATCGAGATCGACGACCGCGACTACAAACTCGAAGTCGAGCGGCTGAAGCGTGAGCTGGCGCAAGCTGCCGTCATGCTCAACGAGTTGGACGTTGAAATCGCCAATACGAAGTCGCTGCTCAAGCTCTCCACCGAACAACTGGCCCTGCAGCGCCGCGAGCTGGAGCGCCAGAAGAAGCTGGCCGAGCGGAAGATCGTCACCGATTCGGAACTGGATCAGACGAAACGCGACGAGCTGGCCGCGGTCAACGCCGCCCTGACGCTCAGCAACGAATTGCGGCTGCTCAACACGCGCACCAACCGGCTGGAAAGCGCCCGAGACCTTTCGCAGTCGCAGCTGGAAAAAGCCCAGCTCGACCTGAGCCGCACCAAGGTCGCCGCACCGATCGACGGCGTGGTGATCGAGGAGATGGTCGAAGAGGACTCCTACGTGCAGATGGGCACGGTGCTGGTCAAGCTGGAAGACACCTCGGCCGTGGAAGTGCGCTGCAACCTGAAGATGGAAGATCTGTACTGGCTTTGGGCGCAAGCCGGAGTCGAAGCCGCGGCGAGCCCGACGCGCGACTACCAGATTCCGCCGGCTCCGGTCTCGGTACACTACGAACTGGCCGGGAGGCGCTACACCTGGGAGGGCGTGCTGTCGCGCTTCGACGGCATCGGCGTCGACGAGCGCACGCGCACCGTGCCTTGCCGGGTCCTGGTCGAGCAGCCCCGCAACGTGAAGATCGAGTCGCTTGCCGGCGACGGCACGTCGCAAAACGGTAAAGTCGGGCCGCCGGCGCTGGTGCGCGGCATGTACGTCACCGTGAGCGTCCACGCCCAGCCGCAGATGACGCTGTTGGAAGTTCCTCAACGGGCCGTGCAGCCCGGCAACACCGTGTGGCATATCCAGGACGGTCGACTCAACATCCGCAAGATCCAAGTGGCCGAGGCCACCGACGACTTTGTGCTCGTCTATGCGGATGCCTCGGGGCTCGCGGCGGGGGCGAAGCTCGTTAGTTCGCCCCTCGACGTGGCCACCGACGGCATGACGGTCCGGGAGCGCGTGAACGAATGAAGGCCCTGATTCAATGGGCTGTGCGCAACAGCCCGGCGATGAACACCCTGATGATTGCCGGGGTCGTCGTAGGCGCCTTCAGCCTGATGAACCTCCGCCGCGAGGTGTTCCCCGAGTTCGACCTCGAGATCATCCTGATCAGCGTCCCCTACCCGGGCGCCAGTCCCGACGAGGTCGAGGAGGGCATCTGCCTGAAGATCGAGGAGGCCGTCCGCTCGATCGAGGGCATCAAGTACCAGACGTCGGTCGCCCAGGAGGGGGCCGGCCACGTGGTGCTCGAGCTCGAAGCCGAGGTCGAGGACGTGCAGAAAGTGCTCAACGAGGTGCGGTCCGAGGTGGACCGTATCCCCAGCTTCCCGCTGTTGGCCGAAGAGCGCGAAGTCAAGCAGATCACGATGCGGCAGCCGGTGATCAGCGTCGGCATCGTGGGTCCCGACGACGACAGCACCGAGGCCGAATTGCGGCTGCGCGAGGTGGCCGAGCGGGTGCGCGACGACTTGTTGCAGCAGCCGGCCGTGTCGCAAGCCAGCATCGTCGGCGCCCGGCAGTACCAGATCGACGTCGAGATTCCCGAGGACACGCTCCGCAAGTACGGCCTTTCGCTTAAGCAGGTGGCCAACATCATCCGCCGCGAAAACGTCGAGATTCCCGGCGGCACGATGCGCACCGACTCGCAGGAAGTGCTGCTGCGGGGCAAGAACAAACGGCTGTTGGGCGAAGAGATTCTCGATATCCCCCTGGTAACGGCCCCCGGCGGTGTTGTGCTGACTGTCGGAGATCTCGGCACGGTGCGCGACGAGTTTGACGATTCGATCACTTCGATCAGCCGCATCAACGGCAAGCCGGGCCTGGTGATTTCGGTCGAACGCACGACCAGCGAAGACTTGCTGGCCATGGTGGCCGACGTCAAGAGCTACGTCGCTGGCCAGGAACTGCCCGAAGGCTTCGAGATGATGACCTGGGCCGACCAGTCCAAGGAAGTGCGCGAGCGTCTCGACATGCTCCGCAACAACGGGCTGCAGGGGCTCGTCCTGGTGTTCGTGTTGCTGGCCATTTTCCTGCGGCTGCGGCTCGCTTTTTGGGTGGCTCTGGGCATTCCCATTTCCATCCTGGGGGCCTGCGCGGTGCTGTTCGCGATGGGCCACACGATGAACATGCTCACCAGCTTCGCCTTCTTGATGGTGCTGGGCATTCTGGTCGACGACGCCATCGTGATCGGCGAGAACATTTACGCGCACCACCAACGCGGCAAGTCTTTCTACAAAGCCGCGATCGACGGCACCTACGAGGTGTTTCCCAGCGTGGCGGCCGGCGTCACGACCACGATCATCGCGTTCGTGCCGCTGCTGTACGTGGCCGGCGTGATGGGCAAGTTCTTGGGCGTGCTGCCCGTGGCCGTCATCGCGGCGTTGGCCATCTCGCTTATCGAGTCGGTCACGGTGCTGCCGTGCCACTTGAGCCACGACGTTGCCCACTCCACCGTGCTCGACCGTGCCCGGCATTGGCGCAGCGTGATGCGTCCCGGCATGCGATACACGCTTGGCACGCTGCTGGTGGTCTTCGCTTTCGTGATCCGGCAGTTCGTCTACCCCTTCGAGCGCTTGGCCGATCTGTTCGGCTGGCTCAACAAACAGGCTCAGCAGGGCCTGGCGTTCGTGATTCAGCGCATCTACCGCCCGGCGTTGCGGTTCAGCATCGACCACCCGGCCACGACCATCAGCGTCGCCGTGGCGATCTTTCTGGTGTCGTTTGGCCTGATCGCCTCGGGCAAGACGCCCTTTAACGTCTTTCCGCAGATCGACAGCAACCAAATCCAAGCCCGTATCACGTATCCCGACGGCACGCCGGCGGCCGTGACCGACGCGGCCACGCGGCGGATCGAAGCAGCCATCCTGGCGATGAACGAGAAATTCCAGGACAACGACGGCACGCCCGTCGTGCGGTTCGTGCATCGCACCGTGGGGCAGGTCAGCGCGCCCGAGGCGCTCACGCCCGATGCCCGCTCGGCTGGCAGCCACGTGGGCGGGGTGGACGTCGAGCTGGCCGACACGACCAAGCGAAGTGCGAAATCGAGCGAGATCATTGCCGCCTGGCGTCAGGCCGCCGGCGATTTCCCCGGCGCTGAGAGCTTGACCTTCGGCACGCCGAACTTCGGTCCCGGCGGACGTCCGATCGAATTCAAGCTGCTCGGGCCCACGCGCGACATGGCCGAGCTCGAAACGGCGGTGGAGGAAACCAAGGCCAAGCTGGCCCAGTATGCCGGCGTGTTCGACGTCGCCGACGATTCGCAGCCCGGCAAGTGGGAGTTTCAGCTCCGCGTGAAGCCCAACGCCATGGCCATGGGCATTCCCACCGCCGACCTGGCCGAAACCGTGCGCGGGTCGTACTACGGCGAGGAAGTCATGCGGCTGCAGCGCGGCCGGCACGAAGTGAAGCTGATGGTCCGCTACCCGGCCGAGGATCGCCGCTCGCTGGCCGACTTCGAGGAGATTCGCGTCCGCACGATCGACGGCGCCGAGCGCCCGATCACGGAGCTGGCCGACGTGGACGTCACCCGCGGCTACTCGGAAATTAACCGCATCGAGCAGTTGCGTTCGATCACGATCACGGCCGACGTCGACGAGACGATCGGCAACGCGTTTAACATCGTCAACGATCTGCGCACGACGTTCATGCCGTCGGTGCTCGACAAGCACCCGAGCCTGCGTGTCCTGTGGCAGGGCCAGCAGGAGCGGACCGTCGAATCGGTCGATAGCCTGACCCGGGGCTTGGGCGTGGCCTTGATCGCCATGTTCGTGCTGCTGACGATCGAGTTCCGCTCCTACTTCCAGCCGATGATCGTGATGGCCGTCATCCCGTTCGGCATTATCGGGGCCGTGTGGGGGCACTTTTTGCAAGGCATGGAAATGACGATGTTCAGCCTGTTCGGCATCGTCGCCCTGACCGGAGTGGTGGTGAACGACTCGATCGTGTTAATCGACTTCATCAACCATCGCCTCAATGACGGCTTCCCGCTGAAAGACGCGCTGGTCGCCGCCGGCACGCAGCGTTTTCGCCCCGTGCTGCTGACCAGCGTGACGACCGTGGCCGGGTTGATGCCGATTTTGCTGGAACGGTCGTTTCAGGCACAAATCGTGATTCCGATGGCCACGAGCCTTTGCTTCGGGCTGATGATGGCCACCCTGCTGGTTCTGTTCTTGATCCCCACGCTGTACTATGTCTACGCCCTGGCCAGCGGTACCGGCGGCACCCACGAACCGGTCGACAGCGACCCGGCGGGCAGTGGCCCGGCTCCGGAAGAGCCCTGGGTCGAGCCGGAAGCCGACGCGGTCACCGCCGGGGCCGGCAACGGCGGCAACGGGATCAACGGCCCCCACGCTCAAGAACGCAGCGTCAGCTCGGCCAGCAACGAGTAGCGGGCGGCGCACCTCGATGCGGCTGGCGCCTTGCACGATGCAAGTGATCTTGGGGATGCCACGTCGACGAACAATCAGCGACAGGAACTACGTACGTTGAACGATTCGCGAGACCCCTTGCTCGACCGCGTCAAGGCCGGCGACGTGACCGCGCTGGCCGACTATCTGGTCGCCTCGCGCAAGGGGCTGCTCAGCTTCATCGAACGCCAGTTGGGCGACGCGCTGCGGCGCAAGGTCGAGGTTGAGGACATCTACCAGGAGGTAAGCGTCGAAGCCGTGCGGGCGCTGCCGGGGGCCGACTTCACGAATCGCGAGCCGTTTTCCTGGCTGTGCCAGATCGCCGAGCGGCGGATCATCGATGCCCATCGCCGCTTCTTCGGCGCCCAGAAGCGCGACGCCCACCGCGAGGTCGCTCTGGGCACACCCGGCGGCGCCACGCAGCATGCCGCCATCATCGACATGCTGGTGGTTTCGATGACCACGCCCACCCAGGCCCTATCGCGCAAGGGACGCGAGGCGCGGCTGTTCGAGGCGTTGGGCACGCTCGGCGAGCAGCAGCGAGAGGCCCTGCGCCTGCGTTACATCGAGGGATTGCCCACCAAAGTCATCGCCCAGCGCATCGGCAAGTCGGACGGCGCCGTGCGGGTGATGCTCACGCGTTCGCTCGACCGCTTGCAGCAAATTCTTGGTCCCGACGACGTGCCGCGCTAGCATCGGCGCGCTCGCGACACGGGTGTGCTTTGCTATACTTGGGCGCTGCCTTGCGGCTGTTCCGTCCTCTTTGCAAGAACCACGCACAGAACGCCTTCTGCCGTTGCCGCCGATGTCCACCTCGGGTGATGCCCTGACGCAGATGGAGCCCTCCCAGATCTGGGACCGCTTGGGCGAGTACAGCGATCAGTGCATTGAAGCCTGGCAGAACAGCGACGCGCCGCCCGAGATCTCTGCCCATCTGCCGGACAATCCGCCGGCGCTGCGGCGGTTGACCTTGGTCGAGATGATCAAGATCGACATGGAGCAGCGGTGGGGCGGCAAGCGCGAGCCCAAGATGGTCGAGCAGTATCTGGACGAGTTCCCGGAGCTGGTGACCGGCGCCGGAGTGCCTTGCGACCTGGTGTACGAGGAATACCACGTCCGCAAGCAGCAGGGCGACGATGTCACGGTGGCCGAGTACTGCGACCGCTTTCCCACCCGCGCCGTCGAGCTGCGCCGGTTGATCAACATCGACGCCCCCACCCAGTCGACGGCGCTGGTGGATTCGGGCGGCATGCCCACGTTCGAAGTGGGGCAGAAGATCGACGACTTCGAGCTGCTAGCGCCCCTGGGGAAAGGCGCGTTCGCCACGGTGTTTCGGGCCCGGCAGACGTCGATGCACCGGATCGTGGCCTTGAAGATCTCGCGCGATCGCAGCGCCGAGCCGCAAACGCTTGCGCAGCTCGAGCATCCCAACATCGTGCGGGTGTTCGACCAGCGGTTGCTGCCCGAGTCGCGGCTACGACTGCTGTACATTCAATACGTGCCAGGCGGAACGATCTTGGACGTGCTAGCCTACTTGCGGGCCCGGCCCACGCAAACACCAACCGGTACGATGATGCTGGCCGCCGTCGACGAGATGCTGGTCGAAAACGGCGAGCAGCCGCCCGGCGACTCGATGACGCGCTACCGCCTGACCGGGGCCACGTGGCCGGAGCTGGTCTGCTGGCTCGGCGCTCGGCTGGCCGGCGCGCTGGCGCATGCGCACGGCCAGGGCGTGTTGCACCGCGACATCAAGCCGGCCAACGTGCTGGTCGGCGCGGACGGGCAGCCGAAGCTGGCGGACTTCAACATCAGTTGCTCGAAGCTTGATGGCGTGACGCCGGCCGCGTACTTCGGCGGCACGCTGGCCTACATGTCGCCCGAGCAGCTCGAAGCCTACAACCCGGCCCACGAACGCACGCCGGATCAGATCGACGGCCGGGCCGACGTGTACTCGCTGGGCATTCTGCTGTGGGAACTGCTGACGCTCACCCGGCCATTCTCCGATCTGGCCATGCCGGGCGACTGGTCGTTGGCCTTGCCGGCGATGACGGCCTTGCGGCGCGAGGGCGTGCAGCCGTCGGACCGCGCCCGAGTGCCGCGCGATTGCCCGCCGGGCGTCGTCGAAGTGCTGGAGAAGTGCCTGGCGCCGAATCCCGAGGATCTCTATCCCTCGGCGGCGGCGCTTGCGCGCGAGTTGGAACTGTGCCTGCAACCTCGAGCGCAGTCGCTGCTGCATGCCCGCGGCAGCTTCGGCACCTTCGTGCGCCGCCACCCGGTAGCCACGACGCTGGGCGTGGGCCTGCTGCCGAACCTGGCACTGACGGTCGTGAACATCGCCTACAACCAGTCGCAGATCATGCGGGAGCTCAGCCCCGAAGAACAGCGGCTGTTTCTCATTCAGATCATGTCGGTCAATCCGGTCATGTATACGATCGGGCTGGGATACATTTTTTGGACGCGCGGGCGGATGTTCCATACGGTGTACCGGCTGGCGCGAGGCGACAAGCTCGACCCGCCGCCTTCGCTCGACATCGTGCGCCGCTGCCTGACGCTGGGCGTTGCCACGGCGGGTATCTCGGCGCTATTGTGGTCGCTCTCCGGATTCCTGTTTCCGGCCTGGTTGCGGCTCGGTACCGGTCCTTTGAGCGAGACCTCTGTCGCGCACTTTGTCCACTTTATCGTCTCGAATCTGTTGTGCGGTCTGATCGTGGCCACGCAGAGCTACTACGTGGTCACGTTCCTTGCGCTGCGGCTTTGCTATCCTCCGCTGTTGCAGGCCCGGCCGGCCGACGCCCACGAGTTGCCCGAGCTGGTGCGCTTGGCGCGCCTCGGTCGGTTCGTGCTGGGGCTGACGTTCGCGGTGCCGTTCTTGGCGCTGGCGGCGCTGTTGACGATCGACGTCGGCAAGCCCGTGCTGGGGGTGATCACGGCCATCGGCTTCCTCGGCTGCGCGCTGGGATACTTTCTCGACCTGACGATCCGCGCCGATCTCGCGGCACTGGCGGCGGCCATCAACCCTTCGGGCGATGCGCTGATGGGGGGCGACTCGGTCGAATCCTACCTGGGCGGATCGCGCCGGTAAGCGCGTCGCGGTGGATTGACGCGGGGGCGGGTTTGCTAGAATGCGCTGGCCGATTCGAGGCAGCAGCACCCGCCTGCCGGTGCAGACGGCACAACGCTTGCCGCTGGAACTCGATCGTCGCAAATTCTTTCATACAGGCATGTTGCGCACGCGGCATCGCAACCTACACTTGTACAGCCGAAAGCGACCAGAGGACGATTCGCACGCGACCCATCGCCAGCGCGCCCGACGGTCTGAGCATCGACCGGCACAACGTACATGCATACACGCCTGCACAGGCCACCGAATCTACGAAAGGGTTTGCCATGAACGCCATGACCCCCGCCGCCAGCGAATTGAAGCACGAACTGGAACACATGAGCAGCCACTGGTGGTGGTTCACACTGCTGGGCGGACTCCTGGCCGCGTGCGGCACTGCTGCGATCGTCTTTCCGCCCGTGATGGTTGGTACCTCGATCGCGGTGCCGGTGATTCTGGGCGTGTTGCTGATGATCGGCGGCGTGGCCACGATCATCACCGCGTTCTGGGCCGGCAAGTGGAGCGGCACGATCCTGCAACTGCTGGTTGGTATTCTGTATTTGGTGTGCGGATTCGTGTTCACCGACCACCCGTTCGAAAGCGCGCTGTTCCTGACGCTGTTCATTGCGATTCTGTTCATCGTGATCGGCATCTTCCGCACGGTGGCGGCGCTGACGATTCAGTTCCCGCAGTGGGGTTGGGCCCTGCTCAACGGCGTCGTGACGTTCCTGGCCGGCGTGGTCATCTATCGCACGCTGCCCGAGGGCGCGCTGTGGGTCATCGGCTTGTTGATCGGATTGGAACTGATCTTCAACGGTTGGATGTGGATCATGCTTTCGTTGGCCTTGCGGAGCATGCACAACAAGCTCGCGTCGTAAGCAACAACTTCCGGCGTCCGCCGCGCGTGCCTGCGCGGCGGACGCGGGCCAATCGGTTTGGGCAACTTCGTTCGGAAGGGGGAGACAGCATGAGTTGGCACAGCGGTTTTCGAACGTGGGCCGGCCTGGCGGCCAGCGCCACCGCGCTCTTGGTTTTTTCGGCAAGTCACGCACAAGCCCAAGGCGCCGCCGACCCGGTGCCTGCCGAGCAACAGCCGGCCGCGCAGGG
This sequence comes from Planctomycetota bacterium, assembly GCA_003389325.1. Lineage (GTDB taxonomy): Bacteria > Planctomycetota > Planctomycetia > Pirellulales > PALSA-1355 > LB-PLM-3. The sequence goes on from QQVE01000034.1 coordinate 228,660, forward strand.
TACCGACGAACAAGCCATTCGCGATGCGGCCGAGGCCTACGTCAAAGCGTTCAATGCCGGCGACGCCTCGGCCGTGGCGGCGGCCTGGGCCGACGATGGCGAGTGGACCGACGAGTACGGGCGCAACTTCAAGGGACGCGACGACATCGAGCGTGAATTCGCCGCCATCTTCGCCGAGCAGCCCGGCGCCGAGATCGACATCGACATCGCGTCGATCCGCTTCCTCAGCCCGGACGTGGCCGTCGAGACCGGCACCAGCCACGCCCGCTCGAAGAAGGGTTCGGCCGGCGCCCCGATCAAGTACACGGCCGTGCACGTCAAGCGCGACGGCAAGTGGCAGTTGGCCAACGTCAACGAGTCGCGGGTGGCCGACGCCGGAGGCGAGCAGCGTCTCGCCGGGCTCGCGTTTCTGGTCGGCGAGTGGAAAGCCGATCTGGGCCAGGGCAAGACCTATCGCCTGAACTGCGAGTGGATGCCCGAGAAGGCCTTTCTCAAGCGGACCTTCACCGTCGACGAAGGCAAGCAGACGCTGAGCTCCGGCACGCAGATCATCGGCTGGGATCCCGTGCTGGGTTCGGTGGTGTCCTGGACGTTCGACTCCAGCGGCGGCTTCGGTCACGAGATGTGGCAGGACAAGGGCGAGCGCTGGGAGATCTCCGCCTCGAGCGTGATGCCCGACGGTGCCACGGCCCTGTCGACCAACTACCTGAAGCGACTCAACAACAATGCCTTCACCTGGCAGAGCGTCGAACGCAGCATGAATGAACAGTTGCTGCCCGATACGGCGCTGGTGCGCGTGGAGCGGGTCTCCCAGTAAACAAGCCGGCGAAGGGCAGCGTGCGACGACACACGCCGGCTGCCCGGGCCGCGATCGCATCCAGAATCTCAAGGAGTGTGACCATGTTGAAGTCGATGACGGCGGTCGTGGCGGCCCTGGCGCTGCTGTGCGTGTCCGCAGAATGCTTCGCCCGCGGTGGTGGTGGATTCCACGGGGGCGGAGGATTTCACGGTGGTGGCTTTGGCGGCGGCGGATTCCACGGAGGTGGATTCGGTGGCTTTCGCGGCGGCCCGGGCGGATTCGGAGGCGGCGGGTTTCATCCCGGCGGTTTCGGCCCTCCCGGGGGCGGCGGCTTCCGGCCCGGTGGATTCGGCCCCGGCGGGCCGGGTGGATTTGGTCCCGGCGGCCCGGGCGGCTTCGCGCGGCCAGGTGGGCTCGATCGACCGGGAGGCTTCAATCGGGGTGACCTTGGGAACCTTAATCGCGGCGATCTCGGCAACCTGCGCGGCGACTTGGGAAATCTCAACCGCGGCGACCTCGGCAACCTGCGCGGCGATCTTGGAAACCTGAACGGCGGCCGCATCGGGCAACACACCGGTCTGCCGAGCGATTTCGGCTTCGGCCACGCCGGCGGGGCGCGCAATTTCCTGCCGCAAGGGAACCATACGCACGCCTGGTCGCACAACAACATGCACAACCGGGCAAACCACGTGCGGAACAACTTCTGGCACTACAACTACTTCAACCACGGCTGGTGGAACGACCACCCCGGCGCCTGGTTCGCCGCCGGCTGGGTCGCCGGCCGAGCCTGGGGCTGGACGGCCTGGCCGATGCTGGGCGGATGGTACGGCTGGGGTGACGTGGCTCCGATCTACTACGACTACGGCACCAACGTCACCTACGACGACGGCGAGGTCTACTACGGCGACGAGCCGGTGGCCACGGCCGACGAGTACTACCAGCAGGCCAGCACCATCGCCGATAGCGCCACCGATACCAGCGGCTCCGAAGGCGAGTGGACCCCGCTGGGCGTGTTCGGTCTCGTGCAGGGCGAGCAGGCCAGCACCAGCGCCGTGTTCCAACTGGCCACGAACAAGCAGGGCACGATCGCCGGCAACTTCGCCGACATGCTCACCGGCTCGACGATGAAAGTGCAAGGCGCCGTGGACAAGAAGACGCAGCGCGCTTGCTGGACGGTGGGCGACAACAAAGACACCGTCTACGACGCCGGCATCGCCAACCTCACCAAGGACGAGTTGCCCGTGCTGGTCCACTTCGGCAAGGACCGCACCGAGCAATGGCTGCTCGTGCGGCTGAAGCAGCCCGAGCAATCGGACCAGTCCGACGACGCCACGCCGAAACCGACGGCCTCGACCCAGTAGCCGAGCGGTCGTAGCGCGGCAGAAGCGTCACTTGGCGTGGAACGCGCGGATCTTGGCCACCTGCTCGTCGGTGGGACGTTGCGAGTTTTGAAACTTGAGGCACGCCCCCTCGGCGCCGGCCCAATCGCCGCCGCGGGCTTGCCGCACAATCTCCATAAACGCTTCGTACTCGTCGTCGCGCATCTGACCCGAAGCACGGCGCTGTTCGATCTTGGCCTCGTTGGCGTCCAGCCACTCGCCGTTGCGCGCGGAGCACGCCGTGCGCAGCGAGGTGATGATCTCCATGTTCATCGGCTGCGTCTCCGGATAGCCGCATCCGGCCACCAGCGTCAGGACCAGCCAGGCCGCCAGCGCCGGGAGCCACCGAGCGTTCGGTCGCGGCAAAGATTGCAGACGGGCTGCGTGCATTGGACTAGTAACCTTCCGAAATGATTTCTTCTTTGGCCGCGCTCGACATGGCCGCCCACACGAGCTGGCTGATCATCTCATCGATAAAGCGGACGCTGCCGTCGCCCATCAGCACGTTGCAGCCGCCCGGGTGCTCGGCATACATCTGGCACACGTGGCACAGCGGGCTGTTGGGCGGATGAATCGAGGGCGGCGTCTCCGAGCTGGCCGGCCCGCTATGCACCTGCACCAGCGTGGCCGCGGAATCGCACGTGGAAAACGCGAACTCCTCGGTCGGACAGACCATCGCGCCTGGCACGACGCCCACCCAGGTCTTGCTGCTGAGCACGGGGTGATGCTCGCCGAGGAACACGGTGTGCGACAGCCCGTCGGTGATGTCCTTGACCCGGGTGCGCGAATTGCGATACAGCGGCCCGTCGACGACGCCTCGGTAGTCGTCGAGCGTTTGCCCCCAGGGTTCGTCTTGGCCGACATTGGCCACGTAGCAGGACGGTGCAAACGTTGCCAGCGTGTCGCCCGCGGCGTCCTTGACGTCGAACGGATCGTGTTCCCCCGACGCCGTCGGACAAATATACACCGACAGGTAGGTTGCAGCCGGCTCGGCATTGGCGGCGTGCCAGCAGGGCAGATCGCGACTGAATTGATCGTACAGCGGTGCCTCTTCCAAGAAGGGCAGCAACTGCATGCCCCATGCCCAACCCGGGCCGCGGTCGCGCGTGTCGGGATCGGGCGCACTGAAACCCGGCACCGACTCGTACGCCGAAGGAAAGTGCAACTGCGTGTCGTGGAACATCGCGAAGGCGGCACCTTGCTGCTTCAAGTTGTTGGTGCATTGCGTGCGGCGCGCCGACTCGCGCGCCGCCTGAACCGCCGGCAACAGCAGCGCCACCAACACGCCGATGATGGCGATCGCCACGAGCAGTTCCACCAGCGTAAAGCCGCGCGAAGGCTGCCTCGCGACGCCGTCGGGTCCATTGGGTTTCGAATGATGCTGCGACATGGACGGTCTTCCTCCGAGGGAACGCGCCGACGCGTGACGAAACGATTTAGACGCAATGTATCATAGAATTTGTCTCGTGCAATAATGGTTTTTGGACAAACCAAAAAATTAATACGATTAGCCTTTAGCTAATGGCCACAAAGGGTTTACATAGGGAATCCACCGAGAAAACGTGAGCGACCGCCCCGAAACTCAGGCGACCTTCACGAGCTCGCCGCCCTGCAGCGTGGCCCGCACGACAAGCGCGGTCGGGGCCCCGTCAGCACCGAGCGGCAGATCGAACAGCACCGCGTCGGCGGCGTCGCCGGGCAATAGATCGACCGTCGGCATGCCGAGCAGCCGGGCAGGGTGGTGGCTGGCCATGTGCACGGCCGTTGCCAGGTCCACGCCGGCAAACCGCATCGCGCCGACGACTCCGTAACCGATCGGTCGAGAGGCGCCGGCCAGCAACTGGTCCTGGCCCGCGATCACCAGCCGGCCGTCGGGCAGGATCTCGAGGGCACACAACTGCGTGTCGTAGCGGCCCGGCGGCAGGCCCGCGAGCCCGGAAAGATCGCTGATCAGAATGCAGCGCTCGGGCGTCTTGGCCCGCACCATCGTCTGCACGACTTCGGGCGGTAGATGGTGGCCGTCGACGATCAGGCTGGCCCGCAGACGATCGTCGCCCAACTGGTCCCACAGGTAGTTGGGATGGCGCCGCAGCGCGCGATGGGCGCCGTTGCCCAAGTGGGTCGAAAGTGAAGCGCCCGCGTCGACCGCCGCGCGGATCTGCCCGGAATCGGCCGCCGTGTGACCGATGGCCACGACGACGCCGCTGCCGACCGCGCGGCGAATGAACTCGGGGGCATTCGCGAACTCCGGCGACATCGTCAGAATGCGGATCCGCCCGTCGGCTGCCTGCTGAATTCGCTCGAACTCCTCCCAGTCGGGCGGACGACAATGCTCGAGCGGATGCGCGCCGCGGGGACCGTCCTCGGAGGCGATGAAAGGCCCTTCCAGGTGGATCGCCGGCGCGGTGCGCGCGACCTGTGGGTGACGCTGGCAGGCCTCGGCGATCGTCCGCACGCTGTGCACCAGCGTATCCAGACCGGCGGTTGTGACCGTGGGGCAAAACTGCGTGACGCCGAAGGCCGCCTGCTGAGCGGCGATCTCGACCACCTTCTCCACAGTCAGCTCGGGCGAGCTGAACTCCTGACCGCCGTAACCGTTGCTCTGGATGTCGATGAACCCCGGCGCGATCCACGGCAGGGCGTTCGATTCCGCCGGTTTCTCGAGAGCCCGGACGTCCGCGATGCGGCCGTCTTCGACCGACAGTTCGACAGGGCGGCGCGTGCGGTAGTGGCGGCCGGTGACGTGCAGGATTTCGCCGTGTTGCGGCATCGGGCGCGGTTCAGCGTGTTAGTTGGAGCCGGGTGACTCCCCTATCGTAGCCCCGCGCGATTCCGTTTCACAGTTGCCAACCAAACCGTTGAAGTACGCCATACTGGCCGACTTTAGCCGGCCCCCTAGCGGTAGGTTTCCGGTTGCATCACCACGGTCGGCGAGGTGTAGGCCCGCCAGCGATTCGGATCGTAGGTGTTCGAGCCCCAGAACGGCGCGTAGCTGCTGTTCAGCCAGGGAGTCGGCGAGACCGTGGGGCGCGAGTTGCTGATGCCGTACCACTTCATCGCGGCCAGCCGGGCGGCACGCTGGGCGCCGCGCAGTTCCGCGCGGCGGCGAACGGCCATCGCCGGATCCTCGTAGCGGATCCGTTCCTGCTCGTAGATCCACATCTCCGGCGTTTTCACGACCGTGGTCGGCGCCTGGGCCACGCGGTCGGGGCGGGGTTCTTGTGCAAGGCAAGGGCAGGCGACGGCCGCCAGCACCAACGTCAAAGGAAGCGACGCGAAGCGAGACATCGGCGAAGGTCTCCTTTCACTCGGCACGCACGCGGCTGTCTCGCAGCGGGCCAGGGCGGTGGGATTCGATCAGACAGCTAATACCACGCTAGCAGACGTTTGGGGCGCGTGGCGGAGTGGCTACCAGTGGCTTCGGCCGACGGGACATGCCAGATTGAGCGATTCTGCCGGCAAATCGGCTCACGCGGCCCGGCGGGCAGGCAGCACGCGCTCGACCATCGCCAGCGTCGTCGCGGGCGGCTGCACGAAGGCCGGATAGCGCTTCTGGTCGGGGACCACCAGCACGCAGACGTTGCCTCCCGAGCGCCAGTAGGCGACCGTGCGGCCGCCCGTGGGGTGCTGTGGCTCGCTGGGCGGCTCGCTGGGCAGATCGGGCCGGGCCATCCGGGCCACGTAGAGCACCGCCTTGCCGGCCGTCTCATGCACGAGCTCGTAGGCCACGACTGGGGCCGTGGGAATCCGCTCGATCCACTGCCAGCGGGTCGCCCGGGCGTGGACGGCCGCGGGAATGTCGAAGCCTTTCGGGAAATCGTGTTGCTCCCAGGCATCGTTCTGCAATTGATCGTGCCAGCGGCCGGCGAGCACTTCGATCGGCACGTCGTTGTCCTGGTTGAGCCAGAAGCCCAGCATCACCACCAGCGCCGCGGCGACCATGGCCGACGCCGTGGCGCCTGCCCAGTGACGGCGCGACCAGCCCGGGCGATGCTGCGGAGGGCGAACCTCGACGTGTGCGTCGGGCGAGGCGGAAGGTTCGGCGGCCGCTGCTACGGCGCCTTCCAACAATTCCGGCGATTCGTGTTCGGCACCGGCGGGCTCGGCCTGCAAGCGTGCGGCAATCCGGTCGACCAACCCTTCGGGCACGCTCACCTCTTCGATCGCTTCGCCGATAGCGACATCCCACCGCCCGATGCGCTCGAACCACTGCCGGGCCTCGGGATCGTCCGTTACGGCCCGAGCCACGTCGGCGAGATCTTGCGCACTGAGGTCGTCGCTTGCCGGCCGGCAAGCCTCGATGCCTTCGCGAATTCGGTTGTCCATCTGCGACTCGTCGATCTCCACGCGCCTAGCGGCGAGTGGCAGTGGGTTGGTGGAATGTCGTTCCGGGGGTTTTGTGTTGGGCTTCGTCGCTCCGCGTAGCACGGCCTTCGGTATCGCTCAGCCGCGCCCGCAAGTGCCCCTTGGCCCGCGCCAGGCGGCTCATCACCGTACCCAGGGGCACGGCCAGCCGCTCGGCGATTTCGCGGTACGAGCAGTGCTCGAAATAAAACATCAGCACGACGAGCTTGAATTCGTCGGGCAGTGTGTCGATGGCTTCTTGCAGCTCCTGGGTATCGATTCGCTCGGGCGGCTCCTGCGGAATCGCCGCCATGTCCAATTCGGCCATCGGTAACGCTAGGCGCTTGCGACGGTACTTCAAATAGCAGTTTCGCAGCACGGTAAACAACCAGCCGCGCACCGCGCCGGCATCGCGCACCTGGTCCAACTTCTGCTGCGCGACCAGAAAGGCTTGCTGGGTCAGATCCTCGGCGTCGGCCGACGATCCGCTAAGTCGGAACGCATAGCGGTACAGCGCCTGGTGATGGTCTGCCACCAGTTGGGCAATCGCCGCCTGCGCATCGCGATCCGCCATCGTTCGCCCTTCCATCACTAAGAGGCACGGCGGTAACGATTTATTCCCGCCCAAAATCGGATGGCCCCGGCACGTCAGCATCCGGTACGCGCCGTCCCAGGCGCTGCGGCTTTCGGCCGCTACGATTCGGCCATCAAACGACTTGCGCCGCCAGTATACCGCGCCGGGGAGCGATTCCCAGGTGCGCGGGCGCGGCGATTCGTGTCAGCCTAAGTCGTTTCGCCTGGCGGGCTTTCACCTTGTGAAACCATTCGCCGCCTGGTCGGCAATCTTGGGCGTTGGCCTGGCAATGGCCAGAAGCGCTGGGAGGCCCCGCGGGAAATATGCCAGCATTTCGCCGGAATCGCGGGAATAAGGGGCGGCGGACAGGGATCGTACATCCAGAGGCTGCGCCGGGCGTTCCGGCGGGGCCCAAGATGTTTTCTACGACAAAAGGTGCGTCATGAAAAAGTTCATCACGCTGGCCCTGCTGTTGAGCCTGGGCATGTTTGCGATTGGTTGCGAGCAGAAGAAGGACGCCGCTCCGGTTGAAGGCGATACCGCCCCGACCGAAACGACCGATGCGCCCGCCGAATAGGCTTTTGGGCCACACGAATTCGTGGATATCTCAAAGGAGCGACGTCGCGCGGCGTCGCTCCTTTTTTGTTGCCGCGATGGCAGGTTAGCGTTTCGGACGGGGCAGCCGCCCGCCGCGGCCGCGCCTTCGGCCCCGGCTGTTGCCGCTTGTGCGCGCTTCGACGGTCTCGACCATTTCGCCCATCGACGACCGCATCCGCTCGATGCGGTCGCGGATCGAGGCGGCTCGTTCAAATTCCAGGGCCTCGGCCGCGGCCATCATTTCCTTCTCGAGCTCGGCCAGGTACTCCTCGGTGATGTACTGCGACTCGTCGCTGCGGCCCACCGCGGCGTTGGCCGCGCGGTGGGCGCTGGCCTCGGCCTCGATGCCGGCGCGGATCGACTTGCGGATCGTCTCGGGCGTGATGCCGTGCTTCTGGTTGTATTCCTGCTGCAGCGCGCGGCGGCGCTCGGTCTCGTCCATGGCCCGCTGCATCGACTCGGTCACGTGGTCGGCGTAGAGCAGCACCTTGGCGTTGACGTTGCGCGCCGCCCGGCCAATCGTCTGCATCAGCGAGGTTTCGCTGCGCAGAAAGCCCTCCTTGTCGGCATCAAGTACGGCCACCATCGACACTTCGGGCAAGTCGAGCCCTTCGCGCAGCAGGTTGACGCCCACCAAAGCCTCGAACCGCCCCTCGCGCAGCTCGCGCAACAGTTCGACCCGTTCGAAGGCATCCAGCTCGCTGTGCAGCCACTTGCACTTCACGCCTTGATCGACCAGGTAGGACGACAGATCCTCGGCCAGCCGCTTAGTGAGCGTGGTCACCAACACGCGCTCGCCCACGGCCGCCCGCTCGCGAATCTGCGTGAGCAGATGCGGCACTTGCGTGCGGGCCGGGGAGATTTCGATTTCGGGATCGAGCAAGCCCGTGGGGCGGATGACCTGTTCGATGATCTCACCGCCGGTCTGCTCCAGCTCATACGGCCCCGGCGTGGCCGAGACGAAAATCACCTGCTTGATCTTTCGCTCCCATTCGTCGAACTTGAGCGGGCGATTGTCCAGGGCACTGGGCAGGCGAAAGCCGTGCTCCACCAGCGTGGTCTTGCGGCTGTGATCGCCGGCGAACATGCCCCGCACCTGCGGCACTGTGGCGTGCGATTCGTCGACGAACAGCAGATAGTTGTCAGGCAAAAAGTTGAACAACGTGTCGGGTGTCGATCCCGGCGGGCGTCCCGAGAGCGGGCGGCTATAGTTTTCGATGCCCGGGCAGAAGCCGGCCTCGAGCAGCATCTCGATATCGAAGCGCGTGCGGGCGTTGAGCCGCTGGGCTTCGAGCAGCTTGCCGGCGTTGCGCAATTGCTCGAGCCGCTCTTCGAGCTCCTGCTTGATCGAGTCGATCGCCGCGGCGATGCGTTCTTCCGGCATCACGAAGTGCTTGGCCGGATAGATGTACATTTCCTGTTCCTGCCGGATCACCTCGCCGCTGGTGGGATTGATGATCGAGAGCTGCTCGACCTCGTCGCCCCAGAACTCGATGCGGTAGGCATACTCCTCGTACGAGGGCCAGATCTCCACGCAATCGCCCCGCACGCGGAACTTGCCCCGGGCAAACTCGACGTCGTTGCGCTCGTACTGCACGTCGACCAGCTTGGTGAGCACGGCATCGCGATCGACCTCCATCCCGCGGTGCAGGCCGACCATCATCTTCTTGTAGTCTTCGGGCGAGCCCAAGCCGTAGATGCACGAGACGCTGGCCACGATGATCACGTCGCGGCGGCTGACCAGCGAGCTGGTCGAGGCCAGCCGCAGGCGGTCGATCTCCTGATTGATCGAGGCGTCTTTTTCGATGTAGATGTCGCGCTGCGGGATGTAGGCCTCGGGCTGGTAGTAGTCGTAGTAGCTGACGAAGTAGTGCACCGCGTTGTGCGGAAAGAACTCCTTGAACTCCGAATAGAGCTGCGCGGCCAGCGTCTTGTTGTGCGAAAGCACGAGCGTCGGGCGCTGCACGGCCTGGATCACGTTGGCCATGGTGAACGTCTTGCCCGAGCCGGTGACGCCCATCAGCACCTGGTGCTTTTGCCCCGAGCGCAAACCCTCGACCAGCGAGTTGATGGCACGCGGCTGATCGCCGCCGGGTTGAAAGGAACTGACCAGTTCGAAGGGCATCGGGGGTTCTCGTCCAGGAATGTCGGCGTGAAGATGCTGTCCGCGGCCCAGAATTTACGCAGGGGCTCGACCGCGCGTTTCCCATCCCAGAAGAATACGCAAGCACTCGGAGATTGGCTACGCCCGAGGTTCGTCGTGGCTACTGCCCGGCGACGTTGGCCGCTGGGGGCAGGGGACGCAGGTAGGGGCGGATTTGCTCGAGGGTCTTGGGGCCGATGCCGCGCACGCGTTCCAGGTCGTCGAGGTCGGCGTAAGGACCTTCCGCTTCGCGCGATTCGACAATTCGCCGGGCCAGCGTCTCGCCGATCTCGGGCAGCGCCGAGAGTTCCGCCCAGCCGGCCTGGTTGATATCGACCTGGAATCGCGCCGGCTGCCGCGGCGCCCGGTCGATTTCGATCAGCCGGCCGCTGGCCCCGCCCTGTGCGAGCCAGTAGCCCGCCAGGCTTCCCATGGCCAACAGCACGAGCGCGGCCACGGTGAGCTGATCCATCCGCTTCAAGAGCGGGCGGGCTTCGTGGCGCGGCGGTTGGGGATGGGAAGGGTTCATGGCCAGTTGCTATTATGAGTGGGCTGCCCGTTCGCACCAACACTCCGCACCCCTGGCTGGCGTGGTCAAGGAATACACACAACACGAGTGGGACGCGGCCGTCGCCGAGGATTGCCGCGAAATCGTCCGCCTGGCCGTGCGCGAAGACCTCGAGCGGCTCTTCGACTGGACCACCCTGGCGCTGGTGCCGCCGGGCACAGAAGGTGCGGCAGCGATCGTGGTCCGCCAGCCAGGCGTCGTATGCGGGCTGCGGGCGGCCGAAGTGGCCCTCTCCGAGATGGATGCGGCTTTGCAGCTCAGCGACCCGCGCATCGACGGCGACGTGGTGGAGCCAGGAACGCGAGTGGGCATCGTTAAAGGTCCAGCCCGCAGCCTGCTGGCCGCCGAGCGAATTCTGCTGAACCTGATGGGCCGGCTCTCGGGCGTGGCATCCCTGACGCGGCAGTACGTCGAGGCCGTCGCCGGCACGTCCGCGCAGGTTTACGACACGCGGAAAACGACGCCCGGGTTTCGCTTGATGGAGAAGTATGCCGTGCGTTGCGGCGGGGGCCGGAATCATCGCACCGGGCTCTACGATGCGATCCTGATCAAGGACAACCACCTGGCTCTGGCGGCCGAAATCGAGGGCGTCGGGCACCTCACGCCGGCCGAAGCGGTGCGGCGGGCCCGCGATTTTGTCGACGCCAAGGCCACGAGCCAGCAGACCGCGCAGATGATCGTGGAAGTGGAAGTCGATTCGCTCGACCAACTGGCCGAGGTGCTCCCGGAGCAACCCGACGTGGTGCTGCTGGACAACATGTCGCCCGACATGCTGCGGGAGGCGGTGGCCCTGCGGGACCGCCTGGCCGGGCAAGTGCAGCTCGAGGCCTCGGGCAGGGTGAACCTCGAGACGGTGGCGTCGCTGGCGGCCAGCGGGGTAGAGCGGATCAGCGTGGGAGCGCTTACGCATTCGGCCCCGGCGCTCGACGTGGGCCTCGATTGGCTGTAGCCCACGCGGCCGTGCGGTTCTGCCTACCGCGGAATGGGTCCTACTGCGGAGCAAAGCGCTCGGATTTGACCACCTCGCCAGCGCGACCTAGGTTTGCGATGCACTTGCGCCTTCTGGGGAGGGGCGCTGGTCACGAGGCACGGCGGGGATTGCATGGAGCTCGAGGGGACCCTGCCGTGCCTTTTTTCTTACCCAACACCGGGCTCTCGCCACGCTGCCGCCGCCAACCGCGTCCACCTTCTTCCGGCCAGGCCCAGGCGCGCGGGGGGCAACTCGCTCCGCGGCGGCCTGAAGCCTGAACGTGCAATCGGTACATTCGGTACCTCCGGTCCTCCAGTTCGTATGTAGACTTTTGGACAGCGCGCTTGCTTTGTCCTACCCTTTCTAGGTTCTGGGCATGCCGCGGAGGGTATCGATGAGCAAGAAGATCCTGCTGGCCGACGACGAAATTCACATCCTGCGTGCCGCCGAAATGACGGCCCGCCGGGCCGGCTACGACGTGCAAATCGCTCGTGACGGCGCCGAGGCCTGGGAAATGGTCCAGCGTCAGCGACCCGACGTCCTGGTGACCGACGTCCAAATGCCGCGGATGGACGGCCTCGAGTTGACCCGACAGATCCGCGGCAACGCCCGGCTGAAGGACCTGCCGATCCTGATGCTCACGGCCAAGGGGTACGAGCTGGAGCCTCACGAGATGGCCGAGAAGTGGGGCGTGCTCGACGTGCTGACCAAGCCTTTCAGTCCCCGCGAGTTGGTTCGCCAGATCGACCAGATCGTCGGGGGGGCAGCCGTCGCCACGCGGTAGAAACGCGGCGATTTTCGCCCCTTTTCGCCCAATTTCGAGCCTTCTCGTCGCCTAGGACTTCCGATTCGCGCATTCCGGGCCGCGAAGATTGACCCCGCACTCCGCGCAATTAACCTAGATTGCGTAGGCGCGATAACGCGCATTTCCAATTCAGGCGGCATATTCCTTCGAGTGCTCGTGAAGTTTCAGACAGTCGCAAGAGCCCCCACACGCGGGCGTGCGAGTCTCTCTGAAACGGGCCTGACGGCCCTTTGCTGAGCCCGCCGCCTCTCTGGGTCCTCTGATCGCCGCAATTTCGGCCGCGGCTGTCCTTCGATCGCCTAAATGCCCCCACGTCGCGCGGCTTGCGACGCGTCCGAGCGTCGCCGTATGTGCCGCGCACCTTGCCCTTACTTGCGCCCGGCGGTTTCGACCGTGCGCTCGAGGGTCAGTGAACGGTTACCCCACGGAACAACATCCAATGACTAACGTAACGACCACCGCGGCCACGCTCGCTGGCCGGCTTCTCCTTGGCGTACTGCTGGCGATCGGAAGCGCAAGCGCTGCCCGGGCCGATGCCGTCTCCTACGCGCTCACTTTCTGCGAAAACCTCGACGTATTGCGCGATCCCACCAACAAGACACTGGCGATGAACGCCGCCTGGGTCACGCAGCACTCGTTGATGCTGGGGCGCACGATGCCCTACCTCGAACTGCGCAACACGTCGGCCGACGCGCTACTGACGCAACTCAACCTGACGATCGGCGACCAGACCAAGAACTACGATTGGAGCGAACTGATCGAGGCCTCGCCGGGCGTGGGATACTCGCTGGTGACGCCCGACGGCGTGATGGGCGGACAGAAGTCCGACGAACTGCTGATCAACTTCAGCAATCTGGGGCCAGGCGATTTCGTGCGCTTTCGCATCGGACTGAGCGCCGATGACCCGTCGGCCGGATTCGTGCAGGACTACCGCATGACGCTGTTTCAGCTCGACGGCAGCGACCCGAGTTCGAATGCCATCGCCACGGTCAGCTTCGAAGACGGCGAGGGCACGACGCAGCTTGTCGAGCAGTTGCCCAACTACAGCTTCGGCGGCATCCCCACCTCGACCAGCCTGGCGTTTCCGCGCGGCTACTCGATGGACATGGTGATGCCGTTCACGCTGACTGACTCGGGCACGATCGAGCCGGAAGACGACGACGATGGCCAGACGAACCAGGTGCCCGAGCCCGACAGCGTGCTGCTGTTGAGCGTCGGGATGCTGGCCTTCATCGGCTGGCGACTTCATTGCCGCCGGCGTGCGGCGAGCTGAGAGATTGTGTTTCTTCCTTGGCCCAAGCCGCGGCTACGCCGGCGCGGCCTGCTGGCATCTGCCCTGTTAAGGGATGCGGGTTTTTCTGGATCTGCCGGAAATTCCTGCAATGCCGAATGTGCCGGTGCCGATAGGTAGGCAAGAGCCGGTGGCTTTGCGCCCGTCGTGATCGACGGCGATCGCCCCGGGGACAGTAGGGCACTGGAGGGGGGCCAGCCGCGCCGGATCCCTCTCCGAGGTCAAGGGGGGAGTCATGAAGGTTGCCATCTGCGCACGCGTTGTCTGCTCTTGCGCGCTGGTCTTGCTCGCCGCACCGGCGGCGTTTGCCCAACAGGCCGCGGAGGCCCCGGGGCGAGGCGTCAAACAAGTCGCCTACACGGCCCGGCAAGGCGGCGGACCGCAAACGATCAACTTGCTGAGCCAGGGCGAGGTGGACGTCGACGAGGCGCCATCCTACGCCGATCCATTGCCGGCTGAGCCGGGGGCCATTCCCGAGGCGACGGCGCCCTGGCAGGAGATCGACACCGACGCCGGCTGCGACACCTGCGACACGTGCAATGCCGACTGCGGCGGCGCCTGCGGCTCGCGAAGTTGCATGGGCGGTCTGTGGTACGGCAGCATCGACTACTTGCTGTTTCGCCCGCGGGTGAGCCAGGCGGTGGTCGAGGTGCGCCGCCAGGAATCGACCGATTCCTCGACGTCTCCGTCGACCACGTACCTCGACGACCACGTCGTGGCGTGGCCGTTCAAGTACAACAGCGCGTTTCGCGTGTCGGCCGGCTATCGGCTGCTCGACTGCGGCGGCGACTTCCAGGTCAGCTACTGGCGGCTGACCAACGACACCACGTTCGTCGACGGGCCGGCGAACCCCAGCACGAACAACCCGCTGTTGGTCGGGCAGCTCGAAAACAACCCCGGCGCCGGCGAGTCGCTCAACGCCTGGACGGGCATCACGGCCAACATCATCGACGCCGATTTCGCCAAGTGCATCTCGATGGGCGGTCCCTGCTCGCCCTGCGACACCTGCTTCTGCCCGCGCTGGGATCTGCGGTTCTTTGCCGGTGCCCGGGCGGCGGACATCAGCCGTTACAACGACAACGCCGTGATCGACGTGGACGGCGACGAATCATCGGTTGGCAACATCAACGCCCGCTTCGTGGGTGCCGGGCCGCGCGTGGGTATCCAGGGCCGACGCTACTTCGGGCAGTGCGGGCTATGGTCGGTGTACGCCAAGGGGGCCCAGGGGCTGCTGATCGGCGACTACAAAGAAACACGCACGCTCAGCGTACCGAGCGAAACGGGTACCACGCCCAACCAGGTCACCAACGAGTTCAATACCTTCAGCCGGATGATTCCGGTCTCGGACATCGAGATCGGCGGCACGTGGCAAGCGGCTCCCTACACGTTCATTTCCGTAGGGTACTTCTTCCAGTGCTGGTGGGACCTCGGCTACGGCGAACAGATCCAGGGCACGAACTTCGGCGCACTCGACTCGTCGAACATCCTGGGCTTCGACGGCCTGTTCGTGCGAGGAGAAATGCTGTTCTAACGCACTTGCCGACCGCCGCGCGAAAGCGCGCGACTGCGGGTGAGCAGACAATGGCGGGCTCGACAGGGAGGGTCGGCGGCAAGGGGCCGGTCCTCCCTTTTTCATGCGCAAAGCGCGCCCAGAGCCGTGGCGCACGTCCAGCGCGATCGATCAGCGCACGATCGACGACTCGTTCAGAGAGATAAAGACTGCGAGGGCGGCCCGGACGCGTGTTGCATGGTCCGATGCCGCGCGGCGCGAGGAACGCCTGCCCGACTTACGCCAAGTTTGCACGGCCGCGGCGGGCGGCACGCAAACGGGCGCGACGGCGGGTCTCGCTCGGTTTCTCATAGTACTCGCGGCGCCGCATTTCTTTCTTGATGCCGCTGCGCTCGACGAGCTTGCGGAAACGTCGGACCGCTTCCTGAATCGATTCGCGGTCCCTGACATTCAGCTTGACCACCTGTCCTCCTTCTTCTGATAGCTACTTGCGATGAGCCCTTCGGTACATAAACCGAATAACCAATAAGAATTTACACGCCAGAGTCCCGGTATGTCCAGCCGCTTTGGAGCGAAAACCGCGGCGGCCGCGGCGGCACTGCGAGCCCCCAAAGCGGCTGACTCACCTCGGAGCGTCCGCCCAGACCGGCTAGCCGGTATATTCGCTCCGCTTTCGCCGGGTGACCCACGACCATCGTCCACCGCCGATGTGAAGCTCTCGCGCTTGCGTGGCCGATGGCTTAGGGGTGTCTCTCCTGCCTCGACTCGAACCTCCCGGCTCCTCGATGACCCCACCCGGCGAAGCGGCCTCGCGCATCGAAGAAATCAACGCCCTGCAGGACGACCTGCTGCGCCAACTCGACGAGCTCGAGCGTCGCAGCGCCGCCGTGCTCGCCGCGCATCTGCCGGGCACCCAGCCTTGCGGGGTGCCAGTTGCCGAAATGCCCGAATCCGGGCCCGTCGCCGCCGGTCCCGAAAGCGGCTGATCCGACGCTCGCAGGCAGCCCACGGGCGCGCTGCGTTGTCATGCGCCTGCTTACAGTGCGGGCTCATAGCCAACGACGAGCGCAGTCAGCAGCGGAGCGGCGTGGATGCGGAAGTGCCGGCCTGGTTCATGGTCCTGGTCAATATTGCGGGGCTCGTTCTCAAGGCCGCCATCCCCGCGTTGCTGTTGCTAGCCGCGTGGCTGCTGTTCCGCCATTCTTTCCGCTGAGAGCGAGCCGCCGGCCCCAGCAGCTCCGGACGCACCGATCCTCCCCGCTCGTTGACGCGTGGGTGTCGATCAGACACACTAGGTGAAGCGCTCAAGCGCGCCTCCCGCCCTCTCGTTTTTCAACCCGCCAAGCGATTTTTTCCCATGAATGCACCGCGCCCCCATCGGATCGCCGTCTGTTTTTTGATCGTGACTGCCCTCGCCGGCGGCTTGGCACGCGGCGAGAACTGGCCGCAGTGGCGGGGTGCCAAGCTCGACGGGATCAGCCACGAGAAGGGTCTGCCCACCGAGTGGAGCAACACCGAGAACGTCGCCTGGCGGCTGGAACTGCCCGGTCCCGCCGGGGCCACGCCCGTGGTTTGGGACGACCACATCTTTCTCACCTCGGCCGACGGCGACGAGATGCTGCTGTTGGCGGTGAGCACCGACGGCGAGTTGTTGTGGAAGCAACAGTTGGCCGACAGCAACAAAGTGGTCCGCGGCGACGAGGGCAATTCGGCTTCGCCTTCGCCGGTCACCGACGGCAAGCACGTCTGGGCGATGATGGGCACCGGCGACATCGGATGCTATACGTTCGACGGCGAGGAGGTGTGGAAGTTCAACCTGCAGGACCGCTACGGCAAGTTCGAAATCCAGTTCGGCATGACCTCCACGCCCGTGCTGGACGGCGATCGGCTCTACCTGCAACTGCTGCATTCGGGCGACCACCTGGTGCTGGCGTTGGACAAGAACACCGGCCGCGAGGTCTGGAAACACCATCGCGAGAGCGACGCCTGGGCCGAGTGCGAGCACTCGTACTCCTCGCCGGTAATCTATCGCGACGACGACACCGAGCTGCTGCTGACGCACGGCTGCGATTACATCGTGGCCCACCGGTTGAGCGACGGCGAAGAGGTGTGGCGCTGCGGAGGGCTGAACCTGAAGAGCAACTATAATCCCACGCTCCGTTTCGTGGCTTCGCCAGTGGCCGTGCCGGGGCTGGTGATCGTGCCCAGTGCCAAGAACGGCCCCGTGCTGGCGCTGGATCCGCACGCCACGGGCGACATCACCGACAAGCAGGACGGGCACCTCTGGACCCGGGACCACAACACGCCCGATGTGCCCTCGCCGCTGGTGGTCGACGGGCTAGTGTATCTCTGCCGCGAGGACGGCACGCTGATCTGCATGGACGCCCAGACCGGCGAGGAGTACTACACCAAGCGGACGCACGCCGACCGGCATCGTGCGTCGCCCGTGTATGCCGACGGCAAGATCTTTCTGACCGCGCGAGACGGCACGGTCTCGGTGGTCAAGCCAGGCAAAGAATTCGAGCTGCTGGCCAGCAACGACATGACCGAATCGACTTCGGCCTCGCCGGCCATCGCGAACGGGCGCATCTACCTGCGTACCTTCGACGCGTTGTACGCGATCGGCGACAAGCAAGAGTAACGCCGCCTGGTCGCCAGTTGACCGGTGTTCGCGGCGAACCTATTCCGGCAAGTTTGCCGGCTGGCGCGATCTTTCCGCGCCAATCGTGCCTGTTCTGCGGTCCGCGCGGTTCCGCATGGTCGGGCCGTATCGCCTATGCTGCCTGCGGGAACGCTGCCAGTACTTCGCGTCGTTTCGGCAGTGGATAATTCGTTTGAATCCTCCCACGGGTCCGACGATTCCTAGTTGCAGCGATGTGCTGTTTGCGTCGGATCGAGGCGCGGCAGCGGATCGCCGGGCACATGCGAATCGGGCATGGATTGCCGCTCCGCATCAAGCGTTGCGGGGGGCGGATTGCGCATGGCCCTCTGCCCCTAGAACGAAAGGCATGGACGCATGCGCTGCTCCACGCGTGTTGGCGCCCTCGGTGCGCTCGTACTGTTGTTCCAATTCGCTTCCGCCCACGCGGCCGAGCGCATCTTGCTGGCTTCGGCCGAGGCGGCCGACTCGGCCGGCGTGATCAGCCTGACGAACCAATCGAGCTTTCTCGACGAAGACGCCGCGACCACGAACTGGGTCGACGACGAAGTCGTTTACGAGCCGCGCCCCCGCTGGACGGTCTGGGCCGGCGCGATCTTTCTGCAACGCTCCGAACCGGCCCGCACGGGCTTGATCTTCAACGGCCCCAACACGCTGTTCAACGCCGGCGACCTGAACTTCGGCACGGCCGCGGGGCCCGATATCAACGCCATCCGTCACGGTGAGGTGTTTGACGTCGACTTCCGCTACTTTCAGGTCATGAACATGGGGGCCCACGAGCGGATCTTTCCGCCCGGCGCGAGCAACATCGGCCTCGGCTCACCCTACAACCTCAACGTCTTGCAGATCGATGTCAATGCGTTGACGAGCATCCAGAGCGCCGAAATCAACCTCCGCAAGAACATTACGCCGAACATCTCGCTGCTGGCCGGTTTCCGCTACCTTTCGCTCGACGATCACATCAAGCACCAATACGAAGTGCTGGGCCTCTCCGAAACGCTGGGCGTCTTTACGGTGAACCAACTCTACGGAGCCCAGGCGGGCTTCGACGCCAACGTCTTCACGTGGGGCCGATTCCAACTGCAGACCGCCGCCAAGGGAGGCATCTACGGTAACGCCGCGCGGAACGAGATCCGCGTCCGCAGCTTTGGCGTGCTCGACTCGTCGATCGGCGCCCGCGAGCAGCAAACCACGTTCGTGGGCGACTGGAACTTCAACGGCATTTTCCAGATCAACGACATCTGGGCCATCCGCGGCGGGTACCAGTTGCTGTGGGTTTCCGGCGTGGCCCTGTCCACCGACCAGTTCACGCTGGCCGACCTCGTGACGCCGGGAGTCCAAATCGACTCGACGGGCGACCTGTTCCTGCACGGTGCCCTGGTGAGCATCCAGGCCGGCTGGTAGGCGGCGCCCGATTCGAGCATCCTCGCAGGTCGTGCAGGTGCGTGCATGACTTGCGGTCGGCCTACGAAGCAGCCGGCTCGGGCGAGAATCGGCAGGCCGGCTCTTCGTCGCGGGTGACCTCGAAGCCGAGGTCCTCGATCATCTGGTAGTCGGCCGTGGGGGCCTGGCCCTTGGTCGTGAGATAGTCGCCGACGAAGAGCGAATTGGCCGCGTACAGCCCCAGCGGCTGCAAGCTGCCCAGGTGCATTTCGCGGCCGCCGGCAATGCGAATCTCGGACGTCGGATTGGCAAAGCGGAACATCGCCAAGGCCCGCAGGCAATAGCGCGGGTTGAGTTGCCGGATGCCTTCGAGCGGGGTGCCGTCGATCGGGTTCAAGAAGTTGACCGGGATCGACTCGGCTTGCAAGTCGCGCAGTGCGAAAGCCATCAGCACGACGTCGTCGTGCTGCTCGCCCATGCCCAGGATGCCGCCCGAGCAAAGTTCCATGCCGGCGGTGCGCACCGCCTCGAGCGTGGCCAGCCGGTCCTGAAACGTGTGCGTCGAGCAGATTTCGTTGTAAAACTCTTCGCTGGCATTGAGATTGTGATTCACCCGATCGACTCCGCAGGCCTTCAGTCGCTCGGCCTGGTCGGGCGTGAGCAACCCCAGACAGGCGCAGATCTTGAGGTCGTATTTCTCCTTGATCTGCGGCACGATCGTGGTGACTGCCGTCATCTCGCGCTCGTTCGGTCCGCGGCCCGAAATGACGATGCAGTAGGTCTTGGCCTGCCGCTCGGCGGCGATCCGGGCCCCGTCGAGCAGTTTCTCGACGCTGAGGATGTTGTACCGCGGGATCTCGGCGTCGGAGACTTTCGATTGCGAGCAGTAGCCGCAGTCCTCGGGGCAAAGGCCGCTCTTGGCGTTGACCAGGAAGTAGAGCTGCACGCGTTTGCCGAAGTGGCGGCGGCGAATGCGAAACGCCGCCGACAGCAGGTCGAGCAATTCCTCGTCGCCGCTGCGCAAAATTGCCAACGCTTCGTCGGCCGTCAGCCGGTGACCCTCGAGCACTCTCTCGGCCAGTGCGTGCCAATCGTGCTTCGAGGCCGACGCGCGGAGTCCGGTTGCAGCCTGGTCGATCATGAAATCTCCTCGCATCGGATAGCCGGCGTAGACAGGTACTAACGACATAAGTATCGTGACTGGTGAGCGT
This sequence comes from Planctomycetota bacterium, assembly GCA_003389325.1. GTDB lineage: Bacteria > Planctomycetota > Planctomycetia > Pirellulales > PALSA-1355 > LB-PLM-3. The sequence goes on from QQVE01000034.1 coordinate 248,893, forward strand.
TACGCAAGGGGGAATCGCCGGACGGCAGGCCGTGCGGAACGATTTCCCGCTGCCGTGAATCGCCCTTACTCTTGGCCGGCGGCCGGATTTGGCCAAGACTTAAGGGTAGGGGCTTAGCCGCTGACTGATGATCCCGCGGTCGATGCCGCTCAACGCGTCGTCCCGCCAAGCGTTTCTTGCCATGTACGAATCGGCGAACCATCTCGAAGCTCACGGTCGTCAGCACCTGGTGCGTGTCGGCGCCCTGGGGCACATCGGCCGGTTCACGTCGGTCGACGCCGTGCGGTTCCCCCGACATAGCCAGGTGGTCGTACGGACCGGCCGCGGTTTGGAACTGGGAGAGGTGCTTGCTGCGCCGGAGGGTCCCGACACGGGTCCTTCCGATGGATCGATTCTGCGCGGCATGACCGTCGAAGATCAGTTGTTGGCCGCGCGGCTGGAGAAGAATCGCCGGGCCGCCTTCGACCTCTGCGCGGCACGGCTGGCACAGCTCGCCGCCGGCACGGTGTTGATGGACGTCGAGCATCTGTTCGACGGGCGCACGCTGGTGTTTTACTTTCTGGGGCCGTCGACCCCCGAGGTCGAAGCGCTCACCGACGAACTGGCGGAACTCTATGAGACCGAGGCCCAAATTCGCGGCTTCGCCGAGGCGGTCGAGCACGGCTGCGGTCCAGGCTGCGGCACCGACGAGGCCGCCGGATGCAAAACGTGCGTCTCGGGGTGCGCCGTGGCGGCGGCGTGTTCGACACGCGCGCAGTGACTCAGCTAGTGACTGTGTGGCGCTTGGCGCTGCTTGCAGCGTCAGATCATGCGCAGCGCAGCAATGGTTCACTGCGCGTCGAGATGGATCATCGTGGTAGCGCGGTCGCGGCTGGTGACGACGACCAGGCGACGGCCGTCGGGCAGGCTGTAAGATGAGTGCAGGTTGAATTGTTCGACCAGTCCGCGCTCGTTGACGCGGCGGACCTGAGCGGAGACATCGCCCCAGTCGCCCCGGCGATGCCGGGCCAGCAAGTCGTCGGCCGTTTGCCCGTTGGCGGTGAGCGCCGCACTGGCCGCGGGAGTGACGACGATGTTGCCCACTTCGAATTTCACGTTCGACAATTCCATAGAATCGCGTCCGTCCGCTTATTGCGCCCCGGGGTCGGCTCAGCCCCGGCAGGGTCCTGCGCCGCACCCCCATATTTTCCAGCAGCGCCGCGCTTTTGCAAATACCTGTCTGGCGGCCATACTAAACTGTCGGCAGACCACGTGCGGGGCGGACCGCACGGGCTCGCCGAATGGCGCAGGGCGGACATCGGCGCGGCACGCCGCACGTCCGCCAAGTACAAGGACCGTCCCCTCATGAACCTTTCACAAACACTCGTCGAGGCTGTGGCGGCAATTCGCCGTGGATTCCTGACCCCGCTGGAACTGGTCGATTCGTGTCTGGAACGCATCGAGCAACTCGAGCCCGCGGTCTCCGCTTGGGTCACGGTCGAGGCCGAAGCGGCGCGCGAGCAAGCCGAACAGATGACCCGTGCCCTCGACGTGGGCGTTGAGGCAGGACCGCTGTACGGCATTCCGATCGGGATCAAGGACATCGTCGACGTTGTGGGCATGCCGACCCGTGCCGGCTCGCCATTGACTTCCGACCAGCCGGCGAGCGCAGATGCCACGGTCGTGACCCGGCTGCGGGAAGCAGGCGCGATCATTCTCGGCAAGACGGTTACCACACCGTTTGCCTGCTTTGATCCGCCGCCGACGCGCAACCCCTGGAACGAGGCCTGCACGCCCGGAGGATCGTCGAGCGGTTCGGCCGCGGCGCTGGCCGTGGGGATGTGCACCGCGGCCATCGGCACGCAGACTGGCGGCTCCATCACGCGCCCGGCCAGCTACTGCGGCGTGGCAGGCCTCAAACCCACCTTCGGCCGCGTGAGCCGACAAGGCATCGTGCCGGTGAGCTTTCACCTGGACCACGTGGGCACGATGGCCCGCTCGATCGCCGATTGCGGAGTGATGCTCGACGTGATCGCCGGTCCCGATCCGGCCGGGCCCGCGTGCAGCAACCGTCCGCCGCTCCAGTGGCAACCCAACACGTTGCCGCGCATCGCTCCGTTGCGGATGGGCGTGCTGCGTCCCTACTTCTTCGACGTGGCCGATGCCGAGACGGTCGAGCTGGTCGAGACCGCCATCGACAAGCTCGAAGCCGCGGGCGGCAGACGCGTCGAGCTGCCGCTGCCCGAGGGCTTCGACCGGGTGTTGGCCATGCATCGACGGATCATGGCCTGCGAGGCGGCCGACTATCACCGGCGGCAATTCGGCGCCCCGCGCGACGGCTACCCTCCGCTGCTGAGTGCCTTGATCGAAGAGGGGCTGGCGGTCGCCGTGAGCGACTACCAGGAGGCGCTGGTCCACCAGCTGGGCTTCCACCATGCGGTCGAGCGGAGCCTGGCCGAAGTGGACGTGCTGGTCGTGCCTGCGACGCCCACAGCCGCTCCCGATCGTTCGACCACGGGCGATCCGAGCTTCAACGCCCCGTGGAGCTATGCGGGGGTGCCGACCGCGGCGATTCCCTGTGGGCTGACCGCAGCGGGGCTGCCGGTTTCGCTGCAATTGATCGGCCGACCGTGGGACGAGGCTCATCTGCTGGATGCGGCCTACTGGTGCGAACGCGAACTGGCCTTTGACGCCGTGCCGCCGCTACTCACCCAGGGCGCCGAGACTGGCTAGAAACTCGCTCATCTCGGCCGCCGCGTGCGCATCGCCCACGGCCCGAGCACGCTCAATGCCGTCGCGGAGGGCCGTGCGGGCTTCGTCGATTCGGTCGAGCCGGGCCAATTGCTGGGCCGCCATGAAAAAGGCGGGCACGTAAGGCTCCTCGCCGGATGTCAACGCGGCGAATTCGGCCAAGCTGCGCTCGTGCTGGCCCGCCTTATCGAGTTCCATCGCCAGGCTGTAGCGCAGAAACGTATCGCCCGGCTCGTCGGCCAGCAGGGCTTCGATCTTTTCCAGGCGGGAGGGCATGGCGGCGTCAAGCGATTCCGTGGGCCTGCTCGTAGGCGGCGATCTCGTTCTCGTGCTCCATCGTGAGGCCGATGTCGTCGAGCCCGTGCAGCAGGCAGTGGCGTCGAAACTCCTCGACCTCGAACGTGATGTGCAGCCCGTCGTCGTCGCGGATCGTGCGGGTCTCAAGGCAAACGGTCACGCGATGGTCGCGCGAACCGGCCCGCTCGAAGAGCTTGTCGATCGTTTCCTCATCCAATTGAATCGGCAGCATGCCGTTCTTGAAGCAGTTGTTGAAGAAGATGTCGGCGAAGCTCGGCGCGATGATCACCTTGAAGCCGTAGTCCTCGAGCGCCCAGGGGGCATGTTCGCGGCTGGAGCCGCACCCGAAGTTGTGGCGCGCAAGCAGAATGCTGGCTTCTTGCAGATCGGGATGGTTCAGCTCGAACTCGGGATTCGGTTCGCCGTTGTCGAGGAAGCGCCAATCGAAGAACAGAAACTCGCCGAAGCCCGTTCGCTCGATGCGCTTGAGGAACTGCTTGGGGATGATCTGGTCGGTATCGACGTTGGCCCGGTCCATTGCGGCGACCAGGCCGGTGTGTTGCTTGAACGGTTCCATCGTTGATATCCAAACTGTGCCGCAGCCCAAAACAGTGGCCGTGCTATTTGTTGTACTTCCAATCGCGAATGTCGACAAAGCGGCCACTGATGGCCGCGGCGGCCGCCATCGCCGGCGACACCAGGTGCGTGCGTCCGCCTTTGCCCTGGCGGCCCTCGAAGTTGCGATTGCTCGTCGACGCACACCGCTCGCCCGGCTCGAGCTTGTCGGGATTCATGGCCAGGCACATGCTGCAGCCGGCCTCGCGCCAGTCGAACCCGGCTTCCTTGAAGACCTTGTCGAGTCCCTCGGCCTCGGCCTGCTGCTTGACCAAACCGCTGCCGGGCACGACCATCGCGCCCACGCGGTCCGAGACCTTGTGCCCCTGGGCCACGGCCGCGGCGGCCCGCAGATCCTCGATCCGCGAGTTGGTGCACGAGCCGATGAACACGCGATCGATCGCAATCTCGCCGATCGATTCCCCGGGCTCGAGCCCCATGTAGGCTAGCGCTCCGGCCAGTTCCTTGCGTTCCGCGTCGCTCGAAAACTCCTCGGGCCGCGGCACGCGTCCGGTGACCGGGGCCACTTGCCCGGGATTCGTGCCCCAGGTCACTTGCGGCACCACGTCGGACGCCTGGAACGTGAGCGACTTGTCGTAGGTGGCTCCGGGGTCGGACGGCAGAGAGCGCCAGCGGGCGACGGCCGCCTCGAAATCCGCCGGGGCGAAGGGGCGACCGCGCAGGTACTCGAAGGTCGTTTCGTCGGGAGCAATCATGCCGGCCCGCGCGCCCGCCTCGATGCTCATGTTGCAAACGGTCATCCGCTCTTCCATGCTCAGGGCGCGGATGGCCGAACCGGTGTACTCGATGCAATAGCCGGTGCCGCCGCGGGTGGTGAGCTCGCCGATCAGATAAAGGATCAGGTCCTTGGCCGTGACGCCCGCGGCCAGCTTGCCGTCGACCCGCAACTCCAGCGTCTTGGGTCGCGACTGCAACAGCGTCTGCGTGGCCAGCACGTGCTCCACTTCGCTCGTGCCGATGCCGAAGGCCAACGCTCCGAACGCCCCGTGCGTGGCCGTGTGGCTGTCGCCGCAAACGATTGTCATGCCGGGGTGCGTCAGTCCCAACTCGGGACCGATTACGTGCACCACGCCCTGACGCGGGTCGTCAAGGTCGTAGAGCTGAATGCCGAACTGCTGGCAATTGTTGCGGAGGGTATCGATCTGCTGTTTCGAAATCGGATCGGCAATCGGCAGGCTGCGGTCGGTCGTGGGCACGTTGTGGTCGGCCGTGGCCACCGTGAGTTGGGGGCGGCGCACCTGGCGTCCGGCCAGCCGCAGGCCTTCGAAGGCCTGGGCGCTGGTGACTTCGTGCACGAGGTGCAGATCGATGTAAAGGATCGTCTGTTTGCCCTCTTCGGCGAGGACGACGTGGTTGTCCCAGATCTTGGCGAACATGGTTCGCGGCGTGGAACTGATCATGGAAGGCACTCGTACGGTCGGCAGGAATTGCGGTGTTAAGAAGCCATCTAGGATACCCTATCTTACCCAGCGAGGGCAGGGCGGGGACCGGGTTGCAGAACCCGTGCCGGGAGGAGGCACGCCGGCCTGGGCGTTAAATGGCGCTGGCGGCCAACGCTTCGGCGTGCGAATCGGCCTGGCCGTGAGCCTGCCACCATTTAGCGGCATCGCCGGCGGTCCAGCGGTCGGCCGCCTCGCACTCGCTCAGGGCCTCGCGCAACGCGGCGGCACTCGCATAGCGATCGAGCGGGTTCTTGGCCAGGCACCGCATCACGACCGCCTCGAGGTCGGCCGGAATGTCGCTACGGTGCTGCGACGGCGGCACGACCGCTTCGTGGGCATGAGCCAGGATGATCTTAATCGCACGGTCGCCCTCGAACGGCGGGCGTCCCGTGAGCAGATAGTAGGCCACGGCGCCCAACGAGTAGACATCGCAGCGCTCGTCAGGTTCGCTATCGCCCAAAGCCTGCTCGGGCGACATGTACATCGGCGACCCGGTGATCGAACCGTCTTGAGTGAGTTGCACGGGCACCGAGTTGGCCGAGATCGGCTTGGCCAGCCCGAAGTCGAGCAGCTTGGCGACGTCGTGAAAGCCGCCGCGATAGGCCGAGAAAATGTTGCCCGGCTTCAGGTCGCGATGGATCAAACCGCGGCCGTGGGCCTCCGACAGCGCGTCGCACGTCTGCGTCAGCAGGTGAATCGTCCGCGCCGGCGGCAGCGGACCGTGCTGGTCGACCAGGTCGGCCAGGCTCAGCCCGGGCAGGTATTCCATCACGTAGTAGAAAGTGCCGTCCTCGGTACGGCCGTAGTCGAAGATCTCGATGGAGTTCCAGTGCGAGAGCTTGGCCGTAGCGCGCACCTCGCGCTCGAAGCGTGCCAACGCCTGGCGGTCGGCCGCCTTGCTCGGACGGATCAGCTTGATGGCCACGGGCCGCTTCATCATCTGGTGCTCGGCCAGGTACACTTCGCCCATGCCGCCCGAGCCGATTAAGTGCACGAGGCGATATTGCCCGAGCTGCTTTGCCTCGAACGCCTCCTCGCGCAGCGTGTTAATCACGTGCGTGCCATAGGTGGCACTTAAGAACGAGATGCACAGCATGATGATCATGTCGATGGCGAACAGGCGGTCCTCTTGGAGCACCGCAGCAAACACCGGATCGGAGAAATACATCAATGTCGTCAGAGACAACGGCAACACGCACATCATCCCGATGACCGCAGCCGCGCGCCGCCAGGTGTTGGGGATGAACATGGCATAGGTGAAGATCAGCCCCATCCAATAGGGCAGCGCGCTGTGTAGCGAACCGTCGAGGGCCGAGACCTTCAACCCGTGGTACTGATCGATCAGGAATTCGGCCCCCGGCATACCGAAGATCACTAGTTCGTAGCCGCGGAGCACTTTGAGTGGAATCGCGCAAGTGCGGCACAGCATAAAGAACGACGCGCCCAGTACGGCGGTGACGCCCAAGTGCGCGAAGTAGGTCAGCGCGTGCAGCCCACCCATGGAGCTGGGGTTCATCGTCCGCCACAGGAAGAACGCGCCAAAGCCCAGAAACAGCACGCCGGCCGCCGCCCGCAACCGCGTACGGAGCAAACTGGCCGTTTCGCTCGAAATCTGCGGGGAACTCCCCTCGACAAACTCGACGCAATGGTGCGCCGCATTTGGAGAACTGGCCAGCGACCCGGGCGTCGCGTCCAGCGTGGGAGCCGTCGATGAATCGGGGAGGGAAGCCACGGATTTTTCCGGGGACTTAAGAGGCAAGGAAGCCAGACGGTATACGCAACTTAATCATACCTGGTTCGCATAGGGCCAGCGATATCAGCCTGGGGCCGCGAAGTGGGACGAAATCCTCAGGCAGTTCGCCCGATGGTCAAACCCGGCAACGACTTGCGGTCGCTGATCCACACGCCAGGTACACAGCTCGCAAACGGGCCGAATCCGCTGATGCCAGCAGGACAACCAGCCAGCGTCGCGGGTTCATTCGCCCACGGCGTCGGCATCTTGGCACGGCTGCCGCCGGCCACGCCTAGGCTGCCCGGCGACGTCTCCCTGCGGTAGCTCGCGTTTGGATCTCGCCGAGTGTGAGCAGCCGAAACGTCGATTCGCCCGTCTCCGCGTCGACCGTTTCCCAATAGACCACTGAACGCGCATGCAGCATGCGGGGCACGTAAAACCACGCGTTTTGCATAGCGGCTTCGTCGTGATCGCTCGAAATCAGCAGGAGGTCGATATTCGGCAATGCGTTGGCGGCGCGCTGGAGCGCCGATGAAGCGTCGCCAGGGATCAATTGCGCTTTTGCCGGGGTCTGCTTCAACAATCGGTGCGCTTGCTTGAGTGAGATCTGCTGCGCTGAAGTGCTGGGCCGGGATTCGAACAGGTCGATGGCCGCATACTGTACTTCCGCTGGCTCGGCATAGCTCGACGCCAGGCGAATCATTCGCAGCGTGCGATCGGTGGAGGCCAGGCCGATTTCCAGAATCTTCTTGGCGCGGGTACGGCGCACGGCACGATACAAGACCCGCTCGCTCGCTGGCTTGGAAAAGTAGGAAAGGTAGAGATATCTTAGAAGTGTGGCGAGACGCAACGGCACCCTCCCTGGTGATTTGCGTTTCCTGGCGGGGTTTCTGAGATTCTTTTCGGTTGACCGCCCGAACGAAATGGAGTGGAAACCGTTGCGGCGACGCGTGTTCGTCGACCTTGCGGCCGGCGCGGCAGGAACGCTCGGCACGTCTTGCCCAGAGCATGCCAGCAGTGCCGCCGCCTATCGAGGCCTCGAGAACGGATCAATGTCGAAACATGCTTACGAGGTCGCCGGCGGGCGGCGGTACGAGTTCGGCGAAAACTGGCGACGGTTTCTCGCGCGCCTGACGCCTCGGCAAATCGATGAAGCCGGGAGATCGCTTTCGGCCATGTTGGGCCGAGACAGCCTGACCGGGCAGGCGTTTCTCGACATCGGCTCCGGCAGCGGGCTGTTCAGCCTGGCGGCCCGAAAGCTGGGTGCCCGGGTGCATTCGTTCGACTACGACCCGCGCTCCGTGGCCTGCACTCGGGCGCTGAAAGACCAGTATTTCGCCGAGGACTCCCAGTGGACGATTGAGGAAGGGTCGGTGCTCGATCGGGGGTATATCGAGTCGCTCGGGCGTTTCGACGTCGTGTACGCCTGGGGCGTGCTGCACCACACCGGGGCGCTCGAGCAGGCCATGAACCATGCGGCCTTGCCGGTCGCGGCCGGCGGCCAACTGTACGTGGCCATTTACAACTACCAGCCGATATGGACGCGCTTTCACACGGCCGTCAAGCGGACCTACGTTGCCTCGCCGCGGCCGCTTCGGGCGGTGATTGCCGGCGGCTCAATGGCCTTTCACGCCACGCGCGGGCTGGTGAAGGACCTCGTGTTGTTGCGCGATCCGACGGCGCGCTATCGCAACTACAACCGCCTGCGAGGCATGTCGTGGTGGCACGATCAACTCGACTGGATCGGCGGCTACCCCTTCGAAGCCGCCACGCCTGACGACGTGCAAGCCTTCTACCGCCAGCGGGATTTCGAGCTGGAGCGGATGACCACCTGCGGCAAGCTGCCGGGCTGTAACGAGTTCGTATTCCGACGGCGAGCGCACGATGCCTGAACCCACGTCCGCCAGCCAAGCAGCCTCGCCGACGGGCATCGCCCCGCAGCGTGGAGCACTCGTCAGCGCCGCGCTGCTGGGCGCCGCGACGCTGCTGGTGAAGGTGGCCTCGCTGGCCAAGGACTGGCTCGTGGCACGGCAACTCGGCGCCGGCGACGAGCTGGATGCCTATTTAGTTGCGTTTCTGTTGCCCTCGTACGCCGTGGTCGTGCTGGCCCATTCGGTCGCGCCGGCCATGATGCCCTCGTATGTGCGCTTGTGGCGGCAGCAAGGGCTCGCCGCGGCACAGCGGCTGGCCGGCGGTGTGCTGGCGGGCGTCTTGGCGCTGTTGGCCGTCGTGACCGTGCTGCTGCTTGTCGTCACGCCGCTGGTGCTGCCCCTGGTCGAGATCGGCTTTGACCCGGCCAAGACGGCGCTCACGCAGAGGCTTTTCTACCCGCTTTCGGCCGTGATCCTTGCCAGCGGCCTGTCGGCTACGTTGGCCGCAGTGCTAAACGCCCATGAGCGGTTTGCGGCCACGGCCTTGGCGCCCATTGCCGTGCCGCTGGGGACCCTGGCCGTGTTCGCGCTCTATCAAGAACCCTACGGCGTCGATGCGCTGGCGGCCGGCACGGTCGTGGGCTTTGTGGTCGAGCTGCTGATTCTGACAACGGTCGTCGCTTGGCACGGACTGCTGCCGTTGCCGCGAATGCGTTCGAGCGACGGCGGACTGGGCCACGTCAGTTCGCAATATGCCCACGTGGCATTCGGGGCGCTGTTGATGAGTAGCTCGCTAGTGGTCGACCAGTAGATGGCTGCCGGGCTGGGGAGCGGCCAGATCTCGATCCTGACATTCGGCGGCAAAGTCGTCGCCGTGGTGCTCTCGGTCGGGGCAGCCAGCCTCACCACGGTGTTGTTCCCACGCTTCGCCCACTTGATCGCCTCGGCCCGTTTCGACGAGTTGCGAGCGACCCTGCGGTGGTACGTACGCCTGATCTTCGCGGTCTCGATTCCGGGGGTCGTGCTGCTGGGTCTCGTCTCCGAACCGCTGGTGCGGCTGCTCTTCGAGCGGGGGGCCTTCACCGCCGACACCACGGCCGCGGTCACGGCCGTGCAGTTGTGCCTGCTGCCGCAAATTCCCTTCTACGTGCTGGCGATGCTCGGCGCACGCGTGCTCAGCGCCCTGGACGGCAATCCGATCGTGCTGCGGATCGGGGCGGTCAACCTGGTGATGAACGTGGGGGGCAACCTGTTGCTGATGCAGTGGTTCGGCGTGCGCGGCATCGCGCTGTCGACGTCGCTGATGTACGTCGTGGCCGCGGCAATCACGATGCTGGCAATCCGCTTCAAACTGGCCGAAGTCGCCGGCAGCACCCCGGGTCATGCCGCAACGCGCAAGCCACCCTCGCCCGACGGCGACCGCCCGTCCGACGCTCGGTAGCGGGCCGGCCAACACGAGCGGTCGTCACGACTTATCGCCCCAGCCGCCGGGCGCGTAACGTCGCTCAACCCGTCGGCATCTAACCGCCTGTTGCCCGGCGCCGGGTAAACCTTGCCCTCGAAAAGGCTTTCCGGGTATTATCGGGGACCCTCATGAATCAGCTTCTCCAACACCGAGGCGCGCGGCAGTGAAACACGCGGCGGTCGGTCCCATCGCAGTCCATCTGCCCGAGCGGGTCGAAACCAACGACGATCTGGCGGCGCTGTTCCCCAAGTGGGACCTGGACTTGATTTACAGCAAGACCGGGATCCGCTCGCGGCATATCGCGGCTCCAGACGAGTGTGCCAGCGACCTGGGTGTGGCCGCTGCCGAAAAGCTGTTCCAGGAGTCGGGAGTCGAACGCGACTCGATCGATTTCCTGCTGTTCTGCACGCAAACGCCCGATTACCCGCTGCCGACCACGGCCTGCCTGCTGCAGGACCGTCTGGGCCTGCCAACCACGGTCGGGGCCCTCGACTTCAACCTCGGCTGCTCGGGCTTCGTCTATGGCCTGTCGCTGGCCGACGGCCTGATCCGCGGCGGTGCCGCCAAGCGCGTGCTGCTGATCACGGCCGAAACCTACTCGAAGTACATCCACCCGGAAGACCGCTCGCTGCGGCCGATCTTCGGCGACGGGGCGGCGGCCACGCTGATCGAAGCCTCGGACACGCCCTCGCTTTCGGCATTCAACTTCGGCACCGACGGCAAGGCAGCCGATGCCCTGATGGTCAACTCCGGCGGCGCGCGACCCGAGGCCGACGCCTTGCGGCCCCGCACGCGCTGGCGTTGGGAGAGCAAGCTCTACATGGACGGCCCGGGGCTGATCCGGCTGACGCTCGACACGGTGCCGCAAATGATCGATCGCGTGCGCAAGTCGGGCGAAGTCACCGATTCGGACATCGAGCTCTACCTGGTACACCAGGCGACGCACAAGTTGCTGGACAGCTTGCGACAGGACATGCGTCTCGACGAAGAGCGCATGCCGACCGTGCTGCGCGACTACGGCAATACCGTTTCGTCGACGATCCCGATCATCATGCACGAGTTGCGCACGAGCGGTCGCCTGCGGCGCGGCACGCGCTGCCTGCTGGCCGGCTTTGGCGTCGGCTTTTCGTGGGCCGGTTGCCTGTGGACCGAGACCTGGGAAAACAAGGCCGTCAAAAGCGCGGATCTCGAAGCCGCTTGAAGAGATCGGGGCGGCGACGCTTCGCCGCCGGCCTAGAACTGCCTAGAACACGATCTTTCCGTTGCCGCCCGCCGGGTCGGCTGGATCGGCCGGCTGGGGCTGCGGCAGAAACGCGTCGAGCAGCCGGTCTTCGTTGGCGCCCAACTGTGCCGCGCGGCTGAAGAAGGCCTCGGCCCGCTGGGGCTCGCCGTCGAAATAGAGCTGCATTCCCAGCACCATCAACAGCTCGCCGTCGAACGGGTTGGCCTGCACCTCGCGAGCCAGCGCCTCGATGTGCGCGTTCTTCGGCACAGGTGCGGCGTAGAGCTGGTCGAGCCGAAATGGCGAAGCTTGCCAGTCGCCGCGTAATCGCAGCCCGCGACGGTAGGCCCGGGCCGCCTTCTCGTAGTGACCAAGCGCCACTTGGGCAAACCCCTGACGAAAGTAGGTGTCGGCCAGATCGGGCGCCACTTCGCCGGCCGTCTTGTACCGCTCGAGCGCCGCGAGGTAGCGCTGGTCGGCAAATACCTTGTCGCCGTATCCGATGAAACGTCCGGCCCGGGCCTTTTGCTCGCCGTTGGTGGCCTTGGGCAGCCCCGGCGGATCGTCTACCGGGTCCGGGGCGGGCGCCGCCGGCAGGTTGGCGACGGCTGCGGGAGCCGCCGGTACGACGGGGTCGGCCGGTGCATAGGCCGGCAGCGTGAACGTGTAGCCGAAGTAGCTGATCGGCGGCAGATACGGATCGAACGCCAGCGTGTAGATCGGACAAGCGAACCAGGGGAGTTCGACGTCGAACCACCAGTTGGCACCCCGGCGATGACCGCGGTGGCGGTGCTGGTGATGATGGTGGTGGCGTCCTGGCCGCGCTGCCGCGCCGCTGGGGCCGCGTCTGGCGACGCGGTTTTGTACCTGGGCCGCGGCCTGCGAGCAGACCATCGCCAGGGCCAAAATCAGAGTCCACACCAATAAGCGTCGCATGGGCCCTCCCTATGGCCAATGACGATCGCGTCGCCACCGGGCATTATCGGCCCCTGGCGCGTCCCGTTCAAGCCGAAAGCGAGAGTGGGCTGGCTCTTTAGTCCATGCTCGCCTGGCCCAGCAGCTTGCGTAGCGCCGTCATGGCGATCTCACCGAACTGGAGCGGCGGCACGCGCCAAATCTGGGGGTTCATCAACTCGATCGACACCGAGCCGCGATAGTCGATCTCGGTGAGCCGCGCCAGTAGCGGTGCCAGCCGCAGGTCGCCTTCACCGGGAAGGACGCGATCAGCGTCGACGGCGAACTCCCGCGCCACGCCCAGCAGATCGCAAAGCTGCACGTGAAACAGATTCTCACTGGTGAGATAAGCGAGATCGTCCGGCGTGCTGGGCCCGACGTGGTAGTGAAACGCGTCGAGGCAGATACCCAAGTGCTCGCTGCCCGTCTCGGCCACGATGGCCGCGGCCGTTTCGAGATTGTTGATAAACGCCGTGCGGGCCTGAAACTCGAGCGCCAACCGCACGTTGTGCCGGCCGGCCAGCTTCGCGGCCTCGGCCAGCGACATTGTCACGCGTTCGACGTCCTGCTGCGTGAGCGGGCCTCCCACGTCGGCAGCCACGACGAGCGTGCCGATGCCGAGCGTTTGGCAAAGTTGCAGGTGCTTTTCGAAGGTTTGCCAGTGCTCCTTGCGGCGCTCGCCCTGGCTCGCCAGCAAGCCGCCCTGAAAGCTCGCCACGGGAGCCGTCACCTCGTGCTCGTCGAGCAGCCGCCGCACGTCGTCGGGCGCGTGTCCTTCGAGATAGGCATCGAGCTTGCCCAGCCACAACTCGATCGCCTGGCACTTGCCGGCCGCATAGTCGGCGACGTCGTCCTCGAACTTCGCGTCCAGCGTGCAGACTTGGGCCAGCGTGGGTTTCATCGAGCTCCTTGGACTCAGCTTGCGCCCGGGTTCTCGATCAGGCGGGCAATTTCATCGGGGCATTCGTCGACGCTCACGCGCCACTGCTTAAGCGAATCGCGGTCGCGCACCGTGACCGTCCGGTCCTCGAGCGTCTGGCCGTCGACGGTGATGCAGTAGGGGGTGCCGGCTTCGTCCTGGCGGCGATAGCGGCGGCCCACGGCCCCTTTCTCGTCGTAGAACACGTTGAATCGCTTCTTGAGCGCCAGGTAGATCTTCTTGGCCACTTCGGGCATGCCGTCTTTCTTCACCAGCGGAAACACGGCCGCCTTGATCGGGGCAATGCGCGGGTGGAACTTCATCACCACGCGCGTCTGCATCTTGCCTTTTTCGTCGGGCGCTTCGTCCTCGGTGTAGGCCTGGCACAGGAATGCCAGCGTGGCCCGATCGGCACCGGCCGAGGGCTCGATCACGTGCGGCGTGAACCGCTCGTTAGTCAAATCGTCACGGTAGGTCAGATCCTTGCCGCTGCCGCGGTGGTGGGGTTTGCCGTCCTCGCCCGTCTCGACCACCAGCTCGTCGCCCTGGCGCACGAGCTTGCCTTCCATGTGGCTGCGAAGATCGAAGTCGCCGCGGTGGGCGATACCCTCCAGTTCGCCGAATTCCCCCGGCGGCAGGAAGGGAAAGGCATACTCGATGTCGGCCGTGCCGCACGAATAGTGGCTCAGCTCGTCGGCGTCGTGGTCGCGCAGTCGCAGACGCTCTCCCGCCAGCCCCAGGTCGAGATACCACTGGTAGCGGCGGTCGCGCCAGAACTTGTACCACTCGGGCGACGCCTTGGGATGGCAGAAGAACTCGATCTCCATCTGCTCGAACTCGCGCGAGCGAAACGTGAAGTTGCGCGGCGTAATCTCGTTGCGAAAGCTCTTGCCCATCTGCGCGATACCAAAAGGCACCCGCACGCGCGTGCTGTCGCACACGTTCTTGAAATTGACGAAAATGCCCTGGGCCGTCTCGGGCCGCAAGAACGCGGCACCTTCTTCGCCGCTGAGCGCGCCGACGTACGTCTTGAACATCAGGTTAAATTCGCGCGGCGGCGTGAGCGTGCCCAGCTCCTTGGCATCCGGCCCCAGGACGTTCGAAAAATCGTGAATCTCGGTCAGCGACACCAGCGGGCCCTGCCAGGCGAGTCTCTCGGCGTCCTTCGAGCGCAGGTTGAAGAACTTGAGCGCCCGTTGCTGGGCGTCGGCTTCTCCCTCTTCGCCCCCCGCTTGCGTGGCGACGAAGATGCGTTGCTCCTTGGCTTCCACCCAGCGGCCATGCACCTGGTCGTGGCGGTAGCGCTTCTTCGACTCACGGCAATCGACCATGAAGTCGTGAAACAGGTCGTAGTGGCCCGAGCACTTCCAGACCTGCGGGTGCATGATGATCGTGCAGTCGAGGCCGACCATCTCGAAGGGCTCCGGCGCGCCTGGGGGAGCATCGAGCTCGTCGTGGCCGCGGACCATGTCCTGCCACCAGGCTTCGCGTACGTTGCGTTTCAGCTCGACGCCCAGCGGGCCGTAGTCCCAAAAGCCGTTCAACCCGCCGTAGATTTCGCTCGACTGAAACAGAAATCCGCGCCGTTTGCACAGCGAAACCAGCTTGTCCATGTCCATCGTCAAAACATTGCTCCCGAGCCCTGGATCAATCGGAACTCGAAGTGTAACCGCCGTGCCCCGCGGCGGTCTACGGCACGTACCGCAGGCGGCCGAGCTACGCAGGCGAAATCGAGTGGCTGGCCGCATCGAATCGCGGCACCAGCTGGAATTCGTCGACGCGGGCCGCAAACTCGATATCGCGCTGCATGCCCAACGCACTCAGGTTGCGGCCGCCGCGGCTCGCCACCAGCGCCGGCAACAGCCGCGCCGGCAGATCTTCGCCCGATCCGAAAACCGTCCGCCACGCGTCGCGGGCAAGGGCCGCCTGATCGTCGATGGCCGGGCAGTCATCTCCGGCGATGCGGTCCACCAGAGCTCCGGCCAGCAGCACGTCTTCGCGGGTCACGGCCCCGTCGGTGCCGGAGCAAACCACGTCGATGGGCCCGCCGTGTTTGTTTGCCGCTTTGAGTAGGCGGTCCGCGGCCGCGGTAAGGTTCACGAATCCGGCCAGCACGATCTCGGCTGCCGCCTGGCAGTGCAGTAGGGCCTTGGTGCCGTTGGTCGTGGTGAGCACGACCGATTTGCCGGCCACGACGTGGGGCGTGTACTCCAGCGGCGAGTTGCCGAGATCGAACCCCTCGATCGCCGTTCCGCCGCGTTCGCCCCCAAGAATCGCCTCGCCGACGGGAAACTCCGCGGCCCGGCGACGCGCGTCCTCAATCGTCAGGCACGGCAGCACGTCGCGTGCCCCGGCGGCCAATGCCGCGATCGCGGTCGTCGTGGCCCGCAGCACGTCGATCACGGCCACCGCTGCCCCGGCCAGCGCGTCGCCCGCGACTAACTCCGGCAAGAAATTCACCCGCAGGTACGGCCCGTCAGTCATCGCATCTCACTCCCAACCCTGAAACCCTGGCCCCTTCCAACCTACCATCTCGTCTGCCCCGTTTTTCTCGCCCGGGCTACAATTGGCCGCATGGCATACAAGTCGCTGGCCGATTTTCTCGAAGAGTTGCTCGCCGTCGGTGAGCTCGTGCGGGTGTCCGCCGAAGTCGACCCGCACGTGGAAATCGCCGAGATCACGCGCCGCGTGGCCGCCGAGGGCGGGCCGGCGCTGCTGTTCGACCGCGTGCAGGGTCAGTCGACAGCGGTGGTCACGAATCTGCTGGGAACTCAGGGGCGAGCTTGCCGAGCCGTGGGGGTAGAGTGCCTCGACGAGATCGCGCCGCGCATCGAGTCGCTCGTGGCTCAGCATACGCCCCAGAACTGGTTCGATCGGCTGAAAATGTCGCCCGAGGAGAGCGGGGCCGAGAAATTTCGCCCCAAGCCGACCAAGACGGGCGTGTGCCAACAAGTGGTTCACCTGGGCCGCGACGTGAACATCGCAGCGTTTCCCTTGCTCACGGCATGGCCTGCGGAGTCGGGACCCGCGATCACGGGCGGAATCCTGGTTACGGCCGATCGGCAAACGCACACGCGTGCCGCCACGATCGCGCCGATGGTGGCCTGCGACGAGAGCCACCTGGCCGTGGCGGATGCGGGCGATTCGCCGTTCGCGCGACACTGGGCCGATTACCAGGCGGCTGGTGAGCGGATGCCGGCGGCGGTTCTCCTGGGGGGCGATCCTGCCGCAACCGTCGCCGCTACCGTGCCATTGCCTGCGGAAGTGGACACGTATCACATGGCGGGGCTGTTGCGCGGCAAACCGCTCGATGTGGTGAAGTGCCGCACGCACGAAGTCGAAGTGCCGGCCGAGGTTGACCTGGTTTTCGAGGGGTATTTCGACCCCGAGGTGCCGCCGACCAGCGTCACCGTGGCGGCCCCCGGAGCGAGTCACTATCGCGAGCCGTCGCCGGCGCCGGTGTTCCACGTGGCGGCGATCACGCACCGCAGCCAGCCGATCTTTCCGGCCATCGTCGACGGCGGCCTGCGGGGCGAAGCCGGAGTGCTGGCCGCGGCGCGCGAACGGATGTTGCTGCCCGCGCTGCAAGCCGCGGCGCCCGACGTGGTGGACGTGCATTTGCCGCCGCTGGGCGGCTTGGAACGATTTGCGCTGGTTTCGTTTCGCAAGCGCTACCCGTATCACGCCCGGCAGGTGGCCGCGGCGCTGTGGGGCACCAACGCGGTGAAGTTCGTGCGGTACTTGATTCTGCTGGACGACGATGCCAATGTCCGCGACCTGCCGCGAGTGCTTGAGCGGGTAGGGGCCAACGCGGCGCCCGAGCGCGATCTGTTCGCGCTGGACGGCCCTGCCGGTCCGGCCGACCTGGCCGATGCTCCCGGGAGCCCAGGACGCCGCCTGGCGATTGACGCCACGGCCAAGCTCGACGCCGAGCGTCCCACGGCCTCGCCGCCGGTGCTGGACGTCGGTGAAGAGACCCGCCGGCTGGTGGCCTCGCGGTGGGGCGAATACGGGCTGAAAACGCCGGGTGGTTTATAAGTCGCGCGGGTGGCGGTTATGATCGAGTGGCGCTAAGGTCAGGTCCAGCGGGTCGATTCGATGGCGGTTGACAAGTCGGATGCACGCGTCAAGCGAATGTTTGCCGAAATCGCCGCGCGCTACGACCGCATGAACCACGTGCTCTCGTTGGGCACCGACTACTACTGGCGCTGGCGCACCGTGCGCAAGGTGCCGCCGCAGGGGAGCGAACCAATTCTTGATCTCTGCACCGGCACCGGAGACCTGGCCCTGGCCTATGCACGAGCGACCACGAACGGCACGCCCGTGGTGGGCGCCGACTTCTGCCACCCGATGCTGGTCATCGGCCGCAAGAAAGCCGACGGGCAGGACCGGGTCACGTTTGTCGAAGCCGATGCTCAGAGTCTGCCCTTCGCCGACAACCTGTTTCAAATCGTCTCGGTGGCGTTCGGGCTGCGGAACGTGGCCGACACGGATCGGGGTCTGCGCGAGATGTTGCGTGTGTGCCGCCCCGGCGGCCGGGTTGTCGTGCTGGAGTTTTCGCTGCCGCGGTGGCAGCCGTTCCGCTTCTGCTACGGTTTCTACTTCCGGCACGTGTTGCCTCGGATCGGGCAATGGCTCGCGCGCAATCGGCAGGACGCTTACCAGTATTTGCCGGATAGCGTTGGCGAGTTTCCCGCCGGCGAGGCCCTGGCCGAGCGCATGCGGGCTGCAGGAGCGAGCGACGTGCGATACTATCCGTTGACGCTCGGTGTAGCCACTTTGTACGTAGGCACCAAGTGAACGACACCCAGGACCATGCCCGCGAGCACGTTGTGCTGGCCATCACGGGAGCCAGCGGCTCGGTGTATGCGCTACGGCTGCTGCAAGTGCTGCTCGAGGCCCGCCGGCGCGTGCACCTGTCGATTAGCCCTTCGGCGCGGCTGGTGCTCAAGCAAGAGCTGGACCTGGAGATCGACCTCGACCATTTCACGCCGGCCAGCCTGCCGATCTTTTCCTGGTCGCCCACGGCCGATCAGCTTTCCCCGGCCATGGCCGAAGTGCTCGAGCGGACCGATCCGCCCTCGGACCAGGGGGCCGACGTGCTGTATCACCATTACGAGGACCTGATGGCTCCCATCGCCAGCGGGTCGTTTCTCACCTCGGGCATGGTCATTTGCCCTTGCTCGGGCAGCACCCTGGGCGCGGTCGTACACGGCACGGGCGAGAACCTGATCCATCGCGCCGCCAGCGTCCACTTGAAGGAACGCCGCAAGCTCGTCGTCGTTCCGCGCGAGACGCCCCTCTCGGCGATTCAACTGGAGAACATGCGCCGGGCCGCCGAAGCCGGGGCGGTCGTGCTGCCGGCCATGCCGGGCTTCTATCACGGCGTACGCTCGATTCGCGACCTGGTCGATTTCGTCGTGGCCCGGATCTGCGATCAGTTGGGAGTCGAACATAGGCTGATGCGGCGGTGGGGAGAGTAGCAGCGAAGCACGATGCGAAACCTGCGCCACATCCTGGAGATGATTCGCTTCAGCCACACGCTGTTTGCGCTTCCCTTTGCGCTGCTGGCGGCCGTGATGGCCTGGAAGCTCGACGCGGAGGTTTCCTGGGCGCATCGGGCGCAGCAGTTTGTGGGCATCGTGCTGTGCATGGTCACGGCGCGCAGTGCCGCCATGGCGTTCAATCGCATCGCCGACCGAAGGATCGACGCCGGCAATCCACGCACGCAGATGCGACACCTTCCGGCCGGCATCCTCAGCACGCAGAGCGTGGTGGTGTTCGCCGCCGTCTGTTCGATCGCGTTCGTGCTTTCGACGCTGTTGTTCTTGCCCAATCCGCTGCCGATCGTGCTCTCGGTGCCGGTGCTGTTGTTTCTGCTGGCGTACAGCTACACGAAGCGGTTCACGGCCGCCGCGCACTTTTGGCTGGGAGCGGCGCTGATGCTCGCGCCGGTGTCGACGTGGATCGCGCTGCAAGGCGAAGCCTTGATGGAGAACCCTGCCGACCTGCTGCCGGCGGTGGTGCTCGGCGGAGCGGTGCTGCTGTGGGTGGCGGGATTCGACATCATCTACGCGTGCCAGGACGTCGAATTCGATGTCGACACCGGGTTGCACAGCGTGCCGGCGCGGCTTGGCGTGCCGCGGGCCCTGCGACTGGCCGCTGCCTGCCATCTGGGCATGGTGGTGCTGCTGGCCGTCTTGCCAGTGGTTTATCCGCAACTGGGTTGGATTTACGGCATCGGCATTGCCGCGGTGGCCGTGCTGCTGGCCTGGGAACATTACCTGGTGCGGCCCGACGATCTGACCCGCGTCAATGTGGCGTTCTTCCAGGTAAATGCGGTTATCAGCATAGGCCTGTTCGTAGTGGGCAGCCTGGACTTGCTCACCTGAGGTGGGCTGGTAGGCTAAGTGGTTCCTCAAGCGAGGAATACGAGTGCCACACCCGATGGAAAAGCCTCGGGAAATGGCTCGACACGAGCCCGAAGCGCGAGCGAGGAACATGCGGCTAGGGTCAACCCAGCAACCCTCGCTCGCGCTTCGGGCTAGTAATTCACAACACGCGGGATCAACACGCATGATTCGTGCTACCGAACCGACTCTGGAATCCATTCGCCGCAAGGTCGAGTCCGGCGAGCGGCTGTCGATGGAAGACGGGCTGCATCTGTATCGGCCCGACGTGCCGCTGCCTGAGCTTGGTGAGTTGGCGAACCTCGTGCGCGAGCGGAAGAACGGCAATCGAGCGTACTACAACATCAACACGCATTTGAATCCCACCAACGTCTGCCTTTATCGCTGCGTGTTTTGCGCGTTCCGCTCGGATCTGCGGGATCCCAAGGGCTACTTGATGAGCGACGAGCAGATTCTGGCCCGGGGCCAGGAGGCCGTCGACTGCGGCGCCACCGAGATGCACATCGTCGGCGGCCTGCACCATCAGATGAAGTACGACTGGTACCGTAACCTGATCCAGATCCTGCACAAAGCCTACCCGCGACTGCACCTCAAGGCCTGGACCGGCGTGGAGCTCGACTGGTTCTGCCGGATGACGGGCAAGTCGATTCGCGAGATTCTCGAGGACATGATCGAGGCGGGCCTGGGAAGCCTGCCCGGCGGTGGGGCCGAGATCTTCCACCCCGAGGTGCGCGACCAGATCTGCGAGCATAAGGCCGACGCAGGCCGCTGGATCGACATCCACCGTACGGCCCACGAGTTGGGCCTGCGCACCAACGCCACAATGCTCTATGGCCACATTGAGAACGCGTTTCACCGGGTCGACCACCTGCTGCGGTTGCGCGAGCTGCAGGACGAGACGGGCGGCTTCCAGACGCTCATTCCGCTGGCATTCCATCCCGACAACACGGGCCTGTCGCACATCAAGAAGGCCTCGGGCATCATGGACCTCCGCACGATGGCCGTCAGCCGCCTGATGCTCGACAACTTCGACCACATCAAGGCTTACTGGATCATGCTCGGCATCGGCACGGCGCAAACGGCGCTTTCCTACGGGGCCGACGACCTCGACGGCACGGTGCGTCACGAGTTGATCTATCACGACGCCGGGGCCACCACGCCCGAGGCGTTAAGCGTCGAAGACATTCGCCGCCTGATCGAAGAAGCCGGCCGCGAACCGATCGAGCGCGATACGCTCTACCATCGCGTGGTGCGCGACGGCACCAAGTGGGAAGCGACCGAGCCGCTGGCAACGGCGTAGTGCTAGCCGACGTCGCCCAGGTCGAGCGACTTGCCATAGCGCACCAGCGCCATGCGGCGTAGCAGGGCGTGCTCCTCGCTCGTCAATCCCGGGTCGGCTTCGACCATTTCGCGGGCATCGCGGCGGGCCTCCTCGAGCGTGGCGGCGTCGCGCGTCAGGTTGGCCACGCGCAGGGGCGGCAGGCCGTGTTGCCGGGTGCCCAGCACGTCGCCGGGGCCACGTAGTTCGAAGTCGACTTCGCTCAAGCGAAAGCCGTCGCTCGATTCAACAAACGCGGCCAGCCGGGCTCGGGCTTCATCGTTCTCGACGCCGGTGAACACGCAGCAATAGCCTGGGTGCATGCCGCGGCTGATGCGTCCTCGCAACTGATGGAGCTGGGCCAGGCCAAAGCGCTCGGCGCTTTCGATCGTCATCAGCGTGGCATTGGGGACGTCGACGCCGACCTCGACGACCGACGTGGCCACCAGCACTTGCGTGCGGCCGGCCCGAAAGTCGTCCATCGCCGCTTGCTTTTCGGAACTGCTCATTCGCCCGTGAATCAGCCCCAATCGGAAGGCCTCCAACTCGCCGTTGGCCAGGTGCTCGTAGGCCTCTTCCAGCGACACCGGCGGCGGTGCGGTCTCAGCAGGGACGTCCTCGTCGAACAACGTTGCCGGGGCAGGGGAGGGCGGTTCCGCGAGCGCCTCCTCCGGCTCGGTTTCCTCCTGCAAGGCATCGGCCACCGAGCCCCGGGCCACGAGCGGCACGATGACGAATGCCTGCCGGCCTTCGCGGAGCTTCTTGCGGAAGAACTCCCACCAGCGCGGTCGATCCGCGGCGGGGGGGAAATAGGTGTGCACGTTCTGCCGTCCCGGGGGGCTATCGATCAGCGTCGTCACGTCGAGATCGCCAAACAGCGTCATGCTCACCGTGCGGGGAATCGGCGTGGCGGTCATCACCAGGTAGTGCGGATGCACGGCCGAGTGCTTTAGCGCCGCCCGCTGCCGCACGCCGAACTTGTGCTGCTCGTCGATCACCACCAGCCCCAGCCGAGCGAAGTCGACCCCCGCGGCGATCACGGCCTGCGTACCGATCACGATCTGAATCTCTCCGGCCGCGATGCCTGCAAGCGTTTCTTCGCGTGTCTTGGCCGATTGCCCGCCGGCTAGTAGTCCCAGCCGCGTATTGCTGCCGGCCAGCAGCTTATCGAGGGTATCCAGATGCTGCCGCGCCAGCACTTCGGTGGGGGCCATCAGCGCGACTTGCGTCTGATGGGCCACGGCCAGCAGCATGGCATACACGGCCACGATGGTCTTGCCGCTGCCGACGTCGCCTTGCAGCAGGCGATTCATGGGGTAGGCACGGCCCATGTCGGCGGCGATTTCGGCCACGGCCTGATTCTGGCCGGCGGTGAGCGGAAACGGAAACAGGCGGCGGATACGAGCGTCGATCTTGGCCGAGAGCTCAAGTGGATGGGCCTCGAGCGACGACTGCACCTGCTGCCGTTTGAGGGCCAGGGCCAGTTGCAGCACGAGCAATTCCTGATACACGAACCGCCGCCGAGCCCGCTCGAGGTCCTCGGGGCTGTCGGGAAAGTGGATCTGCGGCAGCGCGAAGCGCAGCGGCCAGAGGTCGTGGTGCTCGAGGTACCCGGCCGGGAACACCTCTTCCAACTGATCGAGACACGCTTCCAACGCGGCGCGAACGAGTTGTCCGACGTGACGCTGGGCCAGCCCCTCGGTGAGCGGATAAATCGGCAAGAGCGACCCACGGGGCTCGTCCTGCTCGGTTTCGATCCACTTGACGTGTGGATGGGCCATCTCCCAGCGGGTAGATCGTTGCCGGGCGCGGCCCGAGAGGAGCACGGTCTGGCCGCGGCGAAACTTTTCGCGCATGAAGGGCTGGTTGAACCACACGGCCCGCAGATGGTCGTCGCCCTGGCGCACAAGCACGCCGACGATCGATCGCCCGCCGCCGTCGCGCATGTCGACTTCTTCGACGGTGCCCAACACGCTCACCAGCGGGCCTTCCTCCAGGGCGGCGATTGTGCGTACGTCGGTCAGGTCCTGATAGTCGCGAGGGAAGTTAAACAGCAGATCCCGCACCGTCGTCACGCCCAGCCGGGCCAGTTGCTCCGCGCGGTGGGCCCCGCCGCCCTTGAGAAACTGCACGGGCGTAGACAGATCGACCGCCGGCTTGTCGGTGCTGGGAGGCATGTCTCCATTTTAAGGGAACATGCGCACAGGGGGCAGTGGTCGGCCGAAGCCGGATGCGGCTAGCGCTTCAGATACTGCTGGTACGCGGCCACGGCCAGTTCGTCGCAGCGGTCGTTCTCGGGATGGCCGCTGTGGCCGGCGACGCGGATGTAGGTCAGCTTGTGATCGGCCACCAGGGCGTCGAGCTGCCGCCAGAGGTCTTCGTTCTTGACCTCCTTCCACTGCTTGCCCTCGCGGCGCCGCCAGCCGTTGGCCTTCCACTTGGGCATCCATTCGGCCAGCCCCTTGCCCACGTAGACGCTGTCGGTCATCAGCTTCACGTCCGAGGGCCTCTTGAGGGCCTCGAGCCCGCGCACCACGGCCGTCAGCTCCATGCGATTGTTCGTCGTTTCGCGTTCGCCGCCGGACGACTCGATTTCTTTTTCCGAAGCCGGATGACGCAGGATGAAGGCCCAGCCGCCGGGGCCCGGATTCCCGCTGCAGGCACCATCGGTGTAGAGCTCGACGTTTGGCAAGGTGGCGCGAGAAGGTTGTGGCATGGGGGGCCATCGTAGCGGGAAATCGAGAAATGGCAATGCGGCCCGGCGAGACGTAGCGAAGCCAGGGCAATTACGACGTCGAGGCCGGGGCCTCGAGCCGCGGGCGGTCGCGCTTGGGATCTTCGACCACTGCCGGCAGCGACTCGGCCTTGGGCACTTCGGCCTTCGTCCACGGCAAACGCACCGTAAACGTGCTGCCTTTGCCCAACTCGCTTTCGAGCGAGATCTCGCCGCCCAGCAGCTTGCACAGCTCCTTGACGATCGACAGCCCGAGCCCCGTGCCGGAATACTCGCGGGTCATGGCATCGCCGCCGATGAGTACGCTCTTGCCCTGGCGAAACTTCTCGAAAATGGCCACCTGGTCTTCCTCGGCGATGCCCACGCCGGTGTCGGAGACGGTGAGGATGAGGTGGTGGTCCCTGCGGCGGGCACCCACCACGATGCGTCCGCCCTCGGGCGTGAACTTGATGGCGTTGGAGAGCAGGTTGTTGATGATCTGCTGCACCTTGGCCTGGTCCTGGAACATGTCGGGCAGCTTGGGCTCGACTTCCACTTCCAGATCGATGTTCTTCCGCTCAGCCAACGGGCGGGCCATGTCGCATTGGGCCACGGCCACCTGCTCGATCTGGATGTCGGAGAGCCGCACCTCCATCCGCCCGCTTTCGATCTTGGCCAGATCGAGAATGTCGTTGATCATCTCGAGCAGCACCTTGCCCGAGGTCTGAATGTTTCGGACGTAGCGCTTCTGCTTTTCGTCGAGCGAGTCGATCGAATCGAGCACGTCGGAAAAGCCGATGATGGCGTTGAGCGGGGTGCGCAGCTCGTGGCTCATCGTGGCCAAAAAGTCGGTCTTCAAGCGGTTCATCTCGTAGAGCCGCATGTTAGCCTGGGCCAACTCGTCGACCTTGACGTTCAGGTTTTCGTTGAATCGCTTGAGATCTTCCTGGTTGCTGGCCAATTGGCGCAGCATGCGGTTGAAGGCCGTGGCCAGCCGCTCGAACTCGTCGCCGGTGTGCAACTCGGCCCGCAGCGCGATTTCGCCCTGGCTGATGCGATCGCTCACGTCGCGCAGGTGCGCGAGCGGCTTGACGATGATGTACCGCACGATCAGGTACGATGCCATCACGGCCAGAAACGCCGTGATGATGGCTGTGGCGATCAGCACGGCGTAGTTCTTGGTCATCGCGGCCTGGGTCTTCTCGTCGGGCATGCTCAACTTGAGCACCGAGATCAAGTCGCCCAGTTCCTGCCGCTGCATGCCCGAGACGCCGATGTTCAGCGACTCGTGGCAGAAGATGCACCGCTGGTTGGTGAAGCGAATCGGCTTGTAAAACACATATTTAGACGAATCGCCCACGTTGACGCGCTCTTCGTAGAACTCGTCGTTCTTGGCCGCCTCGCTGCCGGGGGCCTGCGAGAGATCGAACTGGCGCAGCACTTCCAGCTCGGCTGCGGTCGGCGCATGCGGGCCTTCGGCCACGGGGCGAATAAATTCCCACGCGTAGTCGCGGCTCTTGAGCCCCTGCTGCAAGTCCTCGACCAGCCCGACGTTGTCCTGGTTGGCCCAGACCTTCATGTGCTGCGTGGCGAGGATCGACACGATCAGGCTCTTGGCACTTTCGCGGCTGGAGTCGTACACCAGCCGTTCGGTGCTGCGCCCGTACCACCAGAAGCTGCCGGCGATCAGCGCCAAGAGCGACGCCCCGAACAGCAGCAGGAACTTGCGCTCCAGACTGGTTTCGCCCAGGACACGTTTCAGCGAGCGATAAGACATAGCGAGTCGATCGGGAAGGACGCGTAACTTCGCCCGATCTTTCTAGTTTACGGCAGTTGCCCCGCCCAAACCAAGAGGAATGTCGCCCCGCTCACCGCAGCGCCGCGTCGAAAAAGCTGATTCTCGCCACCGTTTCGCCCGCAGCCATCGGCGACGGCGCCTTGACGCGTCACTCCCCACCCTCGCCAACTACAGCATATCCACCGGATCCACGTCCACGATCCACTGCACATCCTCGGGTGGCTTCACATTGCCGGTGGCCGCTCGCACACCCCGGCGGAGCACGGCCGGGTCGCAACCGTGGATCTGAATGTGAAAGCGATACTCCCCGCGCAGCTTGGCGATCGGAGCCGGCGCCGGACCCAGCACCCGGGCCGCGGGCTCGTCGGCCAGCGCCTCGCGCAGCCGGCGAACCAGATCCTCGGCGAAGCCTTCGGCCGCCATCTCGCTGCCTCGTACGACGATACGCACCAGGCAGGCAAACGGCGGGTAACCATGTTCCTCGCGCGAGGGCAGTTCGCCCTCGGCGAACGTGGCGTAGTCGTGGCGCACGGCTGCCAGAATCGCCGGATGCTCGGGGCTGAACGATTGCACCAGCACGCGTCCGCCCTGTTCGCCGCGGCCCGTGCGGCCAGCGACCTGGGTGACGAGCTGAAACGTCCGCTCTGACGCGCGAAAGTCGGGAAAGTGCAGCGCGGTGTCGGCGTTGATCACGCCCACCAGCGTCACGTTCGGGAAATCCAATCCCTTGGCAATCATCTGCGTGCCGACCAGGATGCGCACCTCGCCCTCGCGAAAGCGGTTGAGTGCCGCCTCGTGGCTGCCGGGCTTGCGCATGGCGTCGGTATCCATCCGCAATGTCTCATAGTCGGGAAAGCGAGCCTTCACTTCCGCTTCGAGCCGTTGCGTGCCCAAGCCCCGGTAGTGGATACCGGCGAATTGACACTCCGGACACTGCGTGGGTGCCTTGGTCTGGTAGTCGCAATAATGGCAGAGCGCCATGTGGCCTTCGAGGTGATGCGTCAGCGCGATCGCACACCGCGGGCATTCCATCGCCATGCCGCAGGCGGGGCATTGGATGTGGGTCGAGTATCCGCGGCGATTGAGCATCAGGATCACTTGCCCACCCTCCTTGAGCGTGGCCGTCATGGCCAGGGCCAATTGCCGGCTGACGGCTCCACGATTGCGGCGGTCCTGAAACTCAGTGCGCAAATCGATCGTGCCCACGCCGGGCAAGGGCCTGCCGAAGACGCGACCCGGCAGCGAAACGAGCCGATATTGTCCCCGCTGCGCGCGGTGCCAGCTTTCCAGCGAGGGCGTCGCCGAGCCGAGCACGAGCGGAATGTTTTCGGCCTGCGCCCGGGCCAGCGCGACGTCGCGGGCATGATAGCGCGGCGCCGTTTCCTGCTTGAACGACGTCTCATGCTCTTCGTCGAGGATGATCAAGCCGGGGTTGGGCGTGGGGGCGAAGATGGCGCTGCGGGCGCCCACGACGAGGCCCACGCGTCCGGTGGCAATCTGCTCCCACTGCCGCCGGCGGTCGGCGTCGCGCTGGTGGCTGTGCAGCACGGCCACGTTGCCAAACCGCGATCGGAAGCGGGCCTCGGTCTGCGGCGTGAGGCTGATCTCGGGCACCAGCACGATGGCCTGCCGGCCGAAACGCAGCACTTCGTCGATGGCCTGGATGTAGATCTCGGTCTTGCCGCTGCCGGTGACACCGTGCACGAGCACGGTCTGGTGCTCGCGCGACTCGAGCGCCGCGCGAATCGCCTCGAGGGCTACTTCCTGGTCGGCGTTGAGCGACAAATGCGGCTCGCGCATCGGATGCGATCGCTCGACGCCGCTGCCCGAATCGACGCGCCGCGAGACGAACTCGACGAGGCCTTTTTTGTGCAGGTTCTGAATCGGGGCCGTCGTACAGCCTGCGGCCTGAGCTACCTGCGCAAGAGGCACCGGGTGTGTCTGGCCGGCCAGGAAGGTCACGATGCGCCGCTGCGTGGCGGTGAGTTTGAGTTCGGTGAGCCGGGCCGCCACGCGATTGGGCAAGCTCACGAACTTCGTGTTTCGGGTGCCGGCCTGGGTGCGCACGCCGGCCGGCACGACGGCCTCGAGCACCTTACCCCAGGGACAGAGGTAGTAGTCGGCCATCCACTCGGTCAGCGCGAGCATCTGCGGCGAAAGCAGCTTCCGCTCGTCGAAGACGCTGTGTAGCGATTTGAGCTGGCGGGGTTCGGGACGATTCTCCAGCCCGACGCAGTACCCGGTGACCAGGCGATTCGACCGTCCCAAGGGGGCGCGCACCCGCTTGCCCAACGCCACCGTGTCGCGCAGCTTCTCGGGCACGCGGTAGTCGAAGTCGCCCTCCGGACCGGTGGCAAAAACCAGCTTTGCCACGAGCTCTTCGCGCGCATCGTCCACCTCCCACGGGGCGGGCTGCAGCTCGAACAGGTTCTGTTGCTGGGACACGCGACGCGTTTTCCAGAGGTGGTGGCAGGCGGCAGGTCCAGCCGCTAGGATTGACGGTCCTGTGGGTTCAATATCCAGGGCAGGATGCCTGCTGGCAAGCGACGGAGCCTCGGCAAAGCGATGCGACTGGGAATCTATGGGGGCTCGTTCGACCCGGTCCATTACGGACACTTGCTGCTGGCCGAGAGCTGTCGCGAGCAATTGGCGCTTGACGCCGTGTGGTTTCTGCCGGCAGCGGTGCCCCCGCACAAGCAACAGCGCCAGTTGGCCACCGCGGGGACGCGGATCGAGATGCTCGAACTGGCCATCGGCGGCCACGAGGCGTTCGCCGTGTGCACGTATGAGATCGATCGCGGCGGCGTGAGCTACACCGTCGACACGCTGGCCCACTTGCGCCAGGAAGACCCGACGCGGGAACTGTTCTTCTTAATGGGGGCCGACTCCTTGGGCGATCTGCCCACGTGGCGCGAGCCGGCGCGGATCTGCGAGTTGGCTGTGCCGGTAGTCGTCGATCGAAGGGGCGCGAGCGTTGGCGGCGAGGGAGACATGTTTTCCGTGCTCGGCGACGTGGTCGATGCAAAGCGGCTGGAGACGATTCGACAGCACCTGGTGCGAATGCCGCGGATCGATCTGAGCTCGAGTGAAATTCGCCGCCGTGTGGCAGCGGGGGAGAGTGTGCGCTATCGGACGCCGCGGGCGGTGGAGAAGTATATCGGAGCGCAGAAACTCTATCGGGGAGAGAGCACGGCGGGAAACGGCTGACGCGCCGTCGCCGGTAACGCCGGGCTAGACTCAGGCGGCCTTGCGGGGCGCCAGGAGTGCTTGCAACTGGCGGCTGATGGTCGTGTCAGGAGGGATGGGCGCTTCGCGCAAGGCTTCGACGACTTGATCGAGTTGCTCGCGGGCGCTGAGCGCCAGATCGATGAAGATCCACTTCTGGCCCTTCAGCTCGCATGCCCCCGCGGGCGCCCCGCCAAACCAGTCTTGCCGTACTCCGAATCCGGCACGAACGGCCAAAGCTACGGCTTCTTCCAAAAGCTCGACGGTGTGCATCCTTCGCTTCCTTGCGTGAAATGCTTCGGCCGTCCACCTACGCGGCCGGGTATGCACTGGCGCGGGATTATACCGGCTTGCGTTTTAGTTGCCCAGGCGGGTACGTCGATACCGACAGATGACCTAACTACTTTCAGCGCAACAGGTCCAGACACGTCAACTCGGCAAGGCGGCGCGTTTACGCCCATCGAGAGAAGCCGGCAAAGGGCCGCGCTTTATTCACTTTGGGTGCTTCTCGCACCGCGCGACTCGGAAGGCAGGCATGTCCAACACCCCGACACCGCAAGATCCCAGCCTCGAGCAACAGGTCGAGATCCTCAAAGAGCAGCTCTACCAGGCTCAGAAACTGACCGCCCTGGGCGAACTGGTCAGCACGACCACGCACGAATTCAACAACGTGCTGACCACGATCATCAACTACGCCAAGATGGGCCAACGCCACCACGATCAGCAGACGCGCGACAAGGCGTTCGACAAGATCCTGGCAGCCGGCCAACGCGCGGCCCGCATCACGACCGGCATTCTGGGATTCGCCCGCAATCGCCCCGAGGGCTTGGAGTCGACCGACATGGTCAAGCTCGTCGACGACGCGCTGCTGCTGCTGGAGCGCGAGATGACCAAGTATCGCGTGCAGGTCGAGCGTCAGTTCCAACCGGTGCCTCCGGCGATGGCCAACGCCAACCGCATTCAGCAGGTGGTGATGAACCTGCTGGTCAATGCCCGGCAGGCGATGCCCGGCGGCGGGCACGTCTGGATCCGCCTGACGCACGACCCGGCCCTGGACACCGTCGACCTGACGATCCGCGACACCGGCTCGGGCATTCCCCCGGAGAAGCTGCCGCGGATCTTCGATCGCTACTTCACGACCAAGAGCGGGCCCGACGCCAGCGGCAAGGGCGGCACCGGGCTGGGATTGTCGTTCTGCCGCGAAGTGATCGAAGCCCACCACGGCCGCATCCGCGTGGAAAGCACGCCGGGCAAGGGAACGGCCTTCACGATTAAGCTGCCCGCGGCTCGACAGAGCGCCCCGTCGGCGGCCGCCAAGCCGGGCTTCCCGCTGCCACAGTCGGCTCCGCAGGAACCCACCGCGGGCGTGTAGCGCTCGCTAGAACTGCATCGGCGGGGCAGCGAATCCGCCGGCCCGCGCTTGGATGCCGGCCAGAATGACCTGCTCGAGCTCCACGTCGCGACCGATGCCGATCCAACCGGAAGTCGGCTCGCGCCCGCCCACGGGATTGGTCAGGCGCAGCAGTGCGTCGTCGTTGCGCAAGGTCTGGGAGTTGGCCAGGCTGATCGCTCCGGATTGAGGCCGCGGCACGTCCTCCAGCTCTTTGTAGACCTGCACGTCGATGTTGAATCCGCCGTGCGTGGGCGTCACCAGCACAATCGCGTGCCGCCGTATCGACTGCAGCGTGGCCTCCCACCGCTGGTAGGACGACACCGAGTCGCTGTTCCACGGCTCGAAAATCGTCGACGCGCTGCGCGGATAGGTCGTCAGGCGGCCTTCGGTCAGCAGATTGCCTGAGAGCCGCACGCGATCTTCGTACTCGACGCGAAAGTAGTCGTCCACCACGTCCACGACCTGGTCCCAGACGAAATCCTGGTTCATGTTCGGCACGAACACGGGGTTCGACTGGGGCGCGAGCACGGGCGGCGCGAGGCTGAAGTCGGGCGGATTGTACTGAAACGGCTGCCAGGCGTTGCAGCCGGTGACCGTCAGCGCGCAGACCGCCAGCGCGCAAGCTCTTAGCGCGTAGCGCAGGGGCGCGTTATTGGGCCGGTCGCCGTCCATGGAATTCCGTGCGATCTGAGGCGGTCGCGAGAAATGGGGCGGTAGTGTCCACAAAAGCTGTCGCGGCGGCAAGATCAGATCGACCTCGCGATGCTGGCGAACTCGGGTGCCAACCGGCAGAGTAGAGAACCTGGGCAGCCACTCGACAACCGCGACCGCCAGAACGGCCTCCGCGGCAGCTTGCAGCTAGCACTGCCGTAAAACGACGCAAGGCCGCGCCCAACGGCACGGCCTTGCCAAGTTTCGGTCGTTACCGCCGAGGCGGTTCAGCCATAGTTCGAATCGATGCCCAATCGGGTCTTCAACTGATCGAACGCGTGGCGGTAGTGCTCGCTGGACGAATGCACGTGCTCGGCCTCGGTGATGAACCGCATCTGGTCGTCGCAACCGATGCCGCGGTCGCCGAAGATGGCTTCGTATTCCTCGAGGTTGTTGCCGTAAACGATCAGCAGCTTGTGCTCGTCGAACTGCACTTCCTGCGGGATGCCGGGATTCAGCACCGCGATGCCCGTGCAGCCGTCGTTGACCAGCAGATCTTCGAAGTCGTACAGCGTGCTCTTGAGCACCGGCATGTCGATGTGCTCGCGGTACAGGTCCACGTGGCCGCGGACGTCGCGGTTGTGGCTCGTTTCGAGCACGACGTCGACCTCGCCGCCGAGCGGATCGAGCAACTCCATGAACACCTCGAACAGGTGCTCCTTGGACGCGGCGCCCATCAGCACCGGCACGCTCGAGCGGTTCTCTTCGTCGCGATAGACGTCGTGGCGGTATCCCTGGCAGGGCACCACCTGCAAATCGTATGACGGACGCACGGCGCCGGTGAGCTCGAAGTCGCCGTAGCGCACGACGCCCAGATGGGCCTCGAGATCTTCGGGACTCAGGCGGTCGAAGCTGCTGGTCGCGGCGTGCGACGCAGCCTCCTCGTGCAATACGTTACGAAAGAATTTCTTCAGAAATCCCATCGGCGAAACCTCGGACTGCGGGTCAAATCCGTCTCGGTTGGAAGTCAAATGAAAAACTCTTCAAGCAAACATAGGTTACGTCGTTCCGCGTGCCGTGCTGGCCCGCTCAACTCGGGGCAAGTTTTCGGGATCCAGTGGTCTCGGCGGCAGAAGCGTCACAATCGCGCGACGGCGGCCTCGAGCGGTCGCTTTCTGCGGGATCGCCGGCCCTGGCTGCCTCGTTGACCGCCGTCCTGGCGTGGGGAGGGATTCCATTGCAACTCTAGCACTACGGCTCCCACACGGAGTTGCGCGGCGGCGCCAATCCCGCGGAAATGCCTCCACGCGAGGTACACCTCGGAAGAAAACAGCGACTTTGCCTGCCACAAACTCGACGTGTTCGGCCCACTGCCCGTCGTCGTCAGCCTCACCCGACCGGTCGGTCGCGATCGCTGGGTCGATTCCGTTCGACTGGGTGGTCCGCCGATGGGGTTACGCGATAGAATCTCTCAAAGCGGCGCGCGGCAAGCGTTCACACGCATCCATTCTTTCGCTCGCACCCACCGGGCGATCAAGCAAGGACAGTATTCGGCGTGAAACTGAGGCGTGGACACTTCGGCGGCGGTCAGTCGAACCTCTGGCCGCTCTACTTGCTGACCGCGTTGTTGCTGGTCGGTTGCGGTTCCAAGAACCAGGAGACGGCGAGCCCGCCGGCAGTCGACGAGGAGTTCTGGGAAGCCTATTACTTGCAGGGCGCCAAGATCGGCTATGGCCGCACGACGCTGAAGTCGCGGCAGCGCGACGACGGCAGCGTCGTTTTCGACGTCGATTCGCTAAACCACCTGACCGTCAAACGCTTCGGCACTACGACCGAGAACGACATCGAAATGCAGACGGTCGAAACGCCCGAGGGGCGGCTGCTCTCGTTTCGCACCGAGGTCGCGATGGGCCCCTCGCCCACGATCAGCACCGGCAAGGTGGAAGGCGGTGAGATCGTGATCACCACCGAAACCGGCGGCCGCAGCGACACGGCGCGTTTGCCCTGGTCGCGCGATGTGCGCGGCTTTCGCGGCATCGAGCAAACGCTGGCCGAGGAACCGCTCGAGCCCGGCGAGAAACGCACGATCAAGATGCTGATGCCGCTGGTGAACCAGATCGCCGAAGTCGATCTCACGGCCCGCGACGTCGAGAAGACCTCGGTCTTGGGCGTCGATGCCGAACTGCTGCGGGTCGACAGCGTCGCGCGGCTGCCCGGCGGACAGTCGATCGAAACGATTCTGTGGATCGACGAAGACGGCGAGGTGATCAAGAACCGCGTAGCGGCGCTCGACCAGGAATCGTATCGCACGACCCGGGAGTTGGCCCTGGCCCCCGGCGGCAACCAGCAGCAATTCGACCTCGGGCTGGACCTGATCGTGCCGGTCGACCCGCCGCTGGAGAATCCACACGCGTCGCAGAAGGTGCGCTATCGCGTGGAGTTGAAGGACTCTGATCCGTCAGAGGCCCTGGCCAGCGGATCGACGCAAAAGGTGGACGCGACAGGCCCGCACGCGGCCGAGGTAACCGTGTTTGCCGCTCGGGGCGGTAAACTAGCGCAACCGGGTGAGCCCGCGGCTAAGCCCGGCGACGAATTCACCGCCCCCAACGGCGTCCTCCAGGCGGACGATGCGCGCATCCGTGAGATGGCCCGCGAGGCCAGGGGCGAGGCCATCGACCCGACGGAAGTGGCGCTGGCCCTGGAGCGGTACGTGAACAAGGTGGTCAGCGAGAAGAACTTCTCCCACGGATTCGCCACGGCCGCCGACGTGGCCGAAACGCGCTCGGGTGATTGCACCGAACACGCGGTGCTGCTGGCCGCGCTGTTGCGGGCCTGCGGCATCCCCTCGCGCGTGGCCATCGGCCTGGTGTACGTCGAACGCGCCGGCGGCTTCGGCTACCACATGTGGACCGAAGCCTATCTCGGCGGCCATTGGGTGCCGCTCGACGGCATCCGCGGGCAGGGCGGCACGAGCGCCGCGTACCTGAAGCTCACCGACTCGAGCCTAGCCGGCACGAGCGCCTACAGCAGCTTCTTGGCCGTGGCCCGAGTGCTCGGTCAGCTCAAGGTCGAGGTCGTCGAAGCGAACTGACCGCCGGGCGAGCCACTTATTCCGGCAGCTTGAAATCGGCGATGAACAGTTGGCTGGTATGGTTGTCGGTGCGGTTGCTGGTCCACATCAGCTTCTTGCCGTCGGGCGAGAACACCGGCAGCACGTCCGCCGCGGGATGATCGGTCACGCGCTGGATCGGCCCCGGCACGAGCTTGCCATCCTTGACGTCGTACTTCATCAGCCACAAGTCGTAGTTGGGACGCTTCGTCGGGTCGGAGTGATCGGCCCCGGTCCAGATGATGTACGGCTCGGTGGGATGCCAGTAGGGTGCCCAGTTGACGCCGATGTTGTCCGTCAGGGCCACGTCGTTTTCGCCGTCGATGCCGATGGCGTGAATCTGCAGCATTTCGGGCCGTTTGCGATCGGTGCGATAGATCACGAAGCGGCCGTCGGGCGAGATGAACGGGCCGCCATCGTAGCCCGGCTCGTCGGTGAGTTGCCGCAGCCCGGAGCCATCGGCATTCATCACGTACAGGTCGGCGTCGCCGTCGCGATCGCTGCAAAAGGCGATCAGCTTACCGTCAGCCGAGTAAGCTCCCTCGGCGTCGTAGCCCTTGGCCGAAGTGAGCTGCTTGAGGTTCTTGCCGTCGAGATCGGCCTCGAAGATGTCCATGTACGGATCGAAGTCCCAGGAGTAGCGTCGCCGGCGGCCCGTGCGCCGGTCTTCCTCCTGTTGCTTGCGCTCTTTCTCTTCGGTCTCGGACAGCTTCGGGTCGAGATGGCTCGAGGCGAACATCAGCTTCTTGCCGTCGGGCGAGAAGTAGCTGCACGTCGTACGGCCGCGGCCCGTGCTGATCCGTTGCGGCTCGCCGCCGGCCAGCGGCTGCTTGTAGATCTGATAGAAGGGATAACCCTGCGGCACGGCCTGGTAGATGATCGTTTCGCCGTCGGGCGAAAAGTATCCCTCACCCGCTTTCAAGAAACCGGAGGTCAACTGCCGCGTGCCGGACAGGTACTTCGACTCGACCGAGTCTTCGGCGGCGGCAAGCGTCAACGGGCAACACAAGGTGAGTCCGGCGGCCAGCGCGCGGTAGATCATCATCACAGCTCCTGGAATGTCTTTTTCGCTCGAGGCGTTCGCGTCACGAGAGGTCGTGGTGGCGGGCGTGCACCAATCGCCGTTTTGTGCGATGTGCGGCGGGCTCGACCACGTTATTATAGCAGGCGCCAAAGGGCCCAGCGAAGGGCCCGCTCGAATGGCCCCACGTTGCCCCGGCACTTTCACGATGAAAATCTACACCAAGACCGGCGATCACGGCGAAACGGGACTCTTCGGCGGACCGCGCGTTCGCAAGGACGCGCCGCGCATCGAGGCCTACGGAACCGTCGACGAATTGAACACCGTGCTGGGCGTCGTCCGCGCCCAGCTGGAGCCGGGCGAAGTCGACACGCTGGTCGAGACCCTGCAGAACGACCTGTTCGCGCTGGGCGCGCAACTGGCCACGCCCGACCCGGCGGCCCACGGCACCGTGATGATCGGCGACGGCCATATCGCGGCGCTGGAGGGCGCCATCGATCGCTTCGAGGCCCAACTGCCCCCCTTGAAGCAGTTCATCCTTCCCGGCGGTGTTCCCGCGGCCGCGCAGTTGCACCTGGCCCGCGCCGTCTGCCGGCGTGCCGAGCGCCGCGTCGTGGCCCTGGTGCATGCCACGAGCGATCCGGTGGCCGAGAATGTCGTGATCTATCTCAACCGGCTCAGCGACCTGCTCTTCGTGCTGGCCCGCGCCGTCAATCAGCAGGCCCAGCGCGACGACATTCCCTGGTGCAAGCCGGACTGAGCGCGGGTTGCCCGGCTCGTTTGGGCGGGGCGTGCGGCAGCGCATCCCCGCTTGAATTGCACTGGCACCATCTTTACGGGGGAGCGAATGGCCGCTAGTCTTTGCGGTAATTGGCGCAACCAGCGTGTCGCTAGATTTGGGGCGGCACGTTTTCTCAAGCGCCTTGAGGCGGGGCTGCGCAGTCGGTTCCTTCGAATCCGACTCCGTGCCAGGGCGGACTTCTTGTTCTCACCCAGAGTGGGAGAAGCATCAATGCGTGAGACTACTTGGTTGGCAATCGTGGTAGGGATGTGCCTGACGTTGGCGCTGGCAGCAGCGCAAGCGCGAGCCCAGGACGAAGAGCCGGAGCCGCCGGCCTTGCCGACGCAGGTCGAAGTGCCCGCGCCGGAAGACGATCCGATTCTCAGCCGCGGCGACAACGCCTGGATGCTCGCCTCGTCGGCGCTGGTGCTGATGATGACCGCCCCGGGCCTGGCCATGTTCTACGGCGGGCTGGTGCGCCGCAAGAACGTGCTCAGCGTGATCATGCAGTGCTTCTTTCTAATGGGCCTGATGACCATCCTCTGGGCCATCTACGGCTACTCGCTCTCGTTCGGGGGCTCAAATCCGTGGATCGGCAACGGCGAGTACTTGTTCATGCAGAACGTGCAGGCCGAATGGACCGACGAAGGGCCCAGAATTCCGCTTTACTCGACCGGCATTCCGTTGCTCACCCACATGCTCTTCCAGGGCATGTTCTTCATCATCACGCCCGCGCTCATCTGCGGCGCGTTTGCCGAACGGATGAAGTTCAGTGCCATGGTGGTGTTTTCGATCCTGTGGGGCACACTGATCTACTGCCCGGTGGCACACTGGGTATGGGGCGGAGGCATCCTGGCCTACAACGTGCCCAACTCGGCCAACTACGGTGGCGGCGCACTCGACTTCGCCGGCGGCACGGTCGTGCACATCAGTTCGGGTGTCTCCGCGTTGATTTGCGCCCTGATCATCGGCAAGCGCCTGGGACACGGCACCGAGCCCATGCCGCCGCACAACTTGACTTACACGGCGCTTGGCGCCGCCTTGCTCTGGGTCGGCTGGTTCGGCTTCAACGCCGGTAGCGCCCTGGCCGCTGACGGCGTCGCCGCCAGCGCGTTTGCGGCCACGCACTTTTCGGCCGCCGCCGGCACCGTCGCCTGGGCCGGGCTCGAGTGGATCCTGCGCGGCAAGCCCACCGTGCTGGGAGCCTGCTCCGGAGCCGTGGCCGGGCTAGTCTGCATCACGCCCGCCTCGGGCTACGTCACGGCCATGCCCGCCTTGTTCATGGGCGCTGCGGCCGGAGCGGTCTGCTACTTCGCATGCACGAGCCTGAAGAATTCCCTTGGCTACGACGACTCGCTGGACGCCTTCGGCGTGCACGGCGTGGGCGGCACGCTGGGGGCCCTGCTGACCGGCGTCTTCGCGACCCGGGCGGTGCAGGATCTGAACGACGGCGAGCCCCTGGGCCTGTACGAGGGCGGCAGTCTGCTGACGGGCCAGATCGTGGCCACGGCCATTACCTGGGTGCTGGCGGCGGTAGTGACGTTCGTGATTCTCAAGATCCTCGATGCCACGATGGGCATTCGCGTAGCGACCCAGGAGGAAATGCAGGGGCTGGATCTCAACGAGCACGGCGAAGAAGGATATATTTTCCTGTAGCTCGTACCCTGCCGCTCCACACGATCAACGACGGACCAGGGTCCGCGGCGCTCCGCCGGAAGCGGGGCGCCGCGGCCGCATCAACACTCACGCGAGAGCCAAAGCGATGAAAAAAGTCGAAGCCATCGTCCGCATCTTCAAGCTCGAAGACGTCAAGAACGCTCTTTCGGCCAAGGGGATTTGCGGCATGACCATCACCGACGTGAAGGGATTTGGCCGGCAGAAGGGGCACACCGAGATGTATCGCGGCACGGAGTACAAGGTCGACTTCGTGCCCAAGGCCAAAATCGAGGTCGTCGTCGGTGACGAGAACCTGCAGCTCGTGCTCGATACGATCATGCGCACCGCGCAGACGGGACAGATCGGCGACGGCAAGATCTTCGTCGCCGACCTGGCCAACGTGGTGCGCATTCGCACCGGCGAAACCGGCGAGCAAGCGATTTGAGCACAAAGGCGTGGTCTCGACTTGCGCACCCCCCCCAGCCGCCGGACGAATGGCGTTTGTTCCGCCGGCGGCTTTGGGGTAGTGTAAACAGGTCTACTCGCCGCACGTGCCTATGACGACCAGTCCTTCGATTCGACCCTCGGTGCTCGACGCGCGCCAGCGCATGCTGGAAGGCCGCGACACGATCCGCACGCAACACGCGGCGGGATCGCCGGGCATCCAAATCTGCACGCGTTTGGCCGACCTGCTCGATTCGGTCGTCATCGACCTGTTCGAAAGCGCGCTTGCCGACCTTTGGCCCTCGAACTCCGAGGAGTTTCGCTCGCAGGTGGCCCTGGTGGCCCACGGCGGGTTCGGCCGCCGCGAAGTGGCGCCTTACTCCGACGTCGACCTGCTGGTGCTCTATGCCCACGGTGCGGATCAGGCCGTGTTTCCGCTGGCCAGCCGGTTGTTGCGCGATCTTTCGGACACGCGACTCGAGTTGGGTCAGAGCCTGTGCACGCCCGAGCAAGCCTGCCAGTTGGCCGCTCAGGATGCAACCGTCTGCACGGCGTTCATGGACTCGCGGCTGCTAGCCGGCAGCGCGAAGCTGTTCAAAACCTTTTCAGATCGTTTCGCCCGGCAGACGCGTTCTCGGCCCGGCCGGCTCTACGGCGCCATCGAAAGGGCCCGTCGCCGCGAGCGCACGCAATTCGGCGAGACGGTCTACTTGCTCGAGCCGAACATCAAGCGTTCCAGCGGCGGGCTGCGCGACCTGCAGTTGTTGCGCTGGCTGGGCTTCACCGTCCACGCCACGACCGACCCGGCCGCCTTGCAGCTCAAGGGTGAGCTCTCGAAACACGACCAGCACACGCTCCGCGACGCGACGGAGTTCCTCTTGCGGATCCGCAACGAGATGCACTTCCAGGCCGGCCAGCTCAACGACGTGCTCGACCGCCACGAGCAGGTGCGGATTGCCGAACTTTACCGCTACCAGGGCACCGAGGCCATCCTGCCGGTCGAGCGCTTCATGAGCGAGTACTTCCGGCACACCAGCGGAGTGCGCAGCATTGTGCGCAACGTGGTCGACGCCTGGCGGCCCGGACAGGCCTGGCTCGACCTGGCCGGACGCGTGTTCTGCCACTACGTCGAGCACGACTACCGGGTCACGTTCCGCCAGATCGTAGCCACTCGCAGCGGAACGCAGAAGCTTAAGAGCAATCTTCAGGAAGTGCTCAAGCTGTGCCAACTGTCGAACCTGCAGAACAAGCAGATCGCGCCGGCCACGTGGGAAACCGTGCGGGCTGCCGTGCCGCGGCTGTCGGACGAGATGACATCCGAGATCAGCGAGCAGTTTCTGGCGCTGCTCGCCCAGCCAGGACGTTTGGGCAAGCTGTTGCGCCGGCTGCACGAAGTGGGGGCGCTGGAGAAGATTATTCCCGCCTTCACCCACGCCCGCAGCCTGCTGCAGTTCAACGAGTATCATCGTTACACGGTCGACGAGCACTGCATTCTGGCCGTCGAGGAAGCCACCGAATTCATTCGAGACACGAGTACGCTGGGGCGCGTCTATCGCGGCATCAAGCAAAAGCGGATCCTGCACCTGGCGCTGTTGATCCACGACCTGGGCAAGGGCTTCGTCGAGGACCACAGCGAAGTGGGCCTGCGCATCGCCGAAGAGGTCGCCGAGCGGCTGCGGCTGCCGGTGCGCGAGGCCGAGACGCTGAAGTTTCTGGTGCACAAGCACCTGATGATGTCGCACCTCGCGTTCTGGCGCGACTATTCCGACCCGGCGCTCGTGCTGCGGTTTGCCGTTGACGTGGGCTCGCCCGAGGTGCTCGACATGCTGTTCGTGCTCACCGCCGCCGACTTTGCGGCCGTCGGGCCGGGCGTGTGGGATAGCTGGAAGGCCGACGTGCTGACGGGCCTCTACAAGCGCACGATGCGGCACCTGGCCGGTGATGCCCCGGCGTCGGTCACGCTTGACGGTCTCAAGCGGCGTCAAAAACAGGTCCGCGAGTTGCTTTCCGACGCGGAAGACCAGGAATGGTTTGCCCGGCAGATCGACGCGCTTCCCTACGGCTACGCGATTCAAACCCCGGCGGAACAAATCGCCACCGAACTGCGCGAGCTGCACGACATGGACGGCAGCGGCGTCTTTGCCCATGCCAACTACGTCCCGAAGACCGATCTGCTGCAATTCGTCGTCGGCACGCGCGAAGCCATCGCTCCGGGGATCTTTCACAAACTCACCGGCGCGCTCACCAGCCACGGCATGCAGATTCGTTCGGCCGACATCAACACGCTGGCCGATGGGCTCGTGCTCGACCGGTTCTACGTGAACGATCCCGACTTCGTCGACCAGACGCCCCAGGAGCGGATCGATGCGATCTGTGCCGCCCTGGTTGAATCGTTGACTACGACCAGCGAAGTGAAGCCGGCCTTCCGCAAGATCTGGCAGACCAGCGCCGAGCGAGAGCGCGCGGCGCTGAGCCCGCTTCCCAGCCGCGTGTTGATCGACAATTCGAGCTCGGACTATTTCACGATCATCGACGTGTTCGCTCACGACCGGCGGGGCCTGTTGTACACGATCGCCCAAACGCTATTCGAAATGGACTTGAGCCTCTC
The DNA here is from genome assembly GCA_003389325.1 of Planctomycetota bacterium. GTDB lineage: Bacteria > Planctomycetota > Planctomycetia > Pirellulales > PALSA-1355 > LB-PLM-3. The sequence goes on from QQVE01000034.1 coordinate 289,288, forward strand.
GGTCGCCAAGATCGGTACGTACCTCGATCAGGTTGTCGACGTGTTCTACGTCACTGACCAGGCCGGCCGCAAGCTGACCGACGAGGCGCGCCTGTCGCAAATCACCGGCCGTCTGCTCGAGGCGATCGACAGCCTGGAGACGTAGAGCGGGCGGCTCAGGGCGTCGACAGAGCCAGCATGGCCTGCCGCCACCGCGCTTCGAACGCAGCCAGCGGCATATCGACCAGCTTCTCGAAACGCGCGATCGGCCCGCTTGCTGCCGGCGTCAGATAGGCATCCAGCGCCGGCGTGTCGAGCACCCCCTGCTCGAACGCCAAATAGTAGGCCAGGCCCCACGAGTAGTGGTACGCCCGCGACGCCCGGGCGCCATCCGCCTGGTGCGCGGCCAGGAAGGTATCGCTGCCGGCGGTCAACAGCTCGGCCAGCGGCAGGGGGCTATCACTGCGCAGGTCGCCTTGAAGCTGCTCCAGGGCCACGACGTTGGGGGCGTCGATCCGCAACGAGTCGGCCTCCAGACGCCCGGCTTCGAAAGTTTGGGCCAGGCCCTCGTTGAGCCAACGCGGGACGTCGTACTCCTGCCGCGGATAGACGTACGACTCCAAGTAGGCGTGAAACGCCTCGTGGGCCAGCCTGCGAAACATGCGGGCGGTGACCTCGTTGAACTTGGCGGCGTTGCGGCGATCGAGCAGGGCAATCTTGCGCGCAAGCGCCCTGCGCTGTTCGTCCCATTGGCGCTGTTCGGCCAGCAGAATGCGCAGCCGCTCGGCCGTCGGCACGTTGTTCTTCTTCAGGTCCTCGCCCAGTTGCTTGACCCGCTTTGGCACCTCGGCCACGAGTGCTTCGTGCTGCTCGCGAATCTGCTGATGCTGGCGATTCACGCGGGCAAGCTCTTCGTCGAAGCGGTTCAACTCGCTGCCGGCAAGAATCTGGTTGCGGTCGGACAGGTAGACCGCCGGATTGTCGATCCCCAGGTGCAACTCGGCCAGGGCCGCGCGGTACTCGTTCATGCTGCCAAAGAAGCGAATATGGACCTGCGTGCCGGCGGCGGTGCGGGCCGGTAGCAGTTGCCGGTAAGCGGTGAAGATCTGGCCCAGCCGCACGGTAAGCCGCCGGGTCATCCGCTCGTTGGCCGTACTCTCCAGCGTGAAGTACTGGCCGCGGTGATTCCAAAGCACGCGGCCGTCCTCGCCCACGGCCTCGAGTTTGAGATCCTCCATCCGGCGGCCCTCGACCAGCGTCCGCCGGCGAAAGCGTTCCAGCCGCGCACGCAGTTCCTGCTGCGCTGCTTCGTCGAGGCGTTCCCAACCCTGGATGTTCGCGCGATCGATCGGCCGCACGACCAGCGCCATCGGTTTGCCGCGTGGCCGGCGCACTTCGAGAAACTCGATGCCGGCGGGGTTCTCGCTTTGCACCAGCCCCCGATAGACCTTGCCATCGGTCAGGGTGACCGCCTCCATTGGCCATTCCGCCACCAGCGGCGCCGCCTCGCCGGAATCCCCGTCCTCGCCGGACGCGCTGCGCGCGATTGACGAAACGGTTGTCACGACCACCGCGGCGACGAGCAGTATGAACCGATGCTGGAGCATGCGGACCCCTCTGAATTGGCCGAAACCACGCCAGCAATTCACAATCGCGCACCCACCCCCGAAAGTCAAGCCGACGCTGGCTGTTGAGCCCGGAGCCATCGGCGACGGCGCGTCGATTTCCTAACCCCGCTCCAACCCCACGGTGACGCGCACAAAAAAAACCGGCTCCCGCTAGCACGCGGAAGCCGGCTATTCTCGCATCGAGCTCCGAAGCCGCTTACGAATTGAGCTTCACGCTCGCGTCGTCCGCCACGTTGACCCATACGTGCACGTGCGGCGAGCCACGGAAGTACCACACAAACGACGGGCCTTCCAGCCGCCAGCAATCCCAGACCTTGTCGTTGCCGATGTCACCGTCGCTGTAGAAGGCCAGCGAGCACTTCTCGAGCCCACCCTGGGCCTTCAGGCACGCCAGCGCCTCTTCGCGGTCGGTCCGCCGGTAGGGCTCGACGAGTTTCTGCAGCACTTCACGCACCAGCGACTGCTGGTCGCCCGACATGTCGCTGACCGGGATACCGGGGAACTTGCCTTCTGCCCCCTGGAAGCCGGCATCCTGCTCGCGCGGCAACTTGGAAACCAAGGCCTTCTCGCGCTGCTTGCCGTCGAGCATGTCGTAGACCTTGTTGGCTGCCACGGCCTGCGGCCAGAAGACGTTGCCCGGGTGCGTGGGGCCTTCGTTGAAGCTGTCGGCGGCGTGGCCGTAGAAAATCGGCCCGCCGAAAGCCACGTGCTCGGCGCTGTTGCCGTCGGCCCGCAGCGTCATGTGGCGGCCGGTCATCACGAACTCGAACTTTTCGCCCGGCGTGCCGAACATGGCGATGCTCTGGTCTTCGCCGTAGCCGCCGGCATCGTCTTCGAGCTGCTTGTAGATGCGCTCGTGCCAGTCGGGCTGGATGATTTCCTCGAAGATATCGCGGATCATCGCCTGCTGGTCCTTGGTGTAGAAATCGCCGCCGATGTTCTCCTCGGTGATCTGCCAGTTGTTGGCGATCCGCGTGCGCAATAGTCCCCGTTCGGGGTCCATGTAGTCCCAGGCGAAGCAGATCTTTTCCTTCTGCTTGGGGCTGAGCGATTCGTAGAGGTGCTTGGCCACGGATTCGGCCGAGCCGCCCGAAGCGTTGTCGGCGGCGTGGAGCAACAGCGGGGATGCACCCACGGCAACCGCGGCAGCGCCGGCGGACTTCAAGAACGCGCGTCGCGAAACCTCCGACGACGGCTCACAATCCCGGCAAATGCGAATGTGCGACATAACAGTAAAGCCTCCCTGAGAAAGCGGTTGGAAGCGAATCCCCCTCTGGCTCCGTGCCATTAGACATCAAGGGCAGGGCGGATGCAAATTGGCACCCGCTAGCCCCGCTGGATTGGTGAGCCTTTGCAGTGGCGCGTTAGAATCGCCCAAAGCAATTGAGCTGAGGGTGGCATGAGCGACGACTACGTCTCATCAAGAACTCCTGAAGGGCCGCTCGGATTCTGTCCGCTGTGCAATTCGCACTGCCGGATCGAGCCGTCTCCCGAATCTGGGGATGCGACGTGTCCCAGCTGCGGCGTTCTGGTTTGGATAGACAGCACCGAGGCTGAATTGCCGTCGTTTTCCCGCCGCCGCCTTTCGCAACTCGGCCAGGCGGCGCGCTCGCGCACTCTATGCTGCGAGGAGTGGATCGCCTCGCTACGCGAGATTGTTGGCATCAAAGGGCCGCTTTCTCTCGAGGCGTTGCGAAAGTTCGAGTTGCAGTTCGCGGTTTCTTTGCCTGCGTCACTCTCGGACGCCCTGATGACGCAGGACGGCGGACGCATTCTTGGAACGGAGGTCGATGTTTACCCCGTGAATCGGTGCGTCAATCTCACAGACGGGGTTTGGAGAACGTTGCCGCTCCCATGGCTTAAAGAGCCCCGAAGTCGGTACCGCATGATCTGCATCGGGAAGGCGCCAGGTGGGTCGGTTGTGCTGGACTATCGACGAAGCGACACAACCCCCGGCGTATGCGTCCTCGATCATATCTTCGACGGAGAACTGAGAGCCGAGTTTGATTCGTTCGATCGATTCATTGAGGCAACCAAGGTCTAAGAAATCAACTGCTGGGTGATCGCCGCCGTTGTTGCGGGGCCCGCTGGCAGCGCGGGCAGAAGAACGTCGACCGCTGTGTCTGCACGATGCGCTCGATCGTCGCTTTGCCGCAACCGGGACACACGTCGCCGGCCCGGTTGTAGACGCGGTGGTGGTTCTGGTAGCTGCCTTGCTGGTTGAGGGCGTTGCGGTAGGTGCCGTCGCCGAGCGTCGAGCCCTCGTAGCGGATGGCCATTTCCAGCACCTCGTGCATCGCCGCGTGCAGCTTTCGCCACTGGGCCGGCCGCAGTTGATCGCACGGCTTGGCGGGGTGAATCCCGGCGACGTGCAGCATCTCGCTGGCATACAGATTGCCGATTCCGGCCAGCGCCTTTTGGTCGAGCAGCGCCACCTTGATCGCGCGGCGGCTGTGCTTCAGCCGCGCCCGCAATTCGTCGGCAGTGACCATCAGCGCATCGGGGCCGATGTCGCCCGAGCCGTAGCGCACGGCGAACTCGCTGGGCGAGACAAGCCGCACGGAGCCCAGCCCGCGGCGGTCCCAGAACAGCAGTTCGTCGATGTCGCCGCCGGCCAACTTGACCTGCAGCCGCAGATGCTCGGGCGTCGGCGGAGCGGCCAGGAGCACCAGGCCCGTCATCCGCGGCTCGAACACCAGCGCGTCGCCCGAGTCGAGCCGCACGACGACCCGCTTGCCGATGCGATCGACTGCCGTGATCGTGCATCCGCAGGTGCGCCGACACAGGGAGTCGATGCGGGGCGCGACCAGGATCGGCCGCTTGGCACACTTCGGCCGGCGCACGTCGACGATGCGGCTGCCGACAATGGCTTGCACGCCGCGGCGCATTGTTTCGACTTCGGGCAACTCGGGCATCGTCGGGGCTGCTCGTCGGGACCGCGGCTTTGTGGTAATCTGGCGACGAAGTTTCCCGCGCCCCATGGAGAAAAACACGCCTCATGCTGTACCTGAATGTTCTACTGACCGTCAAGGACTCCAAGGATGTCGAGACCGTCAAGAACCTGCTGATCGAGGCCGGCAAGCACTCGCGCACCGAGCCCGGCTGTGCCCGCTTCGAGGTCTATCACTCCACCGCCGAGCCGACCAGATTCATGCTCAACGAGCACTGGGAATCGCAGGCAGCGATCGACGGCCACCGCAAGGGCCACGCCTATACGCAGATCTACCAGCCGCAGGTCCTCCCGCTGGTGGACCGCGAGGGGCACCCCTCGAACCTGCTCTAGCGACGACGTGTCTGCCCACCAGGCCGAGGCGCGAGCGAGGGTCGCTCGGCGCTGATTACCGAGCGGCCCGTGCTGAAAAAACGAACGACGCGACCCTCACTCGCGCTTCGGGCTGGTGAGCGGGCCTTGTCGATCGGGAACCGCTGAAGGACAATGAATCGTTTGGAAACGCGCCGCCAACCTCCACGTTGAGTCCCACGATGTCCGTCTCCTCCCACGTGCCTGATGCTGCCGGGCGATTCGGCAATTTCGGCGGACGCTACGTGCCCGAGACGCTGATGCGGGCGCTCGACGAGTTGGCCGCCGAGTACGAGAAGGCCAAGCGGGACAAAGCGTTTCAGGCCGAGCTCGAGGACCTGTTGCACAACTACGTGGGCCGCCCGTCGCCGTTGTATCACGCCCGACGGCTGAGCGAGGAGTGTGGCGGCGCGCAGATCTACCTCAAGCGCGAAGACCTCAACCATACCGGCGCCCACAAGATCAACAACACGCTCGGCCAGGCCCTGCTCACGATTCGGATGGGCAAGAAACGCGTGATTGCCGAAACCGGGGCCGGCCAGCACGGCGTGGCCACGGCGACCGCCTGTGCCCGGTTCGGCCTGGATTGCATCGTGTACATGGGCGAGGAGGACATTCGTCGCCAACAGCCCAACGTGTTCAGCATGAAGCTGCTGGGGGCCGAAGTGCGACCCGTGACCGGCGGGTCGCGCACGCTGCGCGACGCGATCAACGAGGCGATGCGCGACTGGATGTCGTCGGTCGAGACGACGCACTACATTCTGGGCTCGGTGGTTGGGCCGCACCCGTTTCCGCGGATCGTCCGCGATTTTCAGGCCGTGATCGGCCGCGAGACGATCGAACAAGCGAAACGCCAGATCGGCCGCCTGCCCGATCGGGTCGTGGCCTGCGTCGGCGGCGGCAGCAACGCGGCCGGCATGTTCTATCCCTTCGTCGAAGAGCAGGGGGTCGAGCTGGTGGGCGTCGAGGCCGGCGGCCGCTCGGGCGAACCGGGCCAGCACGCCTCGCCGCTCTCGTACGGGCAGCCCGGCGTGCTGCACGGCAGCTTCAGCTACGTGATGCAGGACGAGGACGGCCAGACCTGCGACGTGCATTCGGTTTCGGCCGGGTTGGACTATCCGGGCGTGGGCCCCGAGCATAGCTACTGGAAAGACTCCGGACGTGTCAGCTACACCAGTTGCCGGGACTCCGACGCGCTGCTCGCCTTCGGGGCGCTGGCCAAGGCTGAGGGCATTTTGCCGGCGCTGGAAAGCTCGCATGCCGTGGCCAAAGCCATGGAACTAGCCGCCGGCCGCCCCAAGGACGAAGTGATCGTCGTCTGCCTCTCGGGCCGCGGCGACAAGGATGCCGCTGAGATCGCCCGGCTGACCGGAAAAGAAACCTAGCCGTCGCCTCGCCGAAAGATTCAACACGATGTCGCGGATCGACGAACTCTTCGAGCGGCTTCGCGTTCAGGGTCAGAAAGCCCTGATGCCGTTCATCACCGCCGGCGACCCCGACCTGGAATTCACCGCCGCCGTGCTGGTCGAGTTGATGAGGCGCGGCAGCCACATGTGCGAGTTGGGCATTCCGTACAGCGACCCGATCGCCGACGGTCCCGTGATTCAAGCCTCGTACACCCGGGCGCTGGACCACAAGCTCAAGCTCGCGCAGATCCTCGAAATGCTCTCCGGCGCAACGCCAAAGCTGTCGGGCCCTGTCGTCACGATGGTCAGCTACGCCATCGTGCTGCGGCACGGACTGAAGGCCTATGTCGAGGATGCGCAGCGGGCCGGCGTGGCCGGGGCGATCGTGCCCGACCTGCCGGCCGACGAAGCGGGCGAGCTGGCGAAGCTGTGCCGCGCGGCCGACTTCAGCCTGATTCAACTCGTCACGCCCACCACGCCGCGCGACCGGGCCCTGCGCATCGCTGAAAGCTCGACCGGCTTTCTGTACTACGTTTCGGTCACGGGCATCACCGGCGAACGCACCGAATTGCCGCAAAGCCTGGTCGACAACGTCGGCTGGCTCCGCGAGCAAACGCCGCTGCCGATCTGCATCGGCTTCGGCATCAGCCAGCCGCAACACGTCAAGCAACTGGCTCCTGTGGCCGACGGCCTGATCGTCGGCTCGGCCATTGTCCGCCGCATCGCCGAAGCCGCCACCAAACCGCGCGAAAAGGTGTTGGCCGACGTGGGAGAGTATGTAGCGACCCTGCTGGCAGCACTGCCTTAGCCGGCACATTCATGTGCCGTGCGCGGTCGCCCATTCGCGCTGCGGTTCTAAACTAGATCACGACATCGTCGTTACGCTGTCGCGCGTCAAACCTGAACTCGACGTCGTCAATTCGCACGAATGCTCCGCTCCCGGACGGCAGGGCGAGCTTTCCTGGCGTCTTCTTTTCGACCAGCACAGCCACGCCGACGCCCCGATTCGTCTGAATAGCCCCGCCGTCCTGGCTGCGCAACGTGACCGACACCTCAAACCGCTCGTAGTTCGGCTTGCCCGATGCGCTCCAGGCCGGCCGAAACTCGGTTGAGGCGAACCGCTCGTGCTCGGTATGGTTCTTTTTCAAATCCATAAATGCAAAGATGGTCAGCCGGCAGGCAAAGTGCTTGAGAAACCACTTGCGATAGGCCTCGGCCGACGATCCTCCGCCGGCGGCATGCACGGCGAACCGGTACGTGCCGGCCATCGGATTGCGGACTTCCTGCGACAGCATCAGCAGTGTGTCGGGTTTCAGCAGGATCGGATCGTCACGGCCCGACAGGCTCCAACCGAGCCGAACATGCCTTCTTCCGCTCCGGGAATTTGCATCATCGTCGATCAATGCCACCCCCCACGGTGCAGCACCAGCACTTCCGACCAGCGGCGAAGCCTGCCACGACTTGAAACGCTGCGTGGTGCCGTGCGGCTCGAGCGGCCGCCCGCTTTCGAAATCGACGTCGCGAATCTGTCGCTCGTCAAAAGGCGGCACCAGGGCGAGATCGCCTCCCGGCTCGGTGCGTTCCGTCGTGGCAGGTCGCGATCCCAACAAAGCCCGGATCGGCTCGCCCTCGGTGACCGGTAGGGGGCGTCCGGTGCGATCGTGAAACGTGGCCGTGTGCTCGATGCCCAGCAGGTGAAACATCGTGGCGGTGAGATCGGGTGGCTGCACGCGATCCGAGGCCGGGTAACCGCCGGTGCGATCGCTCGAGCCGTGCACCTGCCCGCCGCTGATACCGGCTCCGGCCATCGCGAAACTGAACACGTTGCCCCAGTGGTCGCGACCGCCGTCTTTGTTGATTTTGGGCGTGCGTCCAAACTCGGCCACGGCCACGACCAGCGTCTCGTCGAGCAGGCCCCGCTGTTCGAGATCCTCGAGCAGGGCCGAGTAGCCAACGTCGAAAATCGGGCAGAGGAAGTCCTGCAAGCGGTCGGCGTTCTGCGCGTGCGTATCCCACATGGGATTGGTCACGGCCGAATCGCCCGGCTCGCGCGGCCAGCCCACGTGCACCAGTCGCACGCCGGCCTCGATCAGCCGCCGCGCCAACAGCACGCACTGCCCCCAGCGATTCTTGCCGTAGCGCTCGCGCACGCTGTCGGGCTCGTCGCGGATGCGAAAGGCCTCGCGAGCCGCCCCGGAGGTCAACAGCCCGAAGGCGGCCTGGCGAATCTTGTCGAAGTCGCGCGCGGCGGCCGAGCGCTCGGCCTCGTCGAGGTGGCGACCAACGTGGTCGAACAGCGAGACGCGGCGCTCGAGCCTCAGCGGGGAAATGCCGTCCTGCAGGGCGAGGCCCTCGATCTCGTAGTTCGCGCTCGAGGGATCGCCGATGAAGCGGTCGGGATCCCACTGCGCGCCCAGGAAGCCGGCCGTTTGCCCCGCAGGCGTCACGTTCTCGTTGAGGCGGATGATATCGGGAACCCAGACGCTGGTGAGTGCCGGCACGCGCTCGCTCGGCTTGAGCATTTTGACGATCGAACCGAAGTAGGGCCAGTCGCTCGACTTGATCTCGCGGGCGCTGCCCGAGGTGTGCTTATTGCCGGTGAGCACCCAGTAGCCGCTCGAGCTGTGGATGTTGTCGCCGGTGGCCATCGAGCGCACCACGGCCATCTTGTCCGCCACGCGCGCGGTGCGCGGCAGGAGCTCGCAGAACTGGATGCCCGGCACGTTGGTAGCGATCGGCTGGAAGGGGCCTCGGATTTCGGCCGGCGCCAGCGGCTTGGGGTCGAACGTCTCGTGCTGCGGTGGGCCGCCTTGCAGCCAAAGATAGATAATGTTCTTGGCACGCCCGAAGGTGGGATCGCCCGCCGCGGGAGCCGCCCGGGCGTCGGCCCGCAAGAGCGACGGCAGCGCCATGCCCAGCAGATTCAGCCCGCCGATGCGCATCAACTCGCGCCGCGAGATGCGATCGCATAGCGAGTAGGGCCGATCGAAGAGCGAGAACATTGGGATGTCGTCTCCTCGCGAGTACCAGGCGGAGTGTCCCCAGTATAGCGAAATGGCAGGTCGCGTCACGCGCGGCTGTTTGCGGTGACTTGTTTACGCTAAGGCGGCGGAGAAAACGGATTGTGACGCAATTCACGAGCATTCCGGCTCAACTTGACCCACCCGGCCGTGCCGACTTAAATGCAAGTGAGGCGGACGATTTGCCGGACTGGACAAACGAGTCGGAATCGAAGAGGTGGTCCATGACTGCCGATCGCCCTGAAGTCCCTTTGCGTGACTTCTTCGCGGGTGTTGCTGAGTACGCGTTTCAAACACGGATCGGAATCGCCGATCCGCCGCTGATCGACTACATCACCGACCTGTTGACCCGCTTCACCCGGGCCGATGCCCTGTACAACGTGCGCGATCTGGCCGGCCGCCGCGTAGGCGAAGTGGCCCTGATGCTGGCCGAAGCCGAAGCCCACGTCGGCGACGCCCGCCGCGAAGTGCACCGCCAGATCGGCGACTTCGCCCTCTTTTGGGCCGGCGTCTATCCCGAGGCCCTGGGGCACGCGGCGCGCGGCAAGCGCTCGACCAAGGATCGCTTCGGCGATTTCTGTTCTCACGGCAAGCGGGCCTACCACATCGCCAGCACCATTCCGGTGGAAGCGACTGACGTGCACAGCGAGTTGCTCGAGCGTCTGAGCCATGAATTCGAATTGTGCGCCTACGGTCTGAGCGAAGCCCGCAAGGAGTGGGAGCGCCGCGACCCGGGCGGCGACGGGCAATTGGTGGTGTTCAACTAGGCATTTCTTGACCGCGCGCGTCCTTTTGGCCCATACTGTGCGGGTACCTTGGCTCGCCAAAAGGGGAGATGCCGCGCGTGACACGTCAACTAAGCCATGACGGCTGCCGAGACTTCGCTCGTCTCGATCGGCGCGAGCTGCTGCGGATCGGCTCGATTGGCCTGGCCGGCCTGTCGCTGCCGCGGTTGCTGGCGGCGGCCGAAGCTGCCGGGGTGAAGCCGCGTGCCAAATCGATCCTCTTCTACCACCACTATGGTGCCCCCAGTCACATCGACTCGTTCGATCCCAAGCCCGACGCACCGCTGGAGATTCGCGGCGAGTTCGGTACGACGGCCACGCCCGTGCCGGGCTGGCGGGTATCGGACATCATGCCGCAGATCGCCCGGGTGTGCGATCGGCTGACCGTGGTGCGCACGATGCACCACCGCACGAGCAATCACAACCCCGGCGTGTACCTGGCACTGACCGGTCGCACGAGCGAGCGCGACCAGGTGCAGGTGGGGGCCAGTTCGAGCGATTGGCCGCACTATGGAGCCGTGCTGGCCAAGCTGGATCCCGGCAGCGGCACGTTGCCGGTGTCGGTGCAGGTGCCGCATCGCGCCTTCGACCAGGTATATACCTGCCCGGGCCAGACCGGCGGCATGCTCGGCAGTCGGTACGATCCGCTGATCGTCGAGCGCGATCCCAGCAAGCCCGACTTTCACGTCGAAGAGTTGAGCCTGCGCGTCGACTCGGCGCGCCTGGACGATCGCCGGCAGTTGCTGGCGGCCATCGACGGCCAGGTGCGGCACCTCGAACAAGATGCCGCAGTGACCGCGCGCGACGAGTTCTACGAACGGTCGTTCGCACTGTTGAGCTCGCCGGAATCGAAGCGGGCTTTCGACCTCTCGCAAGAAAGCGACAAACTGCGCGACCGCTACGGGCGGCACAAGAGCGGTCAGAGCCTGCTGCTGGCGCGGCGGCTGATCGAAGCCGGCGTGCGGTTTGTCACCTGCTTCAGCGGCTCGAATCCCGGCGACGGCTGGGACACGCATTCGGATAACTTCCGCCGCATGAAAAACACGCTCATGCCACCGGAAGACCAGGCCTTTTCGGCATTGATCGAAGACATGGACGCCCGCGGTCTGCTGGACGAAACGCTCGTCGTGTGGTCGGGCGAGTTCGGGCGCAAGCCACAGATCGGCAAGCCCAATCCGAAGACCAACAACATCGGCCCGGGCGGGCGCGACCACTGGCCCGATTGCTATTCGCTCGTCTTCGCGGGCGCAGGTGTCAGTCGCGGCCGCGTGTATAGTGAAAGCGACCGCATCGGCGCCTACCCGGTGGGCACGCCGCACACGCCGGCCGACCTGGCCGCCACGCTCTTCTGGGTGCTGGGGCTCGACCCGGCCCGCGAGATTCACGATCGACTGGGGCGGCCCTTCAAGCTAGCCGAAGGCAAGCCCATGGCCAGGCTGTTCGCCTGAGCAGCATGCAACTATTGTTCGATTGGTTCTCGTCGTTGCATCCGGTGGCCCAGGCGCTGCTGGCCGGCCTGTTCACCTGGTTGGTCACCGCCATCGGCGCCGCGGGCGTGTTCTTCACGCGCGACGTCAACCGCAAGCTGCTTGACGCCATGCTGGGGTTCTCCGGCGGCGTGATGCTGGCGGCCAGCTACTGGTCGCTGTTGGCCCCCTCGATCGAAATCTCCGAGCAGGGGGAACTGCCGGTGTGGCTGCCGCCGACGATCGGCTTTCTGGCCGGCGGCGCGGTGCTTTGGATCATGGACAAGTCGCTGCCGCACTTGCACCTCGGGTTTCCCACCGAAGAGGCCGAAGGCCCCCACACCGCGTGGCGCCGAGCCATTCTGCTGGTCACAGCCATCACGCTGCACAACATTCCCGAGGGGCTGGCCGTGGGCGTGGCCTTCGGCGGGGTGATCGCCGGGGTGCCCTCGAGCAGCATCGCGGCGGCCTGTGTCTTGGCCGTCGGCATCGGTTTGCAGAATTTCCCCGAGGGCGTGGCCGTGGCCATGCCGCTGCGGGGCGAGGGAGTCAGCCGCTTGAAGAGCTTCTGGTACGGTCAGCTCTCCGCCGCGGTCGAACCCGTGGCAGCCGTGATCGGCGCCGCCGCGGTCGTCTTCGCGGCGCCGGTTCTGCCCTATGCGCTCAGCTTTGCGGCCGGGGCAATGGTCTACGTCGTGGTCGAGGAGCTGATTCCCGAGTCGCACCGGGCAGGCAACGTCGATCTGGCCACCGTCAGCCTGATGGGCGGCTTTGCCGTGATGATGATCCTCGACGTGGCGCTCGGCTAACCGCCAGGCGCTAGGCGGTCGACGGATCGGGCACTTCTGCGTAGTGCGGCGGCTTGGTCGCCACCGGAGGCACCGGCGGCGTTGCCGGGCTGGCTCCCTCTTGGGCCCGCTCGCGGACGAAAAGCCGCGAGATGTCGTCGAAGATCGAGTAGATCACCGGTGTGGCCAACAGCGTCAGCAGCAGCGACAGCGTCTGGCCGCCCACGGCCAGCACGGCGATGGAGCGGCGCTCTTCGGCACCCGGCCCCGCCGCGATCAGCAGCGGGATCAGCCCGGCCACGAAGCTGATCGTAGTCATCAGGATCGGCCGCAGGCGATCGCGATTAGCCTGGATGATGGCCGTCAGCCGGTCCATGCCTTCGGCCCGCAGTTGGTTGGTGTGGTCGACCTGCAAGATGGAGTTCTTCTTCACCACGCCGAACAGCACCAGGATGCCGAGTGCCGAGTAGAGATTCAGCGTCTCGCCGCCGATCAACAGGCTCAGCAGGCCGAATGGAATCGCCAGCGGCAGCGAAATCAGGATGGTCAGCGGATGCACGAGGTGCTCGAACTGCGCGGCGAGCACCAAGTACATGAAGATGAACGACAGCGTAAACGTCCAGCCGAAATCCTTGAACGTGCGGTCCAACTCCCGGCCGCGGCCCGACACCCGAGTGACGTACCCGGGGGGTAAGCCCATCTCTTCGGCCTTGGCCTTGAAGACGTCGATGCGGTCGGCCAGGGCATAGCCCGGACCCAGGTTGGCCCGCACGGCAGCCATCCGCTGGCGATCGACGCGGTCGATGCGCGGCGGAGTCTCAGCGTCGTAGAATCGCACGACGTTGTCCAACCGCGTCAGCGATGGATTTTGTTCCGATCGCCTGGGTGAGTCGTCGGCCGCGCTTGGCCCGGTCGACACAAGCCGGTTGGCCAGCGCCTGGGGACCCGTGCGCACGTACAGTTGGCTGATCGCGTTGCGGCTCGAGCGATCGATACCGACCAGGCGCAACTCGACGTCGTAGGTATCGTCGGCCTCCTCGTCGTGGTAGCGCGAGGCGCGGTCGTCGCCGCCGACGGCAATCCGTAGCGTCTCGGCGATTTCCTGCACGTCGACGCCCAGTGCCGCGGCCCGCTCGCGATCGATATCCACGCGCAGCTCCGGCATGTCCATGCGCAGCGTGGTGTATGTGTCGACGATGCCCGGCTCGGCCGCCACGAGCTGGCGGAGTTCTTCGCTGACTCGGGCCAGCACGTTGATATCGGGACCCTCGATGACGAAGTCGATGTCGACCGGAGCGCCTTGCCGCAGGCTGGTGAGGTTGCGCACCGAGAGCGTCAACTCGTCGAACTTGCTCAAGCGCTGCCGCACTGCGTGCATCACGTCGCGCTGCGAGTAGTTGCCTTCGAAGGCGGCCATCGGCTGGCCGTTGAGCGTTTCGCGCCAGAGGCGCCCGAGACTGAAGCTGCGCGTCTCGATGTCCTCGACCTGGATGTAGATCTCGGCATTGTTCATCGCCGAGGAAAACCGCCCCCCGACGGAAGTGAGCACGTGCACGATACCGGGAATTTCCTCCAGCTCGGCTTCGACGGCTCGCGTCGTCTCGTCCATCGCAGCCAGCGAGGCTCCTTCCTGCGCCGTGAGCCGGATCTCGAACTCCGACTCGTCGACGTTGGTGGGCACGTAGTCCTGGTGCACCATGTCGTACAACCAGAAGTTCGAAGCGATCACGACGATGACCACCGCGAGCACGCCCCAGCGCAAGCGCATGGCCAGCCGCAGGCACCCGACGTATGCCAGCTCCAGCCAGTGGTAGGGGCCGCGGCGCGATCTCGGCCCGCCCGCTCCCGCCTTCACGGGGCGCAACAAGCGCGAACACATCATCGGCGTCAGCGAGAAGCTGATCAGCATCGAGATCATGATCGCCACCACGGCAGTCATGCCGAACTGATAGAGCATGCGGCCGGTGACGCTGGAGAGAAACGACACGGGCAGGAATACGATGACCAGCGAAAGCGTGGTGGCCAGCACGGCCAAGCCGATTTCGCGCGTGCCCTCGATCGCCGCCTGCACGGGCGACATCCCTTTTTCTTCGATGAAGCGATACACGTTCTCGAGCACGACGATCGCGTCGTCGATCACGACACCCACCATCAGCACCAGGGCCAGCATCGTGACGTTGTTCAGCGTGAAGTCGAGAAACCGCATCACGGCGAACGTGGAGATGATCGAGCCGGGGATGGCCACGGCAGCGATCAGCGTCGAGCGCCAAGAGCGCATGAACAACAGCACGACGATCGTGGCCAGGATGCTGCCGGTGATCAGGTGCCCCTGAATCTCGTGCATGGCCGCGTTGATGTACCGCGACTGATCCTGGATGACTTTCAACTCCACGTCCGGCGGCAGCAACCCGCGGCACCGGTCGAGACGGTCCTTGACGGCCTGAATCACCTCGACCGTGTTGGTGCCCGACTGCCGTTGTATGTACAGCACCACGGCCGGCTCGCCGTCGAGCCGCGCGAGCGTGCGCACCTCCTTCGAGGCGTCACGCACCTGGCCCAGGTCGCGCAACCGCACCGGCGTGCCCCGCGAACTGGCGACGACGAGGTCGAGAAAGTCCTCAGGTTCGCGCACGCGGCCCATCGTACGCAACGAGAGCTCACGCGGTCCCGTGTCGACCTTGCCGCCGGGAACGTCGGTGTTCTGCCGCGCCAGGGCCTCGCGCACCTGCACGATCGAGAGCTCGTAGGCGGCCAGGCGGCGGGCCTCGATGTTGACCTGGATCGCGCGGTCCATCGCGCCGGCGATGCGCACCTCGGAGACGCCGTGGGCGCTCTCGATGATGTTCTTCACGTAGCGATCGGCCAGCACGAAGAGTTCGCGGCTTTCGCGGTTGCCCGAGAGGGCCAGCGAGAGGATCGGCGACGAATCGAGATCGGCCTTGCTGACCACCGGCGGATCGCAGTCGAACGGCAGCCGGTTGGCCACGCCGGCCACGGCGTCGCGCACGTCCTGGGCCGCCACGTCAATGTCGCGATCCAGGTTGAAACTCATGATCACGATCGAGTTGCCGTCGCGAGAAAGCGAACGCAACTCGTCGATGCCCGCCACCGTGGCCACGGCGTCCTCGAGCACCTGGGTGATCTCGGTCTCGATCTCCTCGGGTGAGGCGCCGGGATAGGTCGTAAAGACGAAGATCGTCGGCAGATCCATCTCGGGAAAGCGATCGATCCCCAACTGCTGGTACGCGGCCACGCCGGCCACGACCATGGCGAGCACCAGCGTCAGTGCAAACACCGGTCGGCGGACACAAACTTCAGCGAGCCACTGCAAGGATCGATTCCCTCGAAAACGTCAAAACACGGATTGGGCGTGAATCACCCTCCCGACAGGGCGGCGCGGTCGCCGCTGGGCAGGTCCTCGCTCGGCTGGCGCACGGCGCGAACCACGCCCTCGCGCCCCTGGTCGCCCTCGTAGACGATCATCTCGCCGGCCTCGAGCCCTTCGATTACCTCGACTATCTCGCCCTGGCGCCGACCGACGCGGATCTGCCGCGGCTCGGCCTGGTTGTCTTTGACGGCCCACACCTTTTCCACGCCGCCGAACGACACGACGCTGCTAGCGGGAACTGCCAGCACCTGCTGGTCAGCATCGACCAGAATCTCGGCCTCGGCGAACAGCCCGGTACGCAGCCGCCCCGCGGTGTTGTCAATGTCGGCCTCGATCATCAGCGCTCGACTGCTGACGTCGAGCGCCGGGCTGATGCGCGAAATGCGCGCTTCGACCGGCTGTACCTGCCCTTCCAGCAGGATGCGAATCGGCTGGCCCACGGCCACCCCCATCGCGCTGCGCTCAGGCACGCCGGCGCGGAATCGCAAGGGGTCGGTCCGCACGAGCGCGGCCACGGGTTGCCCTACGTTGACGTAGCTGCCCGGGGCGACGTGCGTCTCTTGAATGATGCCCACGAATGGGGCCTTCAGTTCGGCATCCTGGCGGTTCTGCACGGCCAGGGCCAACTCCGAGCGCCGCAGCTTGAGCAGGGCGATCTGTTCCTGCACCGAATTGAGCGCCGCGGCGAAGCGTGCCTCGGCCACGCGCTGGGCCGATTCGCGGGCCTGGATTTCTTCTTGCGTCACGATTCCCTTGCCGATCAGCCCCTTGACGCGCTGGACGTTGAATCGGGCCTCCTCCAGCATGGCCCGCTCCTGCAACACCGGAGCCGCCCGCAACGGATCGAGCTTGTCGTCGGGCACTCCCTGCTTGAGCCCCAGCGTCGCGCGAGCCTGTGCCACCTGGGCCTCGGCCTGCTGCACTTTCAAGTCGAACTCTTCGTCGTCCAGCACGGCGACCGTCTGGCCTTCGGAGACGCTTGTGCCGATGTCCACGAGCACTTCCTTGACGCGGCCGGCCACCTTGGCACCCAGCAGAGCGTACTCGTCCTCGATGAGCGTGCCCTGGGCGCGAACCACACTCGGCCAGGGCTGCAGCTTGGCCTCGACCACTTGCACGGTCTGCTCGGGCTCGGCCGCCGGGGCTTTCTTGGGCGGAGCCTTCTCGGCGACGTGGCGATTGCAGCCGGCCAGAACCGCCAGACACAAGAGCGTCGCCCAGACACCGGGGAATGAACCTGTCCGCCACATGCAAACGCCTCGAGGGGCGAGGGGTCCGGAAACCCAAGTCAGGAAGGAAGCTTATCAGGCAGGCCGTAGCGTTCGATTGTAACCGCCGATGCATCCCAGGTCTAGGAATTCGGGGGCCCAGCATCACGGCGGCTTATAGCTTGCCCAGGCCGAAAACCCGCTCGGCGCAAGCCCCCAATACGCGGGCGCGGCTCCGTTACGCGTCCAACCCCAGTGCCCGGCGTCCCGCATCGGTCAAACGCGATACGCTCCAGGCGGGATTCCACGTCGCCTCGACCAGCACGTCGCGCACGCCGGCGATCCTTGCCACACGCTCGCGAATCCCCTCGTCGACCCGGCCGCCGCCGGCACTTTCCAGAAACTCGATCACGGGCCGGCCGCGATGAGGCATCGTCACGACGACCGTCACCACGCCGTCGCGCTCGCGCACGTCGTACACGTAGCCCATGTCGACCACATTGGCATCGATCGTATAGAGTTGTTCGTCGCGCACGCCCCGCAGTGCTTCCCAGATGGCCGATTTCAACGGGGCGGTGTCCCGCGTTTCGCCGAATCGAGCCAGCGTGCCCACGGTCGATTTCGCATCCACGCGCGGCGGCTCGCCGGCACGCGCGTCGCAGGGGTGCAGCAAACGGTGGCGCAACTGCTCGATCTGCCTGTCGCCCCCCTCGGTCTCGTAGGGCGAGACCAGATACGCGTTGCGCTGCCGTAGCGAAGTGCCGGCCTTCAAGCTCGTGCGCTCGGCCGGATATCGGCTCCAAAGCTGGCCGTGGCCGTCGTAGTGCAAGGTCGGCGCGCCGCCGTGCGAGACACTGACGCCGTCGCCCTCATGTTCCAGCCATAAGGCGACAAATGCGTCGCGGCTTTGCGCGTGGTAGAAGCCGACACCCCACAGGTTCGTCATCTCGCTCGCCGGCACAGGTCCTTCGTGAATCTTTCCCTGCGCATCGATCCACAGCAGGTCGGTAAACGAGTAGCCCGACAAGACCCACTCGTCGTCGCGCATCGCTTCGATGTCGACGTCGGCCACGACGTCGAAGCGGCTCTGCTTGAAGAAGTAGGGCAGGGCGGCATAAAACGTATACGTCTGGTCCATGTGAATCCGGCTGGGCGTGAACACCGGATGGATCGGGCTGTGGGGAAAGCCCCATCGCCGCACCTGCACGCACAACGGGCCGCGCACCACTTCATAGTTCGGACACTCGGCCCAGTTTCGCATCCGCAGTTTCTGAAAGCCGCCGCGGTCGACGTAGTCGTGCGCCCAATCGATGCCCGGCGGCTCGCCGTGCCCCTTGCCTCCGGCGTAGAGTTCCAGTCCGTGCTGCCGCTTGTAGATGAGCCGCTCGAGTTGACCCGACTGGCGCGACAGTTGGGCCTGGTAGTGACGGTTGTCGATGTCGAGCCTGTAGCCTTCGCCCGCGGTGTGCAAGTCGGTAGTGTAGTCGGGCCGCTCGGCGTGCGGATTGTCGTGAAAGACGAAATACGTGGCCTGCCCATGAGCGGGCACGTCGGCGGCAAACACCAGGCGGCAGCGGCGCTGCCCGCCGCCGCGGCTCTCGGCATAGACTTGCGAGGGCAACTCGTGCAGCGTTCCCTTGGCCGAGTCGAGCCGGGCCACGCGCAGCTCGCGGCCCAAATCCGTGGCCTGGCTATCCAGCACGGCCCAGGCCAAGTCGACCGGCTCGCCGCGGCGCTCGATGCCCACCGTTTCGAACAGGTCGAGCACTCGGCAGTGCTTCCAGCCCCGCGCCCAATCGGCCCACGGCCCGGGAAGTTCGCCCACGGCAATCGCGCGATCTGCCGCAACGACCGGTTCTTCCGCGGGCGACTGCACCTGGCGCTCGAACCGGAGCGTCTCCTTGATCGATTCGGCCAGCGACATCCCCAGGTCGAATCGGCCCGACTGGAAAGCCGCTTGAAGCAGCCGCAACTTGTCCGGCACGCTGTTGGTGTGTTCCGAGTCGTCGAAGGCGGGCATGGCGGGCACTCGCAGAGGGCGCGGGGGCGGGGAGAACCGCCTCAATCATCGCCTCCGGGAACCACAGATGCCACCGGCGCATTCTCGCATGCGCGAAATCGCATCGCCGCTCGGCGAGCGTTGTCCGCCGCGGCCCTACGTGACCAGGCCCTTGGTGACAAGCATGAACACGTCTTCCAGCGTAGGCTCTTTCTCGTGAAACGAGCGCAGCCGGGCTCCGCTGCCCGTGAGTTGGCACATCAGGTTGTAGACGCCCTCGTCGTCGGTTTCGAGCTCCACCTGCACGCGATGGTCCTCGACCTGCACGTCGCGCGTGTGCGGGTTGCTGCGAATCACCGAGAGGCCGGCCTCCATGCCGTCGATAAACTTGACCTCGACGTGACGATTGCGGCGGATGCGGCGATAGACGTCCTGGATCGGGCCGTGCATCAGCAACTGACCGCGCTCGATGATGCCGATCGACGTGCAGCAATCGGCCAGCTCGGTCAGAATGTGGCTCGAGATCAGAATGGTCTTGCCCATCCGCCGCAACTCGCGCAACAGCGCCTTCACCTCGAGCCGAGCCCGCGGATCGAGACCGCTCGACGGCTCGTCGAGGATCAGCACCGGCGGGTCGTGCAACAGCGTCTTGGCCAGGCACAGCCGCTGCTTCATGCCCCGCGACAGGCCGTTGACGAAATCGTCGCGCTTGTGCATCAGGTCGAGCAGTTCCAGCACGTCGCCGATCACGGCTTTGCGCCGCGAGCGGGGAATCTGGTAGGCCACGGCGAAGAAGTCGAGGAATTCCCACACCTTCATGCCGTCGTACACGCCAAAGTTGTCGGGCATGTAGCCGACGCTCTTGCGCACCGAGAGCGGGTCTTTGGTGACGCTGTGGCCGTTGATGACGCCCTCGCCGCGGGTGGCTTTCAAAAGCGTGGCCAGAAAGCGGATCGTGGTGCTCTTACCCGCGCCGTTGGGGCCGATGAAGCCAAACATCTCGCCGGCGGCAATCTGCAGGTTCAACCCTTCGACGGCCGTGAACTCGCCGTACTGCTTGGCAAAGTCGGTGATCTCGATCATCGGCATCCGCCCGGTCTCGACGCCGGGGATCGAAACTAAGGCGCGCTGGCCGGCTCGGCAGCTTCGAAAAACAAATCGTCCTCGGGCCGCTGGGGCCGGAGGTTGACGTCGCGCTGCGGTGTGGTGCGCGAGGCATGTACCAGGTGCGCGACGGCGAGCGTCGCGGCCCGCGATTGACTCGACGAGGGCTGCACGCGAATCCCGTCCAGCCGCCCATCGTGCCAGGCAACCAGTCGCACGTCGCCCGGCTCGAGCGATTCGATGTCTTCGGCCAGCGCGAGCAGATGCGCGAGGCTCAGCTCGCCGTTGGCTGACTTGGCGGTGCGTGGATTCGCGGCGCGGTAGTCGGCCAATCGCTGTTTGTCGTAGGACACCAGCGATACGTCGACCTTGGCCCCCGGCTCCAGGTCGCCCAGCAAGGCCATTTTGTAAGTCGGCTCGCCACGAGTGGCTGGTCGCCGCGACAACACAACGGCGCCGGAGAGTTTCCACTGCGTGCCGTTGATCAGCGACGGAACCATGTCCGGGGGCGCGTCCCACTCGATCTCGCCCCCCAGCTCGCACATCTGTTCGCTATGGACCATCCCGGTGGAGTTCGAAGGCACGTTGTAGCCGTCGAGTTCGTGATCGCCCAGCGCGGTGAAGGTGACCTCGCGGGACGAGACGTTCGCCAGCGAAACCTCCGTCGCGAACGGCAAAGCCAGCG
>QQVE01000048.1 GCA_003389325.1 Planctomycetota bacterium
GGGATTCGCATCGCTGACCGTCACCATCCGCGGGTCCGGGTCTTTCGCATAGCCCGGGGGCGCCACGGTTTCTTTGATCTCGTAGTCGTCGGCCAGCACGTACATCACGACGTCGTTGATCGTGGCCGTCGTCACCAGGAATTGGCCGTCGTCGTCGTCCTGGTCGTACGGACCGTTGTCCACGACGTCCAGCGTCCCGGTGCCGGTGTAGGGATTCGGCGTGATCTGGAACGTCGCACCTCCCAGCAGCAGATTCTCGCCCGCCGCGTCTCGCTTCTCCCACTCGATCGAACGCTCGACGTCCTCAAGACACGTGATTTGCACGTCATCCACGTACCAGCCTTCGGGATCCAGCGGCGGGGCTTCGCCGGTGTCAAACAGGAAGTGAATGCGGATCGTCTGGCCGTTGAATTCTGAGATATTCTCGGTCGAGGTGAGCCACAGATCGCCGCCGGTGCGCGGCAGCGAGCCGCCGGCCCGGTCCTTGATCAGCGTCAGTCCGCCGTTGTGCTCGACGTACACCTCGACGATGTCCACGTCGAGCGCCGGCCGCGTGTCGAGCAGGTAGCTGAAGCTCAAGATCGACGTACCCGAATCGCACAGCTCGATCTGGTCCGAAATCAGCACGCCTTTGTGCGACTGCAGCACGGGGTAGTTGCCGCCGCCGGTCGGGGTCTCGAATTGGCCGTAATACCAACTGTGCGACACGGAGTGGTTCAGCAGTTGGTCGCGAAACCGCCCCAGCGAAAAATGCCAGTAGCCGGGCAGGTCGCGGGGATGGTCGTTCACCGGCGTGTACTGGCCGTTGCCGTCCTCGAAGTCCTCGTGATAGATCTGCCGCAGGGTCTCCGGATCGGGCTGGAAATCGAGATCGCCCCAGATGCCGCGCGCCGGGGCCTGCAGCGCAATCGGGCTGCGGGCTCCCGTGGCCGGGTCGATTTCGACCAGCGAGCCGTCGGGGCCGCCGCTTCCCACCAGCGCGTCCATCTCGGCCCAGTAGGCCAGACCGCTGAGCGGCTCGTTGCCGCTCAAGCGCTTGCTGCTCTGCACACTCAGCGTGTCGGCATCGAGTTCCAACAACATCCGCACGTTGACCGCCGGCGTGGTGGCGTAGTAGAGCGTGTCGGCATCGGCAAACGCCAGTCCGCCAACCTCCCCGTCGCTCACGGGTCCGCCGACCAGCGTCGCGGTGCCGGCGGTGCTAAGCGTGTAGATCTCGCCGCCGCGATCCGCGCCGTCGTGATCGGAGCGCACGGCATAAAGCGTGCTCGTGCCGGGCCGCACGGCCAGGTCGCCGATGCTGATACCGCCGGAGATCGCCACGCGGCTCAACTCGACGCCGGTGGCCGGATCGATCTCAATCAGGCTGCTCGACGAGCCGGGACCGTCGGTGGTCGTGCCGAACAGCCGCCCGTCGGGCAGAAAGGCGATGCCGCTGATGCCTTCGCTGCGAATCGCTTCGTAAGCGAACAGCGGCATCTGCTCGCCACTGGCCAGATCGGCCGCCAGCGTCAGCCCCGCATTCGTGGGACTGGCCACCGAGTCGTCGATGCCGCCGAACACCAGCGGTTGCACCGAAAGCAACGAACGGTCTTCCAGCGGTTCGACGAGCAATCGTCGCAAGCGGCGAACATTGCGGGGCGCGAGCAGAGAGGAACGAGCGCGCCGCCGCGGGACGGGCGTGGGTTGCATCAACGGCTTCGGCATTTTGTTGGAGCGACTCCGCGCGGGAGACGAAACGCGAGCTAGTGTTCATCCTTTGCATCGCCGGCGCGCAGCCGGCCTGGCCGCGCCGTCGGCGCGTACGATCACGTTTGCCGATCCGTGGTACCGTGCAGTCTTGCACAGCCTGCGCGGCTGCGTGCCGCGCCGTGCCGTCGCTCCATGGACATGTCCGCGTTCGATATGCGACCCGAGCGAATCGCATCGCGAATGAGACGGCCCGTCTCTCTCGATTCCGAAGCGCCCTTCAACATAGTAGGGCGGTAGGGAGAGTCAAGCATCTGCGGGCCGCGACGGTCCGTGAGGTCGGTCCGATTAGCGCTACCGTTTTGGCAGTAAATCCTGCGGGATCAGCAAAGTTTCGCGCGCCGGGGAGTGCCGCTTGTCAGAATCGCGCTTGGAGTGCCAAAAAAGCGGGTGGCAAGCTTGACATTGGTTATAGCTGTAAGTACGGTCGGCGGGGGAAGGGGCAAACTTCACACGCGCACCTGTATCAACCACAGAGGCGCGTCAAAGGAACAGAGAGGCAGGCATTCCAGTCGTTCGATGCGGCGGGCTGACCTGGAATCCTGTCGCGACTCACACGGAAGCGAGTAGGCGATGTCAAGGCTAGGGAGTACATCTGTGCTTAACTCGTTTATTGTGAGGGTCACTCATGTTTCGATTTGGCAAGCGCGCCACCAAGCGCGGTGGCAGGTCGCGGCGCTACCAGCCTAAGCGGCGGTTCGGCTGCGAATCGCTCGAGCTGCGGGCCATGCTCAGCGGCGTGGTCAACGTAGACGTCGTCGGGGGCAACCTCTACATCTACGGCGACGGCTCGAACAACCAGGTCGAGATCTACCAGAATCCCGCCGTGGGTTCTTTCCACATCTCGAGCCCCGACGACACGCTGTTCACCTTCAACGGCGTCAATCCCCCCACGTTCCAGCAACTGGACGTCAACGGCGTGATCAACGACATCGAGGTCTACCTCGAAGACGGCAACGACACGTTCCGCTTCCTGGGACGGCAGGCCGGCGGCCAG
Organism: Planctomycetota bacterium; assembly: GCA_003389325.1. Classification (GTDB taxonomy): domain Bacteria; phylum Planctomycetota; class Planctomycetia; order Pirellulales; family PALSA-1355; genus LB-PLM-3. Next base: position 2,747 of record QQVE01000048.1, read on the forward strand.
TCGAGCGTGCAGCAAAACCTGTACATCGAGAACTGGGACGGCAGCAACGTTAACGAGATCATCGACACGCTGGTCAACGGCTACTTCGAGGTCTACAAGGATCCCACTTCGAGCGGCTACGCCGAGCTGTTGATCCGCGATTCGAAGATCATCGGCTACACCGACATCGACAACTTCGGCAACGGCGAAGGCGATACTAAGACCACGATCGACAACAGCATCCTGGAAGACTACCTCGAGATCTACAATCCGTACGGCTCGAACACCGTCGACGTGCTGTCCAACTCGCAGTTCGGCACTGGCCAGTTCATCGATCCGGCCCAGCCGATCATCTACATCGACAACGATGGCGGGGCCAGCCGTATCTCGTTCGCCGGCTCCAGCCAGGTAGCCGGCCCGGGCACCACGACCGTCTACGGTGCCATCGAGATCTTCAACGGCTTCAACCCCGAGGGCACGCTGAACTACCTGACGCTGCAAAGCGTCAACGTGCTGGGCTACATCGAGGTCGTCAACTACGACGGCGACACCAAGACGATGGTCCTCGACACCACCACCGGCAGCTCGTCGGTCGTGCCGCCGGGTGGCAGCTTCGTCATCGAGAACGAAGACGGATACGACACCTTCGAGATGAAGGACAGCGATATCCCCTGGGGCCTCTACATCGACAACGACTTCGGCGGCGAGGGCCAACGGAACTACGGCAGCGCCACCAGCATTGTCGACAGCAGCCTCGGTGGCCTGCTCAATCCGTTGAGCGACTACGCCTTCGAGTTGTATGGCGACGACGGGGCCGACTCGGTCACGATCTCCGGCAGCACCCTGGCCGCCGGCGTGTACCTCGACCTGTACGACGGGCAAAACAGCGCCACGCTGCAAAACTCGTCGATGTCGGGCTTCGAGTACTATGGCGGCAACGGCGACGACATCGTCACCATCGACAACACCACGATCCTGTACTACGTCTACATCTACCTCTACGAGGGCGCCGACGAGCTCCATATGATGAATATGGACTACGCCACCCAGTGGCCGAGCATCCTGCTCGACATCGTCGAGATCGACGGCGGACTCGGAGTCGACACGCTGACCGGTGCCAAGCCGCCGGCCAACGTCTACCAGAACTTCGAGTTCGAGTTGCCGTAGTACGCCAGACGGATCAACTTCAGGCACGCATCACGTGCCGCGGCTCCCAGCGGGCCGCGGCACGTTTTCTTTTGCCGCCCTGCCCCCCGCTCCCGGTCTCGGAGACGCGTGCTCGGAAAGCACAACGAGCTGGGCGCTTGGCGTCCGCTCTGCCGACGGTGACGTTTGTAGCGGCTATTTCCGGCGTGCCGGCTCCGCGGGCGGCCCCCGGTACTTGAATCCCCGAGGTCCTCCAACCAATATGAAATGGCGTGTCCCTCTGGGTGGCACTTTCCGCAGGGAGCGGCCCACTTTGCCGCCGGCGAATCTAAACCTGCAAAACGACCGGACAGCAAGATGGGCAAGGCATTCGCACAAGGCTCCCGCTCCCTTTCGCGCGGCCGCCGGAAACACCGCCGCGCGCCGGGTTCGAGATCCGACACTTCCAGCCTTGGACCGCGCAAGCTGCTGTTCGAGCCGCTGGAAAGCCGCCGCGTGCTGACCATCGACCTGCAGGTGCGCTACGAGTTCGCTGACACCGACGGTCAGGCCGTCGACACGCTCCACGTCGGCGACGAGTTTCTGCTGCGGGCCTACGTGCAGGACATTCGCGACAACCCCTCGGGCATCTTCCAGGCGTTCTTCGACGTCGGCTACAGCGCGTCGCTGATCTCGACGACCAGCCAGCAAATCACGCACGGCGTCACGTTCAACCAGGGCACTTTCGGCAGCCTGGCCACGGCGGGCCTCATCGACGACGTCGGCGGCGTCGATACCGACCAGCAGGCCCCGATTCCGCCCGGCGCCGAGCTGTTGTTGTTCAGCGTTCAGTTCCAGGCCGACAGCGCCGGTCAGCTCAGCCTTGCCAGCGCCCTGCCCTCGAATCCCGGACGGCAGCCGCTGTTCTTCTCGCCGGCCACGAACGTCGCGCTGGCCGACATCGTCTTTGTCGATACCTCGATCACCATCGAGGAAGCCGTCGGTCCCCGGCTAAGCGTCGCCAAGGTGCAGGACGGTAACGAGGCGGGAGCCGTCGCCGGTTCGTTCCAGATCACGCAGTCGGAAATGACCGGCAGTCCGACTGTCGTGAGCTACACGCTCGGCGGAGCGGCCATCAACGGCACCGACTACACGCAGCTCACCGGCACCGCCACCATTCCCGCAGGCAGCACTTCGACCACGGTCATCATCGCCACGATCAACGATCTGATCGTCGAAGGCACCGAGGACGTCACGATCACGCTGGACGACGTCCTGCAGGGCGACCCGTCCGTACAGATCGACGGCAGCGCCAACACGGCTTCGCTGAACATTTTGGACAACGACACCGCCCAGGTCAGCGTCGCCACGACAACCAGCGGTAACGAAAGCGGGCCGACGGCTATCGTGTTCACCGTCGCTCAAACGCGGGCAAGCTCGCAAAACACGGTCATTGCGCTTGGCTACGGCGGAACAGCCACCCAAGGCAGCGATTTTTCTACTCCGCCAACCAGCGTTACTATTCTGGCCGGCCAGACAACTGCCGCGATTACCGTGCCGGTGATCAACGATACGCTGGTCGAAGCGAACGAGACGCTGACCGTTACCCTGTCGAATATCGTCTCCGCTCAATCGGGCATCACGATCCAGCCGGGCGCCGCGTCGGCAACGGCCATGATCAACGACAACGACTCGGCCCAGCTCCGCATCGCCGGCACCACGCCCGGCGCCGAGGCCGGACCCACCGCCGGTGTGTTCACGATCACCCAGACCGCTCAAAGCTCGACGGCCACCGTCATCGTTGTCTCGTTCGCCGGCACCGCTGCCGCCGGCGCCGACTACACCCAGCCGAGCCAGACCGTGACCATCGCCGCCGGCGCCACCAGCGCCACGATCACGGTGCCGGTCATCAACGACAACATCGTCGAGGGCGATGAGACCGTTGTGGTGCGGCTGGAATCGAAGACCGGCGACCCGCAAGTCACGATCGACCAGGCCCAGCGCGAAGCCTCGATCACGATCGCCGACAACGATACCGCGCAAGTGCGCATCACCGATTCGAGCGACGGCAGCGAAGACGGGCCGCAGAACGGCACCTTCACCCTCACGCAGACAGCCGTAAGCGACGCCGACACGGTCCTCAGCTACACGCTCGGCGGCACCGCCACCTCGGGCAGCGACTACACGCCGCTGGGCGGCACGGTCACCATCGCCGCGGGCGAGACGACCGCCACGATCACCGTGCCGGTCATCGACGACGACCTGAGCGAGGGCCCGGAAACGGTGATCCTCACGCTCGACGCGATCGAGCAGGGCAGTCCCGGCATCACGATCGACGGCGCCTTCGACGAGCGCTCGCTTTCGATCGAAGACGACGATCCGGTGTTCGTGACGATCGCCAGCGCGAACAACGGCAACGAGGAGGGCCCCACGGCCGGGCTGTTCATCATCTCACAAACCGGAATGACCGATGTCGACACCGTCCTGGCGCTGAGCGTCGCCGGCACGGCCACCTCCGGGGATGATTACGAGTCTCTGCCCGCAACGGTCACGATTGCCGCCGGAACGACCTCGGTCCTGTTGGATGTGACGGTACTCGACGACAACCTGATCGAGGGCGACGAGAGCGTCATGGTGACGCTGGCCGAGCTGCTCGCGGGCGACGATCGCGTGCAGATCGACAGCAACAACGAAAGCGTCTCGCTGACGATCACCGACAACGACACGGCCACCGTGAGCGTCGCCGCTACCAGCAACGGCGCCGAAGACGGCACACAGAGCGGCGTGTTCACCGTCACCCAATCGGCCATCAGCCCCCTAGATACCGTCATCGTCTACTCGCTCGGCGGCACCGCCACCGCCGGCAGCGACTACACGGCCCCCGGCGACACCGTCACCATCGCGGCCGGCACGACCGTGGCCATGATCACGGTGCCGGTGCTCGACGACAACCTGGTCGAAGCGGACGAGACGGTGGCGATCACGCTCGATTCGCTCAGCGCTAGCCACCCGCAGGTCAGCCTCGACCCGGCCGGGGACGAAGCGTCGTTCACGATCGAGGATGACGATGAGGCGCTGGTGCGCATCGCGGCAACGAACAATGCCGCCGAGCTCGACGAGGTCGACGGGCTGTTCACCATCACCCAAACGGCCCCCAGCTCGACGCCGACGGTGATCGCCTATTCCATCTCCGGCACCGCCACGCCGGGCGACGACTACACGGCGCTGTCCGGCACGGTCACCATCGCCGCCGGCGCGACCAGCGCCACGATCGCGGTGCCCGTGATCGACGACGACGTGCTGGAAGACGTCGAAAGCGTGATCGTCACGCTCACGCAAATCACCAGCGGCGACCAACAGATTACGATCGACCCGGCCCAGGACGAGGCGACCGTGCTGATCGTCGACGACGAGACGCCGCAGGTGGGTGTTTTCGGCACCACCGACGCCGACGAGTCGGGCACCGACGGCCTGTTCACCGTTCGCCAAACGCTCGTCACCGACGTCGACACGGTCGTCCGCTACACCGTCGCCGGCACCGCCACCGAAGGAGCCGACTACGCGGCCCTGACCGGCACGGTCACGATCGCCATGGGCACCAACTCCGCGACGATCGACGTGGCCCTGCTGGCCGACAACCTGATCGAAGGCGACGAGTCGGTGATCATTCGGCTCGAGGAGATCCTCAGCGGCGACGAGAGCCTGATTCTGGATGTGGTCAACCAAGAGGCCGACATCACGATCGCCGACGACGAGACCGGCCTCGTCAGCATCGCGGCGGCCGACGGCGACGAAGAGGGCCCCGCGAACGCCAGCTTCGTCATCACTCAGGACGGCATCTCCGGCGAGGATACCGAAATCTCGATCGCCGTCGCGGGCACGGCAACCGAAGGCGACGACTACGCCAGCATCACGCGCAGCGTGACGATCCCCGCCGGCGAGACGAGCGTCACCCTCACGATCGACGTCAACGACGACGACCTGGTCGAAGGGGACGAAACGATCGAGATCGCACTGGATGAAATTACCGCCGGCAGTCCGCTGGTGAGCATCGACACCAACAACGACGAAGCCGCCGCCACGATCGCCGACAACGACGCCGCGCTGGTGTCGATCACCGCCGGCGACGACGGCGACGAGGACGGTCCGACGGCCGGACAGTTTACCGTCTCGCTCTCCAAGGCCAGCGCAACCGATACGGTGGTGGCTTATTCCATCGCCGGTAGCGCCACGTCGGGCGACGACTACGAGACTCTGGCCGGCAGCGTAACGATTGCCGCGGGCGAAACCTCTGCCGTGATCGACGTCTCGGTCCTGGACGACAATGTGGTCGAAGAAACAGAAACCGTCATCGTTACACTCGGCCAGATCACCGGATTGCCCGAGATCACGCTCGATGTCGCCAACGACGACGCCGAGATCACTATTTCCGACAACGACTCGGCCACGATCAGTGTCGCCGTGGACACCGGCGGCAGCGAGACCGGACCGGGCAGCGTCGTGTTCATCGTCTCGATGAGCCAACCCAATGCCAGCAACGTCGAAGTCACCTACACCCTGGGTGGCACCGCCACCAGCGGCGACGACTACACCGCCCCGGCGACCACCGTGATGCTGCCCGCCGGCACGACCTCGACCACCATCTCCATTCCGGTCGTCGACGACTCGCTGTTGGAAGGCCCCGAAACGCTGACCATCGAGTTGACCGAGATCAGCGGCTTTTCGGGCGACGCTACGATCGACGAGAACAACAACACGGCCTCGGCCAACATCGCCGATAACGAGACGGGCCTGGTGAGCGTCGCCGCCACCGGCAACGGCAGCGAGGACGGACCCGTCGCGGGGCAGTTCACCGTCACGCAGGACGGCATCACCGACACCGATACCGTGGTCACGTTCACGCTCTCCGGCACGGCCACGCCGGGCGACGACTACGCGTCGTTCTCCGGCACGGTCACAATTGCCGCCGGCACGACCTCGGCCACGATCGACGTCAGTGTGATCGATGACGATATCATCGAGGGGGACGAAACCGTGATCGTCACGCTCGACTCGATCACCGCCGGCGACGATTTGCTACAGATCGACGAGAACGCCGGCGATGCACTGGTGACCATCACCGACAACGACTCCGGCCTGATCAGCATCGCCGCCGGCGACGACGTGGCCGAAGACGGCCCCACCATGACCACCTTCACCGTCACCCAGGACGGCGTGTCCGACGTCAACACGGTGATCGGCTACACCGTCAGCGGCACGGCCACCTCGGGCAGCGACTTCACCGCTCTGAGCGGCACCGTGACGATTCTGGCCGGCGAAACGTCGGCCGTGATCGACCTGACGGCGCTCGACGACGCGATTGTCGAGGGCACCGAAACGGTGATCGTCACGCTGACCGAAATCACCAGCGGCGCTTCGCAACTGGCGATCGACACCGCCAACGACTCGGCCTCGGTTTCAATCGCGGACGACGACTCGGCCCTGGTCAGCATTTCCCAAACGACCGACGGCAGCGAAAGCGGACCCACAGCCGGCACGTTCACCGTCACGCTGTCGGCCGTCAGCTCGAGCGATACCGTCGTCAGCTACACGGTCAGCGGCTCGGCCACGTCGGGCAGCGACTTCACCGCGCTACCCGGCACGGTGACGATTCCCGCCGGCCAGACGACGGCTGTGATTACCGTGCCGGTGCTCAACGACACCGCGGTCGAAGGCAGCGAAGACGTCACCGTGACGCTCACCGACGTCACCCAGGGCGGCAACATCGACGTCGACACCTCGGCCGACGAGGCCACGCTCGACATCGCCGACAACGACACCGCGACGATCCAGTTCGCCGCGGCCAGCAGTTCCACCTTCGAGGTTGACGGCTCCCACAGCATCGTCGTGCGGCTGTCGATTCCCGGTGGCGGCACGCTCCAGCGGGCGGTCACGGTGAACATCAGCGTCGCCGGCGGCACCGCCACTGGCGCCGACTTCACGCTGGGCACGACTTCGGTCACGTTCGCCGCCGGCAGCCAGAACGGCGCCGAGCGGACCGTCAACATCACGCTCACCGACGACGGAGTGCTCGAAGACGACGAAACGCTGGAACTCGAGTTGGCCATCGGCAGCGACGGCACCGGTGGGCAGGTCTCGCTCGGCTCGCCCGATAGCCATACCGTCACGATCGTCGATGACCCGGTCACCGGCGAGATCTCCGGCTACACCTGGGTCGACGGCAACGGCAACGGCAGCCGCGACGAAGGCGAATTGCCGATCATGGACGTCGTGATCCGCCTGGTGGGCGTCGACAACCAGGGCCAGAACGTCCAACGCGAGACCGTGACCGACGCGACCGGCAGTTACTCGTTCACCGAGCTGGCGGCCGGCACCTACGAGATCATTCAGGAGCACCCGCCGGCCTTCTACGATGGTCCCGAATCGCTGGGCATGGTGGGCACAACCGGCAGCGGTGTGGCGGGCAACGACCACTTCACGCAAGTCGAGCTCGGCCCGGGGGCGAAGGCCACGGAGTACAACTTCAGCGAGCGCGGCGTGCAGGCCCAGTACGTCAGCCTCCGCTTTTTCCTGGCCTCGAGCTTCAACGGCACGCGCGTGCTGCGCAACACGATCGATCCGGCCACGATTCTGACGACCCAGTCGGCCGCGGCCGCCGCGCCCCAGGCCGCCGCTCTGGCCGCCACGGCAGCTCCCGAAGCCGGCGCCGCCAACTTGCTCGCTTCCAGCCTCGCCGAACCGCTCGCCGAAACCGACGATTCGGCACTGGCCGCCGCGCTCGCACAGCCGCTCGTCGAAGACGCCGCGCCGGTGGCTTCGGCCCTGAACGCCGCAAACACGACCGACGATGCGTCGCAAGCGTCGGAGCCGACCGGCGCAGACGGCCTATTGCTCGAAGACCCCGGCAACGATCGCGGTATCGCGGGTGGGCCGGTCGCGGGCGATGAAGCCGATGCCGAAGGCGGCGAACAGGCCGTCGATCAGGCGTTCGACGAAAACGACAACTGGCTCGACGCGGTCGTCTAATTTCGCTCAGCCCGCGGTCATCAGCCGATTCGGCCGCTTCCAGTGGATGCGGGCCACGAACACGCTGCCGTCGCTGCCGTATTTCTCCACTCCGCGGGGCTGCATCCACTCGGCCACGGTGACCCACGTCTCGTCCGGCGTCACGTCGGTCACGCCGAAATTCCCCAGCCGGGCACCGCGCTCGGGCACCAGCACCTGCTCGGTGTCGCGAATCACCCGTAGCGAATCGGGGTCGACCTGCGCCATCATCAAAGGCGCGCGATGCCGGAAGACGTGATCGTTGTCCAGCCCGCGGCGCGTGTACACCAGGTACAGCCCGTCGCTGTGCGTGACCCAGTGCTGCTGCGTGTTGTAGTTGCCCAGGTCGCTGCCGTCGTCGAACTTCCAGGTGCGCATCTTCTCGAAGTGCAGCCCGTCGGTGCCGCGGGTGACATAGCCACGTTTGTCGTTGCGAATCGTCAGGAAGTAGCGGTCGCCGAATCGCGTGAGCGACGGCTCGTGCAGCCCGCGGGTCTTGTCCTCCACGCGCAGCTCGTCGCCGTGCTCGACGTACTTGAGCTCCTCGCCGTCGAACGTGCACCGCATTACGCTCACCGTGGCGTTCTTCTCCGGGGGCTGCGAGAAATAGAACGGCAGCAGGATCGTGCCGTCGGCCTCGTCGTATCGCTGCGTGCACCCGGCGCCGGCCGTACGGAACTTGTCCGCGTCGGGCATCTCCAGCTTCTTCCATCGCGGCCAGCGATCTTTGGCCGGATCGTAGACCGAATACACCGTGTGCCGGGGCCGCACGCGGGCCACCTTCCACTGGGGCGTGTAAACCACGCTGTGCCCCGTGCCCAAGAGTTTCTTGCTCGCCGCGTGCCAGCGGGGCCACAAGTCGCTGGCGGCCACGGGACGCTTCTCGCCGTCGATCGTCTCGTAGCGCGGAGCCATGGCCTCCTGCGTTTCGGCCTCGGTCCACGTCTTGCCCAAGTCGTCCGTATGCAGCGAGTACACCGCCTTGAACACGTCGCTGCCCGAGAGGTCCATCGTGTTCATCATCATCACCACGCGCGGCAGGCCGTCGTGCCCGCCGCCGGGCACGATGCCGGCCCGCGGATGGCACCAGCAATGCTCGCCGTCGAAATACCGGGTCGGCACGTCGCGCGCGAGCGAATAGGGCACATCGCCCTCGGCCGAGATCGCCCGACTCGAAAGCGCGCTTAGCGAAACACCGGCGGCGAGCGACGACTTCAAGAACGTGCGGCGCGTGGGATGCATGGATGTGCCTTGTCGTGAATGGTTGGTTCAACGGGAGCGATCGCGCCTACCACGCCGTCCAGCCGCCGTCGACCAGCAGGTTGTGCCCGGTAACGTAGCTGCCGGCCGCGGACGCCAGAAACACGATCGCACCCTTCAACTCGTGCGGCTGGCCGATCCGCCCCAGCGGCACGCGCGGTTCGAGCCGCTCGACCAGGTCGCGCGAGACGCCCGGCGCCGGAAACGCTCCCGGGCTCAGGCAGTTGACCCGCACGCCGTCGCGGGCCCAGTACACGGCCAGGTGCCGCGTGAGGTGGATGATGCCGCCTTTGAGTGCATGATAGGCAACCGGGCTGGCCGGTTGAATCCCCTCGTAGGCCTGCGGATAGGAACCGACCACGCCGTACATCGAGCCGATCATCACGATGCTCGCCCCGGCGCCGCGCTCGACGGCGTGATCGCGCAGCTTGCGGGCCAGCAGAAAGTAGCCGGTGGCATTGGCCAACTGCCGGGTGAATTGCTCGCCGCTCACCTGCCGCCAATCGGCCGCCAGGGCCTCGTGGCCGTTGTTGATTAGAATGTCGAGTCCGCCGACTTGCTCCACCGCCGCCTCGAACCCCTGGTCGAGCAACGTTTCGTCGTGATAGTCGAGCGCCACGCCCAGGTGCCGGCCCGCTTCGCGTCCCGCCAGCGCGCTAGCCACGGCCTGGGCCTTGTGCACGTCGCGGCTGGCGACCACTACGCGGGCGCCAGCCTCGGCCAGGGCATCGGCCATCGCACGTCCCAAGTGCCCGGAGGCTCCGGTCACCAGCGCCGCTTGCCCGCTCAAATCGAACAGTTGTGCCACGGTCGGTTGTTGTTCAGCCACGGTCTCACTCCACGCCGGCGATCGTTTCCCACTGCCGGCTGTCGGCCGCGCGGAGGATCGCCAAATTGGTTTCCAGCGTATGCCGCGCGTCGGCCAGCGTACACAGCGGCTCGCGCTTGCCTGCGGTGGCGTCGAGAAACATCTCGGCCTGCCGGACGAACAGGTCATCGCGCTCAAGCGCCGCGGACGGCTCGTCGTTCCACGTGCCGCCCGGCTCGGTCATCCACCGCCAGCGGTTCGCGTGGTACTCGAATCGCACCGTGCCGCCGGTACATGCCACGGTGATCGTCACTTCGTTGGGGGCCTGGTGCTGGTTCAAGCTGTAGCAGCCCATCACCCGGCCGTGCCGCGCCAGCACATGCGCCGTGTCCTCGACCTCGACGCCGTCGAGTACCTGGTGATCGACGTCGGCCGCCAGGCGATCGATCGGCCCTACGAGCCACTGCCCGGCGTTGATCACGTGCGTCAGCGCGTCCTGCACGGCCCCGCCGCCGGTGGCCCGATCCTTGTAGTAAATCTCGCGATACGCGGGGCGGTAAAGCGGGAAGTGCTGCCCGCAGTTGGCGACGATCTCGACCGGCTCGCCAAACCGCCCGCTGGCCAGGGCCTCGCGCATCGCCGTCAGCGCCGGATGGCAGCGGTAGACGTACGCCACGCCCGCGGTCACACCCCGGCCGGCCACCAACTCGACGAGCTCGTCCACGCCGGCTGGCGTCGTGCTCAGCGGCTTCTCGATCAATACGTGCGCTCCGGCCTGCGCGGCCGCGGCCGCCATCGGCACGTGCAAGTGGGCCGGCGTGGCAACTACCACGACCTTGGGCCCGGCCGCCAGCGCCGCTTGATAATCGTCGAATACCTCGCCGATCGCGTAGCGCTCGGCCACACGCTTGCGCACGTCCGCGTTCACTTCGCACAGTGCCAGCCGCACTCGCCCGGTGGCGGCGAAGCACCGCGCATGGCGTTCGCCGATCGAGCCGGCCCCCACGACCAGCAGACGCAACGGGTCGGTCATGCCTTCTTTCCCAGCGTCTGGTCGGCGCCCAATTGATTGTCGAACTGAAAGCCGATTTCGCTGAACTGCCGCTGCATCTCCTCGAAACCGTTCTTTAGCACCAGGATGTCGACCCCGTGGCAGATGAACGTGGCCCCCAGGTCCATCAGCATCTTGGCGTGGGCGGGATGGAACGCGACGGTGCCCCACCACTTGCCCGCGTTCTTGGCGGCCTCGGCCACGCGGCGGTAAGCCCTCTGCACGACCTCGTGGTCGAATTGAAACGGCACGCCCGAGAGGATGCTCAAGTCGCCGGGCCCCAGCATCAACACGTCGACGCCCGGAACGGCGGCAATCTCAGCCGCGTTGTCGACTGCCTTGGGCGACTCGATCTGCACGACCAGCAACGTGTGCTCGTTGGCCAGTTGAATGTACTCGGCCGCCGGGGCGAAGCAGTAGGGGTTATCGGGATTCGCGCCGTCGATACCCCGCTCGCCCTCGGGAGCGAACTTGGACCAGCGGGCGATCTCGGCCGCTTCCTCCCCGCTCTCGCAGCGAGGATACATGATGCCTTGCGCGCCGGCCTCGAGCAGCCGCCCCACGCGCATGTACTCCCAGCGTGCACAGCGGGCGATGATGTCCGACACGCCGACCCGCGCCGCGCGCATCAGCGTGGCGGCCGTTTCGGTGCTGGTGGCGTGATGCTCCAGATCGAGCCAGATGCCGTCGAAGCCCATCAGGCTGGTCATCTCGTAGATCGACGGATCGGCGAAGTGGCAGGCCACGACAAAGGCCGGCTCGCCGCGTCGTAGTTTCTCCTTCACTCGGCTGAATCGCATGCGTTGTTCGTTCCTTGGTGAGAGTTTGAATCCAAAAGCAGAAACGGCGCTAGGTGAGCCGCGCAAATCCGGTGTGCCGCGCGGGGCCGTCCAGCCGCGAAGCCGCGTCGCCCCGGCGGGCCGCTTCGCCCAACTCCGCGAATACGTCGTCGGCTGCGTCGCGAAACTCGGCCACGTGTTGCTTATCGTGCGCCAGTGTCGGATAGAAGCCGACCCCGACCAGAAAGCCGCGGTCGAGCATCCGCGTGGTGAGCAGCGTGGCCAGCGCCGCGGCGTCTTCGTGCTCGAAGCGCCACGACTGAAGCGCCGGAAAGCCCACTAGCCGCAGCGGCACGCCGTGCTTCTCGGCCAGCTCGTGGCACGCCGCCCGAAACGCCTTGCCGATCGTCGCCACCTGCCCCGGCACGTCTACGCGCATCATCTTGCGAATCGTCGCCAGCGCCGCCGCGTAGCCGACCCCCTCGGTCCAGTACGTGCTGGACACGAACGTGTCTTGCGCCGCATCCATCACGCCCCGCACGCCGATGATCGCCGCGATCGGGTGCCCGCTGCCCAGCGCCTTGGCAAACACGGCCACGTCGGGCGTCACGCCGTATTTCAAGTGGGCCCCGCCGAGGGTCATCCGCCAGCCGGAGGTGATCTCGTCGAACACCAGCGCCGCGCCGCACGCGTCGCACAGCTCGCGGGCCCCTGCGAGGAAACCGGGCGCCGGCTCGTCGTGCCGCACCGGCTCCATGACCACCGCGGCCAACTCATCGCCATAGCGCGAGACGATTCGCTCTAACTCGTCGAGCCGGTTGTAGGCAAAGGGCAGTGCCGTGCCAGCCAGCCCGGCCGGCACGCCCAAAGGCGGAAGCCCGGGCAGCAGATGCCCGTCGAGCGGGTCGTTCTCCGCTTCCTCTTCGCGCGGCAGGTTCGCCGCCAGATACCAGTCGCTCCAGCCGTGGTAGCCGCAAAACGCCACGCGATCGCGGCGCCGCGACGCCCGGGCCAGCCGCACGGCCACGGCCATCGACTCGCCGCCGGTGCGGCAGAACCGCGCCTGCTCGGCCCAGGGATGGATCGAGAGCAGCAGCTCGGCCAGCTCCAATTCCTCGACGTTGTTGAGCGAGCACATCGAACCGCGCTCGACGCGGTCGACCACCGCCGCGGTCACGTCCGGATCGGCGTAGCCCAACAGGCAACTGCCGATGCCCATCGAGCTCATGTCGCGGTAGCGCTTGCCGTCGAGATCGACGACTTCCGTCCCGCGGGCCTCGGCGTAGTAGGCGGGCCAGCGGCCGGGAGCGTACATCTCGGGCCGCTTGCTGAGCAGTTGCGTGCCGCCGGGAAGGATCTGCCGCGCCCGGCGGTAGGCGGCCTGCGTGCGCTCGCCCCGCGGTGCATCGGACGAAGCAGACGACGTGGCGGAAGGGTCCAGCGACATCAGAAAGTCGATTCCAGGGGCGGGCGTGGCCGTCAAATCGCGCGACGGACCCCCGAGTGTAATGCGCACGCGCACCAGCGGCAACTTGCCGGCTTGTTCCTTGCCCGGTTGTACGCAGCGGCTCGGCCAACCTAAACTGGGCCGAAGCGCGGGCGCACATTCAGCGTACCGGCGCCCCAGACTACAACACGCTGACCATGTTCCGCTCTCTGACCGCCGCTCTGTTGATCGCCGCCGCCTGGCCGGGCCTCGTGCTTGCCGGCACCGAAGAGCCCGCCGCGCAAGCAGCGCCCGGCCGCAGCCTGCTCACCGGCGTCGACGGCGTGGTGATCGCCCTCTACTTCCTGGGCATGCTCGGTATCGGCTGGTACTACTCGCGGCAGAACAAGACCGCCGACGACTATCTGCTGGGCGGCCGCACGATGAAGCCCTGGACTGTCGGGCTCTCGCTGTTCGCCACGCTGCTCAGCACGATCACCTATTTGTCGATGCCCGGCGAGATGATCGCGCACGGGCCGATGTACTTCGTCGCTCTGTTGGCCTATCCGCCGATTGCGCTGGTCGTCGGCCTGCTGTTCATTCCCTATTTCGTGCGCCTGCCGCACACCAGTGCCTACGAGATTCTTCAGTCGCGGCTGGGCGGGGGCGTGCGCACGCTGGGCGCGGTGTTCTTTCTCTCGTTGCGGCTGCTCTGGATGTCGGTGATCGTTGACGCCACGGCCAGCATCGTGCTGGTGCCGCTGGCGGGGCTCGATCCCGCGTACACGCCCTACGTATGCGCCGTGCTGGGCGCGACGACCGTCATCTATACCTCGATGGGCGGCATTCGCGCCGTCGTGCTGACCGACGTCATTCAAACGTTCGTGCTGCTGGGCGGGGCGCTGGTATCGCTGGGGCTGATCACCTGGCAGCTCGGCGGCGTCGGCAGTTGGTGGCCCGACGCCTGGGCCGCCAACTGGGATCCACCCACGTTGGGATACGACCCCACGGCCCGGATCTCGGTGGTCGGCGTGCTCACCGCCACGTTCTTCTGGCACGTGTGTACCGCTGGCTCGGACCAGATGGCCATGCAGCGATACTTTGCCACCCGCGACGCCGTGGCCGCGCGGCGGATGTACTACATTTCGCTGCTGGCCAGCGCCGTGGTGATCTCGATTCTGGCCCTGGTAGGGCTGGCGCTGTTGGCGTTCTTTCGCGAGAACCCGCAGTTGCTCGGCGCCGAGCAATCGGTCGAAGCGACGGCCGACCAGTTGTTTCCGCGGTTTATCGTCGTCGGCTTGCCACGCGGCATGAGCGGGCTGGTCGTCGCAGGCTTGCTGGCCGCCGCCATGTCGAGCCTCTCCTCCGGGTTGAACTCGTCCTGCGCCGTGATCACGGTCGACTTTCTCGATCGCTTCGGCCGCCGCGCTGCCACCGAACGCGACCACATGCGCCGCACCCGCTACGTGGCCGTCTCGGTTGGTGTATTGGTCGTGTTGCTGAGCACCTTCGTCGGCATCGTGCCCGGCAACCTGCTCGACATCGCCTTCAAAGTGACCAACCTCCTCGTGTCGCCACTGTTCGGGCTGTTCTTCATGGCCTTGTTCGTGCGCTGGGCCACCGCGTTCGGCACGTTCGTCGGCGCCGCCTTCGGACTGGCGACCGTCGTGGCGATCAACTATTGGGAACTGTTCACCGGTGAGCCCGGCATCAGCTTCCTGTGGGCCATGCCGCTGGGGCTGCTGATTCAGGTCGGCACCGGTGCGTTGGCCAGCCTGCTGCCGATCGGCCCGCCCGCGCGTCCGCTGGCCGAAACGAATCCGCCCGAGTAGCGGGCATTCGTGGCCATTTTCGACTATGATGGCCCCCAATCCTCAGACCATCCCGCCGGAGGCATCCCCATGACGTTCGCTGCTCCTACCCGTTCTACCCCGTTCCGCCCTGCCCTGCTCGTCTGTTTCGTAGCGCTTGCCGCGATCATCGCAGCGCCGAGTGCATCGCCGGCGGCCGACGATGCCCAGCCCACTGACATCGGCTCGCGCTGGGAGCTGTTCGTCGATCCGGCGATGATCGACCAGATGCAGGACGTCGAGCTCGAGTTGGCCCAGCCCAAGCAAGCCGAGATCGTGCTGGTGACCGATGCCGCCTGGGAGGGCCCGACCAGCGGCTACTACAGCGTCGTGCAAGACGGCGACATCGTGCGGCTCTACTACCGCGGCTACGCCTCCGGCTCCGATGCCTCGGAAAACCAGATGACCTGCATGGCCGAAAGCCGCGACGGCGTCCACTTCACGCGGCCCAAGCTGGGCATCATCGAGATCGACGGCTCGGCCGAGAACAACGCGATCTGGAAAGGCGTCGAGTCGCACAACTTTGCCCCGTTTCTCGACAAGAATCCTGATTGCCCGGCCGACGAGCGTTACAAGGCCTTGGGCGGCATTCGCGCCGGCGGCACCAACTGGAAGGGCCAAAAGGTCGAGCCCGGCCTGTATGCCTTTGGCTCGTCCGACGGCATCCACTGGCGCAAGCTTTCCGACGAGCCCGTAATGACCAAGGGCGCCTTCGACTCGCTCAACCTCGCCTTCTGGGATGCGGCTCGCGGGCGCTACGCCTGCTATAGCCGCATCTTCACCGACGGCGTGCGGGCCGTGCAAAGCTCGCACTCGTCCGACTTTCGCCACTGGAGCGAACCGGTCGCCAATCGCTATGCCGAGGGCGTGCCGATGGAGCACTTTTACACCAGCGCCACCACGCCCGCGCCGGGAGCCGAGCACCTGCTGCTGGCCTTTCCCAAGCGCTTCCGCCCGGACCGCACGAAGAACCCCGAGCACTCGGATACGGGCGTTTCCGACGCGGTGTTCATGTCGAGCCGCGACGGCGTGAACTGGGACCGCACGTTCCTCGAAGCCTGGGTTCGTCCCGGCCTCGACCAGAAGAACTGGACCGAGCGCAGCAACATGCCGGCCTGGGGCATCGCCGAAACGGCCCCAGGCGAGTGGTCGATCTACATCAGCGAGCACTACCGCTGGCCCGACAATCGACTACGGCGGCTGGTCGTTCCCCGGCATCGCCTGGCCTCGGTACACGCCGATGCCGAGGGGGGCGAGTTCACGACCAAGCCGTTCACGTTCGACGGCGAGCAACTGCTGCTGAACTATTCCACCTCGGCCGCCGGCAGCGTGCAGGTCGAAGTGCAAGACGCCGACGGCAAGCCGATCGAAGGATTCGAGCTGGCCAACATGCCGCCGCTGTTCGGCGACGAGCTCGAAGCGCCGATCACGTGGAAGACCGGGGCCGACCTGTCGAAACTCAAAGGCCAGCCGGTCCGTTTGCGGATCAAGCTGAAGGATGCCGACCTGTACGCACTGAAGTTCGGCTCGAAGGACGACGTGCCATGAGCTCTGCCGCACGCTTTTCGGATCTGAAAGATGCGTTCGACCACGACGGCTACGTCGTCGTGCGCTCGCTGCTGCCGGCGGAGGCGTTCGCCGAGTTGCGGGAGCAAATCGACCGCTACATTCGCGAGGTCGTTCCGCGTCTGCCGGCCGGCGACGCCTTCTACGACGCCGACCGCTCGCAGCCAGAGTCGCTCAAGCAACTGCACCGCATGGACCAGGACGCCTTCTTCGCCGCCTATCGCGACAACCCCACGTGGCGCGGCCTGGCCGAAGCGCTGGTGGGCGAGCCGGTCGTGCCCGAAGCGCCCGAGTGGTTCAACAAGCCGCCTGGGTCGCAGCACGGAACGCCGCCTCACCAGGACAACTACTACTTCTGCCTCGATCCGTGCCGGGTCGTGACGTTGTGGATGGCGCTGGACGCGGTGGACGACGAGAACGCCTGTTTGCGGTACGTGCCGGGATCGCATCGCGCCGCCGTGCGGCCCCACGGGCGTTCGCAGGTATTGGGCTTCTCTCAGGGCATCACCGACTATGGCCCCGCGGACGCGGCGCGCGAGGTGGCCATCCACCTGCAGCCCGGCGACGTGGTGGCCCACCACGGCAACCTGATCCATCGGGCCGAGGCGAATCGCTCGACGCGGCATCGCCGGGCGCTGGCCATCGTCTATAAGGGCGTGAGTTGCCGCCGCAACGAGCAGTCGTTTGCCCGCTATCTGCAAGCGGTCAAGCAGCAGCAGGAATCGCTGGCCACTTGAGCTAGCCGTCGAGCTGCGTCAGTGCCCGCCCGGCAAGCGTCGCCAGGCGACGCTCGGATCCGCCGGCCGCCGCTTCCAGGGGATGACGCGCGGCGGCCGCCGCGGAGCCGATCTTGCCCAGCGCCCAGGCCGCTCGCTCGCGCACCGCAAGCTCGTGATGCTCGCCGAGCGCTTGGGCCAACTGGGGCACCGCCGGTGCGGCTTGTTCTTCCAGCCGCCCCAGCAGCGTGGCCGCCCAATAGGCCGTGTCGAGGTTTTCGTCGGCCAGCAGTTGTGCCAGCCGCGGCACAGCGGCCTCAGGCGGCGGGCCGAGTTCCTCGAGCGCCGCGGTCACCCACTCGCGCAGCGATTCGTCTTCGGTGCCGCAGGCTTCGACCAGCGGCACGGCGGCCGGTTGGGCCTCGGGGCCAAGCCCGGCCAGTCGCTGGGCGGCTTCCGACCGCTCGGCGGCGGAACCGCGCTTGAGCGTTTCCAGCAGATGATCGAGTTCGCCGGCCATGGGACCATCCGCTGGCAAAGATTCCTGCTCGCTGATTCCTGTCCGCTGGCCGGCATTGTACGGCCCGCGCGCGCCGCCGCAAGATGAGCCCGCCGGGCAGCTAGCTACGTGCCCGCGCGCATCGAGCGAAACACGCTGGTCACGCGCTTCCAATACGAGACCGGCACCGGCACGCCGTCCTTGGGCCGCTGCTTTTTCTTGTTGACGTGGATTTCGCGCCGCTGCTTGCCCCCCTCGCCTTGGATCCAGGCGGCCATCTCGTCGTTGAGCGTGGCGATCATCTGGCCTTCGGTCCACAGCCCGCGCAGCTTGAGATACGCGCGGGGGTGGATCGGAAAGCGGCGCAATACCCTTCGCGATCGCGGCGTGCGAAGCACCTCGTCGAGCATCTTGAGCGGCTCGGACGTGCAATTGGTGGCCGAAAAGGGCAACCGCATCATAAAGTAGGGGCGCGAGAGGCCCGCGGCGTGGCTTTCGCGCACGGCCTCGGCCAGCAGCCGGTTGCGAAATTCGGCCTCCAGCGGCAGCGGCGGCGATTGCAGCACGGTCATCCGCTCGCGCATCACGCGCTCGAACGCCACGTCCTCGGTCGACAGAAAACGATGCACCAGCGCCAGGTTGCCCAGCAGCGCGTCCTGCGTGTTCCACTTCCGCCCCAGCGGCCCAACGGCTTCGACCGAGTAGCAGAAATCGGTGATGCGGTGCGCCGGCTCGCCCTCCTGGTCGGCCTCTGGAGGATACAGGCACAGCGGCCTGTCCGGGTCCATCTTCAGCCGGGCCTGCACGTGATTGAGAAAGAACAGGCTCGGCCGTGAGGTGCCGTCGCTATTGCGGCGCGGCGGCGAGAAGTTCATCCGCTGGCCGATGATCGCGGCCACGCCCGACTTGGGGATGACGGCCTTCCAGAACTCGCCCTGGTAGTAAAACCCCTGGGCCACGAACGCCTCGTCCGATTCCGTGGCGATCGCCAGCGCCCGCCGCTCGAACGTGTTGATCGGCTGCCCGGCGTAGGCCGACCACTTGGGCATCACCGGCGCATCTTTGAAGTCGGAAACGTTCATGTCGCCATTCTAGCATTGGCACGGGCCAATCGCTTACGTCGACTTTTGGCGACAAAACGCGGCATCCGGAGCCGTGCCGATATTGAGTCTCAGTTGAAGGACGCAGGCGCGGTTCATCAACCGGCCGCGCCATAGTCGCAACGGTACTTTTGTTTGCCCATGAGATGCGTGTGCCCTTGGTATGGCGGCAGTGCGGCCGTAGAATGTGCTGCCTGAAAGTGACACACGAACGGGAGAACCGACCATGCAGGGAAACGATCAAATCATCGAAGCGCTGAATGCTGGATTGACCATTGAGCTGACGGCCATTAACCAGTACTTCATCCACTCGAAGCTGTGCAAGAGCTGGGGCCTGAACAGCTTGGCCAAGCACTTCTACGACGAGTCGATCGAAGAGATGAAGCACGCCGACGAGGTCATCGACCGCATCCTGTTTCTCGACGGGGTGCCGGAGATCGCCCGCTACGACACGATCAAGGTCGGCAAGACGCCCAAGGAGCAAATCGAGAACAACATGGCTCTCGAGCTCAAGGGCGTGGCCACTTACAACAACGCCATCCAACTCTGCATCCAGCACAAGGAAGCCGGCAGCCGCGAGCTGATGGAGCGGATGGTCGTCGAGAGCGAAGAGAGCATCGACTGGGCCGAAGCGCAGCTCGATCTGATCAAGATGGCCGGCCTCGAGAACTACCTGGCCCAGAAGATCGGCGAGTAGGCGTTGGACGCCGCCAGCGACCGTCGGGCGGATGTCAAGTTTGCCCGCTGGTCTCCTGATCACCTGCTCTCCTGTTCTGAGCGTGACCTGGCGAGACACTTCAGATCAGGAGAACAGGTGAGCAGGAGATGCGAAGCGGTTTCCCAGCGAACCGGCTCTAAATCAGGCAACCTGGCAGACGCACGCAGGCTTGCCGTCAGGCTGGTCTCTTTCTCCTGATCACCTGCTCTCCTGTTCTAAGCGTGACCGGGCGAGACACTTCAGATCAGGAGAACAGGTGAGCAGGAGATGCGAAGCGGTTTCCCAGCGAACCCGTTTTGAAGCACGCAGGGTTACCTAGGCAACCTGGCAGACACACTGCTCGACGTGCACGCCGCACTGGCTGCACATGCCGGGCGGGTTGCACATGGCCGGCATTCCGGCCAGCAAGCGCCGCAGTCGATAGACACAGGCCATACAGCCGTCGCCGGCACTGGTGATCGACGAAATGTCCTCTAACGTGCACTTTCCCGCATCGATTGCCGAGCGCACCTGCTCTTCGGTCACTTCAAAGCAGTGGCAGACCAGCGTCCCAGCGATTTCTTGGCCTACGGACATCGTCGCACCGAAAGGTCGCACGAGGGTTGTAGTTGAGATTGAGTCTCAATTCTAAGCATCCCTTTCCCACGCGTCAACACACCTGCCCGCGCGTTTTCACCTTGTCTGCGGCAGCACGGCCGTAGCCTCAAACCCCTGTGCCGTATCGCACAACGGCGATTCTCGCGCGTCGCCGGCCGCTTCCGCTGCGGCGACGGGTCCTCCATAATGCACTGCCGCCCGACGGCGCTTCGCGGGTGCCGAGGTACCCCGCGTCGCCCCCTCTGTCGGGTGAATGCAGTCAAGGGCCGTCACTCGCTCGAGGGAAGGAGTTCGAAATGGGGAAGCACAACACGCCACTGAAAGAGGTGCTCAGCAGCGACGTCGTGTCGATCAATCCGCAAGACACGCTGCGCGAAGCGCTCAACGTGATGGTCGAGAACCGCGTCTCGGCTTTGCCCGTGATCGACGTCGAGCGGCATTGCATCGGCATCATCTCGGTCACCGATCTGTTGGGCATGACCAAGGACCTGGGCGATGAACTCAACGCGCTGGCCGAGGCCGGCGGCGCGGACCACAAGGACCTCGTGGCCCGGCTCGAAAACGCAGACCTGTTGACCGAGCCGGTCCAGGGCTGGATGTCGAGCGACGTCGTCTCACTCGGCTCCAACTCCACGGTGCAACAGGCCGCCAGGGAAATGGTCCGCAACAGTATCCACCGCCTGGTCGTGCTCGACGACAAGAAGCGCCTGGCGGGCGTCGTCTCGACGATGGACTTGCTGGCCGTGTACTGCGACGATTGATCGTGCCGACGCTAGTCGACTTTCAAGCCGAAGCTCCGGTTTCACTAGTTCAGTCTTGCGGCAGTTACTCGAGGGAATGCAGCCATGGGCAAACAGCGAGGCACGATCGGCATCCTCACCGGCGGCGGTGACGTGCCGGGACTGAACCCGGCCATCCGCGCCGTCACGTATCGCGCCATTCGCGAAGGCTATCGCGTGCTCGGCATCCGCCGCGGCTGGGCGGGACTGGTGGATCTGGTGCCGGACAAGGAGGCCGACAACCGCCACTGCATCGTCGAGTTGACCGAGGACGTCGTCAATCGCGCGGCCCGCACCGGCGGCACGTTCATCCACTCGTCGCGCACCCGGCCGAGCCACCTGCCGCGGTCGATGGTGCCGCCGCACCTGGCGGACAAATACAAAGACGAAATCAACGACACGACGGCCGCGGTGCTCTCCAACATCGACTTCCTCAACCTCGACTACCTGATTCCGATCGGCGGCGACGACACGCTCAGCTACGCCCAGCGGCTGCACCAGGAGGGCGTCCAGACGGTCGCCATCCCCAAGACGATGGACAACGACGTGCCGGGCACGGACTACTGCATCGGCTTCAGCACCTGCGTGACGCGCACGATCGAGATGACGCATCGGCTGCGCACCTCGGCCGGCTCGCACGAGCGGTTTCTGGTGATCGAGGTGTTCGGCCGCTACGCGGGCTTTACGGCGCTGCTGCCGACGATGGCCGGGGCGGCCGACCGCTGCGTCATCCCCGAAGCCCCCTTCGACATCGAGCGGTTGGCCGAGCTGCTCTCGTTCGACCGCGACCGCAATCCCAGCAAGTACGCCGTGGTGCTGGTGTCCGAAGGCGCGCAGCCCTCGCACGCCTCGGAGATGCACTTCGAGGGCGAAGAGGCCGACCAATTCGGCCATCGCAAGCTGGGCGGCATCGGCGACGCGGTCGCCACGCAACTCAAGGAGATCTCGCCCAAGTACAACGCCGGCCGCCGCGTGAACGTCATCAACCAGCGGCTCGGCTACCTCGTCCGCAGCGGCCAGCCCGATGCCATCGATTCGGTCGTGCCGATGGCGTTCGGCAACCTGGCCCTCGACCTGATCCTGGCCGGCTCGTCGGGGCGGCTGGTCTGCGTGCGCAACGGCTGCTACGACAACGTGCCCATCGAGGCCATCTCGGGCGTCAAGAAGGTGGTCGACACCAACAAGTACTACAACGACGATCGGCTGCGCCCCAAATACGAGACGTTCGAGCGGCAACCGCTGTTCATCATGACCAGCGAGTAGTCGCCGCGAACACCGATTTCGTTAGAAGTTCGCCAGCCGCGGTTTGCTTTTGCGGCCAAATCGGATTCAATGGACTACTGTCTTCTGCACGAGAAAAGTAACTCACGCCACGGCGCGCCTGGGAGATGTCACGATGGAAAAAGCGGAAAAACTGCTCGACCTGCTCGGCGACGAAGCCAACTCGTTGCTCAAGCACACCTGTAGCGGAATTCCGAAGGATTCTCTGCACCTGCCCACCGGCGAATACGTCGATCAGTACTTCGCCCTGAGCGACCGCAACGCCCGCGTGCTGGTGAACCTGCAACGGCTGATCGGCACCGGCCGGCTGAAGCATACCGGCTACGTCTCGATCCTGCCGGTCGATCAGGGCATCGAGCACTCGGCCGGCGCGTCGTTCGCGCCCAACCCGATCTACTTCGACCCCGAGAACATCGTCAAGCTGGCCATCGAAGGCCAGTGCAACGGCGTGGCTTCGACCGTCGGCGTGCTGGGCAGCGTGGCCCGCAAGTATGCTCACAAGATTCCCTTCATCGTCAAGATCAACCATAACGAGCTGTTGACCTATCCCAACAAGTTCGACCAGATCATGTTCTCGAGCGTCGACCGCGCCTACGACATGGGCGCCGCGGCCGTGGGTGCCACGATCTACTTCGGCTCCGAGGAGTCGAGCCGCCAGATCATCGAGGTGCACCAGGCATTCGAGCGGGCCCACGAGTTGGGCATGGCCACGATTCTGTGGTGCTACCTGCGCAACAACGCCTTCAAGGCCGATAAGGACTACCACGTGTCGGCCGACCTGACCGGCCAGGCCAATCACCTGGGCGTGACGATCGAGGCCGACATCATCAAGCAGAAGTTGCCCGAGAACAACGGCGGCTACACGGCCGTGAAGTTCGGCAAGACGTCGCCCATTGTCTACGAGAAGCTGACCACGGATCACCCCATCGACCTGTGCCGCTACCAGGTGGCCAACTGCTACATGGGGCGCGTCGGCCTGATCAACTCCGGCGGCGCTTCCAGCGGCGCAAGCGATCTGGCCGAAGCGGTGCGCACGGCGGTCATCAACAAGCGGGCCGGCGGCATGGGACTGATCAGCGGCCGCAAGGCGTTCCAGCGTCCCATGGACGAAGGCGTGAACCTGCTGCACGCCATCCAGAGCGTCTATCTCGATCCGCAGATCACGGTCGCGTAGAGCGGCGGTGCCCCCGCCGTGAGGGTGTTCGAAGAATGCCTGCGCGGTGCCATGCTCACCCTTGGGTGAGCATGCGATTCCTGGAGGTGCGCCTTTCAGCATACTCACGTAGGGCGTGCGCATGGCACCCCCGTGCTTAGGATACCGAATTCCCGAAGCGCAGAAGGTTCGCGCCGCGATTCAGCAATTGCCGTCGGCCGGCAGATCGAACACTTTTCGGTCGCCTTCGGAGAATTCGTACACCTCGCCGCAGACGCCGATCTTGGCCGGCAGCGAGGCCCCGCGCTCAAGCGCGATCTCCAGCTTGTCGCGAAGCAGCCGCACGCGCAGCGAATGCTCGTGAAACTGCAACTGCAGCCGAATCTCGGACAGCGCGTCGGGCAGGCACGGATTGAACCACAGCGTCTGATCGCGAATTTCGATGCCGGTGTGGCAGCGCTGGATGATGTCGACCGTGCCGGCCATGGCGCCGAGATGGATGCCTTCGGAGGTCGTGCCACCCTGAATGTCCGACACGTCGCTCTCCAGGGCCCGGCTGAACCAGTGCCACGCCTGCTCGCGATCGGATCGCGACAGCACCCAGGAGTGCACCACGCCGCTGAGCGTCGAGCCATGCGAGGTGCGCCCCATGTAGTAGTCGATGTTGCGGCGAATGGTCTCGTGGTCGAAGGGATACCCCAGCCGCTGGAACAGCCCGGCCAGCTCCTCGAACGAGAACAGGTAGAACAGCATCACCACGTCGGCCTGCTTGCTGGCCTTGTAGCGGTTCGCGCTGTCGCCCTGGGCCTCGAGCACGCGGTCGAGCCGGTGAATGTCGCCGTACTCGGCCCGGGCCCCCTCCCAGTCGAATTCCTTGAGCTTCTCGTATCCCTCGAACTGGCTGATGATGCCGTCGCCGTGAAACGGCACGAACATCTGCCGGCTGATGTCGTCCCACCGCTTGAGCTCTTCGCCGCTGAGCTGCAACTGCTCGAGCAGTTCGTTGCGGCGATCCTCGGACAGCCAGTCGAGCGACTCAAGCGCCCGCTCGAGCGTCCAGGCGGCCAGCACGTTGGTGTAGGCGTTGTTGTTCAGTCCCTCGCTGTCGGTATCGGGATACTGCACGTGGAACTCGTCGGGCCCGACGACGTTGTGGATCTCGAACCGCTCGCGCTGGACGTTGAAGGTGGCCATGCTGGCCCAGAAGCGGGCAATCTCCAGCAGCATCTCGGCGCCGTAGAACGCGAGAAACTCGAGATCGCGCGTGGCCTGAAAATACTGCCACACGTTCCAGGCGATGGCCGCGTTGACGTGCCGCTGGCGCTGCGTCAGATCGGGCAGCCAGCGCCCCGACTTGGGATTCAAGTGCAGCACCTGCGTCTCTTCGCGCCCGCTGGCGCCGCTCTGCCAGGGGTACATCGCCCCGCGAAATCCCGCCTCGCGCGCCAGCTCCCGGGCTTCGGAAATCCGCCGGTAGCGATACATCAACAACGAGCGGGTCAGCTCCGGAAACCGCAGGTTCAGGAAGGGGAAGATGAACAGCTCGTCCCAGAAAATGTGCCCCCGGTAGGCCTCGCCGTGGATGCCCCGAGCCGGCACGCCCGCATCGCGGTCGATCGAATTGAACGACGTGGTTTGCAGCAGGTGAAACACGTGCAGTCGCAGGATGAGCTGATGCCAGCCGTCGCCGTCGCGAATCTCGATGTCGGCGCGGTTCCACAGCCGCTTCCAGGCCAGCTCGTGGGTCTCGAGCAGCTCGCTGAAGTTGCCCGCCCGGTTGACGGCGCTTTTGGCCGCGATCGTCGGTTCGCTGATGGCGAAATCGCGCGACGTGTAGATCGAGACGATTTTCTCGATGCGCAGCGGCTTTTCGCACTCGCACTCGACCACCAGCCGCTGCTCGACGATGCCCGAATCGTCCTGCAGGGTCTCGCGCTCGGCGACAGCCCGTTCGCCGTCGAAAAACGCCTGGGTCCGCGCGGCCTGGGTCATGCGAATGTGCGACTGGTTGGTTTGCACGGCCAGGTAGATGCCGTCTTCACCGACCTGTCCCGTTTCCAGCACTTCGAGGTGCTTGCTGCTCAGCTTGCGATAGCGGGCCACGCCGGAGTTGATCACCGAGCCGTCGAGCGCCGAGCGAATTTCCACCGGGCCCGACCAGTTTTCCGGCGTCAACTCCCACTGGATGGCCGCCAGGTTCGGCTCGCCCATGTGCACCAGCCGCCGCGAGACGAGCGTCGTCTCGCGCTGCCCCGCATGGCGAAACCGCATCCGCCGCTCGAGCACGCCGCGCTTCAGGTCGAGCGCCTGGCGGAACTCGAGCAGTTCGACCGAGTCGAGGTTGAACCATTCCTCCGACTCGCAGCGGAACGACAGACACAGCCAATTCGGCCAATTGACGA
This sequence comes from Planctomycetota bacterium, assembly GCA_003389325.1. Taxonomy (GTDB): domain Bacteria; phylum Planctomycetota; class Planctomycetia; order Pirellulales; family PALSA-1355; genus LB-PLM-3. The sequence goes on from QQVE01000048.1 coordinate 28,880, forward strand.
GGTCTTCGTTCTCGATGATTCGGCCCGAGACCTCGCTCTCCAGCCGGTTGTAGCCCCCGGAGATGTACGTGCCGGGATAGTGGGGGCCGCCGGCGCCGGCCTCTTCGGCGGCTCCGCGGGTGGCGAAGTAGCCGTTGCCCAGCGCGCACAGCGCCTCGCGTTTGGGCTGCTCACTGGCATCCCAATCCTCGTAGGTCAAGGTCCACGTATCGTAGCTCGTCCTGGCCTCGGCCATCATCTTTACCTTGCTAGCCCTGCAACGAATCCAACAGCAACTGAAGAAACCGGGTCACCTCGGGGCAGTCTTTCACGTAGTAGGTCGCATGCGTGCTGGCCGCGGCATCGCCTACCCGGATGCCGATGCCCAGGCCCTGGTAGCGCAACGCGCGAAAGGCGTCTTCGTCGGTGACGTCGTCGCCGACGTACATGATCGAAGCCTCGGGCCGCTTGTAGCCCAGCGCCTCGGCCAGCCATGTGACGGCAAAGCCCTTGTTCCACTCGACGTTCGGCTGCAGCTCGAACACCTTCTTGCCCAGCAGCTTCCGCAGCCCGGTGTGCCGCGTGTCCACCTCGTCGACGGCTGCCGCCAGCTTGTCGACGTCGGCGTCGGACTCCACTTCGCGATAGTGCACGGCCAGCCCGAACCGCTTGCGCTCCAGATGGGCCCCCTCAATTTTGTCCGCCGCCTGGGTCAGCGTTTGCTCGGCCGCGTCGAGTTGCGGCACGGCGGCCTTGGCCTCTTCGTGCCGCATGACCATGCCGCCGGGGCCCTCGATGTCGTAGCCGTGGCTGCCGGCGTAGACGAGGTTGTCGACCTTCACCATGTTCTGCACGTCGCGCAGGTCGCGGCCGCTAACGATGGCCACGGTAAACCGCTCGGCCAGCCGACCTAACAGGTCGCGCGTCTCGTCGGCCAGAATGGCTTCTTCGGGCCGACGCGCGATCGGCGTCAGCGTGCCGTCGTAGTCGAGAAACAGCGCCAACTCGCTGGCTTTCACGTGCGTGGCCAGCCAGCCCGCGTGGCTCAGTGCCGAGCAGGGGCGGCGCAGACAGTTTTCGTCGGGCGGGCAGTGCTTGGCGATTTGCAGCTCGCGCAGATCGCGCACCACGACGTCGGCCCCGGCGTCCCACAGGTCCTGGGCATCGTCCTCGCGATCGACGCCGGCCACCATGCCGAAATTGCCGGCCTTGCCCGACTGCACGCCCGAGATCGCATCCTCGACGACGATCGCCTGGGCCGGGTCGACCCCGATCATCTTCGCCGCCTCGAGAAACACGTCGGGCGCCGGTTTGCCCTGGATGCCCATCCGCTGTGCGTCGTTGCCGTCGATCTTGGCGTCGAACAGCTTCAGCAGGTCGGCCTTGCGGAGAATCGCCTCGCAGTTGCGGCTCGACGAGATGACGGCCACCTTCCAGCCGTCGCGCTTCCAGTTCTCGATCTGCGCGACGGTGTCTTCGTAGGGTTCGACGCCGTCGGTTTCGAGCGCCTTGAGGAAGTACGCGTTTTTGCGGTTCCCCAGCCCGCACACGGTTTCCACGTCGCCGGCGTCGTCTGGTTCGCCCCAGGGCAGCTCGATGCCGCGCGATTGGAGAAAGCTTTTGACGCCGTCGTAGCGGGGCTTGCCGTCGAGGTACTCGCGGTAGTCGGTGCGGATGTCGAAGGGGGCCTGCGGTTCGCCCTCGTCGTTGGCCCGGCCTTCGAGGTACTCATCGAACATCGCCTTCCATGCGTGGGCATGCACTTTGGCCGTCTTGGTGATCACTCCGTCGGTGTCGAGAATGGCGGCCCGAAACTCGTGCATTTTCATCGATAGAAGGTCTCCTCGCCCACGCGAGTCGCCCAGCGGTACGCGCGCCGGGATTGCCGCCATGGCGGAAACGGCACCTGGGAATTACTCGAAGCCCCCTGCTTGGCCGCCCACCGGCAGAAGATCGCGTCGTGCCGTCGTCACCGCGGCATGTTGCGAAACATGCGACTGCGTCGCCTTGCACTGTAATTTACTAAGCGCGGGCTGTCCATGATGCGGCCCGACATTTGGCCGAAGCGCCGCAAGGGGCGACGATTTCTTTCGAATCGACCGCTCAACTTTCCGCGAGAGTTGCAGCTTGCCGCAACGCTGCAAGCCGCACGATCAGCCCGCTCTGCCGACGACCAACTAGGACTCGATGTGCTCTGCTGGCACACCCGCCGCGTATGGCATCGCGCCGGGACCGCTGTTATTGTGTCGTCCCGAGTCGCCCCACGCGTGCCAGCGGCGGCTGACGAAGCCGGTACGAAAGCCCAGGATGCTCGTCGACTACGCCTTGATCTCGGTGCTGCTGGTGGTGGGGCATCTGCTGCGCTACAACCTGCGGCCCCTGCAGCGGATCCACCTGCCCACGCCGATCATCGCCGGAGCGCTCGGGCTGGTCGGCGGCCACCAGTTCTTGAACATCGTGCCCTTCGCGCGCGATGCCGACGGCCAGGTGGAACTGGCCGGCTATCCCGGCACGCTCGTGGCGCTGCTGTTCGCCACCTTATTCCTGGGCGCCCGGCCGCGCAGTGCAGGAGCGCGCGATGCCGTGCGCCGAGTGGGCGACACGTTCTTCTACAATCTTGCCAGCGAAATGGGGCAATACGCCGTAGCCATGCTGTTCGGCCTGGCCGTTCTGGCTCCGCTTTTTGCAAGTCTCGACCCCGGGTTTGCCCTGATGCTGCCGGCCGGGTTCGCCGGCGGCCACGGCACGGTCGCGGCCGTGGGCAACGTATTCGTCGAGCACGGCTGGGCCGACGCGCTGACCGTGGGCTACACGTTTGCCACCGTCGGCATGTTGGCCGGCATCGTGGGCGGCATGCTGCTGGTGAACCTCGCCGTCAGACGAGGCTGGACGCGGCTGATCGCCTCCGACTACAAGCTGCCCGAGAGCACCCGCACCGGCTTCGTGCCCGCGGACGAACGCCGCGAGACGGGCCGCGAAACCACCAGCCCCACGGCGCTCGACACGCTGGCCTGGCACGCGGCGCTGGTGTTTTCGGCCGTGGGCATCGCGTACGGCGTCGACGTGCTGATTGGCGCGCTAACGACCGAAAATCACGGCGTGCCGCTGTTCGCGCTGGCCCTGCTGGCAGGAGCCGCGCTGCAGAAGTCGCTCGACGCTCTGGGGTTCGGCGCGTACGTCGATCGCGCCACCATGGAGCGGATCGGCTCGGGCCTCTCCGACTATCTGGTGGCCTTTGCCGTGGCGTCGATCGAGGTGGCCGTCGTCGTCGAGCACGCCGTGCCGCTGGTGCTGATGTGCCTGTTGGGCATCGCCTACTCGGTGCTGCTGCTGTGGTTCGTGGGCCGCAAGCTGATGCACAACTTCTGGTTCGAGCGGAGCCTGTTCGTCTACGGCTGGAACACGGGCATCGTGGGCATCGGCATCGCCCTGCTGCGCATCGTCGACCCGCGGCTGCGCAGCGGCACGCTCGAGGACTTCGGCGTGGCGTACGTGGGCGTGTCGTTCTTTGCCATCGGCATGATCGTGGCGTTGCCGCAACTGGTGGTGCGGGGCTACGTCGCGGCGCCGGCGGTCGTACTTGCCATCGGATGTGTAGCCTGTATTCTGTTGTCACGGTATCTTGTCGGCTGGTTTGCGATTCCGCCCGACCAGTTGCGGCCGGGCGAAGAGCCGCTGGCCGGCACGACCCCTTCGCCGTGAATCGCCGCGGTGCACGCACATTCTTCCGGACCGAGACCTATGTCCACACCATCTGCCGACGACCATCACGCGATTCGCTTCACGTACCTCTCGCAAGAGACGCTCCTGCAGGCCGGCTGCCTCGACTTCACGCTGGCCATGGACGCCGTGCGGCGCGTGATCATCGCGCATCGCAACAACCAGGTACTGTTTCCCGATAAGATCGTGCAGATCTTCGACGAGTCGACCCAGGAGCGGATCAACTGCCTGCCGGCCACGATGCGGCCCGAGAAGGTCTGCGGCATGAAGTGGGTGTCGGTCTTTCCCGCCAACGTCGACAAGTACGACTGCCAGAACCTCACGGCCATCTTCGTGCTTTCGGAGATCGAGCGCGGCTTTCCGATCGCGGTGATGGAGGGCACGCTGGCCTCGAACATCCGCGTGGCCGCCATCGGCAGCCTGGCCGCCGACTACCTGGCGCCTAAGGAGCCCCGCGTGATCGGGTTCATCGGCGCGGGCGAACAGGCCAAGATGCACCTGTTGGCCATGAAGGTCGTGCGTCCCTCGCTCGAAGAGTGCCGCGTCTCGGCCAAGACGGCCCGCGAGGAAGAGCTGTTCATCGAGCAGATGTCGCGCATCGTGCCGGGCATGCGGTTCGTGCACGCCAACACCAACGGCGAAGCGGCCACGGCCGAAGCCGACATCATCGTCACGGCCACCAGCGCCCAGGCCCCGCTGCTCAAGGCCGCCTGGATGAAGCCCGGTTCGTTTTACAGCCACATCGGCGGCTGGGAAGACGAGTACGCCGTGGCCAAGCAGTGCGACAAGATCGTCTGCGACGACTGGGAAACCGTCAAGCACCGCACGCAAACGCTCAGCCGCATGTACAAAGACGGCGAGCTCACTGACGACGACATCTACTGCAACCTGGTCGATCTCGTGGCCGGCGACAAGCCGGGCCGCCAGCGCGACGACGAGCGCATCTACTTCGACGCCGTGGGGCTCTCGTTTTTCGACGTGGCCATCGCTTACGCCATGTACGAGCGGGCTGTCGACCGCGGCGTCGGCCAGCAACTCACGCTGCAGGAAACCACCATCTTCGAGCACGAGCATATCGCCGAGTGGGTGCGGCTGTAGATCAACAGCGCGGCGTCCTGCGCCGTATGGTCGCGAAGGAAGGTTCGAGTGTTCGGTAAAAGTATCGAGCTGTTCAAGCTCTTTGGCTTCTCGGTCAAGATCGACCTTAGTTGGGTCGTTATCGCCGTCCTCATCACGTGGACGCTGGCCAACGGGTTTTTCCCCCAGGCCTTTCCCGACCAGACGCCCGCCACGTACTGGGCGATGGGCGTGGCCGGCATGCTGGGATTGTTCGTGTCGATCGTGCTGCACGAGTTGTCCCACTCGCTCGTGGCCCGGCGGCACGGCATGCAGATGAAAGGCATCACGCTGTTCATCTTCGGCGGCGTAGCCGAAATGACCGACGAGCCGCCCAGCCCCAAGGCCGAGTTTCAGATGGCGATCGCCGGCCCGATTGCCAGCGTCGTCATCGCCGCGGTGTGCTTCGCCGTCTATCGCACCGGCGACGCGCTGGCGTGGCCCGTGCCCGTGGTGGGCGTGTTCGGCGAGCTGGCCCTGATCAACGCCGTGCTGGTCGCCTTCAATCTCGTGCCGGCCTTTCCGCTCGACGGCGGACGCGTGCTGCGGGCGGCGCTATGGCATCTGCAAGGAAACATTCGCCGGGCCACGCGGATCACCTCGCAGATCGGCGCCGGCTTCGGCATCTTTCTGATCATCCTGGGCGTGATCAGCTTCATCAGCGGCAACTTCATCGGCGGCATGTGGTACTTTCTGATCGGCATGTTCCTCCGCGGCGCCGCCCAGATGTCGTACCAGCAGTTGATCGTCCGCCGGGCTCTCGAGGGCGAGCCGGTGAGCCGCTTCATGAAGACCGATCCGGTCACCGTGCCGCCGGAGCTGCCGCTTGCGCAACTCGTCGACCAGTACGTCTATCACCACCACTTCAAAATGTATCCGGTCGTGGACCACGGCCGCCTGCTGGGCTGCGTCACCACGCGCCACGTCCGCGACGTGCCCCGCGACGAGTGGACCACCCGCACCGTGGGCGACATCGTCGATGCCTGTTCCGAGGCCAACACGATGCCTCCAACCCTGGACGCCATGGAGGCACTCACCCGCATGAACCAGAACCAGGCCTCGCGGGCCATGGTCGTCGAAAACGGCACGCTGGTGGGCGTGATCTCGCTCAAGGACATGATGCAGTTCCTGTCCACCAAGATCGAGCTGGAAGGCAACTAGCGCCGGCTGCCCGGCAAGCTTACGGACGCTCCAGCCGCGCGGACGACGCACCCGCCCTAGCGCCGGCGTGCTCCGCTTTCGACTGGGCCCTCCGAGCGGTGCGCAGCTCCCTCAAAAGGTTGACGGCCCCACGTCGACTCGCTCAACTGTTGGAAACCGGGAGCACGACCGTGGCCGATGCCAAGCGCCTGCAGCGCACCATACAGGAACTGATCGATGGCCAGACGGATGATCGCCGGCTGCGCGATCATCTCGAAGGGCTCGCGCGCGACGAGGCGTTTCCGGGGCTGACCTGGTTCTGGGGGCCGGTCCTTTACCGGCGCAACCGGGTCCTCTTTCGCGGCTTGATACTGAACCACTTTTCCGACTGGGCGATCAGCGGACGCTCGTGGCGGCGAACGAGTTGGAAAGATCACGCCGAGCGGCTGCAAACCTGGCTCGATAGCGCCCGAGAAAACCGCGACTCGGCCCTGGTACGGCGCCTGCTGCGCTGGAAGTACGCGAATAGCCAGGGCATGCTCGAAGCGAACGCGTGGCACGCGGCGTTGTTGTCCGATTACACCGCGGCGGATTCGGCCGCCGCGCGAGCCATCGTCCTGGACGAATACGACGACTGGTTCGAACTGAACGAAGACGCGGCGCTGGCTCTCTACCAGCACGACCGAAGCTGCGGCCCGTTCCTGCTCAAGCACCTGCCTCACACGTTCTGGGGCGAAGAACGTCGCAAATTGTGGACGCGGCTTTCCGCGGCCGCCGAAGCCGCCGGCGACGACAAGCTGCGCGACGAGCTCTACCGACGGCAGGTTCCCCTCAAGCAGTGGAAGGCCGACGTGATCGCGTTGGCGCACGGAAGCCAGTCGGCCGAGAGCCTCAACGCCGAGCTCAAGCGGCGGCACCCGATCGGTTACGGCCTGAACCTGTCCGATACGCTGCTCGTGTTGCTCAACACCCGCGGCCGCGAAGTCATGCCCTACGTCCGCACCAATCTCCGCGAGATCGGCCGCGGGTGGTTCGGCGCCGGCGTCGAGCCCTTCGTGAGACTTGGCGCCCGGGAAGGCTGGTGGGACCTGTGGGCCTCGGCCATCCGCATCAGCCACAACGACAAGTTCTTCAACGCCGCGGTGTCGGAACTGCTCAACGACCACCAGCTGGCCGAAAAAGAGCGCCTCGCGCGGCTGCGAGCGTTGGCGGGCGTCTCGGCGGAATGGAATTGGCCCGGCTTCAGCATGGCGCGGGTGCATGCGCTCGACGACGGCCTGGCAACGCGGCTCTACGCCCGCTACCCCGACCTGGTCCGCGGACCGTTTCGGCGGCACGTCGCGCCGAGCTGGTGGCAGGGCTTTCCCAAACTACTGGCCGCCGCGCAAGAGCAGGGCGATGACGAGTTGGTCGACTTGCTGGCCAGTCGCTACGCGACGCGATCCAACCCGCGCTACGCGTTCTACGCCCCCAAGGGTCTCGACGAAGTGGTCGCGACGGCCAACCGGCTGGGCGACTACTTCCAGGCGCTGCGCGATCGCGATAGCACCGTCTTCGCCCGCCGAGCCGCCAACGTATTGACGCAGATCCCGGCCTATTCGATCTTCGACTACAACCAACTGCTCAAGACCAACAAGCTGGCGCGGCTGTTGTTCGTGCGCTCGTTCGACGCCTACCTGGCCGAGCCCTCGGCGATTCGCGACCTGGTGGAAGGGTCTGATATATCGCGTCTTGGCCCAGGACGACGATCGCGCGCGGCGCGCGGCGGTCGAAGTGCTCGATATCCTGATCGGCACGCTGCTGCGTGCCCTGCACCGCAAGACGCGCCGGGCCGCGTTCGGCGCGCTGCTGAGCGCTGCCCGCGGCGACGCCGATGCCGCTCGCCACGTCCTGATCCGGGCCCGGGAAGCCTTGCGGTTGCCCGACAAGAACTATCCCAAGGAGGAATTGATCGGCCTGATTGGGGGCATTTTGCACCATCGTCCCGAGCTGCGCGGTCGCGGCGAGCAGCCGCTAGTGTATGGCCTGCAGGAGGCGCTCGCATGATCGTGCTGATGGACTACGCCTCGCCGTCGATGTTCGAATCGACCCGCGATGCCGCGGCCCTGGGGTTGGCGGCCAACGCCCGGCGTCCGGTGCGATTTCACGGCCGAGTCGTGCAGCACGGGTTTCTGTTGCGCGTGGCCCTGCGGGCCCTGGGCGAGGCGATCTGGTCGGACGACACCTGGCTGGCCGAGAGTGACATCCTCGACCCGGTGATTACCGTGCATCCCGATCGCATTTTCTTCGAGGCTTTCAGCCAGGACCAATCGTCCTACGCCGGCCTGATTCTCGATCCGAAGATCTTCGCCGCCGAAGGCGAAGTCGGTACCGGCACGACCAACATCGACTTCAGCGCCTGGCTGTGGGGAGCGCTGGGTGAAATGCGCACCAGCCGCCCGACCACCCTGCGCATCGGTCCCGAAGGACTCGAAGTACGCACCGAGGGCGCCGGCGGCCGCTTCGAAAAAAAGGTCGATCTGCCCAATACCTGGGTCCGCGGGTTTCTGCAAGTCCAGGCCGCCATGGGCCTGCCCGGCACCCGCATCAGCGTCAAGCCGATCGATCTGCTCAGCGGCATTCGCTTCTTGCGCTACACGAAAGCCAAGGTCTCGCCCCGGGCTCTGCGCTATGAATTCGAACCGGGCCAGGACGCCAGACTCGTGCTCGAGCCCTGGGAGCACGTCGTGCCGCTGGAGGGTGCGGCGCACAACTACACCGAGAAAAAGACCACGCGCGTCTGGGGCCGGCGGCGGCTGAAGTTGATCGAAGGGCTCCTACCGTTTGCCGACTCGGTCGACATCTACCTGAAAGGTCGGGCGCTGCCGAGCTTCTACGCGGTGAAGCTGCCGGGCATGACGTTTCTGCTGGGGCTCACCGGTTGGTCGGGGAGCGGGTTTACCGGCACCGGCGGGTTCGATTTGCTGGCCGCGGCCGCCGAAAGTGACGACGCGCTACTGGCGCCCACGCTCGACCTGCTGCGCGAACGCTTTCACGCCTCGATCGACGACGTGGCCGAGGCGCTCGGCGTCGATCGGCCGGCGGCTTCGCGCGTGCTGGTGCGACTCTGCCGGCAAGGCCGCACGATGTTCGACGTCGAGGCGCGCGACTACCGTCATCGCGAGTTGTTCGAAGAGCCGGCCGACGAATCCGCGTTCTTCCCGCCGGATCGCCGCCGCGAGCTGGCCGAGCGCTTCCTGGCGGAAAGCAGCGTCGGCATCGCCTCCTGCACGGCCGAGGAAACGGTCAAGACCGCGCGACTGAAAACGCCCGAAGGCAAGATGGCGCGGCAGATCATCTACCGCGATTGGCGCATCGCCGGCTCGGCCGGCGGCGTCGAGCCCGTGGAGATCGTGGTCAACGACAGTGGGCGGATCATCTTCGGACGTTGCCAGTGCGAGTTTTTCAAGGAGCATCTGCTGAACCAGGGACCCTGCCAACACATGCTGGCCGTGTTCGACGCCAGCGAACCGCTGCGGGTCGATGCGGCGACCAGCACGCCCGCCTCCGGCGAGGCCGAGGCGCCCAAGCGCCCCAGCCGCTGGGAGCTGGAAGATGGATACGGTAGCGACGAGGGTGAGGAAGACGAAGACGAGCAATACGAGGACGCGTGATGTCCGGGCCCGGCGAACTGCAACCAGCCGTTCGTGCCGCGGTGCTTCGCCGCGGTGGCACTCTGCATGTATTACGCCGCCACGGCTCCCACGTACGAAACGCGGGAGGCCATGAGTCCAGCGCCTTGCAAGTGGTTCGGCGCCGGGCTCGGACATCAATCGTCCTCGGTTCCCATGCCTGGAGGTAACCCGGTGGGACTGCTCGACTGGCTGGCATCCTGGTTCGGCGGCAGACGCCGCTATCGCGACGTTTCCGGCCTGGCGGAAGCGGACGCCGATCTCACGCGCGAGCGGGTCGACACCGGCGGCGGTCCGCTCAAGCCGCAACACCTGCGCCAAGCGGTGCGCGACGCGCGACTGTTGCCCAAGCCCCAGCCCACCGCCGGCATGTGGGTTCCCGGTCAGAAAAAGAAGGTAATGTCCCAGCGGGAGGCCGACCGGCTGTTTTCGGCCACCTTTCGGACGTGCAACCGAAACCTGCGCGATTTGACCACCGACGAGGAGCAACTGCGCCGCTACGGCCTGCCCGTCTGGAAAAGCGAAGCCGACGTCGCCCGCGCCTTGCAGATCAGCGAGGGCCAGTTGCGTCATTACAGCATCCATCGCCAGCGGGAAACGTCTCCCCACTACGTCACCTTTGCCCTAAACAAACGTCGCGGCGGACACCGCCTGATCCATGCCCCCAAGCGGCGCTTGAAGCAATTGCAACGCACGCTCGACGCGCTGCTGGTCAAGAAGCTGCCGGTAAGCACGTTTGCCCACGGATTCCGCGCGGGGCGCTCCGTTGCCAGCAACGCCCGGCAGCACGTGGGCAAGGCGATCGTGATCAAACTGGACCTCCAGGATTGTTTTCCGAGCATCCATTTCGGCCGCGTGCGGGGCCTGCTCGTCGCACTCGGCTACAGCTACCCCGTGTCCACGACCCTGGCAGTCGTGATGACCGAGTCGCCGCGTCAGCCCGTGGCCGCCGAAGGCAAGATCTATCACGTCCCCGTGGGTCCGCGCGTCTGCGTTCAGGGCGCGCCCACCAGTCCCGGATTGTGCAACGCCGTGTTGATGCGGCTCGATCGCCGTCTGGCGGGCCTGGCCGGCAAGCACGGGTTCACGTTCACCCGCTACGCCGACGACTTGACGTTCTCGGGCGACGACCCGGCGAAAATCAAGCTGCTGCTTACGATCGCCGCATGCATCGTTCGCGAAGAGGGCTTTCGGCTCAACCCGCAAAAAACCCGCGTCCTTCGCCAAGGCGCGCGGCAGCGCGTCACGGGCGTTGTCGTCAACGATCAGCCGGGCCTCTCGCGCACCGAGCGCCGGAAACTGCGGGCCGCGATTCATCGCCTCGATCCGGCCGACGAAGCAGCCTGCCGCCGCATCGAGGGCAAGCTCGCCTACCTGCAGATGCTCAATCCCGATCAGGCGGCGCCCTTGCGGTCCGCCTTCGTTGCCGCCCGCGGTCGCGGCTAGAGCAGCCGATCGCGCCGGATTGCCTCGCGAAAATGTCGCCACGTGTTTTCAGAAGTTATATTGATAGGGAGCCCCGGCCGGCCGAAAGGATCCCTATCGATGCAGAAGAACGAAGTCATTGCCACGCTCGAGGAGATGGCCGATCTGTTGGAAATCACCGAAGCGAACGTCTTCGAGGTGATGGCCTATCGCAATGCGGCGCAGTCGCTCGAGGACTGGTACGGCGATCTGGAGGAAGAAGTCGCCGAGGGCATGCTGACCGAGATTCCCGCGATCGGTAAAGGGATCAGCCGCGTGATCTCGGACCTGGTGCGCACCGGTTCGGCCGACGAACTCCTGCGCGTGCGCGGGCTGGTGCCGGCCGAGTTGCCGAAGCTGTTGCGCGTGCGCGGGCTGGGCCCAGCGCGGGTGCGAGCCCTGTGGCGGCAGGCGGGCGTCGAAAGCCCCCAGGACCTGCGCAAGGCGGCGACCGACGGCCGCGTGCAGGCGCTGCGGGGGTTTGGCGCCAAGACGGTCGAGCGCATTCTCGCGGGCCTCGACTACTTGCAAAAACAGCAAGCGCGGCCCGCCAAGCCGGCCGCCGCGACGACGTCCGCGCCGCCGGCGGCACCCAAGTCGACGGGCAAGATTTGGGCGGGCATGTCCGGCTACAGCTATCCCGAGTGGAAAGGCACGTTCTACCCGGCCGACGCGCGGCCGGCCGAGTTTCTCGAGTACTACGCCGCGCGGCTGGCGACGGTGGAGATCAACAACACGTTCTATCGCTTTCCGTCGCAGAAAGTGCTGGCCGAGTGGCAGTCGCAGACGCCGGCGCACTTTCGCTTCGCCGTGAAAGCCCATCGCCGCATCACGCACCAGGCGCGGCTGAGCGCCGCGGCCCGCGATACGATCGTCGAGTTCGTGGAGCGCTGCGGCGAGTTGGGCACCCGGCTGGGTTGCATCCTGTTTCAGCTTCCGCCGGACTTTGGCCGCGATGATGCGCGGCTCGACATGTTGCTCGAGGCGCTGCCGCAGGGGCCGCGCTACGCGCTCGAGTTTCGCCATGCGAGCTGGTTCGATCCCCAAGTCGAGGCGCGGCTGCGCGATCGCAACGTGGCCTGCGTCGCCGGCGATGCCCCCGACGAAGACGCACGCCGCATCGTCACGGCCGACTTCGTCTACACGCGTCTGCGCCGCGGCAACTACACGCAGGACGACTTGCAGGCCTGGGACGCCTGGTTTCAGGCTCAAACGAGCGAGAAACGCGACGTGCTGGCCTACCTCAAGCACGACGAACAAGGCGTCGCCCCCGCAACGCTCTTGCCGCACTGGGTCGCCGCCGAACCCTCGGCCGCGCGCAAGCTGCTCAAGGAAACGCTCGCCAAACCCGCCAAGCGTACGTCGCGCACGCGTCGCAAGACGGCGGGCTAACCAGGAATCGGCCGTGGCCCGCGCCTACGGCGCGCCCTCGGGAGCGCTGCTCACTTCGCGATTGATGGTCGGAGCTTGCGGATCGCGGCGCCAGACGCCGCTGGTGCCGAGGCGTAGCTCGCGGAGCGGACGGCCTGCGAGCCACCAGCCGAAGGCCTTCGTCACCAACGGCATCACCACCCAGCCCAGCGTGGCCACGACGAACCCCAGCCGCACCGACAGCACCAGCAGCGGGTGCATGCCTTCGATCGGCAGGAACGAAAACACGGTTCCCCAAAAATGCACCGTGGGGACGACGCCCAGCCAGGTGAGCGCGACCATCTTCCACTTGGGCGGCGCACTGCCCGAGGTGCGAAAGAACGCTTCCAGTCCGGTGAGCTTGCGGCGCCTCGGTTCGCCGTCGACCAGCGGGGCGACCCGCCGCAGAAACTCCTGGTAGAGCTCCGAGCGATAGAAAGCCTCGCTCGCGGGTTCGTCCTCAAACGACCGCAGGAAGCCGTACTCGCTGCCGCCTGAGTTCAGCGGTCCGATCAAGTGCACGCCGGTGGTGCCCGGCTCGCGCAGCGATTCGCGAGCGTAGTCGCGCAGCACCTGCTCGAACTGCCCCTCGAGGCCCGGTTTGACGTGCCGCGTCACGGCGATATGGATCCGATTCATGCACGATCTCCCAACGTGCGGGCCGTCCGGCGACGCTTCGCCGATCGCAGGCCCTCACGATCCCCAGGATCAACAAACTGCCCATCAAGGCTGGTTGGCTGTTGGGAAACATCATGCGATGCGTCCTCCTGCTTCCCCGCGGCGACGTCGCTGTGGAATCGACGATCACTTCCGCCGTGGGGCGTCGCGGGTAAAGATAGCGCGAGCGCGCGTCAGGTCAATAGCCGCGCACCGTTTCTCACCGATTCCTAGCGCGTGTGTCCGCGACCCGCGGACAGCATTAGAAAATGGCCCCCTTCGCGCTTGCGCACCGTAATGAAAGCACACCGATGCTTGCGCTCATTGGCAACCTGCCGTTGGCCGCTCGATGGCAGAGATCGTCGGCGTGCGAATCGCTGTTCGGCCGGCTGCTGACGCTCGACCTGAACAGCCCGCGCTTCCTGTTTCGCCGGGTCCCGCGCCGCCCAGATTGCGCCGTCTGCGACAAGCGCGCGTAACTACTCGTCTGCCAAGGGTTTTTGACCGCGGCGCTGAATCATTCAGCCAAGGCAATGCGGCCTTTTGTCCGATAAAACGCAAGGGCTCTCCGGAGCGCCGCCTCTTCTTGGCGGGCAGGATTGGCCCAGGCGGATCCAATCCAACCGCTCTTGTCGCAGAGCCGGGCATCGTCTACTGGAATCGTACACGGTTCCGCGCCGCGTTCGTCGCACGTCCAAGCGGTCCTATTCAGCGGAAGAGATTCATGCGCGTGATCAGCGTTACGCCCGCGGGACGCCGCCGCTATCTGCAGGCGCTCGTTCCGCACTTGCTCAGGCAGCAGCACGTCATCGACGAGCATCACTGGTGGCTCAACACCCACGACGAGGCCGACGCGCAGTACGTCACGCAGCTAGCAGCCGAGCATCCGCACTTTTTCAAAGTCATCCGCAAGGACTACGACCCGACGCTCACCATCGGCGAAGGCATCTGGCGGTTCTTCCGTCATGCAGCCGAGCCCGACACGGTCTACGTCCGACTCGACGACGACATCGTCTGGTTTGCGCCCGATGCGATTCACAACCTCGTTCGCTTCCGCCTCGAAAACCGCGAGCCCTTCATCGTCTCGGGCAACGTGGTGAACAACGGCGTCTGCGCCCACGCGCTGCAGAAGGCGGGATTCATTCCCCAGTCCTTCGGCGAAGTGCAGAATTTCTGCCTCGACGGCAACGGTTGGGCCTGCCCGCGGTTCGCCCGCAAGCTGCACGAGCTGTTCCTGAGCGAACTGGCAGCCGGCCGCATCGACCGTTGGAAGGAAACCAAGATCAGCCTGTACGGCACGCGGCGGTTCTCGATCAACGTGATCTCCTGGTTCGGCGACGACATGCGGCAGGTGCCCGAGGTGCTTCGCGGCGGGGCCGACGAAGAGATCTTTCTCACTGTGACGCTGCCGCAGCGCTTGCGGCGCCCGAACGTGGCCTGCGGCGACGCGTTGTTCACGCACTTCGCGTTTTTCTCGCAGCGGCCCTATCTCGAGTGGACGTGGCCCGAGCTGATCGAGCACTACCAGCAGATCGCCGAGGGCCGGCCGGCCGAACTCGGCTTCAGCGAGAAAGCCCTGCTGCTGCTGCGGCACTCCACCTGGAAATCGGGCAAGCACGTTCGCAAGTTTCGCGAGCGAATGCGCAAGCGCCGCGAACAGCGCGAGCGGCGTCTGGCGGCCTGAGCTACTTTCGGCCGCATGCGGCGTCTGTCTTCAAGCGCGCTGGCGCCGCGCCGTTGTGAATCCGCGTCGTCTTCGACGCGTGAGCCCTCTCGCCAATCGCACAAGGGCCTGGCGCCCGCGTTCCGCCTCGACCATTGCTGCCAAAAACCGGGCCGCGTCGTTGGACATGGCACGCGAGTCGGGCGATAATCCGGTCATTCGACTGAGCCGTTATCTAGCCAGCAACCGATCATTGGGAGCCACGCTAATGACCATCACTCGACATGCCATCGTATTCATCGCTCGACTTGTTCTGGTGATCTCGGCAGTAGTGCTTCATGGGGCGATGCCGACAGCGACCGCGTCAGCGATCACCATCGACACGGTACCGGTAGGCAACGTCGGCAACGCGGACGACACCACCGGCTACGGCGCCGTCTCCTATCACTTCAACATCGGCACCACGGAAGTCACCAACGCCCAGTACGCGGCGTTCCTCAATGCCAAGGCCGCCAGCGATCCGTTGGGGCTTTACAACACCAACATGGGGCTGGTCCTTGCCGGCGGTGGCATCACGCGCAGCGGCACCAGCGGAAGCTACAGCTACGCGGCCATCAGCGGCCGGGAAAACCTGCCGGTAAACAATGTCTCCTGGTACGATGCCATCCGTTTCGCCAACTGGTTGCACAACGGCCAAGGAGTCGGCGACACCGAGTCGGGCGCCTACACGATTCTTGGTGGAACAGCGACGCCGAGCAACGGCCTTAGCATCACGCGCAATCCCGGCGCCGTCTGGTGGCTGACCAGTGAGGACGAGTGGTACAAGGCGGCCTACCACAAGAACGACGGCAACACGGCCAACTATTTCGAGTACGCCACGAGTAGCGATACCGATCCCACGGCCGAACCTCCACCCGGCGGATCCAATTCGGCGAACTACCTCAACGTCGTAAACGACTTGACGAGTGCCGGCGCCTATAGTGCCTCGGTCAGCCCCTACGGCACCTTCGACCAGGCCGGCAATGCCTGGGAGTGGAACGAGTCCTTATACTCCGGGTCGTCTCGCGGATTGCGGGGCGGGGGTTCTGGCAGCGTGGCGGCTAACATGGCCGCTTCGTACGTGGCCAGCTTCAATCCCACTTTCGAACAGAACAATTGGGGCTTCCGCGTTGCCACGGTCGTTCCAGAGCCAAGCACCTGGGCCCTCGCCCTCGGAGGCGCACTAGGGTTCTTGTTCTGTCACGGATGTCGCCGGAAACGCTAAGCGGTGGCATCCCGCCGGCGACCATCGTGCGTCCGCCAGGCACGTGCCGCGGGCATCACGCACTGACGACGAATACATGCTCCACGCGGCGGCGGACGCCGGCGCTCGTCCACGCAGGGTGACAAGATTCGCGACTCTCGTTGATTCGAATGCATCCAAGCTACTTCGGAGGTAATGCTAATGCTCTCCACCAGACGGTTCGTTTTTTCTCTCACAATTCTGTCGCTGGCGCTGGCTTCGCCGGCCGGGGCCGTGACCTTCGGCCAGACAGATGATTTCCAGGACGGCACGACCCAGGGCTGGTCGAGCACGTTTGCCGATCCGACGCCTCCGGTGAACGAAGCCAATGTGGGCCCGGCCGGCAGCGGCGACCATTCGCTCTTCATCGAGGCCGCTGCGCTTGAGTCGATCGCGATTCGCAATTCGACCCAATGGACCGGCGATTATCTGTCGGCCGGCATCGACGGCATTCAATTCGCTTACGACAACTTCGGCACGACCCCTTTTTCGCTAGGCGCTACCATCAGCGGCCCCGGCGGCACCGTGATCACGCTTTCCGGTGCGCCCGTGCCAGGTGGAGGCGGATGGTCGACGGGCACCATCGATTTGAGCTCGGCCAACCTGTTGCCGCTCAGCGGTTCGATCGCCTCGACGCTGGCGAACGTCACGCTGATCGAGCTCGACCATATCTCGGCGGGAACGAACTTAATCGCCTCCGCGCCCATTAGCGTGCGTCTGGACAACATTCAAGCGGTGCCCGAGCCGTCCTCGCTGGCGCTGGCGTGTTTCGGCGCATGCGGCTGCTGGGCGCTGTGCCGCGGATGGATCAGGCATGCTCGCAGGGAGCCTAGCGCGTCCGGCTAAGCGTCGTCGCGCGAACCGCCCGATACCTTCGAGCAGGACCGTTTGAACTTTCGCGAACTCGTTGTTGATCCTATCAATGCGTTTGCGGCGCGATCCGGCGTTGCACGCCGGGCGTACCCAAACACTCTATTCATTGCCAGGAACGAGGCATGACAGACCAGGCCACGCCCCCGGACCCGTCTGCGGAGAGTTCGCCGGGGAGAATCACCACCTCGGAAGACTGGTGGGCCGTCTGGTGCGGCGCGCTGCTGCTCTTGCTTTCGTTGCTCGCCGTGTGGGTCGCCCGCCCCGCGGACCTGAACGAACAAGTCGAGTCGGGCGAAACGGTCGAGGTCACCAGCCCGCTCGAGCCCTGGATCGGCAAGCCGCAATCGTGGACCGATAACCCGTTGGCCGCGTTGTATCGCCCGGCCGAAGGCGACGCCGCGGCATCGAACAGCCTGCCCGGCATCCTCGGGGCGATGGTCGTCATCGGCGTGCTGTTTGCCGTCGCCGCGCAAGTACGCACAGGCTCCGCGGCCGGCTTTCTCAAGGCATTCCCGCTGGTGTTCGCGCTGGCCGTGCTGGCTTACGTGCTGGCCGGCCAAAGCGTGCTCAAGGCCTACAACCTCGAGTACGCGCTGTGGGCCCTGCTGGTGGGGCTGGTGATCAGCAACACCGTCGGCACGCCCGCGTTTCTGAAGCCGGCGGTGATGACCGAGTTCTACATCAAGACCGGGCTGGTGCTGCTGGGGGCCGAAGTGCTGCTGCACCGGCTGATGGCCCTCGGCGTGCCGGGCATCTTCGTCTCCTGGGTCGTCACGCCGATCGTGCTGGTCTCGACGTACATCTTCGGCCAGAAGGTGCTGCGATTGGAATCGCGTTCGCTGAACATGGTCGTGTCGGCCGACATGTCGGTCTGCGGCGTCTCGGCGGCCATCGCCACGGCCGCCGCGTGCAAAGCCAAGAAGGAAGAGCTCTCGCTGGCCATCGGCCTGTCGCTGTCGTTCACCGTGATCATGATGGTCGCCATGCCGGCCTTCATTCGCGCCGTCGGCATGGACGAGATCCTGGGCGGAGCCTGGCTGGGCGGCACGATCGACTCCACCGGCGCCGTGGCCGCCGCCGGAGCCGCGCTCGGCGATCGCGCGCTCGAGGTGGCCGCCACGGTGAAAATGATTCAAAACATCCTGATCGGCGTCGTCGCCTTCGCCGTGGCCATCTACTGGGTCACCCGCGTGGAGCGCGATCCCGGTGCGCCGCGGCCGGGCATCTCCGAAATCTGGCTACGATTCCCCAAGTTCGTGATCGGTTTCGTCGGCGCGTCGCTCGTGTTCACGCTCATCGCCACGCTTGTGCCGGCCGGGCCCGAGTTGGTCGACGCCACGATCCACGGCTCGACGCGTTCGCTGCGGGGCTGGTTCTTCTGCCTGGCGTTCGTGTGCATCGGGCTCGATACCAACTTCGCCGCACTCGCTCCGTACTTTAAAGGCGGCAAGCCGCTGACGTTGTATCTCTGTGGCCAGACCCTGAATCTTTGCCTCACGCTGTTCATGGCCTGGCTGATGTTCCGCGTCATCTTCGCCGACCTGGCCGAGTAGCGATGCCCGTGCAATTGCATCTCGATAGCGCCGAGCCCCCCGTCGACTCTGCCCGCCCGGCGCGCGCACGTGCCGCTTGGTGCAAGCTGGCAGCTTGCTGCTGCGCGATCGGCGCAACCTGGCTATTCGTTCTCCCCTGGCTGTCCGGGCGCCCCCGCGTGCGCGAGCACCTCGACTGGCTCGACGCCCGCCAGATCGACGCAAGCGCCATGTACTACACCGAGCTCGAGGCCATGCGGCCGATCCTACAGCGGCTCGAGGGTCGGCAGCCGAGCGACGAGCCTCGCTAGACGCGTTCCTTTCACGATCGGCCCAACTCTCGTAAAATCACCCTCTCCCCGCATGGGCGGCAGACGGGGGTCTTCCGAAACCGCCACTCGAAACGCTGGAGCGGACACGTGTCTGAACACCGCGAACCGGCCGCCGCCTCGCCCACCGCTGCAAACCCCGAAATCGTCGAGCTCACCGAAAACGTCGCGGGCTCGCAGTACTACAGTGCCGACCTGGCCCCCATTCCCGCCTCGGACCGCAAGTGGGGCACGCGCGATCTGGCCATGCTATGGATCAGCATGTCGGCCTGCATTCCCACCTACATGCTCGCCTCGTCGCTGATCGACATCGGCATGGACTGGAAGCAGGCCGTGCTCACGATCTTTCTGGGCAACTGCATCGTGTTGGTGCCCATGATCATGAACGCCCACGCCGGCACGCGCTACGGCATTCCGTTTCCGGTCTACTGCCGGGCATCGTTCGGCATCCGCGGGGCCAACGTGCCGGCGCTGATGCGGGCGCTGGTGGCCTGCGGCTGGTTCGGCATCCAGACCTGGATCGGCGGGATCGCGCTCCACACGCTGCTGCAGAGGCTGTGGTTTCCCGGCTGGAGGACTGCCGAAACGCTGCCGGGCCTCGATATCACCGTGCCGCAACTCGCCTGCTTTCTGGCGTTTTGGCTGCTCAACGTGTTCGTCGTGTGGCGAGGCATGGAGTCGATCCGGCTGCTATTGAACATCAAGGCGCCGCTGCTGATTCTGCTGGGGCTCGTGCTCTTGGCATGGGCCTACTACGAGGCGGGCGGCTTCGGACCGATGCTCTCGCAGAGGTCGCAGTTCGCCCCCGGCGGCGCGAAGGAAGGCCAGTTCTGGACCTTTTTCTTTCCGGCGCTCACGGCCAACGTCAGCTTTTGGGCCACGCTGTCGCTGAACATTCCCGACTTCAGCCGCTTCGCCTACTCACAGCGGGCCCAGGCCCTGGGACAGATCGTCGGCCTGCCGCCCACGATGGCGCTGTATTCGTTCATCGGCGTGGCGGTCACCTCGGCCACCGTCGTCATCTACGGCGCACCGATCTGGGACCCGGTGCTGCTGCTCGAAAAGTTCTCGAGCCCCCTGGCGCTGGTGATCGCCATGCTCGCCTTGGGAGTGGCCACCCTGGCCACGAACATCGCCGCCAACGTCGTGGGGCCGGCCAACGACTTTGCCCACCTGTGGCCCAAGCGCATCTCGTTCCGCATGGGCGGATTGATTACCGGCCTGCTGGGCATCGTGATTCAGCCCTGGCGGCTATTGGCAAACGCCAGCGTCTACATCGACAAGTGGCTGATCGGCTATTCGCTATTGCTGGGCGCATGCGGCGGCGTGCTGATCGCCGACTACTTCGTCATCCGCCGTGCCCGGCTCGACCTACCCGCGCTGTACCGCTCATCAGGCACTTACTGGTATCGCGGCGGCTTCAATCCCTGGGCCCTGGTCGCGCTGACCGCCGGCATCCTCCCCTGCCTGCCCGGCTTCGCCGTGACCGCCGGCCTGCTCGACGCCGCCACGATCGACCCCAGCGGCCTCTGGCGGCAAATCTACAGCTACGCCTGGTTCGTCAGCTTCGCCGTGTCGTTCGTGGGTTATGTCGTACTGATGAAGGCGTTCAGTAAGGAGAGGCGAACAGGCAACGCGGTCCCGTGACGATCGTTCAACATCCTTTTTGCGCATTTAGCTCTGCGCCGCGCCGCGCTCCGCGTGCTCAGCGACGAAGCGCGCGATGCCTGCGGCCACGCGCTGGGGCTGGTCGATCGGCGAAAAGACGGTGGCGTCGGCAATCGGCTCGAGCCGGGCGTGCTGGAAGCATTCCTTCAGCCGGCCGGCCAACTCGAGAGTGAAAAACGGATCGTCCTCGCCCCACAACAGCAGCACCTCGCCGGCAAAATCCTTGAAGCGCTCGGCGGCCGCCAGCGTCAGCTTATTCGATACGCCCCGGGCGAACTTGCCGGCATCGCGCCGCACGGCGGAGCTCTTGGCCAGCGGCTTCACCCAACTTTGCAACTGCGCCGTGCTTAGGGGCCGCCTGGTGAGCGCCCCAAAGGCCGTTTTGCCGCGGCACAGCGCGGGGATGCGATACATGGCCTGACTGACGGCAAACATCGCGCCGGGAAGGCGCGGCAGCAGGGCCAGATACTCGAAGCCGGCCGGCGGAAACACCTCCAGCCCGTCGCAATTGGTGAGCACCAACTGCCCCACCCGCTGCGCGCGATCGGCGACGACCAGTTGGCAGATCGCCCCGCCCGAATCGTTGCCCACCAGCGTCACGTCGTCGAGGTCCAGCGCCTCGAGAAAGTCGGCCACCAGGCGAGCCATGCCCGGCGGCGAGAGATCGGCATCGGCACGCATCGGCTTGGTGTGCGAACCCAGCGGCCAGTCGGGTGCGATGCAGCGGTGCGACTCGCTGAGCACGTCGATCACGCCCGACCACAGGTGATGATCGACCAGGAAGCCGTGGACGAAAACGATCGGCGGGCCCTGCCCTCGATCGAGATAGCGGATCGTCCCCTGGCGAAGTTCGATTTCGTTCATTTCGGCGTTCCTCCTAGCGGTTGCTCGATGAAAAACCCGGCCGCGAAAGTCAGGCGATGCACACGTCCGACTCCGCTTCAGTCTTGGTTGGTAGCGTGCCGCCGGCAATTACCTGCGAGGTAATGGGATGGCGGACACGCGTGCGGTAAGCTGCACGTGGCCCCAGAAAAAGAAATCCACCTCCGGCGAGCGAGCGTCGCGATGACATCGGCCAGCATTTCCACGTCCTCCGCGTTCGGCGAGCGTCTCCGCTTCTGGCGGAATGCCCGCAGCGTGAGCCAGTTGCAGCTTGCCATGGCGGCGAACGTCTCCTCGCGGCACGTGAGCTTTCTGGAAACGGGCCGCTCGAAGCCGAGTCGCCAGATGGTGATGCAAATCGCCGAAGTGCTCGACGTGCCGCTGCGCGAGCGCAATGCCCTGCTCGACGCAGCCGGCTTCGCGCCCGCCTACCGGGCCAGCAACTTGGACAGCGAGCACCTGGCCACCGTGCGGCATTCGCTCGAGTTCCTGCTCGAGCGGCACGACCCCTACCCGGCGGTCGTCGTCGACCGGCATTGGAACCTGCTGCTACAGAATCGAGCCTCGCAGCAACTGCTCAGACGCTTCGTGCTCTCGGCCGAGTCGCTCGTCGCGCCGCTGAACGTGATGCACGTGCTGTTTCGCGAGGACGGCATGCGGCCGTTCGTCGTCAATTGGAACGAACTGACCGCGGCCATGGTCAGCCGGCTGCAGCGCGAGGCCAACAGCGACCCGGCCGACGCGCAGTGCCAGCAGTTGCTGTCGATGGCCCTGGAAGCCTGCGGCGGCGCGGGCCGTACGCCACAGATGGAGTTCGCCGCCGACAGCCCCGCCATGCTCGAGATGCGACTGCGGCGCGACGACGTCGAGCTGGGCCTGTTCTCCACGATCACCACGCTCGGCACACCGCTCGACGTCACGCTGCAAGAGCTCCGCCTGGAAACGTTCTTCCCCACCGACGACGCCAGCGAGCAGGTGATCAAGTCGCTGGTCGAGTGACCGGCCGCGATGCGCCCCGCTCTCCTGGCAGCGGCGTCGGTCGCACCGGTTTCCGCGATTTCGCGGAATTCCCTGGCCGAACGTGCGAACTCTTTCGACGCAGTGTCGCTTGCGCAGTGTCGCTCACTGGGCGTGCTTGCCGATACGTCTCAAGAGACGAGACCCGTACCGCTCGTCCGTCCCCCGCGCACGCGCCGCCGTCCCTCCCCACGTACAGGCCCGGAGTCCGCCATGAACGTCCCCTCACGCCAGCGCGAACTGCACCTTGAGCCCGGCTTTCTCGAGGCCGACTTCGTGGCGGAGTACAGCAAGGAAACGGCCAAGTTCCCGGTCGAGTTTCGCCCGGTGCTCCAGTTCGTCGCCGGGCATCTCCACGCCGTGGGCGAAACCGACGTGCTCGAGATCGGACCCGGCCCCGGCTGGATGGCGATTCTGCTGGCCAAGTCGCACCCGGGCGTGCACGTCAGCGGCATCGACGTGTCGCTCCCCTTCGTCGAGCAGGCCTGCGAAAACGCCGTCCGCGCCGGCGTGGCCGACCGCGTGCGGTTCGCCGTCGGCGACGCGGCGCACATGGACGGGATCGACGACGCGACGTTCGACGTCGTGATGTCGAACCAGAGCTTCCACTATTGGGATGCGCCCGAGGGCGTGCTCGACCAGATCGCCCGGGTGCTCAAGCCCAGCGGCGTGTTCTGCATCCGCGACGATCGCCGCGACCTGAACCTGCTGGGCAAGGCCCAAGTGTTGCTGGGCCGCTGTTTTCTCTCGCGCCGCATCGGTTCGTCGTGGGCCCGCTCGGTTTCGGGTTGTTTCACGCCCGACGAGGCCGAGGCGATTCTCGAGCGCTCGCAACTGCGCGGCCGCTGGGAAATGACCTGCACCCCGCGCACGCTGCTCGTGACCGGCCATGCTGCCCGCGCCGCCACGGAGATGCCGCTGGAACCCGCCGCGTCGGCCGAAGGCTGACGGATCGCGGCATCGGTCGCACGCTGAAACTGCTGACGCGCTGCGCCGCGTCTTACGAGGGCTCATCCGCCGACTCGAGCGTTTCGCGCATGCGATCGCGCAAGGCGTCATCTGGTTCGTGCACCACCGCGTCTTTCAGCAGGGTTTCCAACTCGCCGGGCCACGTTTCTCGCGGCCAATTGGCCAGTGCCGTGAGAGCACCGCCGCGGTTTCTGACAACCGGACTCTGCAAGCCTGCTGCAATCAAACGCGCTCCATGACCTGGAAACCGCCCTAGTTCCTGCAGCACAAAGTCCAGACACATGTGATGCTCGAAGCCTGGGCCTATCCCGGGTGCATCGCCGGGGCCGGTGGCGATCTTTTGCAGGTCGAGATTCGTTTCGGCGAACTGGGTCGCCTGGGCGATGCGGCTTTCGTCGCAACCCGCCATCACCTCGTACCATCGCCCCACATCCAGCGGCTGCTCCTGCAATCGCCGCCAGTGAATGTTCCATGTGTCGATGCCGAGTTGCTTGGCAACTCGATTCGCGTTGTGGAACTCCACTTCGTCTGCGCTTCCCAACTGCGCTTGAGTGCGCTCCATCCACTCGGCGCGACCGAGAATCGCACCGCACTGCGCGCGCAGACGATCGCGACAATCGGCGGTCCACCCGGCACTGTAGCGGTTCTCCCACTCGGACTGACCTTCGCCAAGAAAGGACCTGACCGAGGCCACGTGGAGAAAGTCACCCAGCGATTCTGCGGACGACGTCATGTAGTCCAGGTACATTTCCATCACGGGCCGGGCATCTTCGTAGTCGTCGATCCCCTCGGCGGGGCCGCCGGCGATAAGCGCTTCGAGAATCGCTCCCGCTGCGGACAACAGCTCCCGGTCGGCGTCGCCCTGACTAAGTTCGCCTCGCAGCTTCCCCGCCCGGGCGCAGGTTGCCGCGAGATACTCGTCCATGACCGAGTTGCGAAATCCTTCGCGCACGAGCCACCGCTGGATCGCCGGGTTTGTTGTTTGAGCCAGTCGTTCGACGACGTGAATGCGCCCCCAGCCAGTCACGTTGCGTGCCAACGTCCAGAGCGCTTCCTCCGGGTTCTCGGACGAGTTGGTCAGCGCGACGGCGCAAAACAGCGTGAATTCGTCATGCCGGCCGAGCGTCAAGAACAACTCGGCGTTGGCAGGTTGCTGAAACAAGCCAAGCAGGGCAATCCCGAACTTCACCGGCTCCCTGTCAGTCGCCTCGGTCACAAACGAGTGCGCCAGCTCGTATAGCCGCTCGTGGTTGAGACCGCGAGCGTTGATAAGCGCCTCGATCACGGGATCGATGATCGAGACGACCTGTTCCGCGATGACGTGCCTGTAAACGGCGGCTTTGTTCAGCGCCGTCGGCTGTCGCGCATAGGCGTCGACCAGCTTGACGGTCGCCTTGACCACGCGGTCGTCCTGGCCCGTCCCCATGTGGTGTGTCGCCACGCCATCCATCGCCCCCGCCGCCCAGCGGATCGGCGAGCCCGCATTGACACGCTCTTCGTCGGGCAGGTGGTAGCCGTCGTCGGAAACCCCCGGCTCTCCGGGAACGACGTGCGAACGGATGAACTCGAGGATCGAGGGACCTTCGTCCCAGGGCATCACGGTCGGCTCGCCGTCGCCGCCGTCACGCCCGAAGAAACGCCGCAACAGTCCCATCGCGCCCCTCCCCGCAGCTGGTTTCGATTCTCGCGAGAGTGTGTGTTACTCAAGCAGGATACCGCGCGCAGTATCCCCGAAGAAGCCGTGTCCACGTGTACCAGCCAGAGGGCGCGTTCGGTATCCGCGACGATCGCAGCCCATCGCCTACGACGGGCCGCCGAGGGCACGCAGGTAGCGTTCGGCGCTGCGGTGCACGGCGGACTTGGCGTCGACGGCGACGACCTTGCCCCAGAAGGCTCCATAGATGCGGTCGAACGCGAAGGGCTCGACCGCGGCGACGATCCGCTCGACGGCCGCCGCGGGCAGCGGGATAAGGTTGGGGTACGAGTACATGAAGCTCACCCAGCGGCGATCCTGCACGACTTGGATAATGTCGCCGCTGAGCAGCACGCCCCGGCCGTCCGCCCCGTCGGGCCAGTGCAGCACGGTGCCGCCCTCGAAGTGACCGCCGCAGCGGACGAGCGTCAGCCCGCCGGGCAGCTTTCTTGTTTCGCCTTCCCAGAATTCAATCCGCTCGCCCCCGCGCATCACCCATTGCCGGTCGGCCGCGTGCAGCAGCACCGGACAGGCAAACGCCGCGGCCCACTCGACCATCGTGGTGTAGTAGTGCGGATGGCTGATGGCGATCGCCGAGAGGCCTCCGCTGGCGACGATCATCTCGGCCAGCGCATCATCGAAGCGGGCGATGCAGTCCCACAGGATGTTGCCCTCGGGCCGTCGCAGCAGCAGCGCCCGCTGGCCGATGCCGAAGTCCGGCTCGATGCCGATACTGGTGAGCCCCGGCTCCATTTGCTGAACGGTGTTGCGGTGCGTGCGGCGCAGCTCGTCGAGCGTCGTCCACTGCTGCCCGCCCCAGCCGACATACTGCCGCTCTTCGGTGCAGATCGCGCATCGGTTCGGCGGCTCGTTCGTTTCGGCATACTGCGTGCCGCACGTGGTGCAAATGAAGTGGGGCATGGTACGTCCTGCGTCGACAACCCGATCTATCAAACCGCAGGGAGCCGCGCCCCCTGTGCTTCGAAATCGTAGCACGCGGGGCGGGTCAACGGACCGGGTGGGCGACGTTGGCCGGCGCTTCGGGAGTCAGACACGTGGCAGGACGTTCCCCGTCGTCCTGATTCAGTTCCTCGAAGATTTCGACCCACCGCCGGTACGCGGCGTCGATCCGGATACTGGCCCTACGCGACCGCTCGCGCAGAACCAGCGATCGTTCCAACAACCGAGCAAGAGACCCCTCGGGCATCGCTGCACCTCGTGGGCTGAAGGCGGCCGGCTCGGTCAAAAGGAGAAGCGCGATGTTGCGCGTGACCAGTCAAAGAAGTCACCCACCTGGGCGGCAGCCTACCAGAATCGGCCGGCATCCTCCATGGCAATCCGGCGGCGCACTGACCTCACGCCAGCGCCAGTTGCCGCGCGGCGCTGAGAATCTTGTCCAGCTTCTTGGGATGGGTGGGCTTGACCACCACCAGGTTGAAGCCTGCCTCGACGCAGGCCGCCTTCGTTTCGTCGTCGGCGAAGCCGGTTCGCGCGACCAACAGAAAAGGGGGCAACCCCGCGGCCAGCAACTCCGCCGCGATCTCCAGGCCCGAGATGCCGGGCATGCCGACGTCGAGCATCACCAGCCTCGGCTGAAATTCCCTGGCCAGCTCGACGCAGCGATGGGCCTCGTTGCAGGTCCGCACCTCGCAACCGAGCAATTCCAGCAGTCTCCGCATCGCGGCCGTATCGTCGACGTCGTCGTCGACGGCCAGCACGCGCAGCGGCACGGCGTTGGCGTCGTGCATGACTTCCCTCCCGAGCGCATGCGAAAGGAAACCCAGATACATCCTGCCAGATCGGCAGTACGCCAGTCTATCAGAAACCGGTGTGCAAAGTGTGTGCCGGCGACGGCGGTAGTCCGCGGCGTTTGCCGACGCCGCTCCCGGCGCGGTAGGGTGTCCCACGCCACGCATGAGCGCTACCCGGGCTATCAAGGACCCACCGATGGCAGATGTCGAGCGCGCGTCCGACCCAACCTACATTCTCGGGCACTCCGAGCGCGAGCTCGCGCGGCTGCGCACGCAGGCGGCGTTGCTCGAGCCGGTGACGCGGCGCTACTTGCAGGAGGCGGGCATCACGGCCGGGATGCGCGTGCTCGACGTCGGCAGCGGCGCGGGCGACGTGGCCTTGCTCGCGGCCGATCTGGTGGGTCCCGCGGGCGAGGTCGTGGGCACCGATGCGGTGGCGACCGCCGTCGCGGCCGCCACGCGAGCCGCGGAGGAACGCAGTCTGGAAAACGTGCGATTCCAGCAAGGCAACCCGGCGGAGATGACGTTCGACGCCCCCTTCGACGCCGTGGTGGGCAGATACTTCCTCCCCTTCCAGGCCGACCCGGCGGCCATGCTGCGCGGCCTGGCCCGGCATCTGGCTCCCGGCGGCCTGCTGGTGTTTCACGAGCCCGACTTTAGCTGCGTGCGATCGCTTCCGCCGGCGCCGCTGTACGACCGGGCGTGCCGCTGGATCATCGACACCACGCGGTTGAGCGGGCAATCGTGGAGCTTCCTCGACAAAGTCTATCCCGCGTTCCTGCAAGCCGAGTTGCCTGCTCCCACGCTGCGCATGCAGACCTTCGTGGCCAACCCTTCGCACGCGCGGCCGTGGCTCTGGGCCGTGGGCGACATGGTCGAGTCGATCCTGCCCGCCATCGAAAGGCACCGCGTGGCCACCGCCGCAGAGGTCGACGTGGCAACGCTCCGCGAGCGGCTCCTGGCGGAAGTGACCCAGCGCGACTGCGTAGTCGTCGGCCGCTCCGAGATTGGCATCTGGACCACGGTCGGCCAGTGAGGCGAGTTCCGCGGCGGTCAAATGGTCTAGCGAGACCGCTTGCTCCCGATCGGCCGAAAAACCGTCGTTGCAATCCGCCGGACGATGCGGCGGTAGCTGTTCCAGGGAACAGCCAGGCCGCAGCGGTCGCAGTAGCTTGGCACCGGCGGCATGTTCACCGGTTTGCCTGTACTATCATCGAACGCCGACACGACGAACGTCGGCATCGGAGAGCCGCAATGCCGGCACTGGCGATGCCGAGGCGCTCCGCATTCCCTGCACTGCTGGGAGGTGATTTCCTCTGAGGAGCAGACCCGATGGCCGGCGGCGCAGTACCACACGAAAAAGGCCCGTTTGAACATCGGCTCCCCCGCCTGGAACCTGATCTTCGATCGCTCGCACTCGGTGCGTTGCGAGCACCGCGGTTGATCCTACTCTTGGGGAGCGCGTTTTCCAGCCGTTCGCGGCACCCCCGGCGGAACTTTTTGTTCCGAAGAACGGACGCTTTTTCCCGCCAGAATCCCCGAATTGCCGGCCACCGCGGGAATTCGGTTGGCCTACAATGGCTTCCGATGGGCAACCTCATGCGATTCCCCAGCGCCGTCAAGCGCGACCCGGCCATCGACGTCTGGATGCGCGGCCATGCCGGCGCCCTGGGGACGATCGCGCTACGCTGGTTCGAGACCATCCGCAATTGCGGCGACGACGTGCGCGAGCTGTTGCACGACGGCCACCCGACCGGCTGCGTCGGCGACGCCGCCTTTGCCTACGTCAACGCGTTCAAGGCCCACGTCAACGTCGGGTTCTTTCGCGGAGCCGAGCTGGCCGACCCCGCCGGGCTGCTCGAAGGCACCGGCAAGCTGATGCGCCACGTGAAGCTTCGCCCTGACAACAAGATCGACGACGACGCCCTCGCGCAGCTCATCGAAGCGGCCTACGCCGACATGCAGCGCCGCGTGCAAGATTACCAGGCCTAGCAGCTTGTTGAAGTATTCGGCAGGCTGCTTGATCGCATCGATGCGATCCCAAAATGACGACGCAAGTCGTTATTGCGCTTCCGTGTGGAGCTTTGCTCCGCACCCCGCGAGGTTGAAGTCGGCCAGGATGGCTTACTTCAACGGTCTGCTAGGCGCTGCGGCGCGACCGTGACCGCCGCCGGAACCAGGACAAGCGAGCCATCGGCCGGCTCCCTCACCCGATCCCCTGCTGGAAGATCGCGGCATGCTGCTGAACGCGCGCTACTTGGTCACCTTTCGCGCCGGCGGCGAGGCCACCTCGGGCGTCTTCTTCAAGTAATCCGAGATCGGAATATCGTAGTACGCGCCGGCATTCGGAGCCCGGCGCTGGCCGTCGACGGTGAGGGTGATGATCCGAATCTTGGCCTCGTCGGCGAACTTCTTCGGAAACGTCACCGTCCCTTCGCGCGCCCCGTCGCCGGACGGCTTGAACTTGATCGGCTCGTTCACGTCGTACGCGCGGCCGCCCTGACGATCGCGCTGCTTGCTGAACGCGACCAGGTCGATCGAATGGATCGGCTTCAGCCGCCCTTCGTCGGCCAGCGTGAACGTCACCCTCAGCGTATCGCTGCCGGTGTCCTCCACCTCCACGTCGTACTTCAGTCCCCAAGCTTCGCTCGAGCCCGGCAGCTTGTAGCGAATCGCCCAACTGCGGTCCGCCATCAACACCAACGCCGCCACGAGCACCAAACCGGTAACCACACGAGACCGTCGAAGTTTCATAGCGTGTGCACCTTTCAGATATTGGAAGTGCTGTCGCCAGCCCAAGCGCCAGCACCGCGACTCGAGTTTGAACCGCGGCCCATTCAAGCGACGCACGCGTTTTCGGGCAAGATCAATCTGCCGCGGTTCGGCTGCTATCGCGCGCGCAGGCCCGTTTCCAGCGGTCGCGAAAAAAGCGCTGGAACATCCGCGCCGCCTGGGCAAATTGCCGCCGGCTTACTTCTTGACCTTGCCCGACGCGGGAGGCAGCGGCGAAGCCACGGCCGGCGAACCGGACTCATTGAGGTGCTTTGCCAGCGGAATATCGTAGTAGGCGGCGCCTCGGGCTTGAAACTTGCCGTCGACCCGTTGGGTGAGGACCTGCAAGTTGGCCAGGTCGACCTGGTCCTTGCGAAGGCGAATTTCGCCCACGCGTGTACCGTCGGCGGTGGTCTTGAACTCGAGCCGCCCCACGACCGTGTATCGCTGTGAGTTCGGCGTCGAGTTTTGCTTGTCGAGCACCGACAGGCTGACCGAGTGAATCGGTTTCAGGCGTCCTTCGTCGAGGAGCGTGAGCTTGACGGTGACCATGTCCGCACCGGCGTCCTCGACGGCCACCTCGTACTTGAGCCCCCACTCGTCCTTCGAGGGCCCCAGCGAGTAGTAGATCGCCCAAGCCCGTTCGGCCACCAGCACGAGTGCCATGATCGCCAACAGTCCCCCCATCCATCGAACCCGTCGCTTGCTCATCCGACACTCCTGGTAAGCGAGACACGAATCGTCCGAACCCACCGCCCCTGGCCCGCCCCCGTCTCATCCGGGGGCAGCTATTCAAGCGATGCACGCCGATTGAGACAAGATCAATCTGCGCACAGCGTGCGAAAGCCGCCGCGGCCAGGCACGTGCTTGCGCGAACCGAGCGTCAGCAGCTCCCCTCCTGCCGTACGCTCGTGTGGATATAGCCAGGAATTCGGCCAGCTTCCGTCAGTGTCCCTCGATCTCTGCCTGGACTCGGCTTGCCTGGCGCTCCGTCAGGATGCCGAGCAGAGCGACCTGCTCGGCATGCTTGATAAACGCCGCGCGTGTCTCTTGTTCACGGCATCCACCCGCGTGGCTGATCCAAAGTAGCCCCTTGCGCGTCAACGTCTGGAGTTCACCCAACATTTCGTTCTGATCAGCGGCAAGTTTCAGATCGTCCTGCTTCTCGGCCAGGGCGTGAAAGATCGGCGAGACTTCCTCGCTTGTGACATCGGCGGCGTCGGCCGCTGCGAGCGCAGGCAAATCCGGGGGCTGCGCAGGCAAAGACGGTTTGGCAGTCAGCCGAGACCAGGCAGTCCGTTGGCTGGCCGTCAAGACTCCCTCCAGTCCTGACAGATACTGCTGATTGACGGCGGCAAGACCTTCTTTGCCCTGGTTGGATCGGGCCATCGCCGCCACATGCTCAATCTCCTGCTTCTGCTTCTCGGTCATCCCGAGTGTTTCCTGGATATTCGCGTCTCGCAGGGCCCGCCAACTGCGGTTCCGCAAGTCACGCTGCATCACAAACGCTGCTTGCGGTCGTGTGAGCAGGCCCAACATGACGAGCCGTTCGGCGTGCCGGATGGCGGCCAACCTCCGTGCGTTGCTGCGAGCCACATGTTCGCGGTACAAGTCCAGTACTACACCCAATCGAAGTACCTTGTCCACCAATCTCGGATTCCAGTCACGCCCGGATTCTTTCCCGTGTATGGTCGTTCGAGCACGGACGATGGAACGTACACGTATTCGTGTCGTTTCAAGAGATTCATCACCGTCTCCTTTAAATCAACTGGAATTGGTTCATCCTCGCTGAACGTGACCATATCCCCGAAGTTGCTGAATACAATCAAGGCAAACCGCTGCTTGTCCAGGGGAAGATATATCTGGCTGTGGAAGCTCGCATCCTGGATGCAACTTCCAGACTCGGTTTTTAGTGCCTGCCCAAGTGCATCCGAGAGGGCATCTACGAAATCCGCGAAGCGCATGGAGGCCGCGTCGTAGTCGAATCCCTCGGGATAATCCCAACGCTGTGGATCGTCGTATTGTTCAAGGAGGCCGATGTAGTCCATCTAAACTGACCACCTGCGCCGACAGATTTGGAACATCATTCTCATGATTGGCACCTTCGACTTCAGACAGCGTACATGCCCATAGGTATTGCGCTACCAGCCGCATCACGGGCCGTCGATCACTCTTGGCGGTTCTCAAGTCCGTTGATCAACCCCCTAATCATTTTTGCGATCGACTCCAGTTCGCTTCGCATTGCAGTGTGTTTGACTTCATCCAGGAGCCCGCGGCGATAAGCAACCTCTAACAGGGGTACGCATTCTTGTACGGACCCACGCGCAATCAAGGAGTTCTTCCGGTCGGGCTTGGTGAAACGGCCGTTGCCTTCGGCCAAGTTCGTGGCGATGGAGAGTGCCGCTCGATTGAGCTGATCGGTTAAGAAGTAGTAGCCGCGCGGAAAGGCCTCGGTGAGTGCCGCGACTTCGGAGGCAAGAGCAACCGCCTTCTGGTAGACCTCCAGTCTCTCGAACATGAAGGCCATGGCTGGCTACCAAAGACGAGCAGGTGATCAGGGGAGCAGGTGACCGCAGGAGGCAAACTGTCGGTCTTGTACGCGTTCTTTGTCGTCGCTTTCCCTCTCCTGTTCTCCTGCTCCACTTACTCTCCTGCTCAATTTTTTCGGCCTTCAGCCGAAAAAATCGGGGCGACAGGACGGCTATTGAACTTTTTGCCCAAGGTGTTCGCGGCATGCCTGGCCCCTTAATCGTCACTGCAAAAGCACTTGCGATGATTTCCCACTGAGGTTTGAGCGTTGCTGAAATGTTCGAGTTAGGGGGTAAGATCACGTTCCAGTACGTTGCGAATTCGCTCTGGCCGTTCGCCCCGACTTCGCTTTCGCTGCGAGGCGAATGCCACTTCAGCTGGCGAATACCGGCGGGGCAAATCCTGTTGCGACTACGTCCAGCGTTCAATTGAGCGACAAAGGACGGTTCGTCCTAGGTTACCAAACGCGGCAATTTGAAGGCACCTTGCTGTCCTCGGTTTGAACTGCGCTCTTTGGGCTGACTTGATTTGGGGTGGGTCGATTTCCCGGGTTAGAGTTTCGCCTGCACCGATCTGCGTGGGCCCCCCCCAAACCGGACATGCATGCTGAATTCGGACTGCCATTTCAGCCGCAATTCGTGTTTGTTGGCCGATTCTGACGATTTTCTGATCTCCCGGATAATGACTGTTGACACACTGTCTGTTGCAACATATAAATGACGCATGGGCAAGACGAATCCGAAGAACCTGGCAGACGAAGTTGGAAAGCGGCAGCCCTTTGCGTCGCCTCGGCAGGAAGCGTATTTGAACCTGGTGCGCACGCATACGCTGCTTGCTGGTCAGCTTTCGCGGCTGTTCAAGCAGCATGGCCTCACCGATCCAAAGTACAACGCCCTGCGAATCCTGCGAGGGGAAGGCAAGCCGATGCAGGTCTACCACATTGCCGAGCGGATGGTGACGCCACAAACCGACGTCACGCGGTTGGTGGATCGTTTGGAAGAGGCCGGCCTGGTCGAGCGGGAGCGATGCGGCGAAGACCGGCGAGTCGTTTGGGTGACGTTGACCGAACAGGGGAAAGACGTGTTGAAGAAGCTGGATAAACCTGTGGCTGATCTGCACGAGTCACAGTTCGCTGGCCTTTCAAAGACCGAGCTAAAGCAACTGAACGATCTGCTTTTTCGGTCCCGGCAGAGCTGAGGGCTTTTTTTTGAACGAATATCTGTGGCAACAGATAACTCCGCTGGCGAGAAATAAACGAAAGTGAGCAATTCGATGAACGAAACCTTGAAAGCTCTACTCACAGTGGCCGGCCGCGTGATGCTGGCGACTATTTTTCTGATGAGTGCCCTTGGCAACAAGATTCCCAACTTCTCGCGAACCGTTGAATACATGACGGCCAACGGCGTCCCCGCTCCGAACGTCATGCTCATCGGTGCGATCGTGTTTCTGTTGGCTGGTGGAATTTCGGTCGTGCTGGGATTCAAGGCACGCATCGGCGCCTCGCTGTTGGCCGTGTTCCTGATTCTCGCGACGTATTACTTCCACGACTTCTGGACATACGCATCTGACTCACAGGAATTTCAGATGCAGATGATTCAGTTCATGAAGAACCTCGGACTCATGGGTGCGATGTTGATGATCGTGGCCAACGGCCCCGGTCCCGGAAGTCTGGACGAGAGCAAAATCTCCAAACGGGAAGGAGATAACCCATGATTACCATCCGCAAAGCAGAAGATCGCGGCCACGCAGATCATGGGTGGCTCGACACGAATCACACATTTTCGTTCGCGAGTTACCGCGACCCAGAGCACATGGGCTTTCGCAGCCTACGGGTGATGAACGAAGACCGAGTTGCTCCGGGAAAGGGATTCGGAACACACGCTCACGACAATATGGAAATCATCTCGTACGTGCTGTCCGGTGCTCTGGAGCACAAAGACAGCATGGGCAACGGCGAAGTGCTGCGGCCCGGTGAGTTCCAGCGCATCTCGGCCGGTTCAGGGATCACGCACAGCGAGTTCAATCCGTCGTCCGAAGAACCGGTTCACTTCTACCAAATCTGGCTTGTGCCGAACGTCCGCGACATTCAGCCAAGTTACCAGCAGCGTGAGTTCGACAAAGGCGAAAAACTGAATCGCCTGCGACTGGTGGCCTCGCCCGATGGCGCGGATGGCTCTTTGTCGATTCACACAGACGCCGACGTGTACCTGTCGCATCTCGCAGCGGGAAGCGAAGTCGGCTTCGACCTTCAACCCGGTCGGCACGGCTGGCTTCAAGTGCTTTCCGGCTCGGTCGCAGTCAGCGGAAACCAGCTTTCCACGAGCGATGGCGCCGCAATCACCAACGAAGACTCTGTATCGATCGTCGCGTCTGAGGACGCGGAGATCATGCTTTTTGACTTGACGTAATCCTAACCAACACAGGAGACATTCTCATGGCAACGACAAAGACACGTAACGAACTGAAGTCTATCAATCCGTTCAATGGTGAGGTTTTGAAAACCTACCGCGAGATGACACCAGACGAGGTCGAGGCGGCCACTGCGAAGGCTGATGAAGCCTTTCGGAAGTGGCGCGAGACCACCTTCGAGCATCGTGCTGGCATTCTCCGTCGCGTCGCAGAGTTGCTTCGCGAGCGTCGAGAGGAGCTGGCGACTATCATGACGCTGGAGATGGGCAAGAAGATCGAGGACGCGCGTCCGGAGATCGATCTCTGCGCCACCATCTTTGACTATTACGCCGACGAGGGCGAGAAGATCCTCGCCCCCAAGGAGTACGACACCAAAGAGGGCAAGGGGACGCTGATCAACCAGCCGTTGGGCGTCGTCTACGGCATACAGCCCTGGAACTTTCCGTTCTACCAGCCCTCGCGCGTCGCAGCGCCTCAGCTCATGGCAGGCAACGTCGTGCTGACCAAGCACGCGTCGAACGTGCCGCAGTGTGCCGAGGCGTTTGACCAGTTGCTCAAGGATGCCGGAGTACCCGAGGGGGTGCATACGAATCTGCAACTCTCTGCTCGCAACGCCGGGAGCATCATCGACGACGACCGCGTCGTGGGCGTCGCCTTCACCGGCAGCAACAAGGGCGGAGCGGCAGTTGCCGAACAGGCCGGCCGCAACGTCAAGAAGACCGTCATGGAACTTGGCGGCGTTGATCCCTTCATCGTGCTTGAAGACGCCGACATCGACGCAACCATCGAGCGGTTCATGATCGGCAAGCTGCTGTGCACGGGCCAAATCTGCATCTCCGCGAAGCGAATTATCCTCGACGAATCAATCGCTGAAGAGTTCCTCGATCGCGCGACCAAACTTTTCGCCGAACTCAAGCCCGGCGACCCGTTGGATGAGGCCACCGGTTACGGTCCTGTTTGCACCGAGAAAGCGGCCATCCAACTCGAAGACCAGATCAACAAGTCCGTCGATGCGGGCGCCAAGATTCTCGTCGGTGGCAAGCGTGACGGCGCGTTCATCGAGCCGACGATCATGACCGACATTCCGAAGGGATCTCCCGCAGACTGTGAAGAGCTGTTTGGTCCCGTCGCCATCATCCACATCGCCAAGGACGAAGAGGATGCAATCCGCATCGCGAACGACAGTGACTTTGGTTTGGGCGGCTCAGTCCACACCAACGACCTCGAGCGCGGCCGCCGTGTTGCGGAACGGATTGAGTCCGGCACCTGCTTTGTCAACCAGATTTCGTGGACCTACGCCAGTATGCCGATGGGCGGCGTCAAGAAGTCCGGTTACGGCCGCGAACTCGCAGACCTCGGCATCATGGAATTCGTGAACCAGAAGCTGATCAGCGTCTTCGACAAGGACCACACTACTTTGTGAGCCGGCTCAGCAGTTCGTAACTCCAAACTTGGCGGTCGCTATCGACCGCCAAGTTCACCAAACAAAAGTGAGGACAAACTATGACCGTCAAAGCCTATGCCGTCACGAAAGCCAAGGGAGAGTTTGAGCCATTCGAGTTTCAACTCGGCGACATCGACCCCTACGAAGTGGACATCAGCGTCGAATCATGCGGCATCTGTCACAGCGATCTGAGCATGGTGGATGACGAGTGGGGGATGGCTCAGTTTCCGCTTGTGCCCGGTCACGAGGTCATCGGAAAAGTGTCCGCGGTGGGCCATCATGTGACACACGTGAAAGTCGGCGACCGCGTTGGCCTTGGCTGGCACGCAGGCTACTGCATGATGTGCGACCAATGCATGAACGGCGACCACAACCTCTGTCCCAGCGCCGAGCCGACGATCGCTGGACGACATGGCGGCTTCGCCGATACCGTTCGTGCAAAAGCTCCTAGCGTTGTCAAGATTCCGCGCGGGCTCGACGCGAACGAGGCCGGCCCACTGCTTTGCGGCGGGATGGCAGTTTTCAATCCGATGGTCCAGGTTGGGCTATCTCCAACGGACAGCGTCGGCGTGATCGGTATTGGCGGACTCGGTCACATGGGCCTGAAGTTCGCTGCCGCGTGGGGGTGCCACGTCACCGCATTTACTTCCGAGTCAAAGCGTCAGGAAGCGCTCGACATGGGAGCGCACGACACAGTTAACTCACGTGACCCCGAAGCGATCAAAGCCGCAGCGGCCAGATTCGACCTCGTATTGTCCACGGTCAACGTTCCGCTCGACTGGAATGCGGTCCTTGCGACCTTGAAGCCGCGCGGTCGTCTGATGATGCCCGGTGCCGTCACCGAACCGCTCGATATCAACGTGCTGCCGAACATGATGTTCAAGCAGCTCTCGGTTGGCTCGTCGCCTGTCGGAGCGCCAGTCGCCATCCGCCAGATGCTCGACTTTGCCGCTCGGCACAACGTCGCTCCCGTCAACGAGCACTTCCCGATGAGCAAAGTCAACGACGCGTTCGAGCATTTGCGAAGCGGAAAGGCTCGCTATCGAATCGTTCTCGATCGCGACTGATCGACACTTGCCAAATCCAATTATGACCAACGCGAGAGAATCTCATGCTTAAACCACAGGCAAAAGTCCCTGACCTGACCGTCAAGACCGTCGGTGGCCCCGACTGGACGCTCAGCAAACAGTTGCCGGAAAACTTCACCTTCGTCTTCTTCTATCGCGGCTATCACTGCCCGATCTGCCGCAAGTATCTGGACAGCATCGACCGCAAACTCGACGACCTGTCGGCACTCGGCATCGACGCGGTCGCGATCAGCAGCGATTCCGAAGAACGTGCAACACGGAGTAAGGAGGAATGGAAAGTCCAGAACCTTCCGATTGGCTACGGGCTGTCCATCGAAGAGGCTCGCCACTGGGGACTTTATGTTTCCAAAGGCATCAAAGCGGACGAGCCCGAACTCTTCAGCGAACCCGGCCTATTCATCGTTCGACCGAATCTGGAGTTGTATGCTGCGTCGATCCAGACCATGCCATTCACGCGTCCGTCAATCGACGAGTTGATTAGCGGCTTTAGCTACATCATCCAGAACGATTATCCCGGCCGCGGTGAGGCGTAATCGACCGATGTCGAATTCAGCAATTCAGATCAAGACCGAGCGTCCGCGAATTGAAGAGTTGCTCGCACCTTACCGCGACGCGATCGGCGATGATTATGCCGGTTATCGAAATCACGTCTTCAGAACGGTGACGTATGCGATGCACTTCCTCGACGGTAACTTAGACGTCGAGCCTACCGTTGAGACGGCGATGGCCTACCACGATATTGGTCTGTGGACAGATCGCGAGTTGGCGTACCTCGAACCATCCGAAGCCGTTGTCGTTGCTGACAATGACAGGCATGGCTGGGGTCTTGATCCGGATTTGCTGCGAGGGATCATCCACTGGCATCACAAAATCTTCCGCTATCGAGGACCTCAAGATCGGATCATAGAAGCGTGCCGCAAGGCCGACTGGATCGACGCCAGCATGGGTTGGATACGAAAAGGAATGAGCCGGAGCAATGTTGCGGCCGTGGAAGCAGCATTTCCCAACGAAGGTTTCCATAAGTCGCTACTCCGCCTCGCCAAAGAGTATGGCGGTTCCACAATTGTCGGCGGAATCCGAGTCACCCGCAGCATTGTGAAGTGGTAGAACGACCGAACGTTTGGGGCAATCAAGATTCGATTGATCGCGCCAATTGGACGCCACATCAACGGGCTGTCTGCCCCCTGTTGCAGACTGTCAAAGTTGTTCGTATCGAGTCCGAAGGCTCGCCGAATGGGACTTGACAAAGAGCGGAAATTCTCGGAAATGGCGGCTGGATTTGAACTTCATAAACCTCGATTGAGCAACAGGTTCGACCATATTTCCTTCTTCCTGGTCTGAGTTTCGTCACCTGTTTGAACTGACTGATTCGGCTTATCGAATTTGCATAAACCGTTGCCGTTTAATGAGAAACAGCTCGCCGCGAACGAACGCGACGAGCTGTTCTGATTTCAAGTCGGGGCGACAGGATTTGAACCTGCGACCTCTTGACCCCCAGTCAAGCGCGCTAGCCAGGCTGCGCCACGCCCCGGATTGGAAACCACAATATCCCACATAGGCCTGCGGCTGACAACGCCTACTGAAGGCCTCGCGTTTTCGCTAGGATGCGGGGGACGACGGGCCACGGTGCCCTCGCTCAACGTCTTCGACGGAACCCAACTTTATGACACCGCCAGTACCCGATCCGTTCGCCGAAAGACTCGCCGTGGCCGTCAAACGCTGCGGCAATCCCGTGCTGGTCGGGCTCGATCCGCGGTTCGCGCAACTGCCCGAGAGCGTCGGGGGTGGTGCGGACTCAAGCCCGCGGCAGCAGGCCGCCGCGTATGCGGAGTTTTGCCGCGGGGTGATCGACGTCGTGGCCGAGCTGGTGGCGGTCGTGAAACCGCAGGCGGCGTTCTTCGAGCAGCTCGGTCCGGCCGGCATGCAGGCGCTGGCCGACACGATCGGCTATGCCCGCGACAAGGGTTTGCTGGTGATCCTCGACGGCAAGCGGAACGACATCGGTTCGACGGCCACCGCCTATGCCGAGGGCTATCTCGGCCGCGAAAGCGTCTGGGGCGCCGACGCGCTGACGGTCAGCCCCTACCTGGGCGAAGACAGCCTCGACCCGTTTGTCGACACGGCCGCCAAGCGTGCATCGGGCGTGTTCGTGCTGGTCAAAACGTCGAACCCGGGCGGCGGCATGTTTCAGGATCTCGAGGCCGACGGGCGCACGCTCTACCGGCACGTGGCCGAGTACGTCGAACGCGTCGCCACGGAAACGGCCGCACCGTGCGGCTACGGCCTGGCCGGCGCGGTCGTCGGCGCCACGTATCCCGAGCAAAGCGTCGAGTTGCGGGCGCTGATGCCACACACCTGGTTTCTCGTTCCCGGCTACGGCAGCCAGGGGGCCACCGCGCGCGACGTGGCCGGCGCGTTCGCTGCCGACGGCCTGGGCGCGATCGTCAACAGCTCGCGGGCCATCATCTTCGCCCACAAGCGGCCCGAGTTCGCCTCCTTTGGCGAAGCCCGTTGGCAAGACGCCGTGGCCGCCGCCACCCGCCAGATGATCGACGAGCTCCGCGCCGACACCCCCGCCGGCAAGCTGAAGAACTAGCCCGAAGCGCGAGCGAGTGTTCTTCGTCGAATCGTGACACCGAAAGAAGTACCCTCGCTCGCGCTTCGGGCTAGTGTTACTCCGCGCGAATTCTTGCGGTACATCTCCTATGAACGACAAGAACGCATCTCGAAGAATCGTCATCGCCGGCGGCAGCGGCTTCGTGGGCGTGTCGCTGGCCCATCATCTGGCGGCCGCGGGATTCGAGATCGTCATTCTCTCGCGGCACGCACCAAAAACATCCGGCCCCTGGCGGCACGTGGCCTGGGACGCCCGCACGTTGGGACCGTGGCAAGCCGCACTCGACGGCGCGAGGGCACTGGTGAACCTCGTCGGCCGGAGCGTCGATTGCATCAAGACGCCGGCACACCAGGACGAAATCCTCCGCTCGCGCGTCGAGTCCACGCACGTGCTCGGTCAGGCGACGCGGGCCGTCGACGCACCGCCGGACGTTTGGGTGCAGATGAGCACCGGCCACATCTACGGCGACCCGCCCGAGGTCGTGTGCACGGAAGACTCGTCGACCGGCTGCGGCTTTGCCCCGCTGGTCGGCCGCGCCTGGGAAGCGGCGTTTCACTCCAGCGTGCTCCCTTCGCAGCGCGGCGTGATTCTGCGCACGAGCTTCGTGCTCGGCCGCGATCGCGGCGCGGGCAGCGGGGCCCTGGCACGGCTGAAGAAGCTCGTTCGCTTCGGCCTCGGCGGCCGCGTGGCCTCCGGCAAGCAGGGCATGAGCTGGATCCACGAGCACGACTTGAACCGCCTGATCGAGCGAGCCATCGACGACGCGTCGATGCACGGCGTCTACCTGGCCACGGCCCCGCACCCCGTGCCGCAAAGCACGTTCATGCGCGAACTGCGCCGGGCCATGCACGTGCCGATCGGCCTGCCCGCCTACGCGTGGATGACGCGTATCGGCGCACCGCTGCTGATGCGGACCGATCCCGAGCTCGCCCTGTACGGCCGCTATCTCGTCTCGCGCCGACTGCGCGAAGAGGGCTTCGAGTTCCGCTACCCGGCCTTACGCGAAGCGCTGGCCGAACTCTGCTCGCCGGGCCCACCCAGCCGATCGTTGCAGCATCCAACTCCGGCGATTTCCGCCACCAGCCCGAAGCGCGAGCGAGGGTCGTTGGCTGAATCAGAAGCGGTTTAGCACGTCAACCAAGATCCGACGAAGAACCCTCGCCGGCGCTTCGGGCTAATGTTGGGCCGGCAGCGTCGATGGTGGAATCAGCACATGCGATGCGGCTTTTGCCTGCTCGACTAGAACCGGTACTCGGCTCCGAGTTGAAGGCCCTGGAGGATAAGCGTATTCGCGTCGTCGGCGTTCACGCGGGGGTTGGCGCCGACGAGGTTGCCGGTGTTGGGCACCTGATCCGCCGAGAGGGCCACGCCGTCGACGAAGA
The DNA here is from genome assembly GCA_003389325.1 of Planctomycetota bacterium. Classification (GTDB taxonomy): domain Bacteria; phylum Planctomycetota; class Planctomycetia; order Pirellulales; family PALSA-1355; genus LB-PLM-3. Next base: position 69,937 of record QQVE01000048.1, read on the forward strand.
ACACCAGGTAGCCGAGGCGCAACGACACCGACGGCGTGAGGTCGTACACGGCCGACACGCCCACCTCGCCAAGAAACGCCGCGCCCCCGTGACTCGCGGTGGCCGAGCCGAGCGTCGAAACGGGGCTGAACACGGCCGAACGCGTGCGAACGTCGTTGTAGTAGATGCCCGCCTTGATGTCCCCCACGATCGAAAGCCTGCCGCCGTTGGCCCACAGCGGACCATCCATGCCGATCTGGAACCCGTACAAGTCGTTGTCGGCGGCAAACGCGTAGCCGGCGCCGTTGGTGGCCACGGGTCGGAACAACTCGTCGAGCTCGGCGTAGCGAAAGCCGTAGGTCAGCTCGAACCATCCCAGCGGATGCCGCCCGAGCAACTCGAAGGTCTGAAAGTCGGTCGAGTACGGGGCCGTGGCTCCGGCCAGGTCGTGCAGCACGGGCGTGATCGGTAGCGTCCGGGCCATCCAAAGGCCGGTGGCTCCCGGCGCGATCAGGTTGTCGGATTGCAGCGAGCTGAGCCAGAAGTATCGGCACTCGACGCCGCGACGCGAGGGGCCCAGGTAGCCGAGCCGCGCGTCGATGCCCGCCGCGCTGGCAAAGTCCAGATCGGTCGTGTCGTAGATCGACGTCTGGCCGGGATCATAGAGGAGTGGAAAGTTGCTGCCGGTCTTCACTCTCCACATCTGCACCCAGTCGAGACTGGCATTCCAGCAACCGCAGCAGGGATCGGAGGTCCACCCGACGTCAGCGCAGGCCTGGTCGCACATGGGACCGCAGTCGCCCAGGCTGACGTCCGTCTCAGCAGGTTGCTCGCCATACCCGGCAAGGAATCGCGAAGACTCTTCCCAGGACAAACCGACGCTCGCCAGCCCCGGCCAAAGCGCGATCAACACCGCAATACACGTTCGACGCATAGGCCGCCCCCCAGTACTCGCCAGACCCCGCGGCCGGACTTCGCAGAGCCACGATCAAAGACCTAGCAAATCATATCGATCGTCGGGGTTCTCGCCGTCGAATCGTTTCCCCGAGGCCGTGCAGGCTTTCGCAATTGCTACGTTCGGGCCGGCGAAGCGACAACACCGCGGGGCAATACGGTTTGCGGACCTCCGCCCGGTGGGAAGCGGTAGCGAGGCGGCACACCTGTGCGCATTTGGAAAACTTTGCCGCGCGGTTGCGACGTCTACCCGTCGATGGCAGGCAGCCAAGCAATGAGCGCGGACCGATCTTCGGCCGACCTCGCCACCAGCCCGAAGGTCGTTCGAAGCGCGAGCGAGGGTCGTTGGCTGAATCAGAAGCGGTTTAGCACGTCAACCAAGATCCGACGAAGAACCCTCGCTGGCGCTTCGGGGTGGTGTCGGACGAAGCGCGGCGTCTACTCGTCGCTGGCTCGCAGCCAGGGGGAGATGGTGGGATCGCACTCGCAGATCTCTTCGGGCTTGAAGTAGAGCTTGATCTCGCGCTTGGCGGCTTCGGGGCCGTCGGAGGCGTGCACCAGGTTCATTTGGCGGCTCGAGCTATAGTCGCCGCGGATCGTGCCGGCCGCCGCCTTCAGGCCGCTGGTGGCGCCGAGCATCTCGCGCACGACGCGAATCGCCTCGAGCCCCTCGATGATGGCCGCGATGACGGGGGCGCCGGTGATGAACGACTCGAGCGTGGGATAGAACGGCTTCTCGACGTGCTCGGCGTAGTGCTCCTTCGACAGCTCGGGCGTGACGCGGATCATCTTGAGCGCCACGATGTTGAGCCCTTTGTCTTCGAAGCGGGTCAGGATCCGTCCGGCCAGGCGGCGTTGGATGCAGTCGGGTTTGAGCAGAATCAGCGTGCGTTCCATGATGAAAGGTCGTCTCCCGTGGGCGGCCCTGCACCGTCGCAACGTGACATTCAAGCGACGCGGGACCGAGATTGTTGATATACGGCGTTGCGGCGGATTTTAGAGCAATTCGCCGCGCCCCTCAATCCGTGTTGAAAGCCCGCAGCCGTCGAGGCCTTCCCGCCAGAAAGCAACGCGCCTAACCGGCCGGCGGCGCCGACACCTTCTCGGCCGGGCCGATGGCCAAGGTCGTGTTGATCGACAGCGGATACCGGGCCAGCACGGCTGCCAGGTCGTCGCGCGTGAGCGCCTCGACCGCATCGAGATCCTCGCGCACCGTGCGGTACTCGTGACGCTGGATCCAGTTGCCGCCGACGGTGAACAGCCGGCCGCGGGGTCGCTCGCTGCCCAGCACGACGCGCGAGTTGATCTTGCTCTTGGCCTGGGCCACCTCGGCCGCCGCGAGACCTTCTTTCTCGACGTGGGTGTAAATCTCGGCGATCCGGGCCAGGTTGGCCTCGGTGTTCTCGGCGTCGCAACTCATGTAGGTCATGTACAGCCCGGCACCCTGGTAGTCGTGATGCGAGAGCGAGGCATGCTCGGCCAGCCCGGTGTCGACCAGGGCCCAGTACAGACGGCTGCCCGAGTCGTCGCCGATAACGGTAGCCAGTACTTTGGCCGCGTAGCGATCGGCGTCGGTCGCGCCGGGACCGTTGGCCAGTTGCAACACGTACTCCAGCGCCGCGCTGTCTTTGTGCACGCACTGAAACGCGCGGTGCGCGGCCGCCTCGGGCGTCTCGCGGCCGCTCTCCACGGGCGTCCACTTGCCGCACGCCTGCTCGGCCGTTTTCACCAGGGCGTCGAAGTCGATCTTGCCGGCGCCGACCAGCGTCACGTTGCCGGGGCTATAGCGGCGCTTGAAGTAAGCCCGCATGGCATCGACCGACAGGTCGGTGATGCTCTGCACGGTGCCCAGCACGCTCTTGCCCAGCGGATGCTTGCCGTAGTGCAGGGCGCGGCACTTGTCGTCGGCGCCAAAGGGCGGCTGATCCTCGTACATCCGGATTTCTTCGATGATCACCTGCTTCTCGGTGTCGAAGTCCTCTTCGCGCAGCGACGGCCGCAGGATATCGCCCAACAGCTCGACCGACGCCTGCTGATGCTCGGGCAGCACCGCGGCGTAGTACACCGTGTGCTCTTCGCTGGTAAAGGCGTTGTAGTGGGCGCCCATCTCGTCGAACTGGCGGTTCACGTCGTCGGCCGTGCGCGAGGGCGTGCCCTTGAACACCATGTGCTCGAGAAAGTGGCTCACCCCGGCGTCGGCTTCGCTTTCGTCGCGGGCGCCGGTCTGCACGAAGAAGCCGACGGCCGTCGAATGCGCCTCGGGATTGCACTCGGCCACGACCTGCAGGCCGTTGTCGAGCGTGTGCTCACGAAACTCCAAGATGCACCTCCAACGGCTTGGGGCCCAGCGTCACGACGGTGAAATCGCCCGGCGGATGCGCGGCCAGATAGGCGTTGATGCTCTCGCAGGTGAGGCCGTCGATAATCTGGCCCAACTCGTCCAGCGTGCGCGTCCGGCCCAGGTGGTACCAGTCGCGGGCGATCGACCCCGAACGGGCGATGCTCGATTCCTGCTGCATGATCAGCCCGCTCTTGATCCGGGCCTTGAGCCGCGCGAGCTCGTCGGGACGAATGCCCTCGGCAATCCGCCCCAACTCGGCCAGCGTCACGTCGAGCGTTTCCTGCGCGCGCTCGGCGCTGGTGCCGGCATAGCACAACACGCTGGCCCGATCGCGCAGGGTGTGCATCGTGGCAAACACGCTGTAGCACAGCCCCCGCTTTTCGCGCACCTCGGTAAACAGCCGCGAGCTCATGCCGCCGCTCAACACGCCGACGGCGCCCCAGGCCTGAAAGTAGTCGGGATGGCGATACGGCAGGCCTTCGTACGCCACGCCGATGTGGGTCTGGTTCGATTCGTGTTCCAGGTGCGCGTGCTTGTCCGGTGCGGCGCCGGTGGCTGGATCGGGCACCTCGCGCGGCTGCCAGTCCTCGAACAGCCGCCCGACCAGGTCGCGCAGTTGCGGCCATTCGAAGTTGCCGGCCACGCCCAAGATCGTGCCGTTGGGGCGATACTGCCCCTGGTGGTGCTGTTTGATCTCGTCGAGACCGATCTGCCGCAGCGTGGCTTCCTCGCCCTGGCTCGAGCGGCCCCAGGGATCGGGATATTGATGCTTGCGCAGCTCGATCATCAGCTTCTGCGCCGGCTCGTCCTCGATCGCCAACAGCTCCTGCAACACGACGAGCCGGGCGGCCTCGAGCTGGTCGGCCGGAAAGCGCGGGCGGCGCAACAGGTCGGCATAGATCGACAGCGCCGGCGGCAGGTTGGCCGACAGCGTGGCGCCGCTGAAGCTCGTGTGGCTGACCGACACGGCCTCGCCGCGCTCGACGCCCAGGTTCTCCAGGTCTTCGACAAACTGGCGGCTGTCGCGCGTGCCGCAGCCGCGCAAGGCCAGCTCGCCGGTAAACGACGACAGCCCGGCCCGATCGGCCGGGTCGACGGAGCTGCCCACCGGCACCAGGAACGTAAAGGCCGCCGACTCGAGCGACTTCATCTGCTCGGCGGCCAGCACGAGCCCGTTGTCATACGTGTGGCTGTAGATCGATTGCGTCACGTGGGCTTAGTGTCCTGCCGTATGGATGGCAAACGCGCCGAGGCAGTTAGCTTGAGAATGTGCGAGCCCGCCAGGTTGCCGCTTCGGCGGCGCGGGGGGTAAGACAAGAGCGGTTGTTGGTGTTGGAGTTTGCGTCCGAGCAATGCGGGCACCCGACGGTCCGTCAGGTGTAGGCGACCTCGACCGCTTTGTAGACGGTGCGTGCTTTGGCGAAGCCCATCCGCTGATACAGGCGAATGGCGCCGTTGTTTTGTGCGGTCACTTCGAGAAAGGCGCGGCGCAGCCCCGCCTGCTGAAATCCATCGAGCGCTTGCAGCAGCAAGGCCGAGCCGAGCTGCCGGCTGCGATGCTCGGGCGTGACTCCCAGATTTTGAATGGCGCCCATGCCCGAATAATCGCGAATGCCCTGGACCGTGCCGGCGTATTCCCAGCCGTCGTCCGTTTCGTGCCCCACCAGCCACGTGGCTTCCGGCAGAAAGCCCTGCTTAGCGCGAATCTCCTGCATCAGCCGATGGCAGCCGAGCCAGTCGCCCAGGCAGGGGAAGACATTGGAATCGATCTCGCCCTTGAAGCTGTGATACTTCGCTTCGGCGTGCGCTTCCAACAGCGCGTCGTCCCAGGCAAGCAGGCGATAGCCGGCCGGCAGCGGCGGCGGGGCGAACTGCTGCCCGAGCAGGTCGATCTCCATCCGGAAACGCTTGAAGTACGTCAAACCCATCAGACGCACCCGGAGCCTCGAAATTGGGGATACGTGTCGACCGCGTCGGAAAACCTACATGTAAATGTAGCCGTCCCGAGTGCCGTGTCAACTTAACGGAACTGCCATCCTCGTCCAGACTTCCGCGTTTCGGCCGGTCGCGGCAGCCGCCCCGGGTTGCGCCGGTTGGGTCGCATTGTGCCGATTGGGTCGTCCGGTGCGGCCTAGCCCCCCGCCTAGTATTCCGTTGAAGCAAGCCATCCTGGCCAACTTCAACCTCGCCAAGTGCGAAGCAAAGCTCCGCACGGCTCGCAAAATAACGACTTGCGTCGTCATTTTGAGATCGCATCCGTGCGATCACGCAGCCTGCCGAAAACTTCAACAGGCTGCTAGCCGCCGGACTCGAGCACCTGGATCTTTACCTGCGAGGCCGCGTCCGGCGTGTGATAGACACGTTGCGTGGCCTTCTGAAAGTCCTTGGCCTTGGCGTGATAGATGTCCATGAACCGCTGAGGGTTGCGATCGACCAGCGGAAACCACGAGCTTTGCACCTGCACCATAATCCGGTGCCCGCGGCGAAACGTGTGGCAGGCTCCTGGCATCACGTACTCGACCTTGGTCCGCTCACCCGGGGTGAACGCCTCGGGCTTCTCGAAGCTGTTGCGGAACTTGCCGCGCATGGCCTCGCCGCGCACCAGTTGCTGATAGCCGCCCATCGCGAGCCCGGCCGGATTGGGATCGGGGTTCGGAAAGTCGCCCGAGTACACGTCGATCAGCTTCACCACCCAGTCCGCGTCGGTGCCCGAAGTGGAAACGAACAGCGACGGCGTAATCGGCCCGGCGATCGTCACGTCCTCTTCCAACGGCTCGGTGACGTAGGTCAGCACGTCGGTCCGCGTGGAGGCGAACCGCTGGTCGTCGAGCATGTGCTCGCGCGTCATGCCGATCGCGATATTGGGGATGAACGGCACCGGCTTGTTCGGATCGCTCACGTACTCGTCGTAACCCGGCGACGAGGCCTGCGGCGGCTCGAAGCTCAGCTTGCCGTCCGGGTGGAGGTACAGCGACTTTTCCGTCGTGCCCTTTGGCGGCCAGGAATTGAACCGCCGCCACTGGTGCGTGCCGGTCTCGAACACGTACGCCTCGGGCAACTTCGGGTCGGGCCCGCCCTTCAAGAAGTGCTTCAGGAACGGCAGCTCGATCTTGGTGCGGTAGAACTCGCCGGTCTTCTGATGAAAGGCGACCGCGCCCAACCGCTCGGCGTCGCCGCGATGCCAGTCGCCGTGCGCCCAGGGCCCCATCACCAGCATGTTGTACGCGCCCGGCGACTGCTCCTCGGCCGCGCGATACACATTCAGCGGACCGTACAGGTCCTCGGCGTCGAACCAGCCGCCCACGGTCATCATGGCCGGCCGAAGGTTCTTCAAATGCGGCAGGATCGTCCGCGCTTTCCAGAAGTCGTCGTACGTGCCGTGTTCGTTCAGCTCGTCCCAGAACGTGATCGGCTTTTCGAAATGGGTTTCCTGCACTTCGTCCAAGGGACCCAGGTTCAGATAGAACTCGTAGCCGTCGGGCGTCTCGTAGTCGAACGGCCTGGGGCTTTGCCGCGTCGGCTTCGATAGCTCCTGCCCGAAAAACGACAGGAAGCGAAACGCGTGCGCCAGATACAGCGCCCCGTTGTGGCGAAAGTCGTCGCCGAGGAACCAGTCGGTCACCGGCGCCTGCGGCGAAACGCATTTCAAGGCCGGGTGCGCGTCGATCGCTCCGGCCGCCGAATAGAAGCCGGGATACGAGATGCCCAGCAGGCCGACCTTGCCGTTGTTGTGCGGCACGTGCTTGACCAGAAAGTCGATCGTGTCGTACGTGTCGGTGCTCTCGTCGATGTCCTTGGGCCCCTTCCCTTCCTGGTGCGGCCGCACGTGCACGAACTCGCCTTCCGACGCGTTCCGCCCCCGCACGTCCTCGTAGGCGAAGATGAACCGCTCCTTGGCGTAATACTTCATCGGCCCCCGCGGCGACGACGGATAATTGCTCGCCCCGTACGGCCGCAGCCCATACGGCGTTCGCTGCAACAAGATCGGATAGCGCTGCGACGCGTCTTTCGGCACATACACCGCCGCAAACAGCTTCACCCCGTCCCGCATCGGGATTTCGTATTCGTACTTGGTGTAGTGCTCCTTGATATACGCGTGATCGGCCGCAAACGGTGTCTCGTCCGCGCGAGCAATGGCGGCAGCGACAACACACGCCCCCAAGCACAACACACTCATCAAGCGGCGAGAAAGCATCGAAGATCTCCCATCAAGTTGCAGCATGCCGAATGGGCGGCCGGTTCTCTCACCGGCCGGGTCCTATGGTAGTCAACGTGCGTGCCCCAAGCCACCAGCAGCGGCACGGCTTGTCTCGCGCCCGAATCTGTGTCAGCATCGAGCATGCTCTTCAGCCTGACGCCTGGCGAAACTTGCGACACCAGCCCGAAGCGCAAGCGAGGGTTCTTCGAAACGTTGCCCAACAACCCTCGCTCGCGCTTCGGGCTAGTGTCAGCGTGGTCGCCAGGCGTGTGATGCGGAGTCGTGCGAATCGCAGTCGAGCGATGAGATAGACGACATGACGAACACTGCCGCCACTGCATCGTCCGGAAAGCCGCGTGCTCGGCTTTCGGAGATTGTGTTGGCAACATTTGTCGTTGCCGTCGGTGCCTTGGGCCTGGTCAGCCCGCCCACGCTTCCAGACTCTCCAAACTCGGCCGTTTCGGCGGTCATCCTTTCGCTGGCGTGCTCGGCGGCGATCGGCGCGGGAGTGATGACGCCGTTCAAGAAAAAGGCCTCCGGAGCGCTCTGGGCGATGGTGCTCATGTCTTTCGTCTGGGTTGCGAGCCTGGTCAATTCCGTACTTTGATCCAACGAAGTCCGCGGGCCAGTCCCGAGCATGTGAGCCGGAGACGTTGAGATGCATGTGACGTTTGTCGCCTACCTTGCATTCGACGACAATACGCCGGCGCACCTGCCTCCGTTTACACATGACCCATGCGTTTGGTCACTCGTCGAGGACTACGGGCTAAGTTGCTGCTTCGATCCTGCGTTCTTCGCAGCACTGGGATACCCTTGGGCAGAATTGGGGCATACTACCGATGAGGACTTTGGCGAGCCGCTCGTGCCACTGCGAGGAGCTCCAACATTCTTGGGAGAGGTTTCCGAGGCGCGGGAACTTCTAGACACGGAGGAGTATGTAGGATGGCTCAGCGCAGACGAGCTAGTCGCGGCGATCAACCATGCCTCCATTGACGAGACTACGCTCGCGCGCCCATTTCAAGTTCTGCTAGGTGCCATCCGCTACCTTGCGTCCGTCTATGGCGAGAATCGAGTCCGCCTGCTCTTCCTGTTCCTGTAGGTAGTTCATTTGCACATGCGAGCCACAAATGATCGACACGCACAGATTCAAGGAGTTGCTCGCGCGGTTCGAGCCGGTCAGTGAGTTTGCGCGCGAGATACCCGAATCCGTCCCTCTATCCGAAGCGGAGATCGACGCCTTCGAGGGCCGGATGGGATTTCCGGTGCCGGACGATCTCCGAGAGTGGCTCGGGAGTGTCAACGGCGCCTTCGTGGGTACGGTGGTCAGCTTTGGCGTACGCACTTCCGAGCCCTTCCTCGACATGGAAAGCATTCTGAATATCTTTACGTCGTGGCGGGAAAAGAAGTGGCTTCCCGTCGGAAATGACGGCTGCGGGAACTACTACGTGATGATTACGCAAGGCGAGTATGGCGAGGGGTTTCCCATCGTCTTCGTGGAGGCTGTCGTCGACCATCAGACCCCCAGATATATCGTGGCGTCGGATCTTGGACATTTTCTCATCTTCCTGGCCGAGGATGAACTCGAATCGGAGCTGTCGGATGAGCTGGAAATCGGCCCGAGCGCATGGTTCGACAAGCAAAAGGTAACCCACGACGATCCGGCGATCCTGCGCTTTCATGGCATCGCCTTGCCTTGGGAGGTAGACAACAACCCTGAGCAAATATGAACCGGCCTGACCTACAACGCTACAGCCGGGGAGGACACTCCCGTGACACGAGTGGACATGCAAACGGTGCGGACGATCTGCGACGAGTTGCTGCAATGGCTTGAATCGGATCCACTTTTTCGTCCCGATAAGGTGCAGCAGGAACGATTCTACGGATATGACGGCAAGAAACTGCCGTTCGTTGAGAAGGATCCGGCAACATGGGAGTATTGCATCAACGCCAACAACGAAGACACGGCGTTCGTCGAGTTGGTCGAGCTCCTGAGTGAGGTTCGAACAGCCTGTGGCCTTCTTCATGGCTACGGCCCGCGCGACCTTGTAGACTACGTCGACGACCAGTGTGAGGCCGTCAGCGCGACTTTGCATGCTTCCTCTGGCGTCAAGCGAATGGCCAAGAAAGTCGCGGCCATCGAGTCTGCCGATATCAACAAGAGTGAGATGCGCGACGGGTTCCTGGGTGCGATTGAGGACCATTTCCAAACGATCCTGAAATGCCGCGTCCTCACCCTCAGCCGACGCTACATGCCCACCGAAGCGATCTTCGAAGCGTATCGAGTAGGACTGATGCCCTTCGGCTGGGACTGGGACTCGCTCTTGTGCCTGAATCCGGCGTCACTCGAGTGAGAGCCTGTGAGTCCACGACATGCCCGATTACAACGTCATCAAGCTGACCGCCGCGCCGGACGTCGAGCAACTCGCCTGCTGGGACGTGGTGATCGTCGGCGCGGGGCCGGCGGGGTTGGCGGCGGGGCTGACCACGGCGCATCGGGGGCTCACCACGCTGGTCGTCGAGGCCAAGAACGAGCCGGGCGGGCAGCCGCACTTTCTCTATCCCGACAAAGTAATCGCCGACATCCCGGGCTTTCCCGAGGGCGTCAGCGGCGAAGAGCTCGCCCGGCGGCAATACCAGCAGGCCGTCGACGCGCTCGTACAGTTCCGCTTCGAGGAGGAACTGGTGGCGATCGACGACGTGCAGACGAAGGAGCGTGAGCTGAAACGGGTGGTCACCAACCGGGGCAGCTATCTCTGCCGCCGGGTGATCCTGGCCTGCGGGCTGCTGCACTTCCCGCGGCGGTTGCCGGTGCTCGAGGACGTCGACTCGCCCTGCGTGCAGTACCGCCTGCCGCGCGACCGCGATCTTAAGGGCATGCACGTGCTGATCGTCGGCGGCGGCGACTCGGCGCTCGATGCGGCGCTGATGGTGCTCGGCCGCGGCGGGCAAGTCGAACTACTCGTGCGCAAACCGCAACTGGCCGGCCGGCAAGAAGCGCTCGACCGCGTACGCGCCGCCGGCGGCACGGTGCGCACCTCGACCGAAATCACCGCCGCCCAGGCCGAAGGCGACCAGCTCCGCGTCACGCTCACGGGCGGCCGCGAGTGCGTCGTGCCGCTGGTGATCGTGCAGATCGGCTACCTGGCCGGCCGCGAAACGTTCGAGCGGCTGGGGCTACGCTTGCAGGAAGACGGCGGCGTCGCGGTCGATCAATACTACGAAACCAGCCGCCCGGGCATCTTCGCCGTCGGCGACGTGCACGGCGACATCAAGTTGGTCCCCGTCGCCTGGGCCGACGGCATTCAGGCCGCGATCTACGCCTTCAAGGAAATCACCAGCCCCTACTGGCTCAACGAAAAACGCCTGCACGACCAGCGCCTGGCACTGTTGCAGGAGAAGCTGGCCCTGATCGATAAGCACGCGGGCGGCAAGCCGGACCACACAGCATGAGATCGCATCGTGTTCCAGTGGCACCAGACGATCCGAAAGCCCGCGCTTGGATCCGCGAGAATTTCGAGTTTTGCGCGCACAACCACCAACTTGCCGGCCGGCTGCTGCGTCAGTTCGGACTCGAGGGCGGCAGCCTCACGGCAGTCGTTCCCGAGTGGGTTGATATCACGCAGCTGGTTTCCTACCGCCAAGGGTCTGTTCCGCCATCCGACTTGCGGCAATACTCTCCCGGTACCAGCCCGAAGGACGAGCTAACGAACTTCGTGGTGGACCATCTGCGGACGGCACCCAATTCGGCTGCCGTCTGCGAACACTCGAGCACGGCTCGTCAGACTCTCCAGATATGGACATGGAGCCCTCCCCCGGAGGCTCTCGACTTTGGCAACGACGACGTCTACTTTCTGTTGACGCCTGACAACGCGGGGCCCGACACAATCCGCGATGCGCTTGGCGACTCGCTGGGCCACTGGGGAATCGCGGTGTGCACCTCGTACAAACGAACCACCGCGAACCCAGATCGCGATCGGTTTATCGACGAAATCGTGAGCAACACGAAGCATATCCTGATGCCTGCGTTCGACGACGACGGCTACTTGATTTGGTCGGTCGGGGCCGGGGCGGCAACTTAGAGAACGACCTCACCGCAGACGATGGCCACCGCGTGGGGAGTCTTGCGGGCCTCGGCCTAGAACAAACCGTGCAAGGTCGCCGGGCTCACCGCGACGCGCTTGGCTTCGTTGATCAGCGTGGGCATACCGGCGCGCTCATGAGCCCGGAGTGCGCCGACACGCGACGGGAACTGCCCCCCAAAGCCATTGGCCCCACCCGCGGATCAAAACTCCCCCAGCGGCTTACTTTTCCGCCCCTGGTCGCCTTGCCACCGCGCGCGCGAGCCCGCAGGCCAAGGCAATCGACCCTGACAGCACTGCGTTGGCTGCGACCACGGCCATGCCCCAGAGCATCAGGGCCATGAAGAAGATCAGATCGGCGTCCGGATCGGGCGATTGAAACTCAGCGAGGACCATGTGTATCCACAACGCGAGTACCCCCAGCAGCGACGCAACGACAAACGCATAGCGTTTCTCTCGAAACGCGACGTTGGCTACCAGGGCAACCGCGATCATTAGGAAGAGTACCAACATAACTTTTCTCGGCGGCCGCCTTAAGGAAGCAAATACAACGCAAACATTGTGATCGCTAATCGACCATGCCCGGCACTACCGATCGTCCAGCGTCATCGGAACTCTGGTAATCGAACGATTGAGCCAGGGCCGTGTCATCGAGCTCGCTCAGATAGTCTGCCCACCACCGCTCGACCTCGTGCAGTCTTCTGGCTACCTGCTCGAGCTCAACTTCCGCGCTTTCAAGCAACAACCCGTCGCCCGGCACAACGCCGAACCGTTCCAGCCAGATCCGCCGCGCGGCGACCACGTGCGCCAGGTTACGCACCGCCCAGCGATACTCTCCGTAGGGGCGATTCTCAACAGGCACCGAATCCAACGACTCCAGCACCTGCGCATGCGCCTCGCGCTCATATTTGAACCAGCTTCGAAATCGCTCGATCATGTCAACCTGCAACGCTCACGTGGCGTTCGGCTCCGGATCTTTGATGTAAAAGGGCCCGCGAAAGCCGCCCTGCAGATCCTCCCGAAAGCGGCGTCCGTCGGCGTTAAGGGGTCGACCAAACGCACGGATGAGCGGAAAAAAGACGGCATAGCAAGCAGCGTTTGCAGGGCGGTTCTCCGTCCAGTGGTACACGTAGATGTGTCCGGCATACGGTTCGCCGAGGAGGATGGCCGTTTGCCGCCGCATCCCAAAGAACGCCGCGACATAAGCAACTAGAACGGCGGCGATCACGAGGCCCAACACCACGTTGCGCCGACACTGGGTCATGCCGAGTACCTGCCGGGCGGAAACAAAACTGCGGTTCGTCGTGTGACTACGCTCCTCGACGCGCCTCTCTATTCTACCGATTCCTGTAGAATGGACGTACAGTTCGTCCCTCAATCATGGCCTAGCGTGAAGGCAATGGACCAGCGACATGCCATGTTGCCGATCGTCGTCCCTATGGGACTGCTGTATACGTTAGCGCAGTTTGTCATTTTGGGACGCTACTCGGGTGCGATCCACTTAGTATGCCTGGCAGGCGCGGTCGCGTTCATTTGTCTCGATGCCCCGGCGCGGCACCGTGCCCGACGCCGGATCGCGATCATCGCGGCAGCTATCGGCGTCTCTCCATTTCTTGGGCCCGGCATTGTTGCGCCGATCGTGCCGGGCGCAGCCGAACCCTTGCCCCACCTGTCCATCGAGTTGCTGGCGGTTGTGGTGATGCCACTCTACTGGATCGGCACCTTGCTGGTTGGTGGCATCGCCGGCGGCTTCTTCTACCTGTTTCTTGGCCCGGACTATCTGGACGTCATCTTTCTCGATGGCAATATCGTTCGCCCCTATATGGTTGCCGTATTCGGGCTGGCAGCCGCCGCGATTGCCGGCCTGCCGTTCATCATCGATGGCCTGAGATGGGTAGTGCAACGCTTCGTTTCTCGACAAGACGCTGCTGGCGGCACCACAGCGATCCCGGATGAGCAATGAGTGCTCCTAAACCACGAGTGAACCGTGACGACAGCTCTCCATCCAGGCACACAACGCAGTTCTCGCTACGTCATCTGCTCTGGTGGGTGTCGCTCGCTGCGGTGTACCTGGCTGCATGTGCAACCGTTCGCCGCGACGCCGACCCGCGCGGGATGGTGCTTGCCTTCGGAGCGGCGCTCGTGGCGACCGCCGTCTATCTGCTGGTCGACTCGACACCGGCCGCGCGGCGTTGGTTCGTCCTGGGTGTGGCGGCGGGCGGGATCGTCTCTGCCATCGCGTTCTGCGTCCGAGGCCCGTCTGCCTTCGCGACCCTGGTGGTCAACGCCCTGACTGCCAACACGCTGAAAGAGATCCTCGCTTCGCCCCCCGGCGCTCTGGCCGTGGCGGCCGGCCTGTGCCTGCTTGTTGGCATCAGCCTCGGCGCGCTGCGCAACGTGTACCTCGGCCCGCGTCCGGTTGGCGTCGCCGCTTTGCTGTTGCTCGTCGTCTGGCTACTGCTGTGGTCGCTGGGCGTGGCTGCGCATGGCCACTTGCATCGCTAGACCGCGATGACTCACACCACCGTCACCGGGCCGTGATCGTCGCAGTGGCCGTCGTGCGGATGGTGCAGGCGGCCGTCGACCAGGTAGTCGACGTGATCGCCGTGAGGCACGGCCGGATGACCGCAGCCCGGGCCGTGCACGTGGCCGGACTCGTGCTGGGCAGCCGACTTTCCGCTGGTGCAGCAATCCGGGTTCGCATCGGTCACTTGGATTTTGTGCTCGACGACTCGCCCGTCGGCTTCCTGGTGGTGCAGGTGACCGTCGTGCAGATAGTCGACGTGGTCCGCGTGCTTGATCCCCTGATGACCACATCCGGGGCCATGCTGATGAGGATGATTCCCATGAACGGCTGCTTCGGCCATCGCGTTAACCTCCAAGATTTCGGGAACTCGATGTCACCGTTGAAAGCTTAGGGCGCCCTGCCGAATGAAGCAAGGCGGCTCAGCGTCCTGCCCCGCGCAAGCGCCGACCCGCCCATGACCAAGACGACGCGAGCGCGAAAAACTCGCGTACGCTTCCTTTGTGCATTCGCTTTTTCTATGGTGATCGTCAAGCGCGGCGCGGGCAGGCGTGCCGGATCACTTCCAGAACCGCGGCGGGGTCGCAGCACGAGCCCTCAGGAGCTGGCCGACATGGAAAACGACGCATTGCGGGCGAGGATCAAACGCTGGACGCTGTTCCTCGGCGTGCTGCAGATTACGGTGGGCTGCCTGGTCGGGCTCATCCCGCCTTCGGCGGTGGAGTGGTTCCGCGGCATCGTGATGAGCCACATCGAGTACACGGTCAACGGCGTGCTCGTGATCGCCTTCGGCTTTCTGGTCGGCGAAATGCGGCTGTCGCGCCCGGCCCTGTGGGTCTGGTTCGTCACGCTGCAAGTCGGCACCTGGACCAACGGCACGGCCGGCCTGGTGGGGGCCTTCATTGGCTACTCCTCGTTTCTGATGCCGACTTTGAACGAGAAGTTTCCCCCGCCGCGCGGCACCGATCATCCGGCCGTCACCAGCCTGCTGCAAATCTGCGGCATCACGATCCTCGTCGCCCTGCTGCTCACGCTCTACGGCCTGCTCCGCGCTCGGCGCAGCGATTGACAACACACGCGCCGCCACGCAGACCTCCGACGAGCGGTGCGCCCGCTTTGGCAGCAGCCTACCCCTCGCCGCCGCCGGCTTCGACCACGTTCTTGGCGAAGCTTTGATAAGCCGCCCCGACCTCCTGGGCCGTCGAGTCGGGAAAGGCGTGGAACGCGCCGCTGGAGAGCGCGGCCACGATCGCGTCGGCCACGAGCTGCGGGGGCTCGGCCACGTCGGCCAGGCCGGCCGAGTCGGCCATGTCGGTCGCGATCGGGCCGGGATGCACGCTCACGACGTGCGTTCCCTGGGCGGCGAGCTTCTCGCGCAAGGCCTGGGTAATGCTGTACGACGCGGCCTTCGACGCCGAGTACGTGGCAAAGTCGCCAAAGCTCCGCAGCGACGCCACGCTGTTGAGTTGCACCAGCGCCCCGCCGCCGTTGGTCTTCAGCACCGGCGCAAACGCCTGGGCCACGCGCATCAGCCCGTACACGTTGGCGTCCATCTCGAACTTCATGTCGTCGATCGCGCTCTCGGCGAGCGGGTTCGCGTTCCGCAGCACGCCGGCGTTGTTCACCACCAGCGCCACGTCGCCCGCGCTCTTGGCGGCCGCGGCGATCGTCTTCGGCTTCGTCAGATCGAACTCCAGCGGCACCACCTTGTCGCCGTGTTTGGCCACCAGCTCCTTGACCGAGTCGGGATCGCGCACCGCGGCATACACTTTGCCGGCCCCGGCGGCCAGCAAGCCCTCGAGAATCACCTTGCCGATGCCCCGGTTGGCGCCAGTGACCAACGCCGTCTTCCCCTGAACGTCGAATGCCATGATCGTTTCCTGTTGAGATTCGCTGAGGCGCGCGGCACTTCGACCGCGCTTCGTTCCGGCCGGGGAGAAGGCGGTTCCTCTCTCCCGGCCCGTGCATTTTCGCACGGAAGCCCCGGCCGCCAAGCTCTCTTCGGGGGCGCATCGGCCGAGCGTGACCCCCGAGCCAGTAGCCGACCAGGCCGAAAAAACGGGCGAGAAACCCCTGCTGCCTGTTTTCCGAAAAACCGGCCCGCCGCACCGGGCGGCGTGAGCTATGTTTTCGGTAGACACTTCTTAGCGAGCTTCTCCAGCTCGGCGTCTTATTCAAGAGAGGCACTTCACATGAACGTCATCACGAAAATTCGCCACTTTATCGTATCCGAAGACGGGCCCACCGCAGTCGAATATGCGGTGATGCTCGCCCTGATCATCATCGTCTGCCTGACGGCCATCAACTCGTTGGGCTCGAACGCCAACACCACGTTCAACAACGTGGCCAACTCGATCGGCAGCTAGTCTCCCACTCTGCGTTTCCTCCGCAAGCCCCTGCCGTGCGCACGCGCAGCAGGGGCTTATTTTTGCGCCGTCAGGTCGGTTCGCAGCTAGCGCCGCTTACCCGGTGTTCTTGAGGCCGGCGGCGATGCCGTTGATGGTGATGTACAGCGTTTGCAATGCGTCGGCCGCCTGTTGGTCGTCCAGGTTTTCTTCGCGCAACTCGCGGAGCAGTCGCACCTGAATGAAGTTCAAGGGATCCACGTAGGGGTTGCGCAGGCGAATCGAACGCTGCAGCACCGAGTCGTTGTCCAGCAGCCCCTGCTGGCCGGCCACGCGGGTCACCCACAGCACCGTCTCGTCGAAGGCCGATCGAATCGCGGTATACACGCGCTCGCGAACCGCTTCGTCCTTGACCAATCCGGCATAGAGTCGGGCGATGCCCATGTCGGACTTGCCCAGCGCCAGTTGCAGGTTGTCGATCATCGTGCTGAAGAACGGCCAATGCCGATACATCTCGCGCAGCAGTGCCAGCCGCTGGTCGCGCTGGTTGCCCCCAGTGAAGGCCGCCAGCGCCTGGCCCACGCCGAACCAGGCCGGCAGATTGTGCCGGCTTTGCATCCAGCTAAAGCCCCAGGGAATCGCCCGCAGGCCGGCAAACACGTCCCCCCCGGTGCGTCGGGCCGGACGCGAGCCGATGCGCATGCCGCTGAGCTCGTTGATCGGCGTGGCTTCCTGCCAGTACTCGAGCACCTCGGGCGTGTCGTAAACGAACGTGCGGTAGGCCTCGAAAGCGGTGGCGGCCAGTTCATCCATCGCGGCCCTCCACGCCGGCTTCGGCGTCGCGTCACGCTTATGATTGGGCGAAGAGGCCACCAGCACGGCACTGACCAGTTGCTCCAGGTGCCTTTCGGCAATCTCTGGATGGAAGTACAAATCGCTGATCACCTCTCCCTGTTCCGTAATGCGAATCCGTCCCTCGACGGATCCCGGCGGCTGGGCCAGGATCGCCCGGTTGGCCGGCCCGCCGCCGCGTGCGGTCGTGCCGCCGCGGCCGTGAAACAGCGTCAGCCCTACCTGGTGCTGGCGACAACACTCGGCCAGCCGGTCCTGCGCTTGATACAGTTCCCACGTGGCCGTGAGATAGCCGGCGTCCTTGTTGCTGTCGGAATAGCCGATCATCACGATCTGCTCGTTGCTCTGCGCGGCCAGGTGCGCCCGATAGCTGGGGTGCGCGAACAGCTCTTCCATGATCCGCGGTGCATTGACCAGATCCTGCCGCGTTTCGAACAACGGCACGATGGCCGGCAACGATCGCGCCCCACCCAGGGTCAGCCCATGCCACTTGGCCACCAACAGCACGGCCAGCACATCGTCGACGTGCTGCGTCATGCTGATGATGTAGGGACCAATCACCTCGGAGCCATACAACTCCACGGCGCGGCCGATCACGTGGAACAACCGCAGCATCTCGGCCGTCGCCTCCGAATAGTCGTCGGCCTGCCCGAGATCGGCGGCATCCGCGGCAAGCTGCGCCGTTAGCAAAGCCGTCCGATCGGGACGCGACATCTCCAGATAGTCGGCCGCGACGCCGAGCTTGCTGAAGATTTCGGCCAGCGCCGCGTGATGCGCTCCGCTGATCTGGCGAAAATCCAACCGCGCCATGTTCACGCCGAACACGTTGGCTTGAGTCAGCGTGTCCTTCAACTCCGACTCGGCGATTTGATCGGTCTCGCCGTTGCGCAAGCTGCGGTCGATCCACTCCAGCGGTCGCAACAAGTCGGCCGCCGTGCGAATCGGGGCCATCGGCGCGTCGTTGCCTTCCAGCAGCCGCGACTTCACCGGGTCGCGGTTCGTGTCGTCCAAGTCGGCCTTGAGCGCGGCGGCCAGCAGGCGGTAGGGCTCCTGCGGATACTGCTCGGCCAGGAATCGAACGTGCCGCGAAAAGTCGGCCGCTTCCTCCTCCAGCAAGCCCATCAACCCGGGATGCGGCACGTGAAGTTGTTCGGACAGACTCAGCGAGCGGTCCAAGCTGCGGGCGTTTTCCGCGTGCTTCGACAAGGCCAGGCCGCGATGCAAGCGAATCGTCTCGGCCGTGACAAAGGCCGTCACGTTGGGATTGCCGTCGCGATCGCCCCCGATCCAACTTCCGAACGTCAGGAACCGATGGGGCAGCTTGACGCTCGGATAATACTCGGCCAGCGCCTCCTCCATCGCCCGATACACGCGCGGGACGACGTCCCAAATCGAGGTCTCGAAGTAGTACAGGCCCGTTTTCACCTCGTCGGTCACCAGCGGCCGGGCGACCCGGCTCTGCGACGTCAGCCACAGGATCGTGATCTCGGCCAACAAATGTTGGCGACACCGGGACTCTTCGATGGGAAGCAGCTTGCGGGAGTGGATCTGCTCCAAAAACCGGTTGATGCGTCGCAACTTCGAGATCAGCGTGCGCCGCTTGGCTTCGGTGGGGTGAGCCGTGAACACCGGTTCGATCTGCAGACGGCCGACGATCTGCTGCATCTCGAACTCATCGATGCCCGACTGCCACAGGTTGCCCACCACGGCGCGGATCGACTCATCCAGCGGTCGCGGCGATTCCTTCCGCACGCGCGCCCGCATCCTGCGGACGCGATGCTGATCCTCGGCGACGTTGATCAACTGAAAGTAGAGGGTGAACGCCCGACTCACGGCCTGCATGTCTTGCGGCGAGAGCGAGTCGACCAGTTCGGTGATCTTGGCGGTCACTTCGGCCGCGGAATCCTTATCGCCGCGGCGCACCTTGGAGAGCGCCCGAAACCGCTCCTCGAGGTCATACACGTCGACCCCCGCCTGCCGGCGAATGACCTTGCCGAGCAGATCCCCCAGCAAGTGGATATCGGACGAAAGCGTAGTAGGCGTCGATCGGTGCATGGCGAGCGATGGTCACGTAGAAAGCAGGAATCGTGCGCAACGACCCGCCTATTGGGCCCTTTTTAGCCGAAAACTAGGTTCTGTGGAATCGGGTGCAGGATGGGATGAGTAGGTCTTGAAGGGGATGTTCGAGCCGCTCGGCTCGACTGGCCGAGCAGGCCGAATCAGCCATGGGCGACAATAGCTCCTGCCGCCGCATCCACACTAAGAGTCCTCGGTAGCAACGCTCTCAAATGTCGCCTGAAAGTCTTCCTCGCTGAGCGTCGTGTCGAATAATCCTCGTTCCATTCGCTCGTGGCGACTGAGGCCCATATACCGAAGGCTCGCGTCCTCGTAGCGGCGGAACTTCCACACGGCGTCGTTCATCAGCGCGCTGTTGAATACTCCCAGGCTGACTAATCGCTCAAAGTCCGCCGTGGTTAGTCCTGTCACTTTCTGGAACAATTTGGGCTCGATCTTCGTGATTACGTCCTTGAGCGTTCGCTCACGATAGTCCGTCAGGTACATGAAGACAGGAATCCGTGCGGCAAACTTGATAAGCTTCTCCTGTACTTGCTTGCGCAATGACTTCCGTTCTTTTTCGGCCACGGACAGCTCTTTCTTCTCTTTGGACGACAGTTCCCCGCCATCGCCCACCTTCTTTTTTGTGTCCTTGATCTGTTCCGACCGATTGATGATCGTTTCCAGTTCAGCGTTGAGGTTGCGAAAGCCCTCGATAGCCATTAATGACTTCATCGCAGCTTCGTCATTCATGAGGCGAGTCAGCGTCGAGTCATCCACATTGACTAGCAGCACACTTTCCCATCGTTTGGCGAGTAACGTCGCGCTGGTGCCCGCCGTGGCCATATCCAGAATGGCTTCGGCATCAAGTTGTCGCATGGCGCTGCCGTTATAAGCGAGCACAGGCAGGAATCCCACTAGCTCCGCAACCCGTTCTTCAGGTGTCGTATCATCGGTCGCCAGTCGCGAACCGTAATCGGCGATCTGCCGCAGCGCGCGATTGGGGGCGAAGTCAAAGACATAACACTCGGGTTTTACAATGATCTCTCCACCGTTTTCGTCGGACACGGTCCACGGCGACTGAACTCGAAACGCGCTCTGAAAGTACGTCTCCGGGCTGCTGCACTTACGCAGCATCAGCATCCCTGCCCACGGCCGGACTGTCACACCTGTCGTCAGCTTGCCGCACGACAGCGTGATGCTGCGACTCGATAGCGGCTCGTCCATCGCGTCTAACACGGGAGGCAACGCTTCGGCCCCAATCCCCGCTCTAGGCCCGGCAGCAACGACCACACAAAAATCGTGATAGAACAGGTTTTGGTTCGCCTTCAGCAGGTTGGCCATCGCGTGGCAACTGGCGACGTTTGGCAGGAACCAAAACGTGTGGTTCAAGACGCCCATCAGTCGCGCATCACTAAACGGTAGTGGTGGCTTGTCCTTACCTAGTTTGAGATCGTCGATTGTCACGCCCTTATACGCTCCGCGGATTAAGTCCAGCCACTTCTGCACCTCATCCTCATGTACAAATCGGGCCTCGTTGTCCTCACCTTCAGCACGAAAAAATTCGTTCAGATCGAACTCGTTAAATTCGCCCTGTTCTGCCACTTTACGAATCTCATCCGGCAGCGTGTAGGTCATCAGCACCAATCGTGGCAACTGCGCATACAGGTTTGGCCCAGGGCCGTTCCAATCGCGTTTTGCCCGCTGCTCGTCGCTGTAGGTCCAGTTGTAAATCTGCTCTTCGATGAATTCGCCCGACGCCAGTGCCCTGAACGGTGTGCCCGACAGATACAGGTAGTGCTTCGTCTCGATCGGCAGGATGCTCTCATCGAACGCCTGCTCGTCTTTGCTGATCTCTCCCGCCACCTCGCCTTCGTCTTCCTCGTCCGCCCCAAAAAGCCCCTTGGCGTTCTCGCGCCACGCTCCGAAGTGGTACTCATCAAGGATCACACAGTCCCACTCGGTCAAGTGCACCCATTCGTTCTTCGCCTTGATCGCTCCCGTGCGATCTCGCTGTAGGTAGTCCTGAAAGCTGCCGAAACAGACAATCGGGCCGTTCGGATCGGCGTGCTCATAGGTTAGCTCGCTGGTGCGGCTGATAAACTGCCAGCCTTCAAAGTCAATATGTCGCTGCAAATCTTCCGCCCAGGCATGCACCACGGCAGGCTTAAAGGTGAGCACCAGCACTCTTTGCCAACCCATGCGTTTGGCGAGTTGATAGGCGGCAAAGGTTTTCCCAAACCGCATCTTGGCGTTCCAGAGAAAATGCGGCGTGTGCCTCTGCTGCTCGGTCGCCGCCCGTGCGAAGTACTCCACTGTCCGCTCGACCGCTTCCGCCTGCTCGGGGCGCATGCCAAAGCTCAGCGTGCGATCCTCTATGTTCGCTCTGCGCTCGCGGACCGCGAGAACCGCCGCCTGGACATCCGTCAGCGCGCATTCAAACCATTCGTTGGTCGTGTTCTTGATGCCGCGGGCGATCAAGTGTCGGTGAACCTCGCGGTCGGTGAACGTGGTTCCATCTGCCCGCATTGCCGGCTCAATTAAGACGACATCGTACGGGCTCATGCCGGCTGGAAACTGCTCAGCGATCCGCGCCGCCGCGTTCCGCTCGGTGTAGCCGACCTTCAGTAATCCGGCGTGATCGGGGTGCGTGCTGGCGTAGGCGTAGATTGTCGGTATTGCAGAGGGACGTTGGGGAAAGAAGCGGTCCATTGGCATTTATCAGCCCTCTGACTCCTCGTCGTCGATCTCGGGGATCACTTCGGCCAGCGCATTGTCGGACAAATCCATTGGTCGGACGATCTTTTCGATGAAAGCGATCTCTTTTTCAGAAAGTCCATACTTCTTGTAGAGTTCGCCGTCCGTCCATTGTCGGTTCCATTCCTGCGTCGGCACAAAGGTATAGACCTTTCGAGTGGTATGTTGGGACGATTTATGCAGCAGTACGAGGAACCGCGTCAGTCGGCAGGCGAGGTATGTTAGGACACTCTTTGCCTCATCTTCGGTCTCGAAAGGCCCAATGTACATGTAAGTCCAAGACGAAATACTTCCGGGCTCACCGACGAATGGCGTGCTAATGATCCGGTGAGGGTACGTATCTCGGTTGCCGGTACCGGGCGCGGCCGCACCGATGAAAACCTTCCACTTATCGAAGGATGACTGTTCCTTCAAGATTTCCGACCTACCGACGTACCCGATCCCACCATTTCTATAAACCTTGAGGTCATTTTCCGATCTGGTTGTTCTGCCTCTAAAGCCAGTATTGAGACCATAGGCCCCGATTGAACTGACAAGGTTTGTGAACTTTCGGTCCTCAGGAAGCTCCAATGAGTTGCCGCGACTGTTTTCAATTGCAGCTACCTTCTTAAGAATTGACAGCCCCTCATTGAAGCGTATGAAAACGTCGATGCCCTTTTCGCGAAGATCTCGCGTCGCGACGGACGTAGGCCACCCTGCGAAATGAGTTGCGACAGGCTGTGTTGAAAACTCCTCTGCTGGCTTAGGCTGCTAGCTTGGTTGGGTGCGTAATGCCTTTGTGGCACGTACCAGTAAATCTCCGTTGCGGGTGTTGCGGATTGCTCACCGGCTGGCTCGCAAGGTGATGCCGCCGTACAGTCACCCGTGCAGTCCCAAGGTCTATACTCAGCACCAGTTGTTCGCCTGCCTGGTGCTCAAAGAGTTCTTGCGACTCGATTACCGTGGCACGGAGGAGCTCCTCAAGGAGAGCGACTCGTTCCGCGCCGCCATTGATTTGCGCGTCTCGCCGGATCACTCGACGCTGCAGAAAGCGTCGAAGCGGTTGCTCAAGCTGCCCCTCTGCAATCGCCTGTTGGACGCAACCATCCAACACGCCAAAAAGACGCCGCTGTTGCGCTCTCCTGTCAAGCTGGCCGCCATTGACGCCAGCGGCTTCGAGCCTCATCGGGCCAGCAACTACTTCGTGCGCCGTCGGGCCGGCAGCGGCAAAAACGCGGGAATCTGGCGGACGATCAGCTACCGCAGATTTCCCAAGCTGGGCCTGGTATGCGATTGCTCCTCGCATTTCATCCTGGCGGCGGTGCCGCATCGCGGCCCGAGTCCCGACTTCGATCACTGGTCCAAAGCAATGGACCAGGCACGCAGTCGCGTCAGAATCAAGACCCTGCTGGCCGACGCCGGGTATGACGCGGAGTGGATTCACATGGCCGCGCGAATTGTGTTCGACTCGCGCACACTGATCCCGCCCAAGCACGGGCGACCCACCAAAAAGCTGCCGCGACAATACTTCCGCCGTCGCATGGCCCGCATCTTTCAGCACAAGCGAAAACGCCGCCCCTATCGTCAGCGCGCCCAGGTCGAAACCGTCTTCAGCCAGGTCAAACGACGCCTCGACTCGTCGGTCAACGCCCACTCCTACTGGAGCCAGTGCCGCGCGTTGATGCTCAAGGCGCTCACTCACAATATCATGCTCCTCAGGCGAAAGCAGGTTTTCAACAGAGCCTGTCAGGAACCTTTTTCTTGACGTCGGGCGTCTGGACCAGTACGCTGGCCAGGCATGGGAAGACCGAGTGATAAAAGGTGTCAGGAACCTTTTCCTTGACGTCGGGCGTCTCGACCAGTACGCTGGCCAGGCATGGGAAGACCGCAGCGGGCCGCGCGTGGGGGCTATGTCTATCATGTGCTCAACCGCGCCAACGCGCGGATGACCATCTTCGATGACGAGGCCGACTATGAAGCCTTCGAGAAGGTCCTCGCGGAAGCCGTCGAACGGACCGAAACGCGGCTGTTGGCCTACTGTCTGATGCCCAACCACTGGCATCTCGTCGTCTGGCCGCGAAAGGACGGCGAGCTGTCGCAGTTCGTCGGTTGGTTGACGCTCACCCACACGCAGCGGTGGCACGCCTTTCGCCAATCGATCGGCTCGGGCCACGTCTATCAGGGGCGGTTCAAGTCGTTTCCCGTCCAGGACGACGAGCATTTTCTCGCGGTGGCCCGCTATGTCGAGCGCAACCCGTTGCGGGCCGGGCTTGTCCGGAGGGCCGAACAGTGGCGCTTTGGCAGCCTGTACCGTTGGCTGCGCGGCGCGGCGGCCGACAAGTCGTTGCTGGCCACCTGGCCGGTCCCGCGCAAGCCGCGCTGGCTGGCCCATGTCAACGCGGCGCAGAGCGAGGCGGAGCTACAGGCGTTGCAGCGCAGTCTACAACGTGGCAACCCCTTCGGGGGAGAGGCCTGGAGCGCTCGCGCCGTACGCCAACTCGGCCTCGAATCCACACTCCGCCCCCGCGGCCGCCCGAAGAAGCAAAGAAAAGGTTCCTGACACCTTTTCCGACCCAGTAGTGCGAGGAGCAGGAATCGTGGATATCCGCATCTATTCCGTAGATAATGCTTCCGACACTTTACACCGGGATTTCAAGCAGGACGCGAGGCATTTGAGAAACTCCCCCCGGGTGCGTTCGCTAAGGAATTCCAGGGCTTTCTCGATTACTTACCCTAGAACGGAATGATGACCCACATCGGCTCTTACGGGCTCCTTCGACTAGCCAGTCCGGCCCCGGACTACGTCGATTCCGACGAAGAGGCGTATGCACGAATCCAGATGCGAGAGAATCGAGTGTATCGAGTCGTGTCTGAGGACGGCTCGTATCTCACAGTGCAATATGGCGAACTAGAGTTTCGCGTATGGCCAGATGCATTTCGCCCTGTTGCATCGCCTGCTTTTGACGTCGGTGACGTTGTCGCGTTCGAGAAGGGCGGCCAGGAAGTCAGCGGCGTTATCAAGGAAATCGGCTGGCATTATAAGAGGGACGAACACATTTTCCTCATAGAACGTGATGGCAGGTTGCTTAAGAAGCGTTACTGGTCGCACGACCTGCGGCGAGGAAGCGAGGTTCGGCACGATGATTGACAACACGCTGTTGAGCAAGATGGTTTCGCATGCGCTTCGGCATGAGCCTTGGCTGTACGAACTAGAGCTAGACGATGAAGGTTGGATACCTGTTGAGGAGCTCGTGGAGTCGCTGCGCCGTGAAGGTCCCGAGTGGAGCCGTCTGACCGCGGCCGATATTGCTCGGATGATCGACCGAGCGTCGAAGCAGCGGCACGAGATAAGAAAAGGCCGCATTCGTGCACTGTATGGCCATTCCCAGCCTGGAAAGTTCGCCAAAACCCCTGGAGAGCCGCCCGACGTCCTCTACTACGGGACGGGGCCCGCGAGGCTGCCGTCCATTCGCAACTCGGGTCTACTGCCGATGGGGCGGCAATACGTTCACCTGTCCGTTGATGAAGCAACCGCTTTGCGAGTCGGCCGACGAAAGGCCGGCAACCCATCAATTCTGAAGATCCTGGCGAGCGAGGCACACGCGGGCGGCGTCAAGTTCTATTCCGGCAACGAGACCATTTGGCTGGCCGACGGCGTGCCGGCCAAGTTCATCGTCTGGGGATGAACTAGCTAGAGCGGACGAGAGTCATCGTTGGGGGCCGTTGTGTGGTGTCGAGCCATGCACTGCCCTTAGCCAGAGAACGGAGAGAACGGTTCGTGCCATCCTGGCATCTTGCGCTCGATTCGCCCGCCGCCGACCTGGTCTAGAGCGGTCGCGACGCTCCCCCCCGTGCCCGGCCGAAAAGTGCTCTGGAACGGACGATTCTCCTGGCGAAGATGGTAGGTAGCAAGCTTTCCACGCGCCGGGCGGAGTTTGTCAAATCGAACGGCCCCCGCGTCCCGCGCCGAGACGCTGCGTAAGACGAAGCGTGTCCAATCCATAGAACGCCGATCGAGACCTTCCCCGATCAACGCGATAGGACCGAACAACTGAAACTGGCTTGCTCCGCAAATGGCCGGGGGCCGACTTGGCGAGAAAAGCCACCCGAGCGGTCAGGCCTTCGCGCCGCCGGGCTGGCCCTTTGCAGGGATTGCTGCAGCCGGGCCTCGCGGTAGGGACGCGAGTCGGAGAACATGTTCTATATCTAAGTAGGCGCCCCTGAGGGCGGCGGATCCGGTTTTGCGGACTGTCGGGATCTGCACGGCATGCTTTCCCGACGGGCCATCGCGCACGCAGGCGAGGCAACACATGGTCGAAGCGGCTCACTGCTCCCGAGCGTGTCGGCGTCGATTCAGGGCGCGGATCGCGCTGTTCGTGCTCGTGGCCGTCATGGTCGATGGGTTGGCGCTGGCTGGCGGTGCGGTGGGGTACCACGTCTACGAGGACTTGGGCTGGCTGGATGCCACGCTCAATTCGGCGTTGGTCATCACCGGCAATGGACCGGTCTATCCGCCGTACACGGCCGAGGGCAAGCTCGTGACGATCGTCCACGCGCTGGTCGGCGTCCTGCTGTTCGCGGCGGTGATCGCGGTCGTGCTGTCCCCCTTGTTCCACCAGATGTTCCATCATCTGCGCAGGGACATCGACGGGAAACATCGCCTACCCAACGATCGATCGGACGACGACCGATCCGGCCAGCACGAGTCCGAGCAGGAGCTCGTCGGCGCGCGGGGATAGGCTCGAGCGGACCAGCTTACTTGGCGGCCATCGCTTCGCCGAGAATCTGCGAGGTGCTCTCGCGCATGATCCGCGGGTCCACGGGCTTGCCTTCCAGCAGCATCTTGCGGACGTCCTTGCCGGAGATGAACACGGGCTTTTCGTCCTTATGCTTCTCCATCAGGTCCACGCGGCCCAACGACTCGTAGTAGGCGGCAAAGCCGACCTTGAGCGGCTTGATCTTCAGATCGCCCTTCAGGTCTTCGAAGATCTCCTGCGCGTCGAAGTCGCCCCAGATGGGCGAGCCGTCGTGGTAGGGGGCATCGGCGTGCTTGCGGCCGATGACGATGTCGGTGAAGCCGTAGTTCTGGCGGTAGATGGCGTGCATGATCGCCTCCTTGGGACCGCCGTAGAACATCTTGATGTCGAGCCCCAGCAGCAGCACGCGGTCGGGCACCGACTCGCCGCGCGGTCCCCACAAGTCCGGATCGCTGTCGCCTTGGCCCATCGCTTGGGTATCGATCAGGGCTTCGTAGGTGTGCATCCGCACGTCGGCCGGCACGTCGTCCCCCTTGGTCTCGCCGATTAGCGGATTGAGCACGGCGCCGGCGTTGTGGCCGGCCCGCAGCAGTGTTTCCAGCCCGTAGACCAGCGCGTATTCGTGAGCCCGGTGGAGCGGGTTGCGGGTTTGAAAAGCCACGACCCGGTCCCAGCCCTTCTCGGCCAGCAGCTTCCGCACTTCGCGTGGGGTGAGCACGTACTTGCCGAACTGCGGATGCTTGGGCTGCGGAAGCACGCGGATCGAACCGCCCAGCAAGTGCGTGCAATCCTCGTCGCCCTTGAGCGCCATGTCGGCGCCGGGGTGATCGAAGCGGTCGGTCAGGTAAACGCTCTTGAGGTAGCGAGGCTTGTCCCACTCGTAGACATCGCTGATGGCCAGCGTGGCCACGACGTCGCCCGCCGAGTTGGTCAGGGCGACGGTCTGACCCGGCTTTAGGCTGCCGGCCATCTCTGCCGTGACCGGTAGGGCCAGCGGGATGGTCCAGGCGTAGAGCTTGCCATCGTTTTCGATGACCGATTCGTCGAGCACCCGATCCCACGTGGCGCGGTCCATCGGCCCGGTCAGCGGGCTCAGCGCTCCGTCGCCAAAGCGGTAGACCGTCGAAAGATCGGCGTCCTTCACCGGCACCTTGGGCAGCGATGCCGCGGCGGCCTTGAACTCCTCGATCTCGGCTGCGGGCACGGTGCAGCACACCGGTTCGGCGAGTCCGCCATGGGGGGGAATTAAATCAGGCATCGGGCTGTTCCTAGGCTTGGAGAACGGTGGGCAGAACGCCGACTGGCACGCCGCACTCGGCAAGGCGACGCGGTCGCGGGGCGTGGGAAAGACGATCAGTATAGGAGGCCGTGTGCAGGGCCACAAGCCGGCTTCGAACCCTCAGGCGGCCTCCACCCAGGGGGGCGGGCCGAGACGGCGGCTAGAGGCGACGAATGCCGTGGAGCCGGCAATTATTCGGCTTCCGGCGACGTTCCCGCGGGAGAGATTCGGTGCGGGTCGCCGCGATATACCAGGTACGAATAGACCACCAGCCAGGCCAAACTCGTCCCGCCCACGACGAGCGTCGCGACAAAGAGCCACTCGCTGCGAAGGATGCCCGTCAGGGCCACCAGCGGCCCCAGCCCGATGAAGATCCAGCCCGCCAGCCGATGGGTCTTGTCCCAGGATCGCTTGCTCGAGAGCGTCCAAGGCGTGCGCACGCCGACGAACCAGTTAGGGCGAATCTTGCCCATCGCGTTGCCGAGCACGACCAGCAACGCGCCTACGCCCAGTGCCACCAGCGATGCCACGTCGACGGGCTGATCGAACGCCGCCAGCAGCACGACGACATACAGTCCCGCCTGAAACAGCACGAGCGTCAGACGGATCCATTGGTACGTGCCGGCAAAGCTACGATAGTTGAGACGACCCGGGTCAACCCAAGGGAGCACCAACAGCAGCAGGTAGAGACCTGCGGTTACCAGCGGCAGAAGCAGCAGGCCGACAAACTTGCCTCCGTAGCCGTCGACTTCGCCCTGCAGGTTCCAATGCACCGGCATTCGCTCGGGCGCGTACGGCCAACAGATCGCGGCCGCGGCAAACATCGCCGCGATCAGCCCGAGCTGAATCCACTCGTTGCGACTGGTCAGGTTCATCGCCGCGCCCTCTTGCCGTTGCGTCCCACGTCGAACAGTTCCATCACGGCGGCGGCCGTCTGCTCCAGAGCTGAGACGTTGAGACTGTAGACGATGCTGGTCCCGGACTTTTCGGCCACGATCAGCCCGGCATGTTTGAGCGTGTTGAAATGTCCCGAGAGCGTCGAGCGGGCCAGCGGAAACTGCGCAGCAATCTCGCCGGCGGTCATGTCGCGCTTGCGCAGCAGCCGCAGGATTTCACGCCGGGTCGGATCGCCTAAGGCTTGGAACGCTTCATTCATTTCGGTATTTCGCCAACCACCGAAATAATGGCCGCTGGCGCCGTGGTTGTCAAGCTGTGGAGGGGAAGAGGGCAGGGCTTCAGGGCGCTGCGTGGCGCACGGCCGTTGCCTGCGAACCCTCAGGCGGCGCCGTCCAGGCGGCTTGTTGCGCGGTCTCGTCGTCGAGATGGGCTTCCTTGCGCTGCGATTCCCGCCGGGCCAGCATGGCCTGTCCGGCCACCCCGCCCACGGCCGCACCGCCCAAGCCCAGCACGGGCCCTCCCCACCAGACGGGCACGAACTGCGAACCCCCGCGCGCTCCCGCGGCTACGACCCGCGGATAGACCTGGCGGTAGGTGTCTTGTTCCAACTCCCAGTCGCTCTCGGTCTGAGCGTACCCGAGCACTTCCTCCGCTCCGTCGATCGCCGGCCGTAGCGACAAGATCGGCAGCGAGCTCATGGCCGCATACGCGCCGGGCAAGCGGCGCGAACGCATGTTCTTGGCAAACGCTGCCTCGTACAACACGGCGGCGGGCCGATCCGAATTCACGTACAGTGTGTTCGTGTAGGGGTTGTACCTGTTCCCTCCGAACACCCGGTCGGGCAACAGCGTGTAGCGGGCCACGCTCAATGAGCCCAGCGAGTATCGCACGAGCGGCGAGAGCCGCTCGTTGGATCGCAGCCGGCGCCACTGGTCCTTGGGCTGATAGTCCCGCACCGAGACGTAGACGTCGGACAGATCGTTTTTTTGCAGATAGGTCGCGACGCGCTCGGTCGTTTCCGGTTGGATCACGCGCTTGTCCGGCCTGTCGGGAAACAGCTTGCGGGCCGGCCACGAGATCGCGTCGGACATGCGGTCGAGTTGCTGGTGAGGCTCGCCCACGTCGACCGCAACCTCTTGCACGTGATGGTCGTTGGCCGTATCGAAGCGGCCGTACTCGTAGGGGCCCGAAGTGCATCCGCCGGCGACGAGCGCGCAGCAAGCCGCCCAGATCCACGCGGCGATCGACGTCTTGGGCAGCTTGAAACCGCTCATCGAGTTGAGTCGGCCGCTTGCGCAGCGATGGCTGGGGCGAATGGAAACGCGAGGAAGAGGCCGCTGGCGGGGGAAAGATAGGCGTTCGCCCCGGCTCGCTCAAGACCAGCGACGCTAGCGTCACTGGCGGCCGTCAGACGGTGACCAGCCACCAGCAGAAATAGGCCACCGGGGCGGCAAACAGGATCGAGTCGAGGATGTCGAGCACCCCGCCGAAGCCGGGCATCCAGGTGCTCGAATCCTTGCGGCCCACGTCGCGCTTGAACAGCGACTCGGCCAGGTCGCCGACGATGCCGGTCACGCCGACCACGGGTCCGAACAGCAGCCAGCTCCAGGCGTGTTGAGCCAACGGCTCGTCGAACGCACGCGGCAACCACTCCATTGCCAGCCACGCTCCCAGGCAGGCGAACACGATGCCCCCGGCCGCGCCCTCCCAGGTCTTCCCGGGACTGAGCACCGGCGCCATCTTGCGACGGCCGACCAAACGCCCGACCGTGTAGGCCCCGATGTCGCCCAATTTCACGACGATCACCAGCGCGGTTAGCCCGATCAAGCCGGACGTCGCTCCGCCCAGGATCCGCAATTGGCAAGCGAAACTGAGGGTCAATCCGATGTAGGCCACGCCGAAGATGGCCAGTGCCACGTTGACCATCACGCCGCCGGGCCGCTTGTAGCGGAGCATCTCGCCGACGAATGCCGCCAACACACTCGCGGCGAACGCCAAGAGCGGCCACACCAGCCGGGCCAGTGGTTCGTCCGACGGCAGCCAGAACAGCGGCACGGCGTTACTGGCAATCACCAGCAGCGTGCCACCGTAGATCACCGAGGCGCGGGGATCGTTTCCGCCGGCAACCAGCAGCGACACGACTTCCTGGGCGCCGGCCAGTCCCAGCGCGAGGGCCAGCAGCAAGAGCCAGCTTCCTGGTGTCGTCGAGCGATGATCGGCGGCCATCAGAGCGAATAGCGCCGCGATGAACCCGACCCCCAGCAACAATCGCCAGCGCAGCAAGGGTCGCTCGCTCCCTGAAGAATCAGCCGGTCAAACCGCCGTACCGCCGGTCGCGGGCAGCAAAGTCGCGAATCGCCTGGTGCAAGTCGCTTTCGCGGAACTCGGGCCAGCAATGGTCGGTGACCCAGATCTCCGAATAGCTGATTTGCCAAAGCAGGAAGTTGCTGACCCGCATTTCGCCGGCCGTGCGGATGACCAGGTCGGGGTCGGACATGCCGGCCGTGTAGAGATGCTTGCGAACCGTTTCTTCGTCGATGGCCGAGGGCTCGAGCTGGCCGCCTTGCACTTGCTCGGCGATCTCGCGAACCGCGTCGACCAGTTCCAGGCGGCTGCCATAGTTGATGGCCAGGCAGAGCCGCAGGCCCGTGTTGGCGGCGCTAAGATCGATCGTCTTTTGCATCTCGCGGCGCACAGCGTCTGGAATCGCGTCGCGGCGGCCGATGACGTTGACCCGAATGTTTTGCTCCATGATCGTCGAACGCTCTTCGATCATGTACTGCTCGAGCAGGTGCATGAGAAACTCGAGCTCGCGCTGCGGGCGCTTCCAGTTTTCGCTCGACAGGCAATAGAGCGTGAGCTGCTCGATATCGAGCCGGGCGCACTCCTCGGTGGTGCGGCGGACGCTGGCCACGCCGCGACGGTGCCCCTCGATCCGCGGCAGCCCTTGTCGCTGGGCCCAGCGGCCATTGCCGTCCATGATGATGGCAATATGCTTGGGACGCGCCTCAAGCGGCACTTCCAGCAATTCGGCGGTGGTCGTGGAGGTTTGGGCCATGATCTTCGTCCTGTCCTCTATCCTAGCCGGAAGCGGGGGCCGGGTTGAGAGCAATTCCCCCTGGGCCTTCCCCACTCGAGAGACGTTATCGCCAGGGACCGGGCCTGCGCCTAGGCCTTACGTTCGGCGAAGATCGTTTGTTCGCGGTCGGGACCCACCGAGACGACCTCGACCGGCCGCCCGATCAGCTCGCTCAAGCGATCCAGGTACTTGCGGGCCTCGGCCGGAAGGTCCTGCATGGTGCGGACCTTGGTGATATCGCGCTGCCAGCCGGGGACGGTTTCGAACACCGGCTTCGCCCGCCGCAGGTCGTCGACGTGGCTGGGAAACTGCGTGACCCGCTGGCCGTCGATTTCGTAAGCCGTGCAGATCTGGAGCTCCGGCAGCTCGGAGAGCACGTCGAGCAGCATCACGGCCAGTGCGTTGACCCCGCTGAGGCGCGCGGTATAGCGCACCGCCACCGCGTCGAACCAGCCGCAACGTCGCGGCCGCCGGGTGACCGTGCCGTATTCGTTGCCGCGATCGC
This sequence comes from Planctomycetota bacterium, assembly GCA_003389325.1. Taxonomy (GTDB): domain Bacteria; phylum Planctomycetota; class Planctomycetia; order Pirellulales; family PALSA-1355; genus LB-PLM-3. The sequence continues at coordinate 102,517 of QQVE01000048.1, forward strand.
GGATGTGCTGGCCGACCTCGTTCTCCTGCTCGGTGGGAAAGGGGCCGCCGCCGACGCGGGTCGAGTACGCCTTCACGACGCCGATGACCTTGGTGATCCACTGCCCGGGAATGCCCGAGCCGCTGGAGACGCCCACGCCCGAGCTGTTGCTGCTGGTGACGAAGGGGAACGTGCCGTGATCGATATCGAGCAGGGCCCCCTGCGCGCCCTCCATCAGAATCCGCTTGTCCGATTCGACGGCGTCGAGCAGGTAGGCGGTGGTGTCGCCGACGTACGGCTTGAGCCGCTGGGCGTAGCCGATGTATTCGGCCACGATCTCGGTCGAGTTGAACGGCTGCGGCGTGATCAGCGGGCCGATCGTGGCGTTCTTCGCCTCGGCGATGTAGCGCAGCTTTTCCTTGAAATCGCTGCGGTACAGGTCGCCCAACCGCACGGCGAACGACCGGGCCACCTTGTCGCGATAGCAGGGCCCGATGCCGCGCATCGTGGTGCCGATGTTCTCTCCGCTCGAACAACTCTTGTCGAGGATGCCGTCCTCGGTGACGTGCCAGGGAAAGATCACGTGGGCCCGATCGCTGAGCATCAGGTTGTCGCTCACCTTGATGCCGCGGGCCACAAGACCATCGATTTCCTGCAAGATGCTGGCGGGGTTGATCACCACGCCGCCGGTCACGACGCACTGCACGCGCGGGCTGAGAATGCCGCTGGGGATGAGCGAGAGCTTATAGGTCTGGCTGCCGGTCACGACCGTGTGACCGGCGTTGCTGCCACCCTGGTAGCGGACGACGATTTCGTGGTCATCGGTCAGCAGGTCGACGAGCTTGCCCTTCGCCTCGTCGCCCCATTGCAGCCCAATAACACAAGTGACGCTCACCGCCAAAACCTCGCGGGTAAGGAACGATCAACGAGCGCGCCGCGAACAGTACGCAAGAAGCGGCCCCGCCCAAACCCACAAGTCTAGGGCTGGCGCACGTAGGCGGTCAAGGGAGGCGTCTACGGGGTTGGGTGTTCACCTTCGGAAAGACAGCCATCCCCCCTCTCCTGCTCACCTGTTCTCCTGATCTGAGGCATCCCCGGAGGGCGACGGTCAGAACAGGAGAGCAGGTGATCGGGAGATATTGACGTAGGGGCCTCTGCCCCACGTCTGAGTTCCGATCGCCGGTGCCACGACAACCTTGTTGTCGGGGTGCCGCAGGCACAAGAGGTCTTGCGTGCGGCGGCCGCTGGAGCAACACGTCATCCCCTGCAAACTTCGCACGCGCGGCGCCTCTTGTTGCTTCGCACCATCGATGTCTTCCGCGGTCGAACTGGCAAGTTCGTCGTCAGTAGGGTAGTCGGCGAATTCGGACATTCGGAGCTCGGGTAACTTTGAGAGTAACGCGACCGTGAAAGACGGGAGACCCAACACGTCGAATAGGTTCGCCAAGGCTTCAAGGTTGACCGCAGCTAGGACGCTGGGTGGCCGCACCGCCCTGCCCGCGAGCCATTTCCTGGCACCAAAGTAGCAGGCTCACTCCGTGAGCCGTCGCAGAAGTGCCGTGGGGCTTCGGGCGACAGAGCGTCGCTGGGTGCGGTTCGCTTCGAACGGCGGCGGGATCTCCAGCGAGGCGCTGCTACGGCTCACGGAGTGAGCCTGCTACACAGGCCGCAATGCCGGTGATCGCGCTCGAAATCGAATTCCGCGTCCTCGGGAGCCAACGGGCGAGATTGGGAATTGGTAGGCCATCTTGTCTTTCTCCTGCCGTCAGGCCTACCACGACGCTTGTCCACTGCCAAACTACCCCGCCGGAAACTGCCGGCAATACTCGTACAGTGCCATGGCCGCGGCCGTGGCCACGTTGTAGCTGTAGGGCAGGCCGTAGACGGGGATCTCAACGACCTGATCCAAGTGCGAAAGCAGTTCCTCGTCGAGGCCGGTGCGCTCGTTGCCGATCACCAGCGCCGTGCGGCGTTCGAAGCCGAAACGGTGCAGGTTCTGGGAGTTGGTCGTCTGTTCCAGCCCCACCAACTGGTAGCCGTCGCGTTTCAACTGCTTCAGCACCGGCGGCAGCGTGCGGTGCACGTCCACCGCAATCGCGTCGGCGCCGTCGCGGGCGATCTTGTCGATGACCTTGGCCGTGCCGCAGGCAATCACCTTGGTGACGCCCGAGCAACTGGCCGCTCGCACGATCCGCGAAAGGTTGATGTTGGATCGCATCGGAGCACAAGCCACGATCAATTCGCGCGGACGCTCGAGTGCTGCCGGCGGCTTGTGGCGCTGGTGCTCGAAGCGGCCCATGGCAGATTCACTCCGCTCGACGAATCGAGAGCACGACGCTTTCCGACTCGGTGCCCGGCAGCGGGTAGCTGGCCACCTTGCGTAGCTGCAATCCCTTGAGCAGTCCGGCTTCGCGGGCCACTTTGCGTTCTTCGGTCCAGGCGGGCCCCTTGATTACCAGCAGCCGCTCGAAGGCGTCCCAGCAGGGACGCACCCAGCGCAGCAGCTTCACCAGCGGAGCCACGGCCCGCACGACCACTGCGTCGAACTGTTCTCGCTCGAGCACTTCCTGGGCCGGGGCATGGTGCACTTTCACCGGCACAGTCAGGCCCGTTTGCTCGACGATCGCGGCCGCGGCCTTGGCTTTCTTGGCGACCGAGTCGCAAAGGGTCACTTCCAGGTCGGGCCGGACGATGGCCAGCACCACGCCCGGCACGCCGCCGCCGGTGCCCAGGTCGAGCACGCGATCGCCGGCGTCCAACAGCCGCTCGAGCTGCAGGCAATCGACCACGTCGCGCGACACGAACTTCTCGTAGTCGGTGTGGCGCGTGAGGTTCAGCTTTTCGTTCCAGCTCCACAGCGCGCGGCAATAGCGATCGAGCAACTCGACCTCGTCGTCGGGTAGATCGATGCCGTGCCGGGCAAGCGCAGCCTGGAGGGTGTCGCTGGCGACGTCGTTCACGCGTTGGGGGCCTTGCCTGAGGGAAGTGCGGGTCAAAATCCCGATTGTTCCCGGGGCCGGTAACCCTGGCAAGCCCCGCGTGCCAGGCAATCGGCAATCAGCAACAGTCGCCCGGTGCTGTGCTTCCGGCTTGCTCGACGGCGGCCGGTTTCACGGCAAAGACCTTGACGCTGGCGGCAAACTCGTTGATGTCGTAGCGCTGCATCAACTCGCGTATTTCGGTGCGAAACACGTCGGACTCGGGCTCCGCCACCGGCAAGCTCGACGCGTCGCTGGAGCAGCAGCTCGAGCGGCTCTCGGCTTTCGCGTAGGACATCAAGTCGGCCTGCGTGTCGATCAACTCGACGTGGGCAAAGCCGGCCTCGAGCAGCCCGGCGCGGTAGTCGTCGATCGAAATCGCTCCGGCCACGCAGCCCACGTAGGCCGCCCAGCTCTTGGCCAGGTCCTCGGGCAACGGCTGCTTGAGCGCGATATCGCTGACCGCCAGCCGGCCGCCGGGCTTGAGCACCCGGGCCACTTCACGGAACACGCTGGGCTTGTCGGGGGCCAGATTGATCACGCAGTTGCTGATGACGCAGTCGACCGAGGCATCCGGCAGGGGCAGCTTGTCGATCGTGGCCAGGTGAAACTCGACGTTCGTGGCGGCGGACGCGGCCTTGTTCTTCTCGGCCAGGGCGATCATTTCTTCGGTCATGTCGATGCCGATTGCCTTGCCCTGGGGTCCGACGACCTGGGCGGCCAGAAACACGTCGAGCCCGCCGCCCGAGCCGAGGTCGACGACGACTTCGCCCGGCTTGAGACTGGCAAAGGCCGTGGGGTTGCCGCAGGAAAGGCCCATGTTGGCTTCGGCCGGAATCGCCGCGAGTTGCTCGGGCGTGTAGCCGAAGGCTTCAGCCACGGCGCGCACGCCGTCCTGGTTGCTCGAGCGACCGCTGGTGGCGACGGATCCGTACTTCGATTGCACGACTTGTTCGATCGACATGGCTGGCTCCTTGGTAGTGAAAAGGCGGCAAACAATATATGCTCACGCGAATATATGGTTGCAAAAAAAAAGAACTAACGACAGCAATCGGGTTTACAGGTCGGCAGGCGACGCGAATCACGGGACAACTGCGGCACGTCCTGGCAGCAACAGGCGAGGCTCTCCAGCAGCTTTTCATGGAACGCGGTCTTCGGGCTGGTCCAGCGGTAGTAGCACCACAAGCCTTGTTTGCGACACACGACCAATCCGGCCCGGCGTAGATAGGCGAGGTGGCGCGAGGCCGTCGGCTGCGGCACCTTGAGCACGTCGACGATGTCGCACACGCACAACTCGCCGCCGCCCAGCATGTGCATGATCCGCAGCCGGGTGCGGTCGGCCAGGGCGCGAAACATCACTTCGACTTGGCGCGCAGATTTGGGCAAGGCGATCTCCTTCCATTACATTCGCATATGCGAATATAGCGTCCGGCGTGAACGGCGCCAATCGTGATGCTACGAGGAGGCCGGTGGCCGTTTTGGCAGGAGCGGCATCCAAACCCTTGATGCTCCTCGGCGGGGCTGCCAATTTGGCAGGCGTGGTTCAGGGCAGCGCTTGGGTTCTGCGACATAAGTCTTTATTGCAAATACTTTTGGGTGTTGTCGACTGGCGATTGGTACGAGCTTTGCTTTTTCAAGAATCGACGCGTGAGAGCGTCTTGAAGGTATCGACAAGAACGAGCGAATCCGGGCTGTGGAACCTGTGAGGGCTGCCCGGTTGCGAGTGACAACACACTGCGAACGAAGAGAACGATTTGAGGAGGTTTTTCCATGGTTTACCGACGAGCCAATAGCACCCTTCCCGTGGTCCGTTTGCGAGACGAGATGGATCGTTTGGTCAGCGACTTCTTTTCCCCCGCGGGCGCCGCGGCGGCCTGGGGCGGGCCCGCGCCGAGCTTTCCCGCGCTCAACGTGTGGGAAGAGGACGACGTGCTGTATGCCGAGGCCGAAGTGCCGGGTTTGAAGAGCGAAGACCTCGAGATCTCGGTGATTGCGGGGGACCTGACGCTGCGCGGACGCCGCGGCGGAGAGGCGCCCGAGGGCACGGCCTATCACCGGCAGGAACGCGGCACGGGCGAATTCAACCGCGTGCTGCGGTTGCCGATTGAGGTCGACGCCGACCAGGTCGAGGCCACGCTGAACGACGGCGTGCTGCTGGTCAAGCTGCCCAAGGCCGAGAGCGCCAAGCCCCGCAAGATCAAGGTCTCGCAGGGCAAGTAAGCGAAACGACAGAGAGACGCAAACTAGATACTCATCGAGGACCTTCGCGTCCTCGCCAACAAAGGAGCCTATAACGATGGCAAACGAGACGACTGCAACCCCAGCCGCACCGGAAGTCGCCGAGCGGACGCGCGGCGGCCAGGTTTATCGGCCGAACGTCGATATTCTCGAGACGAGGGACGAACTCACCTTGGTGGCGGACGTGCCGGGCGTGAAGAGCGATGCGATCGACATCGACTTCGAAGACGGCGTGCTGACGATTCAAGGCAAAGTCGAGCCGCGCTACGGCGAGAAACGGAACTTCGTGCTGCGCGAGTACGGCATCGGTGATTTCTATCGCACGTTCCGCGTCAGCGAGGAGATCGACGCCAGCCGGATCGAGGCCGAGTGCGCCGGCGGCGTGCTGACCGTACACCTGCCCAAGGCCGAGAAGGCCAAGCCCCGCAAGATCGCCGTCAAAACGGCGTAAGCTTGAGCGGGAGAGCAGGTACGGTGCCAACGAACCAGTTCAACGCATTACGGAGGTCGAAGCGATGACACTCATTCCTTGGAAAGACAAGAACCGAGAGGACGCCGCGGGGTTGCCCGCCGCGGGCTTTCGCAACGAGATGGATCGCCTGTTCAATTCGTTCTTCGGCGAGTCGTTCGGCGAGTTGGGGCGGCCCTTCGGCTTTGCCGAATGGGGCCCGCCGCTGGACGTGGAGGAAACCGACAAGGAAGTCCTCGTGCGGGCCGAGATTCCCGGTGTGAAGGCCGACGAGCTCGAGCTGTCGATGAGCGGCAACGCGCTGGTCATCTCGGGCGAGAAGAAGGAAAGCGAAGAGCGCAAGGAGAAGGGCTACCATTACCGCGAACGGCGGTTCGGCAGCTTTCGGCGCGAGGTGCCGCTCCCCGCGGCCGTCGATCCCGAGAAGGTCGAGGCCGAGTACAAGGACGGCGTTTTGCACGTCAAGCTGCACAAGGCACAGGAAGCCCTGCCCAAGAAGATCACCGTCAAGTCGAGCTGACGGCTCGCAGGCTAAGAGTTGTGACTCACGAGAACGCCAGGGTCCCGCCGAGGGGGCTCTGGCGTTTTTTGCTTGCTGGCGCGATTCCGGTGCAGCCGCCTAGACTAGAGATATGCCGGCGTGGGCGGATACGTGCCGATCTCGATCGTGTGCCCGTCGGGGTCGTGGAAGAAGATCTGTTGCAGCCCGGTGTCGGCGACCGTGTTCTTGCGAAACGGAATATTGTGCTCTGCGAGCAGCTTTTCGGCTTGGCTCAGATCGTTGGTGTGCAGCGCCAGATGGTCGCCGCGGGTCTCGATTTCGCCTTCGACGCCGGGAGCGGCCTTGCTCTCGATGATGTGGATCATGATGCCGTAGTTGTAGAGCCACGCGCCGGCAAAGTTGAAGTTGGGGCGTGCCACTTCGCGAAACCCGAGTACCTCGCGATAGAAGCGGCGGCTTTCCTCCACGTGACGGCTGGTGCGTCCGACGTGGTTGACGGCGGTGATGGGCAGCGGTTCGGCCACGGCGGAGATCTCCTGTGGGCAATCGTACGCACGCCGCGCAAATGCCAGCGTTGCCGGCAATATAGTCCCCCGCCGCGGCAGGCGGCAACACGCGGAGGCAACCTGGCGAAACTGGCCGTTTTCGCTGCTTCGCTGTCGAATGGTCCGATTTTCTCGATTGTGACGGTTCTGCCGGCCGATACGAGCAAGGGTGCCCCACAGAGCCGCGCAGCAAGGTGCGTCGGCGTGGGACGCGCACTGGCAATCACGTTGGGGGGAAACACGGATGTTGGCGCGAATCTGCCTTCCGGCTCTATTCGCCATGGTCTTGGCGGTACAGTCGGGCTGCTGCTGCAAAACGCCCTGGCCGTGCGGCGATACCTACTACGGTACGCAGTGCGGCTGCAAGTACTGGCATTGGTGGTTCAGCCACAAGCCGTGCTGCCACGATCCTTGCGATTGGTGCGGCAACTTCACCTGCTCCGACAATCCGTACGTCGTCACCGGGCCGCCCTACACGCGCTATGGACCGGTTTACAGCGACGGCAGCGGCTCGAACGAGCCGGGGGCGATCGGCGAGATGTATCCCACGCCCGCTGGTCCGAGCAATCCGCCCAGCGGCGTGATGCAGGACGTAGGTCCCGAATCGCAGCAGCCGGCGCCGTTGGCCGAGCCGCCGATGGAGGAGTTGCCCGGCCCGTCCACCAGGGCACCGCAGCAAGGTTGGCCGATGACGGTGCAGCGCGGCGGTCCGGTTGATTCGGCACCTCGTTCCCGTACACTTGGAAGTCGGCCGCGAGCCCGGCTCTTCTCACGGTAGGCCGATTCAGGCGGGGCGCGCGGGGGCGAGGCTTTCCGACTTCGACGGGGCCCTCTCGGCATGCGCGTCAGCGGCATACAGGCGTTTCTACGAATGCTGGACGATGCCGGCGTGCGGTATCTGTTCGGCAATCCCGGCACGACCGAGCTGCCGCTGTCCGACGCGCTAGCGAGCGATTCGCGCATCGAGTACATCCTCGGCCTGCAAGAAATTCCCGTGATGGCCATGGCCGACGGCTACGCGATGGCCTCGGGCAAGTTGGGCGTCGTCAACCTGCACATCAGTTGCGGCCTGGGCAACGCGATGGGCATGCTTTACAACGCCCATCGCGAGGGCACGCCGCTGCTGGTGACCGCGGGGCAGCAGGACCGCCGGTTGAAGTTCCAGGAACCGATCCTCTACGGCGACATGGTCTCGGTGGCCCGGCCGTGGACGAAGTGGGCCGTCGAGGTCGCTTGCCCCGAGGACCTGCCCCATGCCATGCGCAGGGCCATGCAACTGGCGCTGACGCCGCCGCGTGGGCCGGTGTTCCTGTCGCTGCCGATGGACGTCCAGATGCAGGAGGCCGAGTTGGACCTGACGCCCTCGGCGCCCCTGGCCCGGGGAGCGGTGCCGCCAGCCGGGGCGCTCGAGCAAGCATCTGCCGTGCTGGCCGCGGCCAAGAATCCGGCGATTCTGGTCGGCAGCCGTGTGCAAGAGGCCGACGCCGTGAACGAACTGGTGGCCGTGGCCGAACGCTTGGGAGCGCCGGTGTTCTCCGAGCCCGGGCACTCGCACGGACGCTTGAGCTTTCCGGCCGATCACCGTTTGTACGCGCAGACCATTCCCCTCTGGGCCCCCGAGATCGCCGAGCGGCTGCACGAGTTCGACGTGCTGCTGATTGCCGGCATGGACTTGATCCGCGAGTACATCTACCGCGGTCCCGATCCTGCGATCCCGCGTCACCTGAAGCTGATCCACCTCGACGAAAGCCCGGCCCAGATCGGAAAGAACTACCCGGTGGAGATCGGGCTGCTAGGCGACGCCAAAGCCGGACTGGCGGAGTTGGCGAAGCTGCTGAGCCGCGACATGGACCAACAGGCCGTGAGTCTGGCCGCCGATCGCCGAACTTCGCGCACGGCTCAACACGAGGAGATCCGGCGCAAACTGCGCGAGTCGATCGCCGCCAAGCGCGACGTCCGGCCGATGGCGGGGCCCGTGCTGATGGAAAGCTTGTCGCGCGTGTTGCCCGAAGACGTGGCGGTGATCGAGGAGGCCGTGACGACGACCAACTCGATGTTCCAGCGGCTGGGTGCGTTGAAGAATACCAGCGGCTACTTTGCCCATCGCGGCTGGGCGCTGGGTTGGGGGCTCGGTTGTGCGCTGGGGGTCAAGCTGGCCTGGCCCGAGCGGCCCGTGCTGGCGATGCTGGGCGAGGGCGCGGCCATGTACGGCATCCAGGGGCTGTGGTCCGCCGCGCATCATCGCCTGAACGTGACGTTCGTCATCTGCAACAACGCCCAGTACCAGATTCTCAAAGCCGGGGCCGCGGGGCTCGGGCTGCCCGCCGCCAAGGATGGCCGATTCCTGGGCATGGACCTGACCGAACCCGAGATCGACATGGTCGCCCTGGCCCAAAGCATGGGCGTGGCGGCCGAGCGCGTCGCCGAGCCGGAAGAGCTGGCCGAGAAAGTCAAAGCCTCGCTGGCCGCCGCCGACGGTCCGCGGCTGTTCGACGTGCCGATTCAGCGCGGGCTGTCCGGTCCGCGCTAGCCGGCACGGGCACTGCCGTAAACCGCGCGTGGCGCTTCTGACAACAACGATTTTCGATGCAATCACCTGACGTTCGAGAATGGCTGGGCTGGATTCGCCGGATGGGTTGGTGGCGGCCGGAAGTGCCTGTGCTGCTGGCCGTGATGAGCGTGGCCACGTTGACTTGGGCGTTTATCGAGCTGGCCGACGAGGTGACCGGCGGCGACACCCACGCGTTCGATCATTGGGTGGTCGACGTGCTGCGCAATCCAGAAGATCCTCGCTTGCCGCGGGGCCCCTCCTGGCTGGTCGATGCGACGCGCGATATCACGTCATTGGGGAGCTGGCCGGTCCTGTTTCTGGTTGTGAGCGTGGCCGCGGGCTACTTGCTGCTGACGCGTCGGATCCGCGCCGCGGTATTGCTGGTGGCGGCCGTCGTGTCGGGGGTCTTTCTTAGTTCGTTTTTGAAGGCCTATTTCGACCGTCCGCGTCCGCCCACCGGATCGGCGCTGCAGGACACGCTGACCGCGAGCTTCCCCAGTGGTCACTCGCTGGGCTCGGCCGTGGTTTATCTGACGCTGGGGGCCATGTTGGCCCGCTTCACGCCGGGCCATCGGCTGCGTTTGTATTTCATCGGCGTAGCGTTGTTCCTGCCGCTGTTGGTCGGAGCCAGCCGCGTCTATCTGGGCGTGCACTATCCCACCGACGTCCTGGCCGGCTGGGCCGCGGGTGCCGCTTGGGCGCTGCTGTGGTGGGTCGTCACGCGCTATGCTTGGCCCGGCGACTCGAGCCCGCTGATCGAACCGCCCGATAAGGCGGATCGGCATCAAGGTTAGTTGTGTCTCGCACGTAGTCTTTGGCGCGTCACCAGCCCGAAGCGCAAGCGAGGGTTCTTCGACGATTTCTCGACAATGCTTCAAGCGTACTACGGCGCAACAGACGACCCTCGCTTTGCGCTTCGGGCTGGTGTGAAGCAAGACGACTATGCAACCGAACCTAGTCGGTCGCGCCGAGTTTCTTGAGCAGCGATTTAGAGAGCGATTGCCGGGTCGTGGGTAGATCGTGCCAGGGGTCGCGCTTGAGCTTGGCCAGCCGCTCTGGGACGTTCTCGAGCCGAAACTGATCGGCGGAACGCACGCTCGAGAGCTCCTCCCAGGCGATGGGGACCGAAACCGGACAACCGGCCCGGGCGCGCGTGGAGTAGGGGGCCACGAATGTCGAACCCCGCATGTTGCGCAGGTAATCGATGTAGATCTTGCCGGCCCGGGCCGCCTTCGACGATTGCACCGTGTAGCGGGAAGGATCGACGCGCGCGGCGGACGTGGCGATGGCCTGCGTCAGGCGTCGGGCATCGTCCCAATTCGTGCGTCGCTCGATCGGCAGCACCAGGTGCAGCCCCTTGCCGCCGGTCGTCTTCAGAAACGTCACGAGCCCGAGGTCCGCCAGAAAAGTGCGCAATTGCCGGGCGCTTTCGACCAACCGCTGCCAGGACACACTCGGATCGGGATCCAGATCGAACACCAGCCGGTCGGGGCGATCCGGGTTGTCGATCCGCGCGCCCCACAGATGGATCTCCAGCGTGTTCATTTGCACCAGCGACAGCAGACCTTCCAGGTTCTCGACCACGGCGTACTCGATCGTCTTGCGACGGTCGGCAATCTTGACGCGCTTGAGCACCTCGGGCATTCCCTTGCGGGTGTGCTTCTGGAAGAAACAATTGCCGGTGTAGCCTTGCGGACAGCGGACGAGCGTGAGCGGCCGATCGACGATATGCGGAAGGATCCACTCGGCCACCGTGGCGTAGTAGCCGGCCACCTGGGCCTTGGTGATCTCATCGCCGGGGTACAGGACCTTGTCGGGATTCGTTAAACGCACTGACGCCGGAATCTCCACGGCTATCTGCCGGTCGACGTCCGATGCAGAGCTCGTTTGCGAAGTCGCCTTGTCGCGGCCGCGATCCTCCACGGAGGCCAGCGGTACGGGACGTTCGCGCGTCACGTCGGCCGCGGCCTTGTCCTCGCGCAAACCCTGAAACGACGGCTGCCGCAGCCTGCCGTCGCGCGTCCAATCGCCGAAAGCGACTTGCGCTACCAACTTCGGCCGCACCCAATGCACGGTGCGGGCTTTGACCGTGCGGTCCCGGAAATCGGCGAATGGGGACGCCTTCTGCTCGAGCGATTCGAGCCGCTCGGCCAGGTTCTCCAACAGCTCGTCGCTGAAGCCGGTGCCGACGCGGCCGGCATAGATCAGCTTCTTGTGTTCATCGTAGTAGCCGACGATCAGTGCTCCGAAGCCGACGCGCGAGCCGGCCGGCTCGGTGTATCCGCCGACAACGAATTCCTCGCGCAGCAGCGACTTGACCTTCAACCACTCGGCGCTGCGTCCCTGGCGATAGGGGCGGTCGCGGCGCTTGCAGATGATGCCCTCGAGTTGCAGCTTCCGCGCTTTGGCAAAGAACGCGTCACCATGTCCGACGACGTAGCCGGCGTTGCGCACCGGTCCCGCGCTTTCGCCCACCACGTATTCGAGCAAGCGCTTGCGTTCTTCCAGCGGCGCTTTCAACAGGCTCTTGCCGTCGAGATAGAACAGATCGAAGACGTAGTAGACGAGTTGGCCGGTGCGGTTTTCGGCCAGCGCCGCTTGCAGATCTTGAAAGCTGGACCGCCCGTCGGCGTCGAGGGCCACGACCTCGCCGTCGAAGATGGCCGACCCGACGCCCAGCCCGCGCACAGCGCGGACCAGGTGCTCCCATCGTCCGGTCCAGTCGTGGCCGTTGCGGCTGACGAACGCGACGTTCCGCCCGTCCGCCCGGCAGATCATGCGGTAGCCGTCGAATTTGATCTCGTTGAACCAACCGTCGCCGCTGGGAGGGCGCTTGACCAGCGTGGCCAACTGCGGGCGGATGCGAGCCGGCAGCGGGGCGGCCTTGGCCTGGCGGATCTTTGCCAACTGCTTCTTTCTGGCCTGAGGTCCGGTTTGCTTGGCGGCGACGAGCGGCTTGGACTTTGGCTTCGCCTTGTCGGTTCGTGGCGATTTCTTGGGGCGAGCGCGGCGGCGGGCTTTCTTGCCCGCGGCGATTTCTTCCAGGCTCAGGCCGCTGGCCACGCTCTGGGGCTGGTCGCTCAGGACGCCGTCGTCGTCCCCCTCGCGGGCTTCGTCGTCGCGGACCTTGAAGAAGAACCAGGGCTCTTTTTCCTCCGGTTCGCCGTGACCTCCGCGACGCACCAGCACCCATTCGCCGCGCAGCTTTTCGCCGTGGAGCGTGAAATGGAGCTTGCCTTGGCGGTATTGCTCGAGTGGATCGCCTTCGATCTCCCAGGTGCCGCGGTCCCACAACATGACGGTGCCGGCGCCGTACTGACCGGCGGGGATCGTGCCTTCGAAGGCCCCGTATTCCACCGGATGATCCTCAACGTGCACGGCCAGGCGGCGCACGTCGGGATCGAGGCTGGGGCCCTTGGGCACCGCCCAGCTCTTGAGCACGTCGCCGATCTGCAGCCGCAGGTCGTAGTGCAGGCGACGGGCGGCATGCTTCTGCACGAGATAGAGCCAGCCGGCCTGCTGGTCTTCGCCGCCGCGCGGCTCGCCGGTGCGCTCGAAGTCTCGTTTGCGGCGATAGCGTGCCAGTGTCACGGAAAAGCCTTCGGGACGGGGCCGCGGATGCGCATGCGCGGCCGATTCAAACGCGGCGGGCTCAGCGGGATATTCTACGCGGTCGGGGCAGGGGTCGACGATGGTTGCGGCACGGCAAGTCGCGCGATCAGGTCCAGCAGCGAATCGTCGATTGGCTTGGTCAGGCAGGCGTTGCACCCCGACAGGCGGCTGCGCTGCATCGCTTCGGCCTCGGCGTGGGCCGTTAGCGCAATGATCGGACCCGAGTAACCGTGCGAGCGGAGCCGCTGGGTGGCCGCGTGGCCGTCGAGCCCGGGCATTTCCACGTCCATGACGATTGCGTCGAACGGGTGCGATCGCTGCTGGGCCGCCAGCGCCGCCTGTACGGCCTGAGTGCCATTCTCGGCCAGTTGCACGCTCGCGCCGGACTTGTCGAGCACGAAGGCCAGCAGCTCGCGATTGTCGGGACTGTCATCGGCCACCAGCACGCGCAGATCCTTGAGGACCGGGGGAGAAACGGCGGCACGCACGTTGCGAATCGTGGCCGTATCCCCGGCGTCGCACACCGTGTCGCTCAGGTCCTTGCGATCGGCCGCCACGGTGACGGTGAACGTGCTTCCCTCCCCCGGCGAGCTGTATACCTCGATGTCGCCCCCCAGCAGATTCGCCAATCGCTTACTGATCGAGAGCCCCAGGCCGCTACCGCCGAACTGCCGCGCCGTCGATTCGTCGGCCTGGGCGAACGGATGGAACAAGTCGGCGACCTGGCGAGGCGTGAGGCCAATGCCCTGGTCTTGAACGTCGATTCGCAACCGCGCCTGTTCGCGGGTGGAATACAACAGGGACGCGCGAATGTGGATCGTGCCGCGCGAGCTGAACTTGATCGCGTTGCCCACCAGATTCACGAGAATCTGTCGCAGCCGCATTGGATCCGAGACGATGGTCTCGGGCAGCCCGTCCTGAAACTCGACGGCCAGCGGCAGCCCTTTCGCGTCGGCCCGGACCTGCATCAACTGCACGACTTCTTCGACGATCTGCCGCGGGGAGCACTCGATCGACTCGACGGTCAGCTTGCCGGCCTCGATTTTCGACAGGTCGAGAATGTCGTCGACGAGTTTGAGCAGGAACTCGCCATTGCGCTTGATCGTGGTCGCGGCTTTCAGCATCTCGGCGTCGGCCGCTTGCGCGACGAGCACGTCGGCGTAGCCCAGGATGGCCGTCATCGGCGTGCGAATCTCGTGGCTTACGGTGGCCACGAGCTGGCTCTTGGCCGCTCCAGCCGCTTCGGCCTCGGCGCGGGCTTTGCGAACCTCCTGGGCCTGCACGAAAAGCTCGTGCTTGGCTTTCTCTAACTGCTCAGTGTATTGCCGATAGCTTTGCGTGCGATCGCGGTATTCGGCATCGATGCGGTGGCTGCGTTCTTCGAGGCGGGCCTGGCGGATGGCGAGCCCGAACATTTCGCGAATGCTCAAGCGAATGGCCAGCAGCAGAAAGCCGACTTCGGAGAGGATCCAGCCCTGGTCGCCGACGAAGCGAACCAGCGACTGGGCCGAAAGCGTCGAGTGGGCGATGCCGCGGATCAAGTGATCGCCCAGCACCACGGCCGTGGCCGTCGTCAGCACGCGCCAGTCGCGGTAGCAGGCCAAAATGGCCAGCGAGGCAAATACGTGGAACTGGGACTCCGGACGGCTGCCCAGGAAGTGGACGATCAGGGCCGACCAGAGCATCTGCGTGACGGCTACGCCTTGCCGCGAGAAGACCGTGCCGGGTCGCGTCCAGATCAGGTACAGCGGCACGCCGCTGGCCACGCCGCCCAGGAGTGCCGCCGACCAGACGTGAGTGCTCGCGTTCACCGCCGGCGCGTTGTACAGCGCGGCGCATATCACGGCGACCCATTGCAGCACCATCAGCCAGGCGAACAGCTCGTCGGTTCGCCTGCCGATGGTGGCAAATTGGTCGGCCAACAGCGCGCGGGCCCGTTTCGCGACACCGCCGCTGTCCTGCCCCAGCATGGTTTGCTTTGCTGACACGTCGGTGGACTCTCCCTGCCATCTGCACCGCGGTTAGGCATGCGCGGGCCGGCCGCTGCGACGATTCGCCCCCTTGGGGTCGCCGGCGCGCCTTGTGGCACACGCGCGCTCTTGCGGCACTTCAAATCTAGGTCGTCCTGGAGCGCGCCGCGCGCGGGCGTCGCGGATTGTCGGATTGTGACGATGGCACGCCTTTCTCCACTTGGGCCACGATCGAGTGCGCAGACCGGCAGATTGACTCGGTGCGGAGGCGGTCTAGTCTTGAAGGTCCCTTTCTGCCTGCAGGATCGGCCGTATCGCCGCCGGGTTCCGTCGGTTGCGCCAAGCGTCATGAAAGTCTTAGTCGTCGACGACAACTCGGTCACGGTCGACATGCTCGAGCACACGCTGCGCCGCGGCGGCTACGACGTGCTGACGGCCACCAGCGGACGCGCGGCGCTGGAAATCGTCGAACGAGGCGACTGCCAACTCGTGGTCACCGACTGGGAGATGCCGGAGATGTCCGGGCTGGAACTGTGCCGCCGCATTCGCCAGTTCGGCTCGCTGCACTACGTCTACGTGATTCTGCTGACGGCACGCCGCGATGCCTCCGACACGATCGAGGGCATGACCGCCGGCGCCGACGATTTCATCGCCAAGCCCTTCCAGCCCACCGAGTTGATTCTGCGCGTGCGGGCCGGCGAACGGCTGCTGGCGCTCGAGACGCGCGACCTGTTGATCTTTCTGCTGGCCAAGCTGACCGAATCGCGCGACAACGACGCGGGAGCCCATCTGGAGCGCGTGCGAACTTACTCGCGGATTATCGCCGAGCACCTGCGTCGTTTGCCCGAGTACCGCGACGTCTTGAGCCCGGAGTTCGTGCGTCTGATCTATCTGACGAGCCCGCTGCACGACATCGGCAAGGTGGCCATTCCCGATGCGGTGCTGCTGAAACCCGGCTCGCTGACCGAAGACGAGTTCGAGGTCATGAAGACCCACACGACGCGCGGCGCCGAGACGCTCGACGCGGCGCTGAAGGCCTATCCCACCGCGCGGTTCCTGCGCATGGCCCGCGATATCGCCATCAGCCACCACGAGTGGTACGACGGGTCGGGCTACCCGAGAGGGCTCGCGGGCAGCAACATTCCGCTGTGCGGGCGAATCGTGGCCCTGGCCGACACCTACGATGCGCTCACCAGCAAGCGCGTTTACAAGGAAGCCTATTCCCACGAGAAGGCGAAGGCGGCGATTCTCAAATCCCGCGGTTCGCACTTCGATCCGGACGTCGTCGATGCATTTCTCGCCAACGAGAAAAAGTTCATCGAAACGCGTCAAGCGCTCTCGGATGCCAGCGCGCAGGATACGGTCCTGACGGCTTAGACGCGGCGAAGGCGTTCCTGTTGCTCCGTGTGCCAACCCATCGGTATCGGCCAACCGCGCGGATCGTCTTGAGTCGGAATTCATCGGCGGCGCGATCTCATGCGCGCGAGGGGTTGAATTTGAAAACGGCTGCGGCGCGGCGCGCAATTAGGTGGTAAACTACACTTGCCCGCCTTTACGCCCCCACCAAACGTCTCACCGGAGGAACTGTCGTGCGTAGGATCTTTTTTACAAGCGCGCTGGCGCTGGCGGCGCTCGGCGTTTCGCACACGGCCGCCCAGGCCGCCATTTTCGACGAGGAAATCGCCACCCCCGCGACCGCGGCACCCTGCCAACTGCCGGTCACGAAGGTCTACCGGATCAAGCCGGGCTTCTGCCCACAGGCCCTGGTGTACATGATTCCCCAGGCCGTCGGCCCCTCGTGCTGCTGCGGCGGTTGCGGCCCCTACGGCATCCCGCCGATCTACGCCTCGGGTCAAAACGTGCTTGTGCGGCAAACCCCCGAAGTGCAGGAGCGGGTCACCGAGTTCTTGACGGACCTGGGCGCCCTGGTTGTCCCCAAGAGGGCGATGTAGCAGCGTGCACCAGGCACACGCGGGAGGACATGGGCGGCTGGTGCCTCGCTGCCGGGGCACTATAATCAAGGGTTTGGCCGCCACTTCTCGCCGGGACTCTCGCGCACGTGCTTTCGTCCACGCTTTTGAACATTGCCGATGAACTGCGCCGCATCGTCGGCGACGACGGCGTGCTGGCTGCGCACTCCGACCGGCTGGTCTACGAGTGCGACGGCTTCGTCATCGAGAAGAACTGCCCGGACGTCGTGGTCTTTCCGCGCTCGGCCGAACAGGTGGCCGCCATCGTGCGGTTGTGCAACGAGCACGACGTGCCGTTTCTGCCCCGCGGCGCCGGCACGAGCCTGGCCGGCGGTTGTTTGCCGGTGGGCGGCGGCGTGATGATCGTGCTGACGCGGATGAACCGCATCCTCGAGATCAACCTCCGCGATCGTTACGCGATTGTCGAGCCGGGCGTGGTGAATCTCTGGCTCACCAAAGCGCTTGCCGGTACCGGGTTTCACTATGCGCCCGATCCGTCGAGCCAGGGGGCCTGCACGATCGGCGGCAACGTGGCCACCAACTCCGGCGGCCCGCACACGCTCAAGTACGGCGTAACGGTCAACCACACGTTGGGCGTCGAGGCCGTGACGGCCGACGGCCAGATCGTCGAATTTGGCGGCCCGGCCGAAGACCCCTCAGGCCTCGACCTGACCGGGGCGCTAGTCGGCAGCGAAGGCACCTTGGCGATCGTGACCAAGGTTTGGGTGCGGTTGACGCGCAATCCCCAAGGCGTGCGCACCATGCTCGGCGTGTTTGACAGTTGCGACGACGCCACGCGCTCCATCAGCGAGATCATCGCCGCGGGCATTATCCCGGCGGCGCTCGAGATGATGGATCAGGGGATTCTGACGGCCGTCGAGGCCGCCTTCAAGTTCGGCTTTCCGCTTGACGCCCAGGCGATCTTGCTCATCGAAGTAGACGGTCTCGAGGCGGGGCTCGACGAGCAGCGCGATCGCATCGTCGAACTGTGCATGAAGTGCGGCGCCCGCGAAGTGCGGCAGGCCCGCGACTCGGCCGAACGGAACTTGTTGTGGAAGTGTCGCAAGCAGGCGTTCGGGGCCGTGGGGCGGCTCAGCCCGAGCTATTGCACCCAGGACGGCGTCGTGCCGCGCACCAAATTGCCGCACATCCTGCAGCGGATCACCGAGATCGGCCAGGCGCACGACATCCGCATCGTCAACGTGTTTCACGCCGGCGATGGAAACATTCACCCGATTCTGCTGTTCGACGAACGCGACGCCAAGCAAGTCGAGCGCGTGCTGAAGGCCAGCGGCGAGATCCTCGAGGAATGCATTGCTGCGGGGGGGAGCGTCACGGGAGAGCACGGTATCGGCGTCGAGAAAATCGACTTTATGCGGCGGTTGTTTTCCGACGAGGACTTGGCCGCGATGACGCGGCTGCGCGAGGCGTTCAATCCCGAAAACCGCTTGAGCCCGGCCAAGATGTTGCCTACCGCGGGCGCGTGCGGCCTGGAACAAACGCATCCTGGCCGCAAGGCCGCGATGTAGCCGCTTCGACCAACCAGCTTCCACGAGTTCGCAACTTCTCGACTGCCTGCACCGATGACCGCCGTAGCCGATACCTTGCCGCTGACCGAGACCCACGTGCCCCAGGACCAGGCGACACTGGCAGCGCTGGTTGCCGGCGCGTTTGCCAGCGGAACCCCCATCTATCCCATCGGCGGCGGAACGAGCCTCGACTACGGATTGTCTGCCGCGCAAGAGGGCCTTGGCATTTCGCTGGCGAAGCTCAATCGCGTGGTCGATTACCCGGCCGCCGACATGACGATCACTGTCGAAGCCGGCATCACGCTGGCGGAGTTGTCTGCGGCGCTTGCCGCTGAGAACCAGTGGCTGCCGATCGACGCTCCCCAATCGTCCCAAGCCACCCTGGGCGGATTGATGGCCACGGCCTTCGCCGGGCCGCGCCGCTACGGCTACGGCACGATGCGCGACTACGTGATCGGCGTTTCGGCGGTCGACGGGCGGGGCACGCCGTTCAAGGCCGGCGGCCGCGTCGTGAAGAACGTCGCCGGCTACGACTTCTGCAAGCTGCTGACTGGTTCGCTGGGCACGCTGGGCATCGTGACGCAAGTCACTCTCAAGGTGCGCCCGCGGCCCGAGCGTTCGGCGTTTCTGGTCGGCGACGTGCGCGATGCGGACTCGGCCGATAAGCTGCTTGCCGGACTGGTCGATACGGCCACCACGCCCGCGGCCATCGAATGGCTGGTCGGCTCGCGATGGAGGGAACACGCAGGCATGGGCGTGGCGCCGGCCGGCTGCATCGGGCGTCTGGCCGTCGGGCTGGAGGGGAGCGCGGTCGAGGTCGACTGGATGCTTGCCCGGCTATCCGACGAATGGCGCGAGGCGGGGCTGGCGACCAGCCATATCCTGGACGGCGACCGGGCCGCCGGGTTGTGGACCGATCTGGCAGAGTTTCCCGCCGAGCCGGGCGCGTCCTTGGTGCTCAAGGCCAGCGTGCTGCCGAGCCAGACCCTGCCGTACGTCAAGCTCGTGCGCGAAATTGATCCCGCGGCTACGGTGCAGGCGCACGCCGGAAACGGCGTGGTGATCGCTCGATTCGAGAAGTTCGAGGCGACCGGCGTGTCGCGCGATTTGATCGGGCGCTTGCACCCGGCGGCGACCGCGGCCAGCGGCAGTGCCGTCGTGTTGTCGAACTCACTCGAAGGTCTGACGCATCCGGCCGTGTGGGGAAACGCGACCGCGGCCCACCGGTGGATGTCCAAAGTCAAACAGCAATTCGACCCGCGCAACCTGCTGAATCCAGGCCGCTTCGTCCACGAATAGTGATGAGCCACGAGATGCAACGCCCCCAGGACACGAAGCAGCCCAAGCCCAATAATCCCGGCGCCGGGATCGACTACGGGCTATTCCTCGACTGTGTGCACTGCGGTCTGTGCACCGCCGCGTGTCCGACCTACGTCGAAACGGGCAACGAAAACGATGGCCCCCGCGGGCGGATCTACCTGATGCGGGCCGTGACCGACGGCCGGTTGGAGCTGAACGACGACGTGCGCCGGCACCTGGAGCTTTGTCTCGATTGCCGCGCTTGCGAGTCGGCCTGCCCTTCCGGCGTGCAGTACGGACGCCTGATCGAGCCGTTTCGTGTGGCCATGGAGTCAGCAGGCGAAGGCAAGAACAACGACTGGTTCCACCGCTGGATTCTGTTCCGGCTGTTTCCGTATCCCAATCGCTTGCGTACGGCGCTGCTGCCCGCCCGGCTGGCGCAGCGCCTGCGGCTCGATCGCCTGGCCCGCGGGCTGGGGTTGTTGCGCTTGCTGCCGCCGCGGTTGCGGCAGTTGGCCGACATGTTGCCGCCGCCGGGGCGTCGCGAGCCGGCCCTGCCCGCGAAGCTGCCGGCCAAGGGAAAGCAGCGCGCGCGGGTGGCGCTGTTCACCGGATGCGTGGGCGATGCGATTTTTCGGTCGACCAATTGGGCCACGGCTCGCGTCTTGCAAGAGAACGGCTGCGAGGTGTTGGTGCCGGCCCATCAGGCCTGTTGCGGGGCGATTCACTTTCACGCAGGTTCGAGCGAGCCGGCGCGGGAATTCGCCGATGCCAACGTCGCGGCCTTCAACGAAGACGACGTCGACGCGGTGATCGTCAATGTCGCCGGCTGTGGGGCCATGCTCAAGGATTATGGCCACCACTGGCAGGACGTGCGTCAGAAAATGCGGCAGGGTTTCGCCGACAAGGTCCGCGACATCAACGAGTTTCTCGACGCGTTGGGACTCGTTCCGCCCGAGGGCGAAGTGCCGGTCGTCGCCACCTACCACGACGCCTGCCATTTGGGGCACGCCCAAAAAATTCGCGAAGCGCCCAGGCGGCTGTTGGCCCAGATTCCGGGCCTCGAAATGCGTGCCCTGCCCGAGACGGAACTTTGTTGCGGCGCCGCCGGCACGTACAACCTGACCGAGCCCGAGATGGCCGGCCAGCTCAGCCGGCGGAAAATGGCCAACATTCGCTCGACCGGTGCTCGCTGCGTCGTTACGGCCAACGCCGGCTGCCAGTTGCAGATTGCCCGCGAGGCCCGGCAACAGGGCGAGAAGCTCTGGGTGACGCATCCGATCGAATTGTTGGACTTGAGCTACCGCCGCGAGCGTCCGCCGGTTTAGGGCCCACGCGGTGCGGATCGCGCCCAGCGGCTAGGCGGCCTCGTCCAGGCAACGTTCGGCGAACGTTTCGATTTCCAGGGCAATCAATCGCTCGACCAGTTCTTCCGGCGCCGGGCGGCGAAGCGGCTCCTTGGCCAGCATCTGTTTCACGAGCCGCGCGGCCCGCAGCGGCACGCGCGGCGCGAGTGTCCTGACGTCGCCGGGCAATTGCTGACGGTGTTGCAGCGCCAGCTCGGCGACGTCCTGCGCGTCGAACGGCAGCCGGCCGGCCAGCATTTCGAACAGCATCACGCCCAGGCTATACACGTCGCTTTGGACGTCGCCGCCATAGGACGAATACAGCATCTCGGGAGCCATGTAGTTGATGGTTCCCAACAGCGGGCGGCAGCAGATCGAACTGCGCTGCGGGCTACGCGCCGCGAACCCCAGATCGACCAGCGTGGCGTGGCCCGAGGGCGACACGATCACGTTGCTCGGCTTGATGTCGCCGTGCATCCAGCCGGCG
This sequence comes from Planctomycetota bacterium, assembly GCA_003389325.1. GTDB lineage: Bacteria > Planctomycetota > Planctomycetia > Pirellulales > PALSA-1355 > LB-PLM-3. The sequence goes on from QQVE01000048.1 coordinate 123,992, forward strand.
CGAGCCAGCGCCGTGGTGGCTTCGGCCGTTTGACGCAACAGCCAAAAAGTCATCGGCAGGTCGAGCAAAACGTCGCCCGCCAATACGGCCGCGAGCGACACACCTTCCAGCCGGGGCATCATGAGGTAGTAGGGCGGGTCTTCCAACTCGGCTGCCAGGATCGGCACCAGGTGCGGGTGCGCGACGTCGCGGGCCACGAGCACCTCGCGGCCCAGCATGGCCAGGCCCCGCGGGTCGTCTTGCCAGGCGTCGCGGAGCACTTTCAACGCATAGCACGGTTGTTCGTCGCGACGGCCGTCGACGGGGCGGGCGGAGTAGACTTCCGACAAGGCGCCGCCGCCGATTCGATCGACGAGTTCCCACGAACCGAGCTGGGAGGGGACGTGCGGCTGGGACGCAGCGTGCGCGGCGCGCGGAGGCGCGGCGTTTGGACGCGAAGTTATCGACATGGAGGGACGCGTGGAGGTGAGCGTGGGCAGGAGGGGAGAGGGGACGTGCTTTGTTAGCATCGGCGGATTCACCGCCAAAAATTGAGGGCGTGCGGCGAAACGCGTGCCTGCACGGAAGGGAGACCGCTCGGCGCAGTCCCGTGCCGGCGGCCCTTGCGAGGGACCTCAAGTCGTTTTAGAATCGGGCTTTTCGTACGTGAAATAGGCGAACTAATCTAGGAGAATTGATAGATGAATTGGAAGCTTGGAACGCTGGCTGTGCTGTTGGCTGCCTGCTCGATGTGTCTGTTCGTCGGTTGCGAGCAGAAGAAGGGTGCCGAGGAGCCGACGGCGAACAGTACCGAGTAACACGCGCCAAACAGCAAATGCCCCCAGGGCACAGGCCCAGGGCGGCTGAGGTTTCCTACCTCGCGCAACAAGGTCATAGGCAATGGTCCCTAGGCGGTGGTCGATTTGCGTGGCTGTCCTGGGCCTGGCGTCGCTGGCGATATGCGCCGGCTGCGGCCCGGGCAGCAGTGCCGACGACGGCACGCGCCGTGTGATCCTGCTGATCAATGGCCCTGACCCGTTCTGGGACGCCATGCTGGCAGGCATGAAGGACGCGGAGAAGGAGTTTGACCTGAAGGGCTCCAAGCTGCGCGTCGAACGCGAAATGAATGACGGCACGCCCAAGGGCCAGATCGACAAGATGCGGCAGTTTGCCAACCAGTCGGACATCGCTGCCGTGGCCGTTTCGGTGACCGACTCGAACAACCGCGCCATCGCCGACGCCATGAAGGCCTGCCGCGAGGCGGGCATCAAGGTGATCGCGATCGATTCCGACGTGGATCGCGAGCAGAGTCGCGACGCCCGCTTTGCCTACTTGGGGACCAACAACGTGGTCGGTGGCCAGGAACTGGGCAAGGCGGCAGCCGGCATCCGTCCCGAGGGCGGAAAGTACGCCACGTTCGTGGGCATCAAGGCCGCGGCCAATGCACGCGAGCGAATCAGCGGCTTTGCCGAGGGGGCCGGCGACAAGTTCGAGCAGGTCGAGAACCTCGGCGATGACATGGATCGCAGCATCGCCAAGAAGAACGTCAAGGATGCCCTCGATCGCCATCCCGATCTCGACGTGTTGGTGGGCATCTGGGCTTACAACGCCCATGCCATCGTCGAGGTCGTCGACGAGCGCGGACTGGGCGACGAGACCTCGGTCGTCGTCTTCGATGCCGCGCCGCTGGCCATCGACGACGTGGCCGAAGGCAAGATCGACGCCATGGTCGTGCAAAACCCGTACGAAATGGGTTACCTCGGCACGCGCCTGATGCAGGCACTGGTCGACGACGATCACGAAACGATTCACGAGATGTTTCCCGACTACGACCCGCAGACGCACGAGTTCAGCGAAGAAGACGGCGACGTCTATATCACGGGCCTGCGCGTGGTCCATCCCGACGAGGGCACGCCGCTGTCGGCCGACATGTTCGACGAGCAAACGGAGTTTCTGTCGCTTTCCGAGTTCAAGAAATGGCTGGCCGAGCATAACCTGACCGGATCATGAGTTCGGACTCGACCAGCCTGGTACGGCGACTGGTTCGCGGCAGCTCGGCCGAACTTGGCCTGCTGGCCGCCACGGCGGTCGTGCTCTTGGCCACGGCCTCGTTCAGCGACGCCTATCGGCTCAAACCGCTGCAAAACGCCGAGGAGATCCTGCGGCAGACGTCGCTGCTGGGCGTGTTCGCCCTCGGCGCGGCGATCGTCATTATCGCCGGGGGCATCGATCTCTCCAGCGGCTCGGTGATCGCCTTCAGCGGCTCGGTGTGTGCGGCGATCATTCTGGCTCTGGCCCCGGTCGACGACGGGGGCAACCGCATCACGGACGACCTGCCCCTCGGTGTTTACGCGCTGGCGATCGCCGGCACCGTGGTCGTGGGAGTGCTGATAGGCACGTGGCACGCGTGGTTGATTACCGTAGTCGGCCTGCCGCCGTTTGTGGCCACGCTGGCCTCGCTGGTCGGGCTGCGCAGCCTGGCTCGTATCTTCGTACAGGAGGTGACCGCCTCGCTGACCGCCACCGGCGGCGCCTCTGATCAGATCTATGTCAACGATCGCAATTTCACCATGCTGGGAAACACGTGGTGGATTCCACTGACGATCTTTCTCGTGCTCAGCCTGTTGGCCTGGGTCTTGATGAGCCGTACCGTGGTCGGCCGACACCTGTATGCCATGGGCGGAAACGAAGCGGCGGCTCGGCTCAGTGGCATCCGCACCGACCAGCTCAAGTGGCTGGCCTACTGCATCGGCGCCGTCACCGCTTCGATTGCGGGCATCCTGTACACGGCCGAGGTCGGCGTGGCCAGCCCGCAGGTGCAGGGCAAGGGCTACGAACTCAACGCGATCGCCGCGGCAGTCGTCGGCGGATGTAGCCTGGCCGGCGGCGTGGGGACGATTACCGGCACGATGCTCGGCGTGCTGTTCCTGCGCGTCGTGATCGATGCCGTGGCCAAAGTGATCCGCTTCGGCAGCGCCGACGACTACGAGGGCATCATCGTGGGTTTCTTGGTCGTGCTGGCCGTGGCGTTCAACGAGCTGCGACAAGCCGGCGGCGCCCGCAAGCAGTTCTTTCCCGGAGCGCTTGGGATCGTAGCGATCGGCATCCTCGCCGTTCTGGCCGGCATGTTGTCTACGATCATGATCGGCCCGCAGGCGGGCGGTGTCGTCTTCCTCGTGGCGTTGGTCGGTCTCTCCGGCGTGAAGCTGCTCGAGCGCCGCCGAAGTGCTGCGCCCAAAGAGCCGGCACCATGAGCGATTCCCTCATCGCCATCCGCAACGTCACGAAGCAGTATCCCGGCGTCCGCGCGCTGGACGACGTGTCGCTGGAGGTGGTCCCGGGCGAACTGCTGGCCATTGTCGGCGAAAACGGCGCCGGCAAGAGCACGCTGATGAAGATCCTCTCCGGCGTGATCACGGATTACGACGGTGAGATTCTGCTGCGCGGAAGGCGCGTGCGATTTGGCAGCACGCGCGACGCCGAGCACTCGGGCGTCAGCATTATCCATCAGGAACTGAACCTGGTGGAGCAGCTTTCGGGCGCGGCCAACATCTATCTCGGTCGCGAGCGCCGCACCGGCTGGGGACTGCTCGATCAGGAGGCCATGGACCGTAGCGCCGGCGAGTTGCTGGCCGAGCTGGAGTGCCATTTCGACCCGCGGCGGCCGGTCGGCCAACTGCGCGTGGGAGACCAGCAACTCATCGAAATCGCCAAGGCGTTGTCGCTGGAGTCCGAGATTTTGATCATGGACGAGCCGACCAGCGCCCTGACCGAGTCGGAGGTCGAGCGGTTATTTCGTGTGATCGAGCGGCTGCGATCGCGGGGCGTAACCGTGCTCTACATTTCGCACAAGATGGACGAAGTGTTCCACCTGGCCGACCGCATTGCCATTTTGCGCGACGGGCAATTGGTCGACGTCGTTGCCCGGGGCGAAACCGATCCCAAGGCGGTGACGCACCTGATGGTGGGCCGCGAGATCGAGGAAGCCGACGTCTCGTCGCCGCGCTCGCCGGGCGAAGAGGTTCTGTCGGTCGAGCACTTGTGGCTCCCGTGGCCGGGCCACGCGCGGCAGTGGCGGCTGGAAGACGTTTCGTTCGCGCTGCGGCGGGGCGAAATCGTGGGCATCGCCGGATTGATGGGGGCCGGCCGCACGGAGTTGCTGGAGTGCCTGTTCGGCGCGAGTGCCCAGCAGCCCGCCGGCACGATCCGCCTCGATGGGCAGGAAGTTGCCTTCGATCACCCGGCCGACGCCTGTCGGGCCGGCGTGTCGCTTGTGACCGAAGACCGCAAGCGGCTCGGGCTGTTTGCCGAAATGAGCGTGGGAGCCAACATCACCCTTCGCACGCTCGGCGAAATGGTGTGGGCCGGGCTGGTGAGCAGCCGGAAAGAGCAGGCGGCCGCCGAGGAGACGGTTGCGAAACTCGGCATCAAGACGGCGGGGGTCGATGCCCCGATCACGAGCCTCAGCGGCGGGAACCAGCAAAAGGCGATCATCGGCCGTTGGCTGCTTGCGCGTCCCAAGGTGCTGCTGCTCGACGATCCGACGCGCGGCGTGGACGTCGGTGCCAAGGCCGAGCTGTATCGCCTCATGGACGGACTGTGCCGCCAGGGTCTCGGCATTCTGGTCACGTCGAGCGAGCTGCCCGAGCTCCTGGTGTTGTGCGACCGGATTCTCGTGCTGTGCGAGGGCCGGCTCACGGGCGAGTTTTCGCGCGCCGAAGCCACGGAGCAGCGTATCATGGAAGCCGCCACCGCGAGGCGTAGCGCCGCGGCCGGGTGAGCGGCGGTGCGGATCAATTGCCGACGTACTTTGCGTACACCGTGCGCGCCGTGGCCACGTCGTCGGTACCGCTGATAATGGCCCGGCCGTCGGCAAACAGCGTTAGCACATAGTCATCGACGCTGGCCCGAACGAGATAGCGGTTCTTGGTCACGCGCCCTACGGCCGAAAGCTTGTCGGCCAGTTGCGGCAGCGACAGCGACGCGCGTTCCGGCGGGCTGAGCTGCACGGCGTTGCGCCCACACAGGATCGCCGAATGACTGCTCCGCTGCCCCGCCAGCCACGGGTACTCCACCCCGTTGCAGGCCGGGCACTGTCCCGAGGCCCGCAGGCCCTCGAGACTCACCTGCCGCACGCGGTTTTCCCAGATGTCGATGATGGTCAGCGTGCGGCTGATGGCGGACGCATTGCCGCTGGCGATCTTGATGGCTTCGTTGGCCTGCAGCGAGGCGATCACGTTGACAATCGCTGCCAGGATGCCGGCGGTGTCGCAGGTGGGAGTGGTCCCCGGCGGCGGTGTGTCGTTCATCAGGCAGCGCAGGCAGGCCGTTTCGCCGGGCACGATGGTCATCGTCTGGCCCTCGGCCCCCAGGCAACCGCCGTAGATCCAGGGAATGCCCCGCTTGTGCGAGACGTCGTTGAGCAACATCCGCGTTTCGAAGTTGTCGGTGCCGTCGACGATCACGTCGATGCCGTCGGTCAGCTCCTCGATGTTCTTGTAGTCGACGTCGGTCACGATCGGCTCGACCGTGACCTGCGAGTTGATCTTGCGCAGCTTGTTGGCCGCGGCGATCGCCTTGGGCAGTCCCTCGGCGACGTCCTGCTCATCGTAGAGGACTTGCCGCTGCAGGTTGTTCAGCTCCAGAAAGTCGCGATCGACCAGCCGTACGTGGCCCAGGCCGCTACGTACGAGCGTGTTGGCGATCACCGAACCCAACGCGCCGCAACCGCAAACCAGCGCCCGCGCCGCAGCCAATTGCTGCTGCCCTTGCTCGCCGAAGGGGGCATAGCGAATCTGTCGGGCATAGCGTTCGAAGTCGGCAGGGAGATTCATAGTCTTTCCGGAGCGCACCGAGGTAGCGCTAGACAATATAACCGGCAAACTGGCCGCGCGGCGCCAGGTCGCGCTGCAACCGATCGCAGGCACTTCGCGCACCCGCGGCAGACGGTGCTGGCTCTTCGGGGCGAATCACCAGCACGGGCCGGTCGCAATCGAGGGCCCCGGGCGGCAACTCGGCGTGGGAGTCGACCTCACACAGGGCCACGTCGGCCCAGGGCGCCGTGTGCACCGTGGCACCGAAGGCGAACCGCTGGCCAAGTATTACATTGTGCCCGAGGCCCCCCGGGACCGATGACGTTTCGCTGGGCAGGACAAGGGCTCCCACGGCCGGCCAGCGCACCAGCCGCCGAATCTCCCGTCGATCGGGCGCGGTCAACTCGGCCAGAAGCAACACGCCTTGGCGGCTGGCCGCCTCGCACAACGCGTCGTCGGGGGCCGATATCAGCACGGCCACCTCCGCCGCGTGCCACTCGCTCAATTCGTCGACGGTGAGCGTCTCGCGTCGCGCGCCGCGAACCACCCAGGACTTCGAGCCGAACCGCAGTCCGCGGCCCGAGGCGGCCAACGGACGCATGCCGAACGTGCGCTCGACAACCCCCACGGTCTGGCCGGAACGCTGTATTTCGACCGTGGCCTGGTACAGGTGCGGCATCGATGGCGTCCAATAGCAGGGATCGGGTACGAGGCCCTTGGCCAGCGGCATGGGGCCGGGTCCGGCATCGACCAGCGAACACGTGGCCGGCAGCGTCGCGGCGTATTCGCAGGTCGGTCCGGTCAAACTGCCGGTCAGCTTCCAGGCCGCGTCCCCTGCCCCGTCGGTGTCGCTGGTGTCGAGTCGGGCATAGACGCGGCACATCGATTCGGACGAGGCTCCGAAGAACAGCTCGACGCGCTCGCTCCAATCGGCCGGGTCCACTCGACTAGTCTCCGTTGCGGCTGGCCAGCATGCGTTCCGCGTTCTGGCCCTCGGCCAGCGCCCTGGCCAGAAAACGCCCCGTGATCGATTCCTTTACCCGGGCGATCGCCTCGGGCGTGCCCTGGGCGACGATTCGCCCGCCCTCGTCGGCCGCCCCGGGCCCGAGGTCCACGATGTAGTCGGCGGCCTTCATCACTTGGAGGTTGTGTTCGACGATGATCAGCGAATGGCCGACATTCAGCAGCGCTTCGAAGCAATCCAGCAGTTGGACGACGTCCTGGAAGTGCAGCCCCGTGGTGGGCTCGTCGAGGATGAACAGCGAGCGTCCCCGCCGGGTGCTGGACATGTAGGCCGCGAGCTTCAACCGCTGGGCTTCGCCGCCAGAAAGCGTGTTGGCCGGCTGGCCGAGCCGCAGGTAGTCGAGCCCCACGTCGATTAATCGCTTGAGCCGGGCCTGCACCTTGGTCTGGCCGCGGAAGAACGTGAACGCTTCGCGAACGGTCATCTCGAGCACTTCCGAGATATCTCGGCCGCGATACTTCACGTCGAGCACTTCGCGGCGGTAGCGCTTTCCGCCGCAGGCACTACAGCGCATGTAAACGTCGGCCAGGAATTGCATGTCGATGGCCACGTAGCCGTCGCCCTGGCATTCCGTGCAGCGCCCGCCGTCGACGTTGAAACTGAAATGCGCCGCGTCGTAGTTGCGCGTGCGGGCTTCGACCGTCTCGGCAAACACGGCCCGAATGGCGTCAAAGGCCTTGATGTAGGTGACCGGGTTCGAACGCGGCGAACGTCCGATGGGGCTTTGATCGACCAGGATCACGTCTTCCAATTGGCCGTCGCCGTAGACGTCGCGGTACTCGTACGGCTTGGGCGCTTCCTTCCGCATGCGGCGGCACAGCGCCGGATAGAGCGTGTCCTGCACCAGCGTGCTCTTGCCCGAGCCGCTGACGCCGGTCACCAGGCACAACAGTCCCAGCGGAAACTCGACGGTAACGTCTTGCAGGTTGTTGCCCCGGGCGCCGGCCAAACGAATCCAGCCGTGATTGGGCGTCCGCCTGTTGGATGAGGGGGCCACGCCGCGGCGTCCGGCCAGGAAGTCGCCCGTCAGGCTGCGCTCGCACGCGACGATCTTCTTCGGCGGGCCCTGGTACACGACCTCGCCGCCGCGTTCACCGGCGCCGGGCCCGATTTCGATCACTTCGTCGGCGGCGCGAATGAAGGCCTCTTCGTGCTCGACCACCACGACCGAGTTGCCGCGATCGCGCAGCGACTCGATCGAACCAATCAAACGCTGGATATCGCGCGGGTGCAGACCGACCGAGGGCTCATCGAGGACGTAGAGCATGTTGACGAGGCTCGAGCCCAGGGCGCTAGTGAGCGCGACGCGCTGGCTCTCGCCGCCGCTGAGCGTGCGGAGCATCCGGTCGAGCGTCAAATACGCCAGGCCCACGTCGACCAGGAAGCCCAGCCTCGCCTGCACCTGTTCGAGCATCACGCGGCCGAGTTGTTGCTGCCAGGCGGGCAGTTCAAGATCGCGAAAAAATGCCACGGCGTCCTCGACCTTCATGGCCGAGATCTCGGCGATATTCCGACCGCCCACGCGCGTCGCCAGGGCCTCGGGCCGCAACCGTTTGCCGCCACATTCCGGACACGGCCGGTAGCTGCGCCAACGGCTCAAGAACACGCGCAGGTGCATCTTGTACTTGCGGCGCTCGAGCCAGGCGAAGAAGCCTTTCAGCCCCCCGAACTCACGCTCCGGCACGCCCTCGTAGATCAATTGCCGCTGCCCGTCGCTTAGCTCGCGATAGGGCACGTCGAGCGGCAAGTCGTAATCGGCTGCCAGCGCGGTCAACTCTTCGAGCTCGTGGGCATAAGCCGGCGTGTTCCACGGCGCGATGGCGCCCTCGGCAATCGACTTGTTCGGATCGGGAACGACCAACTCCATGTCGATGTCGATCGTGTTGCCGAATCCCTCGCACGCCGGGCAGGCTCCCAGGGGGCTGTTGAAGCTGAACAACCGCGGCTCGGGCGCCGGATAGTCGATTCCGCAGTTTTCGCAACGGAACTCATTAGAGAAGTCGTATTGCTGCCAGCTCGCGCCATCGAGCTCTCGAGGCCGGCCGCCGGGCAAGCCGGCCGAAGGATCCTGGGGCTTTTCCACTAGCACGCTCACGCGCCCGCCGCCCTTGGCGAATGCCGTTTCCAACGAATCGCGCAGCCGGGCGCCGCTGGCGGAGCCGGCCTTCAGTCGGTCGACGACCGCCAGCATGCCCTCGCGCACTTCTTGTTTGTCCAACTCCGACCACGGCTCTTCGGACAGGTTGACCATCCGGTCCCCCAGGACGATGCGCACGAAGCCTTCTTCCTGGAATTGGGGCCAAAGCTCCTGCGTCTTGCCATTGGCCTCGACCGGGAATGCGACCAGGTAACGCGTGCCCTCGGGCAATTCGGAGAGGTCCGCTGCCGTCTTCTGCGGGCTATGCCGCAAGACTTCCTGTTGGCACTTGAGGCAGAAGACCCGGCCCACTTTGGCGTACAGCAATCGCAGATAGTCATTCGTTTCGGTGGCCGTGCCCACGGTCGAGCGGCTCGAGCGGCTGGTGTTCTTGTGCGTCACCGCGATGGCCGGCGGAATCCCTTCGATGGCGTCGGCGGCCGGTTTTTCGAGCCGCTCGAGAAATTGCCGCGTGTAGGCCGAGAAGCTGTCGATGTAGCGCCGCTGCCCTTCGGCGTAGAGCGTGTCCAGGGCCAGGCTCGTCTTGCCGCTGCCGCTCAGCCCGCACAACACCACCAGCTTGCGCCGCGGGATGTCCAGATCGATCTGCTTCAGGTTGTGTACCGCGACGCCGCGGAGGCTGATCGATCGGGCCGGCACGGAAGGACCTCGCAGTTTTGAGCAGGCGAAACCTTGTATGATAGGTCGTTCGCCCGGGTGAGACCAGTCGCCGTCCCCCGGGGGATTTCTCCGGCAATAATTGCCCCCGTGCTGCGCGAAACGCTTCGTGCGGGAGAGCAGATTTCGAACGCCTCTTGGGCCTCGCTCATGATGCGGAAACGACACGACGACGATGCCCTTTGGCGACGCGCCAGGGCGGCTCGGCCGACCGGAGCGCCGGGAGTTCGGGTTGGCGCGGCCGCATAACCGCGCCAGGGCTCGCATCTCGCCATTTGCATGGCCGTTCGTTGGCCCAGGCATTCGATTTGCAAACCCTGCAACCAGGCGTGAAAATGCCGGCCCTAACAGCATTTTCACCGCCCGGTGGGCAGACCACCGAACCGCGGTCTGATAAGCTGAAGGTTTGGGTTCGCCCGCTGGTAGCCGACCAGGAGTCTCGCGGGTCGCGATCGCGTTGTCGAGAGCCCCGTCCCAACTTCTCCGGCCGGAATATATCTCGTCATTTTTGGGGACTGGCGTCACCCACGAGAACGGAGTGCGCGCCGACACATCCTGGTACGATTCTTGTTGGTCAGAAACTCACACCGCGCGGGCCATGCCGCCGATGCCGATTCTTCCTCGCGAACCCGACATCTATCCAGCCGACTTGCTCGAGCGGTTGGATCCGTCTGTCGGCGAGACGAGCCGATGGTGGGCGATGTATACGCTGGCGCGGCGCGAAAAGGAGTTGATGCGCCGGCTTCGCGCTTTGGACATTCCCTTCTACGCGCCGCTTGTGGTGCGCCGCACCCGCTCGCCGGGCGGCCGGGTGAGAGAGAGCCACGTGCCGCTGTTTGCCGGTTACGTGTTCGTATGCGGCAGCGAAGAGCAGCGCCAGCAAGCCGTGACGACCAACTGCGTGTCGCGCTGCCTGGCAGTACCCGACGCGGTGCAATTGGCCCACGATTTGCGACAGATTCGGCAGCTCATCGAAACCGATGCTCCGCTGACGGTCGAATCGCGTATCGACAGCGGGCGCGCGGTACGCGTGCGCAGCGGTCCGATGTCGGGACTCGAGGGCACGGTCGTGCAGCGTCGTGGACGCGACTGGCTGGTGGTGGCGGTGGAGTTTTTGGGTCAGGGCGCCAGCGTGCTTTTGGAAGATTTTCAAGTCGAGCCCCTCTGATGCTCCCGGCGGGCTTTCGCTCGCGCCGCTTCGATGAGAAATACACAGCCCGCAGCTAGCAACACGAGCGTTCCACGACGAGCGGCGAGTGCAGTTGCACGATAAAATATCACTTCCTGAGCGGAAAGAATTGATCGCCAAGTGGCCGAACGTTATGCTGCCACTGGGCCGGCAAGTGTCTGACACTTCGCATGTGATTTCCGCACACGTAACGACACCTTGGCCAACACCATGAGCAATCGTCTGCTGCCCCAGCGGCTCACCAAGCGCGCGTTCGCGGCGCTGCTGCTGCACGTCATCGTGTTCGCAGTGCTGTACTGGTTCTCGTTCGCGCTGAAGTTCGAGTTCGCCTTCAATACGGAAGATTGGCAGACGCTGCTGGTCACGTTGCCCGGCGTCGTGTTGATTCAAACGGCGGTCTTCTACTACGCGGGCCACTGCCACCGGTCGTGGTACAGCGTTTCGTTCTCCGACCTGGTGATGCTGTTCCACTCGGCGACCCTGTCGCTGTTGATCGTGGCCGCCATCGATCGGCTGTTCATCCGTTGGCTGCACCCGCCGGCCAGCGTGCTGTTGATCGACTGGGCTTTGACGATCCTGGTGCTCGGCGGGTTGCGGGCCATCGGCCGGTTATCGCGCGAGGAGCTCAGTCCCCGCCTGTGGCGCAGCGGATACCGCCGGGCGCTGATCGTGGGGGCCAATCAATCGGGCGAAACGCTGGCCCGGCACTTGATGACCGATCGCCGGCTTCGCTACCAGCCGCTGGGCTACCTGGATCACGACGAATCGAAAATCGGTTCCACCTTCGGCGGCATCCCCATTTGGGGCAAGCCGGAGCAGGCGCTGGGCATTGCGACTCACCTGGGGGTGGAGGACATTCTCGTCATCTCCGGCGTGCTCGCCGGGTCCGAGCTTCGCAAGCTGATGGAAGGCTGCGAAGAGGCGAACATCACGCTCAAGGTCATTCCGGCCTACGACGACCTGCTGGCCAGCAACTACGCCCCGCAGATTCGCGACGTCGACATCAACGACTTGTTGAGGCGCGAACCGGTCGAACTGAATAACGACGCGATTCACACCCTGGTCTCGGGCCGCACCGTGATGGTCACCGGCGCCGGGGGAAGCATCGGTTCGGAAATTTGCCGGCAGGTGCTCAAGTTTCGCCCGAAGATCGTGCTGTTGGTCGAACGCAGCGAAAACAGTCTGTTCATGGTCGAGCAGGAGTTTCGGGCGCTGCGTACCGAGACCCAACTGATTCCCTGCATCGCCGACATCACCGATGAGGAGCGGATGGGCCAGATCTTCCGCTCGAATCGGCCGGCGGTCGTCTTTCATGCCGCGGCACACAAGCACGTGCCAATGATGGAGTACAACCCGGGCGAGGCGATCAAGAACAACGTGCTGGGCACGCGGCGGCTGGCGCAGTTGGCCGACGAGCACGGCGTTCAGGAGTTCGTCATGATTTCGACCGACAAAGCGGTCAATCCGACGAGCATCATGGGCGTGTCGAAGCAATTGGCCGAGCGGTTCATTCACGCCTTCTCCGACAAGGCCGGCACGAAGTTCGTCGTGGTGCGTTTCGGCAACGTGTTGGCCTCCAACGGCAGCGTGGTGCCGATCTTTCAAGAACAAATTCGCCGCGGCGGTCCGATCACGGTGACGCATCCCGAGATCGAGCGCTTCTTCATGACCATACCCGAGGCCTCGCAACTGGTGCTGCAGGCCGCGGCCATGGGCAAGGGGGGCGAGATCTTCGTGCTCGACATGGGCGAGCCGGTCCGCATCGTCGACCTGGCGCGCGACCTGGTGCGGCTGTCGGGCCTGAAGGCCGACGATATCGAAATCACGTTCACCGGACTTCGTCCCGGCGAGAAGCTCTACGAAGAGCTGTACTTCGAAGACGAAAAGATGCTGCCCACGCCGCACCCCAAGCTGTTCGTGGCGTATCACCGCCCCTATTCGCTGGAGGACGTGGAGCGGTCGGTCTCCGAGGTTGCCACGCTGGTGCACGGCTCGCCCGACGACCTGCGGCTGAAAATCAAGGAACTCGTCGCCGAATATGCCGAGTCGTGCCCTAACGATCAGGTCGAGGCACCGGCGTCCCTTCCCCTGCGCAGCACGGGCGGAAACTCGAGTGAGGCGCATGTCGGCCCGTAGCAAGCGGCGACAGGCGCCAGCCATTCCTATCCACGTTCACTTCTCAGTTGATGTCCTCCTCATCGCGCGATAGCGCCTCGGAACCGGTATTGATTGCCGGGCTCGGCTCGATCGGCCGGCGCCACTTGAGCAACCTGCGCGCGCTGGGCTGCCGGCAGTTCATCTTCTACCGCACGTACCAATCGACGCTCGACGAACTCGACGCGGAGGACGCATTCTCCACGTCCGACTTGCAGGAGGCGCTCGCCCGGCGGCCCCGAATTGCCATCATCGCCAACCCCACGGCCAAGCACCTCGAAGTGGCCACGGCGGCAGCCCGCGCGGGTTGCCATTTGCTGATCGAAAAGCCAGTGTCGCATTCGCTCCAGGGGTGCCGCGAGTTGGCCGAGATCGCCGAGCGCAATCGACTCACCGTGTTGATTGGCTGCCAGTTTCGCTTTCATCCGCTGCTGATCAGCCTGGACGCGCAACTACGTTCCGGTCGCATTGGCACGGTGCTGGGAGCACGCGCCGAGTGGGGCGAGTACCTGCCGGACTGGCATCCCTGGGAAGACTATCGCAAGAGCTACAGCGCGCGGGCGGACCTCGGCGGTGGGGTCGTGCTGACGCTGATCCATCCGCTGGACTACCTGTACTGGATGTTCGGTCCGGTCGGACGAGTGCAGGCCGAAATTCGCGACGTGCCCAGCCTGCAGACGGCCGCCGGCGACGACTGGGCCGAGATCACGCTAAAGTTCGATAGCGGCGTTGTCGGCCAGGTGCACCTGGACTACGTGCAGCGGCCGCCGGTGCACCGACTCTGGGTGTGGGGCGACCGGGGACGCGCGACGTGGGACTTCCACGCCGGGTCGCTCGAGTGGCAAACTCCCGAGGGCGAGATCGAGACCGAGCGCGTGCCCGAGGGATTCGAGCGCAATTCGATGTTCGTCGACGAGATGCAGCATTTCTTGAAAGCCATCGAAGAGGGAAAGCCCAGCCGCATTCCGCTTGCCGACGGTATTGCCGTGCTGGATATCGCCGAGCGGGCCAAACAATCCGCCAAGCGCGAGGCCTGCCGTGCCTGATCGCGTTGCTGCGATGTTCGACTTGAGTGGCCGCGTGGCGGTTCTCACCGGCGGTGCAGGCATGCTGGGCCGGCAGTACACGCGCACGTTGCTGGAGGCCGGTGCGAAGGTGGTCGTGGTCGACGTGAACGAGCGTTCGGCCGACGAAGCCGCCCAGGCCGCCGTGGCCGAGGTCGGCGGAGAGGCCGTCGGCTGGGGACTCGACGTCCGCCACAAGGACGACGTCCAGCGGATGGCCGAGGGGGTCCGCGACCGTTTCGGCAGCATCGACATTCTGATCAACAACGCCGCCATCGATCCCAAGCTCGACAGCGACGTGGCCGACAAGCTGGCCGACACGTTTGAGGACTATCCGCTCCAGTTGTGGCAACAATCGCTCGACGTGAATCTGACCGGCGCGATGCTCTGCTGCCAGGCCGTGGGCAAAGTGATGCTCGCCCAGCAAAAGGGCGGGGTGGTCGTCAACGTGTGCTCGACCTACGGCGTGGTCGCTCCCGACCAGCGGCTTTACCGTCGCGAAGGCGAGACCGAACAAAGGCTTTTTAAGCCCGTGGCCTATGCGGTGACCAAGGCGGGCATCGCCCACCTGACGCGCTACCTGGCCGCCTATTGGGGCGGACGGGGGATTCGCGTCAATACGCTGACGCCCGGCGGGGTCTACAACGCGCAGGACGAGGAATTCGTGACCAAGTATGCTGCCCGCACTCCGCTAGGCCGCATGGCGTCGGTCAACGAAATGAACGGTGCCATGCTGTTCCTGGTGTCGGACGCCTCGACCTACGTTAACGGCGCCAACGTCGTCGTCGACGGGGGGTGGACCGCATGGTAGGGCAGGGCGAAGTGCTGGCCGTGGTGCAGGCTCGGGGCGGCTCGAAAGGCCTGCCTCGCAAGAATCTGCGGCTGCTGGCCGGGCATCCGCTGGTGTCGTATCCGGTCACCAGCGCTCGGGCCGCCAAGGCCGTCACTCGGGTGATCATTTCGACCGACGATGAAGAGATTGCCGAAGTGGCCCGCGACTACGGGGCCGAGACGCCGTTTATGCGCCCGGCGGAGTTGGCCGCCGACGATACGCCCGATTATCCGCTGTTCGAGCACGCGCTGGCCTGGCTGGCCGAACACGAGGACTACCGGCCCGAGATCGTGATTCAATTGCGACCCACGACGCCGCTGCGACCGCGAGGCATGCTCGACGAGGCGATTGGCATCCTGAGATCCGACCCCGCGGCCGACTGCGTCCGCGGCGTAACGATACCCAAACAAACGCCCTATAAGATGTGGCGCGATGGCGAAGACGGCTGCCTGCTCCCGCTGATGGAAACCGAGTTCGCCGAACCGTACAACATGCCCCGCCAGTATCTGCCTCGCACCTACTGGCAAACCGGCCACGTCGACGCCATTCGGGCCACGACGATCACCAAAAACCGGTCGTTGACCGGCACGCGGGTGCGGCCGATCATGATTGACGTCAACTTTTGCGTCGATATCGACACGATTGTCGATTTCGACCTGGCCGAGGAGGCGATTCGCCAGAAGCACCTGGATATCGACTTTCCCAGGCCCGTGGCGGCCGGGGGCATCCGGGGCTGGCCGCAGCCGATCGAGCTGCTGGTGTTCGACTTCGACGGCGTCTTCACCGACAATCGGGTGTACGTCCTGGAGGACGGACGCGAGGCCGTGGCCTGCAATCGGGGCGACGGCATGGGACTCTCGATGCTGCGCGAGGCGGGCGTGCCCATGGTGGTGCTGTCGACGGAAACGAACAAGGTGGTCGACGCCCGCTGCCGCAAGCTGCGACTCGAATGCCGGCACGGCCTCAGCGACAAGCGCGAGGCCTTGCGTGCGGTGGCCCGGGAAAAAGGCGTGAACCTCGAGAACGTCGTTTACGTTGGCAACGACGTGAACGACGTCGAGTGCATGGAAGCCGTGGGCTTTTCGATTGCCGTGGCGGACGCACACGCCGCGGCGCGTGAGAAATCGGACTTCCTGCTCTCGCAGCGCGGGGGCGACGGGGCCGTGCGCGAATTGTGTGACCTAATCCTGCAACGACTGAGGTGAATCAGATCATGGCGCGTGTCGTTGAACTCAATGGGCGTTCCGTCGGCGACGGCTACCCTAACTACATCATCGCCGAAATCGGTATCAACCATAACGGCAGCCTCGAGATCGCCAAGAAGCTGATCGACGTGGCCAAGGCCAGCGGCTGCGACGCCGTGAAGTTTCAAAAGCGCACGCCGGAGAAATGCGTGCCCGCCGAAGTCCGAGACAAGATGCGCGAAACACCCTGGGGATACATCACGTATCTCGAGTATCGCTACAAGGTCGAGTTCGGCGAGGAAGAGTTCGCGCAGATCGACAATTACTGCCGGGCTCAGAAGATTCAGTGGTTCGTCTCCTGCTGGGATCCGGACTCGGTGGAGTTCATGAAGAAGTTCAAGACCCCGTGCATCAAGGTGCCTTCGGCTTCGCTCACCGATCGCGAGCTGCTCGAATCGGTCCGCGACTCGGGCCACCCGGCGATGCTTTCCACGGGCATGTCGAACATGGACCAGATCGACGCGGCGGTGAAGCTGCTGGGCACCGACAACCTGCTGCTGGCGCACGCCACCAGCACGTACCCCTGCCCCAAGGAAGAGCTCAACCTGCGGATGATCACCACGCTGCGTGGGATGTATCCCTGCCCGATCGGATACTCGGGCCACGAGGTAGGCCTGGCCACGACGCTGGCCGCGGTGGCCCTGGGAGCGTCGTTCCTCGAGCGGCACATCACGCTCGACCGCGCCATGTGGGGAAGCGACCAGGCGGCCTCGATCGAGCCGGGAGGTTTGAAGCGGCTCGTCAAGGACGTCCGCAACGTCGAGTTGGCCCTGGGCGACGGCAAGAAACAGGTCTACGAGAGCGAAGTCATTGCCGCCAGCCGGCTGCGTCTCCGCGACACGCTGAAAGTTCACGCGAAATAAGCCGCGGTCATGTGCACCGGTCGCCGGTGCATGCTCCTAGAATCATTTCCAAGACGAGAGGTTGCGGTGAATCGCAAGTTTTGGCAAGGCAAACGCGTGCTGGTCACCGGCGGCTGCGGCTTCGTCGGACGATGGCTCTGTCGGGCACTCAAACCGGCGGAAGTCGATCTGCACATCCTCGATCTGGCGCCCTCGGAACAGCTCGACGTGCCGCACACCTTCCATCGCACGGATCTGCGCGACCTCGAGGCGACCGAAGGCATGCTTGCCGACGTCCGGCCGGCGGCGATCATTCATTTGGCCGGGCAGCCGGGCGTGGGCTCGTCGCACGACAATCCCGTGGGCGCCTACGAAGCCAACGTGCTGGCGACGTTCAACCTGCTGGAAGCCTGTCGCCGCCTGGGCCAGGTGGAAAGCATCGTGGCCGTGTCGAGCAATCATGTCTACGGCCACCAGCACGAGCGGCCGACCAAGGAAGACGCGCCCCTGCGCGGCCACGGCATGTATGCCGCTTCGAAGCTGGCCGCCGACGTGCTCACGCAGGCGTACGGCAAAACGTACGACGTGCCGGTCGGCATCGCGCGGATGACCAATTCCTACGGCGGCGACGATCATCACGTGGCCCATATCACGACCGCCACGCTGCTCTCGGCACTGAAGAACGAGCGTCCCGTGATCAAGCAAAGTGGACGCGACCTCAAGGGCTATCTTTACATCGAGGACACTGCCGAAGGGCTCTTGGCCGTAGCCGAGGGCGTGGCCGCCAAGCCCGAGCTGCGTGGCGAGGCGTTCAACCTGGTGCCCAACGAATCGGTCACGGTGATCGACCTAGTGCGCACCGTGTTGCAGGTCGTTGGTGCGGACTTGGAACCCGAGATTCAGCGTCCCGACGCGCCGTTTGAAGAAGAACAGCTCGACAACTCGAAGGCCCGAGAGCTGCTGGGCTGGACGCCGGCCCATGACCTGTCCGCCGGCCTGAAGAAGACGCTCACTTGGTATCGCGAGCACGGAGCCGGCTAGCCTGTGGTTAGGACTGGTCGGGAATCGTCGATCTGACACACAGAGCTGCGCTTAGCCGAAATGCTCAAGAGACTGTTGAATCTGCTCTCGGACGCCGCCGTCTATGGCGTCAGCAGCATGCTCAGCCGGATCGTCGGATTGCTGTTGATGCCGCTGGTGACGCGGTATCTGACGACCGAGCAATACGGCATTGTGACCATGCTTAGCGTGATTTCGTTGTTGTTCATGCCGGTCGGCAATCTCGGCATGAGCAACGCCATCTTCCGCCGCTTCAACCTCGAAAAGGACCCGCAGGCCCGGGCCTCGGTGCTCAGCACGGGTTTGCTGAGCGTCGTAGGTTCCTCGCTGTTGCTGTTGATGCTGACGATGTTGGCCGCGGGCCCCATTGCACGGTTCGTCGTGGGCGACGCCAGTGCGGTGGCGCTGGTTCGCGTGAGCCTGGTATCGGCCGCAATTGCGGCCATCGGCATGGTGCCGTTTGTCGCGTTGCGGGCCGCCCGGCGAGTCAAGAGTGCCGCGGCGGTGAACGTGGGCAAGGTTCTCGTTTCGTTGGTCGCGACCGTTCTGCTGTTGGTCGTGTGGGAGCTGGGCATCTGGGCCGTTGTAATCGGTACGTTGACCAGCGAGGTCGCGACCATGGTCGTACTGGTGGCGATGGCGTTTCCAAACTTCCGCGCGGGTTTCGCCTGGGACACTTGGAAGCGAATGGCTGCCTACGGTTTGCCCTTCGTGCCGCACCATTTGCAGGCCGCGGCGATGGACTTGTTCGGCATCTATATCGTGCGCGACATGCTCGGTTTGGGTCCCGCGGGCTTATACGCCGTGGCTACGCGATTCGCGTCGCCCATCAACTTCATCGTCAGCTCGGTGCAACAGTCGTGGGTGCCATACAAGTTTCAGGTGCATGCCGAGGGGAGCGATGCCCGTTCGTTCTTCCAATCGACGTTCACCTACTACGTGGCGGCACTTTCGTATCTGTGGGTGGGCGCGGCCCTGTGGGGACCCGACACGATTCGACTGATGACGGATGTCGATTTTCACCCGGCGGCGTCGCTGATCTGGGCTGTCGGGCTGATCCCGGTGATGCAGGGGCTGTACTTCATGTCGGGCACCGGGCTCGAACTGAGCGACAACACGCGGCCGCTGCCACTCGTAAGCCTGTTTGGCTTGATCACGGTCATCGTGTCCGCGTTCGTGCTCGTGCCCCGGTTCGATGCGCTGGGGGCGGCGCTGTCGGGCACGCTTGGCTGGCTGGCGATGGCCGTTGTGTTGTACGCTATTTCGCAGCGGCGTTACGCGATCTCCTACGATTGGCCGACAATCGCGTGGTTTGTCGCGATGGCAGCCTTGTTTGTCTGCCTCGGCAATATGGTCCAGACGATGCCAACGCCGGCTCGCCTGGCGTTGATCACGCTGCTATCGCTGGCCTACCCGCTCACGGGGCTGGTGCTCTTGTTGCGTTCGCGCGATGAGCGAGGGCGCATGTTGCATCTGTTATCGAAGGTCCTCTTGGTGCAAACGAACCGTTAACGATGGGCGTGGCCGACTACATCCTGTACCGCATGGCTCGGAACTGGCCCTCGCCGATGGCCAAGATGACCAAGAAGCTCCAGGCCGAGCCGGGAACCGATGCCTACCACATGGCCTATGCTGCCCAGCAATTCGACTACCGGGTCAGCAACGGCATTTCGCGCAGCGTGCGGGGTCTCGACGTGCTCGAGATCGGCACGGGCCACGGCGGCATCGCCTGCTTCATGGCAGCCGTTGGCGCCAAGAGCGTGGTGGGCATCGACCTCAACACCAGAGACCTGCGCTATGCCCGCGAGTTCGCGCGGCAGTTGTCGGAGCATTACGCGCCGTTCAAGCTGCCCGTCGAATACGCCGAGATGACGGCCACGAAACTAAGCTTCCGCGACGCAACGTTCGACCTGGTGTTTGCGGACAACGTGTTTGAGCATTTCACCGAGCCCGAGGAGGTGATGCGCGAGGCCTACCGCGTGCTGCGGCCCGGCGGAGGACTGCTCGTGCCGGTGTTCTCCTCCATCTACAGCAAATACGGTTTGCACTTGAAGCACGGGCTCAAGTTGCCCTGGGCCAACGTATTCTTTTCGGAGCGGACGATCATTCGGGCCATGTACCGCATGGCTGAAATCGAACCCCGAATCTACGATTGGTACCCTGGACTGTCCGGCGATCCGAAACGTGTCCGTGATCTGCGGCTCTACGGTGACTTGAACGATATCACCTACCACGAGTTCCAACGCATGGCGGCGCGTACGAGCTTTCGCGTTGAGTCATTCGCCCCTTACGGCACCCGCTTCGGCAAGGTCCTGTCACGCGTGCCGCTGTTGGGCAAATCGATCCTCATGGACGTTTTCTCCACGGGCGCCTCGGCCTACCTCGTCAAGCCGGGCGAACGGACCACTCCGCGGCCTGCGCAACCCGCGGCTGCGACCAAGGTCGATGCCCTGAGCGGAGGTGGCGTGCACCGATGAGTCCGGCGCAGACGACCTCCAACACGGCTGAACCCGTGGTCGACGAGACCGTTTGGCACTGGCTGGACGAAGCGCGTGCGGCGGCCGAGCAAAGCTCGTGCGCGGAGCTGCTCGATCTTGGCGGGATCCGTGTTTTCGACGCGCTGGTTTCGCCGCTGTACGTCACGGTTTTGAACGCCCTGCGTCAGGGGCCTTCGCAGCCGCAGCCGCTCGCAAGGCAGGCCGTCGCCCGGTTGCGGGCTGTCGCCTACGACTGGAAGACGGAACTGCGGCGCCGGCAAGCTGCCGTCCCGGGTGCGCCGCTCTCGGAGACCCAGGTCGTGCTCTGGTCGTGCGACGTGACGCATACGGCAGTGCAATTGCCGGTGATGCGAGCCCTCTGCGAGCACGGCGTTGACTGCCGGATGTTGACATGCCGGTACAAGGTGGCGTTCGACCTTCGCGACCGCGACGAAGACGTGTTGTACACCGTGGCTGCGTGGCCGGAGGCGACGCGGGGCGCGCGGCGCGAAGGAGTACGGCGCGGCAAAGCGATGGCCCGGGCCGCCTCGTGGGAACTGCCGGACTTGCATTCTCGCCGGGGGGGTGAACTGGAAGAGCTTGTTCGCTCAACGATCCGCCGACATCTGCCGCAGGTTACCGAGTCGGTCGTCAACGCCCGCGCCGTGTTGGAACACGCGCAGCCGCGTGTGAATGTCGACGGCAACGAGCCGTGATCCAGTATCGTGCCATCACGGGCGACTCTTTGCAGGCACGCCATTGTGCCGACCGAATGCTGCTGTTCGGCGACATCCACCGACGACAACTCGCGGCGCGCGGCGTGTCAGAGGAGCGGTTGGTTGTGTGCGGCGCTCCCCATCTCGACAGTCGGCCGCGACAGATGGGCCGACCCGATGCCCAACTGCAAGAGCAACTCGGATTGCGGCCGGGGGAACGGTGGGTTCTGGTTGCCACCAGCGGGCCCGGACATCGCATTTCCATGCCGCATCACGAGGTCGTCGTGGCCAACGTGGCACGCCTTAGCCAGGCGTTGCCCGATGTGCCGATTGTCATAAAGCTGCACCGCAAGGATCAGGTGGAACACTACGCGCAAGCCCTCAAGGATTGTGCGAGCGCGCGCTATTGGGTGATCGCAGATGGGACCGCGGGATATCCCCGCCAGATATACTCCTGGTTGCAGGGCTGTTCGGTGTTGTTGACCGGCGCGTCGACGACGGCCCAAGAGGCGATGCTTTTGAACGTGCCGGTGATTACGATGGACTTTAACGATGAGATCCACGGCGTCGATTTCATCGACGCCGGGGCGACTTTGCACGTTCGCTCGGGCGAGGAGCTAGTTTCGGGCGTGCGCGCGATGCTCGAGGCCGGTGGGCCGCCGGCCGAAACTCAACGGCGCATCGATGCCCTGCTGAAAGAATCATTTCATGCACTGGACGGCCGCGCGGCACAGCGATGCGCGGCGGCGGTGGGTGACTTAGCCGGTCTGGAACACTGAACAGGCGCGTTTGCAGCTCGTTTGCACAGTTCATGTTCTCTTTGGGGCAAAGCAATGTGTGGAATCGCGGGCTTTTGGAACGTTCAGGCGGGTCGGCCACTGTCCAACGTCACTGCGATGCTCGAAGCAATGCAACATCGCGGTCCCGATGGTCAAGGGACGCTGGAATATGAGGGGGGCGCGGCCGGCATGGTCCGGCTGGCGCTGGTCGACCTGTCCGATCGCGGCCAGCAGCCGCTCTGGTCGGACGACGGTCGGGTAGCGATTTTGTTCAACGGCGAGATGTACAACTTTCGCGAGCAGCGATCGCGGCTCGAGGCTCTCGGCCATCGTTTTTACACCACGACCGATACGGAAGTTTTGCTGAAGCTGTATCTCGAGCACGGACTCGGGTTTCACGAGCACGTGCGGGGCATGTTCGCGCTGGCCATCTTCGACTGGCGGCAGACGCGCCCCGGCCGGCTGCCACAACTGCTCCTGGCACGAGGGCCGCTGGGCATCAAGCACCTGTACGTCTACCATCCGGCGGGTCGAACCGACCAGGTCGTGTTTTCCTCCGAGATCCGCAGCCTGCTGGCCTCGGGCCTGGTGCCGCGCGAAGTGAATCTCGAGGGCCTCGCCGGGTGCTTGTCTCTTGGGTTTGTGCCCCAGCCGGAGACCGTCCTCAGCGGCGTGCGGATGCTCGAGCCCGCCACGATCGAAGTCTACCGCCCGGGCGAGCCCATGTTCCGCAAACGCTTCTGGCAAATGCCTGCCTACCAGCCGAAACGCGAGTCGCTCGACGAAGCCGCCGAGCGGCTGCGTGCCGTGCTCGACGAATCGGTCGCGCTGCATGCCATGGCCGATGCGCCTGTCGGCGCGTTTCTCTCCGGCGGTATCGACTCCACGGGCATCGTGGCCTTGATGCGCCCGCGAACGAGCGACCTGCGAACCTACACGCTCCGCTTCCCGGAGATCGCCGATTCAGACGAAGCCGACGAGGCCGCCGCCACGGCCAAGCAGCTCGATTGCCGGCATACGGAAGTCGTCGTCACCGGTGAGGAAGTGGCTGCGATCCTGCCGCGCTTCTCCGCCGATCTGGATCAACCTTCGGCCGACGGGCTCAACACGTGGCTCATTTCCCGCGCCGCGGCCCGCGACGTCAAAGGCATTCTTTCCGGCATCGGAGGCGACGAATGGTTCAGCGGCTATCCCTCCGCCTGGCGGATGTCGAGGCTGTTGGCGACGCGACTGGGACGTCTGCAATCCCTGGCCGGCGGCGTGGCCCACCTGTTTGCCGATTGGATGCCTTTGGGGCCGTTGCGGCAGCCAATGGAGAGCCTGTCGGCCCGCCGCAATACGATGGCCACGTGGCTACAACCGCGCACGGCTTTTTCGCTTCGGGCGGCGCGGGCCTTGTTGGGTCTGCCCGATCGGGGCATTTCAGCCGAGGCGCGCTTCGAGACGATGCTTGCCGACGACGGGCTGGACATTTGGCGCGAGACGCCGATCGGTCTCTCCTGCCTGCTGGACACCTGCGTTTACATGACGCAGCAGTTGCTGCGCGACGCCGACGCGTCCAGCATGGCCCACTCGCTTGAGCTCCGCGTGCCGCTGGTCGATATCGAACTGGTCAACTACTCGCGCACCTGTGCCGACGAGTATCGCCTGGCGCCCGACGGCGGCAGCTACGAGAGCTACGAGACCAGCGGCTCGAAGC
Organism: Planctomycetota bacterium; assembly: GCA_003389325.1. Taxonomy (GTDB): domain Bacteria; phylum Planctomycetota; class Planctomycetia; order Pirellulales; family PALSA-1355; genus LB-PLM-3. Next base: position 147,678 of record QQVE01000048.1, read on the forward strand.
GCGTGTTGATCAAGGCCCTGTCCGACGTGTTGCCCGAGGGCATCGGCCAGCGCCGCAAGAAGGGCTTCGCCTTGCCGATCGCCCACTGGATGCGTAACGCCATGCGGCCGCTGGTGGAGGATACCTGCGGGGACGCGAGCGTGAAGAGCCGTGGGTTGCTGGATCCGGCACTGGTGGCGCGGACCCGCCAGGGCCTCGAGGCCGGAGTGCAAAGCGCAGCGTATCCTTGCATGTGGACCTTGATGGTCATCGAGCTCTGGATGCGGGGAGTGGTCGACCGGCAGCCAAGCAAGCAACTGGCCTGCACCTAGCGGCACGGCACGACGACCAACCGACTCCAGTGAGTACGCGAAACGAATTGAGCATGTACGACAAGCCGACAAGGCGTGCCGAAGAAGCCACGGCGGCAGCCCAGCGGCTGGCCGATACCGTGGTGCTGATCCCGGCCGCGGGCCGCGTGGCCGAAAGCGTCATGGCGCTATCGAACATCGCCTGCCCGGCGATGGTGCCCGTGGCCGGTCGCCCGGTCATTCACTGGACGCTCAGCTACCTTCGTTCGCTGGGCCTGCGGCGATTCGTCGTGGCCGTGTCGCGGCGGGGCATGTTCGTCGAGGATTTCGTCGAGTGTTCGTTCGGCCAGGATTGTGAAATCACGTTCATCGTTCCCTCGGGCGACGGCGGCGTGGGCCGCACCGTGCTCGAACTCGCCGAGCAGGCCGTGGGCTCGGCGGCCCTGGTCGTGTTGGGCGACACGCACTTTCAGTTCGCCGACCCGGAGCTGCTGTTGCGCGACGAAGCCGCCGTATTGGTCGACCAGGTCGAGGACTCCTACCGCTGGTGCATCGCCGAAACGTCGCCGGATGGCACGGTCAAGCGGCTGCGCGACAAAGAGCCCGATCTGCCGGGGCCGCTGCAAGCGTTGATCGGCGTGTACTACTTTCCCGACCTTTCGGAGCTGCGCACCGCGGCCCGCACGGCAGTCGGCCGCAACGAGCGCGTCGATCGGCGGACTGAACTGGCCGAAATCCTGCAAAACGTTCAAGCACGGCGCCCGATTCGCGCGGTTCGCGCGGGCGATTGGCTCGACTGCGGCAATCCCGACCGCCAGGCCAGCAGCCATCGTACGTTGCTGCAGAAGCGCGAATTCAACGACCTGTCCATCGACAGCGTGCTGGGCACCGTCACCAAGCGCAGCCGCTACGTGGAAAAGTTTCTCGACGAGATCAACTACCTGCGGCTGTTGCCGCCGGAGCTGTCCGTGCTGTTTCCGCGCGTGCTCGGCTTTTCGACCGACTGGCAAGACCCTTGGGTGACGCTCGAGTACTACGGCTATCCCACGCTGGCCGAGGTCTTCGTCTTCGAGAACGTCGACCCCGGCATTTGGGAACAGGTGTTCGTGCACCTGCGCGACATCATGCTCCAGGGTTTCATGCGGCATCGCCGCCCGTTGGCCGCGGGCGTCGTCCACGACATGTACCTGGGCAAGACGCGCAAGCGGCTGGAAAACATGAACGGCCCCGACGAATTGTTGGCCCTGGTGCGCCACGCCGGACCGGTCGAGATCAACGGACGCGAAGTGCCGAACATCCCGTCGCTGTGGAATCGGCTCGAAGTCGAGACCGAGCGGCTGGCCGAAAACGTGCAGGGCTGCGTGGTGCACGGCGACATGTGCCTGTCGAACATCCTTTACGATCTTCGCTCTCGGGTCTGCAAGCTACTCGATCCACGCGGCAGCTTCGGCGCGGCCGGCATCTACGGCGACCCGCGGTACGACGTTGCCAAGTTGTATCACTCCGTCTACGGAATGTACGACTTCATCGTCAACGACTTGTTCGACGTCTCGATCGAGGGCAACAAGGTCGAGTTGGAAATTCGCTCCCGGCCGCAGCATCGTCACATCGAGGAGCGCTTCGAGAAAGTGTTTTTTGCCGAGTTCGATCGCCGCGAGATCCTGCTGATTACGGGGCTCTTGTTCGCCAGCATGCCGGCCCTGCACTACGATGCTCCGCGGCGGCAGATGGCCATGTACGCCCGGGCGCTCGAATTGTTTGCCGAAGTGTTTTCGCCGGCGACCGCCGAACAACAGGTTTAGTCTCCCATGCGCATTTGTTTCGATCTGGACGGCGTAATCTGCCGGCTCCGTGAGCCCGGGCAGTCGTACGCCGAATTGGAGCCCGTTTCGGGGGCCGTGGAAAAGCTGCGGCAGTTGAAGGCGGCCGGCCACTACATCATCATCAGCACGGCCCGGCACATGAAGACGTGCCAGGGGAACGTGGGAATGGTCGTCGCGCGGCAGGGGGCGGTCACGCTCGATTGGCTCGCCCGGCACGAGATTCCCTACGACGAAATCCACTTCGGCAAACCGCACGCCCAGATCTACATCGACGACAACGCCTGGCGGTTCCAGTCGTGGGACCTGATCGCCGGCGACGGATCGACCCTGCCGGATAGCGCCGAACACCGCAAGGCCGCCGGCCAGTCTGCCCCCGACGCGCAACGTTCATGAACATCGTCATGCCCATGGCCGGCCGCGGCAGTCGCTTTGCCCAGATCGGCATCGAGACGCCCAAACCGCTGATTCCGGTGCGCGGCAAGCCGATGTACGCCTGGGCCACCGACGGACTGCCGCTGGCCATGGCCCGGCAGTTGATCTTCATCTGTCTCGCCGAGCACCTCGCCGAGCGGGCGCTGGAACAAGACATCTGCTCGCGCTACGCGGCGTACGATCCGCAGATCGTGGCGCTCGACCACGTAACCGAGGGCCAGGCCTGCACGGTGCTCTGCGCCAAGCAATACATCGACAACGCCGACCCGTTGCTGATCTTCAATGCCGACACGTATGCCGCCACGACGTTGGCCGCAGCGCTCAAGGCGTTTCCGCCCGGTGTGGCCGGGGTGCTCGACGTGTTCCGGGCCGAGGGCGACAAGTGGAGCTTCGCCCGCGCCGACGACCAGGGGCGCGTACTGGAAACGGCCGAGAAGCAGCGGATTTCCGAGTGGGCCACGACGGGGCTGTACTATTTCAGCCGCGGCTCCGACTTCGTGCGGCACGCCGAAGCGATGATTGCCGACAACGATCGATCCGGCAACGAGTTCTACGTGGCTCCCCTCTACAACCGGCTGATTCGCGAAGGGGCCGACGTACGCATCAATCCGGTCGAGCAGGTTTGGGTGCTGGGCACGCCTGAAGATCTGGCCCACTTCGAACGCGAGTACCATGGTTGAGGCGCAAACCACCAGCCGGCCACGACGCGTGCTGTTTGTAATGAACGCTGCCGGCGGCGGGGCGGCGATGAGCACGATTGCGCTCGCCGAGGCGCTCACTCGCAAAGGCATCGGCGCCTGCGCCGTCTGCTATCCGGCCGGTACCGAAGTCGAGCGGCAGAGTTTGTGCGAGGCGATGCAAGGAGCCGTCGAGTTTGCTCCGCTCTATTGGTGGAACCGCAAGCTTCGCGTGCCGCGTTGGCGTCGCCCGCTTTCGGAGCTGAAGCAGATTGTCACGACCGGCTGGTCCCACGCGTCGGCCGCGCGCGTGGCCCGCAAGGCGGTCGAGTGGGGCGTGGACTTGATTCATACCAACACGATTCTCACGCCCGAGGGGGGGCTGGCCGCGCGACGGCTGGGTTTGCCCCATGTCTGGCATCTGCGCGAATTGGTCGGTCCGGGGCAGCCTTATCGGTTGCCGTACGAGGGTCCCTCGTTCGGCCGCTACATGCGCGACTACGCCTCGAAGGTCGTGGCCAACTCGCAAGCCAGCGCCGCGCAAGTGCGATCCTGGATCGACGACGACCTGTTGGAGATCGTTCCCAATGGCATCGACTTGTCATGCTATCGACCGCGCACCGGTTCGGCCCGCCAGCAGGGGCTCGTGGTGGGCATGATCGGCAACCTCACCAGTCGGGTGAAGAAACATCCGCTGTTCATCGATGCCGCGGCGCGCGTGCCGCGCGAACTGGACGTCACCTGGCGGATCTACGGTCGAGATCCGTCACGAGGCGGCACCGTTTCCGGCGATGCCTACGTCGACGGGCTGCATGCCCAAGTGCAGCGGCTGGGTCTGACGGGCCGCGTTGAGTGGCCCGGCTTTGTCGCCGACCCGGCCGAGATCATGTCGCAGCTCGACGTGCTGGTCCATCCGGCCGACGGCGAGTCGTTCGGCCGCATCGTGGTCGAGGCGATGGCCGCGGGGTTGCCCGTGGTGGGGGCCCGCGGCGGTGGCGTGGCCGAGATCATCGTCGACGGCCGCACGGGTCTGTTGGCCCGCCCCGACGATCCGCAGGACCTGGCGGCTCAGATCGAACGCTTGTTGCGCGACCCGCAACTTCGCGACGAGTTGGGCCGCTCGGGCCGCCAGCGGGCCCAAGAGGAGTATTCGCTCGATGCCTGCGTGTCGAGAATGTTGAACGTGTATGCCCAAGCCTTGCGCCGCCCGTTGGGGCAAGCGGAAGCCTTCAAGCGAGCGGCGCCCGTGGCGGCTCGTGCCAGTGAGTAGTCCGAAATGAAATTCTCAGTTTGCATTCCCAACTACAACTACGAGCGCTACTTGGGCAGCACGATCCAGAGCGTGCTCGACCAGGACGATCCAGATCTCGAGATTCTGATCTCGGACAACGCCAGCACCGACCGTTCGGTCGAGATCGTCAAAGGGTTTAACGATCCCCGCATCCGCCTGCACATCAACGCCTGCAACGTCGGCTTCGCCGGCAACCTGGATCGCTCGGCCGGTATGGCGACCGGCGACGTGATGATCATGCTTTCGTCCGACGACCTGATGCGCGCCGGCGCACTGGCCGCGTATCGCAAGCTGTTCGGCCGTCTCCGCGAACAGGGATGCGCGGCGATCGCCAGTTGCAGTTGGGAAGTGATCGACGCCGAGGATCGCGTCACCGATCAGACGGGCCCCAACAATCTCTGGAAGCCCGAGGATCGTCAGGGGGAGCTGGAAGAACTGCTCGGGGTACCGGTTTACGGCGTGTCTGCCGGCGAGTTGCTGCGGCGCGGGCTGCTGCAGATGCGCAATCCGTTCAACTTTGCGGCGACGGCCTACGACGCCGACCTGTATCGCCGGGTCGAAGGCTACGGCGGCGGGCGGTTGTACAATCCCGACAAGTGGTTCCACTGGAAGGTGCTGGCTCAGGCCGACATGGCCTACTTCGTCGACAGCCGCTTGTTCGCCTATCGGTGGCACGGCGGCAACCAGTTCGCCCAGCAGGGGGCGGCCGGGGCGCTGAAGTTCCTCGTCGACGAGTACGTTTCCACTCTGGAACTTGACGCTGCCGTGCTCGAACGCATCGGACTGACGCGAGACGACGTGCTGGGGGCATTCATCGAGTACGACATCGCCCGGCACGGACTGGCGACGCTGGCCCAGGGCGGTCGCGTGCGAGCCCGCCGGATCCTGGACTTTGGCCGCGCGACTTACCCCCAGGTGGTACGCGGCAATCGAAATGCACGCCTCTTAGGGGCATTGCTGGCCTTGGGCCCCGTGGGCGAAAAGCTAGCGGCCCGGGCGTATCGCTCGTTCAAGAGCAAAAACGGCCACCGGGCAGACCGCGAAATGGTACAATAACGGTATCGGACCCCCCCAGAGAAGACGCGCCGGCGCGACCTGTTGTCGTGGGCGCATTCACGATTACCCCCATCCATGAGTTCGACTTCCACGCTCCCTGTGCCTGCTGCGCCCACGGCACCGCACCGCGCGCTGGCCGACAACCAGCTCAAGGGCCAGGGCGTCACGCTGGGCGGCATGTGGCTGTTTCTGATCGGCGTGCTGGTTGTCGGCTCCGGATATCGGAGCATGCGGCCCGAGATCTTCGGATTGGCCTTGCACCCCTATCTGTTAGCCGTGGGTTTGGCCTTTCCGCTAGTCGCGCTGACGCGGCTCGGCGAGTTTCCCGCGCGTATCCTGGCGGCGATTGTGGTCTTTACGCTCATGTACTGCTTCTCGTTGTTCAACGGGGGCACGCCTCCTGTGGGCGAAGTGATCAAGATCGGCGCGGCCGTCGTGACCATGATTACCTTTGCGCTGCTGATGCGCACGCGCGGCGACTTCGTTGCCGCTTCCCTGGGGCTGGCGATCGCCGTCGCCATCCTGGCCTATCGAGGCATGCAAGAGGACACGTCGACTGCCGGCATCGAGATCATGGACGGGGCCAACAAGAATACCTACTCGCTGTACGCTCTGCCCATGCTGTTGCTGGCGGGATTCATCACCGTCCGGTTGACCTCCGTGCCGTGGATCATCCGCGGTGCACTGGTCGTCTGTTCCATCATGGCCGTGGCGGCGATCTTCATGAGTGCCAATCGCTCGGGCTACCTGGGGGTGGTCATCATCGGTCTGATGCTCTTTTGGGACCGGCGCGGCAAAGGGCTGCTGCTCATCGGTGCCGTGGCAGGAGCCGTGGTGCTGTTCATGATCAACTATGGAAACACGGCTGCGCTCAACGAGCGCATGCGGCAGACGGTCGAGGGGAACTCATCGGATACCAACCGCATCAAGATTCTCAAGACCTGCGCCGAGATCGCGCTGGAGAATCCCGTCATCGGGGTCTCGCCGCAGGAGCTGCCCCGAGAGATCGGACGCAACACGCAGCAGGCTTCTTCGCATCACATGACGCTGCTCGACTCGCACAACGTGTTCGCGCACATTGCCGCCGGCAGCGGATTGATCTGCTTTGCAGCCATGCTGGCCGTGGCTCTGACCATGTATTTTCCCGTCCTCCGCGACGGAAGTTCGTACGGCGGCAAAGACGATCCGGCCCGCGAGGCCCGACGCCTGATGCGCATGATGGTCTTGTTATGGGCCGTGCGCGGATTGTTCACCCGAGAAGTGCTTTATAATCCGTCCTGCAACATCGGCCTGGGCCTCTGCATCGGGTATTTCATCTGGGCGGAGAAGCTTCGCGAGGTCCCCTTGCCTATCAAGCGCACCTCGGCCGGCGCCGCGCCGGTCGGCGCGCCGGCGGTCACCAGCGCCTAGGGCTCGGGCCTTCCAGCGTCCACTTTTGGCTCTACAGCCGGTCCAACACGAAACGCTATCCATCCCTGCTCACCGTTCCGAGCGCTCGCCCGCGCGTGTCGTTGCCCCCTGCATGTTCGCCGGGTGAGTTCGCCCTAGGAGACCAACCGTGTCCCGTTACATACTTGGCTTGCATGCCGGACATAATGCCAGCGTCGCCATCGGCGACGAATCGGGAATTTTGCACGCCGTGCAGGAAGAGCGGCTCACCGGCGAGAAGAACTACTGGGGCTTCCCCCGCCATGCCATCGCCGCCTGCATGGCACACGTGGGGGCCACGCGCGACGACCTCCTTGCGCTGACCTACGGCGGAAACCAGGTGCTCTGCCGGTACCACAGCCGCCAGGATGTGATCGAGGCCTATCGCCGGCAGTCGACCTTCAGCGGTCGCATCCGGCAGCAGGTCGCCATTCCGCTCGTGCTTACGCTCAATCCCAACTATGGGCAGGACAAGCTTCGCGGGCATCTGGCCGAGGTCGGCCTGGGCGACATGCCCGTGGCGCACTATGACCACCATCTGGCCCACGCCGCCACGGCCTACTACGGGCTGCGCACGTCGCCGAGCGACAAGTACCTCGTGCTGACGTGCGACGGCGTGGGCGACAATATCTGCGCCTCGGTGCGCGTGTGGGGCGACGGCCAGTGCGAAAAGCTGGCTGAGACCGACCAAGGCGACTCGCTGGGATCGATCTATAGTTGGGTCACCTACGGCATGGGGTTCGTGCCGCTGGAACACGAGTACAAATTGATGGGCATGGGACCCTACGCCTCGGATCGCGCGGCGCAGGAAACCGCTGAAGTCTTCCGCCGATACTTGTGGCTGCGGCCCGACGGACTCGGGTTCGAACGCACGACCCACCGCAAGACGAACTTTCTCTACCGCCGGCTGGAACGCGATCTGCGCGGCATGCGCTTCGACTACGTCTGCGCCGGCCTGCAGCGCTTTACCGAGGATCTGCTCAGCGAGTGGGTTCAGCACGCGGTGCGGGCCACGGGCGTGCGCAAGGTGCTCGCCGCGGGCGGCGTGTTCATGAACGTGAAGGCGAACAAGCGCATCGCCGAGTTGCCCGAAGTCGAGCTCTTCGAGGCTTTTCCTTCGTGCGGCGACGAGACCCTGTCGCTGGGGGCCTACTATCTTGAAGCCGCCAGGCAGTACGGCGACGAGGCGGTCCAGCCGCTCAATCATTTTTACCTGGCCGACGCCCCGGCCGAAGACGACGTGCTGGCGGCGATCGAGAAGAGCGGATTCTGCTACGAGAAGCCCGATAACATCGCCGAAGCCGTGGCCGAGCTGCTCACCGAGGGCAAGCCCGTGGCTCGCTGTGCCGGTTCGATGGAGTTCGGCGCCCGAGCCTTGGGCAATCGCTCGATTCTGGCCGATCCCCGCTCGCAGGACGTCGTGCGGGTGATCAACCAGATGGTCAAGAAGCGCGACTTCTGGATGCCTTTTGCTCCGATGGTCAAAGAGGAACGGCAACACGACTACATTCAGAATCCGAAAAACTTACGCAGCCCGTTCATGATGATGACGTTCGATACGCGCGAGAATTTCCGCGACTTGATCGCGGCAGTGCACAATGCCGATTTGACCTGCCGAGCGCAGATTCTCTCGCGGGGGCAGAACCCGGCCATGCACGATATCCTGAGCGCGTTCGAGCGTCGCACCGGCCGGGCGGTGATTCTCAACACGTCTTTCAACTTGCACGGCTACCCGATCGTCCGCACGGCCACAGAAGCCCTCGGCGTTCTGCGCGATTCGGGGCTCGAACACTTGCAGGTCGGCGACTACCTGGTACATAAGCACGGGGCCGGGTCGAATAACGGCTCGCCTGCGCGATAGGTGCTCATGAACAGCTCTTTAGCGGATCTGCGACTGGGGGTCATTTCGTGCGTCGTTGCCGCGCGCAACGAGCGGGGCCAACTGTTGTGCAACCACTCCATGGGCCGGCTGATCGATCGGTTTCGCGAGCTCGTCCCGCAGACGCGGCTGTGCGTGCCGGTGGCGTCGAAGCTCGACCGCAGCATGAACTACGAGCTGTCGCTGCCACGTGAAGACGTGACCGAGCTTCCGCCGCTGTCCAGCGTCGCTCGTTCGCAACTCTACTATCTGCCCACGTGGCGGACCGTGCGGAAGTTTGTGAAGACCGTCGACGCACTATTTATCCGCGTACCCTTTCAGTTGCCGTCCACGCTGTTGGGTTTGAACAAGCCGAAGCTGGTCCACGTGGTCAGCAACCCTTACCAGATCATTTCGGCGTCGAGCGACTACCGCGGGCTGCGCCGGCTGCTGGCCCTGCGCTATGCGGCGTTCGCCAACCTAGCCATCCGTCGCATGGCCGCCGAGCCGATGACCCGCGTGGCCACCAACGGCCGCGAGATGTGGGACCTGCTCGACTGCCGCGAGGGGCGCGTCGTGGTCTCTTCTTGTATCTATGAGCGCGAGATGCGCCCCCGCGAGGACCTTGGGCTAGGCGATCCGCCGCGAATCCTCTTCGTGGGCTATCTGCGTCCGGAGAAGGGAGTCGACTACCTGCTCGACGCCTTCGAGGCACTACGCCGCAAGCGCCCGCTCAAGTTGACGCTGGTGGGCGGTTCCGATCGGGTGACCAATGCCGAGGCCCGCATCCACGAGCGGATTCGCCACAGTCCGTTTCGCGACGACATCACGCTGGCCGGCATGCTCGACTTCGGCGAGCCGCTGTTCGAGATGTATCGCAGCCACGACGTGTACGTGCTGCCAAGCCTGTCGGAGGGCACGCCGCGCACGCTGGTCGAGGCCCGTTCGTTCGGCTGCCCGGTGGTGGCCACCCGCGCCGGTGGCATTCCCTCATCGGTCGACGACGGCAAGAATGGCTTGCTGGTCGAGCCGCGCGACGCGGCGTCGCTGGGGGCCGCGATCGAACGGCTGTTGGACGACGAGTCGCTTCGCCGCCGACTCATCGAAGAAGGCGTGCGCAGTGCGCGGAGCCATAGCCTGGAGGGATTCGCCGATGAATTGCTGGAGGAGGTGGCGCTGGTAGCCGGCGGCAGCATCGGCGGTCCCGTTCTCGAGCAGGTTCATCGCTAGACAACCATGTGCGGTATCGTTGCCATTGCCCGACTGCCCGGCGTCGACGTTCCAGCAGGAACCGTCGAGGCGATGACCGAACTGGTCGCCCACCGCGGGCCCGACGGATCGGGCACCGAGCACCTCGCTCTCGGGGGCGGGGAGCCATGGGGCGTGGCACTCGGGCATCGCCGGTTGTCGATCATCGACTTAAGCGAAGCCGGTCGCCAGCCCATGGTGTACCGCGACCGCCTGTGGATCACGTACAACGGCGAGGTCTACAACTACGTCGAGCTGCGGCGCGAGTTGGAGCAGGCGGGCCACGCGTTCCATTCGCACAGCGATACCGAAGTGATCCTGGCCGCCTACGACGAGTGGGGGCCGTCTTGCTTCGAGCGATTTCGCGGCATGTGGGGCCTGGTGATCGTCGACGTGCCCCGCCGGCGAGCGATCCTGTGCCGCGACCGCATGGGGATCAAGCCTTTGTATTTCACCCGCCGCCAGGGCATGGTGGCCGCCGCTTCGGAGATCAAGCAGTTTCGCGCTCTGCCCTGTGGCCGCTTGCAGGCCGACCCGACGGCCGTGCGGCGCTATCTGGCCACCGGATACGAGGACAGCGCCACGACGTTTTTCGCCGACGTGCAGACCGTTCCGGCCGGCACGTACCAGGTGCTCGAACTCGACACCCTCGAGCTTTCGCCGCCGCAGCCGTACTGGTTTCCCGAACGCGTCGAAGAGACGGTCACACGTCCCGAGGAGGCTGCCGAGCGGTTTCGGCAGACGCTGCACGACTCGGTGCGGCTGCACATGCGCAGCGACGTGCCGGTGGGCTGTGCGCTTTCCGGCGGCCTTGACTCAAGCGCCGTGGCTGCCTGCATCACTTCGCTCGAGAACGGCGAGGGGCCCAAGGGGGCGCTCAACACCTTCAGCGTGGTTTTTCCCGGCGACGCCATCGACGAGCGCGTGTTCATCGACCAGGTGCTGGCCCGCGTTCCCGCCTCGCCGCACTTCGTCGTTCCCGATGCCGACACGTTCATCGCCGACCTGGACGAGTTTCTGTGGAAGCATGACGAACCGGTGGGCTCGCTCTCGCAATATGCCGGCTACGCCGTGGCCCGGCTGACGCGTGAAGCGGGTGTGCCCGTGACGCTCAACGGTCAGGGAGGCGACGAAGTCCTTTCCGGCTACTGGCAGTGCTACTTCGTCCACTTGCAGCGCATGGCGCGTCGATGCCATCTGCTCAACGTGGCCGGCCATCTGGGCGGTTCGCTGTTGCCCGGCGGCAATCCGGAACTCGTCTGGCAAGTGCCGGGCATGTTCAAACGGTATCTCGACCGTCGGCGTGCGCCCTCCGAGGCCCGCGGCCCGCTAGCCGAAATGGAGCGGCTCGGCGAGCGGGAATGGCGCGTGTACGAGATCCGCGAGCTGATGCTGCCGCGGTTGCTCAAGTGGGACGACCGCAACTTCATGGCGTTCTCGGTCGAGGGACGCTATCCGTTTCTGGATCACACGGTGATCGAAATGTGCCTCTCCTTCGCGCCGGGGGTGCTGTACGATCGCGGCTGGACCAAAGAGCCATTGCGTCGCGGCATGAACGGCATGTTGCCCGACGAAACGCTGCGGCGGCGGAGCAAGATCGGTTTCGAAACGCCGCAGGATCGATGGCTCGTTGGTCCGCTGGCTCCGCTGGTCGATGCGGTGATTGCCGGTGATTCGCCCGCCTGGGCCTACACCGACCCGCACGCCGCGCGGGAGCTTGCCGCGGACGTGCGCCGCTCGCGGGGACAGTCGCTCGAACAGCACCAGGCGCTGCTGCGCATCATGCTGCTCGATCGCTGGATGCGCCGCTTCGAATTGAACTGAACCGTCATCATGTCGACACCGCAAGATACGCCCGAGACATCCGCTCCGTCCGAAACGTTGCAGCGCGACGGCCTGCCGCTGGTTTCGGTCGTGATTCCGGTGCGCAACGAGGAAGGCTTCATCGCCCGAACGCTCGATCAGATTCTGGCGCAGGACTACCCCGCCGAGTCGATGGAGATCATCGTGGCCGACGGCATGTCGGACGATCGCACGCGGGACATCCTGGCCGAGTATGCTGAGCGGTATCCGCAGGTCCGCATGGTCGACAATCCCGAACGCATCACGCCGGTCGGGTTGAACGTGGCCATCGCCGCCGCGCGGGGCGAGATCATTACCCGCATCGATGGGCACTGCGAAGTAGCTGGCGACTTCATCCGCTGCAACATTGAACTGTTGGACGAGCACCCCGAGGCCTGGGTCACCGGTGGGCCGATCGTGCATGCCGGCAAGAACGCCTTTGGCGAGGCCGTGGCGGTGGCGATGTCGCATCCGGCCGGAGTGGGCATGGCCACGCATCGCTTTCCCGACTACGAGGGCTATGTCGAAGGAGCCCAGTTTCCCACCTTCCGCCGCTGGGTGTTCGACCGCATCGGCATGTTCGACGAGCGTTTGGTCCGCAACCAGGACGACGAGCTGAACTACCGCATCACCCAGGCCGGCGGCAAGTGTTTCGTCTCGCCCCGCGTGCGCTACGTCTACTACGTACGTGGCCGCATCGGGCAATTGTTCCGCCAGTACTTCCAATACAGCTTCTGGCGCATCCCCGTGATGAAGAAGCACAAGCGGCCGACCACGCCGAGGCAGGTGATGCCTCTATTGTTCTACTTCGCCGTCGTGGTGATGGCCATCCTGGGCATCGTGCTCAGGAATCCCTGGGTGGCGCTGGCCCTGCCGGCGGTATATCTGGCCACGCTGGGCGCAATCGGGCTTTCGCAGATTCCGCGCAAAGGGCTACGCGTTGCGCTGCTGGTGCCGGTGGCAATCGCCGTCATGCATCTGGCCTATGCCCTGGGGATGTTGTACGGTTTTTGGGCGAGCGCGTTTCGCCGCCGTGCCTGGGATCCCCGCGGCAGCATGTCGGCGCTCACCCGCTGAGCGATGTGTTACTCGTACCTTGCGATACAACCAAAGTTGATGGAGCATCGTTTTGAGTCCCGCTGATACCCGTTCGTCTGGCGCTTCCGATAAGCCGACAACCAGCGTCCCGTTTTTCCGGCCCGCTCTCGGCGACGAGGAAATCGATGAAGTCGTGGCCTGCCTGCGTTCGGGTTGGTTGACCAGTGGCCCACGCGTCAAGCAATTCGAGTCCGACTTTGCGACCGCCGTAGGTGCTCAGCATGCCCTGGCGGTCAGCTCTTGCACGGCGGCATTGCACTTGGCTGTCGACGCCCTCGGGCTGACTGCCGGACAGGCCGTGCTCGTGCCGACGATGACGTTTGCCGCCACGGCCGAAGTCGTCCGCTATCTGGGCGCCACGCCGGTGCTGGTGGATTGCGATCCGTCCACCCAGAACATGGACCTGGCCGACGCCGAGCGCAAGCTCCAGGCATTGGCCTCCGGCCAGATCGCGGCCACGCAAGGCAAGGCGTTGCCCGTGGTGGGCGTCATGCCCGTGCACGTGGGCGGGGCGATGATGGACATGGCAGCCCTCAACGAATTCGCCGACAAGCACGGCTTGTGGGTCGTGGAAGACGCGGCCCACGCTTTCCCCGCCGCCTGGCGCCCGTCTTCCGACGCGGCCTGGCAGCGGGCGGGTGAGGGCACGGCCAAAGTGACGTGCTATTCGTTCTATGCCAACAAAACGATCACCACGGGCGAAGGGGGCATGGCCGTCACCGACGACCAGGAACTGGCCGACCGCATGCGCATGATGTCGCTGCACGGGCTATCGCACGATGCCTGGGACCGCTACCGCGGCGGCGGCACGTGGGACTACCAGATCGTCGAAGCCGGCTACAAGTACAACATGACCGACGTGGCGGCCGCGATCGGCGTGCACCAGCTCGCCCGAGCCGAGGCCATGCGGCAAGAGCGCGAAAACAGTGCGCGGTGGTATCTCGATGCCCTGGCCGACGTCGAGGAGATCGAACTGCCCGAAATGCCGGAGAATCGCGTTCACGCCTGGCACCTGTTTCCCGTGCGCTTGCGGCTGGACCGATTGAACATCGACCGCAATGCGTACTTCGCCGCGCTGCGTGGCGCAGGCATCGGCTGCTCGGTCCATTGGCGGCCGCTACACTTGCATCCCTACTACCGCGAGCGTTTCGGCTGGCGGCCCGAACAGTTCCCCGTGGCCACGCCGCTGTGGGAGCGGCTCGTCAGCCTGCCGCTATTTCCCGGCATGCAGGACGCCGAACGAGTACGAGTCGCGCGCGTCGTGCGAGACCTGTGCCGGCAGCATCGAGCCTGATGCCGCCGGGGCGTTCTAAACGACTGCCGGGTTGCCGGGCGAGGTTCGCATGACGGCCATCCTGGGCATCTCGGCGTTCTACCACGACGCGGCGGCCGCGCTGGTCGTCGACGGCCGAATCGTGGCCGCCGCCCAGGAAGAGCGTTTCTCGCGACGCAAGCACGACGCCGAGTTTCCGCAACAAGCCGTCGACTACTGCCTGGAAGCGGCAGGACTCGGGCCCGAGGATCTCGACTACGTCGGGTTCTACGACAAACCGCTATTGAAGTTCGAGCGGCTGTTGGAGTCCTACCTGGCCTACGCTCCGGCCGGGTTTCGATCATTTCTGCACACGATGCCCTCCTGGCTGCGGCAGAAGCTGCACCTACCGCGCGAGTTGGCACGCGGGCTGGGGCATCGCTATCGCCGGCGATACGTGTTTGCCGAGCATCACGAGTCGCACGCGGCCAGCGCTTTCTTCCCCTCGCCGTTCGACGAGGCCGCGATTCTCACGCTGGACGGCGTGGGCGAATGGGCCACCGCCAGCTTCGGCCGCGGCCGAGGCAACCGTATCACCCTAACGCACGAACTGCACTTTCCCCACTCGCTGGGCCTGCTGTATTCGGCCTTTACCTACTTCTGCGGGTTTCGGGTCAATTCGGGCGAGCACAAGCTGATGGGCCTGGCTCCCTACGGTGAGCCAAAGTACGTCGACCTGATTCTCGACAAGCTGGTGGACTTGAAGCCCGATGGCTCGTTCCGCATGGACATGCGGTATTTCGGCTACTGCGACGGTCTGACGATGACCTCGCGGGCCTTCGAGCGTCTGTTCGGCGGGCCGCCCCGCTCGCCGGAAGGTCCGCTGACCGAGCGCGAGATGGACCTGGCGGCATCGGTGCAGGCAGTGACCGAGGAAATCATGCTCCGTGCCGCCCGCCACGTTCATCGCCAGACGGGCATGCGCAATCTATGCCTGGCCGGAGGGGTGGCGCTCAATTGCGTCGGCAACGGCCGCATCCTGCGCGAGGGTCCCTTCGAGAATCTCTGGATCCAGCCGGCGGCGGGCGATGCGGGAGGGGCGCTTGGCGTGGCATTGTTCATTTGGCACCAGTTGCTCGACCGGCCTCGCGAACCCCAACCGGCCGATCGCCAGCAGGGCTCGCTGCTAGGACCATCGTGCGACGTGCAGCAGGTTCGGCAGTTTCTCGACGCGACCGGGGCTGAGTATCGCTATCTGGAGTCGGACGACGAGCTATGCCAAGTGGTGGCCGACCAACTCGCGGAGGGGAAGGTTGTCGGCTGGTTCTCGGGACGGATGGAGTTTGGTCCACGGGCGCTTGGGGCGCGGAGCATTCTGGCCGACCCGCGGCCGGCGGGGATGCAGTCGCAGATCAACCTCAAGGTGAAGTTCCGTGAATCGTTCCGTCCGTTTGGTCCGGCCGTGCTGGCCGAGAGGGCAGGGGAGTACTTCGAGTTGGCAGACGGCACGGCCAGCCCCTACATGCTGCTGGTGGCACCCGTGGCGGCCGGACAGCGAGTGGAGGCGCGCGACGAGGCGCCGCGACGCGGCTTGGACAAGCTGCACGCGTGCCGTTCGACCGTTCCGGCGGTGACGCACGTCGACGGCTCGGCCCGAGTCCAAACGGTCGACGCAAGGCATGGCCGCTTGCGACGACTGCTGGAGTGCTTCGAAGCAAGGACCGGTTGTCCCGTGCTCGTGAACACGAGCTTCAACGTGCGCGGCGAGCCGATCGTGTGCACGCCGGCCGAGGCGTACCGCTGCTTTCAGGAAACAGGAATCGACGTGCTGGTTCTGGAGCGATTCGTGCTGGAGAAAAAGTCGCCGGCCGCCTCGCATCGTAGCCGGGTAGGCACCAGCCGATTCGGCCAGGGTTAGGCTCATGGCTCTGATTGAGCTCAAACGCGATCCCAGCCAGCGCGAAGTACGCCACTTCGCTTTCGGCTGGCTGCCGGCGGCCTGCTTCGTGCTGGCCGTAGTGGCGGTGATGGGCTACGCCTCGTGGAGCGCAGCCGCCGTGCTTGGCGCGGTAGGTGCCCTCAGCATCGTATTGGGGGCCGTATCGCCTCGGACGGCGCGGGGCGTGTATCTGGTGTGGATGTGGGCGGCCTATCCGCTGGGCTGGCTGGTATCCCACCTGGTCATCGCCACGATATACTTTCTGCTGATCACGCCGATGGGGTTGGTCATGCGACTTGCGGGGCGCGACCCGCTGGGACGCCGCTTCGACCGCGAGGCGGAAACCTACTGGCGACCCCGTACGCGCGAAGCAGATCCATCCAGCTATTTTCGGCAGTTCTAGAGTACACCCGCGAAGAGACCGCCGTTTGAGTTCCACGCCCGCCACGAACCCGAGCCCATCGGACGTTGCCGTGCAGCGTCGGCCGCTTTATGCCTGCGCGAAACGCACGTTTGACCTGTTGGCCTCGGGCCTGGGGCTGGTGCTGGCGAGTCCCTTTCTGTTGGCGGCCGCGGTTGCCGTAAAGCTCGATTCGTCGGGGCCGGTGTTCTTCAAGCAGGAGCGGATGGGGAGAAGCTTCCGAGCGTTTCGGATTTACAAGTTCCGCACGATGGTCGCCGACGCCCCCAAACGCGGCGGGCAGATCACGTTCGGCGCCGATCCGCGCATCACCCGCGTGGGCCGGGTGCTTAGGAAGACCAAGCTGGACGAGCTGCCGCAGTTGATCAACGTCGTGCGAGGAGACATGAGCCTGGTGGGCCCGCGCCCCGAGGTGCCTCGCTACGTCGAGATGTTTCGCGACGACTACGCCCACGTGCTGGCGGTGCGCCCGGGCCTGACCGACCCGGCCTCGGTCAAGTACCGCGACGAGGCCGAGCAGCTTGCCGTGGCCGAGGATCCCGAGCGCGAATATGCCGAACGAATTCTGCCTGACAAGATCGCCATGGCCCGGCAGTACATTGCCGAGGCGACCTTCTGGGGCGACGTCGGCATCCTGCTGAAGACCTTCGTCCGCATCGCCCGCTAGCAGGCTTGTTCGCTAGCATGCTGAGGCTCGAAGAGCCGCGCGCCCTCTCGGGGCCGAAGCTTCCCCGCTACGACTCGACCGCCGGAGTGCTGCCGGGCACACGGGGCTCGAGTTCGTCACGCAGTACCAGCACTTCGGGCGGAGCTTCGATGCCCAGCCGAACCTTGTCTCCGACCACGCGGACCACCGTCACCACGATCGAATCGCCCAACTTGATCCGCTCGCGTTCCCGCCGTGATAGCACCAGCATCGACCTTACCTCCGTGTATGATCAAATCCGCTTAGTAGTGAAGTTATGTATACTATCCGGCGCGCGCCTGTCAAGCGCGGATTTGGATGGACGCCTGACGCACGCCGTAGGCTCGGCCGCACTCGTTTTCAGGCCGCAGCCAGCACGAGTTGCGGCGCTTCATCGAGGTGAATCTTGTGGAACCGCTCGCCTGTCGATCCGTAAAACAGAACCGTGTTGCGCTGCGTCTCCCAGATCGCCGAGAGCTTCACCGACCGGGGACCGTGCAGGCAGAAAAAGATGCCACACGGCTCGTCCGCTCGAACCAGGACTCTCTCTGTGAGGGGGAACGCATCGACCTCAAGTTGACTTTGATGGCACAGAATGTTTTTGACGTAGTCTCTTAATTCGTCCAAGTTTTGTATCACCGTAGCAGGGGTGATCATGGGCGCTTGCTTTCTCCTGTGAGTCGCAAGGCGGGGTGTTGTAGAGAAGATGAAGGCCCGCTTGCGGGATAGATAGTCTGGGTTAAACCCCAACAAGAACTGCTATCGGCCGATTGGCAGAAGGCTCTGCAACAAGTAGGGTAATTTTTAGAAGTTTGTTAGTCGGCGAAATGCAGGGGCCATGGCGAAAGCGTGCCGGTCGCGCGCAGCACTTACCCGAAAACTCGCGCCTAAAGAGATACGCGAGAGCAACGCGCCTGTGCGACAGCGTGCGGTCTTTCGAGCTACTTCGAGTACTGCTCGAACATCTCGGCGACGCGGCCTTCCTTCTCGTCGCCCTTGTGCAGCAGCACGCGATAACGCAGCTTCAGCGTTTCGCCCTCGGGCAGCGTGTACTCGCCGTTGGACTCACCGCCGGTGAAGTCGCTCAGGCCGAACGGATTGGCCGCGAACAGGCCGTAGACGCGCACGTGCCAGTGCGTCGGAAAGCGGAAACTTTCGGGATGGTTCATGATGGCAACCCCGAGTGTTTCGCCCTCGACGGGCCCCGAGTAGTCGACCCACGCAGCAGGCTTGCCCCAGGCCGCCAGGTTCTCCTGCCCTTCGCTGTTGACGATGCGGCCCACGACTTTGACGCCCTGCTGCACGCGCATGCTCGATGCGACGCGCACACCGAACGAGCCTTCTTTCGTGTCACCGAACACGACCGGGCCATCGGCGGCCTCGATGTCGATCTCGACGTCGATCCAGCGGCGGTCGCCATCTGCGTGGAACGTGTAGCGGCGTTCATCCTGGCAGATCAGCTCGCTGCCGTCGGGGCTGAGCCAGTCGTTCTTGGTGACGATCGTGGCCTGCGGTCCGCCCTCGGCCTCGACCAGTTCGCGATGGTCGATCCGCCCCTTGCCTTCGCTCCAAAAGTCGATGCCGTTGACGTCGCCGTGCGAGAACCACATCGAACGCTGATGCGGGTGATCCTTGTCGGTCTCGCCGGGCACGTCTTTCTCCATCGGCCAGGCCCGGGTGATCCGCTTGTCGGTGGGACCCATCAGCGGCCACAGCACCGGCTTGCTGCCCGACTTGAAGAGGTAGTCGGCGAACAGCTTGCCGTCGACTTTGACGGCCACGCCGTCGTCGGTCTTATCGACCGTGAATTCGGCGGCACGACACGCCGCGGGGGCGAGCAGGAGGATCAGAGCGGCAACGAACAGTCGGGGCATGGTGGCGGGCTCCTTGGGTGCATGGAATCCCACCATCTTAACTGCTGAGCAGGCCGCGTTCAGCCCCTGCGTTTGCCGCGTCTTGGGAAAAAACCGCGACGCGGGGTCTACCGCTTCGAGATGGCCGGAGCCTGGAGGTCCTCGAAATCGACCTCTTGAAAGGTGGCGAGCTGGTTGGCCGTCTCGGCGATGCGGCGATGGTCGCTATCCAGCAGCCGCCAGGAGACGTAGTGCTCCGTGTGGGCCTTGACGCCCCGCGTGCTCAGGTGCACCGACGTCGGCACGAGTCCGCGCTTGGCCAGCTCGGCATTGACTTGCAGCCGCGGAAACGGGGGTGCCGAGCCGCGCTGCGCCATCGTATTGAAGCGGGCGTACCAGTCGGAGAATTCGTGGTATTGCTGGGCCGCTTCGTCGGAGACGGCGTCCATCGTCTTGAGCTCGTACGTCATGTGAGGGCTGTCCAGCTTCAGCTCCTCGTCTTTGTAGGTGACCTTAAACTCGGGATGGGCCGCAAACCGCATGGTGGGGTCGGAGCTTCGCCCGGCGAGATCCTGGAGCTGCTCGAGCAGTTCGCGCACTTCCTCGGTCTTCACCTCGGCCCGCAGCTTGCGCTCGGGATCCAGCAGCACGAACCGGCCGCCGCGCTGATCGAAGACGGTCACACGCTCGGGCCCGGAAAGATAGTCGTAGACATAGCCGGCACGAAACAGCGTCGTGTTCTGGCTGACCGGCTCCTTGCTCTTGCCGACGTACACCTTGGTTTCGATACGAAAGTCGTCGGCCGCGGCCGATGCCACCGATAGCGATAGCAACACTCCGAGCAGCACACATCGGGAGGGAAGTCGCAGCATCGGCATACCTCGCTGTGGCGGGGACCGCGGAAAGGGCTTCGGGGCGGCCGAAAAGTACCCAAAACGTCCGCGCCGTGTAAAGGTGAGATCGCCCCCGCGACCCTCTGCCAGCGACGAAACTCCTCCAGCCGCGGACCTGATTTCGGGCATGAAACGGTCGGGCAGGTCCGCGTGGCCAGGGGTGGCTGCACAAACCGAAAATTCACGATCTCGGGGCATGCAAACGCCCGTTTAGCACGGTATGGTTAAAGGCTTGGCGAGCGGGGTGAGGCGGCCCGGAGGGGGCTCGCGGCCCACGCCTGTCACGCACCACGGGATCTGCGCGCTGATGACGATTACGCATGAGGAGATTCGCGACAAGACGGCCGTCGTGGGCGTCGTGGGGTTGGGCTACGTGGGGTTGCCGCTGATTCGGGCCTTCGTGTCGGCCGGCTTTCGCACGATGGGCTTCGACGTCGACTCGACGAAAATCGAGAAGCTGCTGGCAGGAAAGAGCTACATCGGCCACATCACTTCCGAGTGGATCGCCGAGTGCATCGAGTCGAAGAAGTTCACGCCCACCTCCGACATGACCCGGATGGCGGAGGCCGATGCGCTTTTGATCTGCGTGCCCACGCCCTTGTCGGACAGCCGCGACCCGAACCTGGAGTACGTCGAGGCCACTGCACGCCAGATCGCCGCCGTGCTCCGCCCCGGCCAGTTGATCGTGCTCGAGAGCACGACCTACCCCGGCACAACGCGCGACGTCGTGGCCCCGATCCTGGCGGCCCGCGGCCTGAAGCTGGGCACCGATTACTTCCTAGCCTACAGCCCCGAGCGCGAAGACCCGGGCAACCCGAACTACACCGCCAGCGGCATTCCGAAGGTCGTCGGCGGCATGGATCCCGAGAGTGCGCGGCTGGCCGAGGCTCTGTACTCGCATGCCGTGGTGAACATCGTGCCGGTATCAAGCTGCGAGGTGGCCGAAGCCTGCAAGATCCTGGAAAACACCTATCGCTCGGTGAATATCGCAATGGTCAACGAGTTGAAGATGCTCTTTGACCGAATCGGGATCGACGTCTGGGAAGTGATCGATGCCGCCAAGACGAAGCCTTTTGGGTTTCAGGCCTTCTATCCGGGGCCGGGTCTGGGCGGACACTGCATTCCGATCGATCCGTTCTACCTGAGCTGGGTCGCTCGTAAGGAAGGATTGCCGACGCGGTTCATCGAGCTGGCCGGCGAAATCAATACCAGCATGCCGCAGTATGTCGTGCATCGCGTGGCCGAAGCTCTGAACGAGGCAGGCAAGCCGATCAAGGGAAGCCGTATCTGCATTCTTGGCGTAGCTTATAAGAAGGATGTGGACGACCCGCGGGAAAGCCCGTCCTTCGAATTGATGGACCTGTTGCGCGAGGCGCATGCGGAGCTGACGTACAACGATCCGCACGTTCCCACTCTGCCGCGGATGCGGCACCACGACGTTCCCGAGATGCACAGCCGGGAGCTGACGCCCGACTTCCTGCAGGCCCAGGACCTGGTGCTGATCGCGACCGATCATTCCGCGTACGACTACGGCTTCATCGTCAAGCATGCGAAGCTCGTGATCGACACGCGCAACGCCACGAAGAACGTGACCCAGGACCGGCAGAAGATCCACAAGGCCTGACCACTCCCTCCGCCGCCGCCAACGCTCGGAGGGGCATACCAAGGGGCGAGAGAGAAAAGCCAATCATCATGCCCACGAACCGACGCGTGCTTGTCACCGGCGGAGCCGGATTCCTGGGGTCGCATCTCTGCGAGCGGCTGGTCGACCAGGACCACGACGTGATTTGCCTGGACAACTTCTTCACCAGCCAGAAGTCGAACGTTGCGCACTTGCTCGCGCGTCCGAATTTCGAGCTGATCCGGCACGACGTCACGCAGCCGATCTGGCTCGAAGTCGATGAGATCTACAACCTGGCCTGTCCGGCCTCGCCGGGGCACTATCAGTTCAACCCGATCAAGACGACCAAGACCTCCGTGTTGGGCGCGATCCACGTGCTGGGCATGGCCAAACGCTGCAAAGCCAAGGTGCTACAAGCCTCGACCAGCGAAGTCTACGGCGACCCGGAAGTGCATCCCCAGACCGAATCGTATCGCGGCGCCGTCAACCCGATCGGCCCCCGGGCCTGCTACGACGAGGGCAAGCGTCTGGCCGAGACGCTCTTCATGGACTATTGGCGCACCAACGGCGTCAACATGCGGATCGTGCGCATCTTCAACACGTACGGCGAACGCATGCACCCCTACGACGGGCGCGTGGTGTCGAACTTCATTCGGCAGGCGCTGCACGGCGAAGATCTCACGATCTTCGGCGAGGGCGAACAGACCCGCTCGTTCTGCTATCGCGACGACCTGATCGAAGGCATCATGCGGATGATGAACGGCCCCGACGACTTCGTGGGTCCGGTGAACATCGGCAATCCCGACGAGTTCACCATCAAGCAATTGGCCGACCTGGTGATCGAACTGACCGGTTCGAAATCGAAGCTGGTTTATCGCCCGTTGCCGGCCGACGACCCGACGAAGCGCCGCCCCGACATCACGCTGGCCAAGAAGCACCTGGGTTGGGAACCCCAGGTGAAGCTGAAAGAGGGACTGACACGCACGATTGCCTGGTTCAAGTCGATCGACCTGGCCGACTTTCGCCCCCCCACGCCGAACCACTAGCACACGTTGTCCGTCGTTCAGCGGGCCCGCAGGCGGCGTGCGATCGCAAAGACCGCCAGACCGGCGATCGCTCCGGTCACGTCGGCAAGCCAATCCATCACGTCGGCGTTTCGCCGGGTCAGCGGCTGCGTGATTTCGTCCACGGCGCCATACACGGCAATCACCGCCAGGATGGCCGCGTAGCTGCGCCAGGTCATTGCCGTGAAATGCGACCACGCCAGCGCCAGCAGCACGGCCAGCAGCCCGAAGGCGGCCACATGCTCCACTTTGTCGCTGGGCTGCACGCCGAGCGGCGGCTCGATCTGCGGAACGTGCGTCGCCGTGGCCAGTACCAGCCAATAGACGCCCAGAACCGCCACACTAAGGCGCTTCGACCAGTTGGTTTCTTGGGCTTCGGTCATTGAGCAGGGCAGGGCGGCGGCTGAATTCGGGCGGCGAAGTTGTTATAAAAAATGTAGACGAAACCAGCCTGCATCGTGAGTCCTGTTCAGCATCGTTCGCCCGGAGCCACCGGCGACGGCGTCCCCTGCCCTGCTTCGCAGCATCACCACCGAGGAACCCATGCCCCTCGCCACTCGCTTCACCCCCGAGGAACTGGCCGAGTATCACGAAAAAGGATACCTCCTGGTGCCGCAGCTTTTCGACGTCGAAGAGATGCGCATCCTGCTCGACTACGCCCGCAGCGACCAGGCACTCGTAACGGGTGCCGCGGGCCGGAAGGACTCCACGGGGCAGGTCACGAAGCTCACGCTGTGGAACGAGGCCGGCGACAACCTGTACGGCATGTTTTCTCGCTCGCCCCGCGTGGTGGATCGGATGGAGCAAATTCTGGGCGGCGAGGTTTATCACTACCACACGAAGATGATGCTCAAGGAGCCGCGCGTGGGCGGGGCCTGGGAGTGGCACCAGGACTACGGCTATTGGTACCACAACGGCTGCCTGTTCCCGCTGTTGGCCAGTTGCCTGATCGCGGTCGATCGGGCCACGCAGAAAAACGGCTGCCTGCAAGTGCTCGAAGGTTCGCACCTGATGGGCCGGGTCGAACACGGCAAGACCGGCGACCAGACCGGGGCCGATATGGAGATCGTCGGCGCGGCGCTCGAGCGGCTCAAGCTGGTCCACGTCGAGGCCAATCCGGGCGACGCCCTGTTCTTTCACTGCAACCTCTTGCATCGCTCGGATCAAAACCGTTCGGAAGATCCCCGCTGGTCGCTGATCTGTTGCTACAACGCGGCCCTCAACGACCCCTACAAGGAATCGCGTCACCCGCGCTACACGCCGCTGGCGAAGGTTTCCGACGACGCCATCAAGCAGTGGAAACCTCCCGAACCCGCACAGGCGCAAGCGCGATGAAACTTGGACTGATCAACAGCGCCTGGGTGCAGGCTGAGCGGCCGACCGAGTTCGGGCTCGAAAAGACGAAAGCAATCGGTTTCGACTCGATCGATATCTTCACCGATCCTCTCGCGCTCGACGTGCGCGAGCGGCGGCTGGTCAAGGATCGCTGCGACGCGCTGGGGCTGCCGATCGTGTCGCTCCCCTGCGTGGCCGTGGGGTTGATCGACTTCAATCCCACGGTGCGCGACTTCCACATTCACCGCGTGCGGGCGTATCTCGACTTGGCCTACGAGTACCAGGCCAAGAACGTGCTGCTGGTGATTGGCGAGTACATCTGGAATCGCGAGGTGATTCCGCCCGAGGAGCAGTGGCAGTTGGGCGTGGACGCCGTGCGTACTTTGGGCGAGCGGGCCGGGGAATTGGGCCTCGAGATCGCCCTGGAGCTCGAGCCGTTCCCGCTGTCGCTGGTGCGCGACGTCGACACGATGGAGCGGTTTCTCGACGACGTGAACCTGCCCAGCGTGGTGGCGAATCTCGACATCTCGCACCTGGTTCTTTCGAAGGTGCCGGCCGAGGAGATCCGGCGGCTGCGAGGCCGCGTGGGACACGTGCATTTGTCCGATTGCGACGGCAAGGTCCACGGCGACCTGCCGCCGGGCCGCGGCGTCGTCGGGTTCGAGCCGTATCTCAGCGAGATCAAGTCGCTCGAGCTGGGAGATCGGGCCGTTTCCATCGAACTGGAATATTCGCCCGAGCCGGAAAAAATCGTCGAGTGGGTCGAAGAGGCCTACCAACAGACCGATAAGTTGATGCAAGCAATCGGCCTGCGCGATTGATCGCGCCTGCGCGCCGCGACGCTTAGCGATTGGGTGAAACGCACCCGGCCCCGAGGTTCTCGTGCACGAATACTTCATGCGAATGGCGCTGGCCGAGGCCCAGGCCGCGATGGCCGAGGAAGAGGTGCCCGTCGGCGCCGTGATCGTTCACCAGGACCGCGTGATCGCATCGGCCCACAACCAGCGCGAGCAACTGCACGATCCGACGGCCCACGCCGAAATGATCGCCATCACGCAGGCGGCCGAGGCCCTAGGCAGTTGGCGGTTGGAAGGATGCACGCTGTACGTGACGCTCGAGCCGTGTCCCATGTGTGCCGGCGCCATCCTGCAAGCCCGGCTGCCGGCGGTGGTCTACGGAGCGCCCGATCCGAAGGCCGGAGCGGTCAACACGCTCTATCAACTGTTGGCCGATCCGCGTTTGAATCATCGTCCGCAAACGGTCAGCGGCGTGCTATGCATGGAGTGTGGCGAGATCCTGACACAATTTTTTCAGGCCCAGCGCAAGCTGGGGAAGAAGTAGCGACGCCCAGCGAGCGCCGGTGGCCGTGGCGCCGGGTACGATGTGAATTCGGTTTGCCGGTGGCCCGTGCGGCGCCGGACACGTATGATCCAGGGCAGTCGCACGCTGCCGCCGATCCGGTCTTCTCGAACCCTCGACGACTCCTTGAATCACCTGTTGCCGAGACTCTGCTTGCTGCTGGCCGCGATTCTGGCAATCGTGTGTCCTCGTCAGGCCTGCGCTGGGGGCGGGCCGGAGAACGTGTTCGTCGTCGTCAACGCGTCGAGTTGGGCCTCGCTGACAGTGGCCAATCACTTTATTCAAGTGCGCAACATTCCGGCGAACAATGTTCTGTATTTGAACTGGAACGGGGGATTCGAAAGCACGGATGCCGAGACGTTCCGCCGAGAGATTCTGATTCCGGCGCTCGAGACGGCGGAGAAACGGGGCATCTACCGACAGATCGACTACATCGTCTACTCGAGCGACTTTCCCTACGCCATCAACCTCACCAAGGACTTTGCCGACGCGCCCAAGTTGCCGGCTCAGGCCAGCCCCAGCGCTTCGATCAATTCGGCCACGTACTTGTGGAACCTGCTGTTCCTCAAGACGCCGCTGATGATGGACTTCAGCATCAATCACTACATGCGCGGCTTCGTCAAGCAGCGCGAAGGGCATCCCAAGTTCGATCGCCGCCCTCCCGATCCCGTGCACGGCTTTCGCAGTTGGTACGGCTGGGGCAACCAGGGCGAATTGTTGGAAGCCGGCGGCCAGCCTTACATGCTCTCGACGATGCTGGCCGTCACCAGCGGCCGGGGCAACTCCGTCGAGGAAGCTGTTGGTTACCTCAAGCGGAGCGCCGGGGCCGACGGCACCCGTCCCCCGGGCACCATCTATTTCACGAGCACCAGCAACATCCGCAGCAAGGAGCGCGAGGATGAGTTTCCGGCCGTGATCGCCGCGCTAGACAAACTGGGCGTTCGCGGCCAGACGATTTCGACCAGCATGCCGCAGGGCGCCTCCGACGTGGCAGGGCTGCTCTCCGGCGCCGAAGACTTTAGCTGGGCGGCCACCCGCAGCACGATCGTGCCGGGAGCCATCTGCGACAACCTCACCAGTTTCGGCGGTATCATGGTCGAGAACTCGTCGCAGACCCCGCTGACGGAGTTTCTCCGCTACGGCGCGGCCGGCAGCGCGGGCACCGTGATCGAGCCCTACCTGATCGCCAACAAGTTCGCCTCGGCCAACATTTTCGTGTACTACGCCAGTGGCTGCACGCTGGCCGAATCGTACTATCAGGCCGTGTGGGCTCCGACCCAGTTGCTGATCGTCGGCGACGCCTTGTGCCGGCCCTGGGCCAATATTCCGCAGGTTGCCGTCTCGGGCGTCGAGCCGGGCGCCACGGTCTCGTCGACGGTTGAGCTTAAGCCGCAGGCACGTCTGCCGCGCGGGGGCGAGATCGGCCACTTCGAGTTGTTTGTCGATGGACGCCGCGCCGGACGCGTTAATCCCGGCGAAACCCTCACCTGGGATACCACGACCGACCACGACGGGTATCACGAGCTGCGCGTGGTGGCCGTCGAGAGCGGTCCCATTGCCTCGCAGGGCCGGGCCGTCATCCCGGTGACCGTCGATAACCAGGGCCACCGTGCCACGATGACCACGCAACCTTCCGGCAAGGTCCGCTGGGGCCAGACGCTCACGGTCGACCTGAAGGCCCCTGGCATGAAGCAGATTTATGTGCTCAACAACGGACGGCTGCTGGGCCAGGTGACCGGCGAGCAAGGCCAGGTGAAACTGAATCCGGCCGTGTTGGGGCTGGGGCCGGTCGGCTTGCAGGCGGTCGCTGTCTCCGGCACGGCCTACCGCGATCGGGTCACGCCTGCGCCGGTCGAGATCACGGTCGAGCCTCCGGCACCGCTGCCGGCGGTGACGCCGCCGCGGGGCGAGCTCGTGCCAGGACTCCTGTTGCGGCTGGCCAACAATCGCATCGTGCCGATTCAGACGACGGCCGATCCGGGCTGGCTGGGCGTGGCGGGGGTGGGGGCCAACGAGCCGTTCATCTTCCAGGGTTATTTCGACGTCGATGACACCGAAGTGCATCAATTTCAACTGTGGCACAACGGCAGCGTGAAGCTGCAAGTCGACGGCAAGACCCTCTACAACGTCAACGACGGTAAGTACCAGCCGCGCTACATCCCGGTGAACCTGGCCAAGGGATTGCACCGGCTGACCGTCAGCGGCCGCTCGGGGGTAGGCAGCAAGCTGCGCATCCTGTTCGGCGGCCCCGGCTCGGTAAGCTTGAACGGCCAACGATTCCGGCACCCCAAGGGTTCGTGATCGATCCGCGACATCGGTCCCG
Organism: Planctomycetota bacterium; assembly: GCA_003389325.1. Lineage (GTDB taxonomy): Bacteria > Planctomycetota > Planctomycetia > Pirellulales > PALSA-1355 > LB-PLM-3. Next base: position 175,466 of record QQVE01000048.1, read on the forward strand.
CGCCGACCGCGCAACAAAAACGCCCCGCGAACTTTCGCGGGGCGTTTTGATTTCGGGGAAGGTTGTTCGGCGAGGGATCAGAGATCGCCTTCATCGAGGACGTAAGGCCACGGGACAAGAGCTCCGGTGACGCTTCCCGGCGCGCCGGGGCTTAGGATCGTAATCGCCGGCGGGTCCGTGTAGTTGGCACGAATCGGGAGCCCCATGCTGTCCCGATCAACGACCAGCTTGGTTTGCGCGGGAGTTACCAACTGAGTGTAAACCTTATAGTCGATGCTCTCGCTGAGAAAACGCTGGTTGCCACCGCAGAACATGGCGTTGACACCGCCGGAATGATAGGCGGACGGACGAGCGTAGGCTAAGCCTGTCGGCACGCTCGTCGACCCCGCCACCCACGGCGTCTGAGGCAAGCCCGTCACCACTTGCGCCTTGTCGTTGATTCCGATGGCATCGACATCGTAGTTGCTCTGCATACCCATGACTGGGGGGACTTCGTTGTTCTGCTGTCCTGTAATGAACGCGACGAAGCCGGTGCACTGTCGAGCGGCGAACGAAGACTGAAACGGCAGATTGGTATTCGTTGGGTCGGTCGCCCAGCCTCCCGATTGCAGGTTCTCGGTCACCAACAGTGTGTTCGTTGAGCCATCGTTGGCGGTGATGTAGTCCATATTGGATCGCCGCACACCCCACGTGTACAAGGATGTCGGGGTATAGTCCAAATGAACTTGGTCAAAGCACACACCGCCTGCGGGATCTTCTTCCCAGTTGGGGTTTGCATACGAGGGTGGAAAGTTGTCGTTGGCTGTAACCGCAATGCCAGTGTTCACAACGAACGACAGCGCGTCGTCGGCCAAGTTCGGATCGGCATTGCTTGGGCACTGTAGCGTGGCCAACTGCGTGATGAACTGATTCCTCAACTCCGGCGTGGACCAATCGAGAGGCAACGAGGGATTGGCCCAGTTCTGATAGAGAACCGACTGCTCGATGTTTGGCAGACTCGGGACGACCCACGAAGTGATGTACGTGGCCTGCGTTGGGGCGCTCTTCTCGATCGGGTTCGCGTACCCCGGAAAGCCGCGCTGGGTTTCCGCAACGCTCGAGAGGGCGATGGCCGCTTGGCGCATGTTGTTCATGCAGGTCGTGCGGCGGCCGGCTTCGCGGGCGGCCTGAATGGCCGGCAACAACAGCGATACCAGCATTCCGATGATAGTAATGACGACCAGCAGTTCCACGAGCGTGAAACCGCGCGACTTTTTCGGACGAGCCATCGCTGTCCCTCCCCGGATTTGATCCCCGAAATGACCTCTAACCCTTGCCCGACCTCTTATTCTCGCCGAAGTTGGTCGAGTCGTCCAGCCTTTTCCCCGCAAAAACCGGCCCTTTCGAGCCGCAACGGCACCGTTTTGCAGTGAACGTTGGCCCAAGCATCGCTCGCGTCGCTACGCCGCTTCGTAGCTGCGCAGCTCAACGCGGCGCCTCTCCCGCAACCGGATGTTGGATACGCGGGGCGAGCGAGATCCTTGCTCCGGCAGCGCGCCGTTCCAAGTTCCCTTCGGCCGCGACCTCTTCGAATGGTAGTCGCACGGGCCGCCCAAGCGTTACGCGCGGGGAGCGCGTACGGGGGCGCTCCCGCCGCGTGCTGACGGCACAGTCGCACCGAACGCTTACGCCGATGCACGGAATCCCCGCCGACAGGTCACCCCGGCAGAGGGGGGCGATCTTTACGCATCAAACTTCGCAGATGTTTGACATTCACCACCTCCTCGGCTAGCATCAACGCGCACGCTAAACCGGAGAGGAAATGTCCGCCGTCCCGTGCGACCGAAGGGCATCGATTCTCGCTTGGAGCATGCAAACCCGCCGACAACATCCCGCCAGCACGTGTAGCCAAGAAGATGGTGCCCAGCCTCGGGCGCCCGAGCGTTGCACACCGATTGTACCCGCCGTACTGAAATCGCTTTCGCGCCCCTTTGTCGTTAGGGAGATCCGCAATGAGTCTGCGCTTTGACAAACCCAACCGCCGCGGCTTCTTGACCGTCGGAGCCCTGACGGGCCTCGGGCTTACGCTGGGCGACTACTTTCAGATGCGGCAGGCGCGAGCCGAGCAGAAACACTACGATTTCATCGAGGCCAAGGCCAAGAGCGTCATCCACATTTTTCTGCCCGGTGGAATCTCGCACCAGGAGACCTTCGATCCCAAGCCCTACGCTCCGATCGAGTATCGCGGCGAAATGGGCTCGATCGACACCAAGATCCCCGGCCACAGGTTTTCCGAGACGCTGCCCAAGACCGCCCAGATTGCCGACAAGCTGTGCGTCATTCGCTCCTTTTCGCACGGCGAAGCGGCCCACGAGCGCGGCACGCACAACATGTTCACCGGCAGCCGTCCCAGCCCGGCGCTGGTCTACCCCAGCATGGGCAGCGTGATCAGCCACGAGTATGGGCCGCGGGCCAACCTGCCCCCCTACGTCTGCATTCCCAATGCCCCCAACGAGTACGCGGGTCCCGGCTACTTGAGCTCGTCGTTCGGGCCCTTCAGCCTGGGAGCCGATCCTTCGAACAAGAACTTCCAGGTGCGCGACCTGAACCTGCCGGGCGGGGTCGACATGGCCCGCTTCGAGCGGCGGCGCACGGCCCTGGATGCGGTGAACGACTACTTCGCCAAGAAAGAAAAGTCCGACACGCTATCGGCCATGAACACCTTCTACGATCGAGCCTACAGCCTGATCAGCTCCGAGGCCGCCCGCGAGGCGTTCAACATCGGTGCCGAGCCCGAGGCCGTGCGCAATGAGTACGGCATGAACGACGCCGGCCAGCGGATGCTGATGGCCCGGCGGCTGGTGGCCGCGGGCGTGCGTTTCGTGTCGCTGACCTACGGCGGCTGGGACATGCACAACAACATTACGCAGGGCATGAAGAACTCGATGCCCCCGTTCGATCAGGCCTTCTCGGCGTTGATCACCGACCTGGACCGCACGGGCCTGCTGGACGAGACGCTGGTGATGGTCTCCAGCGAATTCGGCCGCACGCCCAAGATCAACGGCAACGCCGACCGGGACCACTGGCCGAAGGTGTTCAGCGTCGTGCTGGCCGGCGGCGGCATCAAGCCGGGCGTGGTCTACGGTGCTTCGAATGCCGTGGCCAGCGAGCCGGAAAAGGACGAAATGGGCCCCACGGACCTGGCCACGACCATGTTCTATCTGATGGGGATCATCGCCGACAAAGAACTGATGGCGCCGGGCGATCGGCCGATCGAAATCGTCGACGGCGGCAAAGTCCGCAAGGAACTGTTGGTCTAACAGCAAGTGGAACGAGGGCGGCGCGCTTGCTCCCCCAGGCGGTGCGCCCGCCAGCGCGCCAACTCCAAGAAACCGCCATGCGCTCTTCAATGTATCGAGGTTCCGTCATGCACGCCCTGTTGTTTTGCCGTACCGCGCGGCTCGCTCTTGCGACGCTCGTCGCGGTGGGGTTCGCCTCGGCGATCGCCCGCGCCGCGGCTCCGACGCTGGGAGGCACGTCGCCCCGCGGCGGCCAGCGCGGCACCGAACTGGAAGTGAGTTTCACCGGCGACCGCCTGGCCGATGCCAAAGAAATCCTGTTTTACGAACCGGGCATCACCGTGGCCAGCTTCGAGCCGGCCGAAGACGGCAAGTCGGTGAAGACGAAGCTGGCCATCGCCCCCGATTGCCGGCTGGGGCAGCATCAACTGCGGATGCGCACCGCCTCGGGCATCAGCGAGCTGCGCACGTTCAGCGTCGGCGCGCTGCCGGAAGTGAGCGAAGCGGAACCCAACAACGAGTTCGCTTCGCCGCAGAAGATCGAGCTGGGTTCGGTCGTCAACGGCGTGGCCGAAAACGAAGACATCGACTACTACGCCGTCGAGGCGAAAAAGGGCGACCGCATCACGGCCGAGATCGAAGGCCTGCGCCTGGGGATCACGTTTTTCGATCCGTTCGTGGCGATCCTCGACTCGAATCGTTTCGAGTTGGCCCGCTCCGACGATGCTCCGCTGGTGCGCCAGGACTGCATCGCCTCGATCGTCGCCCCCGAGGATGGCACCTACATCATCGAAACGCGCGAAACGTCGTTTGCCGGCAACGGATCGTGCCTCTACCGCTTGCACGTGGGCAAGTTTCCCCGCCCCACCGCCGTCGTGCCGCTGGGAGGCAAACCGGGCGAGGAGCTCGAGGTGACGTGGCTGGGCGACGTGACCGGTCCCAAGACCGAAAAGATCACCCTGCCGCCTGGACCGGTCGACGAGTTCGGCGTGTTTCCCCAGGACGAGCACGGCATCGCGCCCACGGCGATCCCCTTCCGGCTAACCGAGTTGAACAACGTGGTCGAGGCCGAGCCCAACAACAGCCTGGCTGAAGGGACCGCATGCGAGGCGCCCATCGCCGCCAACGGCGTCATCGGCGAGGAGCAGGACGTCGATTGCTTCAAATTTCCGGCCAAGAAGGGCCAGGTGTACGACGTGCGTCTCTATGCCCGGGAGTGTGGCTCGCCGCTGGATGGGGTGCTCAACGTCTATCGCGTGGGTGGGGCTCACGTGGGCGGCAACGACGACGTCGGCGGTTATTTCGGCGCGCCGGATTGCTACCTCCGCGTCACCATCCCCGAGGACGATACCTACGTCGTGCACGTTCGCGACCACCTGAGCAAGGGCGGCCCGGACTATGCCTATCGCGTCGAAATCACCCCGGTGACGCCTTCTTTGACGTTGGGCCTTTCGGAGCGTAGCCAGTTCGTCGACATCGTGGCCCCCGTGCCGCGCGGCAACCGCCTGGCATTTATGGTCAACGCCAGGCGCGCCGACTTCGGCGGTGATCTGAATCTGGAGTTCAAGGACCTGCCGCCCGGCGTGGCCGTCGAGACGCTGCCCGTGACCGGCGGCGACGTGCCGGTGCTGCTCTCCGCGGCGTCCGATGCCGAGATTGCCGGTTCGCTGGTGGATATCGTGGGTCGCCCGGTCGACGAGAACATCAAGGTCGAAGGGCATTTGCAGCAGCGGACGTCGATGGTTCGCGGCCAGAACAATATCGAGATGTGGAACCAGTACACCGAGCGGCTGGCCACGGCGGTGACCGAAGAAGTTCCCTTTTCGATCGAGATCGTCGAGCCCAAGGTGCCGCTGGTGCGAAGTGGCTCGATGAACCTGAAGATCGTTGCCAAGCGCAACGAGGGCTTCACCGCTCCGATTGCCGTGCAGATGCTTTACAACCCGCCGGGCGTCGGATCCTCGGGGTCGATCTCGATTCCCGAGGGCCAGAACGAAGTGGTCATTCCGCTGACGGCCAACGGCAGCGCCGGCATCAACCAGTGGAAGATCGTGGTGCTGGGGATCGCCACGGTGGGCAACGGGCCGATTACCGTCGCATCGCAAATGGCCACGCTCGAAGTCGCCGAACCGTTCGTGTCCTTCGAGTTCCTGGCCGCCACGACTGAGAAGGGCAAGCCGACCGACGTGGTGGTGAAGGTGACCAAGAACAAGGACTTCGAAGGCGAAGCCGAAGTGAAAATGCTGGGCCTGCCCAACGAAGTGACCACCGGTCCCTTAAAGATGACCAAGGACACGACCGAGCTGGTGTTTCCGGTGAGTACGACGGCCAACTCCCCGGTCGGCAAGCACAAGACAGTGATCTGCCAGGCCACGATCGTGGCCCACGACGAGCCGATCCTGCATACGCTGGGGACCGGCGAGCTGCGGATCGACGAGCCGCTGCCGCCCAAGCCCGACGCTCCGGCCGTGGCCGAAGCCCCCCAGCCGATGCCCGAGGCGAAACCCGAACCCGAGAAACGTCTCAGCCTGTTGGAACGACTCCGCCTGGAACGCAAGCAAGCCAAAGAAGCCGCCGTAGCCGCGGCGGCTGAAGGAGATACGCAATGACACGGATTCTCGCCGCCCTCCTGTTGCTGGCCACGTTGGCGCCTGCGGCCGCGGCCGACGACGCACCGCAGTTGAGCGTTGCCGCGTATCCGCCCGACATTGAGTTGAGCACTCTGCGCGACCGGCAATCGTACATCGTCGTGGCCACGCGTCCCGACGGAGTGACGCTCGACGTGACGAAGGAAGCGACGGCCACGCTGGCCGACCCGGCGCTGGCGCGCCTCGAGGGCTCGACGCTCTACCCGGTCGCCGACGGCGAAACGAAGCTCGAGTTGGCCTACCAGGGCCAGACGGTCTCGTTGCCGGTCAAGGTGCAACAGGCCACCGCCGAGCGTCCGATCAGCTTCAAGCTGGACGTGATGCCCGTCTTCATGCGTTCCGGCTGCAATATCGGTAGTTGCCATGGCGCGGCTCGCGGCAAGGACGGCTTCAACCTGTCGCTGTTCGGCTTCGACCCCGATGGCGACTACAACCGCATTACGCACGAGATCGGCTTCCGCCGCATCAATCTGGCCCTGCCGCGCGAGAGCCTGCTGATGCAGAAGGCCGTCGGCGCGGTGCCGCACACCGGCGGCAAACGCTTCGACGAAGACAGCGAGTACTACCAGACGCTGTTGCGGTGGCTGGAAGCCGGCGTGCCCAAAGATCCCGCGGAGGTGGCCACGCCCACGTCGCTCGAGATTTACCCGCCCAAGGCCGTGCTGGAAGGCGAAGGCGCCACGCAGCAGTTTCTGGCTCGGGCCAAGTACTCCGACGGCACGGACCGCGACGTGACGAACCTGGCGGTGTTCCTGACGAACAACGACAATTCGGCCCCCGTCGACGCCGACGGACTGGTGACGGCCGGCGCTCGCGGCGAGGCGTTCATCATGGCCCGCTTCGAGACGCACACCGTGGGCAGCCAGGCATTGGTGCTGCCCAAGGATCTGGACTACACGCCGCCCGCGACTCCGCCGGCGAACTACGTCGACGAGCTGGTCAATGCCAAGCTGAACCGCATCCGCGTTCTGCCGAGCGAGCTGTGCAGCGACGAAGTGTTCCTCCGCCGCGTAACGATCGATATCACAGGCCTGCTGCCGACGGTCGACGAGTACAACGAGTTCATGTCCGACGAGTCGCCCGACAAGCGGGCCAAGCTCGTCGATCGCCTGCTGGAGCGCAAGGAGTTTTCCGAGATTTGGGCCATGAAGTGGGCGAACCTGTTGATGATCAGGACGACCAACGACGTGAGCTACAAGTCGGCCTTTCTCTATTCCAGTTGGCTGACGAACCAGATTTCGAACGACGTGCCGCTCAACGAGATGGTCCAGCAACTGCTGAGCGCTTCGGGCGGCACGTTCAGCAATCCGGCCACGAACTACTTCCAGATTGAGCGCGACACGCTCAAGACGGCCGAGAACGTGGCCCAGGTGTTCATGGGCATTCGCACGCAGTGTGCCCAGTGCCACAACCATCCGTTCGATCGCTGGACGATGGACGATTACTACAGCTTCGCGGCCTTCTTTGCCCAGATCGGCCGCAAGCAGGGCGCCGACTACCGCGAGACGATCGTGTTCAACTCCGGCGGCGGCGAAGTAAAGCATCCGGTCGGCGGACGCGTGATGAAGCCGAAGTTCCTAGGCGGCGCAGAACCAGACACTGCCGGCAAGGACCGCCGCGAAGTGTTGGTCAAGTGGCTGGCTTCGCCGGAGAACCCGTACTTTGCCACGAGCGTGGCTAACCGGGTCTGGGAGCACTTCTTCGGCATTGGCATCGTGGAGCCGGTCGACGATATCCGCGTGAGCAACCCGGCCAGCAATCCGGAACTGTTCGAGACCCTGGGCGAGAAGCTCACCAGCTACAACTACGACTTCAAGCAACTGGTGCGCGACATCTGCAATTCGCAGACGTATCAGCGGGCCAGCCAACCGAACGAGAGCAACGAGAGCGACCTGGCGAACTTCTCGCACGCCCGCATTCGCCGCATCCCGGCCGAGAACCTGCTCGACTGCCTGAGCCAATTGACCGACGTGCCCGACAAGTTCCGCGGCCTGCCGCTGGGGGCCCGCGCCGTGCAGATCGCCGATGGCCAGACGAGCAACTACTTTCTGACTTCGTTCGGCCGCTCGCCGCGGCAGACCGCGTGTGCCGCCGAGGCTACGACCGAGCCCACGCTCTCGCAGGCCCTGCACATGATCAACGGCGATACGATTTCGCGCAAGGTCGGCCAGAGTCCGTGGCTCAAGACGATGATTGACGAGAAAAAGCCACCTGCCGAGATCATCGAGCAGATCTACATCGCCTGCCTGTCGCGCAAGCCCAGCATCGAGGAGTTGGAAAAGCTCTCGGCGGTGTTCGCGGCCGAACCGAATGTTCGCAACGCAGCCGAGGACGTGATGTGGGCCGTGCTCAACTCGCGCGAGTTCCTGTTCAACCACTAAGTCCTTACTACGGACCCGAGGCATGATCCGCCAGAAGATACTCTTGAAGCTCGCCGCTGCCGCGTGCCTGGTCGCTTGGACGGCGCCAGCCGCCTTCGCCGAGGAAGCGAAGCCGGAAAAGGTCACCTACGACGATCACGTGAAGGCGATCTTTCGCGAACACTGCTTCGCCTGCCACAACCAGGACACTAAGAAGAGCGACCTTTCGCTGGCCACGTACACGTCGCTGATGGAGGGCGGCGCCTCGGGCCAGGTCGTCTACGAAGGCGACATCGACAGCTCGCGGCTGTGGGACCTCGTGGCTCACATCGACGAGCCGAAGATGCCGCCCATGCAGGACAAACTGCCCGAGCCGAAGCTCGAGCTGATCAAGAAGTGGATCGTCGGCGGGGCGCTGGAGAATTCCGGCTCGGTCGCCAAGGTGAAGAAGGGACCCTCGCTCGAGATGAGCGCCCCGGCCGGCAACGTCAAGCCGGAAGGCGCGCCGCCGATGCCCGAGAATCTTGTGCGGCAGCCCGTGGTTTATACCTCGCGCGCCGGGGCGGTGACGGCGCTGGCCTGCAGCCCCTGGGCGCCCCTGGCTGCGGTGGCCGGACAGCAACAGATTGCCCTTTATCACACCGACTCGGGCGAGTTGCTGGGCGTGCTGCCCTTTCCCGAAGGCGTGCCGCACGTGCTCAGGTTCAGCCGCTCGGGCACGTTGTTGCTGGCCGGCGGCGGCATCGGCGGCAAGTCGGGCAAGGTCGTCGTCTACGAAGTGAAGACCGGCAGCCGCGTCTTCGAGGTGGGCGATGAGCTCGATCTCGTGCTGGCCGCCGACATCAACGAAGACCATACCCGCATCGCATTGGGCGGGCCGGGGCGCGTGGTGCGGATCTACTCCACCGCCGATGGTTCGCTCTTGCACGAGATTCGCAAGCACACCGAGTGGATCTATGCCCTGGAGTTCAGTCCCGACGGGGTGCTGTTGGCCACGGCCGACCGCAACGGCGGGCTGTTCGTGTGGGAAGCCGAAACGGCCCGCGAGTACCAGAACCTGGCGGGCCATAAGGCGGGCGTGACCGACGTCAGCTATCGGCCCGATTCGAACGTGCTGGCCAGCGCCAGCGAGGACGGCACGATCAAACTGTGGGATATGCACACGGGCAAGGAAATCAAGAACATCGGTGCCCACGGCGGCGGCGTCACGGCCCTGGAGTATGCCCAGGACGGCAAGATCGTGTCCGCCGGCCGCGATCGCTTGACGAAGCTATGGGACGGCAACGGCAAGGCCATTCGCGACTTTCCCGCTCTGGGAGACATTGGCATGGAAGTGGCCATCACCCACGACTCGGGCCGCGTTATCGCCGGCGACTGGCTGGGCGAGGTGCGCACCTGGAAAGCCGATGACGGTGCCCAACTGGTCGCGTTGCCGCCAAACCCTCCCACGTTGCAGATGCTGGTCGAGGCCCAGACGGCTGCGGTCAATGCGGCCGCCGACGCGGCCAAGAACGCTGCTGACCAGGTCGAGGCCCAGAAGGCTGCCACGGCCGCAGCGGAAGAGGCCGCCAAGAAAGCGGCCGAGGCGCTCGCCGCGGCGAAAGCGGCGCTAGCCGACAAGACCAAGGCCAGCGAGGCTGCTGCCGCCGCAGCGGCAGAGGCCAAGGCCAGACTCGAGAGCCTGGCCGCGGAAAAGGCCGCCTACGAGCAGTCGCAGACGGCCCAGGCCAACGCCTCGCCGTAAAGCGCGGTTTTTGCATCCGCGCAAAAGAAAACACATCGCCCGTCAGGTGCGACGAGCGATGTGTTGTTCGTTTTGTCAGCGGGAGTGACAAGTGCGCGAAGAGATTTACTCGCGCGGCCGCACGGCCCCTGTCAGACCGCTATAGTCCGGCCGATCTTCGGGGTGCCACAGCGGTTCGCCGCGCAGCACGCGCTCGGCCAGAATCTCGAGCTTTTCCTTCGACCCGGCCGGGGCCGAAGTCGGGGTGAACTCGTCATCCTCGGCGGGAGCAAAGTCCTCGTCGTGGCCATACTTCAAAATGGCTTCAAATACGTTCCGCATCTGCCGCATTGAATCAATACCCTCCAAACCTAAAAAACATCGCCACCTCCGCCGCTCCCTTACAGCGTTGCCGTATCGGCTTCGGAATTACGAAAAAAAAACGTGAAACCGTTCCTTCCGGCTCTTCTTGAGCGATCTCACTGCCCGGAAAGACCCCTCCTGGCGGGCCATGTCGCGCGAGATCGCTTAACCATTCGGATGGTGTGGGCTCTTGGAGCTGTCCGAAATCCTAGGCGGGAAAACACACAAAACATTCAAACCACGCATTATCCAGGGTCCTAACGAAATGTCAACACTTTGGACGGCGATTCGGAGCCTTTTCATACGCGAAAGGTCCGGATCTGCATCGGCATGCCCGCCGCCCCGCGGCCCAACCAGGCCGCCCCGCGTGAAAACACGCCCCGTTCGACGGTTTTCACCTCATGCACTACGCTAACATCGGAAGTTAGCCCCGCGACGATTGGCAGTCGCCTCCGTGAAGCATTAGCGCAAACGCGCAAGTATTGACCTATGGCTTGGTTCCAACGCACTCTCGAATTGCCGCCGCACCGTCGCGGCTTCCACCTGATTACGACTCAGGTCGTCGAGGCCCTCGACGAGTTAAAGCAGGTGGAAATTGGCTGGCTGCACGTGTTCATCCAGCACACCTCGGCCTCGGTCTCGATCAACGAAAATGCCGATCCCGACGTGGCGACTGATTTGGAAACCGCCTTCAACGAGATCGCCCGCGAGGACTTCGACTACGTGCATACGATCGAGGGCCCCGACGACATGCCGGCCCACGTCAAGTGCTCGACGATCGGTTCGTCGGTGATGATCCCGGTGCGTGCCGGGCGATTGATGCTCGGCACGTGGCAGGGAATCTACCTGTGCGAACATCGCAATCGCGCCAGCGGCCGCAAGCTCGTCCTCACACTGCAAGGCGAAACCGGCAGCTAGATCGGCCTAGTAGTTGCCGTACGTCGCGACGCCGTGGCCCGTGACGATGATTTCGGCCAGGTCGTTCAGCCAACACTCGAGGGCCGTCGCCAGATGCGCATTGCGGTCGATGTGGGCCAGCGTTTCGAGCGATCGGTCGATGCACGCCGTGGCGGTTTCCAGGTCGCCCCGCCAATGCGTCGCGCACTGCTCGACGGCTCGCAGCAGCTCCGCATCGCCGACGGTCGTCGCGCCGCACAGGGCGTGAACCAGTTGCCGATAGAACTCCACGGCAAATGCCACGACCTGCCGCGCGCGGGCTCGCCGGGCGCTGGCTTCCTTGCCGGCCGCATCGACGAACGGTACGAGTTGTCCGGCAACCGCGACACTGTCGAGTACTGGGGCCGAAAGCCCCACCAGCAGTTCTCCGCGAAAAGCCCACAGGCTCTCGTCGGCCAACTCGACGGCGCGCTGGAGACTACCGCCGGCAAACGATGCCATCCGCTGCGCCTGGTCGCGATCGGTGGCCAGCTCCCGTGCGAGCAGGATCTCGGCCAGGGTCGCATCGGGCAGCCCGGCGAAGCGAATCATCTGCGCCCGCGAGCGAATCGTGGGCAACTGCCGCTCGGCGCTGGTGCCGATGAGAATCAACACACTTCGCGGCGGAGGTTCCTCGAGCGTCTTGAGCAGGGCGTTGGCGCCTTCTTCGTTCAGGTAGTCGGCATCGTCGATGATGGCCACTTTCCGTCCGCCCATGAAGGGCTTCATCGCAATGTCGTGGCATAGGCCCTCGCGCATGCGACGCTGGTCTTCGCCGATAAACGCCGACACCGGGATAAAGCTCTTCTCCGGGGGTTTTTCGACGATCAGCAGATCGGGGTGGGTGTGCGAGGCGGCCTGAACGCACGAATCGCAACGACCGCACGGCGCCAGTTCGGCCTCATCGACGTGGGGGCACAACAGCGCCTGGGCCAGCTTCTCGGCAAAGGTCCGCTTACCCACGCCCGCGGGGCCAATGAACAAGAACGTGCTGGCCAATCGTCCCCGGGCAAGCGCGCGGCAAAACCGCTGGGCAACTTCGTCGTGTCCTTCGATCCCTTGCCAAGTCATGATGGCGTCTTATTCTTGTCTTTGCTTACGCGGACGAACAGGCCCGCGGATTCAACCGGCGGTGGACCTGCCCGGCTACTCTTGTTCCAACAAACGGGCCGCGGCAGCGCGGATATCGGCCTGTACGAGATCGATTTCGCGTGCAGCGTCGACCACGAGGATGTGCTCGGGATTCTTCGCCGCTTCGGACAGAAAACCCTGCCGCAGCCGGGCACGATAGTCGTCGCCTCGGTCCTCCATGCGATCGGGCTGGCGGTTCATCCGCTGGGCCGCGGCCCGCGGTGTCATGTCGAGCACGAACACTAGCTCGGGGAGCAGCCCTCGGGTCGCCGTCTGGCCGATACGGCGTACGGTTTCCACGTCGAGCCCGCCGGCATAGCCCTGGTAGACGATGTTGGCCAGCACGTAGCGATCGGACACTACGACGGCCGATCGCTCAAGCGCCGGCCGAATGACCGAGTCGACCAGTTGCGCCCGGGCGGCCATGAACAGCAGCATTTCGCTGGTGCAGCCGATCTCGACCTTGTGCTCGAGCAGCATCCTGCGGATTTCCTCGCCCAGCGGCGTGCAGCCCGGATCGTAGCAACCGACCACCTCATGGCCGCGTTGCTTGAGCCAGTCGATAAACAGGTCCATCTGCGTGGTCTTGCCGACGCCATCCAGGCCGTCGAAGGAAAAGAACATGCCGGCTCCCCAACGCAAAACTTCGACCAACGTGCCGTTCAAAGGTCGCCATTATAGCGTTCGGCCAGCCGGCACGCGTGTTGGGCGATCAGTTTGCGCAACCGTTGGGGCTTCAGCACTTCGGCCTGATCGCCGTAGCCCAGGATCCACCAGGAGATTTCGCGGATGCCGGCCACGCGCACGTGGAAATCGATTCCGCCATCGCCGCGCCACTCGATGCGCTGGGTGCGATGCCACACGACCTCGGCTACGTTGCGGGCCACCAGCGGGCTGAACCGCACGACGACGTCGGTATCCGGCCCGTCGGGAATCAGGTGCCAGGCGTTGCCCAGCACCCGCTGCACGCTGAAGCCGCGCGGAACGTCGAAGCGATCGTCAAGCGTCTCCAGGCTGCGAATGCGGCCCACGTTGAACGTTCGCACTTCGCGGTGCAGCGACGAGCGCCCGATCACGTACCAACTGCGGCGGCTGAATAGCATGCGGTAGGGGCACAGCTTCAATCGCAAGGCCGAGCTGTCGCTGAAGCTGTCGTATTCGATGCGAACCGCCCGGCGGGCGGCGATCGCGGCCAGCAGGCGCTGGTAGACGGGCATCTGTCCTTCGAGGCGATTGCCCGGGGCCAGCTTGATTTGCACTGCCGAAGAGATTTCGCGCAGTTGATCGCGCACGCGGCCGGGCAGGCAGCCTTCGAGCTTGAGCGCCGCGGATTGGGCCGCCTCGTAGAACGGCAGCCGGTTGTCGGCACCCATCTCGTAGCAGAGGACGATCACGGCCAACGCTTCTTCGGTCGTGAAGTTCGTGGGCGGCAGAAAGTAGGTGGCCGGGATGCAGTACTTGTCGTGATCGTCGTCGTGCAGCAGCGGCACGCCGGCCTTGCGCAACACGTCGAGATCGCGAAAGATCGTCCGGCGGCTCACGCCGCACGCCGCGGCCAGTTCGCCGGCGTTATGCCCCTTCGTGCCTTGCAGCAGGCCAAGCACTTGGATCAGACGGCTGATGCGGGACAGATTCATGCGTGTGCGTCGAGTTCCAAGGCTGCTTCACTTGATGCGATGCCCGCTTCAGGCCCGAAGCTTGCGCCGGCTGTCGAGCGGCCGAGGGCACCGGCCGTGCGTCGAGGCTGCTCGACTTGAGGCTGCGCGGCTGCTTCAGCACCGAGTGCGTCGGCCGCGAGGCATCGTCGTTTTGTCCCACGATCCGCGACCAGGTATCGTCTTGTGCGGCATCGCTGGCGACGGCACCCTGTTCGGCGTCCAGTCCCAGGGGACCCCACTTGAAACGGCTGATGCTCGCGTCGCTGGGGGCTTGCCCCATCACCTGCGATACGTCGGGCTGCGACGCACCGCCATACGATGCATTGTAATCGTACTCCGTTCCCGGCACGGCGTCTTCGACCTCGCCGGGCGGCAAGGCCTCGGGCAGCGCTTCGGTCGGAATGCCTTCGGGCAGCAGTCCCGGCGGCTGCAGCATCGGCGGCATGCCTTCGGGGTTCTGTCGCACGGCACCCTGGCTGACCACGCTGGGACGCGTGTAGCCGTAGTCCATGTAGATGCCGGCGTCGCGTTTGCGGGCCAGGCGATCGGCGTCGAAGTAGGCCTTGTCGGGCCAGGGGCCTTCCTGCAGGTATACGTTGTTGTATTCCAGCAGCGAACCCTTGCGGTAGTGGAGCGTGACGATCGCCCGCTGGTAGTCGAGCAGCGTGCGGAAGAAGCTCGCTTGAGCTTCGGCCCGGCGGCGCTGGGCTTCGAGCAGTTGGTCGAGCGTGACCGTGCCGGACTCGTAAGCCGCCTGCTGGGCCTCGACTTGTTTGTCGGCCGCCAGCGTGCGGTTGAAGTTCGTCTCGGTCAACTCGTAGTTGAGTTCCAGCTGCCGGACGGCGTCGGAAACTTGGTGCACGATTTCCAACTCTTGTTCTTGCAGCATGGCCCGCTCGCGTGCCAACTGCAGCTGGAAGTGGCGCAACTGCGTCAGCTCGCGGCGGAAGCCGATGGTGAAGGTCGATTGAAAACCGACCTGCCATTCCTGAAACTGACCGGAGGCCAACGTTCCCAGGGCACTCGAATTCGTGAGGTCGCCGGGGATGCTCGGTCGGAACGCTGTGTCCGTTCCGCCGAACAGGTCGTTGCCCAAACCGAGCCAGCGGTACGTCGCGTTCAAGTCCAATCGCGGTAGCAACAGGTTCTTCGATGCCACGATCTCCAGCTCACGCTGCTTGATGCGCCACTTCTGGCGACGCAAGTCGAGATTGCGGGCCAGCGACTCGTCGACGATTTCGTTCCAGTCGAAGTCCACTTCCGCGATCGTCGGGCGGTCGATCGGGCGGATCAGGCGGCCATCGGTCGGGGCCAGACCCATGATGTACCGCAGACGGTTCTCGGCTCGAAACAGCTCGTTGAGCAGCGTCTGGGCCTGGCTCTTGAATTGGTAGAACTGCTCGCGGGCCTGAGCCTCGGCGTTCGCTTCACCCCCGCGGCTGCCGGAACGGAACAGGGCATAGACCTTTTCCCACGTCTGGCGGGCGCTGTTGAGGGCCGTGTTGGCCGTCTCGAGGTTGCGCCAGGCGAACGACAGTTCCCAATAGGCCTGCTCGGTCTCGTTAACCAGGTCGCGCACGGCCCCTTCGAAATCAGCCAGGCTGATATCCACGTTGATGCGCGCCAGCACGACACCATCGAATTGCAGCGACGTGGGGGCACCGCCGGCAACGACTTGCAGGAAGGGACTGAAGGGACCCGCGATGCGGTTGTATTCCACGCCGGCACCGGCCAACAACGGCTGGTTGAACGACACCTCGTAGTTGACGTTCCAGTCCTTGGGCGTTTGCCGCGTGGGATTGTTGTTCAGGTCGTACACGATGTTGTTGCGCACCGAGAACTGACCGCCCTGCGCCGTGATCTTCGTCAACTGCGTGTTGAACGTGCTCGTGTTCTGCTGAAAGACCGGCACGAAGAACTGTTCGATCTGCGGGCTGGGCGCCACATTCTGCTGGCGGTCGTTGTTCTGATAGAAAAAGTTGCTCGACCATTGCGTATCGAACGCCGACAGGGCGTACTCCACGCCGTTGAAGGGAGTCGACTCGACGATCGCCGGGTCGTAAATCGACTGGGCCTGGTCGGGGCCGAGCGTCAACGCGTCGGGGGCTTCACCCGTCTGCGAACGGTTGTTGAAAGCCGAACTGACAAACCGACCGCCCAAGGAGCGGAAGACCTTGGAGTTCTGCATCGCCGCCTGGATGGCTTCTTCCAGGGTGAGGTCCCAGTACTCGGCGAAGGCGATGTTCTCCAACGTATAGGGCGGGAGTGCCTCGGTGACTTCGTCGAGTGTCGAGGTCTCCACGTCGGGATAATCGAGCTCCGTGGCGACGTCGATGTAGTGCGACAGATCGCCGTCCTCGCGCAAATAGAAGGGCTGCTGCGGTCGGCAACCCGTCAGCGCGATCATCAGGGACGTCAGGATCGCCCAGATGCCTTGAACACGCCGTTTCATCGATGAACCTTTTGGGGTTTCGGCCCTGACGCAGACGCTGACTGCCAGCACGCCATCTTCCGACGGCGTGACAGCAGCCCGGCAACAGTTCCCAGCCCCCCCGACGCTCCGGAGTCGCTCGTCGTGTGGCTGGCGCATTTGCGCTAGCGCCCGAACGAGGATTCCGGCAGAGCAAGGTATCGGCGGCCGAACCCGCAAACTTGGAACAATCTTCCTAACGAGAAGAATCGATTTGATCGGAAGAGTTTGCGCAGAAGTCTATCGATTCCCAGAACACCCAATCGTCCGCATCGTCGGGAAGACTGCGGGCTCTGTGCAGGCCCTAGAAAGCCAGGTGGGAGGGGCCGCCTAGAGATACATGCCCACGAAGCCGCCGCGCTCGTCGCATTCGGCTTGCAGCTTCTGGACGCGTTCGACGGTTTGCTGCAGGTCGCCGGCGGCGATGTAGCGGTCGAACTCGACCTCGACCGCCCGGGCAGCGCATTGTGCCAGCCAGTCGCTGGCCGGTGCTGTCAGCCAGTCGCAGGTTTCTCGCACCAATTCGATCTTCAGGTCGCTGCCCTGAGTCTTCTGATCCGAGGTGTCGGTCAATACCGTGCCCTCGAACTCGAACTGCACCATACCCAACTCCGGAGTATTGGTGAGATGGAACGTGCACTGGGCGTTGTAGAGATAGTAAGTATTGTGTGACCCGTGGGTCTCGATCGCCTCCTTGATCCGCTCGGCGCGGGCCCGATACTTGGGCGAGGCGTCGATCGGAATGTCGAGGCGGCCCACGGACCGCAGCGGCAGGCAGTCAAAGCTGATGTCGACGGATTGGCTCATGACGCTTCCGGGCCTGGAATCGCTTGGTTTTCGATCTACTCCGCGGCGCGGGTTACCTGATCGGCCGATTTGCCATCGTCGGGGTCAGGCTCGTCCTCTGGGGGGGCCGGCACGCCGCTTTCACTCCAGGCCCCCACGACCCAGCCGCCCTTGGAAGTGAGCTGATCGGTGGTCAGGATCCCGGCCTTACGCCACTGGCCGGGCAGGATCAGACCGCCGTACTTCACTTCGGCTTCGAACAGTTTACCAAATCTTTTCTCCAGCAGCGTACGCAGCGTGATCTCGCGGCCCGAGAGCCGGCGGGCCTCGCCGGGCGGCACGATATCCAGTTCGCCCTGCCGCACCAGCTTGATGCCCCGCACGCCGTTTTCGTCCGGCTCGTCAATCGCGATCTTGTACACCGCTGTCACGTTCATGGCTCGAAAGCTCTGCTCGCCCGACGTATAGCGCTGCCCGCGGATGGTGATCGTGACCGTCTCGTCGCCAAAGCTCACGGTCACCGGCTGCGTGCGGGCGAAAGTGATCGACCAGGGGTCGCGATCCTCGTCGCTCTCGAGCGATTCGGGAAGCGAACCGCGCAGGTCAATCACGCGCTGTTGCACCTCTTCTTCTTCCAGTGTCACGCCGCCCAGCAACGCTGCGGCCAGGTTGTTGATCATCGACTCGTGGATCTGTACGGCCAGGTCGCTGTTCTCGACGGTCACGTCGGGGGGCGTCCCCAAGGCGGCAATCTGATTGCTGTTGGCCGCCAGGACCGTCAAGAACAATTCTTCCTCGGTCGTGCGGAAACGCATCGAGGGGAACTCCCGGCGGCGGAGCAGGGGATTGCGCACTTTTTCCAAGTAGTTGGCATGCGCCTCGCTCAACTGGTCGGCAACCTGATCGTCCATACGGCGGCTGACGCGATCGGCGGCGTGATCGGCCGCGATGCGCTCGGCCTGGGCCTTCTGCTGGCCCACGCGGCGAGAGGCCACGCGGCGCACGATCCCCGAACCTCCGATGCCGGTGACTCGTGTGTTCGTATTGGCGGCCCCCGTGGCCTTGTAGCTGGCGAAGCCGTTTTCATCGAACACGATCCGCTTCCGCCCGGAGATCGCCGTCGAACCGTTGGAATAGATCGTGGCCGGCCCGTTGTACCCGACTGTGCGGCTATTGACGTTGCCCGAGAGCATCGTGTCGAAGACGAGTTGGTCGTCGCTCGGCACGAGTTCGAGGCGAACTTTGCCGATCGTGCGTCCGTTGCCGCGGATGCTCGTGCCCAGAATGTAGTCGCGAACCGGGGTGACCTCGTTCAACTCCTGAGCGATGCCGGCACCCAACAGCCGCTCGGAGGCCACGAGATAAAGATTCGGCTCGGACAATCGGCGGCGAATCGCGGCGATCAGATCGGGCACCTGTTCGCGGTTTTCCAGCCAGCCCAGCCGGCTGCCGACGGCGATGCGATTGTCGTCGCTGGGATCTTCCTGCAACTGCTTGATGCCTTCGGCCAGTCCCTCGAGTTGCTTGCCGTACTGCTCGCGCAGATTGTCATCGCGATGAGCGGCCAGCAGGTTGATATAGCGCTCCAGCCCATCGGCAACATTGGCGAACACGGGCAACTCGAGCCCCACTTCGTCGGCCGTCAGCTTGCGGTAAACGGTCACCAGATCGTTGACGTCCGGATCGTCCGAGGCAAGCTGTTTTTCGAGCAGCGGCCAATCCAGGTACTTTTTCCACGCAGCGCCGTTGTCGCCACTGAGATAGGCGTTCAGCTTGTCGGCGGCGGACTGTAGTTGCGACTTGGCTTCGGCCACGTCCTCGGCCGTGATCGGGCGGAACTGGTCCTTGGCGGCCAGCACGGTCTCGGGCAGACCCGTCTGCTCGATTTGCAACTCCTCGGCCCACTGATCGACCGCCTGGCGTAGCTTGACGAAGCGTTCGCGGTCCAGGCCGGCGGCGTCGCTGTGAAGTTGAGCGGCGACTTGCTTGACCACATCCAGATTCGCGTCGCTTCCCTTTTCGAGTTGCTCGCGCAGGGCCGGCAGCTTCAGGTACGCGCCCCAAGACTCTGCGTTCGCGCCGTCGCCGAGCCAGGCGTCGACGCTATTCAGCGCCTGCTGTACTTGGTCAACCGGACCGCCTTGCGCAGCTACGGATGCTGAGCAGGCTATGAGGATCGCTACGGCAAGCGCGAGGTAGCGAGTTTGGGTTCGCATGGCAAACCTCCTTGGCTGGCGGGGCTGTCCGTGGATTGGCACGTCCTTGATATCACAAAAGGCCTTATTTGACTACGTCTTAAGGGCAGAGAGCCACCGCGGCTGCCAGCTCTGGCGCGGCAGTCCATGTACCGCACCATACTCAGTTTATCTGTATTTGCTGTTTCATTTGACCGGAGATTTTTGGGTAAACGGGCGATATTTCGCATTCACCCCATTGCTGTATGTGACGCTCCCGCTCACAATACCTCTCCTAATTCGACAGGACGTCGGACTGGACCAACCGGAACATCCAGCCCCACCCATCCCCCACGCGTTTCCCTACCATGTCCGCCTGACTTTGTGGGAAAGCCAGCCGGCGCCGTTCGCCTGTCAACGGTCATCGCGTTCTTTGTTTTTCAACTGGAGGAATTGGAAGATGGTTCGCCGATCGCAGCTCGCCTTGATTGGACTGCTCGTGAGCGGTTGGTTACAGCCGGCCTGGGCGCGTCTGGGAGAACGCCCGCAGCCTGGCCTGGGCGAGGCGGTACTACAGGTACCCCAGGACGCGCTTTTTCCCGACCTCGCCACGCGCGACGAATTGAACGAGAGCCGGGCTGCCCCGGGCGTCCCCGCGCCGGCGCTGCTCGAGCGCAAGACCGCCACGGCCGATGAGGGCGACGGACAGGAACCGGCCGCCAGCGAGCCGGCCACCGACAGCCCGTCGGCGAACCAGGCTGACGAACCCGTGCCCCCGGTGGTTCATACCGATTATCGGAAGGCGATGAAGGAGGCCGCCGAGAGTCGCAAGATGCTGTTCTTGTACTTCTACGAGCCACGGCTTACCTCGGCCCGCACGGCTTTCGAGACGCGAACGCTGCAAACCCTGGAAATTCAGGAGAAACTGAAGCGCTTCGTCTACTGCGAGTTGCCCAGCGACGCGGAGATTACCGTTGAAGGTGAGCCGGTGAAGCTGCTCTCGCATCCGTCGTTCGCCGAGATGCTCGGCCGGCCGGGAGTAGCGATCGTCGACCTGGTGCACGAGCGGGCCGAGTACTATGGCCACGTCGTGAGCACGTTTCCCTTCACGCCCGGCAAGTACTACCGCAAGGAAGCCATGTCGATCATTCTCGACCTGCCGCCGGGGACGCTGACGCAACGGACGATGATCTACGCGGTGCGGATTCATCCCGAGGCCCCGGCGAGCACGCAGGGGCAGTTCCACAAGGTGCTGGCCGACGAGGCCAAGTCGCACGCCCACTACCAGGCGTCGGTCCAGGTGCAGGGGCACCAGAGTTGGGATTCGCGCTTCCATCGCATCAACTCGCGGCTGCCCAGCGGTGTGTTGGCCCAGGAAGTTGTGGCCGAGAGCTGGCCCAACGAGAGCCTGGTCGAGGCGTGCGTCGAGTGCGTCAATAGCTGGCGGCAAAGCCCCGGCCACTGGGGAGCGGTGCGCTCGCGGCACGCGCTGTTCGGCTACGACATCAAACGCGGCCGCAACGGCATCTGGTATGCCACCGGCATCTTCGGTCGTCGGCGCTGGTAGCGTCGCGCGGCTCGTTGGGATCCTGACGCTTGGCGCACTTCTGCCGGTCGTGCGCCGGGCGTTCGATCGCTCTGGCGATCGTTTTTAGCCCGTGGTCGGAATGTAGCGGCGGCGCAGTGCGCGCCGGCGGCGAAGACTCTGCTTGTGTGGTGAAAAGGCAGCATGTGGCGAAAAGTGCATGCTACGTTTTCATGTAGCAACATTGTTTTCGCACGCCACGTGCCTTGGGGTCTATGCCTCCGCGCCGCCCGCGAGTTTGGACGTCTGCGCACGCCAGAAGTGTTTGCTGGCTGTGGGTGTGTTGCGCGCTGCTGCTCTCGGGTTGCGCCAATTGCCGCATCCCTCGTATCGATCCGACCGGCGAACGGCTGTTCATCTTCGGCGATCCGAACCCGCCTTCGCCGTACCCTGGCGCGCCGCCGCAAGTGATTCAGCCGGGGCTCGCGCTCAATCCCAGCCAGGTCATCGCCCCGGTCGGGAGCGAAGTGATCATGATCGCCACGGTGATTGGCGAAGAGGGCTATCCGCTCACGCGCGAGCGCGTCGAGTGGATGCTGGCGGCCGACAGCCCCGGCCAGATCACGAGTCCCGGCGAGCGCCGCCCGCTGGCGGTCCTCGACTGGTTGCACCACCTGCCGCGTAAGGTGACCAACACGTACGCCATCAACAACACGCTGACCGGTGCCACGCTGCTCGATCGCGGCACGGTTTCGACCGCCGATGATATCACCGTGGGCCGCGGGCAGGCGTGGGTCAGCGTTACCTCGGCGACCGAGGGCACGAGTCACCTGACGGCTTTCGCGCCCGGCGTCGCGGCCTGGGACCGGCGGCAGCAGTCGGCGATGATCCACTGGGTCGATGCACAGTGGCGGTTTCCCTCGCCTGCGATCACGCCGGTGGGCGGGCGCAGTACCCTTACGACGACCGTTACCCGCGGGTCGGACGGAGCGCCGCTTCCCGGCTGGGTCGTGCGTTACGAGATCGCCGGAGGCCCGGCCGCCGGCTTTGCACCCGATGGTTCCGCGACGGTCGAGGTGCTTACCGGCCCCACCGGCGACGCCCCTGCCGAGATCTTTCAGCAGCAACCGGTGCCGGGCACGAATCTGATCAACATCCAGGTGCTACGCCCGATGGAACCCGGGCAGATCGGGCAGCCGCCGATCGGTTCCGGCACCGTGCTGCAAACGTGGGCGTCGGACGCGCAGCCGCAGGCCCCTTACAATCCGCAACCGACGGTGCAGCCGTCGCCCTTTGTGCCCGTCGTGCCAGGCACCCCCGTGGAAACGCCTCCGCTCACGCCGAGCCCGCCGGTCGAGACGACTCCCGAGCCCAGCGTGCCGGTGACCCCCACGGTCCCCGCGGGACGGCCTGAGCTCGAAGTGAGCGTGATCGGTCCGCTGATGGCGGAAATCGGAACCGACGTCCAGTTCGAGATTAAAGTCGCCAATCTCGGTAGCGCGCCGGCCACGGGCATTCTCGTGACCGATCGGTTCGACGTGGGGCTCGAGCACGTCGCCGGCGGCGGGCCGATCGAGCGCAACCTGTCCGACTTGCAGCCGGGTCAGTCGGGCAGTCTGGCCGTGACGTTCCACGTCGTGCAGGCTGGCGAGTTGTGCCAGGACATCACGGTCACCGCAGCCGACGACGTGCGGGCCACGACGCGCCGCTGCTTGTCGGTAGGCGAGCCGGCACTGCCGCAGCCGATCGAACCCGAACCCCAGCCCGACGAGCCGACCGGGCCCGAGGAGCCGGCCGACATCCCGCCCGGCGCCGCTCAGGTGAGCGTGACCAAGAAGGGGCCCGAGCGCCGGAGCGTCGGTGAGATGGCGGTGTTCCAGATTGAAGTGACCAACACCGGCGACACGCCGATCCGCGATCTGCAAATTGCCGACAACTACGAGATCACGCTACGGCCGAACCGTGCCACACCCGGCTCTGAGTGGCTGCCCGGCAACGCCATGGGTTGGACCATCGACTTGCTCGAACCCGGCGCCACGGTGCGCCGCGAGATCGAACTGGAATGCCTCCGCGAGACGCCGCGGGCCTGCAATCGCGTGACGGTCTCGGCTCCCGGCATCCAAACCGTGGCCGACGAGGCGTGCCTCGAGATCGTCGTCGACAGCAAACCTCAGGCCGCACCGGCAGCCCAGGGGGTAACCGTCTCGGTCGCCGAAACGGCCGATCCGATCAACATCGGGGGGCGAACGACCTACCAGGTGATCGTCACCAATCCGGGCGCCGAGTCGGTGTTCGACGTCAAGGCTAAAGTGAAATACAGCGATCTGCTTCAACTGCAGGAGTTCAGCCCGCCGCCGGGTTCGGGCGCGGGCACCTCACTGGCCGGGGCGGTCGAATTCGCGGCGATTCGCGAGTTGCGGGCCGGCGAAACGCTGACGTATGAGCTTCGGTTCCGAGGTGCCGAGGCCGGGAAGGCGCGCGTGCAGGCCGAGGTAACGACCCGCGACACGGCCACGCCCGTGACCGACGAGCAAACGACCGAGGTTTTGCCCTAGGCCTTCGGCGGCGGCTAGCATACACCGCTGGCGATCGCTCGACGTCCCTGAGGCCGAATCCCTCCATGCCCCGCTTCGTCATCCTGTTGCATGAAGTGCCCGAAGGCCACGCGCGCGGCACGCACTGGGACCTGATGCTCGAGAGCGAAGGCGTGCTACACACCTGGGCGCTGAACGCGGAGCCCGTCGCCGGACAGTGCTGCGACGCCGAGCAGTTGCCGGATCATCGGCCGGCCTATCTCACCTACGAGGGCCCCGTTTCCGGCGGCCGCGGCACGGTCACGCAGTGGGATCGGGGCGAATACCTCGTCGAGCTCGAAACGGCCGACCAACGGTGCGTTCGGCTGGAAGGCGGCAAAGGGACGCTGCGGGTTACGCTTGACCGCCGCGAACCGGGAAGTCAGTTCTGGCGAGTTTCTTTTTCCGCAGCTCCCACGCGGGGCTGATCGTCCGATTTCGGCAGCTTGGCCGTCGGCACGCGCAGCGGCTCGGGCACGATCGGACTGGCATCGTAGGACTTCGAGCCGACGGTGCCCGCGACAAACAGTTCGCCGTCGCGCACCTCGAGCAGATCCAGGCTGAACGGAGCGCCCGAGGAGTCGTGCGGCTGCGGCACGGTGATCAACGCGACCGGATCGCCCTGTGCTTTGCGCCATTCGAGTCGCAGGTTCAGCTCACGCGCGGCGTGCGAGATGCTGTCGAGCACCTGTCCCAACGGCACCGGCAATGCCCCGGCCCGGGCACGCCGAATGCGCACCGCGACGACATTGGGTTCCTGCAGGTACGCGTCGAAAGCCAGCGACAAGACCGTTTGAATGTCGCCGGCGTGGTAGCGGCAGCCGATCGTGGCTTCGCCGGCCGACAGCGAAATGCGAGGATCGCTCAATTCCGCGGGCAGCAGTTCGGGATAGTTCGTGCTCAATTCCAAAGCCAGCCAGGCGTTGACCTGTTCGGCCGTGAACAGGCTCTCCCAGTGGCCGGGTTCGCTCAGGTCGCCCGCCAGGGCCGTGGCTTCTGCCACGAAGGCATCGCACGCCTCTCGTTGATCCTGCGGCTCAACAGCGAGTGCCGCGCTATAGAACGACGGGACGCTTTGCGACGCTCGAAAAACGACCACTGCCGAAATGGCGGCGACGGCCAGAACCGCGACAATCGAACTGAGAAAGATCAGCCTGCGCACGGCAATCGTCCCTTGACGCGGGAGCGCAATCGAAGTGATGAGTAAAATGAGCCGCGAGATAGTAGGAATCGGCGTCGTGTACGTCAATGCGACCCCGGGGCCGCTGGCGTCTTCGTCTCCCGGCTTCTTTCCCCGATGCTAGCAGGGGCTCAGGTTTGCCTGCCACGGAGGACTGCGGCTAGGGCGTCGACGCGGGTATTAACCATTCTAATCCGCCGCGCCCCGATGGAACTGAAAGGTTGCACGTTCGTTGATGCGTTTTTGCCCTGTTTTTGCGGCGAACTAGCGTCCTGATGCATCGAAAGCGTTTCCCTTCGTCATGGGCACACGCTACAATGTCGACCGACGTAGCGGGGGCCTACGCCGCTGGGAGACTCCTTTCTCTCCGCGTTCTGCGTGGCAGCGGTCAACCCTCGCTCGGCCATTTCGATTGTCGTATCGACATTTTGGACTCAGGGACGCTTCCTCGTGCGGGCGATCGCGAGGACGAATTTCTTGTGCAAAGCACCAATCCGCATTCATTCGGAGCGGGTTCCCGCTTGCGGTGCGCTTTGTCTTTATCGAGGGCGAATATGGTGAACGCGCTTCCTCAACCCGCCGGCGACGAAAACTCTCGGAATCACACGTCGAAGCACCGCGAGTCGGATGATGCGAATCATCCTCAGGTGTTCGTTTCCGACGATCTCGTGGAAAGCCTCGTCAAGCTTTTTAAGCTCCTTTCCGACGAAACCCGCTTGCGCATCCTCTACTTTCTCACGCAGCGCGACGAGTTGCACGTGCGGGCGCTGTGCGAACTGTTGGGGGAGAGTCAGCCAGCGGTGAGCCATCACTTGGCGCTGTTGCGCGTGGCGGGCCTGATCGAACGCCGCCGGGAAGGAAAGCATAATTTCTACGGACTAAAGACCCGGCAGTTTTCCACCCTGCTCGACATGCTCTTCGACGCCATGCCCGAAGGGCACCGCCGCATCCGCATCGACGACTACATGCTGACCCAGGTGACGGCCTAGCACCGCAGCTACTGGCCGCTCGCTTCTTCGTCGGCAGCGCCGTCCGTGGGCGCGGGCTCTTTGACGAGCTCGGCCACCAGCGGCCGCACCGCTTCGTAGGCCCCCTCGCTCTCGAAGCGCTTGCGCAGCTCGCCGTCGCGGCCGTAGACGAAGATGGCCGGCACCGAGTTCAGGTCGAACTTGCGATACAACACGTCCGACTCGTCGCTGGAGACGACGTTGTCGAACGTCGCCCCCTGCGACTCGAGAAACTGCATCACCGGCTCGCGCACATCCTCGGGACTCGTCCCAGCGCCGCCCTCGTAGTCGAAGCTGAGCGAAATGCAGGCCAAATCCTCTGGCGGATATTCGTCGTGCAGCTCGACCAGGTTGTGAAAGTCCTTCAAGCAGGGCGGACAACCCGTGCTCCAGGCGTCGATCACCACGACCTTGCCCCGCTTGTCGGCGATGAGCTCTTGGATCTCGTCGAAGCTGAGGATCACCAGCTCCACCTGCTCGTCGGACACGGCCGCTGCCTCTTCGTTCGCCGCTAGGGATGCCGCGCCGTCGGTAGCGCCCGCGAAGGAGTCCGGCGACGAAGACGAGGCGTCGCAGCCGGCCGACAACAACAAGACGGGAAACGCTAGAACAAGCCAAGGGAAAGAGCGAACCATCGTGTGAAAAGGCTCCTGTAAGCGTCGGGGCGGATCCTGCGGGGGACTGTTTGCCAAGTCTACCGCTCCGCTCTGCACGCGGCAAAAAGCCGACGAGGCCCGGTTTTGAGGAGCCGCCGCCCCAGCCATTCCCAGGCCCCCTAAATCCCCCATCCGATTTCGCAAGCCGTTTCGCTGATTCCCTTTAAGGCACGGATCGCGGAAATCTTCTTTCTTCTCTGCCGCCTTGTTCGGTATAGTTGAACATATCGACAATGCATCGGGTTTTGGCGCGCGGCCCCAGTGCCGCCGTTTCTATTTAATGTCCGAAGCCACGATTCCGCTGGCAGACTCCGGCTCGCTGTTGACTCTGTTCGGCACCCGCGACCAGCACCTCCGCAAGATTCGAGACTCGCTGGGCGTGGCCGTATCGTCGCGCGACGACCGAATCCACATCGAAGGCCAGGACGAAGCCGTGGCGCACGCGACCGAGGTCTTCGAGCAGCTCAAGACCATTGCCGACCGCTACGGCGTGGTTTCGCCCGACGAGGTGAACCGGGTTCTGGCGCACGTCACCGGCCAGGCGCTGGCCGCGGGCGAGCATCAGCCCATCGAGATGCAGCACGCCGGCCGGGCGATTCGCCCCCGTACCCCGGGCCAGGTGCGCTACGTCGACGCGATGCGGAATCACGACCTGGTGTTTTGCATCGGCCCGGCAGGCACGGGAAAGACGTATTTGGCCGTGGCCATGGCCGTACAAGCACTCAAGCAGGAAGTAATCCGCAAGATCGTGCTGGTGCGGCCCGCCGTCGAGGCCGGCGAAAGCCTGGGCTATCTGCCGGGCGACTTGCAGGCCAAAATCAATCCCTACCTGCGGCCGCTGCTCGACGCGCTGCGGGAAATGATGGACTATGACCAGATTAGGTTGTACACGGAACAGGACCTGATCGAGATGATCCCGCTGGCATACATGCGGGGCCGTACGCTCAACGACGCCTTCGTCATTCTCGACGAAGCGCAGAACACGACCGTGGCGCAGATGAAAATGTTTTTGACGCGGATGGGGTTGGGTACCAAGATGGTCGTTTCCGGCGACACGACCCAGGTCGACCTGCCCAACCATACCCGGAGCGGCTTGATCGACGCCTTGCATCGACTGCAGGGCATCGAAGGCTTCAAGCACACGACGCTGCAAAACGAGGATATCGTGCGGCACCGCCTGGTGCAGGACATCGTTCGCGCCTACGAAGAAGAGGAGCCCCGGCGGCGACGCTGAATCGCCGCGCTCTCGCGCGATGGCAAACGGCACGCGAAAACGAAAACGCTCTGAACGCGTGGCGGCTCTCGAACTCCCCCCGGGGTCGATCGAGCGGGCGCTGCACCTCCTTAAGCGCAGCGACGTGCTGATCCGCCTGGGCCTGGTCGTGGCTACCGTGATCGCGCTGTGGCTGGTCACCCTCTCTTGGTCCGTACCGCTGGAATACCACCGGCATTACACCCCGCCGCGGAACGTCGTGGCGAAGGTCCGATTTAAGAAAGCCGACGAATACAAGACGCGCGAAGCCAAGGCCGCCGCCCGTGAGACGGCCCGCTACGTCTACGACAACAACCCCGATCCCCTGGTCCAGTTGCGAGCCGCCCTGCGCAACCGCGCCGTGCTCGTGGCCGGAGCCAAGAACATGGAGGACCTCGACAAGAAGGCCTTCGCCGAGTTCTTTCCCTCGCCCGATTCCGGCGCGCCGGAGCTGACCCCCGAAGAAAAAGAGCAGCGTTTCCAGACGTTCAAGACCGTCCTGTCCACGCCGGAAGAGTTGGCCAAGCTCGACCGCGCCGTGGCCGACGCCCTGGCAAAGGCCGAGCAAGACGGGCTGATGGAAAAGCTCCCCCAGGAGCACAACGAAGGAAACCAGCGCGAGATCATCGTCGTGCCCAAGGGGCATCCCGACGAGCGCCACGCGGTCAAGGTGGCCGACGTGCTGATCGGCGAGGCCGACTGGCTGCGCAAATCGCTGGCCGAGCGCATCGAGTCGCCCGAGATTGCCGAGCGCGTTTTCACCTGGCTCCGCCGGCGACTGCCCACGACGCTGAAGCTCAACGAGTCGGAAACCGCCCTCTCGAAGAAGCGGGCCGAGGACGCCGTTCCTCAACAGTACACGACCATCGTTCCGGGCGAGGTCTTGGCCCCGGCCGGCGAGCCGCTTGAAGACCTCTCGCTTCTGGAACTCGAGCGCAAGGCCTTCCTCGACAACCTGACGTTCGGCCGGCGGCTGGCCCACTCGCTGGCCTCGCTGGGCATGTTCGTGGCCTTGAGCATCCTGTGCGGCGTTTACGTGCTGCACTACGAGCCCAAGCTCGTGGAGAACCTCCGCAGCTTTACGATCACGCTGGCGCTGTTCGTGGCCACCGTCGGGCTGTCCGTGCTGGTTTCGGTCGACAGCCTGCGGGCCGAACTCGTGCCGCTGGTGGTTTTCGGCCTGACGCTATCCATCGCGTTTCATCGCGAGTTGGCCTTGCTGTTCTCGGCCGTGGCCACGGTGATCGTCGTGGTCGCCACGGGCCAGGGCTTGAGCCAGTTCATGATTCTGTACGCGGCCATCGCGTCGGCGATTCTGTTAATCGGCAACATTCGCAATCGACGCAAGCTGGTTTATGTTGGCCTGGCCGTGGGGGTCGTGGCGGCGGCCACGACCGTGGGCGTCGAAACGCTGGCCGCCCAACCGCTCTCGGCCATTTGGCTCGAAGCGTTGACTTACGGCCTCTATTCGGTGGGCGCCGGCGTGCTGATGCTGGCGCTACTGCCATTCGTCGAAAGCATGTTCGGCGTGCAGACCGAGCTCAGCCTGCTCGAGCTGGGCGACGTGGCTCATCCGCTCCTGCAGGAGCTCGTCCGCCGCGCTCCGGGCACCTACAACCACTCGATCAACGTGGCCTCGATCGCCGAGGCGGCGGCCGAAAGCATCGGGGCCCAGGGTCTGCTCTGCCGCGTGGGCGCCTACTTCCACGACATCGGCAAGATGCTCAAGCCGGGCTACTTCGTCGAAAACCAGGGGCACGACGCCAACCGGCACGAGTCGCTGGTGCCGGCCATGAGCACCTTGATCATCATCGCCCACATCAAGGACGGGGCCGACCTCGCGCGCCAGCATCGCCTGCCCAAGCAGATCATCGACTTCATCGAGCAGCATCACGGCACGACGCTGGTGGAATACTTCTTCCGCCGCGCCAGCGAATCCAACGGCGGCGAGGACGTCGACGAGAGCAACTTCCGCTATCCTGGCCCCAAGCCCCAGACGAAAGAAGCCGCCGTGCTGATGCTGGCCGACGCGGTCGAGGGCGCCAGCCGGGCGCTGGTCGAACCCACACCGGCCCGCATTGAGAGTTTGGTCCACGACATCGCCATGAAGCGGCTGCTCGACGGCCAGTTCGATCAATGCGGTCTCACGCTCCAGGAGCTGGCCACGATCGAAGACAGCCTGGTCAAGTCGCTGACGGCCGTCTATCACGGCCGCGTCAAGTATCCGGATCAAAGAACGGCCTGATCCGCGCCGCTTGTTGCCGGTATAGTGGTTTCTGTCCGCCGCGATCGCGGTGGAACGTGTGCCCCCAGCATTGGCCGTGACAGGCGCTTCTTATGCTTACGATCGAATTGTGCGACCGGCAACAGGCCTTGGCGTTCGACGCCGCGCGGCTCAAGTCTGCGGTTGCCAGCGTGCTGGGGGACGCGGGATACGACGAGGGGGCTATCAGCATCGCCATCGTCGACGACGACGAGATTCACGAGCTCAATCGGCGATACCTTTCGCACGACTACGCCACCGACGTCTTGAGCTTCGTGCTCGAGCAGGAGGCCGGGCGGATCGAAGGCGAGATCATCGCCAGCGCCGACACGGCGGCACGCTGTGCGGGCGAGTTCGGCTGGGCCGCAGAGGACGAATTGCTGCTATACGTCGTGCACGGGGCGCTGCACCTGGCCGGGCACGACGACGCCGATGACACGCCTCGGGCCGCCATGCGCGAAGCCGAGCGCCGCTATCTTGCCGGCTTCGGCGTTGCGCCGCCGGCTGATGAAGCGGCTCCCGAGCGCCGCGCGGGGTCTGCCGATTCGTAAGGTGCCAGCACAGGGCTGCCAGCAATGTCGAGCGAGAAGGCCACGGCGATCGTGCTCCGCGTGATCGAGTTCAGCGAAACCAGCAGCGTGGTGACGCTGTTCACGCGCGAGTTCGGCAAGGTGCGGGGTTTGGCCAAGGGGGCCCGCCGCCCCAAAGGGCCGTTCGAGTCTGCCCTTGACCTGTTGGCCCTCTGTCGCATAGTGTTCCTCCGCAAATCGTCCGATTCCCTGGACTTGTTGACCGAGGCAAAGCTCGAGCGGCGGTTTCGACCCGCAGGCGGCAACCTATCCAAACTCTATGCCGCTTACTATGTAGCCGAGTTGTTAAACGAGCTGACTGACGACTACGATCCGCACCCGGGTCTGTTCGACGCTGCCGACGCGACGTTGGTGTCGTTCGCTTCGGCCGGCGAGGACGTGGCGTCGGCGCTGGTGCACTTCGAGTTGACGGCCCTGCGAGAAACCGGACATTTGCCGACGCTTGCCGCCTGTGCGGCTTGCGGCCGCGACGTGGAAGCCACGGGCCGCGTGCCGTTCAGTCAGCGTGCGGGCGGCGTGTTATGCAAGTCATGTCGTTCCGGACAAAAACAAATCATTTCGGTAAGCAGTAGCGTGATCGCGGCGCTTGCGCGCATGGCCGGCGAAGATCGCCCTTCGAGCTCGGGCGGCGGGCTCGACGCGCGAACGTACGGTGAGCTACGCGGCGTGTTGAATCACTATTGGACTCATCTCATGGGGCGGCCGGCACGCATGCAGCGCTGGTTGCCGACGCCGGTGGATGGAACCTCTCGAACGGACTGAAGCGCATCGCATGGTCGCAAGAGCGCATTGGCTGATTCTCGTCGTGACGTTGCTGGCCAGCACCGCGGGCTGCGCGCTGTGGAGCCCCAAAACGCCGCCTGCCCGGGCGGCGTTGACGGCCGAGCAGGCCCAATGGTGGGCCGACAACCGGGATCGCGCGCGCTACGTCAAAGGCAAGGGTTACTACGTGGCCGGCACCAGCGGTTTCTTCGATCACGAAGGGCGGCGGGTTTCCACCGAGATGGGCACCGTGCTCGACGAGCCCAAGCCCGGCCCGCTCGAGAACCTGGCCCCCAAGAAGCTCTGGGCCAGCACGAAAAAGGCCGTGGGGCAGGGGCCCAACGAGCAAGTGGCCCGCGAGCACCTGGCCAACGGCGACGCCCTTTTCCGCCAAAAGAAATACGTCGATGCGGCAAAGGAGTACCGCAAGGCGTACGCCCGCTGGCCCGACTCGCCGCTCGAGGAGGAGGCGATCTTTAAGGCCGCCGAGAGCGAGTTCTTCGCCGACCGCTACCCGCAGGCCGAAGACGAATACGCCCTGCTGGTCAAGAAGTTTCCCTCGACGCAGTATCTGAGCCAGCTCGTCGAGCGCCGCTTTGCCATTGGGCGATACTGGGAACAATACGACCGCGCCCACCCGCGCTTCGTGCTCCAACCCAACCTCTTCGACAAGACGCGCCCGCGCTTCGATACCGGTGGCCACGCGTTGAAGGTCTACGAGCGGATTCGCATGGATGATCCGATCGGACCCCGTGCCGACGACGCCGTGATGGCCACGGCCAACGCCTACTTCCTCAAGGGGCGCTGGGACGACGCCGACTACCACTACGGGTTGCTCCGCTCCGAATTTCCCAAGAGCGAACACCAGTACCAGGCCCACCTGCTTGGGCTGCGGTGTAAGATTCTCCGCTACCAGGGACCGGCCTACGAAGGCGCCCCCTTGGACGAAGCCGACGAGATCGTGGCACAACTGCTGACGCAGTTCCCGCAGGAGTTGGGGCAAGAACGCGAGCGCGTCAAGCAGGTGCAGGCTGAAATCAATGCTCAGCGTGCGCTGCGTGGCTGGGAGATGGCCGAATACTACGCCAAGAACGACTACTACGGTGCCGCCCGGCACTACTACGCCAAGGTCGTCGAGGAATATCCCAACACGAAGCTGGCCGAGCAGTCTCGAGCCCGCATGGAAGAGTTCAAAGCCGAGCCGAACAATCCCGATCCGCCGTTCGAGTGGGTCATCAATATGCTGCCCCGCTCGACCAAGGTTGCCCCGACGGTTCAACAGACGAATGCGAACTCCAACGTGGCGCGTCTGCCCGGCATGAACGGATTCGGACCTCCGCAGTAAGAGGTGGCGTGCTTCCGTGAACGCAAACTTGCCAGGCCCGTGCGACGATCGCCCGGCGGCGTCCGGCCGCCCGGGTGGCATCTCGCGCCGCAATGCGATCGCGCGGCTGGGCTGGCTGTGCGCCTCTGCGTTGCTGCCCTCGGGTTGTGCCGCCTATCGTTTCGGGGCCCAGACGCTGTATCCGCCCGACATTCAAACGGTCTACGTGCCGATCTTCGAGTCGGATAGCTTCCGCCGCAACCTGGCCGAATTCCTGACCGAAGCCGTGGTCAAGCAAATCCAGGATAGGACTCCCTATCGCGTCGTCGGTACCGCCGAGGCCGATAGCGTGCTCTCCGGCAAAATCACCACCGACACCAAGCGCGTCGTGTTCGAAGATCCCTTCGACTATCCGCGCGAAAACCAGGTGAACCTGTCGATCGAGGTTCGCTGGGTCAATCGGCGCGGCGGGCTGATCAACGATCCGGCAGAGTTCGCCGTGCCCGCGAATTTGGCCATCCTCAGCGGCCAGGGTCTGCTCGTGCCGGAATACGGCCAGTCGGTCGCGACAGCCCAGTTGCAGGCCGTGCAGGGCCTGGCGTCGCAGATCGTGTCGCTGATGGAGTCGCCGTGGTAGGCTGAGAGACATGATGCGTCTCCCGCCCGAGGCCGGCAGCCACGCTCTTGCCGAACGTTTTCCCAGCCGCGCCACCTCCTGGCAACTGCCGAACCGCGCGCTGGCTCTGCCGGCGCGGCCTCTGGTGATGGGCATCCTCAACGTCACGCCGGACAGCTTCTCCGACGGGGGCAAGTTCGCCGCGACCGAGGCGGCGATCGATCACGCCCTCAGGCTGGCCGACCAGGGAGCCGACCTGCTCGATATCGGGGGCGAAAGCACGCGCCCCTACTCGGAGCCCGTCGACGTCGAAACGGAACTGGCCCGGGTGATGCCGGTGATCGAGGCTCTGGCGCCCCGGCTGTCGATCCCGCTATCGATCGACACTTCCAAGGCCGAAGTTGCGCGGCGTGCCCTTGCTCACGGCGCAGAGATCATCAACGATATTACGGCGCTGGCCGACCCACGCATGCTCGAAGTAGCCCAAGCGAGCCAGTGCGGCGTGTGCGTGATGCACATGCAGGGGACGCCCCAGACGATGCAGGACGACCCGACCTACGGCGACGTAGTGGAAGAAGTGCTAGTCTTCCTGAGGCAACGCCGCGACGCGCTCGCGGCCGCCGGTCTCGATGCCAGCCGCATTGCGCTGGATCCGGGCATCGGCTTCGGCAAGACGCACGAACACAATCTGCGGCTGGTGGCCGCGTCGCATCGCCTGCACGAGTTGGGGTGCCCGCTGCTGGTGGGGCCCTCGCGGAAGGCGTTCATCGGCAAGCTCATGGGCGACAAGGAGGCCGACCGCACGGCGGGAACGCTCGGGGTGGTGCTGTCACTGGCGTGCCAGGGCGTGCAGTTGGTACGCGTGCACGACGTGGCCGAAGTGCGGCAGGCACTGACGTTGTTCGAGGCCTCCGGCGGCCTGGCCACCTAAGCGATCCCACCGCCGAGGCGGGCTGCGAATTTGTCGCATGGTCTGCGTGCAAACTGCACCCGCGCTTAGGGATAGCGACGTTGACGGGGCCCGGAAATTGAGGGATACTTGAGCAAGATATCGCGCTGGCCTTGGCCGGCTTCCCTTCCACCCCGCCATGCGAGAGTGTCGCGATGGCCGTCGCCGACCAGGTCGATCTGAGCCAATACTGCCTCGAGACAGCGCAGCAGGCGCGCCGCGCCAGCGAAGCGCTGAGCGTTGCCGGCGGCGACGTCAAGAATGCCTGGCTGCGGCGGAGTGCCGAGTTGCTGCGCGAGCGGACCGAAGCGCTGGCCGAGGTGAACGCCAAGGATCTGGAGGCGGCTCCGCAGTACGGCCTCACGCCCGCACAGATCGA
The DNA here is from genome assembly GCA_003389325.1 of Planctomycetota bacterium. Taxonomy (GTDB): domain Bacteria; phylum Planctomycetota; class Planctomycetia; order Pirellulales; family PALSA-1355; genus LB-PLM-3. The sequence continues at coordinate 210,069 of QQVE01000048.1, forward strand.
TCGGCTGCGATTGACGCCAGCGGTGGTCGAGTCGATGGCGACGGGCCTGGAGGAGGTGGCGGCGCTTGGCGAACCGATCGGCGAAGTGATCGAATCGACCGTGCGTCCCAACGGGCTGGTGATCAACAAGGTGCGCGTGCCCCTGGGCGTCGTGTTCTTCATCTACGAGTCGCGTCCCAACGTCACGGCCGATGCGGCCGCGATTTGCGTCAAGAGCGGCAACGCCGTGATCCTGCGGGGCGGGAAGGAAGCCGCGCATTCCAACCGCGCCATCGTCGACCTGCTGGCTGAGGCGGCCGAGGAAGTTGGGTTGCCCGAAGGCGCCGTGCAACTGGTCGCCACGACCGACCGCGCGGCGGTAGGGCATTTCTTGCAGTTGTCTGACTACATCGATCTGGCCATTCCGCGCGGCGGCGAGGGGCTCATTCGCCGCGTGGCGGCCGAAGCGCGCATGCCGGTCATCAAGCACTTCACCGGCAACTGCCACGTGTACGTCGATCGCTCGGCCGACGAAGACGTGGCCGAGGCGATCACCATCAATTCCAAGTGCCAGCGGATGGGCGTGTGCAACGCGGCCGAATCGCTGGTCGTGCACCGCGACGCGGCGGCCACGTTTCTGCCCCGCATCGGCAAGGCCCTGGCCGAGAATTCGATCGAGATGCGGGGCGATGCTCGCGCGCGAGCGCTGCTGCCGCAGGCCAAGCCGGCCACGGACGAAGACTTCGCCGCGGAGTACCTGGGGCCGACGATCTCGATCAAAATCGTCGATACGCTCGACGAGGCGATCTCGCACATCAATCGCTACGGTTCCAAGCACACCGACGCCATCGTGACGCGCGATCTTGATGCCGCTCGACGATTCGCGGCTGGAGTCGATACTGCAGCGGTGATGATCAACGCCAGTACCCGTTTCAACGACGGCGGGCAGTTCGGCCTGGGAGCGGAGATCGGGATCAGCACCGACAAGTTCCATGCCCGGGGCCCGTGCGGAATGAAAGAGTTGACCAGCTACAAATACGTCGTCTACGGCGACGGGCAGGTTCGCAGCTAGCGACTCCTGGCGCGGATGGAAGCCGCGTGCAGGTTGATTTCGAGGAGGCCATGGATGGCGGATGACTTGCTCAGCGCTGCGGAGCTGGAAACGCTTCTCTCCCCTGCCGGCGCGGTCGTGTCCGGCGCGGCTTCGCCGAGGGCGCCGAAAGCGCCCGCCACGATCTTACCCTACGGCCGCAACGCTTCCGGCAAGCTCGAGCCGGGCTTGCAGCAAGCTTTGATGGCGGTCCACGGCCGCTGTGCCAGCGAATTCGCCGCGGCCCTCACCACGCTGGCCCGCCGCCCGGCCGAGGTGCGGGCGAACGCCGTACGCGTGGAATCCTATCGCGAGTTGGATCGCCGCCTGGAGAGTCCCACGTGCCTGCAACTGTTGTCCGGTACCGGCGTAGGAGCCTGGCTGCTCGAGATCACGCTGGCGGTCCTTTACCCGGCCATCGACTGCATGTTGGGGGGCGGGCGCGTCCCGGGCACCGTCAAACGCAAGCCGCCCACGGAGATCGAGCTTCGGCTCGCTGCACGGCTCACGGGCCTGTTCCTGGGCGCGCTGACGTCGGCCTGGAGTGACATCGCGCCTCTCGAATTGTCGGTCGATCGGGTCGAGTGCAATCCGCGCTCGCTCCCGATCGTCGCCTCCGACGCCCTCGCCGTGTGTGTGCGGTTCGAGGTCGACCTGGCCGGCACGCGGGGCACAATCCATCTGGCGATGCCGGCCGAGGTGTTGCGAGTATTCGCCTCGCGTGCAGCGCAGTCGTCGTCGGCCGGGGTCCCATCAGGCGGCGAGTCGCCACGGGCAGCAGACCCATCGGATGCCACGGTCGAAATCGTGGCTCACCTGGCCGAGACGACGATCGAGCCGCACGAGTTGGAGGCGTTGAGCCCGGGCGACCTGATGACCACCAGCACGCCCGCCGACGCAACGGTTGCCGTGTTTCAGAACGGCGAATTGCGTTTCCATGCCCGTAGCGGGGCCGTGGCGGGACGCAAGGCCATCGAAATCGAACGGCTCGCTACGGCTAGCGGCTCGTCTGCCTCGAAGGAAGATGCCGAAACTTCCGACGGGCCGTCGTCTTTGCTGTGAATCGGCATGTGCCGCGTATGGACGCCTCGTCCGCGAGCGCTATAATTCGTGTTCGTTGGCATTCACCACGTGGCGTTTGGCCGGTTGCGGCGGCGCCGTTTGCAAAGGACGAAGGAAGACCCTTGGGACGCGAAAAGGTTGTCATTATCGGAAGCGGACCGGCCGGCTGGTCGGCGGCCATTTACGCCGCCCGGGCCGAGCTATCGCCCCTGGTATTCGAAGGCGCGATTACCGAAGAGAACCGCGTGGCCGGCACGTTACCGTTGGGACAGTTGAATCTGACCACGGAAGTGGAGAACTATGCCGGCTTTCCGGCTGGTGACTTGACGGGCTATCTCGACAGCGCGATCGACCCCGACGTCCGTCAGATCATGGCTCCGCATTCCAAGCACGGCATCAGCGGCCCCGAGCTGATGGAGTTGATGCGGCAGCAGGCCAAGAACTTCGGCACGCGCGTCGTAACCGACGACATCGTCGAAGTGGATTTTAAGCAGCATCCGTTCCGCCTGACCGCTTCCAGCGGCGAAGTGACTGAAACCGAAACGGTCATCGTGGCCACCGGCGCCCGGGCCAATTACCTGGGGCTTCCCTCCGAAGAAGCTTACAAGAATCGCGGCGTGAGCGCCTGTGCGGTGTGCGACGGAGCGCTGCCGCGGTTTCGCAACAAGCCGCTGGTCGTCGTCGGCGGCGGCGACTCGGCCGTCGAGGAATCGACCTACCTGACGAAATTCGCCAGCAAGGTCTACCTGGTTCATCGCCGCGATCAACTGCGGGCTTCGAAAATCATGGCCGAGCGTGCCCAGTCGAACGACAAGATCGACATTGTCTGGAACCACGTGCTCTCGGAAGTGACTGGCACGGATAACGACGGCGTTACGGGAGTGGTGCTCAAGAGCACGGTCAATGACGAACCGAAGGAGGTCGAAGCCACCGGCGTGTTCCTGGCCATCGGGCACACGCCCAACACGGCGTTCTTGAAGGGGCAACTGGAGCTGACCGACAAGCAATACATCGTGCTCACCACGCCTTTCCGGACGAATACCAGCGTGCCGGGCGTGTTCGCCGCCGGCGACGTGGCCGACGATTACTATCGCCAGGCCATCACTTCAGCCGGGGCCGGCTGCATGGCAGCTCTCGATGCCGAGCGTTGGATCGCGGCCCACGAGTAGTCGGCCGCCCAGCGCGTTGCTGCCGCGGCGATGGAGTACGCCAAGTTCGCGATGGGAGGGAACATCATCGCCATGCAAACCATGACCGTGGCGCGTGCCCGGCAGTCTGCATCGGCCGGACAATCGGCGCGACTGCAGGGCTGGATTCGCACGCGGCGCGACTCCAAGGGCGGGTTCAGCTTTCTGGAACTCAACGACGGCACGTCCCTGGACAATGTGCAGATCATCGCCGACGCGCAGTTGCCCAACTACGAATCGGAGATCAAGCACCTCACCGCCGGCTGCAGCGTCACCGTCGAGGGCGACGTCAAGGAGTCGCCGGCCAAGGGCCAGGAGACCGAGGTGCAGGCCTCGAGCATCGTGGTCCACGGCTGGGCCGACCCGGAGACGTATCCGCTCCAGAAGAAGCGGCACTCGTTCGAGTTTCTCCGCACGCTGGCACACCTGCGGCCGCGCACCAACACCTTCGGCGCCGTCGCTCGCGTGCGCAACGCCGTGTGCCGCTCGATCCACCAGTTCTTCCAGGAGGAAGGATTCCTTTATATTCATCCGCCGATCATCACCGCCAGCGACTGCGAAGGCGCCGGCGAGATGTTCAAAGTCACGACCCTCGATTTGGCTCGCGTGCCCAAGACGGGCTCGGCCGTCGACTTTACGCAGGACTTCTTCGATCGGCCTTCCTACCTGACGGTGAGCGGCCAACTCGAGGCCGAGATCTTTGCCTGCGCGTTGGGCAAAGTTTACACGTTCGGGCCGACCTTCCGCGCCGAGAATTCGAACACCTCGCGTCACCTGGCCGAGTTTTGGATGGTCGAGCCGGAGATGGCGTTCTTCGAGCTGAACGACAACATGGATCTGGCAGAACGATTCTTGAAGCGGATCTTCAGCGACGTGCTTTCCGCGTGCAGCGACGACATGCAGTTTTTCGACAAGCGCATCGAGAAGGGCGTCGTCGCCACGCTCGAAGGCGTCGCGAACAGCCAATTCGAGCGGCTGCCCTACACCGAAGCCGTCGATATCCTGAAGGGCTCGGGAGCCTCGTTCGAATATCCCGTCGAGTGGGGGCACGACCTGCAAGCCGAGCATGAACGCTATCTGACCGAGCAGCACTTCAAGAAGCCGGTTATCCTGTTCGACTACCCGCGCTCGATCAAGCCGTTCTACATGCGCGTTAACGACGACGGGCGCACCGTGCGGGCCATGGATATCCTGGTGCCCAAGGTGGGCGAGATCGTCGGAGGCAGTCAGCGAGAGGAGCGGCTCGACGTGTTGAGCGAGCGGATGGCCGAGCAGCAGCTTGATCCGGATGCCTACTGGTGGTATCTCGATCTGCGCCGCTACGGCACGGTGCCCCATTCAGGATTCGGACTGGGGCTCGAACGCGTCGTGCAGTTTGCCACCGGCATGGCCAACATTCGCGACGTGATTCCCTTTCCGCGCGTCCCGGGTAATGCTGACTTCTAGCCTGCGTGTTCCATTACGCACACTGGATCGCGCGGCGCTTGCGGCTAGCGTTTGCCGACCGGCGCGATACTCACGAAGAACGAGGTCAACGCGACGGCCACGCCGACGTACATCAGTAAGTCGTTGAATGCAAACATACTCGGCCCTGCGGGTCACTCTCTGCTGCTAGTCTAGGTCAAGCTGGCAAACGCGTCGTCCCGGCGCCTGAATTCCGCCGGTTCGCGATCCGCCGAGGGGACGCAGAAGCCTCCTAAAGCACGATGAACGACCCAGATTCCACCTGCCACGGCGGGGGATCGACAAAAGCTTGATTTCCCGTTCTTCCGCGAATACCTTAGACAAAGGAACAGATCGCACATCCGGTCCAAGCAGGACTCATTTTCTTCGGATGTCAGGCCCCCATCCTCATCCCACGGAACGCAAGATGGCTGGAGAACTTTGCGTCGAGGGTAGTCAGCCCATGACGCCCACCAGGATCGTCTCCCAACGTTCGATCGCCTCCGCAGCGCGCTTGCTGCTGGCGTGTTTCGTCCTCTGCGCAGGCACGGCGCGCGCCCGTGGCGGAACGCTGGTCGAGTTCGACATGGGGGCTCGCGGCACGTTTTACATCGACTTGTTCGACGATCTGATGTCCGACACGGTCGCCAACTTCCTGAACTACGTCGGCGATAACGACTATCAGAATACACTCGTGCACCGCTCGACGAGTATCGCCGATTCGGGCATCGCGGTGATTCAGGGCGGCGGCTACAACTACAACAGCCAGACGGGTCAATTCGTCCACATCGCCACCGACAGTCCCATCGCGCTGGACTTCAATCTGTCCAACAAACGGGGCACGATTGCGATGGCAAGGACTGCCGCGCCCAACTCCGCCACCAGCGAATGGTTCATCAACACGGTCGACAACCCGGCGCTGGACACGCCCGGAAACCAATACGCGGTGTTCGGTTGGGTCGTGGGCACGGGCATGTCGGTCGTCGATGGCATTAACACGCTGCCCAAATCGAACGTTAGCGGCTTTAGCAACGTTCCCCTGCAAAACTACGGGGGTGGGGCCGTAAACGAGAGCAACCTGGTGATCGCGAACAACATCACCGTCAGCGTGGCCGACCACCCGTCGTATCAGAATCCGTGGATGAACACCGACGTCATCAACGATGGCATCCTCAAGGCGAATGACGCGCTCGAAGTCATCAACGAACTGCTCATTAACGGTTCGCATGCCCTCGATGGTCCGTTCGCGGCCACGAGTTATCTGGACGTCAACGGCACGAACACGGTCACGGCGGGTGACGCGATCGATGTCATCAACGCACTGCTCCAACTCGACGCTCAGCAGGCCGCGCCAATGGAGGGCCTGGTTGCGCGGGCCCCGCGCGATGATTCGGTGTTCGCGATGAACGCGGTTCCGCTTACCGTGCCGGAACCCGCCTCATTGATTACCGCGGGCATCGCACTTTGTGCATTCCTTGGTTTTGCCGTCCGCCGCCGCCGGGTTTCGTCCGCTTCCCGCGGCTAGACCGTAGCGCAGGCTGCAAGCGTTCTCTCCGACGGGCCGGTGCTCACACGCCGGCGCGGCAGCGCCTCGGGGGCGAAATATCCCGTCGCTGGCAAACCGCTAAAACAGCGCGCATAATGTCGACGCGTGCCCGACCGCTTTCGCGCTGCGGCACGACCTACCTAAGCATGCAACTCTGTCAGAGGTGAATCGCGATGGCGAAATTGTGGCTCGGATGTGTACTGGGGCTGGCCGGCGGGATGCTCTTGGGGGCCGCTCAACTCGCGCTGGCCGAGGATAACACGCCGCCCGCGGGATTCGACGCGCTGTTCAACGGCGAGAACCTGGACGGCTGGAAGGGCTTGGTGGCCAATCCGCCCAAGCGGGCCGAGATGTCGAGCGAAGAACTGGCCGCGGCCCAGGAAAAGGCCGACCAGCGGATGCGCGACCACTGGAAGGTCGAGGACGGCACGCTGGTGTTCGACGGCAAGGGCGATAGCCTGTGCACGGCAAAGGACTACGGCGATTTTGAAATGTTCGTCGACTGGAAGATTCTTCCCGACGGCGATAGCGGCATCTACCTGCGCGGCTCGCCGCAAGTGCAGATCTGGGATCCGTCCGTTCCGGCGGCCGGCGGCACGGGATCGGGCGGGTTGTATAACAACAAGAATCATCCTTCCAAGCCGCTGACCAAGGCCGACAACCCCGTGGGCGAGTGGAACACTTTCCGCATCCGCATGGTCGGCGAAAAGGTCTCGGTTTGGCTCAATGACACGCTCGTGGTCGATGACGTGGTGCTCGAGAATTACTGGGAGCGCGACAAGCCGATCTATCCGACCGGCCAGATCGAGCTGCAGAATCACGGCAACACGCTGTATTTCAAGAACATCTACCTCAAGGAACTTTAGGGCGATTTCGCGGCAACTTTTCACCTTGATTGCGGCCGCACGCCTAGGGAACAATAAACGTGCATCGCGCGCCTTCGCAGGCGCGAGCGTGTACCGCCGATTGTCCCCCGTCCACCAGGGCTGCCGCTGATGCGTACCGAGTACCGGATGGACGTTCGTTGTCGGCCTGCCACGTTATGGCAGTACCTCGATGAGGCCGACAAGCAAAAGCTATGGCTCACGACCCTCGTGGATTTCGAGCCGACCAGTTCCAACGCGCGCACCGTCGGCTCGACGTTCGACATGCGGGTGCGTGAGGGGCGGCGGATCTCTCACTACGAGGGCCGCATCAACGCTTACGATCCGCCCCGCCACCTGGGCGTTTCGTTCTGGGGTGGATACTTTCCGCCCGGCACGCTGATGCGCGTCGACTACCGCGTGGCCGATCTCGGCGAGCACTGTCGGCTGGAATACTACGCCGAGATCGATTTGAGCAACCTGCGCGGGCCCAGCAAGCTGGCCATTCCGCTGGCCCGGGTGTTCGCCTTCTTTCAACTGCGCTACTTCATGCGCAATCTCAAACGGCTTGCCGAAGGCACGGCCAAACAGGAAGCAACGCGCGGACTGCAAGAGCAGCGCTCGAGCTAACGCATCGGTCGATGCCGCGCGGTCGAACCTGCCAGAAGGGGCGCGTCCCGCCTGCCCCCGATTCGTTGACACTGCCCAAAACGGCCCGCTAAAATTCTGGGCTCCCCAGGCAGAGTTCCCTTCTTCGAAAGCGAGCGTGGCGATGTCAGCAGATCAAGGCGGCAACCTCGATACCGTGATGCAGGAAACGAGGGTCTTTCCGCCGCCGGCGGAATTCGCCGAGCAGTCGAGCATCCCTTCGATGGCAGCCTACGAGACCATGTGGCAGGAAGCCGCCGGCGACATCGAGGCCTTCTGGGCCAAATGGGCCGAAGAGCTGCACTGGTTTCGCAAGTACGACAAAGTGCTCGAGTGGAACGAACCTGACGCCAAGTGGTTTGTCGGCGGGCAGACCAACGTCTCGTACAATTGCCTCGACGCACACCTCAACACCTGGCGACGCAACAAGGCGGCCCTCATTTGGGAAGGCGAGCCGGGCGATACCCGTACGCTTACCTACCAGCAGCTCCACCGAGAAGTGTGCAAGTTTGCCAACGTGCTCAAGGGCCTGGGCGTCGAGCGCGGCGACGTCGTTTCGATCTACATGCCCATGGTGCCGGAGCTGGTCATCGCCATGCTGGCCTGTGCCCGGCTGGGCGCCGTGCACTCGGTGATCTTTGCCGGCTTCTCGGCCGAGGCGATCGCCGATCGCAATAACGACGCGGGCGCTAAGGTGCAACTCACCGCCGACTACGGCTGGCGCCGCGGACAGGAGTTGCCGCTGAAGAAGAACGTCGACGACGCGCTCGAGAAGTCGCCGACCGTCAAGCACTGCATCGTGCTGAAGCGCGTGGGCAACCCGGTCCACATGCAGGCCGGACGCGATCACTGGTGGCACGATCTGGTGGCCGAAGCCTCGGCCGACTGCCCGGCCGTACCGCTGGACAGCGAGAACCCGCTGTACATCCTCTACACCAGCGGCTCGACCGGTAAGCCCAAGGGCATTCTGCACACGACGGCCGGATACAACCTCTATGTGAAGAAGACGTTCGAGTGGGTCTTCGACCACCGCGACGACGACGTCTTTTGGTGCACCGCGGACATCGGCTGGGTGACCGGGCACAGCTACGTGACCTACGGTCCGCTTTCGGCCGGGGCCACGGTGCTGATGTACGAAGGCGCCCCCAACTGGCCCGACGAGGGACGCTTCTGGGAGCTGATCGAAAAGTACCGCGCCACGATCTTCTACACGGCGCCCACGGCGATCCGCGCGTTCATCAAGTGGGGCGATCACTGGATCGACAAGCGCGACCTGTCGAGCCTGCGGCTGCTGGGCACCGTGGGCGAGGGCATCAATCCCGAAGCCTGGATGTGGTACCACCGCAAGATCGGCGGCGAGCGCTGTCCGATCGTCGACACCTGGTGGCAGACCGAAACCGGCGGAATCATGATGAGCCCGCTGCCCGGGGCCATTCCCACCAAGCCGGGAAGCTGCACGCGCCCGCTGCCGGGTATCGTGCCGGCTATCGTCGACGCGGCGGGAAAACCCGTACCCGAGGGCAACGGCGGCTGGCTCGTGATCACCAAGCCCTGGCCCTCGATGCTGCGCGGCATTTGGGGCGATCCAGACCGCTTTCGCGAACAGTACTGGTCGAAGGTGCCGCACAACTACCTGGCTGGCGACAATGCCCGCTGTGACGCCGACGGCTACTACTGGATCATGGGCCGCATCGACGACGTGCTCAACGTGGCCGGTCATCGCCTGAGCACGATCGAGATCGAAAGCGCCCTGGTGAGCCACGCGCAGGTGGCCGAAGCCGCCGCGGTGGGTCGCCCCGACGATATCAAGGGCGAGGCCGTGGCCGTGTTCGTGACGCTCAAGACCGGCAAGCCCAGCGAGAACCTCCGGAAGGAGTTGCGGGCCCACGTCCGCAAGGAAATCGGCGCGCTGGCGCAGCCCGACGACATCCGCTTCACCGGCGCGCTACCCAAGACGCGCAGCGGCAAGATCATGCGCCGCCTGCTGAAGGACATCGCCAGCGGCAAGGAAACCGTCGGCGACACCACCACGTTGGAAGACTACAGCGTGCTGGCCAAGCTCCGCAGCGACGAAGAGTAGGCCGGAGCAGATTCGCGCGCAGCTGCCATGCTCACGCTTCGGTGAGCATGGCTGACACGTCGCATCGAGGCCTTGTTCGAGCGCAGGATTGCACTCGTGTTACCCGGTGCAGCCAACGCTCATTCTGGAAACAGCTTGGTCGACAGGTAACGCTCGCCCAGGTCGGGCAGCACGACGACGATCAGCTTGCCGGCGTTCTCAGGCTTTTTGGCCAGTTGCAGGGCCGCCCAGGCCGCGGCGCCGCAGCTAATGCCGCACATGAAGCCTTCCATTTCGGCCATTTTCCGCGAGGTCTCCATCGCGTCCTCGTCGCCCACGGTGACCACTTCGTCGATGATGTCGACGTTGAGCACCGGCGGAATGAAGCCGGCACCGATGCCCTGAATCATGTGCTTGCCGGGCTTCAGGTCCTGGCCGGCCTTGGTTTGCGAGATTACCGGGCTGTTGGCCGGTTCGACGGCCACGATCTTCACGTCCGGCTTGCGCTGCTTGAGCACTTCGCCCACGCCGGTAATCGTGCCCCCGGTGCCGACGCCGGAGACAAAGATGTCGATCTTGCCGTCCGTGTCGCGCCAGATCTCCTCGGCCGTAGTCTTGCGATGAATCTCGGGGTTCGCCGGGTTCTTGAACTGCTGCGGCATGAACCAGTTCTTGTTTTCGCCGAGCAGTTCCTCGGCCTTCCGCATCGCCCCGGGCATACCGTCGGCCGCGGGCGTGAGAATCACCTCGGCCCCAAACGCCTTGAGCAACCGCCGGCGCTCGAGGCTCATGCTCTCGGGCATCGTCACCTTGAGCTTGTAGCCGCGTGCGGCGCACACGTAGGCCAGGGCGATGCCCGTGTTGCCGCTGGTGGGTTCGATAATCACGGTGTCGGGCTTGATCTTGCCGTCGCGTTCCGCCGCGTCGATCATCGCCCGGCCGATGCGGTCCTTGACGCTCCACAGGGGATTGAAGTTCTCGAGCTTGCCGACTACGGTCGCGGCGCACCCCTGGGTGATCCGGCGCAGCCGCACCAGGGGCGTGTTTCCAATGCACCGCGTGATGTCGTCGCTGATTCCCTGGGTCTCGGCAGTCGTGGCCATGGCTTTTCCTCGTGGATTTCGTCGAACTGGCCGAGATCACGGCCGGAGCGGGTGAACGGTCGGCCCGGATTATATCGCTTGTGGAAAAAACGGGTCAACGGTGCCGGTCCTGCGTCGCGCGGCTAGCCGGCGGTGCCGTAGTTTCCGGGGAATTCCGAAAAGCCGCTTCCGGGCCGCCGCTCCTGGGCGCAAACCGTGGCTGTCACCGCCGTTCCAATCGTAGACATCCCCCAGAATCGGGTTTAAACTTGACTTGATTCACGCATCCGTGAGGGAACGGGAGAGAACATGTCGACGACTTCGTGTCCCCGCTGCTCCGGCCAGGTAACGTTGCCCGTTGGTGCCGGTAACAATGCTCAGGTGCGCTGCCCCCTGTGCGGCGAGCGCTACTCGCTGGCCGATGCTCTTGTGAACATGCCGCCCCTGTTGGAAGTCGTCGAGGCAGGCGACAGCGACAACTGGGGTGATGAACCAGCCGACGTGCAGGCCGCGATGCCGGTCACGCCCTCGCCGGTCGACGACATTACCGATCCCGACGGAGGCACGCTCGAGTTCGCGGCGCCCGAGGCCCCCGACGATCTGACGGGCACCGAGCAGGATCGCGATACCGAAGTAGAGGATCTCGCCCCGCTTGCGGCGATGCCAGGCGAGGAGTCCGCCGACGAATCGGAAGCCGCCGATTTGGATTTCGGTGAGCCCGTCGAGGCGCTTCCCGCCGACGCGGAAGGCTCGGCCGAGGACGACGAAATGGGCCTCGACTTCGGTGAACCGGCCGCGGAAGAGGCCTCGGAAGCCGAGACGCTCGCCTTCACCGATCCCCAGGACGCCGAGGAGGAGATCTCGTTCGACGCTGACGATCCGCTGGCGGCCGGCGCGTCCGAAGCACCGACGATCGAGTTCGGCGAAGCCGACGCCGCCGCCGACGATGACGACGTCCAATTCAACTTCGACGACGATACCTCGGGCGGCAACGCCGAGACCATCGAGTTCGGCGCCACCGACGAAGATGCGCCGCAGGATCTGTCGTTCGACCTGGAAAGCGCGTCCGATCCGCCCAGCGACGAGGGCGGACTGCGCGAGTTCGAAGATTTGCACGTCGACGCCTCGGGCGAGGCCGAAGACATCCCGATGGAACCCGTCATGGCACCGGTCGCCGCAGTGGAAGACGCCGGCGAGGAAGACGACGGCAAGAAAAAGAAAAAGGGCCGCAAGAAAAAAGAGAAGAAGCCCAAGGCCGCCGGCGGCAAGCGCTCGCTGGTCGGCACCTTGGTCGCCGTCGGCCTGCCGTCGATCATTGCGGTTGTGCTTGTGCTCTACGGAGCTGCGTGGATTTCGCCAGACTATGATTTTGGCCTGACGGCGTTCTTGCCGGAATTCATGCGGCCGAACCACGGCAGTTCGCAGCAGTATGTTGCCGGCCGACCGACGACGCCGCCGCCCAGCCTCGGCACGATGCCCGAGAGCGATCCCCAAACCGACCCCACCCAGCCTGACCCGGGGCAGCCCGACCCGAACCAACCCGATGCGTCGCAGCCCGAGAATCCCGACGCCGGAATGACCGAGCCGGATCCCTCGGCCGAAGCTCCGGTCGATGAAGCGTCGCCCACCGAGCCGTCTGGCGATGCCGCCCCGACGGACTCCCCTGCCGACACGGAGCCGGCTGCCGACGCGCCTGCCGACGATCCGTTCGCGGCTACGCCAGCGCCGGCCGAAGAGATGCCATCTGGTGCGCCGCCTGAGCCCGCGGGCGCGGATCCGTTTGCGGATCAGCCCGAGGAGATGGCTGCCGACGCGCCCGCCGGCGACGATCCCTTCGCGTCGCCTGCCGAACCGTCGGACGATCCGTTTGCATCGCCTGCTCCGGCCGAAGAATCGGTGGCAGACGCTCCTGCGTCGGACGATCCTTTCGCCGCACCAGCCGAGGAGATGCCGGCCGGCGACGACCCATTTGCGAGTCCCGAAACGCCTGCCGAGGCGCCTGCTGCTGATGCTACCGCGGCCGACGATCCGTTTGGCAGCCCGGAGGTGCCAGCCGAGTCCCCCGCCGGAGACGATCCTTTCGGCACGCCGGCGCCTGAAGAGGCCCCGCCGGCAGACGACCCGTTTGCGACGCCGGCAGCGCCCGCCGAAACACCTGCTGCCGACGACCCCTTCGGCACTCCGGCGGTGGAAGAGGCTCCGCCGGCTGAAGATCCGTTCGGTGCGCCGGCCGAAGAGGCGATGCCCGCAGACGATCCGTTTGCAACACCGGCCCCCGCCGAAGAACCAGCGGCAGCCCCGGCAGCGGACGATCCGTTTGCCCCGGTCGAGCCGTTGCCCGCGCCGGAAGAACCTGCCGAAGAACCGGTGGGCCCGCGCGCGGTGGCCCAGTTGTCGCCGGCCGAGGTGATGGGAGCGGTGCAGGCCACGATGACCGCGAACCAGCAGTTGGCCGCTGCTGAACAGTCGGGCGACGAGGCTGCCCTGCGTAAGGCCAAGACTAACTTCTATGTTTCTTTGTTCGGCATGGCCGATGCCGTGACCCAGGCCAAGCTGGGCGAGGGTGGCGCCGCGATGGGCCCGCAACTCGAGATGCTCGGGCCGGCCATCAAGCAACAGTTGGCGGCCGATCCCCAGAAGCTCGAATCGCTCAAGGTCTTCGGCGGCCGCTGGTTCGCGTATCCCAAAAAGCCCAACAACGGGGCCGCGCTTGTGGGCACCGTGCAGGAATCGCAGGAGGTCGGCAAGCTCTTCCAGACGAAGCTGAAGCTGGGCGACGCCCCCGACGCGCTAGTCGTCACGGTCGTCAGCGACGAGGATCCCAAGCTGGCTCCCGGCGACGACGTCCTGGCCCTGGGCAGCATCATCGAGAAGCCGGCCGAAGAAGTCGCAGGTTACCAGGGATCGGATCCGGCCGTGGTGTGGAGCGGCCTGACCATGAAACTCTCGCACTAGGCCACGCTCGGTAGCCGCCAGGGGCATGAAGTCCATGACGACGATCCATTCCCAGGCGCAGGTCGAATGGCTTCATCTCTCGGCAACCGAGATGGCCCGGCAGATTGCCGCGGGCCATCTCAGCAGTCTCGAGTTGACCGAAGCGCACATCGCCCGAATCGAGGCGGTCAACCCGAAGCTGAACGCCGTCGTCGTGCCGATGTTCTCCGAGGCCCGGTCCGCGGCAGCAGCCGTTGACGCCGCGCGCGATCGCGGCGAGCCATTGGGACCGCTGGGCGGCGTGCCGATCACGATCAAGGAGTGCTTTTACGTCGCGGGCACCGCGGCCACTGAGGGCGTGGCACGCTACGCCGGCGAGATCATGGCCGACGACAGTCCGCTGGTCGCCCGGCTGCGTCGCGCAGGCGCTGTGATCCTGGGCAAGACCAACTTGCCGCAGCTCATGCTGATGCATGAGACCGACAACCCGCTGTACGGCTTGACCTGCAACCCATGGAACCTCGAGCGCGCTCCCGGCGGTTCCAGCGGCGGCGAAGCGGCGATCATTGCCGCCGGTGGATCGCCTTTGGGCCTGGGCAACGACATCGGCGGCAGCATTCGCAACCCGGCACACGCCTGCGGAATCTGCGGCATCAAGCCCACCACGCGTCGCCTGACCAACGCCGGCACGCGCGACAACATGCGCGGCATGGAGGCCATCGTGCCCCAGCCCGGTCCACTCGCGCGTCGCGTCGAGGATCTTTATCCGGCGCTATCGGCACTGAACACCTTGGTTGAAGGCGAAATCGACCCGCAAGCCGTCCCGGCGCCGCTCTTGAATCCCGCGGAGGTCGCCGTCGACAAGCTGCGCATCGGTACGTGGACCGACGATGGCGTGTTCGCCGCCTCGCCGGCCGTGGTGCGCGCGGTCGAAGCAGCGGCCGAAGCGCTTGCCTCCCTGGGGGCGCAGGTCGAACCGTTTGCTCCGCCCGACATGTCGCTGGCGGTGCGGTTGTACTTTCGCCTGTTGAGTGCCGACGGCGCCGCCGATGCCCGGCGGATCCTCGGCCCGGGTCCGGTTGATTGGCGCCTGCGGCGAATGATCCTCATGGGCCGTGCGCCGCGCCTGGTCCGTAAGGTTCTCCAGGCCATGTCCAGGCTCGGCGGCCAGGCTCGCACCGCCGAGTTGCTCGACATGACCGGCCCATCGAGCACGGACGGCTATTGGCAACTGTGTCGGGCGCAAGCGGAATACGCGGCGAACTTCTTCGCGGCGTGGGACCGCGCGGGCCTCGACGCCCTGCTCTGCCCCCCAAGCGCCCTTCCGGCTCTGCGCCATGGCGGCATGGCACACTTGCCGTTGGCCGGCAGCTACGGCTACTGGGCCAACCTGCTGGGCGTCCCGGCCGGCGTCGTGCCCGTGACGCGCGTTCGCCCCGGCGAGGAGAGAAGCCGCCCGGCCAGCCGCGACATCGTCGAGCGAGCCGCCGCCGAAGTCGATTCCGGCAGTGCCGGGCTGCCCGTCGGCGTTCAAGTGGCGGGGCGCCCGTGGCGCGAGGACGTTGTGTTGGCGGTAATGCAGGCCATCGAATTGCAAGCATCGTCGAAGGACGACGACTACCCGCACACGCCGGTCGACGTGGCGTAGCCTCCGCCCCCAGCGAGGCTTGGCTGCCCAGATCCGCAATGCCGCGCGAATCGGGCTCCCAGACGTTGCATGGCGGGCAGGGACGACATAGAATTCACTGCTGAGAATGAGTCTCAATAACGCTCCTCCGGAACCCCGCCGTGCACGACCCGATCCCGCTCAGTTTGCTGGCCCCCGGCCAATGTGCCGAGGTGGATCAGGTCACGGGCCATCCGGACCACGTCCACCGGCTGGAAGAGTTGGGGCTGCGTAGCGGCGCCGCCATCGAAATCGTGCAGCGGGGCAGTCCCTGCATCATTCGGCTCTCCGGGCAGAAGTTGTGTTTGCGGGCCGACGAACTGTTCAACGTGTTGGTCCGGTGTGTAGCAACCAACTGAATCTGCTGGCGGAGCTTCCCGTCGGGTCGCGCGGGCGCGTCCGTTCGATCGTGGGCGACGACGAACTGAGCGTTCGCCTGCTGGAAATGGGGCTCACTCCCGGAGTGGAAGTCGCTGTCGTGGGCACGGCCCCGCTGGGCGACCCGCTCGAACTCGAACTGCGCGGCTACCGACTGTCGCTACGCCGTAGCGAGGCCGCCCGCGTCGAACTCGAACCGTCAGAATAGGAATCGAATTCATTCTGGCGGCCCGCCTGGAAACCGCTCACGGAATCACGAAGCTTTCCTCCCGATGCTCGAACGTCCCCCGTTGACTGTGGCCCTGATTGGAAATCCAAACACGGGGAAGTCCACCCTGTTTACGGCACTGGCCGGCGTGCGTCAGCGCGTGGGGAACTATCCGGGCGTGACGGTGGAAAAAAAAGTCGGCAGCATGCGGCTCGGCGAGCGGCGCTGCGAGCTGGTGGACCTGCCGGGTACGTATAGCCTGGCGCCGCGCTCGCCCGACGAGATGGTGGCCGTCGACGTGTTGCTCTCGCGGCGCGGCGACGTGGCGGGCGTCGACGCCGTGATTTCGATCGTTGATGCCACGAACCTCGAGCGCAACCTGTATCTGGTCGGCCAGGTACTCGAGATGGGTCTGCCCACGATTGTGGCGCTCAACATGGTCGATCTGGCGCGGGCTCGCGGACTCACAATTGACGTCGAACGGCTGCGCGAGCAACTGGGCGTGCCGGTGGTCGAGTTGCAGGCCAATCGCGGCGTGGGCGTCAACGACCTGAAGCGCGTGCTGGCCGAGAGCGTGGACGCTCCGGCGGCGCGGAACCGCGTCAGTCCGTTTCCCGAGGCGTTCCAGCGCGAGACCGAGCACGTCCAAACCCTCTGGTCTCGCTCGGATGCGAAGAGCGAGAACGGCCGCGAGCCCCTGCCGCGCTATCTCGCCGAGCGGCTACTGCTGGACACGAGTGGATACCTGCAGAATACGCTGACCTCGCAGGCCGCCGACGCCCGCGCGGGCGAAGAACTCTTGGCGGCCCGAAAGCGGTTGGCCGAAGCCGGCTGCGCGGTGCCGGCCGTCGAGGCCCAATGCCGCTACCGTTGGGTGGCCGAGGTGCTCGATGGCGTTGTCACGCGACCCAGCCAGCGCGTCGAAATCGTGGGCGATCGCGTCGACCGGCTGCTGACGCATAAGGTGTGGGGCACGCTCGTGTTTGCCTTGCTGATGCTGCTCGTGTTTTCCTCGGTGTTCATTTTCGCCGATCCCCTGATGGGCATGATCGACGAGGCCATCGGCGCTCTGGGCGGCGTGGCCGAAGCCGCGCTTCCTCCCGGGCCGGTGGAGTCGCTGGTAGTCGACGGCGTCATCGGCGGCGTCGGCAGCGTGCTGATCTTCCTGCCCCAGATCCTGTTTTTGTTTTTCTTCCTGGCCGTGCTGGAAGACTGCGGATACATGGCCCGGGCCGCCTATCTGATGGACAAGCTGATGGTGCGCGTGGGGCTCAGCGGCAAATCGTTCATTCCCTTGCTGTCTTCGTTCGCCTGCGCCATTCCCGGCGTGATGGCCACGCGGGTCATCGAGAACCGCCGCGACCGGCTGACGACGATCCTCGTGGCGCCGCTGATGAGTTGTAGCGCCCGGCTGCCGGTTTACGCGATCCTGATCGGCGCCTTCATCCCGGCCACGACGATGCTGGAATTCATTCCGCTGCAAGGGCTGACGTTGTTTTCGATGTACTTGCTGGGCATGGTCACCGCGGCGGTCGTGGCGCTCGTGCTCAAGCGGACGCTGCTGCGCGGTCCGACGCCTCCGTTCGTGATGGAGTTGCCCAACTACAAGTGGCCCTCGCCCCGCATGGTGCTCTACCGTATGGGCGAGCGCGGCTGGGCCTTCGTGCGCCGCGCCGGTACGCTCATCCTGGCGGTGTCGATTCTGGTGTGGGCCGCATCGTCCTATCCGCACAATGCCGCAGAAGTCGACGAGCGGCTCGAACCGCGTCGCGAAGCGCTCGAGACCCAACTGGCCGAGCTCGACGTGTCGTCGCCCCAGCGCGAAGGCGTCGAGGAACAGCTCGTCGAGGTCGAAAACGAGATCGCCGCGGTCTACCAGCGCGAGAGCATTCTGGGACACATGGGCCGGGCTATCGAGCCGGTCGTGCGCCCGCTGGGCTGGGATTGGCGGATCGGCTGTGCCGTGATCGCGTCGTTTCCGGCGCGCGAGGTGGTGATGGGCGCTCTCGGCGTGATCTACAATCTAGGGGGCGATCTCGACGTCGGCGCAGCGTCCGACCAGGATCGCCTTGGCGCCCGGATGCGGGCCGCCGAGTGGGACGACACGGGCGAGCCGGTTTATAACGTGCCGGTGGCCCTGTCGATCATGGTGTTCTTCGCGCTCTGCGCGCAGTGCGCGGCGACGCTCGTGATCATCCGCCGCGAGACCAACAGTTGGCGCTGGCCGGTCTTCACGTTTGTCTACATGACGACGCTGGCCTACGGCGCCGCCCTGGTGACTTACCAGGTCGGAATGCAGTTCTTCTAGATAGGTGCTCACGCGAGCCAATATGACTGCGCAAGACCTCATCGTGCTGTTGCTCGTCGCCGCCGCCGGCGCCTATCTGGCGCGGGTCGCCTGGCAGAGCATCGCGCGCCGCAGAGCGTCGGCCTGCGGCGGTTGCAGCACGTGCCCCGCCGGTGCTCAAGAAGAGCCCGTCGTTCAAGTGACAATCGGCCACTTGGCCGGAAGTGCGCCGCACGAACCGGGTTCCCATGATGGCCCGAGTGCCGACTGAACTAATCGTTCGTCAGCGCGTTCTGGTACGGGGCGGGCACGGGGTCGATCGTGCCGGGCATCGACGCCCGCGATCCGTCGGAGGAGAGCAATTGGCCATAAGTCGCGTAGTCGATTGTCTCGCTCAGGAACTTCGCATGCCCGTCGGCATAGGTGACGACCACGCCCCCGGAATGGTAGCTGGAAGGTCGGGCAAATGACGTGTCGACCCGCGAGGTGACGACGACCGGCTCGTCGTCCGCGGGCGGCTCGTCGTCCGCCGGTTCGTCGTCCTCGGGTGGATAGAACCACGGCGAATCAAACGGCGGAATCTGAGGCGCTGGCCGAGCGGGAAGACACGTTACGCAGGCCAAACCGCCAGGCAAGAGCAATCGGTTTCCGTCCGCCGCCAACGCCGCGCGCCAGCGCTCCCCGCGTCGTTCGTTGATCCGGGCGATCGATTGCGGCACTGGTTTGCCGTCGACAAGCGTCGCCTCCCACACGAATCCCACGTCCCCTTCCGAGACGTCGGTCCAGTACCCTGCATCCACATTCTCGCTGAGCAACAAGGTGTGAGCCGTGCCGTCGCGCGTCTGCACGAAGCCGAGGTCGACCTGTTGAGATCGGACCGGCTGGCCCTCCTCGTCGGTCGGAAACAAATGCTGAAAGATGCCGTTGGCCCGCCAGTCGGCCGGAAGCTGCGTGTTGGTCGCCACGTCCACCTGACCGCAGTTGACGACGTACGAAGTAGCGTTTTCGTTACCCTCTTGGCCGGCGCGCTTCCGATCGGACCAGGCGTCGCTGGGGCAAGTCATGCCCGGCCATCGGAAACAAGGAGGCTCGCCTCGACTCGATGCCGGTCCGTGTGGACCGTGAAAGTCATAGACGGCTTGCTGCTCCAGAAACGGCATCAGCGGAAACACCCACCCGGTCGGCCGCCGCTCGCCTGCGGCCGTTGTGGCCTGCAGGTTGTTGTATCCCGGAAAGCGTTGTCTTAGCTCCTCGAATTCGA
Source organism: Planctomycetota bacterium (assembly GCA_003389325.1). Taxonomy (GTDB): domain Bacteria; phylum Planctomycetota; class Planctomycetia; order Pirellulales; family PALSA-1355; genus LB-PLM-3. Next base: position 229,762 of record QQVE01000048.1, read on the forward strand.
GCATGGCCAGCGTCAACTGGCGCTGGTTGTTCATGCATTCCGTGCGTCGAGCAGCCTCGCGGCCCGACTGGATCGAAGGCAGGACCAGGCCGAACAGGAGGCCGAGAATGCCGACGACTACGAGGATCTCGATTAGCGAATGACCAGAGCGGCGCGCGACCACGGTTCACCTCTTGGGCTGAAACTCGGGCGCGGTCCGACCAGGGAAGATTATAATTAGCGCGGGCATCGCGCCGCAATCTTGGGCCGGAGTTTTCGTGGTCTAGCGTGCCGTCGTCGGGCGTCGGCTCGATGGCCCCGCGGCGGTCGCCCCGTCGGGGGCGACAATTTCCGCAAACGCCGTGAATGCCGTGCTCGCGTCGCCCTGATCGGTGCGGAGGCTGATCTTTTCCGCCACCCGCCCGGCCTCGTCGCCGGCGGTGAACACCACCGGAATCAGGTGCACCGTCTTAGCCTCGCTCGACGGCTCGATGCGGAAGCACTCCGGGCAATCCACGTCGACGATCTTGAACGGCCGCTTGCCGCGCACCACGAGGTTCTTGCTCACTTTTTGCCCCGGCTTGACCACCCCCAGAAACAGCTTGGCGGGGCTGATCGTGATCTCCGAGGTCACGCGCCCGTGCATGTCGACGGGAAACTCGCGGGCCTTGGCGTCGTTGGTGACGAGAATCAGTTGGTCGTTGACGTACCCGGAAGGAGCGTCCGGCGTCAGCCGCACGAGCAGCTCGTAGTCCACGCGCCCGTTGCCGCGGGACATCTCGGTCATTTCCACCTCGTACCACGGATCGGCCGTGCGGGCGTCCAGAATCTTCCAATCGGTGCGGCCCGCGTAGCTGACTTGCAGCTTCTGCACGGACTCCGATCCCAAATCGACATTACCGAAGTCGATGGCCCCGGGGCGCGTCACCACGTCGCTGCGGATGAAGCCGGTGATATTCAGTTGCACTTCCGCGTGAAAGGGCTTGTCGAAGGTAACGGTGAGCGTCGCCGACTTGTGCCCGGTGAAGTTGCGGGTATTGAACTCGGCGACGATTTCGCCGGTCTGCCACGTCTTCAGCTCGGATCGCGAGATCTTGGGAGTCGTGCAGCCGCAACTGGAGCGGACCGACTGCACGTGGGCGTCTTCTTCGTAGATGTTCTGGAACTTGAAGCGGTAGGTGGCCACCGACCCTTTGGCCACGGTGCCAAAGTCGTGCGAGGTGGTCTTGAACATCTTGACGGCCCACTCCTGAGCGGCAGCGGGCGATGCCAGCAGCAGGCAGGTCAGTCCGATGAGGGTAGTGCGTGTCACGGGTGCCAGTCTCTCCGAACCGAATGCGTCTACCAAGCCGAGAGCGCCCGACGCCTGTCGGATTTTACGCAGACAGACGCGTTCTGGGTGCGGGCGACTCTGGCTGGCGGAAAGATTGCGGCTCTGCGGGCGGATGCGAAAGGACTCTACCGCCGGTCTTGTCGAAGTGTCAACTTCCGTTCAGACCCGAAGAATTCGGGTTATTACGAATGTTTCGGCCGCTTGGAGCCAGGCGCACAAACTATTTTCCATTTGGCGCCCAAGGGCGCGAGCGGGGGAAAAGTTTGACGGCGCGGGCGTAGAATAGGTCGAGACACTGTAACGTATGAACGCCGCCAGGCGACTGAATTGAGATGGGCGCTCCGCGCTTAGCCCTCGGCTGCCAGCGAGCGGCCCGCGCGGCTGGCTCCCCGCGGCAGCTTTTGCCGGAGGCTGCGGGCAGGGTAAGATAGAGGTTCCCCCGCCGGGGGTGCCGTCCACTGGAAGCTGACTGTGTTCCGGAGGATCCGATGTCACGACTGCTGTTTCCGCGCTCGCGTAGGTTGATTCTGCTGCCAGTGCTATTGTGCCTGTTGCTGGCGCCGCTGGCTGGCGTACTGCTATTTGCTGCCGACGGGGACGACCTGAACAATCCCTTCCCCCGGCGTCAAAAAGCTCCCTCGCTCGATGGCGGCGTGGAATGGATCAACACCGCCGGCCCCATCGACTTGCAGCGGCTGCGCGGCAAGTTCGTGCTGCTCGATTTCTGGACCTACTGCTGCATCAACTGCATGCACATTCTGCCCGAGCTGAAGAAGCTCGAGCACGCTTACCCGAACGAGATCGTGGTCATCGGCGTCCACTCGGCCAAGTTCGAGACCGAGCAGGACTCCGAAAACATCCGCGAAGCGGTCGAGCGCTACGAGATCGAGCATCCGGTGATCAACGACGCCCGGCACGTCATCTGGGACAAGTTTCAGGTGCGTAGTTGGCCCACGTTGTGCGTCATCGACCCCGAAGGCTACCTGGTGGCCTACAACAGCGGCGAGATCGACTTCGAAACGCTGGACGGGTTCTTCAAGAAGGTCATGCCCTACTATCGAGAGAACGGGCTGATCAAGCCGTCGCCGCCACCGCCCACCGGCGAGCAGGCCGGCATGCAAGCGCCGGACACGGCGCTGCGCTACCCGGGCAAAGTGCTGGCCGACGAGAAGAACGATCGGCTGTACATCGCCGACAGCAACCACAACCGCATCGTGGTCGCGCAGCTCGACGGGACGCTCGTCGAAACGATCGGCAGCGGCCAGATCGGAGCCGATGACGGCGCGTACGACAAAGCCACGTTCGACCATCCCCAAGGGATGGCACTCGGCGAAGACGTGCTGTACGTGGCCGATACCGAAAACCACCTGCTCCGCTCGGTGGACCTGAAACGCAAACGCGTCGAGACGATCGCGGGGACCGGCAAACAGGCCCGTCCCAAGATGGACGAGTTCATGGAAGGCGGCGGGCCCAAGCGCAGGGCAGGGCGACCGCTGAAGACCGCGCTGAACAGCCCCTGGGCGCTGTGGCTCGAAGGCCGCGAGCTGTACATCGCCATGGCCGGGCCGCACCAGATCTGGCGGATGTCGCTGTCGCGGCCCGAGATCGGTCCCTTTGCGGGCAACGGCCGCGAGGACATCGTCGATGGACCGCATCTGCCGGCAACACCCTATGCGGCCGGGGCCTCATCGTTTGCTCAGCCCAGCGGTCTGGCGTCCGACGGCAAGGTGCTTTACGTGGCCGACAGCGAAGGCAGCTCGATCCGGGCCGTGCCGTTCGACAGCTCGAGGCCGGTGTATACGGTCGTGGGCACGGCCTGGGCTCCGCAAGGTCGCTTGTTCCTGTTCGGCGACGTCGATGGCCAGGGACAAAGGGTTCGGTTGCAGCACGCCCTGGGCGTGGTCTATCACGATGGCCTGCTCTATGTGGCCGACACCTACAACAACAAGATCAAGATCGTCGACCCGGCACGGGCCACCAGCACGACCCTGGCCGGCACGGGCGAACCGGGCGCGGAAGATTCGCCGCAGGCCGAGTTCGACGAGCCGGCGGGGCTGACCTACGCCGCCGGCAAACTCTATATCGCCGACACCAACAACCACGCCATTCGCACGATCGACCTGGACAACGACAACCAGGTGGCCACCCTCGAAATCAAGGGACTCGAGCCGCCGAAGGCCGCCGAGCCGGATGCGAAGCCGACGTTTCCCGGTGCCGAGAAAGTGGACCTGACTGCCGTCGAGCTCAAGCCCGTCGATGGCAAGGTGCGGCTCCAAGTGGGGCTGGAATTGCCCGAGGGCTACAAGATCAACCCCCAGGCGCCGTTGCACTATCTCGTTGATGCGCGTGGTAGAGAAGGGCCGATCGATCGTCAGGCGATCGGCACGCTGCAGTCGGTCGAACAGCCGGCGGCCAGCTTCGAGATCGAGCTGCCGGCCGACGGCGCTGGCCGCGAGGAACTGACCGTTTCGCTGGCGTACTACTACTGCCAGGACGGTTCCGAGGGCGTGTGCAAGGCCGGTAGCGTGGTCTGGAGTCTGCCGGTGACGATCTCCGCCGACGCCGGCGACTCGGCCGTCGAGCTTCCGTTTGTGGTCGCCGATTAGCGCTGCACGGGCTCCGACGTCTGCCGCCTTCCAGCGAAAGGGCTGCCGCGCTTTCCGGTAGCGCGCACAAAAAAGGGCCCCAGAACCCGCCGCTAACAAGGTTCTGGGGCCACGTGCACTTCCGGCGGATTGCTCCGCCGGACAGGGACAAACTCTAGCTTAGCACTATCACAATTGATTGCAATCGCTCGACACAGGTTTTTCGCTGACCATGACCAATTGAGCGACAAGGCGATCGTCGGCCGTGTTGCGGAGGCGGGCCAGATGTCTCAGCCGTTCGGGGGGATGGGGTGCGGCTGTTACTGCCCTGGAGTCTCTCGATGGGAATAGTGACTCGACGGGCGACGCGATCAGAACCGGATTCTTACACGAGCACCGACGATGAGCTACAGAACGCTGTATGTCCCGCCTGAATTGACGCAGTAAAACCAACCCGATAAACTGTTTGATTCGCTCTTTGAACGGTCCAAAGCAGCGATTGTCAGCTATCTCAAACCCGACCGAGTTTTCCACCTAACGCCGGACGTTTTCCGCAACGAGCGGAGACAAGATTCCGGTGTGCCAAGGCGAGGAGTCATCCGTGGCGGCATTGGTTCAAGAATTGATCGAGGCGGGGGTCCACTTCGGCCATCGGGCTAGCCGGTGGAACCCCAAGATGCGGCCCTACATCTATGCCCGGCAAAAGCTGATTCACATCATCGACGTCCGCGAAACGATTCGCGGGCTGCTGCGTGCCAAGAAATACCTCAAGCAGGTCGCCGGCGGCGGCGGGCTCGTGCTTTTTGTGGGCACGAAGCGGCAAGCCGGCGAGACGATCGAGCGCGAGGCCGAGCGGTGCGGTATGGCTTATGTCAGCGATCGCTGGCTGGGAGGCACGCTGACCAACTTCCGCACGATTCGCAATCGTCTCACCCGGCTCGAGGAACTCGAAGCCCTGCGCTCGGGCGACGAGTTGAGCGCCTACTCCAAGAAAATGCAATCGGCGCTGATGCGGGAGTACCGCAAGATGTACCGCAACCTGCACGGCATCCGCACGATGAACCGCTTGCCGGAGTGCCTGGTCGTGGTCGACCCCAAGAAGGAGCGCAACGCGATCCGCGAAGCGCGCAAGCTGGGCATCACGACCGTGGCGCTGATCGACACGGACAGCGATCCCGACGTAGTCGATCTGCCGATTCCCGGCAACGACGACAGTATTCGCTCGATCGAGTTGGTCGTGCGTCAGTTGGCCGACGCGATCATCGAGGGCAAGCAAGGCGCCGCGGCCGAGGCCGCGCAGCAAAAGGACGACAGCGAAGAGCCGTCGGTCGCCTGAGCCGCCTCGAGATGAGAAAAGCGATCGGCCCCGCGGCCGAATTACGCTGGGCGCGCGAGCCTCAGCACCTACGTATCTTCCGCCAACGCAGTAAGAAGGGAATGCCAGATGGTTGAAATCGGGGCGGCAGCAGTCAAGTCGCTACGAGAAAAGACGGGCCTGCCGATCATGAAGTGCAAACAGGCACTGCAGGCCACCGACGGCGACGAGCAGGGGGCCATCGAATGGCTCCGCAAGGATAACATCAAGGTGCAGGAAAGCCGGGGCGGCCGCGAAACGGCGTTCGGCCGCATCGGGCTGTACGTCGATTGGGACGCCGGCGTCGGAGCGATGGTCGAGGTGAAGTGCGAAAGCGCACCGGTCGCCGGCAACGACGAGTTCATCGCCCTGGCCGCCGACCTGGCTCGCCAATTGGCCACCGGCAAGGGTGCCGCCTCGGGCGAGGAGTTGCTCGATCAAGCCTCCCCTTCCGACAGCGGCAAAACCTTGCGCGATCAGATGCTCGACGCATCCAACCGCATCCGCGAGGTATTCAAGATCGGCCGCGTGGCCCGACTCGACGGCAAGTGCTCCGGCTACGTGCACCATGCCGGCCGAACCGTGGGCGTACTGCTCGAGGTCGAAGGCGGCAACCCCGAGGCTGCCAAGGACATCTGCCTGCACATCGCGTCGATGAGCCCCCAGGTGCTCAGCAAGGAGGACCTGCCGGCCGACGAAGTCGAGAAGGAACGCGAGATTCTCTCCGAGGCTGCCCGCAACGAGGGCAAGCCGGACAATATCATCGCCAAGATGGTCGAGGGGCGGCTGCGTAACTTCTTCGCCGAACGGGTCCTGCTGGAGCAGGCATTCGTCAAGGACGACAAGAAAACCGTCGCGAAGTTTGCCAAGGAAAACGACATGAAGATCGTGAAGTACATCCACTGGGAGTTGGGCAAGGAATAGCGCCCTTGCCCCCACGGCGGGCCAACAAGCGCCGCAGGAAGGTGAGAAGATGGCCGAGGAAAACGCTGTGGCCAGCGGAAAGTACCGCCGCGTCGTGCTGAAGCTTTCCGGCGAAAGCTTCGCCCACGCCGGCGAACGCGGCATCGCCATGGACGAAGTCGTGGCCATCGGCCAGCAGATTTGCAAAGCGGCCCAGGGCGGCGTGCAGATCGCCATCGTCATCGGCGGCGGCAACATTCTGCGCGGCGCCCAGTTCACCGCCGGCAACTCCAGCATCCAGGAAGCCACGGCCCACTACATGGGCATGCTGGCCACCGTGATCAACGGCCTGGCCCTGCAAGACGCCATCGAATCGCTAGGCGTCGAGACGCGCCTGCTGACCGCCATTCGCATGGAAGGCGTGGCCGAGCCCTACATCCGCCGCCGCGCCAAGCGGCATCTGGAAAAGGGCCGCATCGTGATCCTGGCCGCAGGCACCGGCAGCCCGTTTGTCACCACCGACACCGCCGCGGCCCAGCGGGCGCTGGAGCTCGACGCCGACATCCTGATGAAGGCCACCCGCGTCGACGGCGTTTACAGCGACGACCCGGAAAAAAATCCCCACGCCCTGCTGTACAGCGAGCTGAGCTACAACGCCGTGCGCGAGCAGAATTTGCGGGTCATGGACCCGACGGCCATCGCCCAGTGCATGGAGCACGACATGCCGATTCTGGTATTCAACTACAAGAAGGAAGGTAATATTGAGCGTGCCACCGGCGGGGCGCGCGTGGGAACGCTCATCAGCAGCCAGGTGGCCGTGGCCAAGTAGTCGCGTTCGCACGAGATTTTAGACTGCCGCCCGACGGCAGCCCAGGGTGATCATGAGTGCCGAAGAGATTCTGTTCGACGTCGAAGAGCGGATGGAGAAGGCGCTGGCCAAGCTAAAGCACGATCTGGCCGGCATCCGCACGGGACGCGCCAACCCAGGACTCGTCGATTCGTTGCGGGTCGAAGTCTACGGCTCACCCACGCCGATCAAGACCATCGCCGCCGTGGGAGCTCCCGAGGCGACGCAGATTGTCATCCGGCCGTTCGATCCCGGCACGCTCAAAGACATCGAAAAGGCCGTGCAGGCCAGCGGTCTCGGGCTGAACCCGCAGAACGACGGCCGCCTGATCCGCATCAACATCCCCCCGCTCTCGACCGAGGTGCGGCGCAAGCTCGTGGCCCGCATCAAAGAGCTTTCCGAAGAGACCAAGGTCTCGATTCGCAACGTTCGCCGCGACGGCAACAAGAGCCTCGATCAGGAACAGAAGGACAAGAACCTGACCGAAGACGATCGCGACAAGGCGAAGGACGAGATTCAGGAACTGACGAAGAAATTCGAGTCACAGGCGACCACCGCGGCCGCCGACAAGGAAAAAGAAGTCATGGACGACTGATCCCCCCCCTCACGCGGCGCTTTCTGCCGGCAGGCACGGCTGGGAAACGCCTTCGAAAGGATTGGTCGATGTCCCGATACGTCGTTTCCAAAGTCTTTCTGGGTATTACGGCCTTGGCAATCGTCGCGTCTGCTGCGGGTGCGGGCGAAAAAGGTGCGGGGTCGGCCGCCGGCCGGGTCGCGTCGCAAAGTCCGCTGATCATCGCCCACCGGGGCGATAGCAAGGTGGCGCCGGAGAACACCCTGCCGGCTTTCGCTTCGGCCGTGCAGGCGGGGGCCGACCTGGTCGAGCTCGACTACCTTCACTCTTCCGACGGCGTGCCGGTCGTGTTTCACGACGGCAAGCTCGATCGCACAACCGACGCCTGCCGGCTCTGGGGCGGCACCGAAATCCCGCTGGAGAGCAAAACCCTGGCCGAGCTGCGCCAGCTCGATGCCGGCACCTGGTTCGACAGCCAGTTCGCCGGCACGCGCATTCCTACTCTGGAAGAGGCCCTCGGTACGATCCAGAACGGCTCGATGACACTAATTGAGCGCAAGCAGGGCGATCCGGAAACCTGCGTCAAGCTGCTCACCGAAAAGCAACTCTTGGACCAGGTCGTCGTGCAGGCCTTCGATTGGGAGTTTCTGGCCGGCTGCCACAAGCTGGCACCGAATCTCGTGCTGGGGACCCTGGGGGGCAAGGAGCTGACGACCGAAAAGCTCGACGATATCGCCACGACGGGTGCGGGCGTCGTCGGCTGGCACGACAAGGACACCGACGCCGCCACGATCGCCGCCATCCACGACCGCGGCTGGAAGGCCTGGGTCTGGACGGTCGACGACCCCGATCGTGCCGTGGAACTCGTTCGGGCCGGAGCCGACGGCATCATCACCAATCGCCCCGCGGCCATTCGCCAGGCAGTCGAAGCAGCGCTAGCACCGAAGTAGCCGAGCCTGCGGCTCCGTCCGCCTTGTCGGCATCATCGACACGCTGCCGTATCTGTCGCCGGGGCGAAGGGTTAAGCGTTAAACTCGCCTTGACGCACGCTCGCGGGCTTCCGTACTATGCCGCCCCAGCCAGGAGGGCTGCTGGGCGATAGACTCGCGATTCTCAAGACTCTGCTGCTGCGGAGGTTTTGCTATGGATGGCAACGTTCGCGCCGATTCCCGTTCGCGCGCCGGTACCGTATTGCGTCGAGGCGGATGGCTGCTCAGCGGCCTGGCCGTGTTGGGAGCCTGTCTGGCCTTGCGCTGGTACTGGCCCAGCGATTCGGCCTCGGCAGGTCCTCCCCCCTCGCCGGTCAAGCAAGCCACGGCCGTCGACCGCGCCCGCGCCGTGCCGCAGGCCCCGCCGGGCGCGGCCGTCAAGGCTCCGAAAAAGAATCCGGTCGCGGCGCTGGTGAACGACGAACCGATCACGCGCGAAGAGTTGGCCGACGAGTGCCTCGTGCACTACGGGGCCGACGTGCTGGAAAGCATGGTCAACCGCACGCTCATCCTGGTTAGCACCAAGCGGCGCAACATCGAGATCACACAGGAAGACGTCGACGCCGAAATCGAGCGGATGGCCGGCAAGTTTCAGATGGGCAAAGAGCAATGGCTCGGCCTGCTGCAGAAAGAACGCGGCATCACCTACGCGCGCTACGCCAAGGACATCATCTGGCCCACGCTCGCGCTGCAGGCGCTGGCCAAGGACCAGTTGAAGGTCACGCGGCAGGAAGTTGACAACGCCTTCGAAAGCGAATTCGGACCGGCGGTGAAGGTGCGGCTGATCGCCCTGGCCGATCCGCAAAAAGCCCAAAGCGTGCACGCCCAGGCCGTGGCCAAGCCCGAGGAGTTCGGCGCGCTGGCCAAGAAGTACTCGCAGGACGCCAATAGCGCCAGTGCCTATGGGTTGATTCAGCCGATTCGCCGCCACCTGGGCGATGCCAATCTCGAGGCCGCGGCATTCGCGCTCAAAAAGGGCGAGATCTCAAATATCGTCAAAGTCGACAACCTGTACGTGTTCGTCAAATGCGAAGAGCACCTGCCCGCGGCCAAAGGCGTCGATCGATCGAAAGTCGAACCGCACCTGGTCGACGCCCTGGTCGAACGCAAGCTGCGCGACGCGGCCAACGGCGTCTTCGAGAAGCTGCAGAACGAAGCCGTCGTCGAGAACATCTATAACGACCCGCAGAAGACCAAGCAGATGCCAGGCGTGGCCGCCGTGATCAACGGCCACAAGATCACCGTCCGCGAACTGGCCGAAGAGTGCATGGATCGCTACGGCAAGGATGTGCTCGACGGCACCGTGCACCGCAAGATGATCGAACAGGCGATGCGGAAGCGCAAGCTTTCGGTCAGCGATGCCGAGATCGAAGCCGAGGTCGTGCGGGCCGCCAAGGCCATGGGCAAAGTCGACGAACGCGGCGAGGCCGACGTGGCCGGCTGGATCGAATATGTGACCAGCACCGAAGGCATCTCCCGCGAGGTCTACCTCCGCGACGAGGTTTGGCCCTCGGTGGCGCTGAAGAAACTCGTGGCCGGCAGCGTGCGCGTCACGCCCGAAGACATGCAACGCGGATTCGAAGCCAACTACGGTCCCAAGGTGCGTTGCCGGGCCATTGTGCTCAACAACCATCGCCGGGCCCAAGAGGTGTGGGACAAGGCCCGCGAATCACTGGCCGGCGGCCGCGAGCGGGCCCTCAAGGTGTTTGGAGACCTGGCGGCCGAGTACTCGATCGAGGTCGGCAGCCGCTCGCTGCGGGGCGAAGTGCCGCCCATTCAGAAGCACGGCGGCCAACCGTACCTGGAGAAGGAGGCCTTCTCCCTCAATCCGGAAAACCCGCTCTCGGGGATCGTGCAAGTGGGCGGCACCTACGTGATTCTGCTCTACGAGGGCCGCACCAAGCCGGTCGACGCGACCTTCGAAGAGGTCAAGCACTATATCCACGCCGACATTCTCGAAAAGAAGCTGCGGATGGCGATGTCCCAAAAGTTCGACGAGTTGAAGGACCGCTCGCACGTCGAGAACTTCCTCACTGGCGAAATCAAAGCCGTGAAGAAGACGGCCATGGGCCCCGCGGCCGCGGAGGTCAATCCAGGCGTGCCTTTGCCGCGGGTCTTCAAACCACGTCCGCCTCAGCAGCGTTGAACCGCGGTACGGCCATCCGGTTCCGGCGTGCAGGATCTTGTTTGCCGGGAGCCGTAATCCCAACCGCGCCCCGAACGCCGGGGCGGGCTGGCGTGTCGTCTGGATGTAATGCCTCCCGCGCTTCGGGGGAGAAGGCGGCGGTTCAGCGTTTCCTTCCCGCCGCCGCCGGGGTATCCTGAACGATCGCACCCCCTGCGCTGCGGCGCCGCCCGTTTTTCGCCCCCGACGACGATGAGCCACGAGAACGAAGACCACAATCCGGCGCACGACACGACGCCCTTCCGCATCGAGGTCGCCGACCGCATCAAGCGGCTGCCGCCCTACTTGTTCGCCCACATCAACGCGGTCAAGTACCAGAAGCGCCGCGCCGGCGACGACGTCATCGACCTGGGCATAGGCAACCCCTCGGACCCGCCCGAGGATCTGGTCATCGAAAAGCTGGCCGAAGCGGCCCGCGATCCGCGCAACCACGGCTACGCTGCGGCCACGGGCATTGCCAATCTGCGCCGCGAGGTGGCCAGCAAGTACTTGAAGAAGTACGGCGTGCGGCTTGATCCCGACGGCGAAGTGATCGTGTGCCTGGGCTCGAAGGACGGGTTCAGCCATATCTGTTTGGCGCTGATGGGCCCGGGCGACACCGCGATCGTGCCGGCCCCTTATTATCCGGTCCACGTCTACGCCGTGGCGCTGGCCTCGGGCAACGCCATTTCGCTGGAGGTGGCCGACAGCGAGAAGTTCCTCTCGAACATCGCCTACACCTGCCAGCACTTGTATCCCAAGCCCAAGCTGCTGATCGTCAACTATCCGCACAATCCTTCGGCCGTGACGATCGAGCGTGAGTTCTTCGTCGACGTCGTGAAGCTGGCCCGCCGCTACGGCTTTATGGTGATCAGCGACTTCGCCTATGCCGACGTCGCGTTCGACGGCTATCAGCCGCCCAGTTTTCTCTCCGTGCCGGGGGCCAAGGAAGTCGGCGTCGAATTCACCACGATGAGCAAGGGATACAACATGGCCGGCTGGCGCGTGGGCTTCTGCGCCGGCAACCCCGAGATGGTCCGCGCGCTGGGCACGATCAAGACCTACTACGACTACGGCATGTTCAAGCCGATCCAGATCGCGGCCATTTTGGCACTGCGCCACACCGACGCCGCCGTCGAAGCTCAAAGCGTCCTCTACCAGAGCCGCCGCGACGTGCTGTGCGAGGGGCTCACGCGGATCGGCTGGGACATCACGCCGCCCCGGGCGGGCATGTTCGTGTGGGCCAAGATCCCCGAGCCCTGGGCCAGTCAGATGGACACGATGCAGTTTGCCACCAAGCTGCTCGAAGAGGGGGACGTGGCCGTCAGCCCCGGAACCGGCTTCGGCCCCGCAGGCGAAGGCTACTTGCGCCTGGCGCTGGTAGAGAACGAAAACCGCCTCCGCCAGGCCGTGCGCCAAATGGGACGTTGCCTGAGCGATCCGTCGCTCCCCTCCAGTCCAGTCGCCGGCCGCGAGGCTTCCTGACCGGCTCTTCATCGAAGCCGCTTCTACGGTTTCTGCCGATTGTGCCAGTTCGCGTCGCTGCGCCATGCGCCGTCGGCTGGGCGAGCTAAAGTTGCTATGAACGGCAACGTTTCTCTGCTCTCGGCTGCGCCATGCAAACCGCACAGTTTCAACTTCACGCCCAAATCGAAGAACAGCACTGGTGGTTCGTTGCCCGGCGGCAGATCCTGCGCGACGTCATCCAGGCCGTGCTGCCGCCCTCGCCCGAGACGACGATTGTCGACGTGGGTTGCGGCACCGGGGCCAACCTGGCGGGCCTGGCGGGCGACTACAAGTGCGTGGGGGTCGACACGTCGGCCGACGCCATTCGCCTGGCCCGGCGCCGCTTTCCTAACGTGCAATTCGTGAGGGGGTTCGCTCCCCAAGCCGTCGAGGAAGTGCTGCGCCGCGCGCGTCTGGTGATGTTGTGCGACGTGCTGGAGCACGTGCCCGACGATTTCTCGCTGTTTTCCGAGTTGCTGGCCGCCACCGAGCCAGGGACATATTTCTTGGTGACCGTGCCGGCGAACCTGTCGCTGTGGAGCGAGCACGACGAGTCATTCGGCCACTACCGGCGCTACGACGCCCTGCGGCTGGCGCAAGTCTGGGAAGATCTGCCGGCGCGGGCGCTGTTCGTGTCGCACTTCAACTCGCGGCTGTATCCGCTGGTCAAAGCGGTGCGTTCCTGGAACCAGCTACGAGGCACTGCCGCGGGTCGGGCGGGGACCGACTTCGAGATGCCCCCGTCGCGCGTGAATCGGGCCCTGGCACGCTGTTTTGCCGGCGAACGCCGTCGTCTGGTGCGTCTGGCTCGGCAGGAATTGGCCGCGCCCTACCGCCGTGGTGTGAGCCTGATGGCACTGCTGGAAAGAGCCCCGGGGCCGGTGCACACGCGTCACAAGCCCAGCCACGTGGCTCCCGACGTGTTCAATCCAGCTCTCGCGGCGGCGCAAAGCTAAACGCCTGGCGAAACGCGCCCGTTCTTGCCGACTCCGGGGTCTCCTACCCTGACGAATCTGTGCCGTTATAATGAGACCGCGACCTCCGGGCGCGCGAGGCGCAAAAAAAGAGGGCTCTTGCTCGCCGGGGCAAGAACCCTCGTATTGGCTGTCCGCACGGGCAACGTATGCCAGTGCGGAGACCCACAGCCGTACCAACCGTATCGGGCCAGTTGCGCACGAAACTTTAGTACCGCAGCTACGCGCTTCGCCGGTTGATAATACGCGCCCGCACAAAGCAAAACTCTTACCTCGTAGGAACGCGATCCCGCTGGGAAACGATATGAAAGTAGCCAAGCTTGCCCTGGAAGACGGCACGGTCTTTAGCGGTCGTGCGTTTGGCGCCTCCGGCGAAGTCGATGGTGAAGTCTGCTTCAACACCTCGATGACCGGATACCAGGAAATCCTTACCGATCCCAGCTACCGCGGACAGATTGTCACGATGACCTATCCGGAAATCGGCAACTACGGCGTCAATGACGAAGATGCCGAGAGCGGCGGGCCGCACCTGGCCGGCTTCGTCGTCCGCAATCATAGCAGTGTGGCCAGTAATTTTCGGGCGCAAGGTCGCTTGCAGGACTACCTGGCCGAGCACGGCGTGGTGGGCATTTCGGGCATCGATACGCGGCTGCTCGTGCGGCGGATTCGCGAACACGGCGCGCTGCGGGGCGTGCTTTCCAGCGAAGACCTCGACGATGCCAGCCTCGTGGCCAAGGCCAAGGCCAGCCCTGGTCTGGTAGGACGCGACCTGGTGCGCGAGGTCGTGCCCAGTCAACCGGTCGAGTGGAACGAGCGGCTCAGCAAGTGGTCCAAACTCGCCCCGCCCGACGAGTCCAATTCGACTGCTGCTTCCAGGCCGCACGTCGTGGCGCTCGACTATGGCATGAAGTGGAACATCGCCCGGCACTTGTACAACTTGGGCTGCCAGGTGACCATCCTGCCCGGCACGGTCAGCAGTGCGGAGGTGTTGGAACTCAAGCCCGACGGCGTGTTCCTCTCCAACGGCCCGGGCGACCCCGAGCCGCTGGAGTATGCCATCGGCACGATCGGCGAGCTGCTGGGCAAGACGCCGGTATTCGGCATCTGCCTGGGGCATCAGCTACTGAGCCTCGCCTGCGGCGCCACGACCTTCAAGCTCAAATTCGGCCATCGCGGCGCGAACCAACCGGTCCAGAATCTCGAGACCGGCCGGGTGGAGATCACGTCGCAGAATCACGGCTTCGCCGTTGCCGAGGACGATTTGCCGAGTTGCCTCGAGGTAACGCACCGCAACCTGAACGACGGCACGATCGAGGGCGTTCGCCACCGCGAGCTTCCGGCCTACAGCGTGCAGTATCACCCCGAAGCCTCAGCCGGCCCCCACGACAGCGATTATCTCTTCGATCGCTTTTGGGAACTGATCGGGGCCCACGCGTAGCCGCGTTTGCTACTGCTCGAACAGCACGCACAGCACCTCGACGGCCGACACGGCTCGCTCCGGGCGCTCCGCCTCGCTGCCATCGGAGTCGACGTAGATCGACAGGGCGCATCGCAAGTACTGCTCGCGTGTTTGCTCAACCAGATCGGGATCGAGCTCCGCGGCCGCAACCGGCCATAGCGCTTCCAACTCCTCGAGCGCCTGGGCGTCGCCTGAAATGGCCGCAAACACCAGGTCGTCGATCCGCTCCAACAGCTCCAGCACTTCGGGGGGCTGCCGCGCCAGCCGCGCCGCCAGCGCGTCGAGTTGCTCCGAGCGCGTGCGTTCCTCGGTGGCCACCCCGCCGCCGTGCGCTCGGTCGGTGCGCTGGTTCTTGGCCGCTTGTCCGGTGCCGGCCGCCACCTTGGGCGAGCTGCGTTTTGATTTTCGCGAGCGGTCTTTGGGTTTGCCGCCTTCGATTTCCATCAACACTTCGGCCAGGCGATCCAGGTCGTCCAAGACCAACCCCGGGCGCGGCTGTTCCAATTCCGTGGCCAACACCGACAGCTTGCCCGAGTCGAGCACCGAAGTGATCCATGCGGCCCAACCCTGCCACTGGGCTGAGCCGGCCGCCGTCGATTCGTCGAGCTGCAAGACCGTGATGCCCTGCCGCCCCATGGCTCGCCAGCTGTTCTCTTCAGGCGGCAGCGCCAGAATCCGCACAGGCCTGCTCGGAGAAAAGTGCAAGCCGGTGCTGAACGAGAACTCGCCACGGCACTCGACCGGCAGCAGGCTCAACAGCCCCGCCACGAGTTGATCGCACGGCACGGTCGACCGCACTGCCAGGCGATCGCTGGCAAGCGCCGTCTGCAGCAACGTTGCCAACGCCGCCGGACCCGGATCGCGAGCCAGCCGGGCCACCAGCGCCAGGTCCACGACCGGCGCCCGCCCGCATAGCCGGATCGGCTCGAGCGTTTCGGCCACTGATTCCTCGACGCGCAAGGAGCCGCTCGCTGCCGCGGCGCGAAGAATCGCGAACGGGTCGTTGGCAAATCGCTGCATGGCCCCCGGCGGCACGACCAGGAACTGAGTATAGACCTGCATGCCGCCGCGGCCGCTGTATTCCTTGCCGGCGACCGACGTGCGCGAAACGCAGTGCGCGCCGCTGCCCAGCCGAAAGTAATTCGTGCTCGCCGCGTCGCCTCCCTGCTCCAGCAGCGAGCCATGCGAGGGGCCCCACACGGCCAGCTCGCGGGCGTCGGATTCGGCCAGGCCCGGGCTGCGGGCCAATAGTTGATAGCCTTGCGCGCGGTCCGTCGCGGCGGACGTAAAGATGGCTTGTTCGATCAGCACGCGATGCTTACCTCACGGAGCGACGATTCAGGACGCACGAACCAGGACGCGCCATCTCTCGTTAGGAGCGCAAATTGTCGACGAGCCATTCAAAGGGTTCGATGATGCCGCGCGGTTCCACTCGCAGCGGCACCTTTTGTTTTTCGGCGCCCGGTTCCTTCTTCACGGCACACGCTCCGGCCACTCCGGCGGCAAAGAAGCGGTGCCGGTGAAAGCGCTGCTGGCAAATGCGATACAGGCCCGGAGCGTGTCGCTGGGCGTAGGCCGGCGGATCTTCGAAGCACGAATCGCACTGGTCGGCCTTGCTGAAGATCAATGCCACGGGCCGCATCGCCCACGACGACTTGGGATCGTCGCCCATCTCGGTCAAGTGGCTGAGCAGCTTCATCGTGAAGTAGTCTTCGTCGAGCGATCCCGATTGCAGCTTGGTGCCGTCGATCAAGATCATCACGCCGTCGCAGCGGGTCAGCATCGCGTGGATCACGCGGTACGAGCGCGGATGGTCCACTTCCTCGAACAGCGCTTCGCCCGCCATGTCGGGCAGCACCATTTCGACCGGCTGGCGGTGCCGGGGGCTGCGCAGTTGGCAGTGCACCCAGTTCCAGCGATCGGGCTCGTTGGGCGTCTTGGTCGGAAACTCGCACCGCGACAGCGCGGCCAGCGTGCTGTGTTGCAGCGTCACCGAGAAGCCGCCGCGGGCCGATAGCTGCAGGTGCTTCGGCTGGCGCGAAAGCATGTCGAGCAGCATGCCCAGGTAGACGGTCTTGCCCACGCCGCTGGGTCCCAGCGCCGCGAACATCACCGGCTTGGTGTGTTTCGAGCGCGCCTGGTGCGCGAGGATCATCGGGGCGAAGCAGTTCCGGCAGCTCTCGGCGTCCGGCGTGTTGCCCTCGTTGCAGATCAAGCACGGAATCTGGTTCCCATAGTGGGCCAGACGCATCGAATCCAACTCTAGCGCAACGCCGCGACTCATGTCCGGTCCTCCGCAATCGGGGTGGCGACCTGTTCCTCTTCTTCGGCCGACGACTCGTCGCCGCCGCCGCAGTCCAGATCGCGTAGGTTGATCGCACAACGGAATCCGATGTTGTGCTTGCGCGCCAGAGCCGTGTCCGCGCTGCGGAAATGGCACGTGGCCTGACAGTCGAGATACGTATCGAAGGCTCCGCCGCGCATGCTCTTCAGCTTGGCCTGGCCGCTGGCGCCCTCGGCCGCATCGGGCTCGAAGGCCAAGGCGTCGGCCGTCCACTCCCACACGTTACCGATCAGTTGATGCACGCCTCCGACGCTCACGCCGCCTTGAAACTCGTAGACGCTTACCGGCTTGCCCGGTCCCGAGCCCCACAGGTTGGCTCGCGTGCGGTCCATGGCGTCGCCCCAGGGGTAGCGCCGCTGCAGCAAGGGGTGGCCTTCGATCGATACCGGCCAGCTCCCCGCTTTCACCCATTCGGCATCGCTGGGAAGCCGCTTGCCGACCCAGCGGGCATAGGCTACGGCTTCGTACCAGCTGACGCCGACGACCGGCAATTTTTCTTCGCCCCGCGGGAACCGTCCGCCTCGCCAGTATCGCGGCCCGGGATGTCCCGTCAGATCAACGAAGTCGAGCAATGCCGGCCAGATTTCCGGATCCCAGATGGCCATTTGTTCGTAGCCGCCGGCCGAAACGAAGTGCTGGAACTGGGCGTTCGTGACCGGGTAGCGATCGAGATAATATGCCTCGAGGTGCAGCATGGCGGTTTCGGCCGCATCCTTGTCGTTGCCCTGTCCCGACCGCAGCATCACCTGGCCCTCGGGCACCAGGCACATGTTGTCGGAGAGCGCGGCCCGCGTGCGCGAGAGCTGCTCGGGGGCGAGGTTCTTCACCAGTTGAGGGCGAAGCAACAGCGCGTAGCGGCTTTGGCTCAGCATGTCGTCGACGACCGATTGCACGCCGCCGTTGAAGACCGGCTCGTCGGGGACCGTTACCGCCTCGGGTTCCAGCGCCGTGGCGACGGCGCTCTCGGGGGCCGCGGTAGCGTTCTTGCCGCGCCCGCTCGCGCCCGAGCCCCCCATGATCCCGCCGAACCATTCCGGCAGTTTCGACAGGACGTTGCCGTGACTCGTGGAGTTGCTGGATCGCATGGTCTTCTCGCTCTTGTCTTGCCAGGGGAAAGGGCCGCGGCCCTATCGTTTCGCCAGCTTGCGAACTTTGCTCTTTTGCAGGGACTCGAACTGTTCCATCACCGAACCCAACACCGTATCTTCGGGCCGCGCACCGTTGCTCTCGGTCGGACGATTGGCCGCAGGCGGGGGGGAGGGTTCGACCCGATGCATGCCCGCGGCGGGCGACGAATCGCCGCGCTGGGCCAACGCTTCGGACTGCATTTCGACGGCCTTGCGCAATTGCCGCAGCTCTTCGCTCCAACTCTCGCGCTCGGCAGCGGCCGTCCGCTTTTGCTCGGCCAATTGTTCGATCAGCTCGGCGCCCCGATGGCGCAGCAGATCGAGTTCGTTTTCCAACTGCTGCCGCTCGGCTTCGGCCTCGGCAAGTTGTTCTTGAAGCGCCGCGTCGCCTTCGCCCGAGGCTGCCTGGTCGGCCAGCCGGGCCAGTTCGGCCTGGGCGCTCTCGAGTTCGGCGCGAAGCTGGTCCGCGGCCGAAGCGCTTTTTTCCAGGGGTTCCACCTGCTCGCGCAGTTGGGCCAACTCTTCTTGTGCGGCGTTGCGGTGAGCTTCGAGCTCGCCTATCTCGCGCCGCAACCGTTCGTTCTGCTCGATTTGCTGTGTGAGCCGCTCCTGGCTGCGGGCGACTTCGGCCTGCGCTTCCAGCAGCCGGGCTTCGGCCGCGGCTGCGTCGCCGTCGGTCGACCCATCGGCGGCCCGGGCGGCCCAGACCTCGGACTGCCGCTCCAGGGTTTCGCGCATGTGTCGCAGCTCTTCGCCCCAGGCTTCGCGCTCGGCGGCGGCCTGCCGCTGTTGCTCGGCCAGCGCGTCGGTGAGTTCGGCGGCCCGTTGCCGCACGGCCTCGAGTTCGCCCTGCAAGTGCTGCCGCTCGTTCTGCACGGCGAACAGTTGCTGTTCGAGCTCGGCGCCTTCGGCGGGGCTGGCCACTTGCTCGCGCAGCCGGGCGATCTCGCTTTGGGCCGCCGTGAGCTCGCCGCGCAGCCGAGCCGCTTCTGAAGCGCTTTCGGCCAGCGGGCCGAACTGACCGCGTAGTTGCGCCAACTCTTCGCGCGCTTGTTCGCCGCGGTGCTCCAGCCGCCCGATCTCCTCGCGCAACTGCTCGTTTTGTTCCTGTTGGATCTGCAGGCGTTCCTGGCCCTGGGCGATCTCCGCCTCGGCGGCCAGCACGCGTTCCTTGGCGGCCGCCAGCGCTGCGGCTTCCTCGGCATCCTGATCGCCGCGCTCGGCCCAGGCCGCCGTCTGGCGGTCGAGGGCCTCGCGCAGATGCTTCAGCTCCTCGCCCCACTGTTCGCGTTCGGTCGCGGCAATCCGCTTTTGCTCGTCGACCGCCTCGGTCAAGTCGGATGCTCGGCGGCGCAAGGCCTCGAGCTCTCCCACCAACTGCTGCCGCTCGCTCTGCATCGCGTAGAGCTGTTGCTCCAGCTCCGCGTTCTCGGCCGGGTGCTCCGACTGTTCGCGCAGGCGGGCGATCTCCGACTGGGCCGCGGCCAACTCGCCCTGCAACCGTGCCGCCTCCGAGGCCGTCTCCCGCAGCGACTCGAAGTGACCCTGCAAGTGCGCGAGCTCTTCCCGGGCGCTTTCGCGCTGGGCCTCGAGCCGCTGGATCTCTTCGCGGAACTGCCCGATCTGCTCCGATTGGGCTTGCCCGCGCTCCTTGGCATGGGCGATTTCGGCTTCGGCCTGCAAGAGCCGTTCTTTGGTGGCCGCCAGTGCCGCGGCGTCTTCGTTCGCTTGGGCCGAACGTTGAGCCCAGGCGTCGGACTGGCGTTCGAGCGAGTGCCGCATCTGACGCAGCTCTTCGCTCCAGTTCTCGCGCTCGGTGTTGGCCTGGCGGCGCTGTTCGGCCAGCGCCTCGTTGAGCTCGGCGGCGTGATGCCGCAGGCCCTCGAGTTCGCTTTGCAGTCGTTGGCGTTCGGCCTGCAGCGACGCGAGCTGCGCTTGTGCTTCGTCGTTGCCGTGCGAGCCGGCCAGTTGCTCGCGCAACCGCTCCAGGTCCGCTTGCGCCGCGGCCAGGTCGCCGCGCAAACGCGCCGCCTCGGCCGCCGATTCCGCCAGCGGGGCGAACTGCCCGCGCAACTGCGACAGCTCTTCGCGCGCTTCGCGGTGATCCGACTCGAGCCGTTCGATCTGGGCCCGCAGATGTTCGTTCTGTTCGGTCTGCATCTCGAGCCGCTGCTCGTGCTTCGAGCACTCGCCTTGCAAGTGGGTGAGCCGCTCGGAGGCTTCGGTCAGCTCAGCGCTTTTGGCGTCGAGCTGCTTCTTGATCGAAGTGCAGCGGCCGGACAGCTCGGTCTCGGCGCGGGCGCGATCTTCCAACTGGCGTTCGCACTCGGCGAGGCTGCGGCGGGCTTCGGCCAACTGCCGGCGGCAATCGGCCAGTTCGCTGCCGCGCTGTTCGCAGTCGACCAGCGCCTGTTCCAGACACTCGGAGACGGACTGGTAGCCGCGCCGAAGTTCACGAATGGACTCTTGCAGCGGCTGTCCGAAGGCGGTCAGCGGTAATGAAAGGTCGACCGACACGTCAAAGCCCATGTTGTACGCGATGGGTGCGGGGGCGGCTCGTACTGGAGCGTGCGCCGGAGTTGCGGTGGCCTCGGAACAGCCAGACCGCGACATTGCCCGGCGTGCGCACACTTCTAGGGCCGCCTTGAGAAATCTAGGTCACACCCAGGGGGTTCGCAAAAGCGGCCGCAAAGTGCGATATGGCGGCGCAACAACAGCGCGGGGCCAAAACTGGCCGCGATTTGCAGATTTCCGCGATCCGCCAAGCTTGGGGGATCGCCGCAGTCGAGCCGCCCGGCTAACGACCGTGCCGGAAAACCGGACTGCGACGCCCCAATGCACCTTGGGGGTGGACTTTAGTGCCGGCGCATGGCGATGCCTGCGCGACCTTCTTCGTCGACCGCAGCGTTGCGCCGTCGGCGATAGGCGACTGCCGTCAAGGCAGCCAGACCCACGCCCAGTAGCGCTACGCTCGATGGCTCGGGCACCGGTTCGATGATGGCCCGCATCGCGTATGCCGGCGGGCCATGGACTGCGATCGTGTCCCACCAGCCATCGAGGCTTGGCCCTGGGCGAGCCGAGGGAATGGCCATAAAGTTCTGAAGACCCGGACTGTTGCCGCGAAGCAGTCCCGGAAATGGCGCGTCGGGCGGTTCTGGCGATTCCAAGTCGACAAAGAAATGCTGCCCGGCCGAGACGGGCACGGACAGCGGGATCAGGTTCGTGCCGGGGTCCAGAAAGCGAAACTCGTTCGCACCTCCGTCGATCAGCACGGGAGCATCAATCGTGGCGAGAACCGCACCCGGCAGCAGGATGGATGGGCCTCCGCTGAGCGGAACCGTATCGGAGATCCGTATGGCCGTCTGCTGAGCAGGCGCGGCCGTGCCGAAACCCGAGCCCCAAAGAAGTTGCACCCCGACAATCGTTCCGTCGACCGGAGAGGTCATGCGAGTTGCCATACGCATGTCCGCCTCGAACGGCACGAAGGGGGAGTTGGGCGGTCCCTCGAAGCTCCGGACGACGATTTCCGACGCCAAGCTCGCCTGAGCGAGGACCGCAGAAGTGACAAACCCGGCCAGCAAGAGCAGCGAGTGCGCGCAAGCGCGCAGGGCAACAGGATGTGCCATGCCTTATCTCCCGTTCCAGAGGATCGTAAGGATGAGAATAACGACCGCAACATAGAGGGTTGCGCACCCCCCGGTCAAGGAAACAGACCGAGTTTGCGGGGATGCGCTGCGGCCGGAGCCGCAAGCGACGCGTTCGCGCGATGACGCCGGCGCAAACGCCTTGCCTGGGCTCACTGCAAGGCCACTTCGCCCAAAGCCTGAAATCAGAACATTCCCCCGAAATTCCCCAAGTGGTTGCGGTTCCGCCCGAGATATGGCATCTTTGCATGCTCAGTCACAAGGCGGTGGATGGTTAGCCACAAGGAGATTTGCAGTGTCGTCGAAACGTCTGTTGGGATACGTGTTGGTTTTGGGTTTGGGTCTGACCGCCGTCGGGGCCCCGCGGGCCGAGGCGCGCATTCGGTCGAGCGCCAGGGCAAACCTCGCGAAAGCCACCTCGACCGCCGAACCTTCCTGCTGCACGCCCGAGCCGGTGTGCTGGGAACCGTGCATCAAGTACCGTCACCGCGGACCCAAGCTGTGCTGCGGCTGCGAGCCGGGCACTCCGACCGTGTTGATCGTCAAAGATCCCTGCACCGGCTGCGAAGCCGAGGTCGAAGTGTGCCTGCCGGCCTGCTGCGAGGGTGATCCGACAGTGTGCAACGGCCGCGGTTTCCTGGGCCGACCGACGCTCGAGTACGAGTGGTGCTGCGGCTTCCAGGTGCGCGTGGCCTTCAAACGCTGCGGCGACCTCGTGGTCACGACCTGGGGACGCTAGACGCACGCTTCGAAGTGCCGTGGGCTAGCAGACCGGTGAAGTAAGCCATCCTGGCCAAATTCAACCTCGCCAGGTGCGGAGCGAAGCTCCGCACGGCTCACGAAATAACGACTTGCGTTGTCATTTTGAGATCGCCTCCTTGCGACCACACAGCCTGTCAAGAACCTCAACAGGCTGCTAGAAGGCATCGAACCCGTGGCGAAACGCAAGCCAATCCCGCGTGACGCAAGCGGCGAATCGCGCACCGCCGAGATGGCCACCGTGGCCTGGATGATGTCGGTGATGTCGAACGTCTTGTGCGCGGGCGTGGCGGCGCTAGTGTTTCTGGCCGTCGGCGACCGCCCGGACGCCGACAAGGTGCGGTTGTTCGCCGCACTCCTGCACTTCGGCGGATTCGTTTTCGCGGTATTGTCGCTGGTGCTGCTGGGCGTCGTGCTCAAGCTGCGCCAACAGCCCCCGCCGCCGAGCATCACCTGGTTTGCCGTCACGGTTGCCCTGCTGACGATCGCCGCCGGCTTTCTGTACTAAACAAAAAGGGGGCGCAAACCATCAACGGTTTGCGTCCCCTCATTGGTTGTGCTGATCTGTGGCCGCTAAGCGACGCGGCGGTTGGCGTCTTCTTTGCCGGGTTGCACGACCGGCAGCGACGTGTGCGGCTTGGGCGGACCGACGTGGACGTTCTGGTCCGGCTCGGGCATCGGCGGCAACCGCCAGCCCATTCTCTGCAAGCGCGGCCAGACCAGCGGAGCGTTCGCCCAGAACCAGCGCCCGCGGAAGTAGTAGCTCAGGAAACACTTGGCGTGCAGCTCCGACACCTGCTCGGGCGTCAGGTAGCGATATTTCAACACCGGCGTATAGACCGTGTACTTCGAGGTGTCGAACGTGGCGATCTGCTCGCGGATCTCTTCGAAGAACTCCGTGCCCGGGTAGGGCGTCACGACGTTGAAGTTGGCAAACGTCGGATTCACCGCTTTGGCATAGCGGAGCACGGTGCGAATCGAGCGCTCGGTGTCCTCGGGAAAGCCGATCATGAACCCGGCCACCGTGCGAATCCCCAGCGCCCGACAGAGCAGCACGAAATCGCGCTGCTTGTCGTCGCGAATCGGGGCCCGGTGGTAGCGCCTGAGCGTCTCTTCCGAGGGCGTTTCGATGCCCACGGTAATGCTGGTCAGCCCCACGTCGCGCAGGGCGCGCAACACGTCGGGCCTCAGCAGATCGATGCGGCTTTCGATCGAGAACTCGATCTTCTTCGGCAGCGAGCCAATCAACTCGGCCAGCCGGAACACGCGCTTGCGGTCGACGCCGAACAACGGATCGCGGAACTTGAACGAGCGGAAGCCGTAGAGTTGAATGCCGCGCTGCATCTCGGCGGCGACCATCTCCGGCGAGCGCAGCCGAGTGGAGTTTTCCAGAATGATGTAGGGGCAGTAGTTGCACTTCAGCGTGCAGCCCCGGCTCTGCTGGACCAGGCCCGTGGGAAACTTGGTGAAGTCGAAACCGATCGAGAACCGGCCGGGCGAGAACGGCGACCAGTCGGGAAACGGCAGCTCATCGAGGTCGGCCACTTTACCCACCTCGACGGTGCGCTCGCTCGACTGCATCACGTCGTCGAACTTCCACAGCAGTTGCTCGGCTTCGCCGCGGACGATCGTCACGTCGAGCCCGTCGAACGCTTCGCCCATGGAGTAGGCCACGGGCCCGGTGACCAGCACGCGGCTGCCCGGCGTGGCCGCCAGGGCTTCGCTCATGGCCATGCGCTCCAGCGGCAGCGTGATCAGCGAAGGATTGAAGATGTAGACGTCGGCGCCCACCGGCACGCGATCGAGCGAGTACTCGACGTGGTGCCCCAGCTTGCGGAAGATGGCCGCCAGATAGGCGAACACCAGGGCCGTGGGCCGGTAGTCGCGCTTGAAGAAGTGGCGCACCACGCGGCCGCCGATGCCGCCGCCGCCTGGAAACTGGCCGACACCGTATCCGCCGGCAAAGTCCTTGGCGACGTCGAGCTTGCGTGTATCCCACAGAACAATACGCATCGGGGATTCCTTTCCGCCGTGCTAAGTAACGCGATTGCGAGTTAAGCCGCCCGGCGCGACGACGAGCTTTCGCCGAGGGCTGCTCCGGCAGGTGCGACTGCCGGCTGCGGAGGACGGACAATTTGCCGAATGGCTCCGCCGGCCTCCATGTCGTAAGCAATGCCTTTCCACACGATCCGCCGCGTAAAGGCCGAGGATACCAGACCCACCAGCCCGAACACGCCGGCCACGGGACCCAACCAGGTGTCGAATCGCCGCGCCACGGCCAAATCGTCCTGCCGGTATGGCAGGTAGTATTGCGAGGCGTTGTGGCGCAAATACGCGCGCCAGACGTGCAGCGTGTAAACCACGGCCAGCGCCACGGCGGGCCGCCAGGTCCACTCGGCCCCGCCGGCCAGGCCCCATGCGAGTGCGGCCAGGCTGCCCCAGTACACCGTTTGCATCACGGCGGTACCGAACAACAGGGCGTACCAGTGCACCGCAGTGTAGCAGCGGCCAATGATCAATTGACGCCGCACGAATCCCAGCATCTCGCTCCAGCTCACGTCCAGCGGCGAGGGCAGAATGCACATCGGTTCGGCCGACACCCGTCGCCCGGCGGCGGCCATGACCCGCGTGGCGATCAAGTCGTCGCTGAGCGTTCCCTTCCAGGCTTCGCGCAGGCCGCTTTCGAGGAAGGTTTCGCGCGTGATCGCCCAGGAGCCGCCCCAGATCAAGTGGTGCTTGCCGGGGAACATGATCGGCACGACCGAGCCGTTGAGCGCCGAGAGGATCAGGTTCGGCAGCGTGTTGCGTTTGGGGACAAAGCAGCGGTATCCCGTCGAGACGTGCTCGCGGTGCATGCGGCTGGTGAGCGACCGCAGCCAGTCGCGGGGCGGCCGCACGTCGGCGTCGACGAACACGAGCACGTCGATGTCCTTGGGCAGTTCCTCGGTGGCCACGAGCAAATTGTGAACCTTTTGCCCCGTGCCATCGGAGATGCCCGCCACGACGCGGCGCGAAGGAACGCCCGGGTATTCGGCCATCACCCGATCGATGGCGGCACATGCCGGATCGCACTCGCTTTCGACGATGAACACGATCTCGTAATCTTCGTGATCCTGCTCGAACAGCGGCCGCAAGTTGGCTTCCAGGTCGGCATCCAAGCCCTTGCAGGGCACGAACAGCGCGAGGTGCTGGTGAATGGTTTGTCGGGGGCGATGACGCGATCGGCTGCGGCAGTAGCGACGGTGCTCAAAGGCCTGCCACGTGATCAGCAGCGTGAACAGCGTCACCGACGCAATGGCCACCCAATAGGCTGTCGAGATCCAGTCCATTTACGTGCACCTTCCATGGCGCGGTCAACCGGCGCGACGCCGCCGTGGCGTTTGAGCAGGGGTGCGGATAATATCCACCTAGTGGGCGCGGGTCAATGCCGCTGTGGACACCGGTTGCCGGCAGCCTTCTAGGGCTGTTCTGCCACCGGAAAGCCGGACTCCTGCAGGTCGGAAAAGCCGCTGGACAGCGGACGAACGTCGTACCCCAGCTTGCCCAAAATGTCGGCTGCTGACAGCACGCGAAACCCGCTGGCACAATGGCAGTAGATAATCCGCTCCTTGGATAGATTCTTTTCGACCTTCGCCCGCACGGCCGGATCGCTGCTCATCTGCTTTAACTCACTAAGCGGCACGAGCTGGGCCTGCTTCAGGTGCCCGCGCTTCCATTCGTCCGGCTCGCGGACGTCGATCAGCAGGGCCTTCTTTTCGGCGAGGTTGCGTTGCACCTTGTCGAGGGAATCGTCGGTGTGTTCGGCGGCCAGGGCCGTGCCGGCCACGGCAAGGACAACTGCAAGTGCATAGCAGCAAGCTTTCATCGCGGGTACCTCGTTGAGTGGGAGCGTCGTGGAGAGGCCGACCGCGTCCATTTTACCGCGGGCCGACAGGCAGAAGCTACGGCAGGAATGGCGCACTTCGAAGGCGGGCCGTGCTCGAGGGCACATGCTACGCGGCCATCGCGCGACGGACCGGGATGGCCTCGTCGGGGCGTTTGAGCACGACGGCCGCCAGCGTTCCGCCGAACGCCACCGACAGCTTGAGCCCGCACACGAAGGGATGCTTGCGGCCCACCAGCGGAATGCAGTCCAGCTCACACTCGGGGTCGGGCTGCGTCAGGTTCATCGTGGGGGGGACGAAGCCGTCGCGCATCGCCAGGGCCGTAATCGCCAGTTCCACGCTGCCGGCGGCGTTGATCAAATGCCCCAGCACCGACTTCGTGGCGCTTGCGCAGACGTCATCGGCGGCGCGGCCCATCGCACGGCGAATGGCTCGCGCCTCGGCCACGTCGTTTTGTGGCGTGGCCGTGCCGTGCACGTTGATATAGCCGATGTCCGAGGGGGCGAGGTCGGCTGTGCGCAATGCATCCTGAATGAGCCGCACCAGGGCATCGCTTTCCGCGTCGATTCCCGTCACGTGGTGGGCCATCGCCAGCAGCCGACCGGCGGCCACTTCGGCGTAGATGTGCGCTCCGCGCTTTTGGGCATGACTGAGCCGCTCGAGAACAAACATGGCGCCGCCTTCGCCCATCACGAAGCCCTGCCGGTGGCTGTCGAACGGCCGGCAGGCCTGCTCGGGATCGTCGTGGTCGGCCAGCACGCGCATCTGGTGGAATCCGGCGGCGAACAGCGGCGTAATGCCCTCGGCGCTGCCGGCCAGGGCCAACTCGCACTGGCCGTCTTGAATGGCCCGCACGGCGGTCATCACCGCGATCAGACCGCTGGCGCACGCGGTCGATTGGCTCAGCCGCGGGCCGTACAGGCGGTGGCGTTCGGCCACGCGCCAGCAGGCCGTGTTGGGGATCCATTGTTTCTGCCAAGTACCCGGCGGCGCCGGGTCGAGGTGCGCGTATCCGGCGCGCTCGACGACGTGTTGGATGTCTCCCATGTGGGCGCTGACGGCGCAGCCGAACTCGGCCGGGTCGACTTCGCCGGGCTGCAGTCCCGAATCGCGCATCGCTTCGTCGGAGACGAGGTCGCACAGCGCCAGCACCTTGAGTTGGCCGGGGTATTCCAGCTCGATGTCGGCCGGTGCGCCCAGCAGCAGGCCGTCGGGAATGCCGATCAGTCCGCTCAGGCGGCGCATCGCGCGGCGCCCTTCGCGCACCGCTTGCCACACGCTTTCGCGATTGTCGCCCACCGAAGCGGCCAGGCCGATGCCGGTGATCACGACGCGCTCGTCTGCCGCAGGAACGTGATGCACGCCCATCCCCGAAAACTGATCGCTATGTGGATTGCTCGCAGACTGAAATGCACTCCGCGCCACCCCGCCTCGCCCCCAGCGCGGCTGCGAGGGGGCGAACTGTACTGGATTTTGCCCTCGCGAGCCAAGCGCAAGTTGCCCGCCTGGATGAAATCGAGCGAACGGCACCGCTAGTACCCGCGAAAACACGTAGTCTGCGCAGCGAAAAAAAAATTTGCCGGCAGCCGGTTGCAATCACGCAATCGATTGGTACACTCGCACGAAACGTGGGAAACAGACCCAAGGATGGTAGAAAAGCGTTGATTTGATGGGAAACTTGCCCACGAGAAACTGGGTAAACCAGCCAGCCCATGGCCGCACCGCAGGAACTCATCCTCGGCGAGTTTCCACGTACGCTCGACGATCGCTACAGGCTCTCGCTTCCGGCGGAATTGCTCGATCCGCTGGCAGCCGATGCAGGGGATTGCATCCTGGCCAAGGAGCGGCCCGGCTGCCTCAGCCTTTGGAACCCCGCAATTTGGCAAAACCAACTCGACCAAGGCGTCGAACTGGTTCGCAGCAAGATGCGGGCAGGGCGTCTCGAGGGCAAGCTGGAGGAAGTCCAGTTGTTGGGACGACTGCTCTCCACCCGACACAAGACCGTGCCGCTGGCGGGACGCGGCCGATTGACCATTCCCGAGGGCTTTCGCGAATTTCTCGGGGTCGAACAGGGAGGCGATGTGACGGTCGTCGGTGCGGGCGTCTGCGTCGAAATCTGGAGCGGGCCGGCCTGGCTCGCGCATCTCGAAGCGCACATGCCCGAGTTTCGTCGGCTCTTCGATCAGCTATCCGGCTAGCGGCCCCGGCTTTGGCCGCCCCCACCACGACTTAACCTCCATGTCCGGCAGTGTAGGACCACAGTAGATTACAGCCCGTGTCTCCTGTTGGGGAATGCAAGTCCCAGGGAACGGGCTCGTTTGGTACGGATGCCCAAACATGCAGCTGCCGGGCATGGAGTTTTTTTCTCTTCTAAAGCGCGATCGCCGCGCTAGTCGTCCCACGCGATGCATCGACCGCGTCTATACGTGCTGCGTGGCCGCGCCCCGCGATTGATGCCGCTCGAGCGCCGCCCGCACGAAGCCCGCAATCAGCGGATGCGGGCTGGTGGGCTTCGACTTGAACTCCGGGTGGAACTGCACCGCCACGAACCAGGGATGGCCTTCGATCTCGAGGATTTCCACCAGCGAGGCGTCGGGGCTCGTGCCGGCGAACACCACGCCGTTGGCGGCGAACTGCTGGCGATACACGTTGTTGAACTCGTAACGGTGCCGGTGACGTTCCGAGATCACCTCGCGTCCGTAGGCCGTGGCGCTGCGGCTTTCGCTGGCCAGGTGGGCCGGCTGCGCCCCCAGCCGCATCGTGCCCCCCTTGTCGGTGATCGACTTCTGCTCGTCGAGCAGGCAGATAATCGGATGCGGGGTGTCTTTGTTGAACTCGGTCGAATGAGCCCCCGCCAGCCCCACCACGTTGCGCGCAAATTCGATCGCCGCGCAGTGCAGTCCCAGGCAAATGCCCAAGAATGGAATCCCACGCTCGCGGGCGAATCGAATCGCCTCGACCTTGCCCTCGATGCCGCGCTCGCCGAAGCCGCCGGGCACCAGGATCGCGTCGCTGCCTGAGAGCAGCCGCTCGGGCCCTTCCTGCTCGATCGATTCGCTCTGAATCCGCTGAATCCGAATCTGCGTGTGATGCGCGATGCCCGCGTGGTCCAGGGCTTCGTAGATCGACTTGTACGCATCGCGATGTTCCGCGTATTTGCCGACCACGGCGATCGAGATTTCGTGCTCCGGGTTGCGCAGGTTGTGGACCAACTCGCGCCAATGGTCCAACTCGAGCGGCTCGGCTTGCAACTGCAGCGAGTCGACGATCAGGTCGTCGAGCTTGTTCTCGACCAGGCTCAAGGGGACTTCGTAGATCGAAAAGTCCTTGTCCCGCTCTTCGATCACCGCCTCGATCGGCACATTGCAGAACAGGGCGATCTTTTCCCGATCGTCGCGCGGCAGCGAGCGCTCGGTGCGGCAGATCAGAATGTCGGGCTGGATACCGATCTGCCGCAACTGTCCGACCGAGTGCTGTGTCGGCTTGGTCTTCAATTCGCCGGCGGCCTTCAAGTACGGAACCAGCGTCAGGTGAATGTACAGGCAGTTGCGCTTGCCCGCGTCGAGCGAAAACTGTCGAATCGCCTCCAAAAAAGGCTGGCTTTCGATGTCGCCCACGGTGCCGCCGATCTCGGTGATCACGACGTCGACGTCGTCGTCGGCCAGCTTGCGGATGCAACTCTTGATTTCGTTCGTGATGTGCGGAATGACCTGCACGGTCTTGCCCAAGAACTCGCCCCGCCGCTCCTTGTTGATCACCGACTGGTAGATCTGCCCCGTCGTGTAGTTCGAATCGCGCGACAGCGGGCTGTGCGTAAAGCGCTCGTAGTGCCCGAGGTCGAGGTCCGTTTCGCTACCGTCGTCCAGCACATAGACTTCGCCGTGCTGGTAGGGGCTCATCGTGCCGGGGTCGACGTTGATGTAAGGATCGAGCTTCTGCATCCGCACGCGCAGCCCGCGCTGCTCGAGCAACATGCCGATCGAAGCGCTCGTGAGCCCCTTGCCCAGCGAGCTCACCACGCCACCGGTAACGAAGATGTACTTGGTCATGCCATGAACGTCCTGTAGGAAAACGACTTCCCTGCGGGAAACCTCGGAGAAAACGCAGCCCGAGACGCGAAAAACACGTGGGCGGTTGGCTCTGGCGGGCCAAATCAGGCGGGGCCAGGGTCGCTCAACCCTGGAACCGTATCGTAGCCGACTCGCACCCGGCTGACAAACGCCCGGTAATCCTCGGGCGTGTCGATGCCCACCGTGCGATCGTGCACCACGCCTACGGCGATCGAATGGCCGTTTTCCAGCACCCGGAGCTGTTCCAGGTTCTCGAGCTTTTCCAGCGGCGTGCGGGGAAGCTCGGCGAGGCGAAGCAGAAAATCGCGGCGATACGCATACAATCCGATGTGGAGATAGAAACAGGGCGGCTCGGCCGAAAGTAGCTCGTCGCGCCACTCGCGGGCGTGCGGAATCGGGCTGCGGCTGAAATACAGCGCCCGGCCGCCGCCGTCGAACACGACCTTAACGCACGAGGGATCCTCGAGCATCGCCCGATCGCGGATCGGCGTGGCCAGAGTCGACATTTCCATTTCCGGGTTGGCTTCCAACAGCTCGATCGCCAGATCGATCGATGCCCCCGGCAGCTCCGGCTCGTCGCCCTGGACGTTGACCAGGATGTCGGCCTCGGGTAGCTCGCGAGCCACCTCGGCCACCCGGTCGGTGCCGCTGGCACAATCGGCACTGGTCATCCGCACGTCGCCGCCGAAGGCGCGCACCGTCGTCGCGATCTCGTCGCTATCGGCGGCCACGACCAGACCCGCGGGTCGCGCCGCCCGAGCTGCTGCCTCGTAGGTATGTTGCAGCAGGGGTTTGCCCGTTTCGGCCAGCAGAAGCTTGCGCGGCAGCCGCGTCGACGCCAAGCGCGCCGGAATGACGACGTAGCTGGTGGTGTAAGACCGCAGCCGCGGGAGCGAGGTGGCCATGCGCGCATTCCGCCGTTGGAGAGGATTCAGCCAGGCGGGGGTTGTAGCCGATATCCGGTTTTTCGGGAAAGATCGGTTTGCCCGCGGGCCGCCGCGCCGGTGGTGACGCCATGCAGTCGCACCAATATGGCGACTGGCGGCAACGTCGCGTATGCTAAGGTTTTGGGTAACCCCCCTGGAGCTCCCAAGCCATGTGCGGAATTGTTGCCTACATCGGCCCGCGGGACGCGGTGCCCTATCTGATCGAGGGACTGCGTCGCCTCGAGTATCGCGGGTACGACAGCGCCGGCGTGGCCACGATCGACGGCGGCCAACTGCTGCTCACCAAGCGGGCCGGCCGGCTCGACAATCTCGTGCAGGAGCTCGCCGAGCACGCCTCGCCCGGCTGCGTGGGCATCGGTCACACGCGCTGGGCCACGCACGGTCCGGCCACCGACGTCAACGCCCATCCGCACTTCGGGGGCGACCATGCCGTGGCCATCGTGCACAACGGCGTCATCGAGAACTTCCGCCAAATCAAGGCCCGACTCGAGGCCGAGGGCTGCGTGTTCGAGTCGGCGACCGACACCGAAGTGATCGCCAAACTGATCGGCCGCTGCTACGAGGACCGACTGGCCGCCGGCCCCGACGAGCACACCGCCGGCGAGCCGGTCGACGGCTGGATCGCGCCCCACCATCGCCTGCTGGCCGACGCCGTGCAGCAGGCCGTGGCCCAACTGCAAGGCACCTACGGCCTGGCCGTGCTGTTTCGCGACTATCCCGACGTGATCATTGCGGCCCGGCTGGGCAGCCCGCTCGTCGTCGGCGTGGGCGAAGGCGAGCACATCATCGCCAGCGATGCCTCGCCCTTGGCCGGCCATACCGAACAGATCGTCTACCTCGCCGATCACCAACTCGCCGTGGTGACGGCCGATTCCCTGCGCGTCATCGATCGCGACCAGGGATACGTGCAGCACCAGATCGACGTGTTGGAGATGACCCCCGACGCCGTGGCGCTCGACGGCTACCCGCACTACATGCTCAAGGAGATCTACGAGCAGCCTGAGACGATCCGCAACTCGATGCGCGGACGTCTGAGCGTGGACGAGGCCACCGCGATCTTCGGCGGATTGAACCTCACGCCCCAGCAATTGCGACGGGCCAACCGCATCTTGCTGACCGCCTGCGGCACGAGTTGGCACGCGGCGCTGGTGGGCGAGTACATGATTGAGGAGATGGCCCAGATCCCCGTCGAAGTGGAGTACGCCAGCGAGCTGCGCTATCGCAATCCGCCGCTGGAGAGCAACACGCTGCTGTTCGCCATCACGCAGAGCGGCGAAACGGCCGACACGCTGGCGGCCCTGCGCGAGATGAAGCGCAAGGGGCATCCCACCTTGGCCATCTGCAACGTCGTGGGCAGCTCGATCGCCCAGGCGGCCGACGGCGGCATCTACCTGCACGCCGGCCAGGAAATCGGCGTTGCCTCGACCAAGGCCTTCACGTCGCAGTGCGTCGTGCTGGCGATGCTGGCCCTCTATTTCGGCCGCATGCGCAACCTGAGCTTCGACGCCGGCATGCGCATCATCGAGCAACTGCACAAGCTGCCCGACCAGGTGGCCCAGGCCCTGTCGACCGGCGCGGCCGTGAAGGAGATCGCGGCCAAGTACGCCCACTGCAACAACTTCCTGTACCTCGGGCGGCAGTACAACTTCCCCACGGCGCTTGAGGGCGCGCTCAAGCTCAAGGAAATCAGCTACATCCACGCCGAGGGCTACCCGGCCGCCGAAATGAAGCACGGCCCCATCGCCCTGGTCGACGAGCACACGCCCAGTGTGGTGATTATTCCGCACGGGTTCGTGTACGACAAAGTGATGTCGAACCTCGAGGAGATCAAGGCCCGCGGCGGTCCGGTGATCGCGGTGGTGTGCGAGGACGACACCCGCGTGGCCGACCTGGCCGACGACGTGATCGTGGTGCCCAACGTCGAAGACTTCCTGCAGCCGATCGTCACGATCGTGCCGCTGCAGTTGCTCTCCTACCACATCGCCCTGTTGCGCGGCTGCGACGTCGACAAGCCCCGCAACCTGGCCAAGAGCGTGACGGTGGAGTAAGGCATCTCCCTGACTCGCGGCAGTTTTTTCGCCGCCGAGCGCAATTGTTCGCCGACGTCGAGCGCTAGGGACTGTCGTCGCGGTCTGCTCGGGCGTCGACCGCAAACCCCCGCGAATCGGACCAAGTGCAGACGTCACGTGGACTTACGTTCGGCCACCGCATGGCACGTGCACGGGGCCCTCTTTTGCCAGTATCGGGCACTGCAATTGCAGCCCACTGTCGCCCACGCGTTCGCCGCGAAACGCGTATCCCGCCGCGCCGCCTCAAAAGGATCGCCCCCATGCCGTACCGGTACCGTCCCGCGTTCACCTTGGTCGAGCTGTTGGTTGTCATCGCGATCATCGGCGTGCTGGTGGCGCTGTTGCTGCCGGCCATTCAGGCTTCGCGCGAGGCCGCCCGGCGCTCGCAGTGTCAAAACAACTTGCGGCAGTTGGCCCTGGCCGTGCACAACTTCGAATCCTCTCGCGGGCAGTTTCCCCCTAGCTTTGAGATTCAGCGCGGCACCGCCCTCACCGGTAACAACGGATCGTGGTCGATCCACGGACGCATCCTGCCCTATCACGAGGAGAGTGCCGCCTACGACCTCGTGAAACTCGACATCGCCTGGGACGCCCAACTCGACAGCGGCGTGCCGCAGACGCGAATCGGCATCTACCTGTGTCCCAGCGAAGTGCACGACACCGTGCGGATCAGGAACGGCGCGCCCTACATCTATCCGCAGAATTATGGCTTCAATCTCGGCACGTGGCATGTCTACGACCCGGCGACCGGCGAGGCGGGGCCTGGCGCCTTTGCGGTCAATGGCGGCGTGCGTCATTCCAGCATTGCCGACGGCACGGCCCACACGCTGTGCGCTGCTGAGGTGAAGGCCTTCACCTCCTACTTCCGCAACTCGAGCGACCCTGGCCCGACGATCCCACAACAACCGGCCGACATCACCGCCTTCGCCACCGGTTCGCAGTTTAAGTTGGGGCCCATGACCAACGACAACACGGGCCATACCGAGTGGTGCGACGGTCGCGTGCACCATAGCGGCATCACGACGACGTTCGTTCCCAACACCGTCGTGGCCTACCAGCACACCGATGGCCTGACCTACGACATTGACTACAACTCGCAGCAGGAAGGCAAAAGCGCGACGCAGCCAACCTACGCGGCCATCACCTCGCGGAGCTACCACCCCGACATGGTCAACGCCGCCTTCATGGATGGCAGCGTTCGCGTGATCCACGACGATATCGACCTCTTCCTCTGGCGCGCCCTTTCCACCCGCGACGGCGGCGAGATCGCAAAGCTTAACGAAGATTGAGCCGGCGGCGGTTGCCAAGAGCTTTCCCGCGAATCCGAACGGCCGATATCCGACCGAGCGGGAGTCCCTTGCCTCTTGTTCGCGCTGCGACCGATCGAGCCCCCGCGCACCTGTCCCCCGCCCCCGCAACGGGCTATATTGACCCTGAGACCACGGGCCCGTAGCTCAGTTGGTTAGAGCAGGGGACTCATAATCCCTTGGTCGCAGGTTCGAGTCCTGCCGGGCCTACTGAAGTTCATCGCGGGGAAGGAGACAGGCCGTGGCAGACGCTCCGCCAGCTACCTCGGAAGCGACAACACCGGCCGCGCCTCTGCGCCGCCGGCTGCGGTTCTCGCTGACGACCTTGCTGCTGCTCACCACTGTCATTTGCGTGGCTGTCTCTCACTTTCACACGTCGCGTCAATTGCAGGAAACGCGGCAGGCACTGGCCGAGGCAAACAGCGAGTTGGGAAATCTGACGATCGACGATCCCAAGCAGTATGCGATACTCGCGCTGCCCAACTTTGGGCCCGGTGATATGCAATGGCGATGGCGCGTGCACCTGCCCACGGGCAAACGCGATCAGTTCCGCTGGGCGTTCGACAACGTACCCGAATCGGGATTGCCCCAAGTTCCCCCTCGTCGGAATCGGCTGGAATTGCTCGATCGGTACGCCAAGCCGGCCGCAAAAGGTGAGCCGATGATCATCACACTCGCCCTCTGGAAGAACGTCGCGGACGAGTGGAAGATCACACTCGGGATGCCCGGTCGTGAAACCGCCATCGACATCCGCAACCCGCCAGCATGGCTCGACAACGTCGATCGGCCCGGTTGGGGAAGCCGGATCGCGGGACGAAAACGGACCGAAGCCCATTCCGTCGACACTCCGCTGGTGCTGCTACGGATGCGAAAGAGCAAACAAGTGCCGCCGAATGGCTCGACGGTCGATATGCAACCCACCGATGGGCTGATTGTCTGGATTGAGGAGTTGCCCGAGAAGACCAAGTAGCCGTTGCGTCCTGCCGACGGCGATTTCAATCTTGGGCTGCAACGTGCTCAACTGGTAAGGCTCGCCAGCAACTCGTCGCCGACGAGCTCATCGAGAGGAGTCTCGTTGGCGACGAGCTCCAGCTCGACCAGCGCTGACGTGACCAGCAACTGTGGTGCGGAGGCAGTCCGCGAGGATCGCGTCGTACTTTGCAGGTCGGGGCCGGTCGAAGCAACAGAAGCCTGCTCGCGCACGACCTCGTCACGGAACTGTTGCTCAGCAAGGGCCAAGGCAACAGCGGCCGTCGGTTCCCCGCTTGAACCCTGCGGGGCGGCCGGCGGATCGCTGAGGTTGATGTAGGTCAGCGTGCCGACGTTGTTGCGGGCAACGATGCTGTCAAGCGCATTTACAATTCCACTGCGGTCGAAGTCGAACGGGTTCGTCACCGCCGCGCCGAAACCTGGGTTGTTGCGGGCCGCGATCTCGTCCGAGGCGTTGGTGATTGCCAGACCCGGCGTGCCGCTGCCGGTTTCGCCGATGCGATTGCCGAAGTAGAAGATGTCCGAAGCGGCCAGGCCCGTGTTGGTGTTGTTGGCGCCAAGGGCATCGTCGCCTTCGACGAGCACTTCCAGCCAGCGGTTCTCGATCGCGCCGGCTGGCCAAATGATCTCGACGCGATCGGATCCGCTCACGCCGGCGCCCGGGCGAACGCTGAAGGCCGCCGGTGCCGGAGCGGCCGACCAGGTGCTGGGCGTGTTATTGGCTCCGGATTGCGCGCTCATCTTGAACGCAAAATCGTCGATCGACAGCGTGCCGGCCGGAGCGGCGATGTCGATCATGATGCCGTTGATGCCGCGCGAGTAGCTGGTGACGTTGTCGAAGGTCGCAGCGCCGCTGCCGGGCAGGTAGGCGCTCTTGTCGGTTGCGATCGCCAGGTCGTCGGAAGTGCTGACGCCGGGGGTGCCGCCATCGAACTTCGATTCGTTGTAGAACACGTGACGCCCGAGGATCGCGGCCGGCTGGGGCGAGCCGTCGATCGCTGCCTGCAGCGGATTGTGAACCAGCTCGTTGTGGCGTTCGGCGTCGGCCGTCGTCACGTCCGGCCCACCGTAGTACAAGGCGCGCAGCGACGTCAAATAGTAGGGGCTGCCCACGTCGGTGGATGCCAGGTTGTGAATCCAGGGTCCGCTTTGCCCCCACGATTCGGAGTCGCCGGTCACCTGCGTTTCGCCGGCAGGAGGTGTGATGTCGTCCAGGTAGTAGGACGTCTGGCTGTAGCCCGGCAGATTCGTATCGAGCACGTGGCTCTGCGACAGCGAGCCTTGAGCGCCGACCAGCAGTTCCCACTCATACGCGCCGGTAGTCACTGAGTCGGGCTGACCGTCGACGAGAACGCCGGCGGGGTTCAACTCATTGTAGTAGATCATGCCGCTGGCCGCGGCGTTGTAGTCGAACAGGTCCATCCCGGCGGGGATCGCATGCACGCGCAGGTACGTATAGACATCCTCGCGCTGCTCGTAATAGATCTCCTCACGCTGGGTGTAGGGTCCGCTATTGGCGCCCACCCAGGAACGAATCGCCCGCACGGGGCCGCTCTTGTTGATGATGAAAGCGCCCTCGCCCGCGGAAAACGTATCTTCGGAGCGGCCGCCGAACCCGGGCGCGAACTGAAAGCGGTGGCGATCGAGCAGGTCGACGTCGGTGCCCACTTTGATGTTCAGCTCATCGGTGATCCAGCGCTCGACGAATCGCCGGGAGTAGTAATCGGTTTCGATCGTACTGTTCTCGGGGTTGGGGCCGCTGGCGGTGTCGTAGTTGGCCAGATAGTTGCCGTTGCCCACCAGCAGGTTGAACTGGTAGTCGACGTAGCTGACGCCGGCTCCGGGGCTGAGCGCGCCGGACGTACGCTGGAACAGATAGACCCAACCTTGATTGCCCGCGTCCACCGGATCGGAGATCACCAACTCGACTCGCGACGCGAGGTCCACGTCGGCCGGTGCCGGCTGCGAGAGCGAAACGCGTCCGCCGGTGTCCTTGGCCATGAAGGCGATCTCGTCGTCGGCGTCCAACGTCGAATCGGGATCGGCCCCCACATACGTATTTGGGTCGGCGTAGGTGAGGATCGTCAGGTTCGGGTGATTGATCGCCTGGCCGTAGATCTGGTGCATCGTGGCCAGCGCCCGCTCGTCGACCTGAATGGGAATCTGCTCCCAGCCGCTGCCGGTGTCGCGAAAGGCAACCAGGTCCTCAGGAGCGATGCCCAGCACCGCGGGAACATCGGCACCGGTCATCACGACCGGGTCGGCGGGGCGATTCAGCGTCCCAGGAGTCGTCACCGCCAAGAGTTGGCGAGACTCCAGGCATTCCAGCAGCAAGCGGCGTTTCAGCATGAGGCGGTGCTCCGCGGGGTCAACATATTCCAATAAGGTCGGGCCAAGCTGGCCATTTTATTCCCGGAGACTTCCGAGAGTGAGAGTGCTGCGCCGGACCTGGCACGATTCTAACCAACACCAGCAGCGCAATCGAACCGCTCGAGTCGAAGTACGCTGGCCATCGGCAAAGCTAGCCGTTTTCGAGGGGATAAGCCCGGGGGGCGTGTCGTCAGCCTTCAACTGCCGCGGTACGTCGAATAGCCGAATGGGCTGACCAGGAGCGGCACGTGGTAGTGCTCGTCGGGCGAGGCGCGAAACTCGACGCTCACCTGCGGATAGAACGTGTCGACCCCCATGCGCTTGAAGTACGCCCCGGTGGCGAACGTCAAGCGGAACACGCCGCCGGGCGGTTGGGCGTCGGCCCGCAGGTCGCCTGCTCGGCCGTCGTCGTCGGTCGCGCGTTCGACGAGCACATCCCAATTCCCCTCGGCGTTCTGGCGGGCCAGTTCGAATTCGAGGCCCCCGGCCGGGCGGCCGATCGAAGTATCCAGCACGTGGGTCGAGATGGAGATATTCATGGCGCGAGCTTTCGCAAACGAATCAGGGTGATCTTGAGTTGTTCTTCCGCGGCAATCCGCAGTTCCTTGTCGGGGGCGTTATCGATGCGGCTTTGCAGGATGGCCAGCATTTCTGCAGCGCTTTTGCCCGTGGCACACACGATGAAGATGTGGCCGAAGCGGTTTTCGTACTCGCCGTTGAGCCGGGCCAACTGTCGTAGCACTTCCTCGTCAGCACCGGTCACGCCAGCCTGTTCGTCGCCCGCCCAAGCGCGCGTATCCGCGAACCGCGCTCGCAGGCTATCGAGATCGCCGATTTTCGGATGCGCCGCGAACGCTTCCCGCCAGGCGTCGCCGTCGAGTTGCCGCCAGATCGCTTCAGCCCGGGCAAGCACGTGTTCATCGTCGTCGAAGGGCCGGCAGGCCATCATCGCCTCGATCCATTTCTGGGCCGCGCAACAATTCGTCATGGCCGTGGTGGCCTCGGCGGCATTCAGCGCGTTGATTCTTTCGGCGATGGCCATGCTCACAGCTCCCGCGGCAAGGAGTCCGCGCTGAGAAGTTGTCCCGGCGGTGTTTCACAAATTGTAGGGGAGGACCAGGCCCGATGTCCCCGTACGTACGTGCGCTCGACCCGGCCGCAAAGTTCCGCGCCGTCATAGGGAGTCAGCTTGTGGCGCTGGTGAAGGCGCTCGGCGTCGACCGTCCAACGCGCCTCCGGGTTCCAGACGACGAGGTCGGCATCGAATCCCGGGGCGATACGCCCCTTGCGGTCGCCGAGCCCAACCAGCTGCGACGGCCGCTCGGACAACCAGCCGAAGACGGTCGCCAGATCGAAGCTCCGCGCGGCGGCCCCCGTCCAAACCACCGGCAGGGTCAGTTCCAGCGAGCTGATGCCGCCCCAGGCGGCCACGAAATCACCTGACTCGAGATGTTTCATTGCCGGAGGGCAGGGGGAATGGTCGGAACCCACGGTATCGATTCCGCCTCGCCGCAAACCCTCCCAGAGCTGCTCACGCTGCGACGCGTCACGAAACGGCGGCGCGCACTTGAACTGCGTGGCGCCCTCGGGCACCTGGTCGCTCGAAAAATGCAAATAGTGCGGGCACGTCTCGACCGAAATCGGCATGCCCTCGCCGCGGGCCTCGTCCAGCATCGGCAGCGCACCGGCATTCGACAGATGAACGACATGCACCCGGCAGCCCGTGCGGCGGCAAAAGTCGATGAGCATCTCGATCGCGGCCGCTTCCCAATCCGGCGGGCGACTGGCAGCGAACTCCGCGTAGCTCCGCGTCGTCGCCGGTTGCCGCGTCTTGGGATCGACCAATTCCGCATGCACCAAGAGCGGTCGACCTGCACGCGTCAGGGCCGGGGCCGCGGCTTCGAGGTCCTCAAGCGCCGCCGCGGAAAAATCATCGAGCCCTGAGGGGCAAAGAAACGCCTTGATGCCCAGCGCGCCGGCTTCGAGCAGCGGCGCCACCTCGGCAGCGTTGCCCGAGATGAGTCCTCCGTAAAAGCCAACGTCGACCCAGCACTTTCCGGCGGCGGCTTGTCGTTTCGCCTCGAGGGCCGCCGGCGAAGTCGTCGTCGGGCTGCTGTTGAGCGGCATGTCGACCAGCGTCGTGACACCGCCGGCCGCTGCTGCCTGTGTGGCGGTCTCGAATCCTTCCCACTCGGTGCGCCCCGGCTCGTTGATGTGCACGTGGATGTCGACAATTCCCGGCGCGAGGACCAGGTCGCCCAGATCCTCGATCGGGTAGGCCGGACTCGCCGTGCCGTGGTCGACGACTTCGAATATCTTCTCGCCCTCCACGACCACGACCGCGGGCCGCACGCCGTCGGGCAACACGACCCGGCGGCTGCGAAGCGCGAATCGCGGCGGAGAAGTTTGCTGGGCGTTCATGTTCTCAGTCGCCGCGGCGGAGCGTGGCCTGAATGTCTCCAAACGGCTCGCTCGTGGGCACGAACACTTCGTTGGGATTGTCGAGGTCAAACGGCGCTAGGTTCGCCAGCAGGTGATGCTGGTTGGGCATGCGAATGCTGATTTCGTCGATCGCGTTGCAGGCCGCGAAGGCCGACTGCGCCATCGCATACAGCGTGTGCTGCACCGATTTGCTGTCCTGGTTGGCAAACACCTCGAGCAGGGCCGCGCGAATTGCCTGCCGCGCCGCAGTCCAGTCCGCATCGAGCCTAGGGCAAGGCCAATGGGCTTCGATCGCCGTGGCGAAAATCCGATCCTCCGCGTCGGGCAGCGTGGTGTACTCGTCACGATAGAAGTCGACAAACGCCGAGCGGGTCGTTTTCAGCACCCGGAGCCCCGCCAATCCGGACGTCATGGTCGTTACGGCCCCACGGCGGGCGGCAACGCGGCAGGTGTAGCGCTGTGCCGTCGCGCCGAGAAACGCATGGTCGTGAGCCTGGCCGCCGAACTCCATCCGCGACCACGGTTGCTGCTCGCAGGTCACGGTTGCTTGAGAAACTTGGGCGTACTGTTCCAGGAAGTGCCCGGCCAGCAATTGGCCGAAGCCTTCGATCGAGCGAATCGCGTGGCGGCGCGCCAAGACATACACAGTGTTCTTCATCGTGTCGGTGGGCACGACCGGAGCGTTATTGGCCTGCGTGTACGCCGCGTCGAAGTCCCCTTCCAAGGCAATTGAGAGCGTCGTCTCGATGATCTCGTGGCGCGGGCCATCACGAAACACGCGCGAAAGCCGCACCTGCGTCTTGCCATACGATTGAGAGACGAGCGAGGGGGCGGTCATGGTTTGCTTTCTCAATAGGAATCGCCCCGGCTGAACCGAGAGCGAACGAATCATTCGGAGCTCAATCGGGCCAACGTGGCCGCCAGCACCTGCACGCCCCGGGCAATGTCCAGCGGCGAAGCGTACTCTTCGGGACAGTGGCTCAGCCCCTCGCGGCAAGGAATGAAGATCATGCCCGTCGGACAGACTTGGGCCATGAACAACGAATCGTGGTAGGCGCGGCTGATCATGCGGCTCGACGTCAGTTGCGCTTCGTCGGCGGCCGCTTCGATTACCTTGACGATTTGCGGATCGCAGGTCGCCGGCGCGTCGGCGTTGATTGTTTCGACCGTGGTCTCCTGCCGGTGGCGGTCGCCGATGGCCTGGGCCTGATGGCGGATCACGTCCAGCACGTTGTTGCGGCGCGACTCGTTGACGTCGCGCACGTCGATTTCCAGGTACGTGCGGCTGGGAATGCTGTTGACGGCACGCGGATGGACGTCGAGCACGCCGGTCGTGGCCACGGTGTCGGTCGTGCCCAGGTTGCGCGCCGTCGAGTCGACGGCCACGGCCAACTCCGCGGCCGGCAACAGGGCATCGCGCCGGTCGGCCATCAGCACCGCCCCCGCGTGGCCGCCGGCACCCACGTACGTGACCCGCAGCGACGCGGGCGCGGCGATAGCCGTGACGATGCCGATCGGAGTTTCCGAGGCTTCCAGTCGCGGCCCTTGCTCGATGTGCAACTCGACAAAGGCGCGAAAATGCTTCCGCGGCAAGCGCACTTCTTCGAGCGTGCCTGCGCCGCCGGCACGCTTGTGGAAATCGCCGAACGATACACCATCGCCATCGACCAGTTTCTCGGCCTTGCGGCCCGTGATGGCTCCCGACATGAGTCGGCTTCCCAGGCAGCCGACGCCGTAGCGCGTGGGCTCTTCGGCGGTGAACATCACCAGCTCGATGGCCCGCCGCGGCAAATGCCCCGACCGCTTGAGCGAGCGAATTGCCTCGAGGCCGCCCAACACGCCCACGGTGCCGTCGTACCGTCCCGAGTGGGGAATGGCGTCGGTGTGCGACCCGGTGGCCACGGCCGGCAAGTGAGGATCGGTGCCCGACCACCGCGCAAAGAGGTTGCCCGCCGCGTCGATGCGCACGGTCAAGCCGGCCTCTTCCATCAGCCTCATCAGGTATTCGCGTGCGGCCAGATCGGTGTCGGAGAGCATCACCCGAGTGACCGCCGGCGGGGGCGCGTCGGTGAAGGTGGCCAGATGCTCCAGCTCGGCGGAGAGTTTCGCGATGTCGACGGTGGATTCCATGTGGCCGAATCGGGTGCTCACAGCGTCGTGTGGTCGCGGCTCACGTCCTTGTAGTACAAGTAGCGAGCCGGCTTCTTGCCCATGGCGACGAACCATTGCGGGCAATACGCGGCCATCCAGATCACGTCGCCCTGCTGTACCGGAAACCAATCCTCCCCCAGGCGATAAACGCCCGAACCCTCGAGCATCAGCAGCCCGTGTTCCATGACGTGGATTTCGACCTGCGGCAGGTGTCCGCCGGGGTCGTAGGTGAACAAGTTTACCGCCAGGTCGAACGCTGGCTCGGTCGGCAGCAGCGTCTGCAAGCGCAAGGCGGGGTCGCCCAGGAAGACGTCGCCGGCAACGTCGCGCTGATCGCCGACGCGCACTTGGGGCGCGGCCGTGCCGTCGGGTTCCAAGCGCTTTTCGAAGACGGCCAGCTTCGCCGATGACGGCCCCTCGCCTGTGGTCATCTCGTGCGGCATGTCGGCGGGCAGAAACGCGAAGTGCCCCGGGCCCAACGTGCGCGACTTGCCCTCGACCGCCAGTTGCACGCTGCCGCTCAGCACGAACACGAAACGCTCGACGCCCGGCGGCGGCGGGCCGCTCGCGGCTGCCGGCCCCAGCTCGGCGGTGTACTGCGTGAACCGCGCCCCCATCTGCGGCGAAATGTGCACGACGGCGGACGCGTTCTTCCAATGCACCCGTGGCGTCGCCACGTGCGTGTCGGGCGTGATCAATGCGTACTGCCGGGTGATCCGGCTGCGGGTTGAACCAAAGGGCAGATTGCGAATCGGGTCCGTCATGAAGCTTTATCCGCGGATCCTTACGAAGAAGAACCAACCGGCGGCACGCCGCGGGCGACGCGCCGGCGCGCTAGATGTTCGACGAAACGCCACAGGACGTCGAGGGCCGCGCACACGTCCGATTCACTCACGCACTCGTCCGGATGATGGCTAGTGCCTCCGGCACAGCGCAAGAACAACATCGCACTGGGGTACCGCTTGGCCATTACCATCGCGTCGTGGCCGGCGCCGCTGGCGAGTTTGTGCGGCTGCCA
Source organism: Planctomycetota bacterium (assembly GCA_003389325.1). Taxonomy (GTDB): domain Bacteria; phylum Planctomycetota; class Planctomycetia; order Pirellulales; family PALSA-1355; genus LB-PLM-3. Next base: position 273,551 of record QQVE01000048.1, read on the forward strand.
CCCGGCTTCGACTACGGACCGCTCCAGCAGATCGACGCAGGTGCCGTCGAAGTCGACCCGCCCGGTCTCTTCGAGCCACAGCACTTCGAAATCGAGGCCGCGCTCGCGGGCAATCGTTGCGGCCCGGAGCATGGCCTGCGAAGTTGCGCTCTGGCGGGTCGCGTCGTCGGCATGACGCAAATCGATCCGGAGACGCGCCGCGGCGGGGATCACGTTGGCCACGTTAGGCGCCATTTCGAGATGGCCGACCGTGGCCACCAGGCCGTCGGTGGCGCGGGCCAAGGCTTCCAGCTCGAGCACGAACTGCGCGGCACCAGCCAGGGCATCGCGCCGAGCGCACATGGGCACCGTGCCGGCGTGGCCTGCGCGGCCGACAAATTGCAGGCTGGCACGGGTTTGCCCCACGGCGCCGGTGACGATTCCCAGGGGCACGCCATGCTGCTCGAGGACCGGGCCCTGTTCGATATGCGGCTCGAGGTAAGCGACGATCTCCTCGTCGCCGCAGGCACAGTCGGCCAATCGATCGGGATCTCCGCCGAAGCGGCGCAGGGCATCGGCCAACGTCACGCCGTGGGCATCGACGCGCTCAAGCAACTCGCCGGCGCCTTCGCCCGCCAGGGCACGCGATCCGAAGAAGGGTGCCTGGTAGCGCACGCCCTCCTCCTCGCAAAAGCCAACAACCTCGAGTGCGAAGGGCAGTCGCGCTTGCGCCTCGGCCGCGAGCTCGGCGACGGCCAGGCCCAACAGCACGCCCAAGGGGCCGTCGTACCGGCCAGCATTGACGACCGAATCAAGATGCGAACCGATCAGCAGCACCCCCAGCGGTCGCGCCGCTTCGCCGCCGGCGCTCGGCGGTTCGTGCCGACCCCGAAAATTGCCCGCGGCATCCATGCGGCAACCGAGGCCGGCCTCCTGCATCCATCCCCGTAGCAGATCGTGCGCGGACTCCATCGCCGGCGAGCAGAACAGACGCGTGATCTCGCCCGCGCAATCCGTGCAGCGGGCAAGCTCGTCGCAACGGGCCATGATCCGACGCGCCGCTTGTCGCACGCGTTGCATGCCGGGAACGTTGGCGGCGGATGTCGATTCCTTGTTCGTCATGCATTCTTTGCCCGGGGCACGCGCGACCTAGTAGCTGCGCATGTTCGGGCCGCTTTTCCAATACGCGAACAACTCCCGGCACGGCTCGCGGAGCAGGTCCGACACGTACTTGACGTTGCTCCCGCCCATTTTCATCAACTGCTCGGCCGGCACGCTCAGTTCGTTAAAACCCGCCTCGGCCGCATCGGCAATCGTAGCCCCGTAGTACACCGTGCCCACGCGGGCCCAATGCAAGGCCGAGGCGCACATCGGGCAGGGCTCGCAAGTGGTGGCCACCATCGCCCCTTCGAGGTGAATGTCGCCCAGTTCCAAACAGGCGGCGCGAATGGCCGTCACCTCGGCGTGGGCCGTGATGTCGGTCGTGGCCCAAACGATATTGTGCGAGACGGCCAGAATGCGGTCGCCCTGAGCGATAGCGCAACCGAAAGGAGTGTTGCCGTCGTCGATGCCCTGGCGGCACTTTTCGATCGCCAGCCGCATCAATTCCTCTGGAGTCATAGGCGCAGCACCCGTCAAACGAGCGCGGCGGACGCCGCCAGCCGTCGTCGCGCGTCACAGAAATCCGCTCATCAGTATAGGCGCGCGGCCGCGATCTGTCTGCGGCGGGTTGCGGGCGCGAAAGCCCACGGGCGCTTCAAGAGCCCGGCGAGGCGGCAGAGAGCCGCGCGGTGGCCTCAAGAATTAACCTTGAATTTCGGCCGATCGGGTGACGCGGCTAGTTCGACAGAGTCTCGTCCTGCCCGACCAGTTCGCTCTCGGCGGTGGAGGGGCGGATGGCCTCGAAGTACTTGCGCACGGTTTCGCGGTGGCCTAACGGCAGGGGCTCGCTGTCGAGCACGTCTTCCATCTGCTTGCGGTACTCGACGTAGCGCTCGCGATACGAGCGGGCCGCGTCCTGCCGGGCTTCGGCCGTGGTGAGCGTCTCACGTTCGCTGGGGCCATCGCCCTGGGCACCGGTCAGATTTTCGTCGCGACGGCGCGAGTCGAGCTTCGTCTTCTCTTCGCCCAGCGGCTTGTTCGAGGACGCCAGTCCGGCCTTGTTGCTCGAGCGGTTGCTCTTCTTGGCCGTCATGCTGGGCGAGAGGCATTGTCCCTGGCAGCAGCCCTTGCACTCGGCCAGGCGATTGAGCTGGCAGCCGAGGCACTCGCTTATTTTCTTGCGCAGGCCCTGCTTGCGGCAGATGCCGGCCGCCTTGCAGAAGCCCTCTTTGCTCTTCGAGTCGTTCTCGTTGGAAAGACCTTCGAGCATCTCCTGCACCGCGGCGCTCAACTGGCCTTTCTTGCCCTTGCCGAGACTCTTGGACAGCTTGGACAGGTTCGAAGTGACTGCGTCGCGCTCTTTTTTCGACATGGTCGAGGCGTCGATCTTTTCCAACTCCTCGGCCGACTTCTGGTGGTCCGCCGCCTTCAGCGCCTGGCTGGCGGCCTCGGTGGCTTGCGAGGCTTCGAGCGCGTCGGCGAGCTGTTCGAGTTGCGCGTCGACCTGTTCGACGTCGAGCGCCTTGACGGCCTCGGTGATTGCGGCCTGCATTTCCGAGAGCTTGGCCAGCGCCTCACGCTGATCGACTTCAGGGTCCTTGAGCTCTTCGACGGCCTCTTTCATTTCCTCGGCCAGTTCCTTGAGTTCTTCGTCCTCGCTCTCCTCGGCCAGCTCTTCGAGGTCCTCGATCATGGTCTCTTCGAGCAACGCCGCCTGGTCGAGCACCACTTCCAGCGGCCCGGCGGGCGTCTTGGCCTCGAGCGCCTGTTGTGACATCGGCAGGAAGCCCAGCGCGATCATCACGGCCGTGGCCGCCACGGCCAGCGGCACCAGCCGCGGCATTTGCACAGGCACCACGCGGCGCGCGTCGACGGAGGAGAGATGATCCATGGCGTCGGCCATCTGCAACGTGTGCACCGGTTCGCTCGCGCGCCGTCCGGCGAAGTCGAGCGCGGTGAGCGTGCGATCCTTGAGCCCGTACACGGCATCGACGAGCCGGGCCGACGAGGTCCAACTGACCGGCCAGACCAGGCCCACAACCGCCGCCGTCACGACCCCGCCCAGTAGCAATAGCCATGCGAACCCGGGTGCCAGACCGGCTCCCAGCCATGCGGCCAGGTACCAAGCGGATCCCGCCGCCGCGCCGATCGCCAACCCGGCGGTTCCCCACCGCAAGGCGCGGTCGAAGCGTTGACGAAACCGAATCGGACGCAGCCGGGCTTGCAGTTGCGAGAGCATGACTCGAGGCCCTTCTCTGTAGGATCGGGGGGTATGTGCGCCTACAACCTAGCGGATTGTAGCAGATCGCGTGAAATTCGCCGCGCCTTTTGTCGATACCCTCGGCCGGTTTTCCGATCCCAGCCGATCACCACTTTCCCAAGTCACCTTGTCTTCCGACTTTAGCTCGAACAGGTCTTCAGGAAGCTGTTCGGGCCAGGGGCCGGTCAACGCGGCGCCACGCACGCGCACTTGGAACTGGGTCGGGTCGCGAAACAGTCCGAACACTCGGCCCGCCTCGGGTTCCCAAGTGCGGCGGTACACCTCCTGGTTGTTGATGGCCAGCACCGCCACGTCGCCCTCCATCCGGAGCGTAAGCTGGTTCCAGTCGTTTGCCTTGAGTTTGACGGGGTTGGGCTGCTCGGCGGTTTCGTCGACGATGCGATTTTGGTCGTCGATGCCCGTAATCAATCCGGCCGGATCGGCCGTGATCCAGTGCAGCGCCACGCCGTCGTCTTCCAGCAGCATGGCGATGCGGCCCAGGGCCGGAGCCAGCGTGAACTTGCCCGGCTCGTAATAGAACTCGAGCGCCACCTGCTCACGGTTGCACAAAGGACGCATGTACTGGATGAGCCGTTCGCGCGGCGGCCGCTCGGCGTTGAGCAGCGCGGCGATGCCGGCGTTGGAGCGCGGCTTCTTGGGCTCGTGCTCGACGCTTTCCAGCACACCGTCGGCGAGCCACCACTCGAAGTCGGACTTGTCCGAGTTGTCCGGCTCCTTGTCGTCCGGCAGCAGGGCCAACCGCGGCAGGCGGTCGCCTTTGAATCGCCCGCTCCAGCCGACCAGCCCCGGCGACAGCATGTCGACCTGGCGTGGGATGGTGACGTCGCCCTCGATCTTGACGTTCTCGACGGTGGTGCGGCGATAGTGGTGCGCCGCCAGCGCGAAAAAGGGAAAGTCCGCCGCGGGTACCTCGAGCTTCTGATCGAAGTCGTCATTGATGCGAAGAACCAACTCGTCCCCTTTTCGCTCGAGCCGGATGTCGTTGAAGGCATCGCGGTCGATCTGGTCGGTGGTGAGGCTGCCCGAACTGCGAAAGCCGACGTCGCGTACGTAAGTGCGGCTGCTGTTCCCGAGAAACTCGAACACGCGACCGGAGAGTTCCGCCGCGCTCTCGAGAAAGCCTCCATCGCGATAGCGGAACGAAATCGTGTAATTGCCTTGGAGCGGATAGCGGAGCATCAGCATCGAAAAGTCCGTGCCGAATTGATGCCCCCACGACTTGTCGTCGTGCTGAACCCAGAGCGTCTCGGGCACGTGGCCGCCCAGGTAACTGCCGGCTTCAACGTCGTCGGCAACGACCCAGTGCGCCAGGCGCGACTGCGTGATCTCGGGGATTTCTCCCTTGGCCCGCGCGTCGAGCTCGCGCGTCAACGAGACGAACAGGGGCTGGTTGTTGGAGATCGCCTGCACTTTCAGTCGCGTCAGCAACTCCTGGCCGAGCTTGCGATACTCCTCATCGTCCAACGACTGCTCGACGACTTCGAGATCGAGCGGCACAACGTCCTTGCCCCGTCCCATCGACGGCAGCAACCACTTGCGGCCGCCGGGGCGGTCGTGTGCCAACGCCGCCAGGTCGATCGGCTTGTCTTGCGCCAGGTCGTAGACCGCGCGGGCCAGACGCGCGTTGTCCGACTTTCGCTCCACCAGGAGCTTGAGCTGCTCCTCGATCTCGGCTTGTTTTCCCAGCGCGATCGCATCGCGCATCGTCCACTCGAGCACGCTGGCGGTGTGCGTGTCCTTGCCGTCCACCACGTGCCAGGGCAGGTCCGCCGGAGCCAGCTTGGCGAACAGCGGCGGGATGCGGTCCGTGGCGTTCATGCGGGCCAGCCCGGCAAGCCCCAGGTCGGGCAGTTTCCACACGATGTTCTTGAGTAATTCGTAGCGTTCTGCCCGCTCGAGCGCCAGTAGCGTCTGCATCGTGGCCCGTTCCGGATCGAGCAGGTAGCTGCCTTGCGACTGGAGATACTCGAGCGCCCCGGGAAGTTGGTTCTGCTTGCGAAGGAAGTCGGCGGCCAGCTTCAGCCGGCCGGCCGCGAACGCGCGGCTCACGGCCCCGGCATACAGTCCGGCTTCCTGCCGGGCCACGTAGTCGACGTTGTTGGCGCGAATGCTGTCGTAGCGCGACATGGCCGTGGCCGCGTAGCGATCGAAACCCTCGGCGTCGCCCGCGTCCACGGCGTCGCGCATGGCCTTGCAGACGAAGAACAGCAGCCACTCGTTCGCCGACCAATTATTCTGGCGCGGCATGGCCGCGAGAATGGCCTCGACGGCCTTTTCGCGCTCGGGGGCATCGTCGGGCAGCCGCTTCATGGCCTCGTACACGTGGCCGAACAGCAGCGTCGCTTCCGGGGTGCCGATCACCGCTTGGGGACGCTCGGCGACGGTCTCGCACACCGACCTTACTTCGTCCAGCGAGCGCGAGGGGTCTTGAGCCACGAGGGCACGCACCAGCAAGACCGCGTCGGCCGCGCTAGGAAACGACGCGCGGCTGGCGGCTGTCTCGAGCAGGTTGTCCTGGCGGTTGGCACGCTGGGCCCATTCGACCAGGGCCCCGGCGCCCGAGGTTTCCAGCTTCGGCGGCTCGGTTTCGAGTTCGATGTTGGAATAGGTGACCCGGCTCGTGTCGAGCATCGACTCGCCGTATACAAACGCCTCGCTGGGCCGCTGGGGCGGAAACACCAGCAGTTTGAAAGCCTCGTAAGCCGCTACGGGATCGACCTCGTGTTTCTTCCAAGCGGCGTGCAGCTTCTGCAGGCGCGATGCCAGCTTCGACTGGGCCGACTCGGTCGGCGTGGGCTGGTTTCCCGGATTGCCGCTCTGAACCGGTTTCTTGCCCAGCAGTCCGCCCAGCTCCAGGTTGGCGACCGGCGGACCTTTCTGCGTGGCCCGGCGCATGGCTTCCATCGACACGTCGACGATGCCGCTCTCGGCCGCCACCACGGCCAGATCGATCGCCGCCACGCAACGCTCGGCGTGACTCGCGTCGGCTGGATCCGCCGGCTTGCGGGCCGTGCGGGCGACCTGGCCTGCGACCAGCGCCGGCGCCGCAACCAACATCGCGGCCAGCGCGCAGCGCGCGATCCCCTGGTATGTCCGATCTCTGCCCCTGCGCCTCATCAGTCGGTCTCCTTCTCGTTGTTCGCGCTGGCTTGTTCGTCGGCGGGAGGCAGCAGCTCGTCGAGCGCTGCCCGGAACATCTGCCGGGCTCGGTCCGGCTCGTCGTCGGCGATGCGTTTGGCGATCTGGCACCGCAGGCTGCCGACCAGGGCCGTCTGTTTTTCGGCCTCGGCGGCGGCGCTGGCTCGCTCGAGCAGCTTGACCACGTCGCCGGGTGGAACCTCGGCGGGCATGCGCGCGGCGGCCATGCCGAGCAGCAGTTCGTCGTTGAGAGGTTCGGCCTGCTTTTTCTCCGGCTTGGCGTCAGTCTTCGATTCCTCCTTCGGATCCTCCGCCGTCTCGGGCTCATCCGCGGCCGAATCCGTGCTGCCCGCCGCGTTGGCCGCGTGCGCATCGGTCCAGGCCAGAATCGCTTGGGCCGAACTCTTCGCCTGTTCTTCGTCCTTCACGGCGTCGCTGATCATCAGCCGAGTCACCAGCGACCGCAGCGAGGCTTGCGCATCGGGCGGCGGGAGATCGTCGAGCACTTTGCTCACGGCTTCGCGCATCTTCTTGTTCTCGCCGATGGCGGAGGTAAACTCCGCGAGCGGCATCGTGACCTGCGTGTCCATCAACGAATTGCGTTCGACCTGCGGCTCGGTCAAAAAGGCGACCGCCGTGGTCGTGGCGTCGTCCACGTCTTGCGAGTCGTCGAGCGTCGCCTTGACCAGCCGCGAGATCGTGCCGGCGTCCTGCTGTTGGGTAATCTGCTCGCGCAGGCGATCGCGTCGGGTTTTCTGATAGGTGCCGCCCCATTTAACCGCGCGATCGAGCATCGTTTCGTCGGAGTACGCCTTGCGGTAGGCGAGAAAGGCCTCGGCCGGATAGTCCATTTTCAGGAACCGCTCGGCCAGGCTGCACAGCGAGCCGATGTACTGGTACTCGCCGTAGCCGGGGTTGTTGGCGTATTGCTCATTGATCTCGGCGTTCTTCAGCTCTTCGATCAGGATGCGATGCGCGTCGGCCTTGCGTCCCGATCGCTCGTAGGCGTAGGCCAGCAGCGAGGCGGCCGTGTATTCAAAGTCGCTGTTGCGTTCCGGCAGGTTGTCGCTGCCAAAACCTTCCAGCAGCTTCGCGCCCAGACCCGGGTTCTTGCTCCGATGCGTTAGCGCCGAAGCGACGCACCACACGGCCTGGCCGTCGGCGTTCTCCTTCTTTTCTTTATCCAGCAGCGGCTGCATCGTGGCTTCGACCTCGTCGAACTCTTTCTGGTCGGTGAGCACCAGCGCCAACAGCACGCGGGCAAACAACTCGTCGTCCGATTTTTTCAGCCGCTTCCGCATGGCCTGGCTGACGTCTTTTCGCAGCGCGTCGTCTGCCGCCACGATCTCGGCGATGCCGTCGACGAATCCCGAGGTCTGCCCCTGTGAGCTTCGCGATCGGACGAATGCGGTGTTCGTCAGGTTCGAAAAGTCGGCGTCCTCGTCGGTCAGCTTTTCGGTCACCAGCTTGACGAGCTTTTCCTCCGGCTTCACGTTCAGGCTCGAGAAGGGGTACAAGGATTGCGACACCTGCGACCAGTCGAGTTCGCTCAGCGATGCATATAGCAGGCGGTTGAGCGCCTCGTTCTCGTTTGCCTGGCCCAGCTCCCGCATGATCTCGCCGAGGCGATAGCTCTGCTGGATCTTTCCCAGCCCGTTGTCGACCAGTGCGTCCGAGAAGCGTGCCCAGGCCTTGGCCTTCTCGAACGACGTACGCATGTTGTAGTAGTTGTTGTTCAGCAGGTCGGGCGACTTGATCACGGCCTCGATGAATTTCTCGACGGCCTCATCGTGCTTTTCCAGGCGGGTCAACTGCAGCCCGGCCTGATAGAGCGACCGGGGATCGTGGGGCACCGAATCGACGGCCTTGAGCCGCAGCTCTTCGGCGTCGGAGCGACGGCCAGCGGCTTCGTAGAAGGCGCAGAGTTTGTCAGCCAGCTTCTTGCTCTTGGGCGACCGCTCGACGAGCCCCTCGTAGCGCTCGATCAGTTCGTCGAGAGCGCCGGTTTGGGCCAGCACGCGCACGGCCTGTTCGTGCTGCTGGTTTTCGGCGGTATACGAGTTTGAAGTCGCCCGGGGCGACGTGCGGCGCACCACCTGGCGGGCGATCTCGGCGGCCTCTTCCGGATCGCCGGACGAGGCATAGCGATTCATCAATTGCACCAGGGTGTCCTGCTTGCCGCCGGCGCGGCGGCGCAGGCGGCCCATCATCCGGTCGCCCAGCTCGCGCATGCCGAGCTGATACATCAAATCGGCCAGCTTCAACTCGGTGTCCGAATCGAGCCGCAGGGCGAATAGCTTCTGGGCGCTGGCCTTGGCTCGCTCCAGGTCGCCGCGCTGCAGCACGAGCTGCAGGATCGTCAACTCGCGGTCGACGAGCATTTGTTGATTGGTGGGCCGCAACGTTTCGATAATCGCCAGGGCGCCCGGCACGTCGCCCGACTCGTAGAGCAGCCGCGACTTCATCAGCGCCAGCGGCTGCGCATCGACCCGCGCGGCATCGATATCGGCGAGCACCTTTTGCGCCTGCTGATGATCGTCGGACCAATAGGCCATCGACGCGCCGGCCAGCCGTCGGGCCAGCTTGAGGTAGGGATCGTCGGTCGACTCGTCGGCTCGCTCGGCGACGGCCTTCGATACTTCGGCCAATTGCTTCGGATCATCCTTGCAGGCTTCGTGCAATCCGAAAACCGCCAGAATGGCCTCGGCCCCGAACACGGGCGACACCGGCGGAAATTCGACGTTGGACCGGACGTAGCGCCCGTTTACGCTGCGGCCGAAGCTAAGCGGAGTCGACGAGCGAAACCTTCGGCGCTGGGAGGGACGCAGCGTCGTGACTTGCTCGGCCTGCCACTGCAGCACGTCATCGACGACTTGCAGGGCATCCTGCCGGCGTCCTAACTTGACGAGTTGTTCGACCAGGGTAGCGAGCAGGTGGCCGGTGTTTGCCCCACTCGAACCGCTTAGTGAAGTGTCCGCCAGCCCCGCGTGAAACAGCTCGAGGGCCTTGTCGATCATCTGGGACGTTGGCGGCTCCTGGTAGTTGTCGGCCAGCAACACGTTGACCGCCTGCAACGCCGCCACCGATCCTCGGCTGAAGGTGCTGGCTTGCTCGAGATACCGGTCGAGAAGTGCGGCCGCCTCTTCGACGGCGCCGCTGCGCGACAGGTCGGCTGCCAAGTACAAGTCGGTGTAGTTCGGCGTTCCCGGATTGGCCCGAGCGGCCAAGTTGCCCAGGCGCTTGAATTCCTTGATCTCGTCGGGCTCGAGCGGCGCGAGTTTCGATTGCCCGCTCCTGGCTTGAGTGCGTCGCTGGTTGACTTTGCGGGCAAGCAGTTGCGAAGCCGCATGCGGGTCCTCCTGGGCCACGAGCGCTTCGAGCAACTTCTGATAGTCGTCGTCGCTGTCGTACGAGTACGCCGCTCGCGGATTTATCCACAACACGTAGGAGAGCGCCTGCCACAGCTCGTCGACGTCTTTCGATTCGAGGGCGCTGTCGACCTTCGCCTTGACCATCCGCTGCGTATCGGCGCCCTGTTCGGCGGCCAACAGGGGCATGCAACTCGCCATCACGCGCACGTCGCCAAAGCACAGCGGCTTGGGCACCGAGCGCCGGCTGGAATAGTTGTTTTGGTTGACGCCCATCGCCTGCTGGATCAACTGGATCGCTTGCAGCGTGCGTACCGGCTGGCCCAGCGTGGCGTAGGGGTCGTACGTGCTCGTCCGGCTGCCGCGGCGCGAGCGCTTCTTGATCGCCTCGGCGACTTCTTCGGTCGGCTCGCCGGGTTCGACGTTCATCGCCAGCACGCGCTTGGCGACCTCGCGGGCGTCGTCGTCGCGATCGAGCTGCACGTAGGCCAACATCGCCGGACCGAGGATCTCCCAATTGCCGGGATCCTTGGCCATGGCCCGTTCGAGCACCTTGGCGGCGGTTTCGTATTGCTCTTTGCCCAGCAGGGTGTAGATCGACGCGGTGAGCGCCTGGGCGTGCCCGCCGCGCTGCGAGAGCTTCAGCCAAGCGGCCTCGGCCTCATCGATGTCGCCCAGTTCCAGCAGCAGGTTGGCCAGAAGGTACTCGGCCTCGGGCGTGGGAGCGGCGGCCACGATGCGTCGCTGGTAGTCGGCCGCCGACTCGAAGTCGTACTCGGCTCGCGCCAGCGCCACGAGTTGTTCCAGCAGCTTCGTATCTCGGCTGTCTTCGCGGGCCAACTGCTCGAGCAGTTGCTTGGCTTTGCCCAGGTCGCCGGCCGCCTGGTGCGCTTCGGCCACCCAGAGGATGGCGTCGCGCGGCTTGTTCTCCTCGCGGCCGATCACATCCAGGCGGTCGATCAGGGTCTCGAACCGGTTGGAACGCAAATATAGCTCGGTGAGCGGGGCGATGACTTCCTTCTTTTCGTCGATGTTCGTGGCCTGGTCGAAAGCCCGCCAGTAGAGCTCGATGGCTTCGTCGGTTTGAAAGTCCTCGGCCAACTGGCCGGCCAGGTAGGTGAGGGCATCGCGCTCGTTCGGGTTGGCCCGCACGTTGCGGCGCAGCACGTCGAAGGCCCGTTCGCTGTTGCCGACGCGGAAGCACAAGTCGGCAAAGAAGCGATAGTGCTCGGAGTTGCCCGGCGCGGCGGCGATGAGCTCCTCGCCCGTTTCGAGTGCCGCTTCGGCGTTGCCCAGCCGCATCTCGAGCGAAGCGATCTGCGTCAGGTAATGGCTCAGGTAGCGGCGGTCGAGGGTCGCCAGCTTACGATAGGCCGCGACCGCGTCGCCGAAGTGCCCGGCCCGCTCGTGCAGCGTGGCGGCGGTCTCCCAGGTCATCACGTCGTTGGGCGCCAGCTCGGTCGCTTTGTCCACGGCCTCGCAAGCCAGTTGAAACTTGCGGTCGGCATCGCGCAACAGCGCCAGTAGCCGCCACGCGGCCGGATCGTCGGCCGCTTCGCCCGCCACGGCGTCTTCGGTCTCGTCGATCCGGTCCTGCAGCTCGCCGCTGGCCTGGTAGTTCTTGATCCGCTCCTCGACGATCAACTCGCGCAGCTCGGGGTCCTCGGCCAGCGGCTCGGCCCGATCGAGCTCGGCCAGGGCCTCGTCGTAGCGCTTGGCCTCGCGCAGCAACTCGGCATGGCGGGCGCGGTGACCGAACGTAGGCTTCATCTCGCAGGCCGCGGCGATCGTTTCCAAGGCCTCTTCGTCGTAGCGGAACGTGCTGAGCACTTCGCTCAGCCGCACCAGGTTGTCGCGCGTGCGGCGGTCGCCCGAGGCCAGTTCGCGCCAGGTGGCCAGGGCTTCGTCCTTGCGCCCCAGTTGGTGCAGGAACTCGCCCAGGTATTCGCGGTACTGAGGATCGCCGGGCGCAAGCTCGATGGCCGCGCCATACTGTTCGATGGCTTGGTCGCTTGCGCCGCTGGCGCGCAGCAGGTCGGCCACGCGGGCCACGGTGACGGGGTCGTCGCCGCGCTTCTCGAGCATGCGGCGCCAGATCTGACCCGCCTCGCGGCGGCGATCTTCCTCGCTGCGCTGCGAATCGTTGAATACCAACTCGCCCCAGCGAACGATGTAGTCGGGATTGTCCGGCTGCAGTTCGACCAGCTCGCCCATTTCCTTGGCAGCGTCGGCGAAGCGATCGTTGGTCGCCAGCGCCTCGACCAGCGCCAGCCGCGGCTCGGCGGTCGAGGGGGCCTTGGCAATCGCATCGCGAAACCACTTTTCGGCCTCGGGCATCCGGCGCTGTGCCGCCAGCACCCGCGCGGTGCGCATCATGGCGTCGACGTCGTCGGGGTGCTCTTTGACCCAGTGGGTGTAGTAGTCGACCAGTCCGTCGATGTCGCCGCTCGACCAGAACACCTCTTCGATGCGCCGCCGAATGTCGCGGTGCAGCCAGCTATCGGGATTCACCAGCGCCAGTTGCTCTTCGAACGCCCCGAGCGCCTCGTCGGTCTTGCCGAGCTGCGCGGTAAGCTGCGCGGCGCGGATGGCCAGTTCGACCTTGCGGAAGCGGTCCTTCACACTCGTGGCCAGCGCCTGGTAGCGCTCGAGCGCCGCCTCGGTGGCGCCTTCCTCGGCCAGCACGCTGGCGATTTGCTCGCGCACCTGGTTGTCGCCGGGGAACAGCTCTTCGAGCTGCTTCCACACGTCGAGGGCTTCCTGGTTGCGCCCGGTGCGCTGGTAGATCCGGCCCAGATCCTGAAAGATGGCCAGCATGTCGGCCCGCGCCGGCTTGCGCTCGATTGCCCGGCGCATGGCGTCGGCGGCCTTGTCGATTTCGCCCAACAGCACCAGCGTCTTACCCAGGTAGTAGCTGGCCAGCGGTTCCTCGGGCAGGGCTTCTTCGGCCTTCTCGAGCGCCGCGACCGCTTGGGCATCGTTGCCGCGCTGCATCTGCACCATGCCCAGCACGAGCCACAGCGTGCCTTCGTCGGTTTGCTTGGCCTCGTCCTCGAGCGACTGCGCGAATTCGTCGAGCGTTCCGCGACCCACGTGGTATCCGTACACGCGATCAAGCGCCGTTCCCAATCGCGGCCGCCGCTTGAGCAATTGCAGAAAACGCTCGACGGTGACCCGCTCGCGGGCCTCTTCGGGCGTTTCCTCTACGGCGGTTTCCCCCTTCGCGTCCTGAGCATGGGCGAAGCGAGTTGCCAAGAGCCCGGGGGCCAGCAGGGCCAGGCAGACGATCCAAGTCAGCCGGAAGCGGCGCATGATCGTAATCCTTGGGGGGAGGGGAGTGTTTTCGGTAAAGCATAGATATCAGCCGGTGCACTGGCAACGAAAATTGACATTTGCTTCGTGCGACTTTAGAACGTGGAACAGGAGGGGAGGCTTTCTCGAATGGCACCAACCAGGTGGCATTTACTTTGCACCCCCGCCCCGTACTAACGACTGCTTGCTTGCGCGCAAGCGCGTTCACACAACGTTCGCGCTGTGCGGTAACAGATAACAGTTCTTACTTTCTCGCGGGGTAATCGACGATGAGCGAACTCGATGCGGAGTTACGTGCCGACCTGGACCGCTTTCGCGAGGACTTCGGGCGGCTGCGCTCCGAGATTTCCAAGGTCATCGTCGGACAACATGAGATTGTCGACGGCGTCCTGACCGGCCTTGTGGCCGGCGGACACGTGCTGCTGGAAGGCGTGCCGGGTTTGGGCAAGACCCTGCTGGTGCGCACGCTGGCCAGCGTGATGCACGCCCAGTTCTCACGCATTCAATTCACTCCCGACCTGATGCCCGCCGACTTGATCGGCACCAACGTGATGGTCGAGGCCGAGGGCGGAGCGTCGCGCATGTTTCGCTTCGAGCGCGGGCCGGTGTTTGCCAACGTCGTGCTGGCCGACGAGATTAACCGCGCCACGCCCAAGACGCAGTCGGCCCTGCTCGAGGCGATGCAAGAGCGCAGCGTCACGGTGGCCGGCACCAGTCACCAACTCGAGGAGTTGTTCTTCGTGCTGGCCACGCAGAACCCGCTAGAGATGGAAGGCACCTACCCGCTGCCCGAGGCCCAGTTGGATCGCTTTCTGTTCAAGCTGCTGGTGCCGTTTCCCACCACCGACGAGATCGAGACGATTCTCGACCGTACCACTGAATCGACCACGCCCGAAACGCGGCGGCTGTTCGAGCCGTCGCGCATTCTGGAAATGGGCAAGCTCGCCCGGCGCATCCCGATCAGCGACGAAGTGCGGCGCTACGCGATCCACGTCGTGATGGCCACGCATCCGGAGCACGAGCTGGCCAGCCCCATGACGCGGCAGTTCGTGCGCTTCGGCAGCAGCCCCCGCGGGGCCCAGGCCGTGATCCTGGCGGCCAAGATCACCGCGATCCTGGATAGCCGCTACCACGTGGCCCGGGCCGACATCCGTGCCGTGGCCACGAATTGCCTGCGGCACCGGATCTTGTTGAACTTCGAGGGTCAGGCGGAGGACATCAAACCCGACGCGGTCATCGCCGACGTGTTCGATCACGTGGGCGAAGCTCAGATGGCCTGACGACCACGCGTTCCGTTTTGGAGCCCCCAGCACCATCTACCAAGCGACGCGCCGCCATGCCCCTGTTTGATTCCGAGTTTCTCAAGCGGCTCGAATACCTGTCGCTCGTTTCGCGGCGGGTGTTTCGCGGGCGGTTGCTCGCCCAGCGCCGCACGAAGCAACTCGGCGGCGGCATCGAATTCGCCGATCACCGCGAGTACTCGCCCGGCGACGACCTGCGCTATCTCGACTGGAACATCTACGCCCGCTACGGCGACGTGCTGCTCAAGCGTTTTCAGGAGGAAGAGGACCTGCACGTCTACTTTCTCGTCGACGTCTCGCTCAGCATGAGCCACGGCTCGGGCGAGAAGATCGACTAGGCCCGCCGCGTGGCCGCGGCGCTGGCGTACATTGCCCTGGCCGATCTCGACCGCGTGTCGATGCTGGCCTACTCCGACACGGTCAAAGACGTGCTGCCGCTCACGCGCGGCAAGAACCGCGTGCTGAGCGTGTTGCGGTTCCTCGAGAACCTCGAGCCCTCGGGGGCCGAAACACGCTTGCAAGCCGCGGCCACGAGCCTGGTGCATCGGGCCACGCGCTCGGGGTTGGTCATCGTGCTGTCCGACTTGTACGACCAGCAGGGTTTTCGCGAAGGTCTCGATCTGTTGCGCTATCGCCGCTTCGAACCGCACGTGATCCAAATGCACACCGCGGCCGAGGCCAACCCCACCTGGCTGGGCGACATCGAGTTGGAAGACTCCGAGACCGGCGACCGCCGCAAGCTCACCATCACCGAGCGCAAGCTGCGACAGTACAAACAGCTCTACCAGGAGTTTCTGGAGTCGATCGATCACTACTGCCGCACCTATTCGCTGAGTTGCACGCGCACCACGACCGATCTGCCGTTCGATGAATTGATCCTGCGCATGATGCGCACCGCGGGAATGACCGCCTGACACGCCCCGCGGCCGCGCGGTAGAGCGTGGCCTCGGCCAACAGACGCCAGCCGACATGAACATCCTGGAATTCGCCAATCCGAGCGGCTGGTGGTGGGCGGCGCTTGCGATTCCCATTCTGCTCTTGTACATCCTCAAGATCCGGCTGCGGCGGCAAACCGTTCCCACGTTGCTGTTCTGGGACCGGCTGTTCGACGAGAAAAAGCCGCGGGCCTGGTGGCAGCGGCTGCGGCATCTGCTCTCGCTGCTGTTGCAGTTGGCCTTCGTCGCCCTGCTCGTCGCCGCCCTGCTCGATCCGCTCTGGAGCTGGCAAAAGAATCAACAACGCCACATCGTGCTGGTGGTCGACAACTCGGCCAGCATGCAGGCCATCGAGCAAGACGGCGCCTCGCGGCTCGATGCCGCCCGCGCGTCGGCCGGCGTGCTGATTCGATCGATGCGTAGCGGCGACCGCATGGCCGTGCTCTCCGCCGGCGGACGCTCGAACGTCGTGCTCGGCATGACCGACTATCAACGAGCGCTGCTCGAAGCGGTCGACACGCTGCCGGCCACCGATGGTCCGACCGACGTGACCGCCGCGGTCGCCGCCGCCGAGCGCCTGCTGGCCGACGACGAACAAGGCGAAATCGTCGTGCTCACCGACGGCTGCCTCGATGATCTCGAAGCCTTGCAGGCGAACGAGCGCGTGAAGATCTACGGCGTCGGCGGCCCCCAGGACAATCTCGCGATCACCCGCTACCAGGTGCGCCGCAGCCTGCTCGACGCGATCGGCTACCAGGTGCTGCTCGACGTGACCAATTTCTCCGACGAGCCGCGCGATTGCCGCGTCGAGTTGACGCTGAGCGACGACCTCGTCGACGTGCTGCCGCTCGAGATCGAGCCGGGGGCCACGGTCACGCGAATTCTCGATCACACCTCGGCCGCCGGAGGGGAACTGGTCGCCAAACTGGACACGACCGACGCGCTGGCGACCGACGATACGGGCGTGGCCGTGCTGCCCAAGCGCACGCCCGTGCCCGTGCAACTGGTGAGCGAGGGCAACCTTTTCCTCCAGGGCGTCCTCGAATCGATTCCCTTGGTCGACCTGCAGGTGACGACGGAGGCGCCCTCAGTTGCGCCCGCCGAAGGCATCCTGGTTCTCGACCGCGTGGTGCCGCAGCAATTGCCGGCCGGCCGGGTGATCGTCGTCGATCCGCAGGGTAGCTGCGACGCTTGGACGCTGGGCGAACCCATGGCGCAGCCGATCGTCGCCTCGGTGGATGAAGAGTCGCCGCTCACGCAGCACGTCCGCCTCGACAACGTGTTGTTCCCGGGCGCTCGGCAACTGAACTTCACCGGCCCGGTCGATCCGCTGATCCAGGACCCGCTCGATTCTCCGTTGTTGGCTCGCATCCGCCGCGGCGGCGGTGACGCGGTAGTGCTCTCCTGCAACCTCGAGAAGGGCGACCTGCCGCTGCGGATCGCCTTCCCCGTGTTGATGAAGAACACGATCGAGTGGTTCCAGGGCAACTCCGGCGAGCTGCGCCCGGCGCTAGCCACCGGTCGCATGGTGTCGCTCGACGTGTCTTCGACCGCGACAGACGCTCCCCAGCAAGCGCCCGTCGCCGAGAACGACGACGAGCCGGAGGACCTCGCCGTGGTGGAGTCGGCCGAAACCACGACCGCCCGTCCCATGGAGTTGATCAGCCCCACGCAACAGACCATTCCCCTGGCTACGACAGACGACCAGGTGACGATCGGGCCATTGCTCGAGACCGGTCTGTGGACCGTGCGCCCGGCTAAGGAAAACGACGGGAATGCCGCGCTTACCAACACCTCCGCCGGGCAAGACGATGCCTCTGTGGAGAGCGACGACGATCCCAGCGTGATCCGCGTCGCCTGCAACCTGGTGAACTTGGCCGAAAGCGACTTGCGCCCCCGCGGCGAACTGGACGACGTCGAGGGGCGCGGCCTGCTCACGCTTGGCGGGCAATCGCTGTGGTTCTATCTCACCCTGCTCGCCGCGGCGCTGATCGCCGCCGAGTGGTGGCTCTACCAGCGGAGGATCGTCGGATGAGCAACCAGGCCGCCTGGTCGCTGGAATGGGTCCGCCCGCAAATGCTGTGGGCGCTGCTGCTGTTAGTGCCCATCTGCTGGTACTACTACCGCAGCCTGAGCGACTTTCCCCGCTGGCAGCGCGCGCTGTCGCTCGCGCTTCGCAGCGCCGTCGTCGTGCTGCTCGTGCTCGCGCTCACGGGGCTAGCGCTATTGAATCCCACCACCCGGCAGTACGTCGTGTTCGTGGTCGATCGGTCGCTGAGCATCGACGAGGAAGCCGAAAAACAAATCGACGCGTTTCTCGCAGCCGCCCGCGAGAAAACGGGCGACAACACGCTGGCCTACGTCAACGTGGCGGGCCAGCCTTCGCCAGTGGCTGCCGACGCCAAGGAGTTGCCCGAGTCCGACAACGACCAGCGCCGCGGCACGAATCTTGCCGCCGCGCTCGAGGTGGCCAGTGCCGCGATTCCGCCCGGCTACGTCCCTCAGATCGTGTTGCTGACCGACGGGCGCGAGACGGACGGCGACGTCGTGCAAGCCGCCGCGGGCAGCCGCGCGCCGATCAGCGTCGTGCCGTTGCCGGTCCGCGACGATCCCGAAGTGCAAGTGGCCGAGGCCCGCGCGCCGGCCGAGGTGCGGCAGGGCGAGCCGTTCTACGTCGAAGTGATCATCGCCTCGAACCACGAAGACCAGGGATTCATCGACGTCTACCGGGGCGACATTCTCGTCAGCGAGCAGGAAGAGCCCATCGAGATCAAGCCGGGCGAGAATCGCTTTCGCTTTCGGCAATCGATCGACGACGAAAGCCAGACCGACTACGCCATTCGCATCCGCGGTTTCCAGGACACGCTGCTGGATAACAACGCGGCTTCGGCCGTGGTGTCGGCCTCGGGCAAGCCGAGCGTGCTCTTGGTCGATTCGGACACCAAGGAGACGAATCACTTTCGCTGGGCGCTGGAAGAGCAGGACATGCTCGTGCAGGTGCGCCCCGTCGAGGGCATTCCCCGTTCGCTGGCCGAGCTGCAGAAGTTCGATTGCCTGGTGCTCTCGAACGTCGCGGCCACGTCGATGACGCTGCAGCAGATGGAGATCATTCGCACCTACGTCGAGGACCTCGGCGGCGGGCTGGTGATGATCGGCGGCGATCAGTCCTACGGCCTGGGCGGCTACTACAAGACCACGCTCGAAGAGATCCTGCCGGTGCGGAGCAACTTCGAAAAGGAAAAAGAAAAGCCCAGCCTGGCCATGGTGCTGGTGATCGACAAGTCGGGCTCGATGGGGGGCGAAAAAATCGAACTGGCCAAGGACGCCGCCAAGGGAGCCGCCGAGCTGTTGGGACCCAAGGATCAGCTGGGCGTGATCGCCTTCGACGGCTCCAGCTACTGGGTCAGCGAGCTGCACTCGGCCGCCGACAAGGGATACATCATCGACCGCATCAGCACCATCGAAGCCAGCGGCGGCACGAGCATCTATCCCGCGCTGTCCGACGCCTACGATGCCCTGGTCAATGCGTCGGCCAAGCTCAAGCACGTGATCCTGCTGACCGACGGCCACAGCACGGGCGGCGACTTCGAAGGCATCGCCAGCGACATGGCCGCCTCGCGCATCACGCTCAGCGGCGTGGCCGTCGGCGTGCAGGCCGACCAGCAGTTGCTGGAAACGCTGGCCGAAATCGGCGGGGGCCGCTACTATCTGTGCGAAGACCCCAACAGCGTGCCGCAGATCTTCGCCAAGGAAACCGTCGAAGCCTCGAAATCGGCGATCAACGAACTGCCCTTCGTGCCGTTGTCGGTGCGGCCCACGCAGGTGCTTTCCGGCCTCGACCTGGCCACCGCCCCGTTTCTGTTGGGCTATGTCATGACGCGTCCCAAACCGACCAGCGAGTTCATCCTCGCTAGCGAAGCCGGCGATCCGGTGCTCGTCTGGTGGCGCTATGGCCTGGGAATGACCGTGGCCTTCACCTCGGATGCCAAAAGTCAGTGGGCGGCCGAATGGCTCAGTTGGCCCGGCTTCGGCACGTTCTGGGCGCAGGTCATCCGGCACGCCATGCGCAAGAACGAATCCAAGGGCGTGTTCGTCGAAGTGGATCGCCGCGGCGACGATGCGCGAGTGATTGTGGACACGGTCGACCCGGCCGGCCAGTACATCAACGAGGCGCAGACGCACCTCACGCTGATCCAGCCCGGTCTCGAGCGCCAGGACATCGACCTGGTACAGACAGCGCCGGGACGTTACGAGGCCGACTTCAAGACGGCCGACAGCGGTGCCTACCAGCTCGAGCTCTCGCAGCAACAGCACGGCGCCACGAACTTTCGCAAGACGCGCGGCGTGGTCGTCGGTTATCCCGACGAACTGCGGCTCGGCCCGCCGGATGAAGCACTCATGCGCCGCGTTGCCGCCACCAGCGGCGGGCAGTTCGCTCCAGATGCCGAAGCCGTGCTCGACCCGGGCCAGCGGGTGGCGCAGCGCGTGACGCCGCTGTGGCCCTATCTGCTCATGGCGGCGCTGGTGGGGTTCGTGTTCGACGTGGCATTGCGCCGCGTCGACTTCTCGCTGTGGTTCTCGCCGCGCCGTCCACGGAGCACCAAGGTTCCCGCCGGGCAGTTGACCGGCAGTCGCTAAGTGACGTCAGCTTTGCCGGGCTCGGGGCCGAAGCTGCGCTACTCGTCGCCGCCCTGCTCCGGTTCCGAGGAGGACTCTTCCGGCGGCGCCGGCTCGGTGTCTGCCTTTTCCGCCGTCGCTTTTTCGGCCTTGGCCCGAGCCTCTTTTTCCTGGGCGAGCTCCTTCTCCAGGCTCGCCTTCTCTTTCATCTGCCGGGCCACCCGCATTTCGGCATCGGTGCGAGCGTCCTTTTCGCTGGCCAGCTTCTGTTCGAGATCCTCGATTCTCTTATCGCGCTCGTCGAGATGGGTCTGCAACTCGTCGCGCTCCTTTTTCAAGGCGTCGATTTGCTGCTCGACGCTCTCGAGCTTCTCGCCGATCGCTTCCAAAGACTCTTCGGTGTTTTCAGCCAATTCCGCGGCCGATTGCTGCGCTTTCTGCGCCTCGGTGAGCGGCGAATCGGCCGCCTCTTTGCCGCAGCCGACAATGAGCAATCCGCCCAGTGACATCGCCATCGCAGCAAACCCACGACGGCGGAAAAAGTTCGCCATTTCAATCTCCTATTCGGGCATGGAAGAACCGACGGGGACCTATCGTCGCGTGCAACTAGCGTGCCGCGTCCGGACGGATAGTTTTTCCTCGCGACCCACTCTCTCTAGCGATGCCGGAGTGGGGAGCGAATCGAGCGGCTGGTCGCGGCGCGGCCAGCCCGGACGTCGCGCGTACGCTGCGATACTCCATTCTAAAGCAGTCTGGCTCAGTTACCTCGCGCAATCCCGGGACAAATCGTCGATTCTCGCCGTGGCACGCGGTATGCGTTTCTCGCGATGGGTGGGTCGATCGAAACGGAGGCGGCCGTTCAAAATAAGGAGTCAGCGATGAGTCAAACGGCGAAATACCCGCGCCCCCCTTTCCCCGAGCAAGATACGGGCGATCCCCCGGGACTGGAACGCGACATGTCTCCTCGGCCGTTGTACGAAGCCGAGGCGTATCGCGCGGCGGGCAAACTCGAGGGGCTCACGGCCTTGATTACCGGAGGAGACTCGGGCATCGGCCGCAGCGTCGCCACGCTGTTCGCCCGCGAAGGGGCCAACGTCGCGATCACCTACCTGCCCGCGGAACAGAGCGACGCGCTGGAAACGATGCGCGCGGTGGAAACCGAAGGCCGCTCGGCGCTGGCAATCGAGGCGGACGTTCGCGATTTCAAGGCGTGCCAGGCCATCGTCGAGCAGACCGTGGCCCGGTTCGGCCAGATCGACATCCTGGTCAACAACGCCGCCTACCAGCAGCATCAGGACGGCATCGAGGACATCGATCTGGAACAGTGGGACCGCACGTTCCGCACGAACATCTACGGCTACTTCTTCATGGTGAAGGCCGCACTTGCACACATGCCCAAGGGTTCGGCCATCATCAACACCGGTTCGATCACGGGTCTGGACGGTTCCGGCGGGATCATCGACTACGCCTCGACCAAGGGCGCGATTCATGCCTTCACCAAGTCGCTGGCACAAAACCTCGTGGATCGCGGGATTCGCGTCAACTGCGTGGCTCCCGGACCGGTGTGGACGCCGCTGAACCCGGCCGAGCGTCCGCCCGACGACGTCCGCCAGTTCGGCAAGGGAACCCCCATGGGACGTCCCGCGCAGCCGGAGGAGATCGCTCCGGCCTACGTGTTCTTCGCCTCGAACGCCGACTCGAGCTACGTCACCGGCGAGGTGCTGACGTTGTTGGGAGGCGGGACCACGGCCGGCTAGGAGTCAAGCAAGGCCGTCCTGATTCGATCAAACAGTTTTAGAGGGAGAACGATCATGCCTGAAGCTTGGAGCCAGAAAGACGAGCGTCAATACGAACACGTCAGGAAGAGCGAGCAGGAACAAGGCCGCTCCGAAGACCGCGCCGAGGAGATCGCCGCACGCACGGTCAACAAGCAGCGCAAGCGAGAGGGCCGCACGAAAGATTCGAATTGAGCCCTTGCCGCCCGGGCGTTGACCGGCTCAGGTCGATCTCGCCGGCCAGGCGAGATCCTCCAGCAGCGAGTCGAGCAGGTCGTGCTCGAGTCCCAGGTCGGTCA
>QQVE01000053.1 GCA_003389325.1 Planctomycetota bacterium
TCGAATTGATGACGAAGCCGTTTGGCAAAACGCTCTACCGATACCGTCGTCAAATCGAGCGTGAGTTCGGAAACCTGACAAACTTCGGCGGAGGACTGACATGCCTGCCACCCTGGGTTCGCCGATTACCCCGCGTACGAAACTGGTTGCATGCCAAACTCCTCATAAACGCCGCAAGATGGTTCAAAAACCACCCCGACACGCCAGCACTTGCATAATGCTGGCAAGCGAGGGTTCTTCGTTAACGAAACCGACATCGCCCGGGCAACGCCGACGCGCCGTCGGCGATGCCTCCGGGCTAAACGGTACCGGTGAACAGAAAACCCTCGCTCGCGCTTCGGGCTAGTGGCGAGAAGAGCCTGCGCGGAGGCCGCTCTTAGCGATCGAAGAACTTCGTGAACACCCGCTTCGTAGCGGCGCGGCCGGCGCGGCCGATCGAGGTGGTGAGCGGGATCTCCTTGGGGCACACCGCTACGCAGTTTTGGGCGTTGCCGCAAACCTGGATGCCGCCCGGCTCGGTCAGCGCATCGATCCGCTCGCCTGCGTTCATGGCCCCCGTGGGATGCGAGTTGTAGTACACCGCCTGGCTGATGGCGTGCGCGCCGACGAAATGCACGTCGTAAGTCGCATTCTCGCGAGCCTCGTGCGATGCGTCGCTCTCGCCCTTGCCGCGGGCCACTAGCGGCACGTGGCCATATTGCGGGCAGGCATCGAGGCAGCAGCCGCAACTCATGCACTGGCTCAGCGGGTAGGCGCGCTCCTGCTGGTCCTGCGACTGCCGCGGCCCCGGGCCCATGTCGTAGTAGCCGTCGACCGGGATCCAGGCCTGCACTTTCTCCAAGGCGCGGAACAATCGCCGGCGGTTGACGCACAGGTCGCGCAGCACCGGAAACTTGCTCATCGGCTGCAGCTCGATCTCGTCGGGCTTTTCGGCCAAAAGCTTGTCGACCAGTGCCGAACAGGCCTGCCGCACGCGGCCGTTGATGATCATCGTGCAGCTACCACAGACCTCTTCCAGGCAGTTGGCGTCGTAAGCCACGGGGGCCACCTTCACGCCGTCGATCGTTTCGCCCTGGGCGGCGATCGCTTGCAGCACGCTGGTCACGTTCATGTCCGGCTTGTGCTCGAGGCGATGCCGTTCCCAATAGCTGGGCGAATCCGGATCGTCCTGGCGAAGAACGCGAACTTCGAACGTGCGCTTGGCGCCCGGGTGTCCGTTGTGCGACTGACTCATCGAACGCTTTCTCGCTGTAACTTGCTAGTGAACCGCAGCGGGCTTGTTACCGGCAGCGGCGGCCCCGTCGCCGTTGCCCGAGCCGGCGGCCTGCCTGGCGGCAGTCCGCGATTTCCAAACTTCCTCGATCACCTCGGCCCCCACCAGGCCGTAGAGCCGCGGGCGGGGCGGAATGAGCGACGTGTCGACTTCTTCGTACGTCAGGTGCGGCTCGCCCTCGGCGTCGCACGTGGCGATCGTGCTCTTCAGCCAGCGCTCGGTAGCGGCCTGGAAGCGATCGCACCACCGTTCCGCCTCGCGGCGATGCTCGGCCGGGTCCGTGGCCTCGAGGCCCGGCTGGGCGAACTCGGGCTTGTAGTGCGCGCCGCGGCATTCGTCGCGCGCCAGCGCCCCCTTCAAAATCGCCTTGGCCAGCGGAAACATGTCGGCCAGGGCCTTGGTGAACACCACGTTCTGATTCGTCCAGTTGCCGGTGTCCGACAGGCCGCAGCGCCGCATCCGCTCGGCCATGTTGTTGACCGCTTCGAGCGCCTCTTGCAGCGCGTCGTTGTGCCGCACCACGGTAGCGCTCTTGGTCATCACCTGGCCCAGTTCCTGGTGCAACAGGTAGGGGTTTTCGCCGCCCGCGGGGCGGCGGAGCAACTGGTCGTGCACCTTCTGATGCTTGTTGCGCGCTTCTTCGAACAGCGATGAGCGTTCTTCCGCGGCCGCGCCTTTCGCGCCCTTAAGCAGGTTGACGATGCTGGGCGCTACGATCAATCCGCTGAAGATGCAGCTCAGCAGAGAGTTGGCTCCCAGCCGGTTGGCCCCGTGGTATTGATAGTCGCACTCGCCGATGGCGTACAGGTTGGGGATGTTCGTGCGCTGGTTGCGGGGCGAACCGATCACCAGCCCGCCGCTGGCGCTCTTTTCGTAGTCGACCCACAGCCCGCCCATCGAGTAGTGGACCGCGGGGACGAGCCTCATCGGCACTTCGCGCGGGTCGACGCCCTGGAACTTCTCGTAAATCTCCAGGATGCCGCCCAGCTTTAAATCGAGAATCTCGCGCGGGATGTGCGTCAGGTCGAGATACACGCACAAGCGGTCCTTCTCGACGCTCAGCCCGTCCTCGGTACACACGCTGAAGATCTCGCGCGTGGCGATGTCACGCGGCACCAGGTTGCCGTAGGTCGGGTAGCGCTCTTCCAGGAAGTAGTAGCGCTCGTTTTCGGGAATCTCGGTCGGCCGTCGCGAGTCTTGCGGCGTGCGCGGCACCCACACCCGGCCGCCTTCGCCGCGGGCGCTTTCGCTCATCAGCCGCAGCTTGTCGGCACCCGGGATGGCCGTGGGGTGCACCTGGACGAACTCGGCATTGCCGTACTTGGCACCGGCCTGAAACGTGCGGCTGGCGGCGCTGCCGTTGCAGACCATCGACATCGTCGAGCGGCCGTAGATCAGCCCGCATCCGCCCGAGGCGATCACCACCGCGTCGGCGGGAAACGCCCGAATTTCCATCGTGACCAGGTCCTGGCCGACCACGCCGCGGCAAACGCCTTCGCCGTCGAGCACGGGGCCCAGGTAGTCCCAGGCTTCGTAGATCTTCACCTTGCCGGCCACGCTCCAGCGGCGCACCTGGTCGTCCAGGGCGTAAAGCAATTGCTGGCCGGTCGTGGCCCCGGCGAAGGCCGTGCGCTTAAACAGCGTGCCGCCGAAGCGGCGCTGGTCGCGAAAGCCTTCGGGCGTGCGATTAAACGGCACGCCCAGGCGGTCCATCAGGTTGATGATCTTGGGGGCCCAGTCGGCCATCTCCTTCACCGGCGGCTGGTGCTGCAAAAACGCGCCGCCGTACACGGTGTCGTCGAAATGCAGGTACTCGCTGTCGCCCTGCTGCCGGGTCAGATCGTTGACGCTGTTGATGCCGCCCTGGGCACAGACGCTGTGCGAGCGCTTCACCGGCGTGAGGCTCATCAGGTCCACCTCGATGCCCAACTCGGCCAACTTCATGGCGGCCGACAGTCCGGCCAGCCCGCCGCCGACGATCATCACGCGCTTGTTTGCCATGGAAAACGCTCGATTCAACTGACGTACAAAAAACCCGTTGCCTGTGCCTACTCGTTGTCGGCGGCGTCGTCTCCCGGCGAGGTGGGTGCCGCCTCGACGGACGTAACGGCCGCCCGCTGCTCTTCCATGACGTTTTCGACTTCTCGGGCTTGTTCGACGTTCACGAAGCTGAAGCCCGACAGCGCCGTGACTCCGACCACGGTGAGAAACAGCCCGACGACGACACTGACCCAACTGGCCCGCCGCTGCGCTGCGGCGCTAGTCCACAGCCCCCAGGTGATGCCCTGCGTCCACAGCCCGTTGGAAAAGTGGTAGATCGCCGAGAGCATGCCCACCAGGTAGATGAGCTTGACCCACAGCGGCTGCAAGGCCACGGCCGCGCTACTGGCGGCGTGTTCGGGATGGAACTGCGCGCCGAACTTCTGTCCGGCGATTTCCTCGAACGGAGCGCCGAAAAAGTGGTGCAACTGCACGACGTGAAACACGATGAACACGAAGGCCACGATGCCGGTCGCGCGCTGCAGCGTGTAGCGAATGTTACTCGCGTAGGCGTACGAGCTGGTGTTGGGCATCGCGCCGGAGATGATCAGAAAGCCGACCGCGGCATGAAACATGATCGGGATGAAAATGAACGTCCACTCGACGATCCACAGCGCCTTGCCCAGCGAGTGGATGCGATCGACGTTCATCTGAAATGCCGCCACGCCGTTGATGATCGAGGCGTTGGTCAGCAGATGCACCACCATGTAGGCTCCGACCGGGATCAGGCCGCTGAGCGAAAACAGGCGGTAGATCAGGAATTGGTGGCGAACGAGGAAAGAGGGCTTTGCGACGGCGCTCGAAACAGCGGCAGGCGAGGTTTCCACTGGGGCCCTTCTAAGAATCAAAAACGGACACGAAATCGGGTGGCCACGGCAAGCTGCGCCATGCCAACCCGTAGTATAGAGTTGACCGCAGTGGTGGCAAGCCGATCACATACCCCACCGGCGGTACGCTTGCGCCGCGGCGGCATGGTGGTCGCCACCCGCCTGCGCGCGGGCTTTACTTCGTCCGGGCAGCAAGGCATTTCCCCCGAGTCTTCCTCCTGGGAAAGCCACTCCGGCCGAACCCTCGCGGGTCGGTTTCAGCGATCGAGGAACTTCGAGGTTCGCGCCGCGCCGGCTTTGGGCCCGCCCCCAACGCACCCGCGACGGAGGCCAAATCTGTCGATCGCTGCCACGATTGGCTGCCGAAATGGCAGAATTCTTGGGCATCGCCGGAACTTCTCAGCCCCCGCAGTTTATCTATCAACGAATGATGAAGTATTATATAAGTGCCGGAGGAGTAAGGGCTTAAATCGTGCGACGCAAGCCGGCCCGCGAGCTCAGCCCAAAAACGGTACTCAACTTGCACTGATGTTCGGCGCGCGCCAGCGCACGTAAACGACAACCATGGACCGCCTTAGGTCTGGCGGCGGTGGTTCGGCAATGCGACTGCAACTCCCATCCTTGTTGATCACCGACGACGATCTCGACTTTCGAGAAACGTTGCGGGCCGTGTTCGAGCCGCGCTTTCACACCATCCTGGCCGGCGACGGGCAGGAGGCCCTCGACATTGTGCGCGAGCAGGAAGTGCACCTGCTGCTGCTCGACATGCACATGCCCCGGCTCACCGGGCTCGAGACCCTGCGGCAGGTCAAGCAGTTCAAATCGCGCTTGCCGTGCATCCTGATTTCGGCGGGCCTCGACGAGAACCTGGCCGACGCCGCCCGGCAGGCCAACGCCTTCTCGGTGCTGCCCAAGCCGATCAGCCGGCGCGAGTTGACCAGCACGGTCGAACTGGCCATGCGCCGCATCTACAATTGGGGCGCCGACGACCCGGCAGCCTAGCGGAGCACCGCCGGGAGTCTTCTCACGCGGCGATCCTTCTAACCAGGCACACGCCATGGCCGAGGTCGATGAAATCCCACTGATCGACGTGGCGCGGCTGACCGATGCCGATGCTCCGCCGCGCGACGTGGCCGACGCGATCGGCGCGGCCTGCCGGGAGTTTGGATTTTTCTACGTCGTGGGGCACGGTGTCGACGAGGAACTGTGCCGCCGGCTGGAAGCGCTCAGCCGCGATTTCTTCGCGCTCGAGGTGGAGCAGAAGCTGCAAATCTCGATGGCCCGCGGCGGGCGCGCCTGGCGCGGCTACTTTCGCGTCGGCGACGAGCTCACTTCCGGCCGCCCCGATCAGAAGGAAGGCATCTACTTCGGCTCCGAATTGGGCGACGACCATCCGGCCGTGCAAGCCGGCACGCCACTGTTCGTGCGCAACCTGTTCCCGGAAATCGCCGGGTTTCGCGAGGCCGTGCTCGAATACATGACCGCCCTCACCGAACTGGGCCACCGCCTGATGGCGGCGCTGGCCGTGAGCCTGGAACTCGACGCCGCGTACTTCGCCGACCGCTACACCCGCGACCCGCTGATCCTGTTTCGCATCTTCCACTACCCCCGCATGCAACCTCCCCCGGGCGATCCGACCTGGGGCGTGGGCGAGCACACCGACTACGGCCTGCTGACCATCCTGCGGCAGGACGACGCCGGCGGACTCCAGGTGAAAAGCCGCGGCCGCTGGATCGATGCCCCGCCGGTACCCGGTTCGTTCATCTGCAACATCGGCGACATGCTCGATTCGCTCACCCGCGGCATCTACCGCTCGACGCCCCACCGCGTGCTGCCACCCTCGCGCGATCGGCTGTCGTTCCCGTTTTTCTTCGACCCCAATTTCGACGCCGAAGTGCGCCCCATCGAAGAGCTCGCCGATCATCCGATCGAAGACGACAGCCACCAGCGCTGGGACCGGGCCAACGTGCACGAGATTTCCGGCACCTACGGCGACTACCTGCTGGGCAAGGTGTCGAAAGTGTTCCCGCAACTCAAGCGAGAGGTGCTTTAGGCCACGGCGAGCCGCAAGTCGATCTGCCGTAGATCGTGGATCAACTGTTCCAGGCAGCGACGGCTCTTGCCCCAATCGATCCACTGGCCATCGATCTTGGTGCTGGCTGAAACGCCGGTGCCACGTCTGCTGCGCCACAGGCTGACGTGCAGGCTGCCGGCCATCGACCAGAGGTCCGATGGCAACTCGGCTTCGAGCGAGACACCGTGCTCGCCCTGCGAAACATCGCGCAACGGCTGGCCGCGATGGGCCAGTGAGCACAACGCCCGCACAATGACCCGGGCGACCGGTGCTTCGAGCTGCGCGGTCAGGTTTTTGCCGGTCCGCACCCCGAGCTTGGCCCACAGTGGCTGTGCAATGGCGGCCATGCCTTCCATCGAAACGGGCTGGGGAACGAGTTTATCGGCGAGGGCCAAAAACTGTTCGGCCGACATGCGTTTGGGAGCCTGCCGGGCATGCGCATCAACGGCCGCCCGTACCTGGGGGTCGCGCATCAACAGCTCGTAACGTACTTCATGGTCCCAGTCGATGGCGACCGGCGTGGACTCGCCTGGCTGCAACAGCGTCGCGGCGACCACCAACGGCGAACCGCAGTGGCAGCAGAACTTTCCTTGCGCCGACTTCCCGCATTCCGAACAGAACATGCCTCGGACTCCCGAATCGACATCAGGCGCAGAAGGAACGAAGGCGTCGAGGACGCCATGCTAAGTAGATCGAGATTGCGGCCCAAAAGGTTTAGCACGACGGCTGGATTCGTGCGATGTGCGACAATCACGGCGAACTGGCGCGACTCTGTCGCTGCTAGCAAGCTCCGCATCGTCGTCGAAGACGACAGCCACCAGCGCTGGGACCGGGACAACGTGCACCAGATCAGCGGCACCTACGGCGACCACCTGCTGGGCAAGGTGTCGAAAGTGTTCCCGCAGTAGCGCCGCGACGTGCCGTAGGTACGACGGCCACTCTCGCCCTCAACGCTAGCCCGAAGCGCGAGCGAGGGTCGTACGACTCTGAGCACACGAAGAACCCTCGCTTGCGCTTCGGGCTAGTGTCGGAACCGCGTGGCGAACAAGGCCGCGATGCCCAATAGGAACAACACGCGCGTGCCCGGTTCGGGCACGACGGCCAGCGTGAAGTCGGCCGTCACGGGGTAGTGGTCCGAGGGGTACCGGCCGTTGTACGTGGTGCGGACGATCGTCGCGTCCTGCGGCGTGAAGTCGTCGGTGTTCAGGATGAAGTCGATCCGCGAGCCGCCGGTGCCGCCGGAGAAATTGTGATAGGTCGCTTCGTTCGACAGCTTGACGGGATGCACCACGCGGTAGGCATCCTGCAGCTCGGGAAAGTCGGGATCGCCCACGCCGCGCAGCGTGGTGAGTACGCTGGTCGTTTCCGTGGCGTTCATGTCGCCCATCACCAGCGTGGGCAGATTGCCGGCCAGCGACGGCAAAAAATCGCGAATCAGCCCCGCGGCGTAGCTCCGCGCGGCCGAGCTCGAGTTGTCCAGGTGGGTGTTGAGCACGAACAACTCCTGCCCGCTCGACGCGTCATCGAGCACGACCCAGGAGGCGATGCGGATCGAGCCGGCGCCGGGATACTTGGAGCCGGCGACCTCGGGGGTCTGGCTCAACCAGAAGGTGCCCGAGTCGACGAGGTTGAAGCGGTCGCGGAGATAGAAGATGGCGGCGAACTCCCCCAGAGCAACGCCGTTCTCGCGCCCCACGCCGTAGTAGTCGTAGTCGGTCAATCCGCCGGCGAGCGTAGCGCCGGAGAAATCATCCAACTGAAAGTACAAGAGCTCCTGCGTCCCGAGTATATCCGGCGCGTAGTCCTTGGCGACCTGAATCGCCTTCAGGTTGCGGGCATCCGATGGGTCGCCGAAGTTGTACCAGCCGTTCTCGCCGAACAGCCCTTCGGCCGTGCCCGCATAGCGCGCGTTGAACGACATCGTGCGCAGCGAAACCTCCGCGGCCGTCGCCGGCACCAGCGCAGCCAAGACAAACACCAGCGCGCCGGCGGCGCGGAGGGCGAGCCCGAATCGCATCGTGGTTACTCCTGGGTTCTGGCCGCCGAACGCACCTGCCCATCAGACTGCAGGTAGCTGAACAGGTCGCGTAGCTCCTGTTCCTCGAGCTGTTCCAGCAATCGCTCGGGCATGAGCGAGGTGGCCGTTTGCTGGAGCTCTTTGATGTCTTCGCGGGGAATCGTGGTCTTCTGCTGCTTGGCGTCGACCAGCGTGATCTGCACGGCGTTTTTCTCGACGATCAGCCCGGTGAGCACGCGACCGTCGACCAGCACCACCGTGTGCGAGACGTACTCGGGTCGAATCGTGCCGCTGGGGTCGAGGATGTTCAGCAACAGCGCGTCGCGATTCTTGCGGTCGGCGGTCGTCAGGTCGGGGCCGATCTTCTCCCCCTCGCCGTGCAGCGTGTGGCACACGCCGCAGTGTTTCATGAACAGTTTGTGGCCGCTCTCCGGGTCGCCGCGGCCAGCGCCCAGCACGCGCGACAGCACCGGCACGTACGACATCTTTTCGCCGGGCGTGGCAGGGCGAATCTTGCCCCAGTGCGCCTCGATGGCCCGATCGAGCGCATCGTTCTGGTGGGCCAGCATCTCGCGCAAATCGTCGACCGACAAATCGAACGTCGCGATGCGCCCCGCGGCCACTTCGTCCAGCAGCAAGTGCGACCACGCTTCGCGGCTCACCACCAGGGCAATTGCCCGGCGCCGCGCCCCCGGCGAAAACGCCTCGTACCGATCCAGCACTTCCCGGGCGACCAGGTCATCGGCGTAGTACCGCAGCGCCGAAATGGCCGCGGTCTGGATCGACTCGGCGTCTTCGGCCTGTTCGTCCGGCAGCCCGATCAAGCGTTCCCGCGCGTCTTGCGACCCCGTCTGGGCGACCGCCGCGATCAGCGGCAGGCGAACCTTGGTCGGCACGTCCGGGTCGACCATCGTCTGCACGGCCTTCTCGTACGCCGCGCGGTGCCCCATCCGCAAAGCGAACCGCAGCACGTTCGAATCCTGGCCCGCGGTGCGCCGCAGTTCCTCCAGGACCGGCTTCATCGGCGCCGGCACGTCGTCGAGCGCGTAGCCCGAGAAGCTTTGGTCCATCGCCGCCACCAGCCGCAACCGGTCTTCGTCGCGCGGCGCCTGCGACATCAGCCGCGCGAGCGCCTGGTAGCCGGCATCGGACTGCTCGGCCAGGTAGCGCTTGGCCAGCCGCTCGACCAGCGTGTCGCTGACCATCGGCAACAGCCACGTGGGGCCCTCGGCAAACAACTCGAGCAGTGCCCCGGGATCCGAAACCGCCTTGTCTTCGATGGCCCACCACACCAAGAGCGGAATGTGCGGGTCGTCCGCGTCTTCGGCTCGGCGCATAAGCTGGGCCACGATCGGCATCGCATCCCCCGCGCGCAGTCGCTTGGCGGTGCAGGCCAACTGGCTGCGCACCGTGGGGCTCTCGTCGCGGCCGGCCATTTGCACCAGCTTCTGCCGCACCGCGGGCTCCAGGCGGCGCGGCTTGTCGTCTCCGACCAGGCGGACCGTCCAGGCCCGCACGTCTTCGTTCGCGTGAGCCAGCAGCTTCAGCGCCGTATCGTCGTCCCAGCCGCCGCTGGAATAAAGCGTCCACAGGGCTTCGATCGCCGCGCGCTGTGTTCCGCGATCGATAATCCGCCGCAGTTGCGGCAGCACGCGCACGTCGCCGCGCTCCGTGAGCAGCCGCCGCGCCGCGCGGCGATACCAGACGTTGTTGCTATCGAGCGCCGTGACCAGCTCCTCGCTGGTGCGCTCCGAAAGCGGCAACCCCACGGCACGTC
Source organism: Planctomycetota bacterium (assembly GCA_003389325.1). Taxonomy (GTDB): domain Bacteria; phylum Planctomycetota; class Planctomycetia; order Pirellulales; family PALSA-1355; genus LB-PLM-3. The sequence goes on from QQVE01000053.1 coordinate 10,009, forward strand.
GGCGCGTATCGCGATGTACGATCCGCCAGATCCGTCCGTTGGTCTTGTCCCAGGTATCTTCGGGAATGACGTGGTTGGCCCGCTTGTCGTACCAGTCGGCCACGTACACCGCGCCGTCGGGCCCCGAAAGGCAATCGATCGGACGGAACCAGATGTCGTCGGTTTCCAGCAGCGTGCCCAGGTAGCGCGTTTCGTAGGTCGAGCCCCGGCGCTCGAGCGCACTGTAGTAGATGGCGTTCGAGAGCAGGTTCGCGCCGATGTACACGTCGTTGAACGTGATCGGAAAAGCGCCGCCCTGGTAGACGATGCCGCCGCAGGTGACGTGGCCCCCGCTCTGGCCCGTGTGGGTCGCGTGCTCGAAGTAGCCGTAGGTGTAAGGGTTGTGCAGTGCGCCGTGCTTGACGAAGTTCTTCACGTAGTAGCCGCCTTGCACCTGGTGCAGGCAGACGACGTGGCTGTAGTTCGTGCCGGCGATGGCATTGCCGTGGCCGTCGAAATCGAGCCCCCAGGTGTTGCCGCCTCCCTCGGAGAACAGCTCGAAGCGCTTGGTCTCGGGGTGATAGCGCCACAGTCCCTGCTGAAAGCCGATGCCGCGGATGTCGGCCGTGACCGTGCTCCCTTGGGCGCCGTACAGCCAGCCGTCGGGTCCCCACTCGAGCGAATTCACCACGGCGTGGGCGTCTTCCATGCCAAAGCCCTTGAGCAACACCTGCGGGTCGCCGTCGGGAATGTCGTCGCCATTGCGATCGGGGTAGAACAGCAGATAGGGCGCCTGGGCCACGTACACACCGCCGTTGCCCAGCGCCAGCGCCGAGGCCAGGTTCAATCCCGTGACGAAGTCCTTGGCCCGATCCACCTGGCCGTCGCCGTCGGTGTCTTCCAGAATCGTGACTTTGTCGGCGCCCGGCGGGCCCAGCGGCGGCGGCTCGGGCACGCGGTCGTACTTGGTGCGCAGGTAGCGGTCGACTTCCACCGGCGTCAGCCCGGCCGGGTTAGGATACTGCAAGTACTGGATGACCCACATCCGCCCGCGGTCGTCGAAGGTCATCGTGACCGGCTGCCGCACCAGCGGCTCACTGGCGTAGAGCTCCACTTCGAAGCCCTCGGCCATCTTGAACCGCTCGAGCGCCTCCTGGGGCGAGAGCGCTTGTGCCGCGGAGCGTCGGGCGGGGTAAGCGACGAGGGCCGCAGCGACAACGGCCAGCAGGATCCATGGCGCGGCAACGCGTTTCGAGTCGGCGGCGAGCAACTTCTTCGTTCCTTCTCGAGGTGTGCGAAACAGGCGGGTGCGCCGCTGGGCGCGAGTTTACTTGAGCGTGGTGAGAAAGGCCAGCAAGTCGGCCGCGTCCTGCGCCGTCACCTGACTCAGCACCAGCTCGGGCATCAGCGACTTGGGCTGCGGTACCAGCACTTCGACTTCGTCGGCCGGCACGCGAATCGTTTCGTTCTTCACGTCTTTGAGCACGACCTGCTTATCGTTTTGTTCGACGAGAAAGCCGGCGTACACCTGCCCGCTGGCCGTTTCCAGCAGATAGGCTTTGAACTCGGGGGCGATCGCTTTCGACGGATCGAGAATGGTCTCCAGCAGCGCCCCACGATCGTACTTCTTGCCGACGTTCGTCAGCTCCGGCCCCAGCGAGCTGCCGAAACCGTTGACCGCGTGGCACTGCTTGCAGCCGGCGGCCGAGCTCTTGAAGAAGATCGTGCGGCCGCGATTCGCGTCGCCCGAGAGGGCCAGAATCTCGTCGGCCGAGATCACGTTGCCGAGCTTCTCGGCCCGCTGGTCCTCGGGCACGAATTTCTCGAACAGCACCCGCACGTTGGCGTCGGGATGCTCGAGCGCCTTGGAGACCACCTCGGACTTCAACTCCTCGGGCAGCCGATCCTCGTCGATCAACCGCAGCAGCACGATGGCGCCCGCCGTGCCGTCGGCCAGGCGATCGCTCGCCGCGCGGCGCGTGTCGGCGTCGAACCGCTCGTCGGAAAAGATCTCGCGCAGGCTGCGAATGTCCTGCAAGTCGACCAGGCCCCGCAGGGCCGCATCGGCGACCGCCGGTTGCGCATCGGCCAATAGCTCGCCGAGCTTCTTGGCCAGCTCGCCCGGCCGTAGCGCGACGGCCACGTCGATCGCCGCGGCGCGTTGCCCCGCCGGCAAGTCTTTGTCTTGCGCTAGCGCCACGACGTTGCGGGCCAAACGCCGCACGCGCAGTTGCCTCGCGGCCCGCAAGGCGGTCTCGCGCAGCTCCTCGTCGGAGAGCAGCGTGCCGAGGGCCTCGGCCAGCTTCTTGTCCCGCGCCATCGCCGACCAGCCGCCGCGGCGATTCACGTTGGCCACCAGGCGATTCAAGCTCTGCCGGCGCAAGGCAGACGACGCCTCGGGGTTTTGCGCCAGCCGCAGCAGACCCCAGCCTGCTTCGAGCGACGGGATATGGACGGCGTTTTGCAACAGTGCCTCGGCGGTTCGTTCGTCGAGATCGTCGCTTTCCAGCTTCGCCAGCACGCGCTGGGCCGCGCGGCTGGGCGACAGCACCTGCAACAGCGCGAACTGGTCGTCCGACAGCGGGCCGTCTTGTTCAAGCCGGGCCAGCATCTCCTGCTTGCGGTCGGCCGCGGCGATGTTGATCGCCTCGAGCAGGTAGCGATCCGAGCCGGCGTACACCGCGGCGATCTTCGCCAGGGCATCCAGCGCCTCGGGCCCTTCGATGTTGGGAAGGGCCAACAGCACTTCGCGGCGCACCTCGTCGCTCGAGTCGTCGGCCAGCGGCAGGATCTCGCTGGCGTACTGGTCGCCGTGGCGCCGTAGAATGCGCACCGCCAGCGCCCGCATCGACTTGTTGGGCGAGCCCAGCTTTTCGACCACCGCCTTGCGGGCCGAGCCGCCGATGCGATCGAGCACCCACAGGGCCCGAGCGCGATCGTTCGCCTCGCCCTCGTCGACCAGCTTCCGCAAGGCCGGCACGCTCTTCTCGCCTTCGGCCAGCAGCCGCTCGCGGGCCAGGTACTGCGTCGCCAGGTTCGGGCTCCCGAGCGCGACGACGGCTTCGTCGATCGTCTCGTAGGGGCCGGGCTGCTCGCGGCGCGCGAGCTTGCCGTGCTTGGGCACGAGCAGGAAGATCCGGCCCTGCTCGGGATTGTTGTAGCCGTGCCCGCCGACGCCGCCGTCGTACCAGTCGGAGACGTACAGGGCCCCATTCGGTGCCACGCAGATGTCGTCGGGGCGGAAGTAGTTGTCTCCCTCGTTGCTGAGGAACACGTCGCTCGTGGCGTGCATGCCGAAGCCGCTCGGCTCGTGACGATACACGCGGCACACGCGCGGCCCGGCATCGGTGTGCAGCGGGGCGTCCTGGTACTTCGGCCCGAAGGCGTCGCTTTCGTAGATGCAGATGCCCGTGGGCGAGCCGAACCCGGTGACCAGCGTGGCCGGCACGAAGCCGGGCACGTGGCCGCGAAAGTGCCAATGCTGGCGATAGGGCGTCTCGGGCGAGAGCAAGGCGTCGAGCTCCTGCTTGTCGAAGGGCGGTCCGCCGAACCAGCCGTAGTTGCCCCCCTCCATGATCCAGCAGATCCGCACGCTCTCGTTGCCGTCGTTGTCATTGTCGCTCAGGTAGGCTTCGCCAAACGAGTCGACGCACACTTCGTACGGGTTGCGAAAGTTCAGCGCCACCGTCTCGAGCTGGCTGCCGTCGAGCTCGCCGCGCAACACGGCGCCCCACGAATACTTGACGTGCGAGCCGTCGGTGCCCTGGACGTCGAAGCCGCGGTCGCCGTGGGCCATCCACCACTTGTGGTCGGGGCCAAGCGTGAGGCTGTGGGCCCCGTGATCGTGGTTGTGGCCGCCGAAGCCGGTGAGCAGCTTCTTCGGCGGGCCGTCGGCTTTGAGGTCGCCGTCTTTATCTTCGTAGACCCACAGGTCGGGGCTTGTGGCCACGTACACCTTGTCGCCGGCCACGCACACGCTCATCGGCGCGAACACGCCGTCGGCAAATACGGTGGCTTTGTCGGCACGGCCGTCGCCGTCGGTATCCTCGAGCACCTTGATCTTGTCGGCCGGCGGGTTCTGCGCGCCGCCGCGATACCACTGGATTTCGGCCACCCACACGCGGCCGTGCGTGTCGACGTCGATCGCCGCGGGGTTGGTGACGAGCGGTTCGCTGGCAAACAGCGACACCTCAAAGTCGGGCGCCGCTTCGAGCGTCTTGAGTTCTTCTTCCGGCGACAACTGGGCCGGCGCCGTCGCGGCCCACGCTCCGCAGACGAGCCAGACGACGAGCGCACCGCGAGCAATCGTGTTCATGGGGGAGTTCCAGGAGGATGCAGGGCAGGGTCGATCGCTCCCAGTATAAATTGCCCGAGGCGGGGGGTGCAATTCCGCGCGAGGCACGTGGTAGCGCAAAGTAGCAGGCTCACTCCGTGAGCCGTCGCAGAAGTGCCACAGGGCCTTAGGCGACAGAGAGGCGCGTGGAACGGTTAGTTCGCGCGGCGGCGGGATGTCCAGCGAGGTGCTGCTACGGCTCACGGAGTGAGCCTGCTACTTACCCCACGCGGGGAGCAACGTGGCGACGCGTGCAGCAGTGATTGCTACAGCTCGTCGATCGTCGCGGTATCGTCGTCGTCGGCTTGCAGTTGCGCGTCGGCCAGTTGATGGCCGGTGATGAACAGCCGCCAGGCGTCGAGCTGCTCCTGCGAGATGCTGTTGTCGCGCGCGATTTCGTGCTTCAGCTCCCGGCTCGTGCCGGCCACGCTCACGTGCACGGTCAAGCGGCCGTTGTCCTGGTAGGCGAAGCGGACGTCGATCGGCGTTTGGGCCGGCAACTGCGCCGGCAGGTTGCGCACCACGCACTTGCCGATCTGCGAGCAGTCCTCGGGCGAAGCGCTCTCGCCCTCGACGATCTGCACCAGGATCGATTTCTGGTTTTCTTTCTGCGTACGAAACACGCGCTTGGCCGTGACCGGCAGCGTCGTGTTGCGCGGGATCAGGATGGCGTTGCGGCGGCGCATCGTGCGCGGATCACTGGCCACCACACCCAGGCTGTGCGAGTTGACGTTGCGCACGTTGATCACGGGCGACTCGCCCCGCAGGCGGGCCAGAATAATCGAAGCGTGCAGCGCCGCCCCGTGGGCCACGGCCTCGTCGACCGAAACCGACGCATCGGGATCCTTGCCCGTCAGCTCGCGGAGCATGCGGCTGACCATCGGCATCCGCGTCGAACCGCCGACCAACAGCACGTAGTCGACGTCTTTCCAGGTCAGCCCCGCGGCCTGCAGCGTTTGCTTGGTGGTGAACTTGGTGCGGTCGAGCAGGTCGTGGGTCAGCTCCTCGAACTTTTCGCGAGTGATTTCCACCCGCATGGCTTGGCTCTTGTAGTCGCAACTGATCGACACCTTGCCGCGGGCCGAGAGCGTGCGCTTGGCGTCTTCGCACTCGCGCCACAGGCGCCCTGCGGTGTTGGGCTCTTCGCGGGGGTCGAGGTCGTAGGTTTTCTTGAACTCTTCGGCCACGTAGTCGACCAGCCGCATGTCCCAGTCCTGGCCGCCGAGCTGCACGTCGCCGTCGGTGGCCAGGGCCACGAAGTCGTGTGCGTTGATTTCCATCACGGTCACGTCGAACGTGCCGCCGCCCAAGTCGTAGACCAGCAGCCGGCGCAGCTCGTTCGAAGCGCCGTCGCGGTTGAGATAGCCCTTGATGAACCCGTGGGCGATGGCCGCGGCCGTGGGCTCGTTGATGATATCCAGCACGTCGAAGCCGGCCATGTAGCCGGCGTCTTGCGTGGCCTTGCGGCGCACCTCGTCGAAGTAGGCCGGCACCGTGATCACGACCTGGCGAAAGTCGCCGATGTGGCGCGAGGCGTCCTGGCGCACCTTGTTCAGCACGAACGCCTCGAGCGCCTCGGGTGGAAACTGCCGGCCTTCGAGCACCTTGTGGAACACCCGTTCGCCGAGCTCGCGCTTCGCACACTGGGCCACGTGGTCGGCCTCGGTCGACAGGGCCTTAAGCGCTTCCTTGCCCACCACGGCGTGCTGCCCCTCGAACAGCACGACGCTGGGCGTCACCAGGTCGCCCTCGGCATTGACCAACGTCACCGGGCGGCCCGTGTCGTCGATGTACGCCACGGCCGTATAGGTGGTTCCCAGGTCGATGCCGACCGCGATGTTGGACTCGCTCGTCATGTTCGTTCAAGCGCTGTCTTTATTCAGGCACTGTCGCGCCCGTGATGTGGATGATCGTGGCGCGCAGGTCGGGGGCACGAAAGCCCTGGAAGTGTTCCCCGCGATGCCTCGTCGGCCTCAAGCGCACCAGTGCGAATGCCCGGCGGCTGATGCCAGTGGCTGCTGGCCGGCGGCGGGCGAAGCCCCGGCAAACGCAGATTCCACCAATTATAACTCGGATCGATCCTCATCAATATATAGTACCCGATGGCCGTGCCGACCAAGGCCGAGATCACGTATCCGCCGATCATGATGGCCAGTTTGCGCGGCGTTAGACCGCGATTTCGGGTCCGTATCGCTGAAGCGGGCGCATCGGTCTTCAGGGCAAACTCCTCCAACCCCGAGGGCCCCGCCGGCGTCGAGGCGGGCAGCTTCGGCGGCCGCACTGGCGGAGGCGTGCTGACCGGCGCCGGAGCGCTCTCGGCCTGTTCGGCCTCGCGCTGCTGGCCGTGCTTGGGCAGCAGGAATTGAATGGCCTTCAGACCCTGGCCGCTGGCCAGCAGGTTCTTCCAGTCCGCGATTTCGCTATCGCCCAGTCCCTGGTCGCGCCGCACGCTGATCGGCAGCGCGTGGCCGGTGCGCGGCATCTTCGCTTTCACCTGCAACCGGCCCTCGGTGGTGAAGTGATAGTACACGTCGATGGCCGTTCCCGCCGGCAGGCCGGCAGGCAAATCGCTGATGATCAAGTGCGCGATCCGCGCGCACTCGTCGGCCACGCGGCTTTCGCCCTCGAGCAATTGCAGCCGGATCGTCGACTGGTCTTCTTCGTCGGTCACCGCCTTGGCGATCGTGCCGCAAGGCAGCTCGCTGCCGCGGGCAATCACGACCACGTTCTCCTGGCGGCCCGTCTGCGGATCGTTCCACTCCAGCCCCAGACTGTGCGCCGTGATGTCGACCACCTCCACGTGCAGGGGCGACTGCTTGCCGGCCACGAGTCCGGCGGCATACAGCGCCGCGCCCCGGGCCACGGCCTCGTCGGGGTTCACGCCCGCGGCCATCTCCAATCCGGTCAGCTCGCGAAGCCGTTTGGCGATCACCGGCATTCGCGCCCCGCCGCCCACGAGCAACACCGTCGAGACGTCGCGCCAGTTGATGCCCGAGCGGGCGAGCGTAGCGTTGGTGATCGACATGCTGCGGTCGACCAGGTCCGCGGTCAGGTCCTCGAAGGCGTCGCGCGTGACGATAATCGCCGCGGCGTCTTCCCCGCGCTCGACTTGCACCCGGGCCTGCTGCCGGGCCGAAAGCGTGTGCTTGGCTTCCTCGGCGCTGGCCAGCAGCCGCCGCACGCTGACCATGTCGTAGCGCGGGTCGTCGCCGAACTGCTTGGCGAACTGGTCGGCCAGGTAGTCGGCCAGCAGCACGTCCCAATCGCGCCCGCCGATCTGATCGCTGCCGCCGACGGCCATCGTGCGCAGCCGGCCCGGCTTGATTTCGATGACGGCCACGTCGAGCTTGCCGCCGCCCAGGTCGAACACCAGCACCCGCTGTCCCGGCTTGTCGCTGTTGGGGACCAGGTAGCCCTGCGTTTCGGCCAGGGCCAGCGCGGCGGCGAGCGGGTCGTGGATCGTGCCCAGCACCTCGACCCCCGCGATTTTCGCGGCATCGATCCGCGAACGGCGCTGCGCCTGGTTGAAGCAGGCCGGCAGCGAAAGCGCGGCCGCCGGTCGGCCGCCCAGCTCGGAGTCGAGGTCGTCGAAGATCGGCTTGAGCAGACAGGCTTCGACCAGCTCGGGGGGCAGCAACTCGCCGTCGATCGCGCGCGAGTAGGCCGCCTGGCCCAGGTCGCGCTTGTAGAACTCGGCGGTGCGCCCGGGCTGGGTCGTGGCCACGAGCTTGGCTCCGCGGCCGGTGACGATTTCGTTGTCTTCGAAGAACACGGCGGCGGGAATCGACAGGTCGCCCTGCGGATCGCGCCACACGCTGCTGCGGCCATGCTTCTCGACGCGCGCCACCACGACGCGAGTCGTTCCCAAGTCGATTCCTACAGCATGGCGGGGCGGCATGAAGCGTATCGCGAAACGGATCGAACAGGGTGGGCGAGCGAGTCGGAGACCCACTCGGCTTCGCCTCAAGGTAGACACACCAGACGCGTCGCGGCCGGCCAAAGCGGCCTCGTGCAGCCGAAACCTTGACTGTACCCGGCCCCGCGGGGGCCAGCAACATTGCCCCTCCCTCACCGCCACGGCTGCTTCACGGCTCACGGCGTGAGCCTGCTGCTTTCCACCGTGCCGACGCGCCCGGCGAGGCCCCGCACTACGGCTGCGCAAACCAGGCGAGCACGCGTTTTTTTTCTGCTTCGTAGGGGAAGGGCAAGTACGTGGCCAGCGCACGCTTGCGGGCCGACAGTACGCGAGCGGCGACGACGGGCTTTTTCCGCTCCAGTTGTTTCACGCGCCGCTCGAGCGCCTCGGTGCGCTTGGCGGCCCGTTCGAGCGATTCCCGGCTGTTGGCGATCGCTTCGGCCTCTTCGAAGCTCTTGCCGCCCAGTTCCATGCCCTCGGCCCGCAGGGCCAGCGCCTTGCGATCGAGCTCGAACAACTGTTTGTTGAGCGCGGCCAGCGAGATGGAGAGTTGTTGGGCGAGACCGGCGGCTGCCAATGCTTGGGCCGGAAAGATTTGCGTGCCTGGCCGGGGGCGCCGGTCTGTGCGTGGCGGGTCGGCCAGGATTTGCTGCTGTTCGAGCAGGGCTGCTTGCACGGCAGTGACCTGCGCGACCAGTTTCACGCGGTCAGACATCAGCGACGCCAACTGCTGGCGGATGACGACCAGCTTGCGCTGGGCATCGCGCAGCTCCTCGCCGCTGGTGTCGAGCGTCTCCTTGCTGACGGTGATGGTTTGCGCGTCCTCCTTGAGCATGGCTTCCGTGGCTTCCTGCTTCTGCTCGATCTTCTCGACGAGCCTTTGCTGTTGCTGTTCCCGCTCGGCGTCGATCTCGGCGATGCGCGAGAGCACCTGCCGGCGCCCCTGGTCGAAGTGCGTCACCAGGTTGTCCGTAAGGACGCCGAGCACTTTGATCTTCTCCGCAGAGCGGATCTTCTCGTCGACAGCATCCGGATGCGCCAACTCCAGATAGGCGTACACCGTTCCCAGAAACTCGGCGGTTTGCTGGGCGTCGTCGGCCGGGAGGGTGGCGGCTACGTTCGCCAGGTGCACGGTGCCAGCGAGTGCCTCTTTGTAGTTCCTTTCGTGTAACTGGGCCCAGATACAAGTCTGTGCCGCCAGCGCGTCGTCGGGGTGCGCGGCCAGGTACCGCTCGAGCAGCGGAAGCGCGTTCTTGGATCTGTGACGATTCACAAGCGCCACCGCAGCCACGTACTCGATGCGGGGATCGTCGGGCGCCGCCTGCTTCAGCTTACGGTAGGCCGCCGACGCCCCGGCCGTGCCCGCTGGTGACCGGTGTTCGGCCATCTCGAGCAACCGCGCAGCCCCCGCCCCCAGTTCCTGCTCGCTGGGCGGGCCCGCCAGCAGGACGAGAGAAGACACGAGAATAGCGGCCTGGGTCACAATCATGCCGAATGTCTTGGCTCACTTGCGCTAGGTCATTGCCGGGTGTCTCGAATCGCCAGTCCCGGCAGGGCCACCGGCACGCTTCGCAGGCGGGAGTCGTCGTGGACCAATAACTGTTGTGGTCCGACGAAGTAGGTGGCCAGCTCGCCTACCAACAGATTGTAGACCTCGCGGGAAGGCACCTCCTCGACGCGCTTCACGACGGCATCTTCGTTCAGGCCACGGAGGCGATCGCCAGGATCCAAATGTCCTGCCACGCGCCAGCCTTTGCCGACCACCCAGTAGGGATGCCCGTACGTGGAGGTAATCGAGCTGCCCGCAAAATGGATTTCGACGAGATCCACCGGCGGCCGCATCGTGGGGTTCTGCACGGTGGTGTACGTCAATTCGCCGGTGCGCAGATCTTGCGCAAGCACACGGTCTCCGGGCTTGATCGTCTCGATGGGCGTGGGACCGGTCATCGTCAAGACATCGGTGCCTGCCGGGAAGCAGGAACAGCCGAGCAGTCTCGAGGGAGCTACGATAATCGGCGGCAGCGAGATGTTGTGCGAGTAGGTCTTTCGCTCGGGATGCTCATCCACGTAGTCGGCCCAGCCGTAGTACTCGGCGTACTGTTTCCGCCACAACTCGGGGTCATCGGGTTCCGAAAAACCGGTCGTCCGCTCCAGCACGCCGATGAGCCTGCCGCGCAGTCGCTCGGCGGCGGCATTGTGCGAGGCCGCGCTCCTCTCGATGGCCGCCGCTCTGCCAAGCTCGGTGGCGGCCGCCCGCGGGGCGATGCGAGCACCTCGCTCGACGTGGAAAGGATGCAACGAATCGGAAACGAAAGTTGACTTTACACGCTGACCGTCGACTTCCACCTCGTGGTGATGAAAGACGCTGCCGTCGGCCAGCATGGTGAGGTGATAGCGCGTCTTTACCCGGTCGGGCATCGCGGCGATCAACTGCGGCACGAAGTCGTGCAGCGGCCGCTTTTTGAGCGCCTCGCACGCGGCCAGCCGCACCTTGTCGGAGTCGGAAAGCACCGCCCGGCGCAGTAGCAGGTTCGTCGCCTCCGGGTGTTGAATCCGATCAGCCGCTTCGACGAGCAGCAGGTTCAACCGATCGGCTTTCTTGCCCTCCGCGTCATTGGCAAACACGCTCTCCAAGGCCGGCAGTGCCGCCGGGTCGGACAAGTCTTGCAGCGACTGCACCGCGTCGGTCGAGGCCTTCGCGTTGCCCCGCTCGATCGCCGTGCGCCACTTACGGGCCAGGGGAGCCCAGTGCCGCATGGCCTGCAAACGCTTGCCGGCCGCCTTCCGCTCTTCGGAGATCTGCTCCGGCGTCATCAGACGCCCGTCGTGCCACTTGAGCCCCAACGCGTCCATCGCCTCGGCGTTCTGCGGCTCGTACTGGAGCACCTTTACCCAGTGAATGCGCGATTCGTCGGGCAAGTTGTTCTTGTGACACCAGCGGGCCAACGCGCGCTGGTTGTCGGCCGTGTCGACCATGCCGTCGCGCATCTTGCGGTAGCGGGACAATTGGGGGCTGGCATCGAAGTGGCGCGGCGCTTCATCGACCGCGACCCAGGCGTCGTCCAGCCGCACGTAGCCCGACTGCCATCGCGCCGGGGCATACTCGGGGTCGGCCGCCAGCGCCGCGGCCAGCAACCGGGCCCGCTCGTCCTGCTTGCCGTCGAGATCCGCCAGCAACGCCTCGTGCACCAGCCGCTCGGCCGGCGCCGTCTTGTCGGTGGCCCCCTGGTCCGCCGCCGACGAGCGAGCGGCAAGGCACGTCATTCCAACGGCGAGCCCCACGACTACTAGAACAACTCTTCTCGTTCGCATGGTATCGTTCCTCGCACGGAGTTTCTGCTTTTCTGTTCCGTAAGGTATTCCTCACTCACTCCCGCGCCTTGCTCATCGCCAGACCCGGCAACACCACCGGCACGGCCGACAGGCCGGTGTCGTCGTGCACCAGCAGGCGCTGCTTGCCGACGAAGAACGTGGCCATGTCGCTGACGACCAGATTGTAAACCTCGGTGGCGGGCGCCTCTTCCACGGATTCCACCACGACGTCGCCGTCGAGCCCGCGCAGCCGGTCGCCGGGCTTCAGATGGCCGGCCACGCGCCAGCCGCGGCCCACGACCCAGAACGGGTGCCCGTAGGTCGAGGCGATCTCGCTATCGCCAAACTTCACGCTGACCATCTGAACGCCCTGCCGCAGCGTGCGCTCGAGCACGGTCTCGTAGGCCAGTTCGCCGGTGGCCAGGTCCTGACTCAACACGCGATCGCCCGGCTTAAGGTCCTCGATCGGCCGCTCGCCCGTGAGGGTCGGCACCGCGGTACCGGCCGGAAAGCACTCGCCCCGGATCGGCCGCGGAAACAGGTCTCGGTTGGCCCGGTTGGTCGGGTTTGCGGCGGTCGGGCGCATGATCGTAGGTGTTTGCCGGGTAGGCTCGCTGCGATTGGTCTGCTGCCGTTCCGGCGTGCGTCTCACCCGCGCGCGAGGCAGATAGTAGCCCGCGTAGTCGTAGACGTGGGCTTGTTGCTCGGGCACTGGATTCTGCGAGGTGCTCCAGCCGTAGTACTCGGCGTACTGGTGGCGGAGCAACTCGGGATCGTCCGGGTTTTCGAAGCCGGTGGTCTCCTCCAGCACGGCGGACACCCGCGCCCGCACGGCTCCGGCGACCGCTTCACGGCGGCCGACTTCGGCTTCCATGGCCTGGGCCTTCTGCCGTTCCGAAGCGATTGCCCGGGGAGTGATCGCCTGTGCTTCGGGCAGGCCGACCGGGTGCACGGTCGATTCGTAGGTCACCTTCTGCTTACGTTGCTGTCCGCTGAAGCTGACTTCGTGCTCGTGGACGACCGTGCCACCCGGCAGGACGTTGATGCGAAACTGGGTCTGGTACTTGCCCGGCAGCATGGCGATCAACTGCGGCACGAACTGGTGCAGCGGGCGTTTCTTGAGCGCCTCGCAGGCCGCCTGACGCGTGGGGCCCGCCAAGGCTCGGCGCAGCAGCAATTGCGTCGAGTCGAAATCCTCAATGCGCGAGGCCACTTCGATGAGTTGCAACTCGAGCTCGTATTGCTTGGGGCTCTCTGCGAGGAACACCTTTTCCAAGGCGGGCAGAACGTCGGGGTCCGAAAGCTGCGCGAGTTCTGCGTGCGCCGCGGCAACTTCATCGGCGTCGCCCCGCACGAGCGCGTCGCGCCACTTTTGCACCTGCGGCATCCAGCGCCGCAAGGCGGCGGCCCGCTCGCGCTGGCGCTGCTGCGCTTCGGCGATTTGCTCGCGCGTAAGCCAGCGGCCTTCGTAGGGTTGCAGCCCGAGTCCGGCGATCGCCTCGGCGTTTCGCGGCTCGTACTCGAGCACCTTTTGCCAGTGAATGCGCTCTTCGTCGCGCAGCCGGCTCTTGTGGCACCAGCGGGCCAGCGCGCGATGCTGGTCCGCCGTGTCGACCATCGCGTCGCGCTTCTGCCGGTACAGGGCCAGCCGAGTGTTGCCGGCGAACTTCTCGGGCGCCTCGTCCACCGGCACCCAGTTGCGGCCCACGCGCAGGTAGCCCGACTGCCAGCGCGCCGGAGCATAGTCGGGGTCAAGCTCGAGCGCCTCGGCCAGCAGGCGGTCGCGGTCTTGAGTGGCGCCGTTCAAGTCGGCCACCAGCGCTTCGTGCACGAGCGACTCGGGCGAAGGTGCTTTTTCAGCCGCCGGCAAGGGACCGGCCAGGAGGACCGTCGCCAGAATCATGCCCAGCGGCGGCAAGAGCAGGGTGGTGTTTCGCATCGCGACATTCCCTCATGTGGACATGCTCGTATGTCTTGCGCAGCACCGTACCTCAATCCGGCCGCAACCAGACCCGCGCACGCGCGAGGCGCAGCGGCGGCCGTGATCTCACTCAACAGAAACGGCGAGAATGCGCAGCAGACGCATGTGACGAGCGTCCTTTTCGATTGTTCCGTGTCGCCGTGCCCGTATTTTGCGCCTATTTCGGGCCCGCTGTCAACGTAATTCGGGGGGAAGGCCTCAGGAGGCACAAAAAAGGCCGCCCGGCACGCGCCGGACGGCCCCAGTAGGGAATGATTGCCTTGCCCCAACACACATTTAGTCGCTTGCGCGAGTATCAGCCGTCTTGGTTTGGCTGACCTCCTTGTCCGCCTCTTCCTTACTTCCCTCGACAAGCTCCTTGGTCAGGTCCTGCTTGGGGTCGACCGACGTGTAGAAGCCGAACATCATTTCTTCCCACGTCTGGTCGCCGTAAGTGACGGTTTCATTCGGATCCGGATTGGCCAGGTTGTCGGTCGAGTTGTCGAAGTGTGCGGTGCACACCAGACGCGAGCCCTTGGGCATCAGCTTCGGCTCGGCCAACTCGTAGCGCAATTGCCAGTTGAAGTCGTACTTGGGCACGTCGAGCAGCACTTCCTCGGTGCCGTCGGGGTAGTGGGCCACGTACTTGAAATCCTTGCCGCGCACGTGCATGTGCGGTGTCAGATCCAGCAGCAGCGTGTCCTTGAAGAAGTAATGCTTGGCCACCACCTCGTGATTCGCATCGTGCGGCGGAATGCGGAACGTGGCGTTGCCCACCACGCCGCCCCGCACCTGCTTCTTGACGGTCTTGGGATCGGCGAACTTCACGCCGACCATGCTGCGGTCGGTCTGCTCGGTGCCGTTGGTCGTGTAGTGCATCTGAAACACCAGCTTCGAGCCGGCCGGCACGAACTTGGCCGTGCCCGGAGGACTCACGTCCGGCGTCATGCCCGGCGCGTAACCGCCGATGCCGCCGCGGGCCGCAAAGTCGCCACCGCCCGGAGGACGCACGAACACGATGATGTGGTGCACTACCGAACGGTTGTCAGGCCGGGCCTCGGTGCTCTGAATCCACTTGTCCTCGTCCCAGCCCGGATCGACGGTGAAGTACTGATAGTCGACCGTGCCTTCGGCCGGCACGGTGAACGCCTCGTCATCCATGTAGATGACCTGGTCGGGCTCGCCGATCTGCCAGCCTTCGACAAACTCGCGCGGCTCGGGCAGGTTCTTGGGATCGCCTTCGGGGCAACCGTTGTCGACCCAGGCATACAGTTGGGCTTTATCCTCGTCGCTCAAGCGGGCATCGTTGGCAAAGTGCCCGAACTCGGGACTGGCGAACCAGGGCGGCATGCGCCCCTCGTCGACCACTTCGCGAATCGTCTCGGCCCAGGCGGCCACGTCGTCGTACGTGCCCAGCGTGAACGGCGCCACCTCGCCCTCGCGATGGCATTCCACGCAGTTGTTCTGCATGATCCGGGCGATCTGATTCGAATAAGTGATCTCGCCCTGGGGGTCCTTCTTGGCCACGCGGCCGATGAAGCAACCGTGGGCCTCGACCACCGGCTCGCTCACGTCCTTGCCGGCCAGCACCTCGGTGATCGCGTCGGCCAGGAAACGGTTGCGGAGCTTCGGCTTGACGTAGCCGGCGCCGGTCTTGAATCCGTATTGGTCGTCGATGCGGCCCCAGTAGCGGACCACGCGGTCTTCATCCAGCAGAAAGACTTCCGGCGTGCGCACCGCTCCCATCTGGTCGGCCACCACGTTGTTGTTGTCTTTGAGCACCGGAAAGGGCAGCTCGTGAATGCGGGCATAGTTGCCCACTTCGCTCAGGGAGTCCTGCACGTTGGAGTTGATGGCCAGAAACGCCACGCCCTGCTTGCCGAACTCTTCCGACAGGTCTTTCAGCCGGGGAGCGTAGTTCTTCGCCAGCGGGCATTCGGTGCCCACGAAGGCAATCACCACGAGCTTGTCCTTCACGTCGGCCAGCGCGTGCGGCTTGCCGTGGTGATCCGGCAGCGTGAAGTTCTCGATCTTCTTGCCGATGGGAGTTTCGGCTTCGGCTGCCCACGAGAAAGTGGTCGCGCCGCAAGCAAGGATAGCTGCCAACGCGACCTGCCAGAATCTGCCCATCTTACACCTCGGTGACCTTGTCGAGATTGGATTGCCCTAACGTGCCTACTCCAATGGTCGGTAGCCTCAAGCGTGTGGGAGAGCCATAATCGCCGAATCGACTGCTGGCGCAGCCTCGCTTCGAGCGCAGGCGACCCATCCGCCTCTGGGGGAAGACTACCCGAGGGGCAAGTGGTCCAGTTTCATAAAATAGAATAAGCGTTCTAAAACGGGAACCCCCCGCCTCGGGAGGGGAACTCGAATTTCTCGCCCTGCATCTTCTCGAGCTGCTTTTTCTGCTCGGGCGTGAGCACGGCCATGGCTTTCTCGTTCAGCTCGTCGCGCAGCTCGCGCATCTTGGCCCGCAGCTCGCGCTGACCGCCCCCGCCCTGCAAATTGCCCAGGGCCTTCTCGATGGCCTCCATTCCCTTGTCGCGGATCTCGGCCAATTTCTCTTTCTGCTCGTCGCTCACCTGCAAGGCCGATAGCACGCTTTCGTCCTCAAGTGCTTGCGCCCCGCGTGCTTGCAGCGACAGCTCATCGAGCCGGGCGAGCTGCTCCTTATTAAGCAGGGCGTCGACCTTGGCTTTCACTTCCTGGCCCTTCTCGGCGATCATTTCCGAGATCTCGCCCATCATCTCCTGTTGCTCCTCGGGGGTGAGGTCTTGCAGGCCGGAGAGGATTTCGAAGGCTTCCTGCTGCAGTTGCAGCGTCAGGTCTTGCAGCTCGGTCTTCTGCTCGTCGTTCAGGTTCAGTTCCTGCTGCACTTCGTCGCTACGCAGCAGAAACACGTTCTGCAACGACGGGGGAAACTTGGGATTCCGCAAGTTGGGTTGCGCCTGGGCCGAGGCCGTCAGACCCACGAGCATCACGAGAACCAGAGCGGCGGTGAGCCAATGTCGGATCATGGTGGAGAACTCCTTGGGAGATTCGATGGTTGGAGGCGCCCGGGCGCACCCGGCCGCAGCTCGGCACACGTGCGGGCAAACAGTCGTACCCCGCGGGACGAGCCGCGGTTTCACATGCTCGCGGTCCTGGGCCCGCCGCATTATGGGGCCTGGCCGAAGCGGCCGCAAACAAATCCGCCCGCGCACGCGAATTTCAAAGTTCGCCCCGCCGGGTATCAGCCGAAAAGCCCCTGGATGGGCTTGCCCGTGGCCAGGCTGAAGGGGCGGCCGGTCAGGTCGTGCAACTCGATCGACGGGTCGAGGCCGAACCGCCAGAAGATCGTCGCCGCCAGGTCGCCGGGGGTCACGGCGTCGCGATCGGGGTAGGCCCCCAGCTTGTCGCTGGCGCCGTAAACCATGCCGCCCCGCACGCCGCCGCCGGCCATCACCACGCTGTAGCAGTCGGGCCAGTGGTCGCGTCCGCCGGCGCCGTTGATCTTCGGCGTGCGGCCGAACTCGCCCAGCATGATCACCAGCGTCGAGTCGAGCAGACCGCGCTGGTGCAGGTCTTCGACCAGCGCCGAAAAGGCCATGTCGCACGGCGGTAGCAGGTCGTCTTTCAAACGGCCGAAGTTGTTGTCGTGCGTGTCCCAGTTGTTCGCCCCGTTGTGCACCCGATCGTGCACGCCCACGAACCGCACGCCCGACTCGACCAGCCGCCGGGCCAACAAGGCCGCCTGGCCGTGCGTGTTGCGGCCGTAGCGCTCGCGGGTTTGTTCGTGCTCCTGGTTGATGTCGAACGCCCGCCGCACCTTCTTGCTGCGCAACAGGTTGAAGGCCCGCTCGTAGTAGGCGTTCATCGTGCCCTGCGGCAGCGCGTCGTCGCTGGGCATCTGCGCGTTGATCCGCGCAAGCAGTGCCTGGCGGCTCTCGAGTTCCGAGAGCGTGATGCCCGCGGGCAGTTCGATCTCGCTGACGCGGAAGTTGGGCGCGTTGGGATCGCTTTCGACCTGAAACGGCTCGTACTGCGGACCGAGAAAGCCGGCGGTCTGGCCGGGCAGCTTCACGATGTTGTACATCACGTGCGGCAAGGCCACGTGGGCCGGCACTTCCGGCGTGGGGCCCTTCAAGTAACTCAGTGCCGACCCAAAGCAGGGAAAGTCGGAGGTCGGGTCGTTGGCAAGCAGTTCCAGATCGCCCTTGAGCGGCGTGCGTCCGCACAGCGCCTCGACCGCGGCCGAGTTGTGGTTGCGCATCGTGTGATGCATCGAGCGCACCACGGCCAGATGGTGCATCACCTTCGAGCAGCGCGAGAGATGTTCACACACCGGAATGCCCGGCACGCTGGTGGCGATCGGCTTGAACTCGCCGCGCACCTCGGCCGGCGCGTCGAGCTTCATGTCCCACGTGTCGTGGTGGCTGGGCCCGCCGTAGTAGAACAGCACGATGCAGCTCTTGATCTGCGACGGCAGGCCCGCACTCGGGGCGGGGTTTGCGTCGGCCAGCGCTTCGGCTTCGAGCAGCTTGGCCAGATTCAGGCCCAGGAATCCCAGTCCGCCGGCGCGGAGGAGCGTTCTTCGCGAAAACGCGGGCGCCAAACCAGCAGACGATCGGCGGTGGGGAGTTCGGGCAGGCATCGACGCAATCCTCGGAGGCGGGGAGGGCAGGGGTGGGATTCGCCGCGGGACCATCAGATTACCGCGCCGAGGGCCATGTGCCAAATCTTTCGCCCCGGGGGATAGAACGCCTGGACGGATGCATGACGAGAGTGTGAACCCCCTTTCTCCTGATCACCTGCTCTCCTGTTCTGACCGTGCCGCCACGGGACGCCTCAGATCAGGAGAGCAGGAGAGCAGGAGAGCAGGAGAGGCGTTCGGGTGAAACCATTCGCCGGGCTGCCTAGATGCGTCGGTCGCCCCGCAACCACGCCGGACGGTTAGGGGAACCCCATTTCTCCTGATCACCTGCTCTCCTGTTCTGACCGTGACCCCACGGGACGCCTCAGATCAGGAGAGCAGGAGAGCAGGAGAGGCGTTCGGGTGAAACCATTCGCCGGGCTGCCTAGATGCCTCGGTCGCCCCGCAACCACGCCGGACGGTTAGGAACCGATGAATTCGCTTTCGATTGCCGAGACGGCCATTTATCATGACCCCGTTTAACCCGACCTGACCGCCGCCAGCCATCCTCCGGCGACGTCCCCTTCCAGGAGTCCCGCCATGTCCTTCCGCCGTCTCGCCCAAGCCGAAAAGCTGCTCGCCGGACGCCGCGAGTTCATCCTTTCCGGAGCGTCGCTGCTGGCGCTGCCGTGGCTGGGATCGATTGCTCAGGGGGCAGTGAAGCGTCATGCCAGCTTCGCGAGCGATCCGTTCACGCTCGGCGTGGCTTCGGGCGAGCCGACGCCCGACGGCATGGTGCTGTGGACCCGGCTCGCGCCGGAACCGACCAGCGGCGGCGGAATGCCGGCCGAGACGTACGAGGTGACCTGGGAACTAGCCTCCGACGACGCGATGAAGAACGTCGTCCAGCGCGGCGTCGCCCTGGCCACGCCGCAGTTGGGCCATTCGGTCCACGTCGAAGTGCAAGGTCTGCAGCCCGACCGTCCCTACTGGTATCGCTTTGCGGCCGGCGACGCGCAGACGCCGGTCGCCCGCACCCGCACGGCTCCGGCCCACGACGCGCTGCCCGATCGCCTGCGGTTCGCGTTCGCCTCGTGCCAGAAGTACGAGGCGGGCCTGTTCACGGCCTACGAGCACTTGGCGGCCGAAGATCTCGACCTGGTGCTGCACCTGGGCGACTACATCTATGAGAAGGCCGGCCGCGACAACCAGGTGCGCAAGCACGTCGGGCCCGAGACGGTGACCCTCGAGCACTATCGCAATCGCTACGGGCAATACAAATCCGATCCGCTGCTGCAGGCCGCCCATGCCCGCTGTCCGTGGCTGGTGGTGTGGGATGACCACGAAGTGGACAACAACTACGCGGACGCGGCGTCCGAAGAGGAGGGCGTTTCGGCCGAGGACTTCCTGCTGCGGCGGGCCGCGGCGTACCAGGCCTACTACGAGTCGATGCCGCTACGGCGGAAGTCGTTGCCCGCCGGGCCGCACATGCAGCTTTATCGCGGCGTGCGCTACGGGCGGCTGCTCGACTTTGCCATGCTCGACACGCGGCAGTACCGCACCGACCAGCCCAACGGCGACGGCCGCCAGCGGCTCACCGGCGCCGTGCTCGATCCGAAAGGAACGATCCTGGGCGACAAGCAAGAGCACTGGTTGATGCGTCGCATGCTGGCTTCCCAGTCGCAGTGGAACGTGCTGGGACAGCAGGTGATCATGGCCCGCATCGACTTCAAGGCGGGCCCCGGCGTGGAGTGCTCGATGGACAAGTGGTCCGGCTACGACGTGGCCACCAAGCGGTTGCTGAAGTTCATCGCCGACCGCAAGATCCCCAACCCGGTCGTGCTCACCGGCGACATCCACACCAATTGGGTCACCGAGTTGAAGCTCGACTTCGATCGCCCGGAGCAGGACACCGTGGCCACGGAGTTCGTGGGCACCTCGATCAGCTCCGACGGCAACGGCCAGCGGGCGCCCGACTACCTGGATTCG
Source organism: Planctomycetota bacterium (assembly GCA_003389325.1). GTDB lineage: Bacteria > Planctomycetota > Planctomycetia > Pirellulales > PALSA-1355 > LB-PLM-3. The sequence goes on from QQVE01000053.1 coordinate 30,110, forward strand.
CTGCTGGCCGAGAATCCCCACGTGAAGTTCCACAACCGCGAGCGCGGCTACGTCAGTTGCACGGTCACCCCCGACGAGTGGCGCAGCGACTACCAGGTGGTCGAATACGTCGATCGCCCCGGCGCCCCGCTGATCACGCGCAAGTCGTTCGTCGTCGAAAACGGCAAGCCCGGCGCCCAACCCGTCTGATCGATTCGCCGGACAGCGTTCCGCCCGCCCGTTTAGCCAACAGCCACCGGCGACGGCGCGTCCGCACTTTCCGGCGCTACCGCCGGCGCCGACGTCGCCAAAGAGCCATCACCCCCAGCCCGATCGCCGCCAGCACCAGCGTGCTCGGCTCGGGAATCAGAAACACGTTGGCCTGCAGGTTCGTGATGCCCGTGTTCAGGCGGATGATGTCCGACAGCCGCACCGTCTCGAGCCAGGCCAGCTCTTCGGCTGAGATGTTCTCGTCGCGCGTGAACCAGAACCGGTCGCCGTCGCGCGTGCGGGTGAATTGATCGATCAAGGCCGCTTCCACCAGCGGTCCCACACAGGAGTCGCCCAAGTGGTCTTCGGCCAACGCCCCGACCCAGGCGTCGATGTTGTTCACGTCGCCGTAGGCCAGTTCCAGCGCCTCGGCCAGCGACAGATTGGCGGTGATGTCCGAAAAGTCGATCACCGGGTCCAGCCCGTAGGCGACCCGCAGCGTGTTGTAATCGGGCAATCCGTGGTCGCGGCCGCGCTGGATGTTCAGCGCTGCCAGGTCGAAGCCGGCGCCCGGGAACGGAGCGCCAAACAGGAAGTTGCGCACGTCGTCGACGATGTGCGAGTCGACCTGCTGCTGCATCTGTGAGGCCAGCCCCTTGAGCATGTACTCCAGGTCGTCGCTGGTCGGCAGGTTGCCCTGCTGGAAAAACGCGTCGCGCAGGGCCACGTTGCCGCCGGGCGCCGTGGTGCCGTCGTTCTGCACGCGCGCCAGCTCCGGCGGCAGCATCGTATGGCCTACGCGATATAGCGAGGCGGCAAACTCGTTGGACACCGAGGGGTCGACGCTGGAGCTGTACGTGCTGGCGATGCCCGGTGAGTCGCTGCCCAACAGCGCGGGCAGAAACTCGCGGTAGGTGATCGATTGGATTTGGGCTCCCACCAGCCGGCGGGCCTGCTGGTAGATCTGCTCGTCGGTCCAGGTGGGGTTGTCCACGGACAACTGGTCGGCCAGGCGGTTGTGCTCGCGCACAAACAGCGTATGCACCGCAGTCAGTCCGGTCTGTTCGTTGGCCCGCACGTCGCCGGCCACGTAGTAGGCCGAGCGATTCGGATCGCCGTTGTCGTCGTTCGGCAGGTTGTCGGTATTGAAGGGGAGCAGGTCGCCGGCGCTGGTCTTCATCCGGCCGCCGCTCATCGTGCGCAGCGCGTCGGCCCGGGCCTGGTCCGATCCGTAGACCGCCGAAGCGTCGAGGTACGAGCTGATCGAATTAAACTGCTCGCGCGGATTACCCGGTCCGAGCCCCGTGCTCGAATCGTACACCGAGCGGCGGAAGGGCATCGTGGCCGTGCCGGTATTGCCGGGATCGAAGATTGCGTCGCCCGCGGGGATGGGAATGTTCATCATCTCGACCGGCGTGGCCAGCGTGGTCAGCGTGAGGTCGTGGTCGATGAATTGGCCCCACTGAAAGACCCAGGTGCTCAAGTTGGCCGTGTTGGGCATCGAGGCGCCGCCCTGATCGGCGACGATGTTGCTGATCTCGCGTGCGCCCGGGCGAGTGCTGCCGGCGGGCGTGGAGATGCCGTCGCCGTAGTCGGCCGGCGCCACGCGCATGAAATGGGTGCCCACCTGGCCCAAGGTGGGATTGCCCAGGTTGTTGCCCGAGCCGTCGTACGATCGGTCTTCGCCGCGCACCGCGAGCGGCACCAGGACCGCGATCAGCAGACTTAAGCACGCTTGGCGCATTCCGTGCGGGATGCCCGCCGTCATAGGGGTGCTCTCGTGGAAGAAGGGATCTCTGTTCCGCAGCAGGGATTCCTCGATTAAAGCTAGACCGCCCCGACGAGACAAGAGAGGCCAGGTAAACTGCCGACGAATTCTCCGACAGCAGCGATGGCGTAGATTGGGTAGCTGTTTGGCGTTCCCACCGACGAAAAGCGGGCTTTTCTGCCGGGCGCACCCGGCCGCTTACTCCTCTATTTCCCACACGGCACGCAGCTCTTCGGAGCACTGGTGGCGAATGCCGTTGTCGGTGAGGATTTCCTCGGTGGCGTCGATCATTTCCTGCCGGCGAAACACGTAGCGGGGGGCTTTTTCCTCGGCAAACGTAAACTCCAGAAACTCGTCCTGGCTGTCGCGCACCAGTTCGACCAGGTGCGCGAGGTTCTTGACCGGCACGCCGTTGAGCTCGTCGAGCACCATGCCGTAGGCCGTGTAGCCCTTGGCGATGCGGTGCGAGAACGGCTGCGTGGGAATGAACACCAGTCGCTCGCCGGGGAATTGCGACGTGTCGTAGCCCCGCGTCAGCAACGGACTGCGGCTAAGGGCCAGCCGCGGCACGAAATTCGCGCTGCGGGTCATCGCCGTGACGAGCTCCTGGCTGACGGTCGAAAAAACCAGCGGCCCCACGATGAAATACTCGGGATAGCCTCCCCGCAGGTACGGAGCCACGCGCTCCAGCCGGCTGACCGTGGGCACGCGAATCTCCATCGGCTCGCCGTCGCGATAAACCGTCAGCGGCACCTCGCCGTCTTCGGCCAGCTTGGGCACGTAGTACGTGAAGAACACCCGCAGGTCGTCGCTGATACGCACCTGGCCGCGGCGGTCGATCTCGTGCGGGCCGATTTTCGTGACCACGTCGCGCACGCGCAGCGGGTACTGCGGATCGAGGCTGAGCACGCGCGTCAGTTCGCAACCGCCCACGTCGCCGGGCAACTTGAGCGACGCGCGTAGCGCGTCGTTGTCGGTCGGTTGGAATTCGTTCGCAAGTTGCGGCTTGCCGTCGTAGGTGCCGTCGGCGATGTCTTCCAGAAACCCGTTGACTTCTTCGATGGGAATCAGAAAGCCGATGTTCTCGGCTGTGGGGATGCCGCGAAACGCCACGCCCACGACTTTGCCGTCGGCGATGGCCGGGCCGCCGCTGTTGCCGGGATTGATCGCCGCGTCGATCTGGATCTGCAGCCCCGTGCCGCCGCAGTAGTAAGCCGAGAACTCGATACGCGAAACGATCCCCTCGGTGACCGACATCTCGCTGCCGCCGATCGGGTAGCCGTAAACGTTCACCGCCGAGCGCACGGCCGGCAGCTCGGCCGCCAATTCCAGCGGCGGGCGCTGCTCGAAGAACGACGCGTCCTCGACGCTCAGAATCGCCAGATCCATCTCCGCCGAATTGATCACCACTTCGGCAGCGATGCGATCGGCCGTGTCGTGCGGCTGCACGTAGATCTGGCTGGCGTAGGCCACGACGTGATAGTTGGTCAAGATCCGATTGCCGTCGATCACGAAGCCGGTGCCGCTGGACTCGCTGCCGCCGGCCTTGGTCCACGGCTGCCCCAGATTCGGCGCCCGGAGCGTGCTGATGACTTTTACCACCGACTGCCGCACGCCGTCCTGCGCCTTAGCGCGGGGGGTCGGAGATGCGAGGCACGCCAGGGCGCAGGCCACGGCTGTCAAGAAAAGTTTCACAGGTATTGCCTCCGTCGCAAGCGTTTTCCTCGGGCGTCGCTACGCCTGCGCCGCAGTATAGTCGCCGCCAAGGGGCATCGCACGTTTGGGTGTGCCCTCGATCGTGGCAGCCGACCGACCAGGCGGCCCGCGGCGCTGCTCCCCCACAGTTCCCCGAGTTCTCGCTTGAGCGCGACGCATGCGGGAGCCAATAATGGGCGAAAATCCACCGCCATCGTGGAGGAACATCCATGCTGACCAGCCGTCACGCGTCTCAGGTTGTTGTCGCTCTGTGCCTGCTCGTTTCCGCACGATCCTCCGCGTGGGCCGACGACGCGCCCGCGGCTGCGCCAAGTGAGCGCGGCAAGGCCACGGTGAACGTCGTGGCTTATGGCGATCGGCCCGACGGCGGCGCGGCGGGCATCTGCCGACCGGTCTACATCACCGCCGAGGCCTCGGCCGACGGCACGCCCCGCGTGGGCTTCTTCGAGTCGCAAGTCGGCGCCACCGGCAACCAGTGGCGCAGCGCCGGCTGGATGGCCGCGCTGACCGCCGCCACGCTCAGCGACTTCGACCCGCGCGCCACGCGCGTCTCGATCGAGTACCAGGGGGGCGTCGACGGACCCAGCGCCGGCGCGCTGCTCACCATCGGCATCCTGGCCGCCGTGCGCGGCGACACCGTGCGCAGCGACGCCGCCATGACCGGGGCCATCAATCCCGACGGCAGCATCGGGCCCGTGGGCGGCATTCCGCACAAGATCGAAGGCGCCGCCGACAAGGGCATGAAGCTGCTGCTCATTCCCGGCGACAAGCGGATGGAGCTCAACAAGAACACCAAGGAGATCGTCGACCTGGTCGAATACGGCCAGTCCAAGGGCGTGGAAGTGCGCCGCGTGTTCAACATCTACGAGGCCTACGAGCTGATGACCGGCGTCGAGCTTCCGCGCCCGCCCGCGGCCGCGGCGCCGCGGGTCAGCCTTGCGGTGCAGCAGCGCATCAAGAAGACCATCGTCGACTGGATGGATCGCTACAAGCACGCGCTCGAGGCCTACCAGCAGCTTTCCGGCGAGGCCAAGTACTCCGAAGAAGTCGAAGCGATGTACTTGAAGGGGGTCGAGGCGATCAAGCAGTGCCGCGACCTGTTGCAGGAAGGCGAGGTGACCGCCTCGATGTGGGACGCCGTGATGGCCAACGCCTACAGCTACCTGGCCATGGAAACTGCCCGCTGCCGCTACACCTATGCCAATCTGGGCTACGCCGGCGTGGTCAACCGGCTGCGCGACAACAACTGGCTCGACAAAGACGTGGCCGAAATCTCCCGCCGCCTGAAGCGCGAAACGCCCCGCACGCTCGATCAACTCTCCGTCTACCTCGGCTCGTGCGATGCCTATCTCGAAGGCGTCAGCCTGCAGATCATGGCCAAGGCCATCCTGGCCAACATGCCCGAGGAGGACAGCGAAGAAGCGCTCGAACTGGCCGCCCAGGCCGCCGGCTACCAGATCGTGGCCTGGCTCGACATGAAGCTGGTGGGTGACTATCTCGACTGGCAGGACGCCTACGACGGCATTCCCATTCCACAACTCACCGCCTGGCGCCAGACGGGCCAGTACATGTTTCACGCGGCCAGCGCCAACCTGGCCGTGTTCGACTCGCTGGTCATCGAGCCGCGGGCCGAAGCGCTCTCGGTCGCTCCCGATCTGTATCGCAACGCCATGGCCTCGAAGGACATGACCTACGGCATCGTGCTCGTGGCCCAGAAAGCCGTGCTGCCCAACCTCGAGAAGTTTCTCGGCGACGGCGAAGCGCTCGACTACGCCTACCTCGCCATGAACATCTACACCCACACGCGCGCCGCCGCGCTGTTGGCCAAGCACTACGGGCTGGGCGCGGAGCTGGACGAAGACGGCGAAGTCACCCGCATTCCGCGCGAGCGCACCCTGGGCGAGCTGCTCACCTATGCCGACGACCAATCGCGGCGCAACATCGCGCTATTGCAAGAGGCCGGCTTGAACGCCACGGTGCCGGCCCAGATGCACGCCATCGCCACGATCAAGTCGCGCCGCGATGTGCCGCAAAAGTTGGAAGCCTTGCAGGAATACTGGGCCGCCGACGCCCACGCCCGCATTTTGCGCATCCTCAGCGGCGTGGCACAGAAACAACAAGAAGAAGCGGCGCCCGTCAACAAGGGTCTCTCGCCCGATCCCGAAGCGGCGACGCGGGCCAACTCCGCGCCGGAGGGGGGCGAGTGATCGCTTCTTGCGGCATGCCCTCGGGTCAGGCGTCTGCCTGGACCTGGCGGCAGGCGTCGTTGCCGGCTTCGGGGCAATGGGCCGCGATCACCAGGCGACCCACCGTGCGCGCGATGTCCACCGTGTGCAAGTTGCCCGTCACGTGCCTCGTGACGTAAGCGCCCTCGACGATCAAACACAGCTCTTGAGCGAGCGCCCGCGGATCGGCGGCGCCGGCCTTGACGGCCAGATCGTACACGATGTCTTCGATGGCTTGCTTGTTCCTTGCGGCCAGCACGTGAGCCGGCTCGTGCGGTAGCGGAAACTCCATGGCGGCGTTGACGAAGATGCAACCCTGGAAATCGTCCGACTCGATGACGTATTCCACCACGTCCAGCACGGCATGCAACTGCCCAAGCGGGGACGCTCCGCCGCGTTGGCGAACCAGCCCCCGAAACTTTTGCTGCACCCAGGCGTTCTGCGCTTCGAGGGCCGCGACCATCAAGTCCTCCTTGCTCTCGAAGTGCTTGTAGAACGCCGTCTTGCTGATGCCCACGTCGGCGAGCACCTGGTCGATTCCCACGCTGCGGAATCCGTCGCGATAGAAGCGCCGCGTGGCAGCCTGGACCAATCGCTCGCGTGTCGGAACCTTCATCAGAACGCTCAGTCGGAGGTGCCGCCGCGGGCAAACCGCCCGGAATGCAGCGGGATCGAAGGGGGTGTACTACAAGTCAACCTGCAAGTGTACCACAAGTGAACTCCCCGCACGCGCCGGGTGTCCGATAATCCGTCCCGTGGGCAATCACATGGGCGTCGACGTTTTCAGCACTCGCGTTTTGGGAGGAATCAACGATGAAGCGATGGCTTTTCTTTGGCTACGGCGTGGGCTGCCACTTGTTGTTCCTGGTCACGTTCGCCTACATGCTCGGCTTCGTGGGTGATCTGCTCGTGCCCAAGACGATCGATTCGCCCGCCGGGCCGCTGGCCTGGACCGCGGTTGCCGTCAACTTGCTGCTGCTGGCGATGTTTGCCGCCCAACACTCGGTCATGGCGCGGCCGGCCTTCAAACGCGTCTGGACGCGCATCGTTCCGCCGCCGATCGAACGCAGCACGTACGTGCTGTTTTCGTGCATCGTCACCGCCCTGCTGATGTGGCAGTGGCGCGGCATCGACGCCGTCGTGTGGGACGTGCGCGAGCCAACCTTGCGGGCGATGCTGTGGGCCTTGTTCGCCGCCGGCTGGCTACTCGTGCCGGCGGTGAGCTTGATGATCGATCATTTCGATCTGTTCGGCACCCGGCAGGTCTGGATTCACTTGAGCGGCCGCGACTACAATCCGTTGCCGTTTCGCACGCCGTTGTTGTACCGCTACGTGCGGCATCCTCTCTACATCGGATGGGCTATCGCTTTTTGGGCCGCGCCCACGATGACCGCAGGACACTTGTTGTTCGCCGCCGCGATGAGCGTGTATATGGGCCTGGCCGCGCTGGTCGAAGAGCGCGATCTCGTCGCGCACTTTGGCAAACACTACACCGAGTACCGCCGCCGCGTGCCGATGTTCGTACCGCGCTTGCGTGTCGCCGACGAACCGGCCGCAACACCGATCGCCGCAGAGGGCCGTCAGAGCTAGTCGGGTCGACGACCGCGCAGGGGGACAAGAGAGAAGGGTGGCTGACCGGACTTGAACCGGCGACCCCCAGATCCACAATCTGGTGCTCTAACCAACTGAGCTACAGCCACCATCGGTGCACACCCATTATCGGGTGTGCCAGGGTGAAAGGATAGCCAGACCGCGCCCGGACGCCCGACGCTCTCTCACCCATGGCACCTAAATTACCAACACTTGCAACGGCGGCAAAGTCCTGATTGGCCCCCTCAGCGGTCAGACCATCGCCACGGCCCGCTCGATCACCTCCTGACAGGTCGGCACCCTCGTGCGGCATACCTGCGAGAGCCGCGTCGTAGCAAGGAAGTCGTCGCGGCCCCGCGGCGCGCGCCCCGCCACGGGCTCGGTCTGCGGCACGATCAACGCCGGGTCGCCTCCCAGCCGCAAGGCGATCGCCCGGGCCAGCTCGTAGCGCGAGATCTTATCGCTGGCGCCAATGTGAAAGATGCCCGCCGCCCCTTCCTCGAGCAGCAGCTCCGTAAGCAGCGTGCACAGCGTGCCGACGTCGATCGGGTTGCGAACCTCGTATGTCGGCGAAATGATCGGGTTGCCCGCCTTCAGGTTGCCGGCGACCTTCTCCAGGTACGAGTTGCCTCCGCTTGCGGCACTGGTGCCCAACACCAGCGACAGCCGCACGATCACGGCCGAAGGCAGCACGTCGGCCACGGCACGCTCGGCCCGGGCCTTGGTCTCGCCGTAGAAGTTCGCAGGGCAGGGCGGATCGTCCTCGTGATAGATGCCCGCCGTGCCATCGAACACCGCATCGGTCGACGTGAACAGCAGCCGCGCCCCATGCCGACTGCACGCCCGGGCCACGTTCACCGCCCCCTCGACGTTGACCCGCTCAGCCAGCTCGCGCTCCACTTCGCAGCGATCGATGTTCGACATGGCCGCCAGCAGCGCCACGTACCTTGGCCGCGCCTGCTCGAACGCCCGCTCCACGCTTGCCGCATCCGTGATGTCGATCTCCACCCAGCCCGCTTCCCCCGGCGGCCTGCGTCCCGTGCAAACCACGTCGAATCGCTCGCGCGCAGCCAGCGCCAACCGCGAGCCCACGAACCCGCTGGCCCCCACGATCAACAGCCGCGGTCGGTGCTTTTCGTCCGCCATGATGCTTGGATCGTACCACACTCCCACCCGCTCGCACCCGCCCCGTTTAGCCTGGAGCCACCGGCGACGGCGCGTCGGCGTCTCCCGTTCCCGTCAGCATCCCTCCTCGGGCCCGCCGCGCTGGCTCCACCCCCATCGGACGACTATAGTTGTCCTACCAGGCAAGAGTTGCCATCTCACCCCATCGAACGAGCGTCATGTCCATCGACTCGGGGCGGCTCATCGCGATCGGCGACGTCCACGGCTGCGCCCACGCGCTCGACGCGATTCTCGACTGCATCGGCCCCGCGCCCGACGACCACCTGGTATTCCTGGGCGACCTGATCGATCAGGGCCGCGACACGCGCGACGTGCTCGACCGCGTGCTGGGGCTGCGGCGGCAGTGCCGCATCACGCTCATTCGCGGCAACCACGAAGAGATGCTGTACGCGGCCCACGAAAGCGAGAAGGCGCTGCGCTACTGGGAGGCCTGCGGCGGGCTGGCCATGCTGCGGTCGTATTTCTACGGCGCCAAGCTCAGCGACATTCCCGACGCGCACTGGAAGCTGTTGGACCAGTGCCAGGACTACCTCGAGACCGACGACTACATTTTCGCGCACGCCAACTACCTGCCCGATGAGCCGATGGCAGCGCAGCCCGACTTCCAGTTGCGTTGGGCCCTGCTCGATCCCGAGGAGGCGGCGCCGCACGTCTCGGGCAAGACCGTCGTGGTGGGGCACACCGAGCAGCCGAATTCCGAGGTGCTCGACCTGGGCTTCGCCCTCTGCCTCGACACGGCCTGCTGGCGCCACGGCTGGCTCACCGCCATGGAGCTTCCCAGCAAGCGCCTCTGGCAAGCCAGCCGCTGGGGCATCCTCCGCCAAGCAGACGAACAGCCCGACCGCGGCCGCGTCCCGCTCTTCGCCCGCAGCGCGTAAAGTAGCAGGCTCACTCCGTGAGCCGTGGCAGCACCTCGCTGGACATCGCCCCGCCGATTAAATCAACCGCCCCCCAGGCGACTCGCTGTCGCCCAAAGCCCTACGGCACTTCTGCGACGGCTCACGGAGTGAGCCTGCTACTTTGGTCCGCAGCCGCGGACAGCCTCAACAAGTCTTCGGGGCCACCCGGCGGCGAAGCCATGCCCCGAGGCCGATCAGGCCGCCCGAAGCCAGCAACGCAAGCGAGCTGGGCTCGGGCACGCCGTAGGTGATGTGGTCGCTTTCCATCGTGGTACTGCCCGTGCCAAGATTGAAAATCCGCATCTTGCTGACGCCCTCGGAGTGGTAGATGCCCATGAAGCGATCGTCGTCGGTGGTGTCGACGTTGAAGTCTTGGTAGGGGTTGCTGAGCGTGCCCAACAGCTCGTCGCCGGGGCCGTAGAACTCCACGGTATTCGCCGGCGCGCCGTTCTGGCCATAACCGTCGGTGGCAACCAGGCCCGCATAGTTGGGGAGTTTCCCGAAGGGATCCGGCGAAAACACGAAGGTCACGCCGGTCGAGCCCGGACGCACAAAGTAGTTGTGTCCGGCGTTGCCGCTCCCGTCGATGACGCCATCGTCTCCATCCACCGAATCCGTCAGGCCGCTCGGTTCCCGAACGCTGCCGTTGATGGCGCTCAACCCCGGCGTATTCAGCAGGCCGTCCTCGAAAGTCTCGAGATAGAACGTGCCCGGCAGGGACAGAAACGGATTGTCGGCTTCGCTCAGATAGGGCGTCGGGCCGTAGAACACCGTCGCGGCCGCGGCCGTATGAACGCCCAACAGCACTGCCGACAAACCAAGCATGAGGCGTTTGCCTGCCATGTATTTCCCCTCTCGCTCAAGTGGTTCCTGAATGTTCCTGGTGATCGATCGCGGCGCCCGACGACCCTCGCTCTGTTCGACGGAGGGAAGCAGGACCTGGCCGAGCTGCCGCGCGTGTTTTTCGCGCGAGCACAATCGCCGCAGAGAGCGGCGGGCCAAAGAATGCTGTGTTAGCGGGCCTGCTGGGGGCTAGAACGGATGACTGCTTTCCAGCCTATCCCGAGCAACGAAGCCAAGTCAAGAAACGGCAGCGTGTCCGAGCCACCCAGCCGCTATTAGCGCGCGGCGCCTAAAGTAGCAGGCTCACTCCGTGAGCCGTAGCAGCGCCTCGCTGGAGATCCCACCGCCGCTTGAAGCGAACCGCACCAGGCGAGTTCTTGTCGCCGCAAGCCCCATGGCACTTCTGCGACGGCTCACGGAGTGAGCCTGCTACATTGGTCCGACTGTGGCTCACCGGGACGCCTCAGATCAGGAGAACAGGTGAGCAGGAGAGGGGGGATGGTTGCCTTTCTTGAAGTGAATCGCTGACCCCAAACACCACTACTTGAACCCCGCCCTCGCCTCGTGACAATCTTGAGGGATTTTAGACCGCGGCCGATGGCCGGATGCCGGGGGATGCGGCGGTCTCTCGTGAAACCAGGGGGAAGGTAATTTAGCCGTGCCGCGCCGCGACGACCTGCACAAAATTCTGATCATTGGTTCCGGCCCGATCGTCATCGGGCAGGCCTGCGAATTCGACTACTCGGGCACCCAGGCCTGCAAGGCCCTCCGCGAGGAAGGCTACGAAGTGGTGCTGGTGAATTCCAATCCGGCCACGATCATGACCGATCCGGGCATGGCCGACCGGACCTACATCGAGCCGCTCACGTGGCAAGTGGTCGAGAAGATCATCGAGGCCGAGCGGCCCGACGCCGTGCTGCCCACCCTGGGCGGACAAACGGCCCTGAACCTGGCCATCGACCTGGCGAAACACGGCGTGCTGCAAAAACACGGCGTGGAGATGATCGGCGCCCGGCCCGAGGTGATCCAGAAGGCCGAGAACCGCGACGAGTTCAAGGAGGCCATGGAGAAGATCGGCCTGGACGTCTGCCGCGGGTCCACGGTCAACACGCTCAGCGAAGCCCGCGAGGTGCTGGCCGACATCGGGCTGCCGTGCGTCATCCGCCCCAGCTTCACCATGGGCGGCAGCGGCTCGGCCATCGCCTACAACCGCGGCGAGTTCGATAACCTCGTGCGGCTGGGCCTCGAATCGTCGCCCGTGACCGAGGTGCTGCTCGAAGAATCGATCATCGGCTGGAAAGAATACGAGATGGAGGTGATGCGCGACGTCGACGACAACGTCGTGATCATCTGCTCGATCGAAAACTTCGACCCGATGGGCGTGCACACCGGCGACTCGATCACCGTGGCCCCGGCGCAGACGCTTACCGACAAGGAATACCAGCGGATGCGCGACGCCTCGCTGGCCGTGATCCGCGAGATCGGCGTTGAAACCGGCGGCTCGAACATCCAGTTCGCCATCCATCCCGACACGGGGCGGATGATCGTCATCGAGATGAACCCGCGGGTCAGTCGCTCCAGCGCCCTGGCCTCCAAGGCCACGGGTTTCCCGATCGCCAAGATCGCCGCCAAGCTGGCCGTGGGCTACCGGCTGCACGAGCTGCCCAACGACATCACCCGCGAAACGATGGCCTGTTTCGAGCCGACGATCGACTACGTGGTGACCAAGATTCCGCGTTTCGCCTTCGAGAAATTCCCCGAGGCCGACGCCCGGCTCACCACGCAGATGAAGAGCGTCGGCGAAACGATGGCCATCGGCCGCACGTTCAAGGAGTCGTTTCAAAAAGCCCTGCGCGGGCTCGAAGTGGGCAGCTTCGGGTTCGGCTGCGACGCCAAGGACCGCTGGGGCACGGCCGACGAGCCCGACTACGACGAGATCCGCATCAAGCTCTCCACCCCCGGCGACGAGCGGCCCTGGTTCATTCGCTATGCCTTGAAGAGCGGCATGAGCGTGGACGAAGTGCACCAGTTGACGCACATCGACCCCTGGTTCCTCGAGCACCTGCGCGAGCTGGTCGAGTTCGAGGGCGTGTTGCGTTCGCACGAGGGCGTGGCCGACGTGAGCGACGAATTGCTGCGGCAGGCCAAGCAATACGGCTATTGCGATCGCCAGTTGGCCCACTTGTGGAGCACCAACGAAATGGCCGTCCGCGACGAGCGCAAGCGGCGCGGCATCGTGGCCACGTTCAAAGCCGTCGACACCTGCGCGGCCGAGTTCGAGGCCTACACGCCCTACTATTACTCGACCTACGAGGAAGAGGACGAGACGCCGGCCAAAGAGCCCGGCAAAAAGCGGATCATGATCCTCGGCGGCGGGCCCAACCGCATCGGCCAGGGCATCGAGTTCGACTACTGCTGCTGCCACGCCAGCTTCGCCCTGCGCGAATTGGGCATCGAGTCGATCATGGTCAACTCGAATCCCGAGACGGTGAGCACCGACTACGACACCAGCGACCTGCTGTTCTTCGAGCCGCTCACCACCGAAGACGTGCTCAACATCTGCGACCGCACGCAGCCCGTGGGCGTGATCGTGCAGTTCGGCGGGCAGACGCCGTTGAACCTGGCCCGGGCGCTGGCCACGGCCGGCGTGCCGATCATCGGCACCAGCGTCGACACGATCGAAGACGCCGAAGACCGCGAGAAGTTTCAGCGGCTGCTCGCGCAGCTCGGCTTGCAGCAGCCGGCCAACGGCATCGCCCGCACCATGCAGCAGGCCCGGGCCGAAGCGGCCAAGGTGGGCTTTCCGTCGCTGGTGCGCCCCAGCTTCGTGCTGGGCGGCCGGGCGATGGAAATCTGCTACGACCAGACGCAATTCGAGCGGTTCGTGGCCGAGGCGTTTCTCGTGGCCCAGGGCCAGCCGGTGCTGATCGACCGCTTCCTGGAAGACGCCATCGAAGTGGACGTCGACGCCATCAGCGACGGCACCGACGTGATCGTGGCCGGCATCATGGAGCACATCGAAGAGGCCGGCGTCCACTCGGGCGACTCGGCCTGCGTGATTCCGCCCTACAGTTTGCAGGGCCCGATCCTGGCTGAGATTCGCGCCGCCACCCAAGCCCTGGCCAAGCGGCTGCACGTCGTGGGGCTGATGAACGTGCAGTACGCCATCAAGAAAGAAGACGGCCGCCCCAAGCTGTACGTGCTCGAGGTGAATCCCCGGGCCAGCCGCACGGTGCCCTTCGTGTCGAAAGCCACGGGCATGCCGGTAGCGAAGATCGCCGCCAAGGTGATGGCCGGCCAGACGCTGGCCGAGTTGGGCTGCACCAGCGAGCCGATCCCCAGCCACGTGTCGATCAAGGAAAGCGTGTTCCCGTTCCGCAAGTTCATCGGCGTCGACATCGTGCTGGGCCCCGAGATGCGCTCGACCGGCGAAGTGATGGGCATCAGCGAGCGGTTTTCGATCGCCTTTGCCAAGAGCCAACTGGCCGCCGGCGTCGTGCTGCCCGATGAGGGCACGATCTTCATCAGCGTCGCCCGGCGGCAAAAAGACTACGTGGTCGACATTGCCAAGCGGCTCTCGGAGTTGGGCTACAAGCTGATGGCCACCGAAGGCAGCGCCCGGCGGATCGAAGAGGCCGGCATCACGGTGCAGCACGTCAACAAGCTGCAGGAAGGCCACCCCAACCTGCTCGACTACCTGGTCGACGGGGCGATTCAACTGATTCTCAACACGCCCAGCGGCAAGGGAGCCCGCACCGACGAGGGCAAGATTCGCGCCGCCGCCGTGGCCCGCGGCGTGCCCTGCATCACCACCATTCAAGCCGCCGACGCCGCCGTGCGGGCCATGGAAGCCCTCCGCCACGAAGAGATCACCGTCCAAGCCCTGCAAGACCGCTTCGCCCCGCCGGTCTTGAAAGGGGTTAGGGGTTAGGGACTAGGGGTTAGATTCCCATCGCATCCCTTTTCTCTAACCCCCGACCCCTAATCCCTAACCCCCTTCCCACCGCATGCCCCTCTACCAGAAGCTGCTGCTGATCGCCCTGGCCGGGGCGGCCGGAACGCTGGCGCGCTTCGGCGTGGCGGGAGTGGTGCAGCGGTTGCATTCCACCGAGTTTCCCTGGGGCACCTTCGCCGCCAACGCCGCCGGCTGTTTCCTGTTCGGCATCGTCTGGTCGCTGGCCGAAGAGCGCCTGATCATCAGCGGCACCACGCGAGCCATCGTGCTGATAGGATTCATGGGCGCCTTCACCACGTTTTCCACCTTCGCCTTCGAGACCGGCCAGATGCTCGACGACGCCCAGTGGCTGCCTGCGGCCGGCAACCTGCTGTTGCACAACGTCACCGGCATCGCGCTGGTGCTTGTGGGCATCGCCTTGGGCCGACTGTTCTGACGCGCACGGCCGGCACGTCCGGCGGGGGACCGCAATGAAACTTCCATCCGAAGCCCAACTGCTGCGAATCTTCGTCGGCGAGAGCGACAAGTACCACGGCCGTCCGCTCTACCAGGCGATCGTTGAAGATGCCCGCGAGCGCGGCCTGGCCGGGGCCACGGTGATGCGCGGCACCCTCGGCTTCGGCGCCCACAGCCGCATCCACTCGGCCAAGGTGCTGCGGCTGTCGGAAGACCTGCCGATGGTGATCGAGATCGTCGACACCCCCGAGCAAATCGAGGCCTTTCTGCCCAACCTCGACGAGATGATCGGCGAAGGCCTGGTGACCCTCGAAAAAGTGCAGGTCATTACCTACCGCTACCACGAGTAGCGTTCTCGGCAGCCGGCTCCTGCGCAGTCGCAGTGCCGAGGACCACGTGCCGACAATCGCGACCAGGCATCGCGGCGCTAGGCCCGCGCAGTACGTTTCGGCCGAAACGTCGAGTCGCCAGTCTCGAACAGGAAGCGAACCGCCTGCTTGAAGTCGGGCCGGGCGTTGGAGTGCAGGTGCCGCATCCATCGCGGGTGCCGCTCGCCGCGAAACCAGGCCAGATGCGCCAGGGCATAACCGAACATGGGCGGCGTCATGTATTCCGGGCGATTCCAATCCGTGCCCGGCCACTTGTGATAATCGCAATCCCAATTGCGGGGCGTGTTGGCCAGGAAAAGCCCCAGCCCAAAGAACACCACGGTCAGGTCCGTAAGTAGTTCGTTGTCGTACTCGTCCTGGCTGGCGCGGTACTCGCCCAATAATCGGGCGTGCGCCAATTCGTGGGCCATCGTGGCGACCAGGGCCATCGGATGGTCGAGATCGCCCTTGTCCAGTCGGATCGTGCAGGCGTCATCGTCTTGCTCGTAGGTGCCTGCCGCGGACGGAAGATACTGGCCGGCCCCGTTCACCAGCCACAGCTTGCCCGCCTCGGATATCAGTTCCAGCGTGACCCGATCGGGTTCGACGTCCATGTACCCGCAAACGCGCTCCCACAGGGAGGCGACCGTCTCGGGCGAGCCGTCGTAGCGGTCGGGAAAGAAGTCCGCGGTCGGCAGCACGAGCCGCCGCCCGTTGAACGCGTGGTCATCGAACTCATCGGCGAGCCAATGCAAGCGCCGCTCGATCCACGCCTTGGCGGCAGGATCGCAAGGACAGGTCGAAGGAAACATCCACCCTAGCATGTTGATCAGCCGCCGGAAGACGGCTCCACCCGTTGCTGGCCGAGACACGTCAAGTGTAGCTCGCGTCTTCGCCGGAAACTTCGCGGCGGAGGTATTTGCGATTTGCGTCGACACCCCCGAGCAAATCGAGGCCTTTCTGCCCAACCTCGACGAGATGATCGGCGAAGGCCTGGTGACCCTCGAAAAAGTCCAGGTCATCACCTACCGCTACCACGAGTAGCGTGTTCTAGGTTGGCACCGACACGTAAGTAGCAGGCTCACTCCGTGAGCCGTAGCAGCGCCTCGCCGGATATCCCACCGCCGCTTGAATCAACCGCACCAAGCGACGCTTTGGCGCCCACGGCACCCCGACACTTCTGCGACGGCTCACGGAGTGAGCCTGCTACTCCGCCGCCGGCGCCCGCATCGTGCCCAGGATGGCCATGCCCACGATCGCCGCGGCCAGCGAGCCGACCAGCACGCCGACCTTGGCCGAGCGCAGCGTGGCCTCGTCGCTGAAGGCCAACCCGGCGATAAACAGGGCCATCGTGAAGCCGATGCCGGCCAGGAACCCGCCGCCGATGAGGTGCCGCCAAGTGGCCCCTTCGGGAAAATGCGCCAGGCCCGACTTGATCGACAGCCAACTGGCCAGCAGGATGCCCAGCACCTTGCCCGCCAACAGGCCGAGAAACACCGCCGCCGACACGGGCGAGAGCACGTCGGACGCCTCGAACGATACGCCCGCGTTGGCCAGCGCAAACACCGGCATGATCAAAAACGCCACCCAGGGATGCAGCACGTAGATTAAATACTCCAAGGGCGAAATCGTCTCGCGCGTGATTCGGCGATACTTGCCGACCTTCTGGGCTCGATGCGTTTCCTGTTCCCAACCGCCGCCGTGCAGCAGTTCCGTGGCGTCTTGCAGCAGCTCGCCGCCGACGGTTTGGGCCAGGTAAGGCCGGGCCGGCGTGAGCAGCCCCAGCGCCACGCCCGCGATCGTGGCGTGAATGCCCGACTCGTGAAAGCCCAGCCAGATGCCGGCGCCGATCAGCGTATACATGCCCATGCTGCGCACGCCCACCCGCTGCATCAGCACCACCAGGCCGATTCCCACCAGCCCGGCCGCGAGCCATCCCACCTGGATCGACTCGGTATAGCCGAAGGCAATCACCAGAATCGCCCCGATGTCGTCGACGATGGCGATCGACAACAGGATCACCCGCAGCGCCACCGGCACGCGTCGTCCCAGCACGGCCATGCAGCCGACGACAAACGCGATGTCCGTGGCCATCGGAATGCCCCAACCCCGCTCGCCGTCCTGGCCGAATTGCAGCGCCAGGTAGATGCCCGCGGGCACGACCATGCCGCCGATTGCCGCCACCACGGGCAGCATCGCCCGCCGCGGCTCGCGCAGTTGGCCGAAGACGATCTCGCGCTTCACTTCCAGCCCGATGACGAAGAAGAAGATCGCCATCAGCGCGTCGTTGATCCAATGCTTGAGCGAATGTTCGAGCCGAAACTCGCCGAAGCTGAAGCCCACCGGCTTTTTCCAGAACCCCAGAAAGCTCTCCGAATACGCCGAGTTGGCCAGCCACAGCGCCGCCACGGCGCACGCCAGCAGCACCAGCCCGCTGGCCGCCTCCACGTGCAGAAACCGGCCAACCGGCTCGGTCACCCGATGAATCGGTTCGCGCGGGAGTTGTTTGCCGGGGTAAGTTTGACGTTCGGCCATGGCGTCTCTCAGATGTTTGGTACCTCCGGCCAAACATAACGGCTCACGCCGAACGCGTCACGGCGAAATGCGATTCATGGGTGCCGCCGTCTCTTGTGCCTGCGGCACCAGATGGCCGCAAAGTAGCAGGCTCACTCCGTGAGCCGTCGCAGACGTGTCGTGGGGCTTTAAGTGACAGAGAGTCGCTTGGTGCGGTTGGCTCCAGCGGCGGTGGAATATCCAGCGAGGCGCTGCCACGGCTCACGGAGTGAGCCTGCTACATAGGCTGGGCCGCACTCGCGGCTCCTGTTGCTTCGCCACGCCGACAGCGAGCTCAGGTTGTCGCGGCCACCCGTGGTACCCTCGCTCTTCCAGGGCCAACGGCCCGTCCTGCTTAAGCCCTGGGCAACGCCGGCCCTGACGGCATCGCCCCGGGATACGGGAGCCGATGCCCACATCATCCTGAGCCCCAACGGGGCGCCCTGAGCCTGCGCGCATCGGCGGCCAGAGCGCCCCGTTGGGGCTTGAAGAGGATGTGCGCGCGGGCCGCTAACCAGGGGCGTTGCCGGCTCTGCCGGCGTTGCCCCTGGCTAAAGCAGGGCGGGCCGTTGGCCCTTCAGAAACACGCACGGGGTGGCACCGACAACTCGTTCTCGTTGTCGGTGTTGCGAAGCAACAAGAGGTATCCGCCATCTGGGCGTCCAGAACCCTTCAAACTCGACCCTCGTTGGCGAATCGACCGCTCGTGATCGCCTCTGGTGCCTGCGGCACCCCGACAACAAGTTGTCGCGGCCACCCGCCGAGCCCAAATCCCGACCTCCTAGCATCGGCTCCTCCCGCGCACTAGATTCTAGGTCTCGCCCGAAGATCACTCGTGCCACGGACCTCCCCATGCCCACCTTTTCCGCCGACACGCTCCATCAACTCACCATCGACGTCTTCACCCGGATGGGAGCGCCGGACGATATCGCGGCGTGCGTGGCCGATCATTTGGTGGGGGCGAACCTGGCGGGGCACGATTCGCATGGGATGCTGCGGATTCCGCAGTATGCGGAGTTCATCGAGGCCGGAACGCTCAAGCCCGACGGGCGGATGCGGGTGGTCGAGCGGATGCCGGCCGCAGCGGTGGTGGAGGGGGATCATGGGTTCGGGCAGTACCTGGCACGCGAGGCGATGCTGCTGGCGATCGACATCGCGCGCGAGGCGGGCACCGGCACCGTGGCCCTGCGGCACACCTTTCACACCGGACGCATCGGCACCTATAGCGAGCTGGCCGCGCGGGCGGGGATGGTGGGGCTGGTCGTCTCCAACTGCGCCGGCGGCGGGCAACTGGTCGCCCCCTTCGGCGGCACGGCCCGGCGGCTGTCGACCAACCCGATTTCGATCGCCGCCCCTTCGGCCGCGGGCGATCCGGTGGTGCTCGACATGGCCACGAGCGTCGCGCCCGAGGGCAAGGTGCGGGCCCTGCACCAGGCCGGCAAGCCGACGCCCGCCGACTGGCTGCTCAACGCCCGCGGCGAGGCGACGACCGACCCGGGCGACTTCTACGCCGATCCGCCCGGCTCGATCCTGCCGCTGGGCGGCGTGTTTGGTCACAAGGGGATGGGCCTGGCGTTCATGATCGACATCCTGGCCGGCGCGCTGACCGGGGCCGGCTGCTGCCGCGAGGGCGTGACCGCCTATCCCGGCGACGGCATGCTGTTGATGGCGTTCGACGTGGCCCGCTTCGGCGCGGCCGAGGAGTTCGCCCGCCGCGTGGCCGATCTGAGCGCCTACGTCCGCGACTGCCCCCGCGCCCCCGGGGTGGAGCGCATCTACGCCCCCGGCGAGATCGAGCAAGAGCGCCGCGTCCAGCGCGAGCGCGAGGGGATCTTCATCGAGCCGGGGAGTTGGCAGTTGATCAGCGGCGTGTGCGAACGCGTGGGGGTGGCGGTGCCGGGGTAGGCGCGCCGACGACGTTCACTGGCGGGTCGAGTTCACTTTCAGTCCATCGAGCAACTTCTGAGCTTCTGCCGCGCTCGGAGTGCCCGGGTAGTTTTCGGTGATGCACTCGAGAATCGGCTTGCCGCCCGCGGTGTCGGTCTTCAGGCGCTGGCGGGCGCGGGCGAGCTCGTCTTGCGACGGCGGAAACATGGCGCTGCTGCTGTGCGACCACCCGAACCAGCCGCGGCGATGCAGCGACAAGCGCCCGCGCGGCTCGTCAGGGGCCATCAGGCGATAGCTGCGGCGGGTGTCGTCGGGAGCCCGCTGCGTTTCGATCACGCGAATCGGCTCGCCGGTTCTGGCGGACAGGTTATCGGCGAACTGCTGAGCGATCGCGTCGGGATTCGTGCCTTTGATCGTGTTGAGAAAGTGGAAGGCATAGGTCGCGCCGAGGCTCGCGAGCAAAACGATCGCGCCGGCGGCGTGCACATAGAGAAAGCGGCGCGAGGCGCGGCCGGTGGCGAGCTTCCAGGCGACAGCGGCGGCCGTGACGCCTGCGACGACGGCCCCGATGCACCACCCGCCGGTCCAGAACCAATGGTCGTTGTCGCCGTACCAGAACGCCCAGCCGAACAGGACGAGACCGCCACCGAGCCAGAAGCCGATGCCCACCGCCTCGCCCGCCGCGACGAGCACCGCGGCCAGCCGACGGCGCGGCGTGCGCTCGCGGGGCACGCGCGGCCAGAGGGCATGTCCGATCAGCAGCAGGCTCACCGCCGGGGGCAGCCAGAACAAGAATTCCAGCGCGTCCGTCGTCAGATGCATCGTCTCCCCCTGGTTGCGTGCCTCGCTCCGATTCGGCCGTGCCTTAGACGCCGCAGTCGCTCGCCGGGTCACCGGGCCCCTTTGGGTGGCCGAAAACGTTTCTTGCGGCGCGAGTCGCGTTTTGGTTTAAGCGAGGCTGCGAGTCCTCTCGGCACCCGCGGCACTACTTCATTTCGGCGCGTTCCGGCCAATCGGCGCAAGCCAGGAGAGCCGGCCAAGTTCGGGCCTTTCGCCCCATTGCACGATAGGCGTGAAAAACGCCACCCGCCCCAAACGGCCAAATGGCCGGATTCTGGGAAGGGCGAAAACGGCCGGCGAACGTCAGCTGGGGCTGCTCTCGCGCTTGCGCGGTTGGTCCTGCGGCTGGCCGTTGCCGTGGGGTTCGGCATAGCGGATGTTGGCCACGCCGGCGAGGCGGTCGGCGATGGTGGGGATCGCCGCGGCCAGGGCATCCTCGATGCGGTGGGCCAGCACGAACCGCATCTCGCTGCGCACCTCCTCGGGCAGGTCGGGCAGGTCCTTGGCGTTCTGCTCCGGCAGGATGACGGTCGTGACGCCGGCACGACGTGCGGCCAGCACCTTCTCCTTGATGCCGCCCACGGGCAGCACGAGCCCGGTGAGGGTGATCTCGCCGGTCATGGCGGTGTCGTTGAGGGTCGGTTCGCCCGTGTACATCGAAGCCAATGCCGCGGCCATGGCCACGCCGGCCGACGGGCCGTCCTTGGGGATGGCGCCGGCCGGCACGTGGATGTGCACGCCGGAAGAGCGCATCTCGTCCTCGGCCACGCCGAGCTGCTTGGCTCGCGACCAGATGTAGCTCTGCGCGGCCCGGGCACTCTCGCGCATTACGTCGCCGAGCTGGCCGGTGAGCATCAGGTCCTTGCCGCCGGGCAGGGCGACCGCTTCGATGTAGAGCACCTCGCCGCCGGTCTCGGTCCAGGCCAGCCCCGTGGCCACGCCCGGCGGGAGCTGGTCGCGGGCCTGCTCCAGAAAGAACCGCTCGGGACCCAGCAGCTCGGCCAGGTCGTCGGGCCGGATCGTGACGGCCTCGCCGCGGTCCTCGGCGTAGCGCACGGCCACCTTGCGAGCCAACTGCCCGATCGCACGCTCCAACTGCCGCACGCCGGCTTCGCGGGTGTAGCGGGTGATCACGCGGCGGAGCGTGTCGTCGGGGATGGCGATTTGGTCGTCGGTCAGGCCAGCTTCCTTCAACTGCCGCTCGATGAGGTACCGCTTGGCGATCTGGATCTTCTCCTCCTCGCTGTAGCCGGTGAGCCGCAGGATCTCCATGCGATCCAGCAGCGGCCGCGGGATCGTGTCGAGCGTGTTGGCCGTGGCGATGAAGAAGGTCTTGGACAGGTCAAACGGCAGGTTCAGGTAGTTATCGCGAAACTCGAAGTTCTGCGCAGGATCGAGAATCTCCAACAGCGCCGAAGATGGGTCGCCGCGGTAGTCGCGGCCCAACTTGTCGACTTCGTCGAGCATCAACAGCGGGTTGCGCACGCCCGAGCGGCGCACGGCCTGGATGATCCGCCCCGGCATGGCGCCGATATAGGTGCGGCGGTGTCCGCGCAGCTCCGACTCGTCGTGCATGCCGCCCAAGCTCATCCGCTCGAACTTGCGTCCCAGCGCCCGGGCGATCGACTGGCCGAGCGAGGTCTTGCCCACGCCGGGCGGTCCGACGAAGCACAGGATCGGCGCCTTGGCCTGCGGGTTGAGCTTCAGCACGGCCAACTGCTCGACGATCCGCTCCTTGATCGCCTTCAGGTCGTAGTGGTCTTCGTCCAGCACCTGCCGGGCGCGGGCCAGGTCGAGGTTGTCTTCCGTCGCCTCGGTCCACGGCAACTCGAGAATCAGCTCGACGTAGGAGCGCGTGATCTGGTAGTCGGGCGCCGCGGGGTTCAAACGCTCCAGCCGCGAAAGCTCGCGCTCGGCCTCCTTGCGCACGTCTTCGGGCAGCTCGGCCTCGTCCATCCGCCGCCGCAGTTCCTGCACCTCGGCTTCCTCGCCGCTCGATTCGCCCAGTTCCTGCTGGATGGCCTTGAGCTGCTGGCGCAGGTGGTACTCACGCTGCTCGCGGGTCATTTCGCTCTTGGCCTGAGTGGCGATCTTCTGCCGCAGCTCGGTGATCTGCGCCTCGTGCCCCAGCAGCTCGTGCATCAGCCGCAAGGCGTCCAGCCGCGTGCCGGCCTCGAGCAGTTGCTGCTCCTTGTCCAAATCGAGGCTCAGCATCGAGGCCAGCATGTAGGCCTTGTGCAGCGGATCCTTGAATTGGGCCAGGATCTGGGCGATGCCCATCTGCGCTTCGGGATGCGACATGGCCTGGATCTGCCCGGCCAGGTCGACCATGTTGCGCTCCAGCGCGTCGATCTCGGTGCTTTCGTCCGAAGGCTCGCCCAGGGGGCGCAACTGGGCCTGCAAGTACGGTGTGGCGGGGCCCGGCTCGATGATCTCCATCCGCCGCGTGCCCTGCACGATCAACTGCACGGCCGACTCGGTCCGCTCCAGCCGCTTGATGATCGCCTCGGTACCGATCGTGTACAGGTCCTCGTACGTCGGCTCCTCGACCTGGGCATCCTTCTGCGCGACCAGAAACAGCGTCTTGTCCTCGGTATTGCTCGCTGCCTCGACCGCGGCCAGCGACGCCTGCCGGCCCACCGACAACGGCATCAGCAGGTACGGGTAGAGCACCGTATTCTTGATCGGTAGCACCGGCAGCGTGAGGGTATCGTCCGGCGTGCTCACTGCGGGTTCTCCTTGGTCGTCAACCGTACGAACAGCATGCCGTCGCGATATTGCGTGGCGGCATGCATCGTGGCCATTTCGCAGGGCAGCTCCAGCGAACGCTCGAATTGGTTGTAGGAAATCTCCATGCAGTACGACTCGTGCGTCTCCTCGATCCGCATGTCGCGCCGCAGCCCGCGCACCGTGATGGTGCGGCCGGCCAGCAGCACCTGGACGTCGCTGGGAGAAACGCCGGCCAGCTCGTACTTGAGCAGCCAGCCGTGGGCGGTGCGGTAGACGTCGACCGCTGGCTTCCAGTACGGGTGTTGAAAGGACCGCGCCGCCGAAACCAGCAGATCGCCAAATCGCCGCGGTTCTCGAGCCATGGAGTGGTGCCGCCTGAACGAACATGGATAGCGCGGGCCCCGCAGCCGTCGGTTGGTCCCAGATGGCCACCAGCGTCAGGCGAGGCTCGCTTGGCGCATTTTTTGCAATCCTAGACCAAAAGTCAAAAGCCTCGATTCGGGCGCG
The DNA here is from genome assembly GCA_003389325.1 of Planctomycetota bacterium. Classification (GTDB taxonomy): domain Bacteria; phylum Planctomycetota; class Planctomycetia; order Pirellulales; family PALSA-1355; genus LB-PLM-3. The sequence goes on from QQVE01000053.1 coordinate 53,821, forward strand.
CTTCCTGTGCGTGAAGTGTTACGATTGAGGTGGGCCCCCAACGGGAGACAGACCCCCAACGGGAGAAAGAGATGGACCAGCAAGCACAAGAAAAGTACCGCACGCGGCTGCTCGAGCTGCGGGGCCGGCTGATACGCGAAGTCGACGAAGTCGAGGAGGCCATGCGCGAAGACGTGAGCGTGCCGGGCGACCGCGCGGGGCTTTCTTCGCACCCGGCCGACCGCGCCGCCGAAGGCATGGACGAAAACATCGCCATCGCCCAGAACGAAGAGCAAATGCTCGAGGATGTCGAAGCGGCGCTTGAGCGCCTCGAAGCCGGCCAGTTCGGCGATTGCCAACAGTGCGGCCGCCCGATCCCCAAGCAGCGGCTCGACGCGATTCCCTACACGCCCTACTGCATCGAGTGCGCCAAGCAACAGTCGGGCTGAATGCGCCGCATGGGCACAGTCCCCGCGCGGCACCGCGCGCTTTCGCAGCCAAAGCAAGTCGGCTGCCGGCCCGTTGCGGCGGCGTTATTGCCGCTATCCAAGAGCGGCGATGCGGCGACAGACGAGCATCAGGCCGATCGCCAACAGCGCGGAAATTAGCAGCGCGGCGGTCCCTGGTTCGGGAACCAGCGTAGCGATGACCCAGGGATCGCCGCCCAGCGCGTTGGGGGCGGGCGCGGTTCCCCAGACGATCGTCACCAGGCCTGACGAAGCCAGGTACAGCCCCGGCATCGAGGAGGACTGGTCGTAGAGTAGTCCCGCGTTGCTTTCCGGATTCTCGACGCCGAACAGCATGCTGCCCTCGGCCAACAGAATGTCGGTTTCCGTGATCGTCGCGCCGCTGCCGCCGGGACTGTAGAAAGCGTTCTCTTCGGTGCTGTTCGCGGCAAGCGCCAACGGACCGTTGGTCGCCGTCCAATTCCAGGCCAGAACTTCGGCGATGCTGAGGATTCCGTCATCCGGCGCGGTATCGGTCACCGTGATCGATCCGACCAAGGTGCCGCCGCCTTGCTCCGATGGATAGCTGTTGAACGAATACACACGATCGGCGTGTGCCGCCGCGGCAACCATGGCGACAATGCTCCACGCGCAACATGCCGCGACACATTGCCCGCGGCCGACAGTCTTCAGAATGCAAATCATGGCTGGGTGACTCCGAGAAACTTCAGCAAGAAAGTCCCACGCATGCTGACGCTGCGTGCCGCCCGGTACGTCTCTCGGCCTTAGGCGATACGCAAGACATGCGCAGGCGAGGACACGAATCGACGTGGGCAGGAAAGAATGCGTCGAGAGTTCGACGCGGCACACGGTCAGTGTCGATGCATTAGCCGGGATTCCGGACAGAGACCGGCCGGGAGATGTTCCCAGCACGTTGTGGCCCCCATGGTAGTCGATGCGATCCCCCACGTCCAGGGAGTCGCTTGCACCGCGAAACGGTGCCGCTTAGCGGGCCAGCAATTGCAGAAGTTCGTCGGCCGCCTGGGCTTCGTCGAGTTCCTGGCGCTTCCAGCGGTCGATGACGTTGCCGACGCGGTCGCCCTGTCGGTGGAAGCGCTCGGCGAGAATCTCCTGGGCGCGGCGAAGCAACTCGCGGGCATCTTCGTCGGCGGCTGCGGCGTGGCGGGGCGACTCGAGCACGGCCTGCCAAAGGGCTTCAAAACCTTCGCCCTTGGTGGAACTCACGCGCAGCACGGCGATCTTGCGACAGCCGGGCAGGCTGAGCAGTTCCTTGACCTGTCCCTCGGTGCGGTCGGCTCCGGCCAAATCGGCCTTGTGCACGACCACCACGTCGGCCACTTCCAACAGGCCCGCCTTCTCCCATTGCAGCTCGTCGCCGCTCTCGGGCTGCACGAGCAAGACGACCACGTCGGCCAGCTCGCTGACGGCCGTATCGCCTTGCCCGGCGCCGACGGTTTCCAGCAGCACCACGTCGAAGCCGTAACGCCCGAGCACGCGGATCATCACGTCGACGTGTTCGGCCACGGCCTGGTGTCCGCTGGCCGCGGCGACGCTGCGAATGTAGATGCCTGGATCGTCGGGACGGCTGGGCATCCGCACCCGATCGCCCAGCAACGCCCCGCCGGTCAAGGGGCTTTGCGGGTCGCAGGCCAGGATGGCTACCGATTGGCCCTGCGAACGGAGGTACTCGGCAAGCTTGCCCACCAGCGTGCTCTTGCCCACGCCGGCGTTGCCAGTGATCGCCACCACGCGCGTCTTTTCAGGACGTTTGCCGGCCCGGGAGCGAATCACGTCGAGCTGCTCTTCGCGGGCGACCAGCGTTAGCAGCCGGGCAAGCGCCAACCGGTCTTGCTTCTCCAGTCGCTCGAACAACTCGTCAAGCATGCGTGCGGCTCCCGGAATCGCGCAGGAACTGCACGATGTCTTCCATGGGAGTGCCGGGCCCGAACACGCGTGCCACGCCGAGCTCGGTCAGCTTGGGAATGTCGGCCTCGGGAATGATGCCGCCGACCAGCACGCCCACGTGCCCCAAACCGGCTTCGCGCAGTTGTTCGATCAGCCGCGGCACGAGCGTCATGTGCGTGCCGCTCAGCAGGCTGATGCCCAGCCAATCGGCGTCCTCGTCGGCCACGGTACGAATCACCGCCTCGGGCGCCTGCCAGAGTCCGGGATAGATCACGTGGAAGCCCGCGTCGCGCAGTCCCCGGGCCACGACCTTTACGCCCCGATCGTGGCCATCCAAGCCGACCTTGGCCAACACGATGCGTAGCGACGGCTGTTTGCTCATCTAGAGAGGACTCGACTCGGGAGAAAAAGGGGGACGCAAACCTTTTGGGTCAAACGACCGTCGCGTCGCAACGACCGTAGACTTCGGCCAGTGCGCACATCACTTCGCCTACCGTGGCCCGGGCCCGTACGGCGTCGATGAGCGTGGGCATGGTGTTCTCTTCGGCTTCGGCGGCGCGACGCACGTCGGCGAGCGTGCGATCCAGATCGTCCTGGCTGCGGTCGGCTTTCACCCGGTGGAGCGACTCGATCTGGCCGCTTTCGACGGCCTGGTCGATTTCCAGAAGTTCGAGGGGCTTTTCGTCGGCTTCCTGGAAGGCGTTCACGCCGACGATCAGCTTGTGCTTGGCGTCGACTTCGCGCTGGTAGGCGAACGCCGCGTCGGCGATCTCGCGGCGGAAGAAACCGCGGTCGATGGCCGGAAGCATGCCGCCGAGCTCTTCGATGCGCTCGAAGTACCGGCCCGCTTCCTGCTCCATCTGGCGGGTGAGCGTTTCGACGAAGTAGCTGCCGCCCAGCGGATCGACCGTGTTGGTCACGCCCGTCTCGTGCGCGAGCACCTGCTGCGTGCGCAGCGCCAATGTCACGGCGTGTTCCGAGGGCAGGGCGAGCGTTTCGTCCATGCTGTTGGTGTGCAGCGACTGGCAGCCGCCCAGCACGGCGGCCAGGGCCTGGTAGGCCACGCGAATCAGGTTCACCTCGGGCTGCTTGTCCTGCAGCGTGCAGCCGGCGGTCTGGGCGTGGAACCGCAGCTTGCACGAGGCTTCCTGTTTGGCTCCATAATGATTGCGCAACCGCTCGGCCCACACGCGCCGCGCCGCGCGGTACTTGGCGATCTCCTCGAACAGATCATTGTGGGCATTGAAAAAGAAGCTCAACCGGCCGGCGAACTCGTCGACCCCCAGCCCCCGCTCGAGGCCCTGGTCGATGTAGTGGAAGCCGTCGGCCAGGGTGAAGGCCAATTCCTGCACGGCCGTGGAGCCGGCCTCGCGAATGTGGTAGCCGGAGACCGACACCGGGTTCCACTTCGGCACGTGACGCGTGCAGAACTCGATCACATCGACCGTCAACCGCACCGAAGGCTCGGGCGGAAAGTAGATCTCGTTCTGGGCGTGAAACTCCTTGAGCGTGTCGTTCTGAATCGTGCCCCGCAGCGAGCGCCAGTCGACGCCCGAGTCCTGCGCGTGGGCCAGGTAGAAGGCCATCACCACCACGGCCGGCGCGTTGATCGTCATCGACACCGAGAGCTTGCCAATGTCGATGCCGTCGAACAGTTGCCGCATGTCTTCGATCGTGTCGACCGCCACGCCCAATCGGCCGACTTCGCCGAGGGAGCGCGGGTCGTCGCTGTCGATGCCCATCAACGTGGGCAGGTCGAAGGCCGTGCTCAGCCCGGTTTGACCCTTGGCCACGAGGAACTTGAACCGCTCGTTGGTTTGCCTGGCCGTGCCGAACCCGGCGAACTGCCGCATGGTCCACAGCCGGCCGCGATGCATCGTGGCGTGCACGCCGCGCGTGTAGGGGAACTGGCCCGGGTAGCCCAACTCCGTGTCGTAGTCGAAGTCTTCGAGGTTGTCCGGCGTGTAGAGCGGGTCGATGGGCACGCTGCTGACGGTGGTGGGCGGCTGCACCGGCGGCGGAGCGTTCTCGATCTCCTTTTGCCACTGGGCCCAAAGCTTGCGATCCATGGCAGTAGCCATAGGAAGGTCCTCGAAGTTCGCCTGAAAAGTGATGTGTAAGCGGGGGGCAATCCCTTAGTTTAGGGGCTCAAAACGCGCCGAACAAGGCAAGCTAGGTCTCGCTCCAACGCGGCTCGCGCCGCTCCAGAAACGCTTGCATGCCTTCGATCGCATCGGGGGCCCGGGCGTTTTCGATCATGATCTGTTCGGTCAGGGCGTAGGCCTGCTCGATGGGCAACTCCGCCTGATCGTAAAAGCCTTTCTTACCCAACCCGATCGTGTAGGGGCTGGCCGCGGCGATCTGCTCGGCCAGCGCCAACGTCGCCTGGGGCAGCTCGCCGATCGGCACGACCCGGTTGATCAGGCCGATCCGCTCGGCCTCGCGGGCCGAGAGGGGTTCGGCCGTGAGCAGCATCTCCATCGTCTTCTTCTGACCGATAACGCGCGATACGGCCACCGCGGGCGTCGAGCAGAACAGGCCGATCTTGATCCCCGGCGTGGCGAAGCTCGCTTCGTCGGCGGCTACGACCAGGTCGCAGGTGACCGCCAACTGGCAGCCGGCGGCCGTGGCGATGCCCTGCACCTGGGCGATCACCGGCAGCGACAGCCCGCGAATCATTTGCATCGTCTCGCTGCACAGAGCGAACAGCGACTCGCGTTCGGCGTCGCTGGCGTCGATGATCTCGCGCAGGTCGTGCCCGGCCGAAAACGACGGGCCTTCGGCGCGGAGGATCACGCACTTCACGTCGCCGTCGCTCTCGGCCTCGTCGAGACGCTGGATCAACTGCGCGAGCGCGCGCCGCGACAGCACGTTGCGCCGCGCCGGGTTGTCGAGCGTGATCAGCCCCACGCTGCCGCGGGTCTCGAAGTGAACGAGCCGTTTTTCCATGGGCTCTCCTGTTGAGCTGGCGCTTGGTGGTCTAAATCCAGATGTCGCTGGTGCAGTCGCCGCCGGGGAAGCGCATCTCGTGCGCTCGGGCCGGGCCACCGGGCTCGGGGCCGAAGTCGACAAAGAAGTCTTCGTTGAGCCGCATGCCGCCCTGCGGGTCGCAATCGATCTGCAAGAGGGTCGAGCCCTTTTTGCCGATGTCGCCGTAGAACTGGTTGTCCCAACTGCTGTAGAGCGAATCGGTGACGTACAGCCGGCGCCCGTCGAGGCTCAACTGCAGCATCTGCGGTCCGCCGCGGAAATCGCTGCCGCGGAACTTACCCGACTTGCCGATCACGCCGCCCAGCCAGAGTTGCCCGGTGAGCTTGGGATGGGCCGGGTCGCTGACGTCGTACTGCCGCAGGTCGCCGTGCAGCCAGTTGGAGAAGTAGAGGAAGCGATCGTCCATCGACAGCACCAGGTCGGTGATCAGGCCCGGCACCGGGAACGGAAAGTCCTCGGTTTCGACCGGTTCGACTTCGATGACCTTGTCGACCTGCCACTTGCCATTGGTCTTGTGCCAGTGCCACATCGTGCTCGACAGGGCCGCTCCGACGAAGCCGTGGGAGCTGTCGGGGTTGTGGTGGAAGCGCACTTCGAGGGGAATCATGCCCGTGGCGCCCAGGTCGATCTTGTTGGCGAGCTTCCTTTCGTCCCAGTCCCAGAAGCAGAGCGAGTGGCCGTATTTTCCGGCCTCGACATCTTCGAGCTTGAAACCGGGGCGGAACGTGTTGGGCGCGCCCCACTCGCTGGAAATCATCACGTCGTGCCGCGGCTGGTACCAGAAGTCGTAGTTGAACGTCATGCCGCTGTCTGCGGGTTCCCAGCGGCCGACGATGTCGAAGTTTTCGTCCAACAGCAGGAAGCCGCCCGGCGTGTTGCCTTCGCCGTCGCCGAGCATCGAGATCATGATCTGTCCGTCGGGCAGGCAGTGGACGGTATGCGGAGCGCTCAAGTTCGTCTTGTTGACGATTTCGGCTCCCTCGATCACCTTGTGCATCTTCGCCCGGCGGGGATTCTCGGCGTCGATGATATGGATCCGCCCGGAGAGCATGCCGGGCACGACCAGAAAGCGGCGCATGGCGTCTTGCTGGCCGTGGCAACTGCTGCACGCGTTCCAGCCGAAGTGGTGCAACTCGTCGCCCGGCGTGGGCATCATCACGCGATGCACGACCTGGGAGTAGGTCTTGGAATCGGGGTCGACGTCGACCACGGCCAGGTAGTCGGGCTGGCTGTCGGTGATGCCGACCCGCAGCGCCGTGGCGAACAGCTCGCGTTCGCGCGGCGAAGCCATGGCCTCGGCCGGCGAAGCGTAAATGCGGCATTCCCCGTCGGTGTGGGCGGCCCAGCCGCGGTGTCCGAGCACGGTGCCTGAAAGCGTGGCGGCCACGGCCGTCGAGAGAAATTCGCGTCTTTGCATGACAGGGGCCCTTGCTGAGTGGAGGTGCGCGGCGATGGAGCGGAAGCGACGCCACACAATTATATCGCGTCATCGATACCCGTCGTGGGGGGCGAGCCCGGCAACGGCGACTCGAAATCGCTGAGTTCTCGAGGCGGCACGGCCACCCGCAGGGCATTGAGCACGGCCAGCAGGTCGATTACCTCCTGGGTGATGGCCCCGGCCACCGGGGGCAACAGTCCCACGGACGCCACGCCCATGCCGGCGATGCTTAAGGCCATGCCCCCTAAGGCGCTTTGCAGGGCGATCGAGCGCATGCGCCGGCTGATATGCAGGAACTCGTCGACCCGCGCGAGCGAGGTGTCCATGATGACGGCGCCGGCGGCTTCGGCCGTGATGTCGCTGTGCTGGCCGAAGGCGATGCCCACGGTGGCGGCCGTCAGCGCCGGAGCGTCGTTGATGCCGTCGCCCAAAAAGAGCGTTCCGGCCCGGGCGGTCTCGTCGCGGACGATCCGCAGCTTGTCTTCGGGGCTCTGGTCGGCGAACACCTCGCGGATGCCGACCTTGTCGGCCAGGTAGCGCACTTCGCTCTCGCGATCGCCCGAGACGAGCATCACGCGCTCGATGTGGTGCCGCGGCCGCAGGTGGCCGACGAACGAGTAGCCCTCGGGCCGCGGCTCGTCGCGAAAGCGGTAGGTGGCCGCATAGCGCCCGTCGATGGCCACGTTGCACTCCAGGCCTCCGGCGACCGGCGGAAACTGTCCGGCGGCCGCCGGGTCGGCGGCGGCGATGAGCGCGCGGTTGGCGATCCAGACGTCCTGGCCTGCGACCGTGCCGCGCAGTCCCTCGCCGGGCGGTTCGCGCACCGAGGCGGCATTGAACAGCTCCAGACCCTCGCCCCGCGCCGCGTGGACGATCGCTTCGGCCAACGGGTGTTTGGAGTAGCGTTCGACGCTGGCGGCCAGGCGTAGCACGCGGCGGCGGTCGAAGCCACCGGCGACGTGCTGCTCGACCAGGTGCGGCTCGCCGAAGGTGAGCGTGCCGGTCTTGTCGAGAATCACCACGCGGCAGTTTTCCACCTGTTCGAGCACGGCGGGGTCTTTGATGATGATGCCCCGCCGCGCGGCCAGCGAAATCGAGCCGATGATCGCCACCGGAATCGCGATCAGCAGCGGGCAGGGCGTGGCCACGACGAGCACGGCCAGGAACCGGTCGGCCTGGCCGCTGGCGGCCCAAGCCACCAGGGCGATGCCCACGGCCAGCGGCGTGTAGAAGGCTCCCAGCTTGTCGCCCAGCCGGCGGATGCGCGGTCGGCGCTGCTCGCTGGCCTGCATCACCTGCATGATCTTGGCGTAGCGCGAGTCGACCGCCATGCGGCTGGCCTGGATCGTGAGAGCCGAAGCGCCGTTGATGGCCCCGGAGAGCACGGTGGAGCCGGGCGTCTTAGACATCATGAACGGCTCGCCGGTCAGGTAGGCCTCGTCCATCACGCCGTGGCCTTCGAGCACCACGCCGTCGACGGGGCACACCTCGTGCGGCAGGACGATCAGCACGTCGCCGACGGCCACGTCTTCCAGGGCGACGTCGACCAGGTCGCCTGCCCGCTTGCGATGGGCCACCTGCGGCATCCGCTTCGCCAGGGCCTCGAGCACGCTCGAGGCGCTGCGCACGGCAAAGCTTTCCAGCGCCCCGCCGCCGGAAAGCATCAGCACGACGAACGTGCCGGCCAGGTACTCCTCGAGAAACAGCGAAGTGACGATCGACAGGCCGGCCAGCAGGTCGGCGCCGAACTCGCGAGCCCAAAGCTTCCCCAGCAGGTCGTAGACCAGCGGCCCGCCGCCCAGGGCCAGCGCCACGAACAGCGGCGCGTTGTACGCCAGCGGCGGCACGTCCAGCGCGAAGCGCAGCAGCAGATGCAGCGCGATCGCGGCGACCGCCAAGGCGGCGATCCAGGCGTCACGCCGCTCGACGAACGTCGCTCGGGGCGCACTCCTTCCGCCGGCGCCGCCGGGCGGCGACTGTGCGGGCTCGGTCGCGGGTCGGCTTACCTGGCTCGTAACGTCGTCTCGGAAGAACGATCGCGCACGACCTTGTGACAATTGACACAGCTTAGCGTCAATTGAACGTAGGCCAGCGACGCTCCGTCAAGGTTTTCTTCGTCGCCCATGCGGATCAGTTGCTTGTTGGCGTTCTGGAAGATCTTCAACTGGGCGCGATACTCGCCCGATCCGCGCACCCATTTCTCCATCTGCGACAGCGCGTTCATCGAGCGGGCGTTCTTGGAAATGGCCGGATAGTCTTCGCGGGCCAAGGCTTCGAGGATGTTCTCGGAGTACTCGAGTTTTTTTTGCATCCAGAAGCTGCCGGCTTCGTCGTCTTCGCCGCCTCGTGCTCCGGCGCCGGCGGCCACCAGGGCCGCGGTCACCGCGGCCGCGAGAATCCATCGTGTGCTCATGACGCAACTCCTGATCGTCGTGGAATAGAGCCCTACCTCTATGTATCGGTGCAATTGCCGGGCCGCATGGCTCACTTTGCCGCGGCCGTGCGAATTGATCGAACGCGCGGCGGCGCTGCAAGGACGGGTGCCGCGGCCGTGTGCGATTTTGAGCGACAGGTGCGCCCGGGGGCACACCGATCCCGGGCCGTTGGGGCGGGTCTGCCCGGCTCGCGGAAAATGTGCGAAAATACGAGGGGCGTGCCCTGCATGCACTCGCCCCCGAAAGCCGCGTGCGCCGCCGAGCGGGCGTCTCACCGCAATGCTAGCAACAGCAAAGGAAGAAGCATGTACGAACTGAACACGTTGTTGGTGCCGGTCGATTTTTCGCCCGTGTCGCGCGGCGTGGTCGAGCGGGCTGCGAAACTGGCAGGCGGCGACGATGCCGCGCTGATTTTGCTCCACGCCATCGACCCCGCCCTGGTGGACTTTGCCGCCAAGCTGGGGCTCGAATCGCGCGAGCAGGTCATCGAAAAGATGCGCGCTCACGCCGAAGAGGAACTCGCGGCGCTCAAGCAAAGCAGCGAAGTCGACATCGATGTGCAAACCATCGTTTCCGAAGGCATTCCCTTTATCGAAATCCTTCGCAAGGCCGAAGACTTTCAGGTCGATGCGATCCTGATGGGCAAGTACGGCACGCGCGGCCACATCGAGAAGCTATTGTTCGGCACCACCGCCGAACGCGTCATCCGCGGTTCGCTGCGAGCCGTGATCGTCATTCCCGTCGAAGTTTGAGCGGCCGCCGCCACGGGCCCGAAGATTTGAGATTCGCGATGCAGAAGATTTTGTTTCCAACCGACTACTCGCCGGCCAGCAACGCCGCCCTGCGCTATGCGGTGGCCTTGGCCGGGCAGTCGCAGGCTGGTCTGCTCGCCGTGTTCGTCGAGCCCCCCTCGGTGCCCCCGCTGGGGCCGATCGAGGTGACCGAAGGCCGCATCGACGAAGAGGAGGCCTCCTTCAAGCAACTGTTGGACTCGCTGGTCAGCGACTCTGGGCAAAACGTCGCGCACGAAGTCCGCCGGCTGCGCGGCGACCCGGCCGCCGAGATCGTTCGCGTGGCCAAGCAGGAAGGAGCCGATCTGATCGTGATGGCCACGCACGGCCGGACCGGATTGCGAAGGGCACTGATGGGAAGCGTCGCCGAGATCGTCGTGCGCGATGCGCCTTGCCCGGTGCTGACGCTCAAAGAACCGCAGCAGACCTGACACGCAGTATGTCGTACCTGTCCTACTAGACCAACTACGCTTAGTTGTCGGGTACAAGAACCGTGCGATCGTCGGTGCCATGCTCACGCTCGCGTGAGCATGCTTGCGGAGCGCAAGCATGTCGACCTGACAAATTGACGTAGTTGGTCTACTACGACTTCGTTGTTAGCTCCTCGCGCAGCCTCCGCGCCAGCTCGGGCGTGTTGCGCTCGTCGAGGTGCAGCGGATTGATCACGAGGGTGCCCTCGGCCAACGCGGCATGTCCGACATAGCAGGGGGGCAAGCCGGCGCGCAATGCGCGGCACACCTCGATGGCCGTGCGCCCTAGCGCCCGTTCGTCGACGAGGATCTCCAAAATCGGCAAGCTCTCGCCGTCGCTGGCTTGCACGTGACAGCGGGCCGGAACATCGGCCAGCGCCGCGCAAATCTCGTCCAGCCGCGCCCGATACCCTTCGACCAGCGCGTCGTACTCCCCGGAGGCAAACGCCCGCAGCGCGACCAGCAGCGCCACGATCTGCTCCTTGGCCACCTTGAACCCGCGGCCGATGCCGTGACGCGGCATGCCGGGCAACTGCTCGCGATCGATCAACTCCGCGGGCGGTTGCCATAGCTCCAGGTGGTCGTCCATGTCGAGCATCTGAATCGCCGCCGACGAGATCAACTCGCGGCGCCCGCACAGAATGCCGGTGGCCTGCGGTCCGCGAATCGCCTTGCCGCCGCTGAAGGCCACCAGGTCGGCTCCCGTGGCGGCGATCGTCTTCAGGTTGGCCCGCGGAGGCAATTCGCCGGCGGCATCGACCAGCACGGGCAGGTAGTGCGCGTGTGCACGCTCGACGACGTCCTTGAGCGGCGGGCAGGCTCCTTTGGAGAGCACGTACAACACGCCGGCCGTGTGAGGCCCGAAAGCCGCCTCGTATTCCCAGGCCTCGGCGCGGCGCACTCCCGAGCCGGCGGCAAGCTCGTGAAACCCCACCTCCACGAACCGAGCGCCCGCCGCGCGCACGGCGTGGTCATAGCCGTTGCGATGCTCGCGGGCGACCACAAACTCGCAGGGCATGCCCGAGCAGTCGGGCAGTCGTTCGATGCGCGCCAGATCGTGTCCGGCCAGGATCGCGGCGGTTCCGAGCGTCAACGCGGCTGCGGCTCCCGAGGTGACCAGTCCGGCTTCGGTGCCCGTGGCCTCGGCGATTTGGCGGCAGGCCACGGCATGCAGTTGTTCCAGCGGCACGGTTTGGCCGGCGGCCTGGCCAAAGGCATCGAGCGCCGCCGGATACAACGGCGCGCCGCCCAGACGCGTCACCGCGCCGGAGGCGTTGATGATCGGTTCGAGCCCGAGTTCCTCGTAGATGCCCATGCGTATCGTGTTTCGACCCGTTTCCCAGAGAAAAGCCGCAGCGGCCTCATTGTAGTTGCGCGCATGTGCCGGCCGCTACGGTTCCCGTCGATTGAGCAGCACCGCCGGGCGGCTATGATGGGTAGCGGCCGTGACCCGTTTCCGATGCGTTTTCGGGGGAGTTTCATGATGTTCCGTCGCGCTCTGATTGCCTTGCTGCTCTTGCCGCCCGCCACGCAAGTACAGGCTGCTCCGCCGAGGGAGCGAACCTACGAGAATCGGCTCACGCGCATCGAAGACCCACAGCCGCTCTTGGCCGACCATCCGGAGTTCGTCGAGCCGGTGCGAGAACGCGTGCGGTATGAAGCACCCTTGTTGGTCGACGATCCGAATGCCGATCTGCACGTGCGGGCGTGGCGTTTTTCGTACAACGCCCGCGGCATCATCGAGATGCCCAATCGATTGGAAGCGGCCAAGACGGCCGTGATCATGGTGCATCCCTGGGGTGTCGACGACGGGCAGGGCTGGCGCACGCCCGAGCCGGCCGGCGCGGCCGACTTCTGCACGCCGGAAAAGAATCACCTGGCCGGGCGGCACACGCGCGAAGTGATCGATCCGCTGCTGGCGCGGCTGCGCGACAAGGTGGCGTTTGTGATGTACAGCCTGCCGGGCGAGAACGATCCCATCCGACGCAAGCTCTACCGGTCATTCGACCACGCGCCGAGCAAAGAGGAGCGCAAGCAGGCGGCACGCGAGCTCGACAAGAAGCTCAACAGCTTCGAGTATCGCGGCCACGAGATTCTGCGGCAGTTGAAGCTGTCGGCCGAGACCCCGGTGATCGACTACTTTCGCCAGTTCAGCGGACTCGACGCGGGGCCGCGCTACAACAACGCCGGATTCTGGGACTTGCCGATTCCAGTCACGAGCGACCTCAACGCCGACCCTGACGACGTGGTGATCTACGACGCCGAGGGCTACGAGCCGCTGAAGGCGTTTCTCAAGACCCACGGCGTGCGGCACGTGTTGCTCACCGGCTATGCCACCGACATGTGCTTCTGCCGCACCACGGCCGGGTATGAAAACCTGTCGCGCGACTTCAACGTGTTTCTGGTCGGCGACGCCACGCTGGCCACGTTCCCGGCCAACGACAGTCCGCGCTTTGCGACCAACGCCGCGATTTCGTTCGCGTCGCTCGAGCACCTCATCACGCAGACGTCGTGGATCGAACTGCGCGATCCGGCGAAGTAGCACGACGGGCGCGCGGCCGGTTGCGGCGGCTTGATTGCGAGCCGCATCCGCTCGGTGTAGCATTGCACGCGATTCGCGCTCGCGCGGGCGCGTTCGTTCCGTATCCCGAGGTTGCCGGCCCGGAGGCCCGATGAAAGCTGCATTGCGCGCCGTGTGGTTACTGTTGCTGGTGGGCTGGCTGGCCGGCCCGAGCTCCGTTTGCGCCGTCGAGCCGACGCTTCAGGATGCGCTCGAGCAGACGGTGCTCGCCGAGGGCCAGCCGCTGCGCGAGGTCAAGGCGTTCATCGCAGCGCGGCTGATCGCGCCGCCCGAGTGCTCCGATCTCGACGCGTGGCAGGGGAGGGCGGAGCGGCTGCGTGGCGACGTGCTCGACAGAATCGTGTTTCGCGGCGCAGCGGCCCGGTGGCGCGATGCCGAGTGCGGGGTCGAATGGCTCGACGCCATTCCCGGCGGGCCCGGCTATACGATTCGCAAGTTTCGCTACGAGGCCTTGCCCGGCATGTGGATTCCCGGACTGCTGTATCAGCCGGAGAAGCTCGAGGGCCGCGTGCCGCTGGTGCTGAACGTCAACGGCCACGATCCGGCAGGCAAGGCGGCCGACTACAAGCAACTGCGGGCGATCAATCAGGCGAAGCGTGGGATGCTGGCTCTGAACGTCGAGTGGTTCGGCATGGGGCAGTTGCGCAGCGACGGCTTCTCGCATGGCCGGATGAATCAGTTGGAGCTGTGCGGGGCCGGGGGACTGGCGCCCTTCTACCTGGCCATGAGCCAGGCGCTCGACGTCGGGTTGGCGCTTGAGCATGCCGATCCCAAGCGCGTGGCGGTGGCGGGCCTTTCCGGCGGCGGCTGGCAGACGATCGTGATCAGCAGCCTGGACGAGCGGGTGACGCTGGCCAACCCCGTGGCCGGCTACGGCAGCTTCCACACCAACCTGGCCTATGGCGACATGGGCGACTCGGAACAAGCCCCCACCGACCTGGCCACGCTGGCCGACTATACGCACCTGACGGCGCTGCGGGCTCCGCGGCCGACGCTGTTGACCTACAACGCCCAGGACGATTGCTGCTTTCAAAGCGGCCACACGCTCGAGCCACTGCTGGCGGCCGCCCGGCCGATCTTCGCGCTCTACGGCGCGGAAGACCGGCTCCGCTCGCACGTGAACCACGATCCCGGCACGCACAATTTCGAGCAGGACAACCGGCAGCAGCTCTACGCGATGCTGGGCGATTTCTTTTACGCCGGCGACAACCGCTTCGTCCGCGAAGAGATCGAAAGTACCTCGGAATTGAAGACGCCCGAGGAGTTGCACGTGCCGCTGCCGGAGGCGAATGTCGATCTGCATCGCCTGGCCGTTTCGCTGGCCAAAGCGTTGCCGGACGCCGGCCGGGTCGAGCGCGCCACGCCGCGCGATGTGGCGCAGCAAGAACAGCTTCGCAAGCGCCTGCGAGCCTTGCTGAGGGTGCCGGACTACGGCGCCGCGGTGCCGGGAGCGGGACATCGCATGGACGGTCGCTGGCCGGCCAATGCCATGACCCTGCGCGTGGGCGACACCTGGACGGTGCCGGCAACGCTGCTCACGCCCACCACGAAGGCAGCCAACGGCGGCGTGATCGTCATTGCCGACGAGGGACGTGCGACGCAAGCCGCCGAAGCGAGGCGACTGCTCGAAGCGGGGTACTACGTCGACGCGGCCGATCTGCTGCTGTGGGGCGAATCGCAACTGAAGGGGCAGGACCCCGACTATACTTATCCCTTGATGATGGCGGCCGCCGGCGAGCGGGCGCTGGGCGTGCAGGCCGGACAGCTAATATCGCTGGCTCGCTGGACGGCGAAGCAGCCGTACCCACGCAGGCCCGCGCGCGTGCTGGCTGTTGGTCCCCGGGCCTCGGCGGTGGCGCTGGTGGCCGCGGCGCTTGAACCGCAAGCGATCGCCGGCGTGGAAGCGGTCGACGGCTTGACCAGCTTCCGGGAACTCATCAACCGCGACGTGCCGGTCGAAAAGATGCCGGAGCTGTTCGCGTTCGGCCTGCTGGCCGAGTGTGACGTGCCCCAGTTGGTGGCGTTGTGTGCACCCGGCTCGGTCACGTTTCGCAAGCGCGATGCCGCGACCGATTGACTTACTTGTACACCGACCCAGGCGGAAACCATGCTCGTCGATTCTTCGTTGTTGTTGGCCGAAGTGGCCAGCGTACCGCTCCAGGCCATCGACTTCGTGCTGTTGGTGGGCACGGTGCTGGGCGTGACGGCCTTCGGCATGTGGATCGGCCGGCGCGAGAAAGGCACGGCCGACTACTTCCTGGCCGGCAAGTCGGTCGCCTGGTGGGTCGTGGCCGGGTCGATCTTCGGCACCAACGTCAGCTCGCACCACATGGTGGGCATGATGGGGGCCGGCCTGAAAGAAGGCTTCGCCCAGGCCAACTTCGAGTTCGGCGCCATCTTTGGCCTGCTGATGCTGTGCTATTTCTTTCTACCGTTCTATCGCCGCATGGGCGTGTACACGCTCTCGGAATATCTGGGGCGGCGATTCGACGACCGCAGCCGGCTGCTGTACTCGATCACGAACATGGCCTTCCTGCTGATCCAGATGGTCGGCACGCTGATCCTGGGGGCGCTGACGGTCGAAACCCTCACCAAGAACTCCGACTTTGCGATCAGCTACCAGTGGTCGGTGTATCTGCTGGCCGGCGTGGCGGCGCTGTACACGATCTTCGGCGGGCTCAAGGCGGTGATCTACACCGACTTCATCCAGAGCGTGCTGCTGTTGGCCGGCGGCGGCACGCTGGCGGTGCTGGCCATCTGGCACCCCGACGTGGGCGGCATCTCCGGCCTGCTCGAAAAGCAGCCCGACAAGTTCCACGTGTTTTTCGAGGCCAGCCACGACGAGCTGCCCTGGAGCGGCGTGCTTAGCGGGCTGATGGTGCTGCACCTCTACTACTGGGGCACCAACCAGTTCATCGTGCAGCGCACGCTGGGCGCCAAAAGCGGCTGGGACGCGCGGATGGGCGTGATCACGGCCGGGTTCTTCAAGCTGCTGATCCCGTTTCTGTGCATCGTGCCCGGCATGGCCGCCGCTTACATCCTGAACATCGATCCCGAGACCGAAAGCGACACCGCCTTTGCCGGACTGGCGCGCACGCTGCTGCCGGCCGGCTACGGGCTGGTGGGCCTGGTGATGGCCGGCCTGATCGGCGGCATCCTCTCCACGATCGACTCGATGATGAACTCCACTTCCACGCTGTTCACCTTCGACGTCTACAAGAAGTACCTCGATCCGGAGGCTTCGGAGATGCGGCTGATCTGGGTCGGCCGCGTGGCGATGATGGCGATGATCTGCCTGGCCATCGGCCTGTCGATCATGTTCGGGCAGACGCAGGGGGGGATCTTCAACACGATGGCCGACTACAACGCGTATCTCGTGCCGGGCGTGATCGTGGCCTACGTGGCCGGCATTTTGCAGCCGCTGGTCACGCGCACCGCGTCGTTCGTGTGCATCCTGGCCGGGCCGCTGCTGTCGGTGGCCTTCGAGGTGACCTCAGCGTCGATGTTCGACCACAAGCTGCAGGCCTTCCATCGTGCCGGGCTGGCCACGCTGGCCTGCTACGCGGTGCTGCTGGCGGTGAGCTACGCGACGACTCGCGAGCGCGACCCCCAGCGCGAGCATTACACCTGGGGGCAGTACAAAGAGGAACGGCACTCGGAGCAGGCGCGGGGGCCGGCCTGGTATCGCAACGACCGGTTGTGGGCCGCGATCCTGGTGGCGGCCACGCTGTGGATGTGCTGGTTCTTTGCGTAGCGGTTGCGCGTACCGCTAGCCGGATGCCGCAGCGCGGTGCATCGTTGACGCGTCGTTGCACGAAAGTCGTCCCGCCGGGAACCGACGAGTTGCCCGGCGAGCACTTGGCTACCTGGGGGCCAGAATGGCCACGATCCGCTTGCCCTGATGCGAGGGCGCCGATTCGACCTTGCCGATGTCCTCGAGCTCTTTGATGACGTGGTCGATCACCTTGCGGCCCTCTTCGACGTGGGCCAGCTCGCGGCCGCGGAACACGACCGAGACGATCACCTTGTCTTTGTGCTTGAGGAACGACCGGGCCTGTACCAGCTTGAACTGGATGTCGTGCTCGCCCGTCTTGGGGCGGACGCGAATCTCTTTGATCTTGCTCTGGTGGGCGTGCCCTTTGGCCAGCCGCTTCTTCTGCTGATACTTGAACTTCCCGTAGTCCATGATGCGGCATACGGGAGGCCGTTCGTTGGGGGCCACTTCGACCAGGTCGAGTTCGCTTTCTCGAGCCTTCGACAGGGCCTCTTCGGTGGGCAGGATGCCCAGCAATTCTCCGTCGGCCGAGATGACCCGGACCGGTGAAATACGGATTTGTTCGTTGATCCTCTGGTTGCGTTCTATAACCGACACCCTTTCTGAAAGACAGTGTTACCGGATACGTCGTCCCCCGAAAACGCTGGCGTGCCCCTTCGCTAGGGGTGGTCTTTGACGCGCCGCGGGGACTCCCAATATTGCGATCTTGGCGAAACGTCTCGGCGCAGTCAACTAGATTTGCCTATTTCGCGCGCCGCCGGCGACCCTGCTGCGGCGGTTGGGGTGCGGCTCGACAACGATAGCTTGCACGCTTTGCCACCGCCGCGCCGGCCCCGTACCATCGTCAAAGTCCGCACGTCCCGGGGCCACGCCCAAGCGCGCCTTGAAGCTAGACTTTTGTCGTGCGCCAGCCAACGAACCGCAGGAAAGGAAGGTTTCCCCATGACGCGTGCGCTGCTTGTCGCCCTGGCCCTGGCCGGCGGCGTGGCCTTCTCCGCCGGGATCGACGCACTCGAGCAACCATCGGCCGCCGGGCAGGCGCCGCTTGAGCCCGATGCCGCCGTCGATTCGCCCCAGCCGGCCGCACCCCCGTCGGCCACACCGACGCTGGCCGATCTGGCCGCCGGCAAGCTGAAGCTGGTGGATCTGGCCTGGCCGCTCAACGACAAGAGCGCCTACTGGCCGGGCGAGAACTACCAGCCCTTCGAGTTGCACACGATCGCCACGCTGGAAAAAGACGGTGTGCTGAGCAAAACCTTCTCGTCGCCCGAGCACCTGGGAACCCACCTGGACGCGCCGAATCACTTCGAGCGCGGCAAGCCTTCGGTCGATCAGATTCCCGCCGAAGACCTGTTCTCGCACGCCGTGGTGATCGACGTTCGCGGGCCGGTGAGCGCGGATGCCGACTACCTGGTTTCGCTCGACGACGTGCGCCGCTTCGAGCGCGAGCACGGGCGGATTCCGCAGCACGCCGTGGTGCTGGCCAACACCGGCTGGAGCAAGTTCTGGAAGAACTCGACCCGCTACCAGAATCGCGACGTCCGCGGCCGGCTGCACTTTCCCGGCTTCTCGCCCGAGGCGGTGAAGTTTCTGATCGACAAGCGCGAGGTGCGCGGCGTGGGGCTCGACACGCTGAGCGTCGACCGCGGCATCTCGCGCGACTTTCCCGTGCATCACCTGCTGGGGCAGGCCGAATGCTACGGGCTGGAGAACCTGGCCCATCTCGACGAGCTGCCGCCAGCGGGATTCTATCTGTTTGTGGCGCCGATCAAGATCGAGACCGGCAGCGGAGGCCCGGCGCGGGTATTCGCCGCCTGGGCGCCGTCGGACGCTACGGGCGGTGATGGAAGCTGATCCGCGGACGCTCGTGCGACGAGGAGTTGTCGGCAGGAGGCTCTTCGTCGGGCAGCTCGATGTGGATCTTGCGATGCTTGCGGCGCTTCTTCGATTTGTTGGGCTTGGGGGCTGCGGCCGGTTGCGCTTTGCCTGAAGATGCCGGGGCCGCACCCGCTTCGCGCTCCGAGGCTGCCATGTTCGCGCCGCTGGCGCGCCAGGCCACGCGGCCCAACAGCCGGGCATAGATGAGCATGATGGCCGCCACGATGGGGCCGGAGATGAACGCTCCCAGCATCGGGGCGCTGGCGAATCCGAACACCAGCATCGCCTGCCAGCCGATGAACATGGCCGCCGAGAGCAGGTAGAACGTCAGCCAGCCGTGGGCATAGCTCACCAGCGTTCGTAGCACGACGGGTGAGTAGGGCAGCAGGTACGAGTCGGCCTCCATCGCCGAAAGCAGCAGAATCGGAAACAGGATTCCCGGCACCACCAGAAACGCGATGCCCCCGATCAGTAGCGCAAGGGGATACGCCAGCGCCCCGCTCACGGCCCAAAGGCTTCCCCAGCAGAAAAGCGTCCAAATCCACTGGTCCCATTCGGGCAGCGAGGCCTCCTGCGGCATGTCGTGTCCGTCGGCCGTGTCCTGAATCACGGCCTGGCAACTGCTCGTGGCAAACGACAGCGTCACCAGCGCCATCAGGATGGTGAACATCGTCATCAGCACGCCCAGCGCCTGGCTGGTGCCGCCGCTCAGCCAGGTCACGGCGCAGTAGGCCATCACGCCGGTCAGGCTCAGTCCCATTGACATCGCCGTCCAGCGAGTCACGTTGACGCCTTGCCAGGGATGCGTGAACACGCCGCTGAAGAACGTCCATTTCGGTGGATCCGGAACGTGGTACTCGCGCAGCAGCCCGCGCTGGCGTGCCGAATCGAGCAGCAGATCCTCGCGCACCGGAGCGCGCTGGGTCGGCGCTTCCATCTCCAGGTCGTCGGTCGTGGCCCAGTCGACTTCGTAAGCGCTCTCGCGTCCGGCCAATGGGCCGATGCTGGCCATCTCGTCGTCGGGCACCGCCCACACGCGTTCCAGCCGGATCTCGGGTTCGTAGGCGTCGTCTTCGGCCGGGGCCTCGTAGGTGACGCCGACTTCCTCGGTCGAGGGCTCTTCGTGCTCCTCGATGAGGTCTTCTTCCTTAAGCGGCGACTCGTAGGGCACGTTGGCCCGCTGCGGTTGCTGTTTGGGTTTCTTCTTCTTGGGGGCGGGTGCCTTGTCCTGCGCTCCGCCGACGGTGAACGTCGCCTGGCACTTGGGACACGAAACCTGCGTGCCGCGCTGCTGGGGGCGCAGCCTCAGCGGGCTGCCGCACTTGGGGCAGGGCGTCTTCTTCGGCTTGTTCGGTTTCGATTCCATCGAGCGCGTGCCGTGGTTAGGGCCTGTGCAGCAGCCGCCAGCGGACGAAGTTCCAAACTTCGCAGCCGACAATGATCACCGCCGCAGCCACCAATACGATCTTGGTCCGCCGGCCGGCTTCGCCGGAAAATAGTCCTGCTTGTTGTTCGTGCAGAACAACCACAGCTTTGTTCTCCATCATTGAATCGACGTAGCCCATGGCGTCGGTCAAGACGGGCATCGCGGCGGCGATCCACAGGATTCCCGCGCCGAGCACGACCAAATAGAGCAAGCGGAACACGGCACGACCCCTTCGAGCAGATTGCCCTCCATGATACCGCGCCGGCCGGCAGCCTACCCGCCGGAGGGAGGCGTTTTTCGGTCGGGAAGATCCGGCCTTTGGGCACCAAGAGCCGCAAGCGCGGTCGGCTGGTAAGATGGGAGCATGACGCGCGACGCGATGATCTATCTGGACCACAATTCCACGACGCCGCTGCTGGACGAAGTGGCCGCCGCGATGGCACCCTGGCAAACCGAACGCTTCGGCAACCCGGCCAGCCAGCACGCCGTCGGCCGGCGGGCGCGACGTGCGCTGGAAAAGGCTCGCGAGGAAATCGGCCGCATGCTGGGGGCCAACCTGTCGGGCTCGCAACCCGATCGCGTGCTCTTCACCAGCGGCGGCACCGAGGCCAACAACCTGGCGATGCTGGGCTCGTTGGGCGGACCGCTGATGCAATCGCCCCCCGGCGAAGTGATCCTCTCGCCGATCGAACATCCCAGCGTCGCGGCAGTGGCCGAGCTGCTCGAGCGGCGTGGCTGGACGATCCACCGCCTCGGCGTTTCACGCGACGGGATCGTCGAACCGCAGACGCTCGACGAACCCCTGTCCGAACGCACGCGTCTGGTGTGCGTGATGCTGGCCAACAACGAGACCGGGGTCATTCAGCCGGTGGCCGAGATCGCCCGGCGGTGCCAGGCCGCGGGCGTGCCGCTGCACACCGACGCGGCACAAATCGCCGGCAAGCTGCCGGTAAATTTTCGCGCGATCGGCGCCGGCACGATGACCATCGCGGCGCACAAGTTTCACGGACCGCTGGGCATCGGCGCGCTGGTGATCCGCGGCGACGTCGAAATAGATCCGCTGGTCGTTGGCGGCTTTCAGCAAGAAGGATTGCGCGGGGGGACCGAATCGGTGGCGCTGGCGGTGGGCATGCACGCGGCACTGGCCGCCTGGGAGCGCGAGCAGCAAGGCCGCATCGAGCGGATGAGCGCGTTGCGCGACGAGCTCGAGCAACGGCTGATCGAGGGATTCGACGGTCGCGTGGTGATCAACGGCGCCAGCGCGGAGCGGCTGCCGCATACGTCGAACGTGGCCCTGGAAGGCGTCGACCGGCAGGCCCTGGTGATGGCGCTCGACCTGGAGGGCGTGGCCTGCTCGACGGGGTCGGCCTGTGCCAGCGGATCGAGCGAGCCCTCGCCGACGCTGGTGGCCATGGGTTGCCCGGCCGACGTGCTGGCCGGATCGGTGAGATTCAGTCTCGGCGCCACCACGACGCATGCGGACGTCGTGGCGGCCACCGAGAAAGTTTTGGCCGTAGCCGCGCGAATGCGCGCCGCCGGCCGAACTGTTTGCCGTTGAAACAGGCCATCCTGGCCGATTTCGACCTCGCATCCCTGCTAACGCAAGAGTCTGATATTCCGCACTTCGCTGGTGATCAGGCGATGGCGCTGTTCCAGGTCGTCGATTCCCAGCTCCATCTTCAGACCCACCTGCACTTCGTGCATGCGCACCAGCATCTGCGGACCCTGCGGGCCGGCCGTGGCTCCCAGCAGGTAAACGGTCCGCACCGGTGAGAACTTCTTACCGTCGCCCGAAAAGGTCATTTGGCATTCGCCGGTGGAACGATCCAAGAGTTGACCGCGAAACACCTGGTCGGTGGTTTCGATTTCAAAAGACTGTCCCACCGGCAGATCGCGGTGAGCGATCGAAGCAACTTGTGCGTCGGGAGCGGCCGCCGTGGCGGTAAGCGCAACCAACACCAAAGCCGAGTGGCCCATCATGATGCATTCTCCGAGTTGGCAATTTCCGCGAATGCGGAAGTACTTGAGATGTACCCAAACATAGCTTCCCGGTCGAGAGCCCGGCACGCGCATCGCGTGCACTTTCCGCAAAATCGTCACGCCGCGCGCCGCTACAATCGCTACAACCGCGCGCCTCGCACGAATGCACGTTGGCGGCCGCGATCTAGCCGGCGGTTCCCGGCGAGGTCGAAAATCGTCAGAACGGGTGCGCCAACGGTCGGCGATGGGCTGCGACGGCTCACGGAGTGAGCCTGCTACATTACGGCCCCAAAGTAGCAGGCTCACTCCGTGAGCCGTTAAGCAGAACTGCCCGGAGGCGTTGCGGCGGGCGATTGCTCCGGTGGCGCCGTGCTGCGATCCCTCGCGGCGGCAGGCTGCTAATCGCGCTTGGAAAACAACCGCGCGTCGGGCTGCTGCAGAAACGCCAGCAGGTCGGCCACGTCGGTTTCGTTGAGCTGCTGCTCCATGCCGTCGGGCATCAGCGATTTGCCGGTGGCTCGCAACTCGGCAATCTGCTCGCGGGGTACGAAGTCCTGTGCCCCCTCGGCCCGCCGCAGCGTGACGCTGGTGGCGGTTTCGGAGACGAGCACGCCTGAGAGCACCTGCCCGTTATGCGTCAGCAGCGTATAGGCCGCGTACTGCGGTACCAGTTGCCGGCTAGGGTCGAACAGATCGACCAGCAGGTCCTCCTTGGAGCGCGACGCGATGCCCGAAAGGTCGGGTCCCACGCGGTGACCGCGGGATTGCACGGTGTGGCAGCCGAGACAGTGCTTCTCGAACAGCGCTGCGCCCCGGGCGCGCTCGCCCATCCGATCGAGCGACGCGGTGAAGCGGTCGACCACCTCCTCGCGGCTGTGGGCCGCGGCTTGGGCCGCCAGCAGCTTTTCGATCCGCGGTTCGATCGCCGGATCGCGCACCGCGGCCAGTGCGTCGCGCGTGGCAGGGTCGAGCTCGCGGGGGAGGATATCCTCCCGCTCGATCGCATCGACCAGCGCGGCGGTCGTCGCTCTCGAACGTAGCGCCGCGGTGGCCAGGGCGCGGCGGGTGGCGGTCGTCCAGTCTTTCCAACGCGTGAACATTTCCTGCGCCGTGGCGTCGTCGGCGGTCCCCAGCGCTTCGGCCGCCGAGGTTTGCAGTGCCTGGTCGTGGCGCGGGTCGAGCAGGGCCAACAGCGTCGGCCCGCTGCCCGAGTCGACCAGCCCCAGCACTTCGACCGCTAGTTGGCGATGCTCGAGCGTCTCGTCCTGGCCGGCCGCCATCGCGCGGGCCGCGGCGATCAGCGTTCTCATCGGCGGCTCGTATTGCCGCAAACGCTCGGGCGGATCGTCGACCAGCTTGCGCAGCGCGTGCCCCCGATCCTCGAGGCCGCGGGCGATGCCGGCCAGAATCGCCAGGTCGCCCGGTCCAACCTGCGAGGGCGCTTCGTGCATGATCAGGCGGAAGGCCTCGGTCAGTTGGGCGTCGTCGGTGCCGTCGGCCGCCGTCGCGGCCGCTTCGCGCAGCAACCGCACCTGCTGCTGGCTGGGGTTGCGTCGCCAGGTGTCGTGCTTGTCGAACAGCGTATTCAGAAATGAGCCGGCCGAGCGCCCCAAGCTGCCAACCACGGCAATCGAAATCGGCTCGTCGCGGATTTCGAGATCGGCCAGCCGCACCAGCGCTTCGACCTTGTCCGGCCCCTCGATTTCGGCCAGCGCCCGGGCCAGTTCGAACCGCACCAGCGGCGAGGGAAAATCGACCAGGCCGAGCATCGTTTCGCGCAGCCGCTGCGACTTGGGCAAGCGCGGCGCGGCCATCCGCATCGCAAAGCGACGCACGCGGGCATCGCCGTCCTCGATGCCGCGCACCAGCAGGCCGTCTTCCAAGCGCCCGAGGTGCTGCATGATCGACAGCGCGTGCACCTTGGCCTGGGGCAGGTCGCTTTCGGCAATGAGCGTGCGGAGCAGAGCTGCGGCGGCGGCGTCGTTGCGTTCGACGAGCAGGCGATGCGCCGTATCGCGTCGCCAGCCGCCGGGGGATTCGAGTTGCTGGACGAGTTCGGCCGTCGTGGCCCGGCTCAGCCGCGGCTGCGGCTTGGGCGGCCAGGTGTTCTCGCGGCGGCTCACTTTCCAGATGCGGCCGTGGCCGGCCCCCTCGCGCCAATCGACGTCGTCGCGCTTGCTCTTGGCCACGAATGCCGGATGCTCGACCCAGCGGCGATAGAAATCGACGATGTACAACGCCCCCTCGGGACCGGTGGTCAGGTACACCGGACGAAACCAGGGGTCGCGGGCCGCGAGAAACTCGCGATCGTACTCGCCGCGCCGCGAGACGAACGTCGGCCCGTCGGGCGAAAGCGCGCGGCGATGCACCAGGTTCGTGAGCGATTCGCCCACGAAGGCGCTGTCTTCGTAGTCGCGTCCCAAAGCGTCGCCGCGATAGATCGTCAGGCCGGAAAGCGCGTTGTAGTAGTCGGTCGGCTCAGAATTGAACGTCTGCGGTCGGGGGCTGATGGGAAACACCTCTCCGGTCTCCGAAGCCTCGGCAATGTCGCGCACCGCGTAACTGGCCAGCCGGGGGTTGCGATCGACGAAGGCCTGGTCGAACAGCACGTGGCGGATGGGAATCGTGTTCCAGGAGAGAAAGCGTTCGCCCCAGTCGTCGGACGCCTGGCCGAACTGGCTCTGGCCCATCACGGCTTCGAAGCGGCGGCCGTCCAGCGAAACGCGAAAATCGCGGCCCCGGATCGACACGGGCTCGCCCTCGGCGTTGTCGGGTTTGTGGATTTCGCCGTCGCTGCGTCCGTTGGCGCCGTAGACCCAGTTGTCGATTCCCCAGGTCAGTCCGTTGGCGCGCAGTTGCTGATTGCCTTCGCCGAAGCCCGTGTAGACGACGATCTTGCGGTCGGCCACGCCGTCGCCGTCGTCGTCCTTGAGGAAGAGCAGGTCGGGGGCGGCGGTGACGACCAGGCCGCCATGCGCGGCCAGCACGCCGGCGGGGAACGGGAGCCCCGAGGCATACACCGTGGCGTGCTCGTAACGGCCGTCGTTGTCGCGATCTTCGAGCATGCGGATGCGTCCGCCCGGCGGTCCGGTGGGATAGTCGATCATCTCGGCCACGTACATCCGCGCGTCGGCGTCCCAGCAGATGGCCACGGGGCTGTCGACCTCGGGCTCGGCGGCGACCAGCTCGACGGTGAGCCGTTTGTCGGCCAGCTCGAAGGTGGCCAGTTCGTCCTCGGGCGCGAGCGGGCTATCGGGCGGTTCGGGCTCGGCCGCGGTGGCCAGTCCGGCCAGCAGCAGGGCGATGCCAAGGCTGCACATCCAGGGACGCATGGCGTCATTTCCTCGCAAGTTCTTCGAGCATGCTCACCACCTCGTCGGCCACCCGCTCGCCGGTGCCCGGCTCGGCGTAGCTGTGCAGTCCCATCCAGGTCTGGTAGCCGCCCAATCGATGGGCTTCGCGGTCGGGCAGGTAGCCGATCCAGTCGTTCGCCAGTTCGATGACGATCGTGTGCTTGAAAGGCGAGCGGCGCTTGATGTCGACGCCGAACAACGTGAAGTATTCGGCCGGCACGCCCACGATGGCAACCTCGCCCAGGGCCATCGCCTGCAACACGGTGGAACGCTCTTTGCCCTGATCGGGTTCGAGCGTCTTGCGCATGTCGCGGAATACCTCGATGATCTTGTCGGCATGAGCGGGCGCCCGCTTGCGGCAGTAGCGGGCCACCTTGTCGTCTTCGACGGATTCGTCGAAGGTGCGCACGCGAAACGTGAACGGCCGCTTGATCGATTCGAGTCGCGTGACTTCGACCGGCTCGGCCTCGGCCAGGGCCTGTCGTACGGCCCGCTTCATTCGCCGCACGGCTTCGTCGACCGGGACGCCGGTGATGTTGTGGGTCGAGCCCGAGGCCCCTTCGAAGAAGGCCACCGGCGCGCCCAGTTGTGCTTCGAGCTCTTGCGCGGCCAGGCCGTAGAAGCTGGGCGAGCGCACGCCTGGGGTGCGGGTGCCGATCGTGTGCGTGGCGTGGTTGTAGAGCACGGCCCGCAGCTTGTGGCGATCGCGAAATGCCAGCACGGGCAGCTCGGGATCGAACGGGCCGGTGGACCGCACGGCGTCGTCGAGCGAGCCGATCCACCAGATGGAATCGTCGGAGAGCAGCACCCGGCTGTTGGCCCCCACGGTCTTTTCCTCGCCGAGCTCGAAGAGGACTTCGGCGCCGGGCTCGCCGAGATTTCGATCGGCCTGTTCGACCGAGGCGACGATGGCGTCTTCGAGCCGCCGCACGAACTCGACTTCGCGCTCGTAGCCGTGCAGCGTGGCGGTGGTGGGGGCGTGGTGCGTGTGCGTGGCGCTGACGAGTATCCGCTGGGGAGCGATGCCGGTCGAATTGTCGATGCGCCTGAGGGCCGCATCGACGAAATCGCGCTCGACGAACAGCACGTCGCAGGCCACCAGGGCCAGCTTGCCGTCGCCGGGTTTTTCGACCACCGTGGCCACGGCCCGCAGCTCGCCTTCCTGGCCGGTGGCCTTGCCGGGTCCGATGCCGCCGCCGATGACCATCGCATCGTCGGCCACGACGTTCACCGCGGCGGCCCCCACGCGCAGGTCGCTGGCGGTAGCGGAAGCCCAGGGTCCGAGCCACAGGCTCGCTAGGGCGATCGAGGTGACGGCGAATCGGGCAGAGTGGTTCACGCTTGTGTCTCCGATCCGGCCTCCCCGCCGCGGCCGGTTCGCAGAGGGGGTTACTTCTTGATGATCCAGATTTCCGACACCTGCACGTTGCGCCCGTTGCTGCCGATGCCCTTGGGGCCGTGCCAGGTGAGCTCCAACGTGCCCGACTTGGTGGCTTCGCGCGGGATGTCAAACTCCACCGGGGCGATCGGACGCTTGCGCGTGATGTAGGGGTGGATCTCGATGTCGTCGCCCGCCACGCAGCGCATCGGCTTCTCGGCATCGTCGCCGGCGTAGACGACGCGCATCTTGTAGCTGGCCTCGGGGTCGAGGTTCTCGTAGCGCATCTTCAACGTGCCGTCGAGCATCGCCTCGGCGTGGTCCTTCCAACTGGTGCGCATGGGGCCGAAGCCTGCGAAGCCGGTGTGCGACGATTCGAGAAACGCCGGATCGCGCTCGAAGCCGGGACCCACCACCAGGTGCGGCTGCGCGTGCAGCTTGCCCAGGTCGTCGTAGAAGCCGCCGGGACCGGGATTGGTCCAGTCGACGATCTCTTCGATTCCGGCCAGCCGCTCGGCTTCGACGCTCTCTTCGCGCAAGGCCGCAAACCGCTGCTCGAGCCACGGCCGGTTGTTGAGCGGCACGTCGACCGTGTCGAGCGTCGCCCCGCGTCCCACGGAAATTGCCTTGTACTTACCGACGCTGGTTTGCATCCGGATGCTTTCGAACAGGGCGTCGGCCAACTCGAACACGCGATCCCGCCAATCGGTCGCCACGCGCTGGTCGGCGCGGGCGAGGATCGCTTCGGCCTTGTCCATCGCCTCGAGCGCGCCGATCGCTTCGGCCTGTCGCAACTGGTCCATGGCCCGCGCTTCGAGGTCGGTCTCGTAGATCAGCCGGGCCCGCACGTAGGCATCGTAGTAGGCGCGGTACAGCGCCTGCTGGAAGCGCCAGTTCTTCATCAGCTCGAGTCCGGCGGCTGCTTCCATGTCCTGGAAGCGGGCCAGCGTCTGGTACACCTCGTCGTTGGTGAGCAAGGCGCCTTGCCAGTTGCGCTCGAGCGCCAGCAGTCCCTGGGCGAAGTCATCGGTCAGGGCCGGGCCGAGAAAGTAGCGGCTGTATTCGCGCAGGATCTCGATCACCGGCTTCTCGGGATCCCACCCCAGTCCGCTCCAGACGAACTTGTTGACGTCGTCGTTGCAGCCCTCGGAGTAGGTGAGAAAGCCGATCGCATACGGCTGCAGCACGCGGAAGATCGTGGCCTGCCCGGTGGGCCGCGGGTTGATCGGCTCGCGGGCGCTCGTGAGCGCGTGGGCCAGATCCCAGTCGGGCACCGGGTACTGGCTCTGGCGGCTGTGCGTGATGTCGGGATAGCGGCGAATCGGGTAACGCTCGGGCACCAACTTACGCAACTCGGGCAGCCCGGGACGCACCTGCGGGCCAAACACGATGCCGGCCAGCCACTCGGGCTCCTGTTCGAGCAGACCTTTGAACTCCTGCATCCACTCGGTGGTGAAGCCTTGCGGCGAGAGCCACATCTCGGCGTCCGGGTGATACTCGCGCAACAGGGCGGTCTGCTTCTCGAGCAGGTTCATCATGTGCGCCGGCTCGGTGTGACCCGGGTCGCCCCCGGGAACGAAGATGGCGTCGATCCGCGGCAGCCGCTTGTAGACCGTCTCCCATTCCTTGAGCGCGAACTCCACCGTTTCGGGATTGCCGTAGTCTTTGTCGAGCGCCGGATACCAGATCCACACGACCAGGCCGTACTCGTCGGCCAGCCGCGACATGCCTTCCATCATTTCGATCTGCGGCCGTGGAAAGTGCGGGCTCGTGGCCGCGTCGTCGCTGCGGGGCGGAATCAACTCGATGGCGTTGGTGCCGAACACGGCCAGATCGCGGTAGTACTGCTCCCACTGGTCGAGGTCCCAGGCGTCGTAGCTGTTGGTCTTGGGGCGGTAGCCCAACTGGTGGCCCCGCAACGGGTAGGCCGGAGCCGTGGTGACGTCGAGCGCCTCGGGCAGGGCGATCGCCTGGTGGGTCATCTTCAGATGTCGCAGCAGGTAGCCGATGCCGAACAGCACGCCGCGTTCGTCGTTGCCGGCGATGGCGAGCTGCGCGCCGCGCGTGCGAATGCGAAAGCCCTCGGCCGGTAGATCCTTGTCGCCAGCCAGATCGGCGGCCAGCGGTCCGGCGAAGGTCTCGACCAGCGACGCCGGGCCGACGGCGATCACCGCGGCATCGCCCTCGGGCCACTTCGGCACCAGAGGCAGCTCGATCTCGGTGCGCTTCTGGATCTCGTCGCGCAGCATTTCGACCGCCTTGGTCTCGCGCGGCGAAAGGCCCTCGGGCACGACCACCACGGCCCGGCTCAGGTCGGCGGCACGCGTGGGAGTGCGGCAACCGAGCAGCAAGGCGGCCAGGGCCATCGACGAGACGAGCGCAACGGGCAGCTTCATGGACCGGCTAAGCTCCGAACGGGACAAGACGGGAGGCAATCGGCGGGCACATTCGCCCCGCGGCGATTTATTGTGACCTGGGCGAACTGGCACAGCAAGCGCGCGGGCGCGAATCCGCTTTCCGCCCGAACGAAGGGGGGGGACTAGCGCTTGCGCAGGTGACCGGCGCTCGATTGGAAGTACTTCTTGCGGCGCTTGTCGACCGCGGCCGGTTCGTCGCGTTGGTGCGACTTCAGGTCGTCGAGATTGGCCCGGCAGGTGCGGCAGCCGGACACTTCGAGGTGGAAGCGAATGTACTCGGCCAGGTCGGCTTCGACGACGCCCAGCAGCAAGCTGCCCAACTGTTCGCGCGAAGGGCAGCTCAAACGGTGCCGCCGCCAGATCTCGCCCACCGAGTGAATGCCCGCGTCGCGCCGGCTGTTGATCGAGGCCAGCTCTTCGGCCAGCTTCGGCTCGTCGCGCAGCGCCTGTTCGATCCGCGACATCGTTTCCACGGGCAGGGCCTCGTCGAGATAGGCTTCCAGGTCGGCGGCGGTGATGGGTTCGGCCATGTGCAGCTTAGGCTTTTTCGTGCAGCTCGGGAAAGACGTCTTCGGACAGGCCCTGCTTGCGCACCAGCGTGCGCAGCCGGGCGATGAACTCAAATTTGAAATTGGCCACCTGCTGCTCCGACATTTCCAGCTTCGTGGCCACGTCGCGGTTGGCCCAACGACGCACGAACAGCAGTTCCAGGCAGGCCATCTTCTTCCACTCGTTGCGCGAGCGGAGCCGCGCGAGTTGCTCGGCGAGCGCTTGCACCAGGGCCGCTTCTTCCATGCCGCGGCGCTCGCCGCTGCGCATGGCGCTCGAAACGGTGCGGCCTCCGGCCGGCGGTTCCCAATCGGCGCCGCTGTTGTTGGTGGCCAAGGGTAGCGTCGGCCGCCGACCCTCGCGGCGGAGGTGATCGGTGAGCTTGTGGGCCGCGATCGAGAACAGGTAGCTTTCCAGCGGGCGCGAATCTTGAAAGTTGGGCAGGCTGGTGAGGAAGCCGAGAAAGGTTTCCTGCACGACGTCTTCGCCAGCGCTGCGGCGTCCCAGGCGGCCTTCGACAAACGCCAACAGCCGACCTTCGAACCGGGCGATCAGTTCGTTCCACGCGTCGGGTTCGCCGTCGCGAATGCGGGCCACGAGCAGTTGATCGGAGGGTGCGGCATGCGCCATGGGGCGATTCAAGAATCAGATAGCGGGGGCGGGAAGCATTCTCCGTGAAAACCCCTACTATCCTACCACAGCCGTCCACTCGATGGCAGCAAGCACGGGGCAAATCGACGCGCCGAGAAACGACGCGTCAGAAGGGCATGGCACGCCGCGCCACCAGCACGCCCGCGGCGACGATCAGGGCCACGAGCGTGGCGGCCAGTTGGAGCCGGCCTTTGTGCGCTCCACCGGTGCGCATGTCGAGCTGCAGGTACCCGTAGAAGGTGGAGAGCAAAGCCAGCAGCAGCGCCGCACCGCCGCCGGCATACCATAGCCGGCGCGTGACTTCGGCATCGTGCCACTGGCGATGGAAGTAGTGCTGCGCGTTCTCGTCGAACTGCAACCGGGCATACATTTCGTACATCTCGCCCAGGTTGAGGCCTTCGAGCGCCTTGGTTTCGACCGTCTCGGCCCACTGGTCCTTGCGCAGGTTGCGCTTGATGAACGAGAGCGGCACGTCGACCAGCGAAGCGGCCTGCTCGTCGCCCAGGTACTGTGCGACGTAGTGATCGACGGCCTCTTTCATTTGCTCGTCGAGCTCGTGTTGGCACTCCGGTACCGAGCCGAAGCGCCCGGAGCGCACGACGACCAGGTAGGTGCTGCCGTTCAGTTTCGAGGGGGCATCGATCCAATCGGGACGCGGCCTGGCCAGGTCGATCGTGCCGGCGGCGGTTGCCTCGTCGGTCGCAGCGCGATCGTCGGGAACGGCGACTGTCGGGGCCTCGTCTTCTTCGTTCGATTCGAGGGCTGCGACCTGCGCGGCTTCGTGCTCGCCTCCCGGTCGTTGCCCTCGTTGTCCACTGCCTTGGACGAGATCTTCGAAGACATCGGCGAAGACATCGGAGACGTTGTCTTCTTCGTGCTCGGCTTCGGCCGATTCACCGTCGTCCTCGTGTTTATCCTTGTGGGCGTCCTCGTTGTTCTCGACTTCTTGCTCCACCGCGTCGGAACCTACGTTGTCGTTTTCGGATTCAGCAGCGGCCAGCGCGGCTGCTGGCGGCGTGGCATCGGTCGCTGCGGAAGGATCGGGTGCCGGGGCGGCGTCCGATGAATTGGCCTTCGCCAACTCGTGTGCCACGGGGATGCTGCCCGCGCGGGGCGGCAGTTCGTCGCCGGAGAGCTGCTCTTCGCCGGTCGGCCGCACGGGGCGCAGGGCGGGCCGTTTGGCGCGCCCGAAGTACGAGCGCGACGCGTCGTCGTGGCGGCCTCGGGTGACGTGACGCTCGATGTGGTGCTCTTCCATGCCGCGGACGGCTACCTGACGCTCGACTGCCGGTGAGCTGCTACGTGGCGGGTCGCCGACATAGCTGGCCACGGCGAACACGATCGCCCCCACGCCCAGCAACGTCATGATGCTTGTGGCCGCCGGCTTCAAGCGGCCGCGAGTGAAGATCAACACGCCCAGAATCACCAGCACGCTGCCCAGGCAGATGATCGCCCACGACGGAGTGGTCTCGACCGTGACGGTGGGCGACGTGCGCCAGGGACCGTGGTGTTCGACGTGGAACTCCTTGGCTAGATCGAGGGGCTCGAACGCGACGTAGGTATCGTGCGCGAAGGCATCATCGACCTCGACCTCGTGATGGCTTTGCGATCGCGCCCAGAACACCGAGACGCCGGCGACCACGGCTGCCAGGCCGATGAGTTTCAGCCAGCCGAAGCGGTGTTCGCAGGCCCCGTCGGGACCTCGGCGGCGGTTGACCAGCCGCAGCACGAACCAGCCGGCCACCACCAGCAGGATCAACTCCATCATTCCAATCATGGCCAAGGGGCACATCGCCTTCTACTCCCTTCCCGCCAGGTCGCCTGAGCTTTGTTCTGGCGAAGCGTGCGGACTGACCAGTTGCACCGAAGTCGAAATGATCGCGGCCACCATCACGCCCCAGGGCTGGGGAAATCGCCAGAGAAAATCGACGACCCAAGCGGCCAACACGCAAGCTCCCACGCCCCACACGCTCAGCCGCGTGCGACGCATCGGGTCGGCCTGCTTCCACCACCGGATGGCGACGAACAACGCTCCGAAGTAAGCCAAAAACGCGCCCAACTGCGGCGCGCCGCCGGCGTCGTAGAACTTCTCGGCCAGGTTGAACTTCGAAAAATGTTGCAGCTCGGCACTGTCGGTGTAGGAGACCATCAGCAGTTCCGAGGCCCCGTAGGCGGCCGCGCCCACGCCCAGGCCGATGACCAGCATCGTCACCCGGCGCAGCGTCTGATCGCCGCGCGTGCCTTCCCAGAACTTGGCCGGAATCAGCACGGCCCAGGCGCCCACCACGCTGGTGATGGTCAGCCACGCGTATTGTTCTTTTTCGATCGACGTTTCGCCGCGCAACAGCACGGCCACGAGGCTCATCACGGTGCCGATCACCGCGGCCATGATCATCGAACCGGCCAGGTCGGCGATCCGCTGGCGCGCCGGCTTGACGACCAGCGCCTCGGCGGCGCTTTCGCGCCAACGGCGTCGTCCGCGCTTTTTCCAGTGGCGGCGCGATGCCTCGCGCCAATCGCCGCTGCTTTTGGGGACCATCGCAGCAGCCCGCGCAGCGGCCTGCTCGGCCGCGGCCATGGCGGCCTGGGCCGGCTGATAGGTCGTCGTGTCGAGACCCGCGTCGCGCGCCGGCGAGTGTGCCGGCGCTGCGCCCGGGCCGCGTGCAGCGTACGGCGCGGCCTTGCGCGTTTCGTGCTGCAGCACGACGTTTCGCACGATGCGATACAGCACGTACAAGACCACCAACGGCACGATCAATTGCAGCACCAGCTCGGCGTTGTAGGCCAAGGCGGAGCAGCCGACGATGGCCACGACGATTTTCGTGGGCGTGTTCAGGCCGTCCCACGAATCGCGGGCGCCGCGCCAGCCGTCGCGGATAGTGCGCCATACGGGCTCGTCGTCGAATGCCGAACTGCCGGCCTGAGCCGCGGCGGCGGCACCCATGGCCGCGGCGGCGGCTGTGGCACCGGCGGCCGCTTTGCCGCCTGAGCCCGCGCCGCCCGGCGGCGTGGAGGCCGCTTGCGGGGCCTCGTCCGCTTGGTGGGCGTAGCGCGTCTCTTTGATCGGCGGGCGATAACCAATCGTGGCCGCCGTGGGCGGCAACGCGTTGAACATCTCGGACACCGTGGCGAAGCGGGTCTGGGGATCCTTCGCCAGGGCCCGGGCGATCACCGCCCGATAGGGCTCGGGCACTTTATCGAGCGAGGGTTCGGCCGTGAGGTGCTTCATCAGCACTTCGCCGACGCTCTCGCCCTCGAACGGCACCTGGCCGGTGAGCATCTCGTACAGGATGATGCCCAGGGCATAGATGTCGATCTCTTTGCCGTAGCGCCCGTTGGCCACTTCGGGCGCCATGTAATGGACGGTGCCGATGCTTTCGGTCTGCCCGCTGCGGCGGCTGCACGAGATGAACTTCGAGAGCCCGTAGTCGCCGAGCTTGATCTGGCCGTCGTCGCGAAAGATGTTGCCGGGCTTGAGATCGCGATGCACGATGCCGTGGTCGTGCAGGTACGACACGCCGGCGGCGATGCCTTGCATCCACTCGAAGGCCTCTTCGGGCGGCAGGCCTTCGGGATAGCGGTCGATG
Organism: Planctomycetota bacterium; assembly: GCA_003389325.1. Lineage (GTDB taxonomy): Bacteria > Planctomycetota > Planctomycetia > Pirellulales > PALSA-1355 > LB-PLM-3. The sequence goes on from QQVE01000053.1 coordinate 87,872, forward strand.
ATTTCCTCGAGCGAGTCGCCGACGGCGTATTCCATCACGACCCAACTGTTGCCTTGCTCGTCCTCCTTGACGTCGTACAGCGCGATGAGGTTGGCGTGTTTCAGGTTGAGGCAGTGGGTCACGCCCCGCAGCTCGATCTCGAGGTTGTGTCGAATGAGCTTCAGCGCGACTTCCTTGCCGCCGTCGCTGACGGCGAAGTAGACCTCGCCGAATCCGCCGCGGCCGATGCCGCGCTTGATCGTGTAGCCGTCGAGTGGTCGAGCTCCGCTGGGGTAGGTGAATCTCACCGGCCCCACGCGCGGCTGATCGTCAGCATGTGTCGGATGCGATTCCATGGCGTCGTCGATTACGTCGATGTCTTGGGCCGTTGCTTGCGTCCGCGAGAGCATGGGTCGACCTTCTTCCCTCCGGGCGGCTGCCGTGACGGCTCGACCCGGTCCCACTATTAGTTTCGATTATGACACGCTGCCTGCGGCCACGAAAATCAGATTTCCTCCAAACTGAACGAAAACCCTTCTCCGGCCACGTGAGAGTGCATGTTCAGCGGCGCACGCCCTCTGTGGCGCGTTCCGTCGACTTCCAGTTGTGCGGCACTTGTGCAGTACAAGCCACCGTGTTGGCGGTGCAGGACCACGTCGTGCGGCCATTCGCGGCACACGACGTGGTTCTGCGCCGAGGGTCCCAGAATGCAGGTGTCGGCCATCAACAGCACGGCAGAGGAGGACGGCTGCGTGCGGTGATGGCTGACAAAGTCGAGACGCGCCGTGGCCGACAGCGGATGCGGTCGAGTGAACCGCATCCGCAGCGCTGGCCCCAGCTCGATCAGGCTGCCGTCGTTGATCCAACTCGTGGCAGTGATCCGCTCGTGATTGAGCCGCACGTCGCGCAGCGGCTCGATCGTGTAGCCCTCCTCGTCGCGGCGAATCGTGGCATGGTGCCGGGACAGGTCGGCCAGCAGCGGCAGATCGATCGTGCTGTCGGGCACCGCTTGACCCAAGTGGATCTCGTTGCCCGGACAGACGAAGAACCCGCCGACTGCGTCGACCCACAACAGGAGACGAGATTTCGCTGCTGCGTTGTTCACGGCGTTTCTTATCCATGGTACGCAATCCGCCGACTGAGAAGAAACGGGGTGGGTTGAGTCGAACATGCGCGCGTTCCTCGCCCCGCGAGTCCCATCCTCGTTCGCGCCGTCTGCCCGCGGCCGCCAAAATGGCGCCAGGAGGTTCCTGGAGACGGCGTTCCACCAATCCGTTGCCAAGCCAATACCCCTTCGCCGCCCCTGGGTCATTTTCCTGACCTCGCACGCGCGTGCATCGACGCGCGTGCCCTCGGGGTTACTGCACCGTGGCGGTGTCGGCCTCGGCCACCTGCGTGGCTTCGTGATCGGCACCGAAGTACTCGGTGACCTGGTCGACAATGTGCTCGGTGTTCACTTCGCACGCCGAAACGGGAATCTCGCCCTCGACCAGCGGCGTGTTGGCCAGCCGCTCGGCTACCTTGAGCCGGGTGCGGATGTCGGAGATCAGCTCCTTGGCGCGGCCCAGTTGGCTGTCGTCGATGTTCCGCTCGCTCAAGGTCTGGGCGACCTCGACCAGCTTGTACTGGGCTTCCAGTTGCTCGACGTCCACTTCCAACTGACGCTTCACGGCCAGCATGTTCTCCAGCTTCTGCCGGGCGGCATCCAGGCTCGTGCGGCGGGCCGTCTGAATCTCTTGCAGGCTGGCCAGCGTGGCGTCGTGCACCTTGTACCGCTCAAAGCGGTTGGCCAGGTCGGACTTCACGTGCGAAACCGTGTAGGTCCGGCCGTTGTAGCGGTAGGCCGCCTTTTTCTCGGCCAGATCGTCCTTCAACTTCATGATCTCGGCCTTCTCTTGTCCCATCGTCTTCTCGACCCGGGCGATCTCGTTGTCGAGACGCTCGATCTCGACTTCTTCCTGGGCGATGACGTGCATGTTCTTGCGGATGTCGGGCACCAGGTTCTTGACCATCCGCCGGGCTCGCTCGATCTCGAACTCGACCGGCACCTGCGATTTCACAGAATCCTTCATCCAGCCGAACGACGTGGTGGCGTAGCTTACCGCATCTCTGCCAAAGAACAGCACCGCGAGCAGACTCAAGCCCGCGAACGTTACCAGGGTCTTCTTAATCATGGTCTTGTCCTCCCACTCGAATGGGTCAATTCGTCGCGTTGTCACCGGACGGGCCGGATTTGGCCCGCCACGTATTTGCATTCGCGGTCCTGCCGGCGCTATTGGCAGCAGACTTGAGGAATTTCGGAAAACCCCTCGAAAAACGGTCGTTCCGGCCGCTGGTGCCGTCTGCACCGGTGGTCCGCTCCCGGCGTCGCGGGCTCCCTGGCCGCGGGGGACTAGCTGGCGTTTGGCGTCGGGCAGCCCTAGGGTAGGCTTAGGGAGCTTCCAGCGGGGAAATCGTGGCTACCCGGGTCTCGAAGAGCGTGAGAAAAACGTCGCAACAGCAATTGGCGCAAGAGGTTCACAGCCGCGGCCTGCGCATCGTGCTGGCCGTCACCGGGGGTGGCAGCGAGGCCATTTCGGCGCTGCTGAAGGTGCCGGGGGCCTCGCGTTCGATCCTGGCCGCGGCCGTGCCCTATGCGGCCCACGCCATGGGCGAGTGGCTGGGCGGGCCTCCCGACGATTTTTGCTCGCCCCGCACCGGCCGGGCCATGGCGATGGCCTCGTTTCTCAAAGCCAAGGCCTACGACCCCGAGTCGCCAACCTGCGGGGTGGCCTGCACCGCCAGCCTGGCCAGCGACCGCCCCAAGCGTGGGCAGCACCGGGCTCATGTCGCCTGGCAGACCGCCACGACCACCGCCGCCTATCAGCTCGAACTGCGCAAAGGCCGCCGCACGCGCGAACAAGAGGAAGCCGTCGTGGCGGCGCTCGTGCTCAATGCCGTGGCCGAGGCCACCGGCGCGGCGAGCCGCCTCGAGCTGCCGCTGCTCGAGGGGGAACACGTCGTGACCTCGCGAGTCGACGCGCCGGCCGACGAACAGGACCTGCTGGCCGATCGGGCGATGGCCATCGTCCGCGGCGCCGATGGGCAGCCGCCGGCGGCCATCTTTCCCGGTGCGTTCAATCCGCTGCATGCCGGGCACCGCCGCATGGCAAGTGTCGCCAGGGGGATCGTGGGCGCCGACGTGGCTTTCGAAATCGCCATCGCCAACGTCGACAAACCGCCGCTGGACTATATCGAAATCGATCACCGAGTGCGCCAGTTTGAGTCGGGTGAAACCGTGTGGTTGACCCGCGCCCCCACATTTGTCAAAAAAGCCGAGCTGTTTCCCGGAGCCAGGTTCGTCGTGGGCGCCGACACGATCGTGCGCGTCGGGCAGCAGCGCTACTACGGCCACGAGGCTGCCATGCGGCAAGCCATCGAGAGCATCGCCGCGGCCGGCTGCCGCTTTCTGGTATTCGGCCGCGTGATCGACGGAAAGTTTTGCACGCTCGAGGACCTCAGTCTGCCGGAGTCGCTGGCCGCGATCTGCCAGGGGGTGCCGGCCGACACGTTTCGCGAGGATATCTCGTCGACCCAACTGCGTGCCGAGCAAAAGACCACGGCCTAGGAAAAGCGGGAGCGCCAGAAGAGCATCACGTCACGAACCACGAATGAGGTGAGAACTTGACCGATTCTATGGAGCCGGCGCATCACGTCGTCATCATCGGCGGCGGTTTCGGGGGCCTGTATGCCGCCAACCGCTTGAAGCGCGCAGGCGCCCGGGTGACGCTGGTCGACCGCCGCAATTTTCACCTGTTTCAGCCGCTGCTCTACCAGGTGGCCACCGGCGGACTGTCGCCGGCCAACATCGCCTCGCCGCTGCGGGCCCTGGTGCGGCGGCAGAGGCACGCCAACGTGGTGATGGGCGAAGTGGTCGACTTCGACTTGGAACATCGCCGCCTGATCCTGCGCGAGGAGCTCGAGACGCCGCTGCACTACGACTCGCTGATCGTGGCCACCGGCTCGGAGTTCAACTACTTCGGCCACGACAAGTGGAAAGCGGTGGCCCCGGGCCTCAAGAGCCTGGAGGACGCGATCATGATTCGCCGCCGCGTGCTCAGCGCGTTCGAGCGCGCCGAGGTGGAGTTCGACTCCAAACGCCAAAGCGCGCAAATGACCTTCGTCGTCGTCGGCGGCGGGCCCACCGGCGTGGAGCTCTCCGGCGCCATCGCCGAGTTGTCGCGCTACACGCTGCGGCACGAGTTCCGCAACATCAACCCGGCCGACGCGCGAATCATGCTCTTCGAGGCCGGTCCGACCGTGCTGAGCATGTTTCCCGAGGACCTGCGTAAGAAGGCGCAGGAGCAACTGGAGCACATGGGCGTGATGGTCCGCACGGGCATTCGCGTCACCGACATTCGCGCCGACGGGGTGACGATTCAGGTGGGCGACCAGGAGGAAAACATTCCGTCCGACACCGTGCTGTGGACCGCGGGGGTGAAGGCTTCCTCGCTGGGCACGGCGCTTGCCAAAGCGGCCGGGCAGGAAGTCGACCGCGCGGGCCGGGTGACCGTCGAACCGGATTGCACGCTACCGGGGCATCCCGAGATTTTCGTGATTGGCGATCTGGCCAACTACAGCCACCAGGGCGGCAAGCCGCTGCCGGCGCTGGCGCCGGTGGCCATGCAGCAGGGCCGCTACGTGGCCGACACGATTATGGGGCGGCTGCGCGGCGACAGCCCTTCCAAGCCGTTCCACTACCACGACAAGGGGACGCTGGCCACGATCGGCCGCTCGGCCGCGGTGGCCGACATCGGCTGGATCAAGCTCTCGGGCTTCATGGCGTGGCTCACCTGGTTGTTCGTGCACATTATGTACTTGGTGCAATTCCAGAACCGGATCCTCGTGCTGATCCACTGGTCGTTCAACTATTTCACCCGCGGGCGCGCCGCGCGGCTGATCACCACCCCGCCGGAATCGCCGCCGCACGAGCCTTAGGGGACGTGTGCAAAAAGCGCGGGCCATCGCGCGAGCGTCCCCCTCAAAGGCGCTAATTTCTCGTTTCCCGCGGAACTCTCGGCCGCTAGCGGGGGTAAATAACTGCCTGCGTGCGAATCTGTTTGACGCTTCATGTTGCGCGCGGCAAGATGACCGGCCGGAGCTTTCGACGTGGGGTCCACCGCCTCGCAGCACGCGACGGCCGGGAAAGCTGTTTGCCAATCCAACCACTCGTTTGCCAAAAGGTGCCCCATGAAGAAAGCGACTCTGTTGCCGTTGCTCATGGCGATCGGCGTGCTCGTTTCCTGCGCCAGCGCCGTTGCCGCCGACGCCAGCGGCAAGTGGACCTGGTCGTTCTCGCGCGCGGGCGAGGACTATGAAATGACCCTCGACCTGAAGCAGGAGGGCGACAAGTTGACCGGCACGCTGCACCTGCCGTTCCGCGACGGCTTCGAGCTCGACATCAAGGACGGCAAGGTCGAAGACGACAAGCTCTCGTTCAAGACCGTGATGGAGCGCGGCGAACGCGCCTTCGAATCGAAGTACGAAGGCACGATCGAAGGCGACACGATCAAAGGCACGATCGAGCGCCAGCGCCGCGGCCAACCCATCAAGCGCGAGTGGGAAGCCAAGCGCAAGAAATCGTAGACCTGCCGCGGGGGACGCCCCTCGCGCCCTCGCCGCGGCCCCGGACCCATCCACCCTAGCCCATTGCGTTCGTTCGCATAGGAGGCCCGACATGCCCAAACGAATCTCGTTAGTTGCCGCGATCGCGGTCGTCTCGCTGGTTAACGCCAGCTTTGCCGCCGACTTGACCGACGGCATGAAAAAGGGAACGCCTGACTTGAAGTCGGCCGGCCCGCTCACGTTCGCCCCGCAGGGCATTCTGCTGGTGGGCGATCCGCAAGCCGCGGCGGTGTTCGCCATTGCCACTGAAGACACCTCGGCCGGCAGCCCGAGCCAGCCGCTGAAGATCGAGAAGATCGACGGCAAGGTGGCCTCGCTGCTGGGCACCACCCCGCAGGGCATGTTGATTAACGACATGGCCGTCAATCCTGAGACAGGCAGCACGTTCCTTTCGGTGTCGCGCGGCACCGGCCCCGATGCCGAGCCCGTGCTGGTGCGCGTCGACTCGGCCGGCAAGGTCGGCGAGTTCTCGCTCGAGGGCGTGAGATTCTCCAAGGCCGCCATTCCGAATCCGGCCACCGACGGCCGCAGCGCCCGCGAAGTGACGACCGACTTGCAGTTCACCGACGGCAAGGTGATCGTGGCGGGATTGTCGAACGAAGAGTTCGCCTCGAATCTGCGCGTGCTCAGCTTCCCGTTCGCCGAGGCCGACCAGGGCACCAGCGTCGAGATTTTTCACGGGGCCCACGGCAAGGTGGAAACCCGCTCGCCGGTGCGCACCTTCGCCGTGTTCGACGTGGCCGGCAAGCCGAACGTGCTGGCCGCCTACACCTGCACCCCGCTGGTGCGGTTCCCGCTCTCCGACTTGCAGCCCGGCAAGAAGGTGCGCGGCACGACGGTGGCCGAGTTGGGCAACCGCAACCGGCCACTGGACATGGTCGTTTACCAGAAGGACGGCAAGGATTACCTGCTGATCGCCAACAACAGCCGCGGCGTGATGAAAGTCGACGTGGCCAAGATCGACGAGACCGACGGTATCACCGACCGCGTTTCGGGCGGCGGCACGGCCGGCTTGCCGTACGATACGATCAAGGAGCTGCAGGGCGTGACCCAGCTCGACAAGCTCGACAAGGAACATGCCCTGGTGCTGGTGCAAACCGATTCGGGCATGAACCTGGAAGCGGTCGAACTGCCGTAGCGCGGTGCGAGATTTTCCTCGATCGGCACGATGATTTGCGTGGGTGGCCGGCGTCCGAGTCGGCCACCCACGTTTTTCTATGTGAGGGGAGCAGCGCGTGAATTCTCTGCGCCTCAAGCTGGTTCTCGTCGCGTTGGCGATGCTGATCACGGCCCAGCGGGCCACTTGCGGCTGGGCCAACGACGCGTCGCCGCGCATTGAGCTGAACGATGCTGCTGGTACGCGCGCCACGATCGACGTTGTCGGGCTGAGCGAGACCGAGCTAGCGGCATTCGACGCGCTCTCGCCCGAGGAGCGCGTGGCCGTGTTGCAAGTGTTCGTCGAATCGGATTTGAAGGACCCGCCGCCGGTGGGCGGACGCGTGAGCATCGCCGGCAAGCGGCTGCCGTTCACGCCCCGGTATTCGCTGGAGCCGGGCGTGCGCTATCGCGCTGTGTTCGAGCGCGCACGATTGTCGAACGAAGGGTCGTCGCGAACGAAGCCGCTGGAAGCCGTCCTCTCGATCGAGCGTCCGTCGGCCGCCAAGTCGACGGTGGTGGAACACATCTATCCGTCGGCGGACCGGCTGCCGGAGAACCAGCTCAAGTTCTACGTCCACTTCTCGGCGCCGATGAGCCGCGGCGAGGCGTATCGCCACATTCACTTGCTCGACGAGACCACCGGGAAGGAAGTCGAAGGTGCGTTTCTCGAGTTGGGCGAGGAACTGTGGGACGACCGGTTCCGCCGCTTCACGCTGTTGTGCGATCCGGGGCGCGTGAAGCGCGGACTTAAGCCGCGCGAAGAGCTCGGCCCGGTTCTGGAAGAGGGACACAGCTACACGCTCGCCGTCGACGCCGCCTGGCGCGACGCCAAGCGGAGGCCGCTGAAATCGGGCGCCGCGAAACGCTTCTCCGTCGGTCCGCCCGACGACGAGACCGTCGACCCCGACGGCTGGCAGCTCGAGCCGCCGCGCGCCGGCACGTCCGATCCGCTGATCGTGCGCCTCGGCGAGCCGCTCGATCATTCGATGCTCGTGCGCGTGCTATCGATCGTCGATGCCGCCGGCAAGAAGGTGCCCGGCACCGTTTCGACCAGCGACGACGAGACGTGCTGGCGATTCACGCCAAAGCGCGCCTGGGGCCAGGGCAGTTATCGCCTCGTGGTCGACACGACGCTCGAAGACCTGGCCGGCAATTCCATCGGCCGACCTTTCGAGGTCGACCAATTCGAGCGCGTGCAGCGGCGAATTCAGACGAAAACGGTCTCGGTTTCCTTCGACGTCGAGTAGCACCCCGGCCGCGGTCGAACCGACACTCCTTCGCTTAGCCGGCAGCTTTAGCTGCCGCGGGTCGCCAACAGCGCCAGCGTGGCCCACCCGGCCGTGCTCAGTCGCTGGGCGTAACTCTCCGCCCCGCGGGGCCGCGTCGTTTCGGGCCAACTGCCGTCGTCGAACTGCTGAGCGATCAGAAAGCGACGTCCCTTGCGGATGAGCGGCGACAAGTGACTGTGATCCTCTTGGGCTGCCAGCGCCAACAGCACGACCGCCGTGTCGAATACTTCCGGCGGCGCATTGACGAACGGTCCCCAACCTCCGTCGGGCGACTGGCCGCGACGAATCAACTCGAGCGCCCGCCGGCGTTGCCGTTGCGCCGCACCGTCGTCCGCGCCTGCCAGGGCCCACAGCGTGGCCGCGGCATCGAGCACGCGCTTGGGCTCTGTAGCGCGGAACCACCGCCGCGCCTTGGCAATCGGCTCGTGTTGCTCCTCGGGTGCGAGCGTTTCCAGCGCTCGCAGCGCCATCAGGCTGGCCAGCGCTTGCCCGTAGGTGGCCGGAGCGCCGACGTTGCCCGCCGGGCCGATGGGCCAACTGCCGTCGGGGGCCTGCAGCTCGGTGAGCATCGCGGCGGCCTGGCGAAACACGCGGTCGTCGCGGGCAACCAGGCGATCGCGAGCGGCTTCCGCCAGCGCCGCGGCAAACTGGACCCGGGCGAGGTTCTTGTCCTTGAACGGCCCGTCGGGCCCGTTCTCGTCCCAGCGATCGGGACTGGCCAGAAAGACAAGCGTCTCGGCCAGCGGTAGCTTGTCGTCCAGCCGGTCGGCCTGCGTGGCGGCCATCAGCGCTCGGGCCGCATCGCCGTTGTTGTGACACGAGAAGCAGGCATTCTCCTGCTGCCACTTCGGCACTTCGACGCGCAAGAATGCCAGTGCGCGGTCCGGGGCGTCATCGGGCGGGGCCTGCTGCGCTTGCGCAGCTTCGACCACCGGCAGCGCGATCGCGCCGGCCAGCAGCACGAGGACCGTCGCTCGTCGCGCGTTGCGCATCATGATCGACCGATCGATCGCCCTAGACTCGCTCGATGATCGTGCAGGTGGCCATGCCGTGGCCGATGCACATGGTTTGCAGGCCGAGCGTGCCGCCGGTGGCTTCCAGCCCGGTGAGCATCTTGGAGAACAGGCCCGCGCCGGTGGCTCCCAGCGGATGGCCGTGGGCGATGGCCCCGCCCCAGGGGTTCACCTTTTCCATGTTGGGCTTGAGCTCCTTGGCCCAGGAGAGCACGACCGAGGCAAAGGCCTCGTTGATCTCGATCCAGTCGATGTCGTCGATCGAGAGCCCGGCCCGCTTGAGCGCCTTCTGCGTGGCGGGGATCACGCCGGCCAGTTGCAGCGTGGGATCGTCGCCCACGGCGACGCGCGCCAGGAACCTCGCTCGCGGCCGCAGGCCGTCGCTTTGGGCCACCTCGCGATCGGCGATCAGCACTGCCGCGGCGCCGTCGGAAATCTGGCTCGAGTTGGCCGCGGTCACGACGCCATTGCCGTCGGGGCGAAACACTGTGGGCAGCGAGGCCATCTTGGCCGGATCAATCTTGTCGCGCACGCCTTCGTCGCGGGCGACTTGAATCGTCTTGCCGTCGCCATCGAGACCCGCGGTGGGCAGGATCTCCTTGTTATATCCCTGGCGGGCTGCCTGGCTGGCCCGGCGATGGCTCTCCTTGGAAAACTCGTCGACGTCCTCGCGGGTGATGTTGTACTTGTCGGCCAACAGCTCGGCGCTTTCGCCCTGGTGCACGAGATTGAATTTGGCAAGGTCGGGGTTCAGCTTGTCGAGCGTGCCGACGTCGCTGAACATCGGTGCCCGGGTCATGTTTTCCACGCCGCAGCCGATGGTGTAGTACGCGTCGCCGGCGGCGATTTGCTGCGAGGCGAAGTGGATCGCCTGTTGGCTGGAGCCGCACATGCGGTTGAGCGACACGGCCGGCACCTCGACCGGAAAGCCCGCCAGCAGGGCCGCCAGGCGACCGATGTTGGCCCCCTGTTCGCCGGCCTGCGTGACGCAGCCGGTGACGACGTCTTCGATCTTGGACGAATCCACGCCGGCTCGCTCGCACAATCCGGCTAGCGCCGTGGCCAGCAGCGAATCGGGCCGAACTTCGCGAAACACGCTTCCCTTGCGCCCGAAGGGGGTGCGTAGCACTTCGACGACAACTGGCTGTGGCATGATGGTTTCCTCGTAGGGTTTGGTGCCGGCCGCCGCACTGTCATTCGCCGGGGCGGCCGCTATCGGTATTCTATGCGGCGCAGGCTAGGCCTGGGCCGTCTCCTGCCGGGTGTAGTAGTCGCCGTACTTGTCGCGCAGGGCCGTTTTGAGGAACTTGCCGGCCGAGGTGCGGGGAATCGCGTCGGCGAATTCCACGGCGTCGGGCAGCCACCACTTGGCAAACTGCGGCCGCAAAAAGTCGATCAACTCCTCGGACGACGCCTTCTTGCCTTTCTTGAGCACCACGATCGCCAGCGGCCGCTCGGCCCACTTGGGATGCTGCGCGCAGATGACCGCCGCCTCGGCCACGGCGGGGTGACCCATCAGCGCGTTTTCCAGCGCCACCGAACTGATCCATTCGCCGCCGCTCTTGATCACGTCCTTAGCCCGATCCTGCAAGTGCAGGCAGCCGAACTCGTCGATGGCCACGATGTCGCCGGTGCGGAACCAGCCGTCGTCGGTGAAGGACGTGGCCGCGTCGGGGCGATTGTAGTAGCCGCTGGCAATCCACGGACCGCGCACTTCGAGCTCGCCCATCGATTGCCCGTCCCAGGGGACGATGCCATTTTCGTTGCGGGCGCGAATTTCCACCATCGGACAGGGCCGGCCCTGCTTGGCCTGAAACGCGTACTGCTCTTTCTTGGGCTTGTCGAGCAGGCGGTGCGGCACCGTGCCCACGGTGCCCACGGGGCACAGCTCGGTCATGCCCCAGGAGTGCAGCATCAGCAAGCCGTGCCGCTCGGCGAAGCCTTCGATCATGCTCAGCGGCGCGGCCGATCCGCCGGTGACCACCGCGCGGAGGCTCGACAGATCGTACTTGCCGGCGTTCTCGTCCAGGATTTGCAGCATCCCCAGCCAGATGGTGGGCACGCCGCCGGTGACGGTCACCTTTTCGCTGGCCAGCAGGTCGAGCAGGTGCGGCGGATCGAGATGCGGTCCGGGGAACACTTGCTTGGCGCCGATCAGCATGCAGGTGAAGGGCATGCCCCAGGCGTTGGCGTGAAACATCGGCACGACGGCCATCACCGTGTCGCGCTCGCTCAAGCCCAGCGTGTCGGTCATGGCACTGGCCATCGAGTGCAGCACCACGGCGCGGTGCGTGGCCAGCACGCCCTTGGGCTTGCCCGTGGTGCCGGAGGTGTAGCACATCGTCGCCGCGGCGCGCTCGTCGATGTCGAGGTATTCGAAGTCGGCCTCATTGGCATCGGCCAGCAGCTCTTCGTAGTCGATGGTGCCCGGCGGTAGGGGCTTGTCGGTCGAGCGGACGACGATCACGTGCTCGATGCCCGAGCCGGCGCGGAATTTGTCGAACAGGTCCCACAGCACGTCGTCGACGATGGCGATCTTGTCGCCGGCATGGCTGGCGATGTATTCCAGGTCCTTCTCGTGCAGCCGCAGGTTGAGCGTGTGCAGCACGCCGCCGGCACAGGGGATGGCCATGTAGGCTTCCAAATGCTGCGAATGGTTCCAGCAGAACGTGGCCGCGCGGTCGCCCTCTTTAAGCCCGAGCTTCTGAAGCGCCACGGCCAGCCGCTTGGCGCGGGGGATCATGTCGCCGTAGGTGTAGCGGTCGATCGACTCGTCGGGCCGCCGGGAAACCAGCTCGCGATCGAAGTGCAACTGCTCGGCGCGCCGCAGCATCGCGGGAATGTTCAACTGGAAGTCCATGATCAAGCCATGCATGGTCGTCCTCGCCTAGGGAGCGCGTGTGGATGAAGAATGGTGGCTGGCGCTGGAAGGGGTTCGCCAAGGGGATGCCAGCCGGGAATCGATTGTACCGCAGCCCGCGGGGCGAAAACACACCCGCGCCGCTACTCGACCGGCGGCTGCACCTCGGCAACCGGCAGCCGGTTTTCAACGGCCCACCGTTCCCACTCGCGGGCCGAGCGGTGGGCAAAGATGCGCTTCAGCTCGGCGTAGGTCCCCTCCTTGAGTTCCAGGAGCTGCCGCATCTTCTCCCAGAAATGGGGCTCGAGCGCCGCTACGGCCACCCAGCCTTCGCGAGCGGGGTAAAGGTTATACATTGGCAGCGAGCCGCCCAGCCGCCCGCCGGGAATGGTGATCTGGTACTTCAGCGGTATGGCAAAGAAGTCGACCGCCCCGGCGATGGGTACATAGCTCAATACGCCGTCGCCGGTGCGCGTGCGCTCGTGCAGCACGCCCATCACGTGGGTCACCGCCGTTTGCGCGCCGGCCATGTCGGCCAACAGCGTCGAGGGCATCGTGGGCGGACTGACCAGCCCGACGCTGGCTTGATAGGTCAGGTCGTGCCCGGTCACTTCCTGCTTGGGCGGTGCGTAGCCGACGATCGCCACCTGGCACAGCCGGGGATGCTCGGCGTGCAATCGTTCCCAGTCGAGTCCCAACCGCTCAAGCGAAGCCGGCAGCGTCGAGGTGAGCAGCACGTCGGCCTCGGCCAACAGTTCGCCCATCCGCGCGCGGTCGGCTTCCTGCTTGAGGTTCAGCTCGACCACTTGCTGGCCGGCGGTGAACTCCTCGTACAGCTCGGGGCAGTTGCGCTTGAGCGGATCGCCGCCGGGAGGCTCGACCTTCACCAGGCTCGCACCGAAGCCGTGGAGCTGCCAGGCGGCCGCGGGGCCCGGCATGTTGAACGCAGTGGAAACGACCTTGATTCCGGCAAGTGGTTGCATCGCAATATGGTAGTGGCTGATTAGCTCCAGGGGAACAAACCTGGTCGGCCCGCCAAGCACTTCGTCACCCCTTTGTGCCCCAAAACGAAAATAATCCCTATGGGTGGGTTGATAAGGCTTGAAAGAAGTGTGTCTGCGGCTAGGATACGGCAGTCCCATATGTGTACATGTTTACATGTATTCCGTCCTGCGAGGATGAGCCATGTCGCAGCCCGAGCACTCCGCACACGAAGCATCGCCTCCGGCCTCGCCCAATCCGTATGACTCACCGCGGGCCGCCATCGAGCCGAGCCGGCCGGGGGTGGTTCCTGGCTACGAGCGACTGAATCCGTGGCGATCGATCTGGACGCAGCCGCGGGCCACGATTCGGCAGATTGTCGACACCAATCCGACAAACATGGTCGTGCTGCTGGCGGCGATCGGAGGTATTTCGCAAGCGCTCGACCAGGCGGCTGCCCGTGGTCTGGGCGGCATGATCCCGATGCCCGCCGTCCTGGGCGTCGCCCTGGTGTTCGGCCCGATCTTGGGGCTCATCAGTCTTTACGTGGGCGGTGCCGTGCTGTGGTTCAGCGGAAGGTTGCTGGGCGGTGCGGCCAACTACGAACACGTCCGCGCGGCGCTTGGCTGGTCGCAGGTTCCCCTGGCGTTCGGACTCGTGTTGTGGATCCCGAAGTTCTTGGCCCTCGGCCCCAAGCTATTTGACGGATACATCTTTGGGCTTGTGCCGGTCGAGCAGAACTTGCTCATCGCCACTGGTGTCGCAGAAGTGGTCCTGGGGATCTGGCAGTTGGTGATTCTTATCAACTGCCTGGCCGAGGTGCACCAGTTTTCCCGGTGGCGAGGCCTGGGAACCTTGCTGGCGGCCGGAGCTCTGATTGGCCTGGCCGTGTTCATTCCCGCTATGATCTTCTTCATGTCCGCCGGGGGTGGCGGATTGTAGAAGTTCGCAGTCGGGAGGATTCACCAGTGTTTGACGTCGATCTACCCGAGGGACTGGTGCCGCCGGGCACGAAGGCCCGCACGGCCGCGGGGGTTTGCTTTCTGGAAGGGCCGGCCTGGCACGAAAGCGGCGATCTGTACTTCAGCGACATCGCGGGAAACCGCATCCTGCGAATGGACCCCGAAGGCATTGTCTCGGTGTTTCGCGCCGACAGCGGCCGCACCAACGGCAACACCTTCGACGCCCAGGGGCGGCTGATCAGTTGCGAGGGGGCCGAGTTCGGGAAAGGCGGCCGCCGGCGGATGGTGCGCACCGATCTGGAGACCGGAGAAGTGCAGGTGCTCACCGATCGCTTCGAGGGCAAGCGCTACAATGCTCCCAACGACGCCTGCGTCGATCGGCGGGGCCGCATCTGGTTTACCGATCCTTACTACTGGATCGATCGCGATAGCCTGGAAATGGGCCACGAGTCGGTCTACTGCATCGACGGCCGCGACGTGCGCCGCGTGGTGTCGCAACCCGACATCGGGCGGCCCAACGGCCTGGCCATCACGCCCGACGACAAGACCCTGTACGTGATCGACAGCCACCCGGTGGAAGGCGGCAATCGCAAGATCTGGGCCTTCGACGTCGCCGACGACGCGACGTTGTCGGGGCAGCGGCTGGTGTTCGACTTCGGACGCGGGCGCGGGGGCGACGGCATGCGGCTCGATCGCCAGGGCAACCTGTGGGTCGCCGCCGGCGTGCTCAAGTCGCGCAATCCGCACGAAACCACGGAGGTGAAAACCGGCGTGCACGTCATTTCGCCCGCGGGCAAGCTGCTGGGGCGGATTCCGATTTCCGAAGACGTGATCACGAATCTCACCTTTGCCGGGCCGGAGATGAAAACGCTGTACGTCACGGCCGGCAAGACACTGTTTCGCATCGAAACCAGCGTCAGCGGCTATTCGCTCTACCCCGCCATCGCGTAGATCCGCCCTCGATGGAAGCAGACTGGGACGTCGTGGTCGTGGGCGCGGGCGCCGCGGGCCTGGTGGCCGGCGGCACCGCGGCGATGCGGGGCCAGCGCACGCTGCTTTTGGAAAAGAACCGCAAGCCGGGCGTCAAGATCCTGATGTCCGGCGGCACCCGCTGCAACATCACGCAGGCCACCGACAATCGCGGCATCGTCGAAGCTTACGGTCCGCCCGGACGTTTTCTGCATTCGGCGCTGGCGGCGTTGAGCGTGGCCGACACGATCGCGTTGTTTGAGTCCGAGGGCGTGCCGACCAAGACGGAATCGACCGGCAAGATCTTTCCGCAAAGCGACAAGGCCGCCGACGTGCTGGCTGCCTTGCTCCGGCGACTCGAGCGGAGCGGCTGCACGCTGGCACTGGAGGAGCCGCTGGCCGAAGTGGCCCGCCAGCGCGACGGCGTTCGACTCGTGACGCCGCGGCGCACGCTGCACGCGCGAAATCTGTTGATTACCACCGGCGGCCAATCGTATCCGGGCAGCGGCACGACCGGCGACGGATACCGCTTCGCCGCGCAGTTCGGGCACACGATCGTCGAGCCGCGGCCGGCGCTCGTGCCGGTGACGACCGATGCCGCGTGGGTTCGCGAGTTGCGCGGCGTGACCGTGCCCGACGTGACCGTGCGCGTGTTAGAGCCGCGGGCCGAGGGAAAGCGCGGCAAACCGCGCGTGCTGGCCGAGCGGCGCGGCTCGCTGTTGTTTGCCCACTTTGGCCTCTCGGGTCCGGCGGCACTCGACGTGAGCCGCGCGATCAGCGGGCATCCCCAGCCGCGGACGCTGGCGCTGGTGTTCGACTTCTTGCCCGAGCTTACGGTCGAGGCCCTCGAGAACCTGCTGCGCGAGCAAGCTTCCGCGGCCGGCAAGCGCACGCTGGTGGGCCTGCTGGGCGAGCATCTGCCGCGGCGGCTGTGCGAGGCGCTGTTGGCCGAGTCGGGTCTCGATTCCCAACTCAAGCTGGCCGAAGTGGGTGCCAAGCGCCGCGGAGAAGTCGCGGCGGCAATCAAGTCGCAATCGGTCACTCCCAGCGGCACGCGGGGGTTCGCCAAGGCCGAAGTCACGGCCGGCGGCGTGGCGCTTGGGGAAGTCGACTCCCGCACCATGCAGAGCAAGCTCGCCGAGCGTCTGTACCTGGCCGGCGAGGTGCTCGATCTCGATGGGCCGATCGGCGGATACAACTTTCAAGCGGCCTGGAGCACTGGGCACCTGGCGGGGCTGAGCGTCGAATAGGCGGCGGGAGGACTGACTGCTTGCACCTGCGGGCCGTTCTCCGCAGTCCAATCTCGCCGCGAGCGCTGCGAAATACAGTCAGGCAACCATGCCTGCCACCGAGCGGCGGCATCTGGTAGGCTATTCCCTTTCCCGAGCCGCGCGCGAAGCGATCCCACGGACTCTTGACCATGCGTGTCCATTCCGTCGATCACCCGGAACTGGCGCCGCTGGAGATGCCGGGCCGCTTCAAGCGCGACGTGGCGTACTTCATGACGCCGCCGGGCGAACACGGCGTGCCGCCGCTGCCCGAGGGCGAATACTGGGTGCGGCTCGAGGATGCCCGACAGTGGCTCGAGGACGGTGTGCTCGAGTTGGTGTCTCCGCTGGACAGCGAGAGCCGGGCCGAAGTGGAGATTAGCGAGGATCAAGAGAGGTGGCTCGAATGGATGGTGGCCCATAGTATTCAGCACGTGCGGCTCGAATCGTAGCTGTGCGCGCCCGACGCCAGGCCACCTTTCAACAGCAAAGCAACTCATGCGGCAAGCCGGAACGATCACCACCAAGAGCGACGCGCAGCGGTTTGCCGACTACCTGCTGGCCCTGGGCATCACGTCCAAAGTCGAGTCCGAGGGCGACGAGTGGGCGATCTGGATTCACGACGAGAATCAGATCGAGCGCAGCAAGCAAGAGCTCGAACAGTTCCGGCACGATCCCGGCGATCCGCGCTACAAGCAGGCCGAGGCCGCGGCCCGCGCTGCCCGCCGCGCGGCGACCGAGAAAAAGCGGCAGGCCGAGCGCAACTTCGTCGACATGCGCAACCAGTGGGCCAGCCCCTGGCGGCGCCGGCCGGTAACGATGGTCATGATCGTGGCTTGCATCGCGCTGGCGCTCGGCGCCTTCGGCAGCTCGGCCGAGGCCGAGTTGATGTTCTCCATGCCCGACATCCAGGAAGGCGAAGTGTGGCGGCTGATCACGCCCGTCTTTCTGCACGGCGGCTTTATCCACCTCGCGTTCAACATGTACATGCTCTACAACCTGGGCTCGCTGGTGGAGCGAAAGCTGGGTCCCTGGTGGTACGTGCTGCTCGTGCTGTTCGTGGCGTTGGTGTCGAACTACACCCAGTTCGCAGCGCGCGGGCCCTACTTCCTCGGCATGTCGGGGGTGGTCTACGGGCTGTTCGGCTATGCCTGGGTGCGAGGGCGGCTGGAGCCGCACTCGGGGCTCTACCTGCGGCCCGAGTTCGTGATGATGCTCTTGATCTGGTTCGTCTTGTGCGCGGTGGGCGTGATCGGCAACGTGGCCAATTGGGCCCACGGCGGCGGACTGGTGGCCGGGGCGGCGCTGGGTTATCTGCCGCACCTTCTCCGCACGCTGCGGCAAAATACTTGACGCCCCCGGGCGCGTAGCGTAGGGTCTCGGCGGGCGAACGCTTCGCTCGGCTCGCTTCCCACCGCTCCCACCGGAGGCCTTCTGGAATGGCTCGCTCGTTTGTCTCCCTCGCGCTCGCGGCCGCCGTGGCCGCGGCCAGCACCGCTTCGATGGCCGCAGCCGCCGACACCGAATATCCCAGCTTCGGAAACATCGTGCGCAAGGATTCCCGGCTCGATAAGATCGTGCCCAAGGATGCCCGTATGGAGCAACTGGCCGAAGGCTTCGACTGGTCGGAAGGGCCCGTGTGGGTCAAAGAGGGCGGCTACCTGCTGTTTTCCGACATTCCGCTCAACAGCGTGATGAAGTGGAAAGAAGGCGAGGGCGTGAGCCTGTTCATGAAGCCCTCCGGCTACACGGGCGTGGTCGACTACAGCCCCGAGCCGGGCTCCAACGGCCTGAACCTCGACAGCGAAGGCCGCCTGATCTTTTGCGAGCACGGCGACCGCCGCGTCTCTCGGCTGGAAAAAGACGGCGGCAAAAAGACGCTGGTCGACAGCTACCAGGGCAAGCGGCTCAACAGCCCGAACGATTCGGCGATCAAGTCCAACGGCGATCTGTACTTCACCGATCCACCCTACGGGCTGCCGCAGCGCTACGACGACCCGCGCCGCGAGCTGGACTTTTGCGGCGTCTATCGCCTCGGCAAAGACGGCAAGCTGACGCTGTTGACGAAGGACATGACGCGTCCCAACGGCATCGCCTTTTCGCCCGACGAAAAGACGCTGTACGTGGCGCAGAGCGATCCGGCCGACGCGATCTGGATGGCCTTCGACGTGAAGCCCGACGGCACGCTGGGCGAAGGCCGCAAGTTTTTCGACGCCACGGCGTGGGTCAAGGAAGGCAAGAAGGGGCTACCCGACGGGCTGAAAGTGGACCAGCACGGCAACCTGTTCGCCACGGGGCCCGGCGGCGTGCACATCTTCGATCCCGACGGAACGCACCTGGGCACGTTCGAGACCGGCCAGGCCACGGGCAACTGCGCCTGGGGCGACGACGGCAGCACGCTCTACATCAACGCCGACATGTACCTGGTGCGCATCAAGCTCAACACCAAAGGCGCCGGTTGGTAAGTAGCAGCTCGCTCCGTGGGCCGTCGCACCGCTCGCGGCACATGAATGTGCCGGCTAAAGGGC
The DNA here is from genome assembly GCA_003389325.1 of Planctomycetota bacterium. Taxonomy (GTDB): domain Bacteria; phylum Planctomycetota; class Planctomycetia; order Pirellulales; family PALSA-1355; genus LB-PLM-3. The sequence goes on from QQVE01000053.1 coordinate 106,543, forward strand.
GAGTTGAAGAACTGGTTCACTCTTCTTCCCAGACGAAGAGTTCGCCGACGATCTGGTCGAACCCCAGCTTCGCCGCCAGGCGGAGCGAGGCGGCGTTGCTTGCCAGAGCGCCCCAGACGGGAGTCATTCCTCGGGCCACGACGTGACCCACGGCCGCGGCGGCCACGGCGGTGCCGATGCCGCGATTGCGATGCGACTCGAGCGTGTCGATCGAAAGATCGGACAGCGTCTCGGTGCCCTCGTCGTAGGCGAAGCTGACAGGCCGGCCGTCGACGACGCCCGCCAAAACGTGGAAATGCTCCCGCGCGTAAATGATCTCTTCGCGCAGTTCCTCCGGCAGGGCATCGAGGCGATCGTCGAGTGTTAGCGGGCGGATCGAGAGTTCGGCAATCGTATGCGGCCGAGAGTGCCAGGCCTGGCCGAGACGGTGCAGCAGGGCCCGCTCGAAGTCGCGCGTGTCTTTCAGTCGTTCGTAGGCAGTCCGGTCGGCTACCAGCTCGCACTCGAACTGCTCGCGATCGAACAGCGCGTCGACGTCGTCGGCACGCACCGCGCCCAGCGCGCAGACCAGCCGATGGTCCGGGTGGACGATGACCAGGCCCTCGTCCGAGCGCAGCACGCGTCCGCGGGGCGAGAGGGCGATGGCGCGGGCCTCGATCGTGGTGGGCCCGTCGGGGACGCGCCGCAGGGCTTCTTCGCGCGAAACGGGCTCAAGTGCCATGGCGCGACTCGCTAGGCCTGGGCGACTTCCTTCAGCAACTCGAGCAGCTTGGCTCGAATCTTCGGCTCGGCGTCGACTTCCAGATAGCTCGAGCGTGCCCGCCAGGTTTCGTATCCGCCCAGCTTGTGATGCTCGACCGTGGGCAGGTAGCCGCGGTAGTCGTTGGCCAATTCGATGGTGAACGTCGGGTGCAGCGGACTTTGCTCCTTGATCGCCAGCCCCGTCTCGACGAACGTCTCGCAGGGCGACGTGACGATGCCCAACTCGCCGATCCGCAGCGCTTGCAGGATGGTCTCGACGTACGGCGGGTACTCGTTGAGCAGCACGGTTTCGCGAGCATAGATCTGCTCGACGCCCTTGAGCGAGGGCCCCTCGGCCTTGGAGAGCACGAACTTGGCGCGGGCGACTTCGTCCTTGGGCGTCGGGCGGCGGCCCAGCCGCAGCCGGGCCTCGCGCATGGCCAGCGTGACGTCGTCGTGGTAGTCGATCTCGCCGGCGACCCGCGCCGCTTCGGCGGCCACGGCCTCGGCGACCGTTTGAATCTGGGCATACGGCGGCCGGCTCTCGCGTTGGCGGCGGAAGTCGATGTTGTTGATGTTGCCGCTGGTGCCGTTGGAGAGCATGCCCACGAACGGCGGCTCGAGCCCGCCGGCCGAGAGCTTGCGGCTTAAGCGCCTGGCGAATTCGCCGAAGTAGTCGGCCGACACGTGTCCGCTCGGCACGCCGCCCACGTAGTGCAGCGAGTAGTTGGCCAGCAGCGCCAGCGGCTTGCCGTCGGCGGTGCGCACGCTGAGGATGCCGATCTGCGGATCGGTCGGCCCGGCGGGTTCGACGAGTTGGTCGCTGCCGGCCGGCGGGTTCATCTTCACGCGATCGGGCCGGCCGAACGGATCGACCAGCCGCGTGCCGTCGGCCATCTTCCAGCGGCGATTGAACACCTGCGCCGGCTCGCTGCCCGCGCCCCAGCCGACCTGCGCCGGCGCGAGATTGTTGACCGCGCGGCGAATGCCGTCGGAGATGCGTTGCGGCAGCCAGGCGACGTACGCTTCGTCCGGCTCGCTTTGAAACACGCCGGTGGACGTGGGCGCGGTGTGCGTGTGCGTGGCCGCGATCAGCATCTGGTCGAGCGGAATGCCCGTGTGGCCGTGGGCCAGGTGCTTGGCTTCGTTCAGCAGGCTTTGCGGAAGCATGCAGCTATCGCAAATGACGATGGCCAGCCGCGTCGTGCCGTCGTCGAGCACCAGGCAGCGGGCATGCAAGTCGTCGTGGATGTGCGTGGCGGTGCGGTCGCTCATGCCGCCGTTGAGCGAAACGCCCAGGGCGGGCGTGATGTTGCTGGTGGCCGCTCCGGCTTTCAACATGGTGCGTCTCCTAACCGCGAATCTTGTCGTGCGGTACGTCCGACTTGCCGTACAGGCGGGTGATGAACACGTCGTAGGTGAGCCCGCCCAACACGGCACCAATGCACGGTCCCACGACGGGCACCCACCAGAAGTCGTCATGGGCCGTAAACACCTGATCGCCCCAGCCAGCCACGTAGGTGAACAGCCGCGGCGCCAAGTCGCGCGCCGGATTGAGTGCATAGCCCGCGTTGAGGCCGTAGGTCATGCCGATCACAAACACGGTGGCTCCCACGACCACGGGGCTGATCGATTTGGGCAACGCCATGTTGCGTTCGTCGCTGACGGCGAAGATGACCATCATGAGCAGCGCCGTGCCGACGGTCTGATCGAGCAGCCCGCCGGGGAAGTTGCTGAGATAGTCCTTGGGATAGGTGGCCCAGATGCCGGCCGTGGTGAGCGTGGGCTCGGTTTCGAACGCCAGGATGGCTTCACGATAGGTAAGGTAGACGACGACCGAAGCCGCGAAAGCTCCCACGAACTGCGCGATGACGTAGGGCAGCACCTTGCGCCAGGGAAAGTCGCGATGCACGGCCAACGCCAGCGTCACGGCCGGATTGATGTGCGCGCCGGAAATGCCGCCGGCGACGTAGCAGCCCAGCATGACCGACACACCCCAGGCGATGTTGATCGAATAGAAATCGCCGTGATCTCCGCCGCCCAACACGACCTGGGCCACGACGCCCACGCCGAACACGATCAGGGTGAAGGTTCCCAGGAACTCCGCCGCCGCTTCCCGCAGAGTATCGCGTGACATGTCCAACTCCCGCCTTGAACTTGCTAGAACGCTCGAAGGGCGAATTATCCCTTGCGGGGCGGGGCATTACAATCGTTGGGCGGTTGAACCGGGCGAACCGTTTCGCTGTTTCATGGCAAGGGCCACATGGACGTTCCGTATCGACTGGCACTGCTGGCCGTTTTCGCCGTCTCGATGTCGATCGCCGTCTACTACCGCGTGCAGGCCGCGAAGTCGGGCGAGCGTTTCGATCGTCGCCAGGAGGGCCTGTGGCTGGCCGTCGTGCTGCGCGTCGCGGGCCTGGTGCTGTGGCTGTCGGCGCTGGTCTATCTCATCTGGCCGCCGGCGCTTGCCTGGGCCAGCGTGTGGCTGCCGGATGCGATGCGCTACGGCGGCATTCTTTTCGGAGCCGCCGGCGCGGCCATGATGTACTGGACGCTGACGAACCTCGGCAAGAATCTCACCGACACCGTAGCCACGCGGCGCGATGCGACGCTGGTCACCAACGGGCCATACCGCTACGTGCGCCATCCGTTCTACGTGACCGCGGCGCTGTTGATGGCGGCCGCCGCGCTGCTGTCGGCCAACCTGCTGATCGCCGTCAGCGGGTGCGCGGTGATCGCGCTGCTGGTGCTTCGCACGCCGAAAGAAGAGCAGAAGCTTGTCGAAAAGTTCGGCGACCCGTACCGCGACTACATGGCCCGCACCGGACGCTTCGTGCCGCGAGTGCGATAACCTGATTCGTGATCGGGTGGAGAACCAGGGCAATTGCCCGGGTGATGCTAGCCGGGATTCAGATGCTGCCGCGGAGCTTCATGTAGCAACGCTGCACGTCGGCCACGCAGCTCTGGCCGGTGGGCGATTGCGTGCGGCAGCGGGCGTCGGGGCCCTTGGCCTTCTCGACGATGGCCCGCACGCGTGTCACGCCGCCTTCGCGAATGTCGGCCTCGACGTCGGCAACCGTGAGCCCGAAGCAGCCGCACAAGGGCGCCTGCGGATCCTTCGGATAGACGCCGTGCCGCAGGGCTTCGGTGCGCACCATGCGCTCGAACATGTCGAAGTACACCACGTCGCACTTGTCGTAGGGGCAGAAGAACGCGGCATCGGCCAATTGCGTTTCATCGGGAGCGGCCACGTGCGCCTGCCACGTCTCGCGCACCACCGCCGTGCCCAGCGAACCACAGGCCGGACAGTGCAGGTCGCCGGTTTCGTCCGGCTCGCGAATGAAAGCCTTGTTCATGATGACACGGCAGATGCTCGCGATCGTGGCAAACAAACATACACCAGCCCGAAGCGCGAGCGAGGGTCGTTGCGGCGTGCTTCCGTCGCTCGCGCTTCGGGCTCGTTTGGCATCGCGGTTCGATCGGTGGAAGGCTGGACGAGGGTCGTTGCGTTGGTTCTCCCTCGCTTGCGCTTCGGGCTACTTTGGCAATCGCAGGGTTGTCGGTGGAAGGCTAAACGACGGGCTCCCAGCCCTTTTCGTACTCGCGGGCCCAGAGGGCTTCGGCGGCGGGGTCGTCGAGGATGTGTCCGTCGGCCGAGTTGCACTTGAGCGTGTGGCCGGTGCGATAGGCGATGTTGCCCAGGTGGCACAGCAGCGTACTCTTGTGGCCTTCCTCGATGTCGGCATTGGGGCGGTCGCCGGTGCGAATGCAACTCAGGAAGTTCTCGAGGTGCGGATCGTGGCCGGTGAAGCCCTGGTCTTGCGTTTCGAGCAGCTTGTGGGACGGATCGTAGAGCTTGTAGTCGCGGCCGTTGGTCACCAGCGAGCCCTTGTCGCCGTAGAAGGCGATGCCGAACATCGAGTCTTCGAAGCCGTGGCGGTGCCAGTTGCGTCCTTCCCAGGTGATCGCCTTCTCGCCGTCGAAGTCCCAAGTCACGACGTGCGAGTCGGGCGTTTCCTGGTCGTCGTCGAAGAAGTACTTGCCGCCGCCCGCCGAGACCTGCGTGGGATAGTCGACCTGCAGCCCCCAGCGGCAGATATCCAGCGCGTGGATGCCGTTGTTGCCCAGCTCGCCGGTGCCCCAATGCCAGAACCAGTGCCAGTTGTAGTGCACCAGGTTGTCGCGATACGCGCGCCGCGGAGCCGGTCCCTGCCACAACTCGAAGTTGAGCCACGCCGGCACGGGCGCCTGCTTGCCGTGTCCGATCGGCTGGCGATTGGCGTTGTACCATCCGCGCGAGAACAACACGTTGCCGATCTCGCCGTCGTGCACGCGCTGGACCGCCTCGATGATGCCCGGCATGCTGCGGCGCTGCGTGCCGAGCTGCACGACGCGCGAGTGCTTGCGGGCCGCCTCGACCATCATTTCGCCTTCGCGGGCGTTGTGGCTGGCGGGCTTCTCGACGTAGACGTGCTTGCCGGCATTGCAGGCCAGGATCGTGGCCGGCGCGTGCCAGTGGTCGGGCGTGGCGATGGCCACGGCGTCGACCGCCGGATCGTCGAACACGCGACGCAGATCGGTCACGCCTTGCGGGGCCTGCTTCTGCTTGCCGCCCAGCGCGCTCACCGTGCGATCGACGGCCCGCTGATCGACGTCGCAGATGTACGCGACGCGTGCCCCGCCGATCGTGGCGAAGCCGTCGGCCAGCGCGCGGCCCCGACCGTTGGTGCCGATCACGCCCATCACGACCGCTTCGTTGGGGCTGTCGGCTGCGCGGGCCCGCCGCGTCGCTTGAGCCGCGGCCAGAGCGGCCGTGGTGAGCGCCGATTGCTTGAGAAACGTGCGCCGCGAGGGGGAGGAGTTCATGGCTACTTGCTCGCTCTGGAGGGAGTACAGGCGTGACTCGGAATCGTTTCAGGATAACCCGCTGCCGACACGGCTCGCAAGCTGGCCGCTGCGAACGCGGCCGTTGGACCGTATGCCGCTGGGCACGTTTGGACGATTGGCGGGCTACTACGGGCGGTCCTTGGGCAGCGACACTCTGCCAGGTAAGATCAGGTAATGAGAAGGTACCTCACTTCACGCCTCCGATTGCAGTTTTCGCTTCGGTCCCTACTGGTACTGGCGGTAGTAGCTGGAGTAGCCCTGGCGTGGTGCCTAAGTTGTCTGAGCCGTCTTCGCGAGCGCGACAGGATTCTTCAAGAGCTCGCCAAACGAGACAGTGCCACTGCTTGGGTCTATGACTACCGCGACTTTCCGGTTCTAGGGCGTCCACCGTGGTACGTGCGGCTCTTTGGCGGGCATACCGCGGTCCACAAGTTCACGCTGGCACGCGATGAGTTCTCTGATGCCGACGGACGTCGGTTGCTCAGGGTTTTCCCGGAGGCCGAGATCGAATACGAATAGGAACCAGCACGAACTCACTTCTAGGATACTACCGCACCGCTAGTTCGATTGACACGTTTGCCGGTGCAGCCCTAGGATGGGGCACCGCTGTCGTTCCGCGGTACGGAGCGTCTTGCCCGTGGCGAGTCGCGGGCTCGCGCATCGTCCAGGGAGTCGCTCGTTTCGCGTGGCCTCCCGAAAATGATGCAGCCCGATCCACGCTCCCAGAGCGAATCTCAAGAGACGCCGCCAACTCCGGCGGACGCGGTCGCTGGACCCGAATCGGGCCCTTCCGCGCCGCACGTTCCGCCCGGCCCGGGTCATCCGGCCGACGAGCACCACCGCACGTTCTGGCTGTGGGTGATGTGCTTGACCGGCGTCGACTACTTCAGCACGCTGGGCTATCAGCCGTCGATCGCTTTCGAGGCGGCCGGCATTCTCGCGCCGATCGCCACGATCGTGTTGGTGCTGGTGACGTTGCTCGGCGCGCTGCCGGTTTATGCCCACGTCGCTCGCTGTTCGCCGAATGGCCAGGGTTCGATTGCCATTCTCGAGCGCCTGATGCGTGGCTGGACCGGCAAGACGGTCGTGCTGGCCCTGCTGGGCTTCGCGGCCACCGACTTCGTGATCACCAAGACGCTGTCGGCCGCCGACGCCGCGGTGCACATGATCCACAATCCGCTCTGGCAGTACATGCCCCCCTTCGTGCATGCGCTGAGCGAGCACGGCCAGCAGATGGCGCTGACCATGACGCTGCTGCTGGTGCTGGGAGCGGTGTTCATGCGGGGCTTCAAGGAGGTCATCGGGCTGGCTGTGGTCGTCGTGGGGTTGTACCTGACGCTGAACCTGCTGGTGGTCGGCAGCGGGCTGGTCTACCTCGCGCGCCACCCCGAATTGTTTTCGGACTGGACCACGAACCTGGCCGAGGGCAACTGGTACTTGCGGCATCCGCCCCTCTCGGGTCACGACATGCTCACGGTCGTGCTGATCAGCATCCTGCTGTTTCCGAAGCTGGCGCTGGGGCTTAGCGGATTCGAGACGGGCGTGGCGGTGATGCCGCTGATCCAGGGCGACCCCGACGACACGCCCGAGGAGCCGCGCGGCCGGATTCGCAACGCCAAGAAGCTGCTGGCCACGGCCGCGGGCATCATGTCGCTGTACCTGCTCGGCTCGGCGGCAGTGACCGCCACGCTGATTCCCCCCGGCGAACTGCTAAAAGAGCCGTCGCACGCCGCGGGCGCGCCCGAAGGGGGCGGCGGCAGCGCGGCCGACCGGGCGCTTGCGTTTCTTGCCCACGGTCAGGGGCCGCACGAGATCAACCCGCTGTTTGGCGATGCTTTCGGCACGCTGTACGACCTGTCGACGATGGTCATTCTCAGCTTCGCCGGCCTCAGCGCGATGGCGGGGCTGTTGAACCTGGTGCCGCAGTATCTGCCGCGCTACGGCATGGCGCCCGAGTGGACCCGGGCCGTACGGCCGCTGGTGGTGTTGTTCACGCTGATCAATCTGACGGTGACCTGGGTGTTTGGTGCCAGCGTCGAGGCCCAGGGCGGGGCGTATGCCACCGGCGTGCTGGTGCTGATTTCCAGCGCGTGCGTGGCTACGGTGATCGATCGCTACCGGCAGAACACGGGGCACTGGTTCATGCGGCTGTCGTGGCCGTTTCTGGCGATCACGGTCGTGTTTTTCTTCACGACCGCGGCCAACATGATCGAGCGGCCCGATGGGATCAAGATCGCCAGTTGGTTTATCATCGCGATCGTCGTGTCGAGCTTCGGTTCGCGTTTAAAGCGATCGACCGAGTTGCGTTTCAAGGCCTTCGAGTTCGCTGACAACAACTCGCACTTCCTGTGGGACAGCCTCAAGCATCTCGAGTTTCCCGTGCTGGTGCCGCACCGCCCCGGACGTCGCGGGCTGGACGACAAAGAGGCCAGCATCCGACACCGCCACCGGCTGAGCGACGACGTGCCGATCGTGTTCATCGAGGCCGTACTGGGCGATCCCAGCGAGTTTCAGCAAAGCCCGCTGATGGAAATCAAGCAGCAGGAAGGGCGGTTCGTGATTCGCGTTTCGCGCTGTGCGTCGATCGCGCATGCGATTGCCACGATTGCGCTGGAGCTATCGCGCGGCGGGACGCCGCCCGAGATTCATTTCGGCTGGTCCGACGAAAGCGAGTTGACCGCAACCGTCGGGTTCTTCCTGTTCGGCGAGGGCAACGTGCCGTGGCGCGTGCGCGATCTGATTCGCAAGGCCGAGCCCGATCCGTCGCTGCACCCGCACGTGATCATCGGCTGAGAAGCGCAAGCGCAGCTCAAAGCGCTCAGAAGTCGATGGTGCGCTCGGCCGAGGGGAGCACGAAGATCTTGCCGTCGCCCATGCGCCCGGTGCGGGCCGCCTCGACGATCTTGCGGTAGATCTCCTCGGCCCGGTTGTCTTCGACCCAGAGGGTGATTTCCACCTTGGGGAGAAAGGCCAGCGAGTACTCGCTTTCGCCGTACTTGTCGAGATAGCTCTTCTGCCGGCCGTAGCCTTTCACCTCGCGAACGGCGCACGCTTCGAGCGGCGCGCGTTTGAGGTTTTCGAGCACCTTCTCGGCCACGAACGGCTTCGTGATGGCGATGATTTGTTTCACGCTGCTCGTTCGCCGTTCGGAAGGGGCCGGAGCTCAACTAAAGAAGTTCTCGCCGAACCAGTTCAAGGGCGGCTTGGTTTGCACTTCCATGTCGCCGTTGACCTCGGTCTGGCAGGCCAGCCGCATCGAGTCTTCGTTGCCGATGTAGGGCAGCGCCATCTTCAAGCGCGTCTTTTCGGCGACGCCCATCGAGCTGGCGTTTTCCATCCCCTTGGTGATCAGCACCCGGCAACTGCCGCAGAGGCTGAACCCGCGGCAGTTGGCGATGTTGTGGGGGAACGAGTAAAGCTGCACGCCGGCCCGCATGGCTTCCTTGCGAAGGTTGGACCCCTCGGGGACCTGGATCTCCTTCTTCTCGTTCACGAACTTGATGATTGCCATCGGCCCTTTCCCGTTGTTTCGTCGACACAGATCCGCGTAGGCAAGATTGCCTCGAATCACCTAATTTAGCCCTTTCCCCACCGGAAATCTAGCACGTGCCGCGGGCGGGTGGTCACCCAAACAGCTCCACCAGCGGGCGGCCTTCGCTAATGCGGTGCGGGCGGTTTTCGCGGTCGTGGACCAGGCTCTCTGGCGGAATGCCCAGGGCGTGGTACATCGTGGCGATCAGGTCCTCGGGCGAAACGGGGTTGTCGCGCGGATAGGCCGCGTGGCGGTCGCTCGAGCCGTAGACCTGGCCGCCGCGGATGCCGCCGCCGGCCAGCACCACCGATTGGCACGCTCCCCAATGATCGCGGCCTTGGTTCTTGTTGATCTGCGGCGTGCGGCCGAACTCGCCCAGCATCACGACCAAGGTCTCGTCCAGCAGCCCGCGCGCTTGCAGGTCTGCGAGCAGGGCTGAGTAGGCCAGGTCGAGCGGCGGCAGGCAGTACTTTTCCTTGAGCATGGCATAGCCGCCGATGCCGCCCAGCGAGGCCGTGCCGCCGTGGTTGTCCCACACGTTGGCCACGTTGCCATCGGGGCAGAGGTACGACCACACAACCGTCACCAGGCGGACGCCCGACTCGATCAACCGCCGGGCCAACAGAAAGCTCTCGCCGTACTCGTTGCGTCCGTACGCATCGCGCATCGCGTCGGACTCGCGCTCGAGCTCGAACGCTCCGCGCGCCTCGGGCGAGGCCAGCATGCGGAACGCCTGCTCGCGAAATTGCTCCAGCCCGCCGCCACCGGACGACCCGCGCCGTTGCACGACGCGATCGTGCTGCTCCAGCAGTTCGAGCAAACCGAAGCGGGCCTGCAGCCGGGTGGAGTCGATGCCTTCGAGCAGGTCGAGGCTGTGCGGCGGGGCCTTGTCCACTTCGCCCGGCGGCTTGAGCTCCAGCGGGTCGTGCTGCGCGCCGAGAAAGCCCGCATACGTGCCGGCATACGTGACGCCGTCGTGCCCGATGGGCGAGGGGATCGTCACCGCGGCAGGCATCGCGCCCCGCGGCTTGAAGTAGCTGACGACCGCGCCGGCGTTGGGCGCGTCGTTGCGGCTGCGCTGGTTGCGGGGCACGACCAGCGTATTGTTCACCTTACCGGTCAGCGTGTGGTAGACGCTCGCCTCGTGCACGTTGCTCTCGTGCGTGTACGAGCGGATGATGGCCATCTTGTCGGTGTGCCCGGCCGTCTTGGGCAACTGATCGCTGATTTGCACCCCGGGCGTGACCGTGTCGATCGGTTGAAACTGGCTGCGAATGCCCTCGGGGGCCTCGGGCTTCAGGTCCCACATGTCCTGCTGCGGCGGTCCGCCCCATAGATAGAGCAGGATGCAGCTCTTGGCTCGCGGCTTGAGCGCGGGCGTGGCCAGCGCCTGCTCGGCCCGCAGCAGGTTGGGCAGGGCCAGTGCGCCCAGGCCCGCCTGACCGAGCCGGATCATTGCATCGCGTCGATGGAGCATGGCAAGAGACTCCCGGCGCCGTGGGTGAAACAAGCATCAACCGCGGCTTATCCTACCGCAGGTCGACCGAGGTGAGAAGCGTTTTCTCGCCCCGGTGGTTGGTCATTGCCGCGGGAATGTGGTAGACAAGCGCCCTTCGCTTCGGTCTCTATTTTCGCGACTTCACGTTTCGAGGGCGTCCATCCATGGCACAGCGCACCAACCGCATGTTTACACTCGCCAGCCGGCCCAAGGGCATGCCCCAGGAGTCGGATTTTAAACTGGTCGAAGCTCCCGTGCCCGAGCCCGCCGACGGGCAATGCGTGGTCAAGGCCCTCTACGTGTCGGTCGATCCCTACATGCGCGGGCGGATCAGCGAGGCCAAGAGCTATGCCGCGCCGGTCGAGATCGGCGGCGTGATGGTCGGCGGCGTGGTGGGCGAAGTGGTCGAGTCGAAGAACCCCCGGTTCGCCGTGGGCGACATCGTGCAGGGTGAGTTCGGCTGGCAGGAATACGCCCTCACCGACGGCCGCGGCGTGCGCAAGATCGATCCAACGATCGCGCCGATTTCCACGGCCATCGGCGTGCTGGGCATGCCGGGGCTGACGGCCTATTTCGGCCTGCTCGATATCGGCCAGCCGAAGGAAGGCGAAACGGTCGTTGTCTCAGGCGCTGCCGGCGCCGTGGGGTCGATTGTCGGCCAGATCGCTAAGATCAAAGGGTGCCGCGCCGTGGGCATCGCCGGCACCGACGAAAAGTGCAAGTACCTGGTGGACGAGTTGGGTTTCGATGCCGCCTTCAATTACAAGACCACCGACAACAACGTCGAGAAGCTCAAGGAACTCTGCCCCCAGGGCATCGACGTGTACTTCGACAACGTCGGCGGCGAAATTACCGACGCGGTAATTCCGCTGCTGAACGTGAAGGCCCGCATGTCGATCTGCGGCCAGATCTCGCAGTACAACCTGCAGAAGCAGGAGACCGGCCCGCGCTGGCTGTGGGCCCTGATCGTCAAGCAGGCCCGGGCCGAGGGCTTTCTGGTGTTTCAGTTCGCCGACAAGTTCCAGCAGGGCGCCGTCGAGATGGCCGGCTGGATCAAAGACGGCAAGCTCAAGTTCCGCGAAGACATCGTCGAAGGCTTCGAGAATCTCCCCAAGGCATTCATCGGCATGCTCCAAGGCGACAACACCGGCAAGCGCCTCGTCAAAGTGTGACCGTCCCCGCGCCGGTTTAGCCCGGAGCCATCGGCGACGGCGCGTCGGCTGCCGCCACACCGGTACTGCGCTGCGCCAACGTTCCCACGTCGACGATTTCCGCCCGATCCCCCGCCGCGTGCACCAACTCGCAAATCATGTCGATCGTGCGAAACTCGGGGTCCGTGACGTACAAGCACGACGGGTGCCCCAAGAAGTCGTAGCACCCGCCGTTCTCGATCGCCCAGGTCACGCCGCGGCGCACGGCTTCGACGAACCACTCGAGCTGCCACCGCCCCGAGCGAAATGCCGTGATGTCACTCGGAGCGCACATCGGCACTTCGACCAGCCCGCTTTCGTACTGAAACGGCTGCGAGGCGGCCACGGCTTCCACGATAGCTTCGTACACCTCCGCGGTCGGCCGTTGCATCGGCTCGCCCAACGGGTGCGGGCGGTACATGCTGCTGACCCAGGTGAAGCCGAGCTCGAGCAGCATCTGCTGCACGTCGGGCCGGTCGAGCAGTCCCCGGGCAAAGCCCCCGGGCGTGCGAAAGCCCGCGGCCTCGATGCCCGCCCGTTCTTTAAGCGCTTCGCTCGCAAGGCGGATGTTCTCGCGAATCACTTCGGCCGGCTCGCGCCCGCGCAAGAGCCACGGTGCCCGGGCGAAGCGGAACTGGATGTCTTCGCCCCGTGTGGCCGTGACATTGACGTGGTCGTACGTGTGGTTGCCGATCGGATGCCCCGCGGCGTGAATCTGCTTGAGCCAGTCGATATTCTCCTGCTCGAACACGCGTCCCACGGCGAAGGCATGCAGCACGCCGCCGGCCGCCTTCACGCGGCGGCAGGCTTCGACCGTGTAACGCTTGGTCGGCTCGTTGAGGTTCCCCTTCTCGTAGTCCCAGTGCGTGTCGTCCCAGGCCGGGAAGTTGCGGCTCATCTCCAGATCGAGCGTGATGGCGATCTGCGCTTTGCGCCGCGGCTCGCCGGCTGACAGCGGGCGTCTGGTAAGCAGTCGAGCGCCGGCCGCCAGCGACAGGCCGAGAAACCCGCGCCGGCCGAATCGAGTGTCGCAGTGGTAAGCGTCGTTCACTTCTTCGCCTCCGCCGCCGGATCGCTTTGCAGATAGCCGAACAGGTCGCGCAGCTCCTGCGGCTGGAGCTGTTTCAACAGGTTCTCGGGCATCAGCGAGGTCGGCGCCTCGCGAATCTCGTCGACCTGGTCGCGGGGAACCGTCGTGCGTTCGTTCTTGGCTCCCAACAGCGTGATGCGGCTGGGCGTCTGCTCGACCAGCAGGCCGGTGAGCACGCGGCCGTCGCTCGTCGTGACCAGAAAGTTCATGTACTCGCGGCGAATGACCGCGCTGGGATCGACGATCGTGGCCAGCAACTCGGCCGTGTTCTTGCGATTGGCATGGGTCAGCTCCGGACCGATCTCGTTGCCTTCGCCGAACAGCCGATGGCAGGTGCCGCAGTGCTTGGCAAACAGCGCCTTGCCGGCCGCGGGGTCGCCGGAAGCAGCTCGCAGGTCGTTGTTCAACCGCCGCATCTCGGCCAGCCGCTCCTCGGGCGTGCCGCGTCCGACGGCGCCCCAGTGCTTTTTTACCAGTTCGTCGAGCGCCGGATCCTCGTGCAGCGCCACGACCCGCAGTTGGTCGATGGCGATGTCTTTGGGGAGAAGCTTGCCATCGTCGACCTGGCGAAGCAGTGCCCGGGCCGACGCCTTGCGGCCGAGGAGCACGTCGAGAGCCTGCGTGCGGAGATCGTCCGCAAGGGCGTCGAGCGTCTCGAGCAGGGTGGCCGCGATGCGTTCATCGTCGAAGCGGGACAGGGCTGCCAGCGCCGCGCCGCGTAGCGATGATTCCTCCGTCGACTCGAACAACGCAAGCAAGGGCTCGACGGCGGAGGCGTTGCCGGTTTCGGCCAGCAACTCGAGGGCGTCGACGCGCGCCGGCTGCGGCGCCTTCTCGTCGGCTGCGAGTTCCAGCGCTTGTGCCTGGGCGCCGTCCCGGCCGGTCCGTATTGCCAGCCGGAGCAGGGCGATGTCGGTTGAATCGGCGTGCCAGGCCTGATCGATGTGTTTGGCCAGCGACTCGGGTATGTCGAGAGAACCCGATGGACTGGTCTCGGTTTTGTTGGCCGCCGCCTGGTCGGCGAACAAGGTGCCGGCATTGCCGCCCGATGTGGTCAAACGGTCCTTTAGCCCCTGGTCCAGCGCGATCAGCATCGCGCGTTGGTGTTCGTCTGGCGTAGCCTGCAGCAGCGTGACGCAGGCCTTGTAGCCCGCGGACGAAGCCTCCGCGGCGTAACGTCGCACGAGCCGCGGCAGCACGGTCTCGCGGGCCAGTCGCCTCTCCCACACATCGGGCTCGGAGAACACTCGCACGATGCGGCTACGCGACTTCTCGCAATGCTGCTCGACGGCCCACCACACCAACAGCGGCACGAACGGGTCGTCGGCATCCACGTCGTGCAGCAGCAGCGCTTCGATGATCGGCAGGGCCTGGCCGGCCGGCAGCCGCTTGGCCGTGGCGGCCAGTTGCGCGCGCACGCTGGCCGTTTCTTCGTAGCGCGTGGCCTCGGCCAGCCGCATTGCCAGAAAAGGGGCCACGCGGTTTTCGTCCCCTAGCAGCCGCACGGTCCATCGCCGCACGTCGGGATTGCCGTGGCTGAGCAGGTCGTCGGCCACGCGGTCGGAAAACCCGCCGCTGACGTACAACGCCCACAAGCCTTCGAGCGCGCCCGCGTCGTCGTTCATCGCCCGCTCGACGAGTTGTGGCACGACTTCCGCATCGCGCCGATTCGCCAACAATCGCCGAGCCTTGCGAACGTACCACGGGTTGCGATCCGCGAGCGTTTCGACCAGCTCCTGGCTGGAGCGGGAAACCAGTTCGCCGCCGATGCCGGAAGCGCGAAAGGGCTCGGCGTCTTTCCTGGCGATGCGGAAGATGCGGCCGTTGGTGCGATCCCAGTCGGCGTCGGGATCGGGATGTGCGGTGCGTGCATCGTGCCAGTCGCAGACGTAGATCGCGCCGTCGGGGCCGACCGTCACGTCGCTGGGGGCGAAGTGCGTGTCGCCGGAGACGAGCAAGTCGCCTTCGTGCTGCGCCGCGAACGTCGAGCCGCGCGGCGTCAGCTTGTGCCAATACATGGCATGGCCGAGCAGGTCGGCGCCGATGTACTTGCCCCCGAATCGCTCGCCGAGCAGATCGCCCTGGTAGATGAGTCCGCCGACGGTCACGTGCCCGCCCTTGAGCCCCGCGTGCGGCACGTGATCGAAATAGCCGTAGGCATGCGGGTTGTGCAGGGCCCCGTGCTTGCCGAACTGCTTCCAGTAGTACGCGCCCTGCACGCCGTGCAGCATCGCGTAGCCGCCGTAGTTGGTGGAGTAGAACAGCTCGCCGGCGGCGTCGAAGTCGAGCCCCCAGGCGTTGCCGCCCCCTTCGCAAAACAGCTCGAACCGCTTGCTCGCCGGGTGATAGCGCCAGACGCCCTGCTGAAACTCGATGCCGCGGATGTTCGACGTGACCGTGCTTCCCTGGCAGCCGTACAGCCAGCCATCGGGACCCCAGGTGAGCGAGTTGGCGACCGAATGGGCATCCTCCATGCCGAAGCCCGTGAGCAGCACCTCGGGATCGCCGTCGGGCGCGTCGTCGCGATCGCGGTCCGCGTAGAACAGCAAGTAGGGCACTTGCAGCACGTACACGCCGCCGTGGCCAAAGGCCAGCCCCGTAGCCAGGTTGAGCCCGTCGACGAAGTCGTGCCCGCGGTCGGCCACGCCGTCGCCGTCGCTGTCGGAGAGAATCGTGATGCGGTCGGCCCCGCGCGGGCCGTGGGGCGGCGGTTCGGGCACCTTGTCGTAAACGGTGCGCGAGTAGCGATCGACCTGCTTGCGCTCGAGCCCCGCGGGGTTGGGATACTGCAAGTACTGAATGACCCATAGCCGACCGCGGTCGTCGAACTCCATCGCCACCGGCTGCCGCACCAGCGGCTCGCTGGCGACCAATTGCACCTCGAGGCCCTCGGGCACCGTCATGTGCCGCGCGGCTTCGTCGGGCGGATAGCCCTGGGCACGCAAGATCGACGTGAGGGCTGCCAGCACGACGAACAGAGTAGCGAGCAGACGAGTCGGCAGGGATGCCGGAGAGTTGGGCTTTGTGCTGAGCATGATTGCCGGCAAACTATCGGGCGCGGGGGGAAACTTGTGGGGTGGTGCGGCCGAGCGAAGTCGCTGGCCGCCGTCGCCATCGTAATCGACCGGCGCCACCGATCCCAGCTTTGCCATGACCGACCCGAGCGATTCGCAACCTGCGCCAAGCGCTGCCTCCGATGCAGCCTCGCCTGCGCGGCTGGAAAAGTCGTGGTGGAATCTGCTCAAGCAGACGGCCATCTCGTGGTCCAAGGACGGCTGCTCGCGGATGGGGGCGTCGCTGGCCTACTACACGGTACTCTCGGCGGCGCCGCTCCTGGTGTTTGCGGTGATGATCGTGGGGGCCATCTACGGCCAGGCCGCCGCCGAGGGCCAGATCGAAGAGGAGCTCAAGGGGGTGATGGGCCCCGAGGCGGCCGGCGGCGTGCAGGCGATGGTCGCGGCGCTGGCCCGCGCCGAGGAGAGTACCACGGCCACGATTCTGTCGCTGGGCGCGCTGCTGTTTGGAGCGTCGGCCGTGTTCAACGAGCTGCGCTACTCGCTCAACACCATCTGGAAGGTGCGTCCCAAGCCCTCGGCCCACTGGCTCTATACCGTGCGCGTGCGGCTGCTGGCCTTCGTGTTGGTGTTGTTCGTGGGCATGCTGTTCATGGGGCTGCTGATTCTCAACTCGGCCCTGGCCATCGCCTGGCAGTGGATTGCCGTCGACGTGCCGCTCTCCGGCTCGCTGTTCGGCTGGCTCAACTACGGGATCACCACGCTGGTCGAGACGCTGCTGTTTGCCATCGTGTTCAAGCTGCTACCCGATGGGCACATCGCCTGGCGCGACGTCTGGCTGGGGGCGCTGGTCACCTCGCTGTTGTTCGGGGCCGGCAGCTCGCTGATCGGGCTCTACTTCGGCCACAGCACCACCGCTTCGGCCTATGCGGCGGCCGGCTCGCTGGCCATCTTCCTGCTCTGGGCCTACTACTCGGCGCAGATCGTGTACCTGGGGGCCGAGTTCACGCAGGTGTACGCCCGCATGTACGGCTCGTACATCGAGCCGGCGTCCTACGCCGAGCGGGTCGAACGCACCACCTAGGGCACAAACGGGCCACTCGCCCTGAGACGGTGGTAACGCCTATCATAGAGGCATGGACCGTTTCGCCTTTGACCCGACCGTAGCCGCCTGGTTTGCCGAGAAGTTCGGCGGGCCGACCGAGCCGCAAAGCCGCGCCTGGCCCGAGATCGCCGCCGGGCGACACACGCTGGTGGCCGCGCCGACCGGGTCCGGAAAAACGCTGGCCTCGTTCTTGGTCTGTCTCGACCGGCTGCTGCACCGCTGGCGCGAGGGCACGCTCGAAGATCGCACGTATGTGGTCTACGTCTCGCCGCTCAAGGCGCTGGGCAACGATATCCACCGTAACCTCGAAGTGCCGCTGGCCGAATTGAGTCGCCGGCTGGAAGAGAGCGGCGACGGGCCGCTCCCCGTCCGGGCGATGGTTCGCACGGGCGACACGCCCGCCTCGCAGCGGCAGGCCATGCTCCGCAAACCGCCGCACATTTTGGTCACCACGCCCGAGTCGCTGTACCTGCTGCTCACCTCGGAGAAGAGCCGCCAGACGCTTCGCGGAGTGGAGACCGTGATCGTCGACGAGATCCATGCGCTGGCGCCCGACAAGCGCGGCAGCCACCTGGCGCTGACCTTGGAACGACTCGTCGCGCTGTGCGAGAAGCCGCCTGTGCGAATCGGGCTATCGGCCACGCAGCGACCGATTGAAAGCATCGCGCGGTTTCTAGTGGGCACCCGCAACGTCGATGCCGAGGGGACGCCCGATTGCGCGATCATCGACGGCGGGCACAGCCGCGACTTGGACCTGGCGATCGAAGTGCCGCCCAGCGAGCTGTCGGCCGTCTGCTCGCACGAGCAATGGGGCGAGGTCTATGCCCGACTGAGCGAGTTGATCACCGCGCACCGCAGCACGCTGGTGTTTGTGAATACCCGCCGGATGGCCGAGCGGGTGGCCCATCACTTGCGCGAGCTGCTGGGCGAAGACGCCGTGGCCAGCCACCACGGCAGCCTGTCGCGCGAGATTCGCCTCACTTCGGAAAGCCGGCTCAAGAACGGGCAACTGCGGGCTATCGTCGCCACGGCGTCGCTCGAGATGGGCATCGACATCGGCTATATCGACCTGGTGTGCCAGATCGGTTCGACTCGGTCGATCGCCCGCTTTCTGCAGCGCGTCGGCCGGGCCGGTCACTCGCTGGGCAAGGTGCCCAAGGGCCGGCTGTTTCCGCTCACCCGCGATGAACTGCTTGAGTCGCTGGCCCTGGTGCGGGCCGTACGCAGTGGAGCGCTGGACGCGATCACCGTGCCCGAGCGGCCGCTCGACATTCTCGCTCAGCAGATCACCGCCAGCGTAGCTTGCGACGAATGGAGCGAGGACGAGTTGTATGCACTGATGCAGCAAGCCTGGCCCTATCGCGAACTGCCGCGGGCGGACTTCGACGCCATCGTGGAGATTCTCAGCGAGGGTGTGGCTCCCGGCACGAAGCGCGGGGCCTACCTGCACCGCGATCGCATCAACGGGCGGTTGCGGGCCCGACGCGGCGCGCGGTTGGCCGCGATCACTTCCGGTGGAGCGATTCCCGAGACGGCCCAGTACCGCGTGGTGGCCGAGCCGGACGAAACGTTCGTCGGCACGGTCGACGAAGACTTCGCCATCGAAAGCCTGGCCGGCGACGTCTTTCTGCTGGGCAACACCTCGTGGCGGATCCTCTACGTCCGCGGCGGCGAGGTGCGGGTGCGCGACGCCGAAGGGGCCGCCCCCAGCATCCCGTTCTGGTTCGGCGAGGGGCCGGGCCGCACGGTCGAACTGTCGGAAGAGCTATCCTCCCTGCGCCGCGACCTGGCAGCGGCCGTCGACGGCGCGGGCAACAACGGATCGTCGGCGGTCGATTGGCTGGCCAGCGAGTGCGGTGCCGACGAATGGGCGGCGCGGCAGGCGCTGTCCTATGTCGAAACGCAACTGGCCGCCGTGGGTGTCGTGCCGACCGCCGAGAAGATCATCTTCGAGCGGTTCTTCGACGAATCGGGCGGCATGCAACTGGTGATCCACGCTCCCTTGGGCGCGCGGATCAATCGGGCCTGGGGGCTCGCGCTGCGCAAGCGCTTCTGCCGCAGCTTCGATTTCGAGCTGCAGGCCGCGGCCGACGACGACGGCATCGTGCTCTCGCTGGGTCCGCAGCACAGCGTGCCGATCGAAGCGCTGTTCAAGATGCTCAACACCGAGAACGTGAAGTACCTGCTCGAACAGGCGCTATTGGCCGTGCCGATGTTCCAGGTCCGCTGGCGGTGGAACTTGACCCGGGCGCTGGTCGTGCTGCGGCAACAGAACGGGAAGCGCGTGCCGCCGCACATGCAGCGGTTTCGCAGCGACGACCTGATGGCCGCCGTGTTCCCCGAGACGGTCGGCTGCCTGGAGAACCATTCCGGCGACGTCGAGATTCCCGACCATCCGCTGGTGCGTCAGACGATGCACGACTGCCTGCACGAGGCGATGGACATCGACGCGCTGGTCGAAGTGTTTGCGCGCGTCCGCGACGAGCAGATTCACTTTATCGGCCGCGATACCCGCGAGCCGTCTCCCTTCTGCTACGAGCTGCTCAACGCCAATCCGTATGCGTTCCTCGACGGGGCCCCGCTGGAAGAACGCCGCGTGCGGGCCGTGGCCACCCGGCGCACGATGAACCCCGACGACATGCGCGATCTGGCCCGGCTCGACCCCGACGCGGTGGCCCAAGTGCGGGCCGAGGCCTGGCCGCTGGTGCGCAGCGCCGACGAACTGCACGATGGCCTGGAGCAACTCATCGTGGTCGACGACGCCGAAGCCGCGCCGTGGCGCGAAGCGGTGCAACAACTGGTCAAAACCGGCCGGGCGACGCGCGTCGGGTGCGGCGAGCGTTCGTTTTGGATCGCCGCGGAAAGCTGGCCGATCCTGCGGGCGGCGTTTCCCGAGGCCGTGGCCGATCCGCCGGTGCAACTGCCGGCCGAATTGGATCGGGACCTCGAACGGACCGATGCGGTTGTTGCGCTCGTGCGGGGCAGGGTCGAATACAGCGGACCGACGACGGCGGGGGAGATCGCCGATTTTCTGGGGCTCGACGAGGCGCTGGTCGCTGCGTCGCTCGAGGCGCTCGAAGGGCGGGGGACCGTGTTGCGCGGCAACTTCGGCGACGACGAGACGTCGGACACCTCGGGCGGCAAGCCCACCGGTTGGTGCGATCGCCGGCTGCTGGCGCGTATCCATCGCATGACGTTGGCCGGTTTGCGGCGGCAGATTCAACGGGTGGAGCCGCACGTTTATCTGCACTTCCTGACGCGGTTCCATCACTTGAGCCCCGACGATCAGTGGGGCGGACCGGTGGGCGTGCGCGAGGCGATCGCGCAGTTGCAGGGCTTCGAGTTGCCGGCAGGTGCGTGGGAGGCCCGCGTGCTGGCTGCGCGCGTGGCCGACTACGATCCGGGGTGGCTCGACCAGTTGTTCCACTCGGGCGAAGCGGTCTGGGGCCGGCTGAACCCGCCGCGGCGCGATGACCAGCGCCGGCCAAGCAATGCGGCCCTGACGCGCGTGGTGCCGATTTCGCTTCTGCTTCGCGAAGAGCTGTCGACGCTGTTGCCCGTCGAACCGGTTGCCCCCTCGGGCAGCGTGCGTTCCGGGGCCGAGGCGGTGCTCGAAGCGTTGCGCAGCCGCGGGGCACTGTTCTTTGCCGAGCTGAAGTCGCTCACGCAGCTTCTGCCGACTCAGTTGGAGGAAGCGTTGCGCGAGTTGGCCGCTTGTGGGTTGGTCAGCTCCGACGGCTTTGCCGCCGTGCGGGCGATTGCCAAGACCGGCGACGGCCGGACCACGCGGCGCCGCACCCGACACGTGACCCATGGCCCGGCCGCGGCGGTGGGTCGGTGGTCGCTGTTTCCGGGGCCCGTACATGCCGCCTCGCGCGAGCAGTACCTGGAAGCCTGGTGCCGGCAGTTGCTCCGCCGCTACGGCGTCGTATTTCGCGACGTGCTGGTGCGCGAGGCCTCGGCCCCCGCCTGGGGCGACCTGGTGCGCGTGCTCAGGCTGTTGGAGTTGCGCGGCGAAGTGCGCGGCGGGCGTTTCGTCGGCGGTGTGGCGGGCGAGCAGTATGCGTTGCCCGCGGCGGTCGACCAGTTGCGCGAAGCCCGGCGGCAGCTTGTAGAGGGCGAGCGGCCCGAGTGGATCGTCATTTCGGCGGCCGACCCGGTGAACCTGTTTGGCGTGGTCACGCCCGGGGCGCGCGTGGCCGCCACGCATCGCAACGCGCTGGTGATTGCCGGCGGACGGGTTGTCGCCACGCGCCAGGCCGGCGTGGCCGACTTCCACGAGCCGGTCGACTCGGCCACTCAGTGGGCCATGCGGCGCGCAATGACGCTGGGACGGCGAGTTCGCTCGCCGGAAGAAGCACAAACTACGGCGTCGGAGGGCTGATCGTGCGGGAGCTCGCGCATCGACTGACAGGTGCAGGGGTGCTGGTGCTGGCGTGTGCGGCACCCGCGCTGGCAACTCCACAGGTTCTGGAGAAGCTCACATACGGGCCGGGCCGGTTCGTGATGTTTCAGCGCCCTATGACCGGGCTGTGGCACTATGGTGATGGAGAGCCACCGGCCGCGAAGGTCATGCCGCCGAAGCTGGAGGTCACTTCCAGCAACAACTGGGGCGGCTACACGGCGGCCTGGCGCATCGCCGGCGGCAAGTTGCTGCTTGACACGATCAGCGGCCGGCTCGACGGCGAGGCCGTGCGGGACGAGGCGCTGCTGCCCGGGAAAAAGTTTCCCGTGGTCGCGACCTGGTTCACCGGCAAGCTTCACCTGCCGATCGGCGATTACAACGAACAGACGCAAGAGTATGAGTTCGTTATCGTCTTCGACATCGAGAAGGGAATCGTCCAATCGAAGGCGATGTCGATGTCAGCGAGGATCTCCCGTACGTGGAATGGACGGTAGTTGCCATTTTGGAGTGAACACGATCATGGAGCCTCTCAAGACGCGTAGCGGCGAGGTCTTCGATCTCGAGGCCGACAAAATCGAGGACTGCATGCGCGATGCCGCGGCCGTCGCCCGATTCCACGCGCCCGGTTGGACGCCCTATGCGCGACTCGTCGAATGCGACCGCGTCACCGTCTTGCGCCTGCCCCTATTGCCCGGCGGCCGAGCACAACTCGGTAACTGCCACGACGGAATGACGATCGTCGTGCTCGATGGCAGCGCGTCGGTTGCCGGCGACAACTGGACCCGCAAGATCGCCCCGCACCACATGCTCTACGTTGGGCCGCATGAGTCCTGCGAAATCCAGGCTGCAGAAGACTGCCTCTTGATCGCGACGATGGTCGCCAAGCCGATCGATCCGCCCGAATCCCATCCGTTCAACTGGGGGCCATGACCCGCGCTCGAGTGGCGGCACGGCCTTGCATCAGGACTACGGCTCGACGCGCTGCGGGCTGTCGATCTTCTCCAGCTCGATCACGATCAGCTCGGGTGCCGGTTGGAACGATACGGGCCGGCCCTGGAGCGCGTCGAAGAAGGCGATCCGCAGCCGGTCGTCCTGGAGCTCGTAGATCAGCCGGCCGCTTTGCGGGCGATTGGCCGGCTCGACGCGGTTGACGTGGAACGCCGGCGGATCGGTTCCCGCTTCGGGCTCGATTTCAAACCGCTCGCGCCCGCTGCCATCGCCGCTTTCCCAGGTGAGCTCGCCCGACTTGAAGGTCATTTGCGAATCGGTAATCTGCTTGTCGGTGATGGGTTTTCCCGACATGGTTGTCTTGACGACTTTCCACTTGCCATAGAGCGGCGCGAGTGACGCGCCGTCGTCACCCTGTGCCTGGCCGAGCAGCAACACCAGACCGGTCAGAACGCCACAGCCGAACGTGTGCATCGTTGTCTCCCTCCGTCGAGCCGGGTGGGCGAGGTTTCCGCATCTGCTGGGCATTCTACCAGCATTTCGCGGCGTTTGTGGTCGAACCGCGTGACGCGTTTCCAGCTTCGCGGAGGCAGGCGTTTGGCCGGAGGCAGCGGCGTTGCGCAGGTGTACATCAGCCGGCGGCGTGGTACGCTGATGTGCAATTGCGTCTCGGTCAAACTGCCCCTGCACTTTGCACGCGCCTGAGAGGAACGACCCCATGAAGAAGATCGCTCTGGCACTGACGGCTTGGACGGCGGCCGCCGCGTGCTTTGCCGACGAAGTGCCCAGCGAGGTGCTCGAAAACTGGCCGCGCTGGCGCGGACCGCTGGCCACGGGCGTGGCGCCTTTGGGCAATCCGCCCACGCACTGGGACGAAGACACCAACATCAAGTGGAAGATCAAGCTCCCCGGCGACAGCACGGCCACGCCCGTCGTCTGGGGCGAAAAGATCTTTCTCACCACGGCCATCGAAACCGATCGCGAGGGCGAGCCCGAAAAACTGGCCGAGGCCGAGAGGAAGCCGCCGCGGGCCGGCTCGACGCTCGGCTTCTCTCGAGCCAAGCCGCCGACGCACTTCTACGAATTCGTCGTGATGTGCCTCGACCGGGCCACGGGCAACACGCTGTGGCGCGACGTTGCCAAGGTGGCCGTGCCGCACGAAGGACATCATCCCGACGGCAGCTTCGCCTCGGCCTCGTGCTGCACCGACGGGCGGATCGTGTGCGCCTCGTTCGGCTCGCGCGGCATCTACTGCTACGACGTCGACGGCCACCAGAAGTGGAGCCGCGATCTGGGCCGCATGCGCGTCTTCAACACGTTCGGCGAAGGCACCTCGCCGG
This sequence comes from Planctomycetota bacterium, assembly GCA_003389325.1. GTDB lineage: Bacteria > Planctomycetota > Planctomycetia > Pirellulales > PALSA-1355 > LB-PLM-3. The sequence goes on from QQVE01000053.1 coordinate 130,293, forward strand.
TGATCTACGGCGACGCGGTCGTCGTCAATTGGGATCACCAGGGCGAGTCGTTCGTCATCTGCCTCGATGCTGAAACGGGCGACACGCGCTGGAAGGTCGGCCGCGAAGAGAACAGCAGTTGGGCCACGCCGTTGGTGGTCGACACGGGCGATCGACCGCAGGTCGTGGTGCACGGCTCGGCCCGAGTGCGAAGTTACGATCTCAAAACCGGCGAGCTGCTGTGGGCCTGCGGCGGTCAGGGGCCCAGCGCTATTCCCTCGCCGGTCACCGACCGGAGCCGCGTGTATGCAATGACGGGCTTCATCACGAACTCGCTGTACGCCATTCCGCTCGATTCGGTAGGCGACATCACGAAGCAGGACGACAAGATCGCCTGGAAGACGCGTAAAGTCGGCACGCCGTACGTGCCCTCGCCGCTGTTGTGGGACGATTTGCTGTACTTCACCGCCGGCAACAAGGGCATTTTGTCCTGCTACGACGCCGCCACGGGCGAACCGATCGTCGACCGCCAGCGGCTGCAGGGCATCGCCAACGTCTATGCCTCGCCCGTGGGTGCCGCGGATAAGATCTATGTTACTAGCCGCGAAGGCACGACCGTGGTCATCCCGCGCGGCAAGTTCGTCGAGGAAGACGGCAAGCAGCGCGTCGAGATCCTGGCCACCAACAAGCTCGACGACAGCTTCGACGCCTCGGCCACGATCGTCGGCGACGAGTTGTTTCTCCGCGGCAAAACCCACCTATATTGCATTGCCGAAGAGTAACCCCGAGTACAATGTGACTGGGTTGGCTCCTTCCCTCCTAACCCCCAGCCCCTGATCCCTAACCCCTCCCTCCGATGCTTCTCGCCGAAATGCCCTGGCCCCAGGTGGCCGCCCTGTCGCGCGACACTCCCGTGGTGATTCCCACCGCGGCGCTCGAGCAGCATGGCCACCATCTGCCCGTGTTCACCGACAGCATGCTGGTCGGCGAGGTCACGCGCCGGGCCGAAGAGGCCTTGCGCGACAAGGTGTTGATGACCCCCGTCATGTGGTTGGGAAACTCCGAGCATCATCTGGACTATCCCGGCACGATGTCGGCCGCGCCGCGCACCTACATCAGCCTGGTAGCCGACATGGTCGAAAACTTCATCGCCCACGGGTTCAAGCGGATCGTGATCGTCAACGGTCACGGCGGCAACACCGTGCCGGGCCAGCACGCGCTGTTCGAGGTACGGCAGCGGCATCGCCAGCGCGACGATCTGCTGCTGCTGTTTGCGGCCTATTGGGCGTTGGGGGCGGTGCCGCATGAAGCCGATCCGTCGATCGAGCAGCGCGTGATGCAGCATGCCTGCGAGTGGGAGACGGCGATGATGCTGGCGCTGGCGCCGCACCTGGTGGGCGACTACCAGGCGACCGAAACGGTCGACCCCGCAAGTCCCTTCGCTCCCGCCATGCGAGCCTGGGTCACCAAAGACCGCAGCCCGCCGGGCCACATCGGCACCCCGGCCTTGGCCACGGCCGAGAAAGGGGAGACGCTATTTAAGATCTTTTCGGCCGACGTGATCCATCTGCTCGAGCGGGCCATCAACTGGAGCGGTCGCGGATGGAACTAGCCGACAAGCCACCAAGCGAGGCGACCCGTCTCGGCCCGAAGGTTTCGCGCCGCAGCGTACTGGCCGGAGTGCCTGCGGCGGCGATGCTGACCCTTGGCGGACGCGCCCGGCCCTTGCTGGCCGAAGAGACGCCTCGTCCCAAGCGGCCGAAGATCGCGGCCTTGATCACGGAGTTCCGCCGCAACTCGCACGCCGAGGTGATCGTCGACCGGATTCTGGAAGGCTACGGCTGGGCCAGCGAACACTACCATCCGAAGCTCGACCTGGTGGCGATGTACGTCGACCAGTTTCCTGACGCTGACTTGAGCCGCGAGCGCGAGTCGCGCTTCGAGAACCTGAACATCTACCCTACAATCGCCGAGGCCCTGTGCCTGGGGGGCGACCAGTTGGCCGTGGACGGCGTGGTGATCATCGGCGAGCACGGCAGCTACCCGGTCAACAAGAAGGGGCAGACGCTCTACCCGCGTTACGAGTTCTTCGATCAGACGGTCGACGTGTTTCGCAACAGCGGCCGCGGGGTGCCCGTGTTCAACGACAAGCACTTGTCGTGGAAGTGGGATTGGGCCCGCCAGATGGTCGACACGGCCGACGAGCTGACCTTTCCGTTCATGGCGGGGTCGAGCTTGCCGGTCACCTGGCGTGTTCCGGCGGTCGAGATGCCGTTGGGGGCGGAAGTCGAAGAGGTGATGTCGATCGCCAACGGCAATGTCGACAGCTACGACTTTCATGCCCTGGAAACGATCCAGTGCTTCGTCGAGCGCCGCAAGGGTGGCGAGTGCGGTGTGGTGCGGTTGCAGGCTTTGCGCGGTGACGACGTGTGGAAAGCCTTCGAGGCGGGTAGCTGGGACAGCGGCGGCTGGAATCCCGCGCTGCTGGAAGCCTGCCTGTGCCGCAGCCACGAGCTGGCGCCGGCGCGCGAGGGCTTCAATCACGTCTATCCCACGTTCGACGACATGCGCCGGATGGTGAAGGAGCCCGTGGCGTATCGCTTCGAGTACGGCGACGGGTTGAAAGCCACGATGCTGTTGCTCAACGGGCTGGTGGGCGACATCACGTTCGCCGCGAAGCTCAAGTGGCAGGACGAGCCGCTCTCGACGCTCAACTACCTGGGCGGCGGCGGCACGACGCAACCGCACAATTTCGACGGCCTGGTGTGGTACATCGAGAAGTTCATGCACGACCGCAAGCCGCCGTATCCGCTTGCGCGCACGCTACTCACCACGGGGCTGGTGGCTGCCGGCGTCGAGTCGCTGTGGCAGGATAGTGCCACGCTCGACACGCCGCACCTGGCCATCCGCTACCAGCCGACCGGCGAGTCGACCTACCGCAGAGCCTGACGCGAACATGACCCCTCCCACCGACAACAAGCGCAAGCGGCTGGCCATCGTTACCACGGTTTGGCATTACCTCTCGCACGCGCAGCACATGGGCGACCGCTTCCTGGTCGGCTATCCCTGGAACGGGCGCTGGCATCGGCCCGAGATGGACGTCGTGGCGCTGTACGTCGATCAAAAGCCGGAGGGCGATCAGAGCGAAGCGCGAGCCCAGGAGTTCGACTTTACGGTCTATCCCACCATCGCCGAAACGCTGCGCTGCGGCGGCGACAAGCTGGCGGTCGACGGCGTGATCGTGATCGGCGAGCACGGAGAGTATCCCCGCAACGAGAAGGGGCAAATCCTCTACCCGCGCTACGAGCTTTTCGAGCAGATTGTCAACGTGTTCGAAGCCGATGGCCGCAGCGTGCCGGTGTTCAACGACAAGCACCTGTCCTATAGCTTCGACAAGGCCAGCCGGATGGTGGCCGACGCACGCCGGCTGGGCTTTCCGCTGTTGTCCGGATCGAGCCTGCCGGTCACCTGGCGGCTGCCGCCGGTGGACGTGCCGCTGGGGGCGAGCCTCGAAGAAGCGCTGATGGTCGGCGTTGGCGGATCGGACGCGATGGACTATCACGCCTTGGAAGCCATGCAATGCATGGTCGAGCGTCGCAAGGGGGGCGAGTCGGGCGTGAAAGCCGTGCAACTGATCGAAGGGCCCGCTGTCTGGAAGGCCGGCAAAAAGGGGGTGTGGTCGCGGCGGCTGTTGGAGGCGGCGCTGTCGCGCTCCACCTCGCGCAGCGGCAAGGGCATGGAAGACGGCCGCACGCAGGACCTGACCCACAGTGGCGAGCTCGAAGAACTGGTCGCCGAGCCGGCGGCCTATCTCGTTGAATACAACGACGGACTACGGGCCACGCTGCTGATGCTCAACGGCGCGGTGCACGACTACACGTTTGCTTGCAAGCTGCGCGGCGAGCCGAAACTGCTGTCGACGCAGTTCCTGCTGCCCACCACGCCCAACGTGGCCTACTCGACCTGCCTAGTACACCAGATGGAGACGATGTTCGCCACTGGGGCCGCGCCGTATCCGGCCGAGAGGACGCAGATCGTGTGCGGTATGCTGGACCGCTGTCTCGATTCGAAGGTGCAAGGACATCGCCGGCTGCCGACGCCGGACTTGAACGTACGTTATAAACCTCCGGCCGCGTCGCAGTTCTGCGGGGCGCCGGCGTGACTTACTCAGGAGAAACGACCATGAGATTGCTCGCTGCTGTTGCCGTGTTGGTGTTTGCCGCGACGAGTGCCTTTGCCGACGCGCCCGAGGTGGGGGACAAGGCGCCCGAGTTCAAGTTGCAGGGTTCCGACGGCGAGGAGTACGCCCTGTCGGACTTTGCCGGCAAGAAGATGGTGGTGCTGGCCTGGTTCCCCAAGGCGTTCACGCGCGGCTGCACGGCCGAGTGCAAGAACATGAAGGAGAACGGCGAAGCGATCAAGGCGTACGACGTGGCCTACTTCACGGCCAGCGTCGACGATGCCAAGACCAACGCCGAGTTTGCCAAGTCGCTCTCGCTCGATTTCCCGATTCTGAGCGATCCCTCGAAGGAAGTGGACGCGGCCTACGGCGTGGTGCACGAAGGCCGGCCGGTGCCCGAGCGGTGGACCTACTACATCGGCCCCGACGGGATGGTCAAGGCCGTCGACAAGCAGGTGAACACGAAGGACGCCGCCAACGAAATCGCCACGCAACTCGAATTGCTGGGCGTGGAGAAGAAGTAGCCGACGCCGTGGCAATCACTCGATGGGCACGCGTTCGTCGTCGGCGATTTTGCGGTTGGCGTCGACCAACAGCCAGCAGCAGGCGCCCACCAGCAACAGCGCGGCGTAGACGTAGAACGCCGGGTCCCACTGCCCGCGGCCGGTGTAACCTTCTTCGCGCATCCACGTGACGAAGTAGCCCAGGAACAACACGGAGCCGAAGGCGCCGGGGATGCCCATCGAGTTCATCAGGCCGAACACCGAGCCGAGGTGCCGGCCGCTGATCTCGGTGGTGACGCTCCAGAACGTGGCCTGTTGCGACATCGTGCCGATGCAGGCGGCGGCGGCCAGGAAGCTCGTGGCCGTGGCCGACTCGGCCTGCACGCTCAACAGCAGCAACACGGCCGCGGTGGCCGTGCCGGCAAAGCCAAAGTAGCGAAAGCGGGCCGGGCTGAAGTTCGTCAGCCGGGCCAGGCGGTCGTTGAAATAGCCGCTGGTGATGCAGCCGATCGCCGCGCCGGCGAGCACCAGGGCGGAAAGCCAGGCCGCCTGCTGGCTGGACACGCCGCGCCCCTGTTCCAGGTAGCTGGGATACCAGTTGATAAACATGTAGTAGATGGCCGACGAGCAGGTTTGCACCAGGCCCAACAGCCAGATGTTGCGGCTGGTGAGGATGCTCCGCCAGGGAATCGGCGGATGCTCGGTGGTGGGTGCCGCCGGCCGGCCGCGCTCGATCAGTTCGGCCTCGGCTTCGTTCACGGCCGGGTGCTCGGCCGGCTCGTCGCGAAACCAGTAGTAGAAAGCCGCTGCCCAGACAAAGCCCAGGCAGCCGAACACGACGAACGCGCCCCGCCAGGTGACCGTGTCGATCAGCAGTTGGGCGACCGGGGGCGCCGAAGCCGCGCCGACTTGGGCGCTGGTGAGCATGAAGCCCTGGGCCATGCCGCGGTTAGCCAAGGGAAACCAGCGGGCGATCACCCGGGCCGCGTTGGGATAAGCGCCGGCCTCGCCCGCGCCGAACAAGAACCGCACGGCCACGAGCGACCCGATGCCGAGCGCCGCGCCGGTGAGTGCCGTGAATAACGACCACCACACCACGATTCGCGCCAGCACGCCGCGCGAGCCGAACCGATCGCCCCACCACCCGGTCGGCACTTCGAAGATTCCGTAGGCCAGCGTGAAGGCGGCCAGTGCGTAGCCGAGTTGGGCTTCGGTGAGCCCGAGGTCCTCGCGAATGGGGATGGCCGCCTTGCCGATGCAGGCCCGGTCGATGTACAGCACGAACGACAGCGAGCACAGAAACGCCAACACGCCGAATCGCGCTCGCGTCGGCGCCGCATCGGGATCGAGCGGCTCGTGGGCAGGAGTATCGGGGCGGGAATTCACGAGCGTATTGTAGCCGGCTCACTCCGTGAGCCGAAAGCAGAACGCCGGCCGGCGCTGCCGAAAAAAAACTCTCGCTTGGCGGGCACATTCATGTGCCGAGTCCTTTGTCATTCGTAGCGCTGCGACGGCTCACGGAGTGAGCCTGCTACTTTACTGCACGAACCGCCGCAGGACGTTGGACGTGATTCGCGAGACAGCGGCATCGACCAGCAGGCTCGAGGACCAGCAGATCGAACCGGCCGAAAACACGGCGCCGCCGCTGTCGGTGGCAAAGTGCACCAGGTCCGCTCCGCCGTCGTCGGGGTTGAGGCCCTTGGCCAGGTGCTCGATGCCGGTCGGCGAACTGGCGGAGATCTTGTCCGTCTCGTGGCCGCTGGCTCCGCCGGGAATCCGCTCGTGCAGGCTCTGCTCGCCGAACGTGTCGCCGTTTTCCAGCCCCGTGCCGGCCAGGGCCCAGTGATCGGCGGCCAGCACGCGGTACGGCGCCGCGGTCATCACCCCGGTCTCGGAATAGACGACGCCCAGCAGGTGGGCTTCCGACTCCACCCGCATGCCGAAGCGGCTCTCGTAGCGTTCGAGATTCGCTTGCAGCTTACGATTGTCGCCGTTGTGGTACACGACGGTGTCGGCATCGGGGAACGACACTTCGCAGTTGAGGCCGTTGCCGCCCAGATACACCAGCCGCCCGCCGCGCTCGAACACCCAGCGCTTCACGGCTTGGTACATTTCGCGCGACCAGTACTCGGGGTGCGGGCCCAGCACCAGCACGCGATAGGCGTCCAGGTCGAGCGTGCCGTCGTGCAGTTGGGTCTCAGCGTAGAGGTCATAGTCGAACCCCTCGCGCTCCATCCAGCCGAGCATCCGCCACTCGGTCGGAGCCACGTGGCAGGCCGCACGGCCTTCGATGGGCTCGGTGATCGCGGTCGGCTCGGGAATGTGGTTGATTGGCTCGGGACGGTCGAACGACAGCGGCAGGTACTCTTCGGCGTTCCACGTGCCGAATTGCGGGTCGTTGTATCGCAGCAGCTCCATGCGGGCGTTCACGGTCGGCAATCGCGGCATGCGATCGGCGTGAATGTAGTTGCTGCGGCCACCGAAGTTGTTGTAGGCGTTCCAGGTGATGTTGGCGGCCAGAACGGCGATTTTCGCCGTGGGATGGGCCGGCGCGACAATCCAGGGGAAGGCGAAGAACCGGCCGCTGTCGGTGCGGGCGTGAAAGTAGTACAGGCCGCTCCGCTCGGGCGCGGCAACGTATTGATGGTGCTGCTTGCTGCCGTAGCCGACCTTGTTCCACTGGACGCCCGTTTGGGTGTAGTCGCCGTCGGGCGTGATCTGCATCGTGGCCAGCGGCCCGTGCTCGTCGAACCAGCCGATCTTGCGCACGAGCTCCTTCTGCCAGCCGTAGCGCCACAGCTCGAGCTTGTAGGGCTCGACCGAGTGGACGCGAAACTCCGAGCGCTCACCCGAGCGCACCCACTTGGGCCAGGCGTAGCCCAGCAGGCCGTCGGCCAGCAGGCGAAAGTGCACCGGTTCGTCGCCCAGCCGCACCTCGACCCGTTTGGCGCCGTAGCCGGGCTTTTGCAGGGTGACGCGGTAGGTGCCCGGGGCAACGTCGGCGTACAGCGCTCCGGTGGCGCGCGAGCGTGTTTCCACCGATCCGGCCGGGCCTTCGAGCTCGACTTGCACGTCGGGCAGGGCCACGTAGCGCTCGTCGCTGGTGTATCCGATCAATCGAGACATGGTGTTGGGGCGCGTGCGGGGTAAGGCGGTAGGGGAGGGTTCCCAGGGCGGTTCCAACGCGCCCGTTTTTCTACCAGCCGGCCGGGGCGAATGCCAAGCAAGTCGTGTTGGCCGGCCGGTCGTGGTACAACAGGGCATCCCTCCGCTTGCCATCCCGCCGACGATTTGTGGCCGATGCGATGAAGATCACCCGCGTGGAAACCTACCCGGTCGAGATTCCGATCAAGCCCGAGCGGCGGATGATCAGCTCGCTGGGCGAACACCTCGTATCGCGTTACCTGCTGGTGCGGGTGCTGACCGACGCCGGCCTGGAAGGCGCCGGCGAAGCCACCGTGTCGGTGCGCTGGAGCGGCGAAACGGTGTGGGGCGCCCAAGCGCTCATCGATCGCGTGTTTGCGCCGCGGTTGGTGGGTATGGACCCCGAAGACGTTTCGGCGATCGACGCCATGCTGGACACCGTGGGCGCGCACAACTGGTTCGCCAAGAGCGCGATCGAGATGGCCTGCTGGGACATCAAGGGCAAAGCGGCCGGCAAGCCGGTGTACGACCTGCTCGGTGGAGCCGCGCGGCCGCTGGTCGCGCGCAGCCGCTACAGCATGGGCGCCTACGAGCCGGAGCACGCGGCCGCGCGAGCGAAGGAACTGGTCGCGGCCGGGTTCACGACGATCAAGGTCAAGGTCGGACGCGGGGCCGAAGGCGACGTGGCTCGAGTGCGTGCGGTGCGCGAAGCCATCGGGCCGGCGATCGAGTTGACGATCGATGCCAACTGCGGCTGGGATGCCGAAACGGCGATTCGCTGCATCCGCGAGCTGGCCGACTGCCGGCTGGCGCTGGTGGAGCAGCCCACGCCCGACGGCGACTACGAGGCCCTGGCCCGGGTGCGGCGCGAGACGGGCGCGACGATCATGGCCGACGACATTTGCTTCAACCTGGTGCATGCCCAGGAGCTGGTGCGCGGCGACTGCTGCGACGTGATCAGCATCTATCCGGGCAAGCAGGGCGGCATTCGCAAGGCGAAAGAGATTGTCGAGTTTGCCGCCGAGCACGACGTGGCCTGCTCGATCGGCTCGAACCTCGAGCTCGACGTGGCCACCGCGGCCATGGCCCACCTGGTGGTGGCCTGCCCGAACATGCAGGTGGAGAACTACCCCGGCGACATGCTGGGGGCCGATTATCATGAGATCCGCGTGGCAAAGGAACCGATTGCCATCGACGGCCCGCTAACGACCATCACCGACCGGCCCGGGCTGGGCGTCGAGGTCGACTGGCAAACCGTCCAGAAGTGCCGCTGTGAATAGAGCGCGAACTTTCGGGCCGCCGATTGCGTCGTTGCTGCTATGAGCGTCCCGGCACTGCAAACGGCCCGGCTGCGATTGCGGCCCTGCGACTTGGACGACGTCGACGTGTTGTTCGCGCTGTGGCGCGATCCCGACGTAAGGCGCTATCTGTGGGACGATCGCCAGATTTCGCGCGACGAAGCCCAGGACATGGTGCAACAGTTTCTCGATCGAGCCCAACGCGGCCTGGCCATCTGGATACTCGAGGCTGCTGACGACGGCAAGCTCGTTGGCTTTACTGCCATCAAGGAGATCGCCGGCACCCCGCACGTCGAGCTGTACTACGGCCTGACGCCGGATTGCTGGGGGCGGGGCTACGCCACCGAGGCCTCGAGGGCTCTGCTCGAATACGGCTTCGAAGTGCTCGGGCTGCCGCGAATGTGGGCCCGCACTGACCCGCCCAACCGGGCTTCGATGCGTGTGGCCGAGCGGTTGGGAATGCGGCCGACCGAGGACCCGAGCGAGGCCTCGAACGTGACGTACGTCATCGAGCGCGAGGACTTCTCGCCCTAGCTCGCGTTACTGCGCGATTGCGGCTAGGCCAGCCACTCGTTTACCACGCGGCAGGGGCGGTTGTCGGTGAGCTTCTGATCCTGGCCGTTGTAGTGGAAGCTCAACTGCGTGTGGTCCATGCCGAACAAGTGCAGCAGGGTCGCCTGGTAGTCGTTGGGCGTCACGGGGTCGACCGCCGCGCGATGGCCGAACTCGTCGGTCTGGCCGTAGGTGATGCCGCCGCGAATGCCACCGCCGGCCAGCCACATGCTGTAACCCTGGCCGTTGTGGTCGCGGCCGCACTTGTCGCCCTCGCCCTCGGTGACCGGCAAGCGTCCGATTTCGCCGCCCCAATGGACGAGCGTCGTATCGAGCAGGCCGCGCTGTTTGAGATCGGTGACCAGCGCGGCGCTGGGCTTGTCGGTGCGGCGGCAGATGGCCGGCAGCGTCTCGCGGATGTTGTTGTGGTTGTCCCAGGGCTGACCGCCGAGAAACAACTGCACGAACCGCACGCCGCGTTCGACCAGCCGCCGGGCGATCAGACACCGCGTGCCGTATTCGGCCGTGGCATCGTCGTCGAGGCCGTACAGCTTGCGCGTTGCTTCACTTTCGCTCGAGATGTCGAGCGCCTCCTTGGCGGCCGATTGCATCCGCGCGGCCAACTCGTAGCTGACGATGCGGGCTTCCAGATCGTTTTCGCCGGGGTGGCGCTCCAGGTGCATGCGGTTCAGGTCCGAGAGCAGTTCCAGATTCTGCTGCTGGCGCAGGCCCCGCAAGTGCTCGGGCGGATCGAGATTCAGAATCCGCGGCTCGGTCGGACGGACGACCGTTCCCTGGTACAAGGGCGGCAGCCAGCCGTTCGACCAGTTGCGCACGCCGTCGACCGGGTGTCCGCCGGGGTCGCTGAGCACGACGTAAGCGGGCAGGTCCTGGGTCTCGGATCCCAGGGCGTAAGTCATCCATGCGCCCAGCGACGGCCGGCCGGGCTGGGCCTTGCCGGTGTTCATGAACCAGATCGAGGGCTCGTGGCCGTTGATGTCGGTGTGCATCGAGCGAATGACCGCCACGTCGTCGACGATGCCCGCCAGGTGCGGCAGCAGCTCGGAGACCTCGGTGCCGCACTGGCCGTGCTTGGCGAACTTCCAGGGCGAGCCGAGCAGCTTCTTGCTGGCCCGATTCTTGAAGCTGTAGGTGATGTCGCCCTGGTAATCGGTGCCGTCGTGGCGGGTGAGCTCGGGCTTGGGGTCGAGCAGGTCGACGTGGCTCGGTCCGCCGTGCATGAACAGCGAGATCATGGCCTGCGCCTTGGGCGGCGCGTGGGGCGGTTTGGCCGAGAGGTCGAAGGCCCGGCCAATACGCGGAATGTGGGGTGCGGCCAGCAACTGCTCGTCGCGCAGCAAGGCCGCCAGGGCCACGCTACCCATGCCCAGGGCGCTGGTGGCCAGAAACTCGCGGCGCGTACGGTAGTGCGGCGATTGCATCAGGGGTGATCCTTATTCGACGTACAGAAACTCGTTCGTGCTGAGCAACACCTGGCACAAGTTCACCAGCGGATCGACTTTTTCCGGCGAGGCCGTTTCGGCCGCGGCAGGAGGTGCCGCGCCCGCGGCGGCTGGCGGCGCAGCGGGAGGGGCTACGCTGGTTTGCGCGGCCAGGAATGCCAGCGACCGCTTGAGCTCGTCAGGCTCGGGAGATCGCCCGAAGGCCAGTTGCCAGGCCGTTTGGACCTGCCGCGTGGGATCGCCGCCGGCCTCCTTGCGGATGCGGGTCGCGAAGTAGCCGGCCTGGTCGAGGATGAAGTCGCTGTTCATCAGCATCAGGGCCTGCGTGGCCACGGTCGACACGACGCGCCGCTCGCAGTTGGTTTCCATCACCGGCTGGTCGAAAGCGTGCAGCATGGCCAGCGGCTGACTGCGCCGCACCTGAACGTAGACGCTGCGGCGAAACGCCTCGTGCCCGACCGGCGAGTCGCTGCCCTCGGGCACGTCCGGCCCGACCACGATCTGGCCCACGGCGTCTTCCTTCACCGGCACGGGCGAGCCGAACTGCTTGAGATTCAAAACGCCGGTAGTGGCCAGGATGCGGTCGCGTACGGCCTCGGCATCGAGCCGTTGCACCGGCATCCGCCAATACAGGCGGTTGTCGGCGTCGACCGCGGCCGCCTGCTCGTCGTAGGCGGACGCCTGGCGGTAGGCCGTCGAAGTCATGATCAGTTTGTGCAGCCGCTTGAGCTTCCAGCCGCCCTCGATGAAGTCGCGGGCGAGCCAATCGAGCAGTTCCGGGTGTGAGGGCGTTTCGCCCATCGCGCCGAAGTCGGCCGGCGTGTTGACCAGCCCGCGGCCAAAGTGCTTCATCCACACGCGATTGACCAGCACCCGGGCCGTGAGCGGATTTCCCGGTCCGGTGAGCCAGTGCGCCAGCGCCAGACGGCGCCCGGTCGTCGGCAGCGCAGGGCTGTTGGCGGCGATGTCCACGACTGCGTCCGGAGGTGCGCAGACGGTCAACGTGCCCGGGGCGATCGACTGTTGCGGCTGCTCGTGATCGCCGCGGTGGAAGAGAAACGTCTCGGGCACTTGGCCCGGCACTTCGCTCATGACCGGAATGAAATCCTGGAAGGGCTTCTTGGCCGTGATCGCGTTGATGCGCTCGTCGAACTTCTTCAGCTCTTCGGCGGCCCCTGGGTTGTACTGATAGAGCACGCCGGCCGAAATGTTGAGCTTGGGATTCAGCTCGACGAGTTTGTTCTGCTCGTCGGTGCGCTGGTCGGCGGCCGTATCGAAGGCTTCGCGCAGCCTGTCGCGCTGGTCCTCGGGGAACTTTTCGAGTTCCTTGGTGAACGCCTCGGCGATGAGCGCGGCTTGCCGGGCCTCGCGTTCGGCACGCACCTTGGCGGCCTCGGCGTCGACTTCGGCGGCTTTCGCCCGGTCGGCGTCGGTCCACATCGACACGAGCCGCGCGTCGGGGGTGCGCCAATGTTTCCAGTCGTAGGCCGGTTCGAAGACGGCCCGCAGGCGATAGTAGTCGGTCTGCGGGATGGGATCGTAGCGGTGGTCGTGGCACTGGGCGCAGCCGACGCTCAGGCCCAAGAGCGACGTGCTGACGATCTTGATCGTGTCGGCCATCACCTGATTGGCGGCCAGGTCCTTGTCGATGCCGCCGGTGGCGGTGCCGTCGGCCGCCATCCGCAGAAAGCCCGTGGCCGAGAGCAGCTCGATTTTTTCGGGCGTGAGCTGGCTGAAGTTGCCGTCGGTCAGTTCGTCGCCGGCGAGCTGCTCGGTAATAAAGCGGTCGAAGGGTTTGTCGGCATTGAGCGAGCGAATGACGTAGTCGCGATACTTGTAAGCGAACGGACGCACGCGATCCTCGGACGTGTAGCCGTCGGAGTCGGCGTAGCCGGCCACGTCGAGCCAATAGCGCCCCCAGCGCTCGCCGTAGTGGGGCGAAGCCAGCAGGCGGTCGATGGCCAACTCGTAGGCCTGCGGATCGTCGTCGCTCAGAAAGGCCGCCAGCTCCTCGCGGCTGGGAGGCAGTCCGATCAGGTCGAAGTAGGCCCGCTTCAAGAGCACGGCCTTATCCGCCTCGGGCGAGAACGAGAGCTCTTTCGCGCGCAGGGCCCGGGCCAGAAAGGCATCGATGGGCGTGCTCACCCGATCGCTGGCCGAGAAGCTCGGAATCGGCACGGCCGCGGGGATCGGTTGAAAGGACCAGAAGGCGCGCTCTTCGGCCGTGATCTGCAGCCCCGGTTTCAGCGTTTCGGGCTCGTCGCGGGCCGTGGCGGCGCCTGCGTCGATCCACTCGCCGATCAGCGCCACGTCTGCGGCGCTCAGTTTGTCTTGCGAGGGCGGCATCTCGCCGGCCGCCACGCGCTGGTAGAGCAGGCTCTCGTCGCGCTTGCCGGGCATGATGGCCGGTCCCGAATCGCCGCCATCGGCCATCAGCCGCCGCAGCCGAAGATCGAGCCCGCCTTCGGTTTCGTCTTCGCCGCCGTGGCAGTGGAAACAGTGCGCCTTGAGAATCGGTCGAATATGTTCCTCGAAGGTCAACGATGCTGCCGGCTCGTCGCCGCGGGCAACCGCTCCGACGATCGACAGCCCACACAAGAGTACCAGCCGCGCGAGGCGCTTCGTGCTTTTCATAGGCTCGGGCGGGTTCGGGGGCTCGGGCGGGTTCGGGTGCGAATCGTGGGCGGGAGGAACGGGGGCGTGCGATCTTCGCGGTAGGTGCCGCCCATTGTACCGCGCGAAGCGGCCGGAGCCATCCCGCGGGCGGGAGGTTCTTGCCGGGCCAGGCGTGCCCGAAGTGGGCGTAATGTTTCAGGGCGCGGCTGCCAGATGTCGCCTCGCGCTGCCGCGGCACGCGCACATTCTGCGTCGCGGGAAAAAACCGGTGGAAGTTCGGCGCGAAATGCTATGCCGTCGGCCCTTGGTTTTTTGCCCGTCCGGCCAGCAGCAGGTACGATAGAGACAGACCGCAAGTCACCGGCGGGAAACGGATGTCGTTCAACTTCGCCCCTGGGTCTCGAGAGGAACACTTCGCATGCCGCGACGCACCCTGTGGCTGATTCTGGCTACCGTTGTGGTTTCGGTGGCCTGCTACGAACGGGCCGACCGCAACCCTTATGGCCGTTGGCTCTCCGAGGCGCTGGCCATCATCGATCGCTACTACGTGGAGCCGGTCGACGAGCAGCAGTTGTTCGAAGGGGCGCTCGACGGCATGGTTTCGCGGCTCGACACCTACTCGGCCTACCTGCCCAGCAGTCAGGCACCGCAATTTAAGGAAGCGATCGACCAGCAATACGGCGGCATCGGCATCGAAGTCAGCCTCGAAGGCGATGATAAGCAACTGACCGTCATGAGCCCGCTGGTCGGCACGCCGGCCTACAAGGCAGGGGTGCGTGCCGGCGATCAGATCGTGGCCATCGATGGCCGCAAGACGGCCAAGCGCAACCTCAACGAAATCGTCGGCTGGCTTCGCGGCCGCGAGGGCGAGCCGGTCACGATCTCGGTCGAGCGCGAAGGACACGACGAGCCGATCGACTTCAAGCTCGTGCGGGCCCGCATCAAGATCGACTCGGTGCTGGGCGACCTGCGGCAGCGCGACGGAAGCTGGAACTTCATGCTGCCCGGCGAAGAGAAGATCGGCTACCTGCGGATCAATTCGTTCGGCGAATCGACCGTCGAGGAGATGCACCGCGCCCTGGCCTGGCTGACCAAACGCGACTGCCAGGGAGTGATCCTCGACATGCGCAACAACCCCGGGGGCCTGCTCGATGCCGCCGAGCAAGTGTGCGATATGTTCCTGCCGCGCGGCGCGGTGATTGTTACCACGCGCGGCCGCGACGAGCGGATTCGTAACGAAGCCCGGGCTAGCGGTCGCGGCGAGTATCAGGACCTGCCGCTGGTCGTGTTGGTCAACGATCGCAGCGCCAGCGCCGCGGAGATCGTCGCCGCTTGCTTGCAGGATCACGGTCGGGCCGCCGTCGTCGGCAACCGCACCTGGGGCAAGGGCACGGTGCAGAACATGATCTCGCTGGAAGGCGGCCGCAGTTTGCTCAAGCTGACGATCGCCAACTACTGGCGACCCAGCGGCAAGAATATCCATCGCTTCGAATCGAGCACCGAACAGGACGAGTGGGGCGTGCGCCCCGATCCGGGCCTGGAGGTGAAGCTCGACGATAAGCAGATCTCCGAGCTGGTCGAGCAACGCCGCTTGCGCGACGTCGTACCGCCGGCCGACCTTTCGCCGGGCGAGCCCGAGGCGGAACTTCCCACGGGGTCGCCGACCGAATTCGACCCGCAGCTGCTGCGCGCGGTGGAAGTGCTGCGCGAAGAGATCGCGGCGGTTGACGGTCCCGCGGCCGCGTGAGCTGCCGCGCTGGACGATGCTTGCACACGGTTTGAAATTCTTGCGGAGCCGCTCCGCGATCTTTTGCGGGTTGGGCAAAGCCTGTCGATTGGGGCTTCGTCTCTGTAAAGCGTTGCGGCGGTTGCTTCAACGCCCGATTGCATCGCTTTGTCGGATTATCTTGCCGCTTGGGCGCACGATTGGCCCGCAAATTGCTTCCTAGCCTCGTGGCTTCTCTACGCGACAGCCTGCCTGGCGTCCGCACCCGTGCCCGCGCAGGCCATTCCCTTCGTCGAAATGTTTCCTTCATCCACGAGGAACCAACCGTGACACGCACGATTCACTGCACCGCCGTTGAAGTCTCGCCCGTTTGCGACCCGTACCTGCCCGCTCCGCGCGGGTTTGCCGATTTGGTCCCCTGGGCCGATCCCTACATCGCGGCCCTGCTGCACAAGCTCGACCGCGCGGCGGCTTTGGACGAAGCGTTCGAGCGGGCCGAGTTGCCGCCGCCGCTGGATGGCGACGATCGCGAGGAGGTGTGGGAAGCCGATTGGACGCCGCGCAATTGGCCACGGGCCTAGCGCGTTGTTGCCGCGTTGTGGTTGCCGCTGGTCGTTTGTGCGATGGCGGCGCGCATTTCGGCGGCGATAAAGAAGGATCCGGCGATGCACAGCAAATCGTCGGGTCCCACCAACCGCGAAGCGGCCTGCCACGCGGTCGCCGGATCGGGACACATCTGCCGCCGCGTCGATCCGAGCTCCGCCGCGGCCGCGTCCAATGCCTCGGGCGGCACGCTGCGCGGGTTGCTCCAATAGCGCGTGAACACGACGTCGTCGAAATGCGGCAACAGCACTTCGAGCATGCCGCGCAGATCCTTGTCGCGCGTGGTGGCAAACACCAGCACCCGCCGTCTGGCGGCAAAGCTCTCGCCCAACACTTGCACCAGCGCTTGCGCCGAAGCGACGTTGTGCGCGGCGTCGAGCACCATGGTCGGGCGGCGGCTGAGCACTTCCACCCGCGCCGGCCACCGCACCGACGCCAGTCCCTGCCGGATGGCGCTCTCGGCGATGTCGAAGCCGGATCGCCGCAGTTGGGCGATCGTTGCCAGCGCGACCGCGGCATTGGCGGCCTGGTGGCTTCCGAGCAACGACAATTCAAGTCCCTGGCAGGCCAGCCCGAAGTTGCCGCTGCGATCGTGAAAGTCCACGAGCGCCGGTTGCGCGGCCCGATCGAGGCGCTGGGGCGGGTGGTAGGTCGAGTCGAAGTCGCGGCCGAACTCGACCAGCAGACAACCACGCTCGGCGGCGATCTTGGCAATCACGTCTCGCGGCTCGGGTGCCTGCACGCCGCTGACCACCGGCACGCCGGGCTTGATGATGCCGGCTTTTTCCGCCGCGATGGCCGCCAGCGTCGAGCCAAGCTGCTGCGTGTGGTCGAGGCTGATGCTCGTGATCACCGACACCAGCGGCCGGCAGACGTTCGTCGAATCGAGCCGGCCGCCCATGCCCACCTCGAGCACGGCTGCCTGCGTGCCTTGCTGAGCGAAACGCAGCAGGGCCAACGCCGTGACGATTTCGAAATACGTGGGCCGCGTCGACTCGCCCTCCGGGCCAGGGCTTTCCGCGTCCATGGCCGTTACGACGGGGCGCACTTGCGCGACGAGCTCGGCCAGTTCGTCCGCAGGACAGGGTACGCCGTCGATCGCCAATCGTTCTTCCACGCGGTCCAGGTGTGGCGAGCTGTACAGACCGGTGCGATAGCCGGCGGCGGTGAGCACGGCGGCCAGCATCGCCGCGGCCGACCCCTTGCCCTTGGTGCCGGCGATGTGCGCAATCCGCAGACCATCGTGCGGGTTTCCGAGACGCGCGAGCAGTTGCCGCATCCGGTCGAGGCGGAAATCGCGCTTGCCGTAGGGAACGGTGGCGGCCCGCTCGTAATTGATGCGGCTGGCCAGAAACTGGGCGGCGTCGTCGGCCAGCACGGGGTGGGTCGCCATGGGCGTCGTCCTCGGGGCGTCTCGTTCGATGCGCGCGGTTGTGGCCGAAGCGGGGTCGTAGCCGATGCGCGGGCCGGCTCCGCGCTTGGCCGAGGCGTCGCCCGGGTGCCCAAAACCGCTGAAGTTTACTCGATGGCCGGGCCATTGTCTTGATGGGGCGTGGGTGCCGCGGGTTCGCCGCCCGCAGGGGGCCCGCGGGCGAGGTCGGCAGCTTGCAAGCAATTTCTAAGCTGGTGTATAGTGAATGTTTACCATGACCCAAACGGGGGAATCGGGGCAGAAGAAGGCCCCTGCGTCGCAGGCGGGCGAACTCTCGAGCCGCTCGGAGCGTATCGGATCGTAGGTCCGGACACACGGCTGGCGGCAGTTTTCTGCCCCGGCCGAGCACTTATCGGCACTTCGCCGCGCGGCTGACCCGAGGCACATCGCGTCCTGCAGAGCCCCCTGTCCCCCTACAGTTCGTTCCAACTCGAGGTCACCGTATGCCCCCCGATGTCGTCGTCGAAACGCAGAACCTGACCAAGGTTTACCGCGACTTCTGGGGACGCCGCAAGGTGCGGGCCCTTCGCGCGCTCGACATGGAGATTCGCCGCGGCGAAATCTTCGGGCTGTTGGGACCCAACGGCTCGGGCAAGACGACCACGATCAAACTGCTGCTGGGACTGCTGTTTCCCACCAGCGGCAAGGCACTGGTCTTTGGGCGCGACGCCACCGACGTCTCGAAGAACGAGCGGATCGGCTACCTGCCCGAAGAGTCGTACCTGTACCGGTTTCTCAACGCCGAGGAAACGCTCGACTTCTACGGGCGGCTGTTCGACATGCCCGCCAAGGTGCGCCGCGAGCGGGCCGCCGAGCTGATCACGCTGGTGGGCCTGAACAAGGACAAGCGGCGCCAGCTCAAAGAATACTCCAAGGGAATGGCCCGGCGGATCGGTCTGGCCCAGGCCATGATCAACGACCCCGACTTCATTCTGCTCGATGAGCCCACCAGCGGGCTGGACCCGATCGGCACGCGCGAGATCAAGGACCTGATCATCCGGCTCAAGGAGCAGGGCAAGACCGTGCTGATGAGCAGCCACTTGCTGGCCGACGTGCAGGACGTGTGCGACCGCATCGCGATCTTGCACCAGGGAGAGCTCAAGGAGCTGGGCCGGGTCGATAGCCTGCTCAAGCTGCGCGACGAAACCGAAATCCGCGCCCGCGGCCTAAGCGCTGAGGCGCAGGCCGAGATTCGCGCGGTGATCGAGCGTCACCAGGGCAACGTGTTGATGATGGACAACCCCACGACCACGCTGGAAGACCTGTTCCTTTCGATCGTCCGCGACAGCGAAGCACGCCCCGGTCGCCGGGCTCGCCCCGAAGAAGAGAAGTAAACATTGCCCGCTTGACCGGCGGCTGATATTCCGCACGAGTTACCATGGTCCTCGAAAACGAACCGATTCCTTTCGGCGATTGGATCGCTCCGGCGCTGTTGTTCTTCTTGCAGGCCGCCGGCATCCTTGCGCTGCTGGCGCTGGTCGGCGGTTACTTGATCGCCGCGTTTCGCTACGGTCCGCTCGATGGCGGCGACCGGGTGTTCCGCTTTCTGAAGCGCGGTCTCGGCGATTTGATCGCCCTCTCGCCGCGTCGTGTGATGGCCCTGGCCTGGCTGGCCGTGCAAGAGTCGCTCCGCCGACGCGTGCTGGTCGGCTTCGGCGTGTTCCTGTTGATTCTGCTGTTCGCGGGCTGGTTTCTCGACACCGATAGCAACGATCCGGCCACGCTCTACATCAGCTTCGTGCTCACGGCGACGACCTACCTGGTGTTGCTGATGGCGCTGTTCTTGAGCGTGTTCAGCCTGCCGGCCGACATCAAGAACAAGACGATCCACACGGTGGTCACCAAGCCGGTGCGGCCCGGCGAGATCGTGCTGGGGCGGATCATCGGCTTCTCGCTGATCGGCACGATGCTACTGGCCTTGATGGGCGTGTTCAGCTACTTCTTCGTCGTGCGGCTGCTGAATCACACGCACGAAGTCGAAGTCGCTTCGCTCGAGCCGCTGCCCGGCGGCAGCTCCGATCAGCGGGCCGGCCGCACCGAGCCGGAGCACAGCCACCGCCACGAGGTGACGCTCGAGGCCGACGGCACGGGTTCGACCAATACGGTGAATGGCCACTGGCACGAGATCGATCCGGTCGAGGACGGCGACGAAACGCGCTACGTGCTTGGCCCGCCGCGCGGAATGTTCAATGCCCGCGTGCCCGAATACGGAGAGTTGCGCTTTCGGGATCGCAGCGGGGCCGCCGTGTCGCGCGGCATCAACGTGGGCAACGAGTGGAAGTACCGCAGCTTCATCGAAGGTGCCACGCTGGCGGCCGCCGTCTGGCGATTCGACGGCATTACCCCCGAGCGCTACGGCGATTCGCTTCCAATCGAAATGACCGTGCGCGTCTTCCGCTCGCACAAGGGGGACATCGAACAGCCGATTCGCGGCACGCTCAAGCTGCGCAACCCGCGCAACATCGGCATCGAAAGCGCCGTCGAGGTGTTCCAGGCCAAGGACGGAACGGTCAACCCGATCGAGATCCCGCGCAAGCTGACCACGCCCGAGGGCCGCACGATCGACCTGTTCGAGGACCTGGCACCCGAGGGCGAGCTCGAAATCGAAATGCAGTGCCTCGACAGCGGGCAGTACTTCGGCGTGGCCAAGGCCGACTTGTACCTGCGGGCCCGCGATGCGTCTTTCCAGGTCAACTTCATCAAGGGCTTCCTGGGCATTTGGGTGCGGATGCTTTTGGTGACGAGCCTGGGAGTGATGTTCAGCACGTTCCTGAGTGGCCCGGTGGCCATGCTGGCCACGCTGGCGGCCCTGGTGCTGGGTACTTCGACGGGATTCATCTTCGACGTCGCCGCCGGCACGGTCGAAGGCGGCGGACCGGCCGAGTCGTTCATCCGGCTCGTGCAGCAGAAGAACGTGACGGTACAACTGGAGCCCGGACTGACGACCGACGTCGTGAAGGCGGCCGACGTCGTCTTCATGGCCGTCATGACGTCGGTGACGAGCCTGTTGCCCGACTTTGGACAATTCGACAGCGTCGAATACGTGGCGCACGGCTACGATATTCCGCCCGACCTGCTGCTGGTGCAGGTGCTCAGCGGGGTGGGATTCGTAATCGCGATGTTCGCCATCGGATACTTCTTTCTCAGAATGCGCGAGGTGGCTCGATGAACCAGCAGAAGCGTTTTTATCGCAAGATTGTCTATGCCTGCATCATCGTGGCGCTATTGTTGCCGCTGTCGTGGCTCAGCCAGCCGCAGACCACCGACAGCGACGGTGGTCAACTGGCCCAAATGCGCGAGCGCTACCAACTCGGCCAGGCCCAGCTCGGCGAGATCGATCCGGCCAGCGAAACGATTCGCCTGGCGACCCTCGGCATGCGCAACATCGCCGCCAACCTGCTGTGGGAAAAGGCCAACGAATATCGCAAGACCGAGGACTGGGTGAATCTCTCGGCCACGCTCGAGCAGATCGCCCGGCTGCAGCCCAACTTCGTCAGCGTTTGGGTGTTTCAGGGCTGGAACCTGTCGTACAACATCTCGGTCGAGTTCGACGACTATCACGACCGCTACTACTGGGTCATCAAGGGCATCGACTTCCTCAAGGAAGGCACGACCTACAACAAGGACGAACCGCGCCTGCTGGGCAAGATCGGTTTCACGATCGCGCAGAAGATCGGCCGGGCCGACGAGCACGTGCAGTTCCGGGAAATGTTCGTCGAAGACGATGACTTCCACGGCAGCGTGCCCGTCTCGCAGCGCGACAATTGGCTGGTCGGCCGCCAGTGGATGCTCAAGGCCGAAGAGGCCGTGGCCCGCGGCGTGCCGCTGCGCGGCCAATCGCCCCTGTTGTTCTACTCCCACCCCGTGATGTGCCTGATCAACTATGCCGAGGCCATCGAGAGCGAAGGCACGTTCGGCGAGGTGGCCAAGAACGCCTGGCGGCAGGCGGCCGAGAACTGGGCGGAGTTCTCCAATCACGACTTCCCCACGAAGTACAACGTCTTTGCTCGGCTCAACGAAAAGGAAGATTACGAGGAAAAATCAAAGCAAGCGCAGGCGAAACTCGAGGAACTCGCGCCTGGACTCCGCGAGCAGATTCGCGAGGAGCGCATCGCGGCCCTTTCCGAAGAAGAACGCGACGCCTACAACACCTCGCCCGAGAGCCGCACGAGCAAGCAACAGCAGATGATGTTCCCCATCTCTCTGAAGATCGAAGTGACGCATCGCGACGTGGCCGACCGCGTCGAGGGCGAGGACCGCGCCGCCGCGCTGCAGGCCGCCGAGGAGGCCACCTTCGCCGACGAGATGGCCCGCGCCATCGACATCGACCGCGGCATCGTCAACTACGATTACTGGAAGCTGCGCTGCGAAGTCGAGCAGCAGGACGACGCGCTTGCCGCCCGCAAGCTCGTGTACGATGCGGACCAGGCCTTCGCCGACGCCGAGATCACGCAGGCCGCGAGCCTGTACGAAGAAGGCTTCGACAAGTGGCGCAACGTGCTCGACGCCTATCCCAAGCTGCTGGACGATGCTGCTACCAGCGATGAGCTGATCGAATCGATCGACCATTATCGCCGCGTCCTGCATCAACTGGATCGGGAGTTCCCCAAAGAGTTCGTGTTGCAGAACGTGCTCGATGCCGACGATCTCTATCGGGGCACCGGCCAGCGGCAGTCCACCAATAACAAGACCGAGGCCGAAAGCGCCGATCCCACGCAGTCGAACCCCGCCGGCGCCGCGCCCGAGGGCGCCGCCGCCGGCGGCGAAAACCCGGAGGCGTAGTGGCGCCCCCGCCGCGTCAGACGTCGTGGAAGACGACCATTTTGAGTTCGGTCATTTCTTCGACGGCGTACTTGGGCCCTTCCTTGCCGAAGCCACTGTGCTTGAGCCCGCCGTAGGGCATCAGGTCGGCGCGCCATTGCGGGCCCCAATTGATGTGCAGGTTGCCGCTGTCGACCTGGCGGGCGAACTGCATCGCCCAGCGGACGTTCTCGGTGAAGATGCCGGCCGATAGGCCGTAGGGCGAGTCGTTGGCCATGCTGATGGCCTCTTCGATCGACGAGGCCCGGCTCACGGCCACGGCGGGGCCGAACAGTTCTTCGCAACTGATCCGCATCCGCGGGTCGACGTCGGCCACGAGTGTCGGTTGGAACATAGTCCCGGTGCGATGGCCGCCGGCGACGATCTTTGCCCCGCCCGAGACGGCCTCGGCGATCCAGCTTTCGACGCGCTCGGCGTCGCTGGTGCGGATCATGGGGCCCATCTTGCTCTTCTCGTCCAGCGGATCGCCGAGCGTGATTTCCTCGACCTTGGGTTTGAGCACGTCGAGCAGGTCGCTGTACACGCGATCGAAGACGAACACGCGCTGCGTCGAGATGCACACCTGGCCGGCGTTCGCGTACCCCGTGGCCGCGGTGGCCGCCGCCACCTTGTCCAGGTCGGCATCGGGCATGACGATGATCGGACTGTTGGAACCTAGCTCCATCGTCACTTTCTTCAGACCCGCGGTGCGGCAGATGTGCTCACCCACTTCGCGGCTGCCGGTGAAGGTGATCTTGCGCACCCGAGGATCGCCGGCCAGCGCGTCGCCGAGCGTGCTGCCGGGCCCGGTGACGCAGGCGATGGCCTGCGGCGGCAGCCCGGCTTCGAGCAGGATCTCGACCAGCGCGAGGGCCGACAGCGGCGTGTCGCTGGCCGGTTTCACGATCACGGCGTTGCCCGCCGCCAACGCTGGCCCGACCTTGTGGCACACCAGGTTGAGCGGGAAGTTGAACGGGCTGATGGCCGCCACGATGCCGCACGGCACGCGCAGCGTAAACCCGAGGTTGTGGGCCGCCCCCGGAGCGCCATCCAGCGGCACGACCTCGCCGCCCAGCCGTTTGGCCTCCTCGGCTGAGAGCTCGAGCGTTTCGCGCCCGCGGGAAACCTCAGTGAGGCCTTCGGCCAGCACCTTGCCTTCCTCGCGGCTAATCAGGCGGCCGAGCTCTTCGCTGCGCTGGTCGACCAGGTCGGCCGCGCGGCGGAGGATCTTGTAGCGCTCGTGGCCCGGCATGGCCCGCATGATCCGGGCCCCTTCGAGCAATCCGGCCAGGGCCTGATCGACGTCGTCGGCGCTGCCCTGCGGCACGGTGTCGACGACCGAGCCGTCGAACGGATTCTTGACTTCGATTTTCTTCGGCGTGTCGACCCACTGGCCGGCCACAAACATCTTCATCGCTGGGCCACCTTTCTCGGCAAGGTTGGCAAGCGGGATCGCTCGCCGAATCGTTCGCCGGCACGTCTGTAAGCTTAGGGATGCCGGCCGCGTCGGGTCAACTGTGCGACCCGCGGCCACCCGCCGCTTGAGTCGCGCGGGCGCGGGGTGTAAGCTGCGCCGCATGACTACCCCCAAGCGGATTGCGTCACTGATTTCCAGCGCCACCGAAATGCTGTACCTGCTCGGACTCGGCGAGCGGGTCGTGGGGGTGAGCCACGAGTGCGACTTTCCGCCCGAGGTGCACGCCAAGCCGCGGCTCACGCGCTCGCTGGTCGAGGCCACGGCCGCCAGCGGAGAGATCGACGCCCAGGTGCGTTCACTGGCCGCCGAGCAGTCGGCGCTGTACGCGATCGACGTGGACAAGCTCGCCGAGCTAGCTCCCGATCTGATTGTGACGCAGGCCCAATGCGACGTGTGTGCCGTGCGCTACGAAGATGTCGTGGCGGCGGTGCGCGAGCGGCCGTCACTCGCGGAATCGCAAGTCCTGGCACTCAATCCGGCCCACCTGGCCGACGTGTTCGACGATATCCGCCGTATCGGCAAAGCGGCCGGCGTCGAGGCCACGGCCGCCGACGTGGTTGCCGGGCTCCAGGCCCGCGTGGACCGGGTGCGCTCCACAACCGCCGATTTGTCTGCGGGCGAAGTGCCGCGCGTGGCCTGTCTCGAGTGGATCGAGCCGCCGATGCTGGCCGCCAACTGGATGCCCGAGCTGATCGCCTGGGCGGGCGGACGCTGCCCGCTGGTCGTCGCCGGGCAGCACAGCACGTATGCCGATTGGGAGCAGATCGTCCGCTTCGATCCGCAGGTGATCGTCGTCATGCCGTGCGGGTTCGACCTGGAGCGGACGGTCGCCGAAGCCGCGCCGCTGGCGGCGTTTCCCAAGTGGCAGACGCTCTCGGCCGTGCGCGACCATCGCGTGTTCGCCGTGGACGGCAACGCCTACTTCAATCGTTCGGGCCCCCGGCTGGTCGACAGTTTGGAGATTCTAGCCCACCTATTTCATCCGGAACGATTCGAACCGCCGATCGCGCCGCATCCCTGGTGCCGGCTGGTCGAGCGCGACGGCAGCCTGGCGGCGGAGGAATCATGAACGTCGAACGCTTTCGCGTGCCGCCGGGCACCAACGTCCGCCTGCGCGACTACGACACCGCCGCGACCGAGCCCTTCGGGGACAAGTCCCAGGCCCAGGACAAGCTCGCCGCCGACGTCGAGAAGCTGGCCGACCTGCAATCCAAGCTCCACGCCCAGAATGTTTACGGGTTGTTGATCATCCTGCAGGGGATCGATGCCTCGGGCAAAGACGGCACGATCAAGCACGTGATGTCGGGGGTCAATCCGGCCGGCTGCCAGGTGAAGAGCTTCAAGGTCCCTTCGGAGGAAGAGCTGGATCACGACTATCTGTGGCGCTACGTCCGGGCGCTGCCCGAGCGCGGCAACATCGGGATCTTCAACCGCTCGTACTACGAGGAGGTGCTGGTGGTGCGCGTGCATCCCGAGCTGCTCGGCCGCGAGCACTTGCAGGCCTCGCGCAAAGAGCAGCAGGAGCTGTGGGCCAACCGCTTCGAAGAGATTAATGCCTTCGAACGCTACCTGGAGCGCAACAATTTCGAAGTGCTGAAGTTCTTTCTGCACCTTTCCAAGGACGAGCAAAAGGAGCGCTTCATGGCCCGGCTCGACTCGCCGGACAAGAACTGGAAGTTCTCCGAGGCCGACGTACGCGAGCGCGCCTTCTGGGACGACTACGAAAAGGCCTTCGAGGAAATGCTCAGCTATACCAGCACCGAGTGGGCGCCCTGGTACGTCGTGCCCGCCGACCGCAAGTGGTTCAGCCGCGTCGTCGTTTCCGACGTCATCGTCAGCAAGCTTGAATCGCTGGGCCTGGCTTATCCCACGCTCGACGCCGCCGCCCAAGAGGCCCTCGGGCGAGCGCGGAAACTACTCAACGACGAATAGCATCGCCTGCGTTGATCCCGTGCCGCGTCTCACGCATACTGAGTCGCGGACCATCAACCGCGAAAGCGAAGGAGTAGCCATGCACAACGCCTCGAAAGCCGTCGCCCGACTCGTCCTCGCGGCGCTGGTGCTGTACGTCGGCGCATTCGCTTGCCGGATGGCGGCTGCCGCGCCGGCCGACAAGCCGAACATCATCTGGATCATGGCCGACGACCTGGGCTACGGCGATCTGGGCTGCTACGGGCAGAAACGCATCCGTACCCCGAACATCGATCGACTGGCCAGCCAGGGGCTGCGGTGCACGAGTTGCTATGCGGGCAGCACGGTTTGTGCTCCCTCGCGCTGCACGTTGATGACGGGCCTGCACACCGGCCACTGCCGCGTGCGATCCAACGCCCGCGTGCCGCTCGAGCCCGGCGACGTGACCGTGGCCGAAGTGCTCAAGAGCGCCGGCTACGCCACCGGGATCGTCGGCAAGTGGGGACTGGGCGAACCGGACACCACGGGCATTCCCACCCGGCAGGGCTTCGACTACTGGTTTGGCTACCTCAACCAGCGGCATGCCCACAACTACTATCCCGACTACCTGTGGCGGAACGAGCAGCGCGTGCCGCTGGAAAACGTCGTCTCCGGCGGCGTCGCTTCGAAGCGGGTGAGCTATTCGGCCGATCTGTTCGCCGAAGAAGCGCTGGCCTTCGTCGAGCGCGAGCAGGGCGGGCCGTTCTTTCTCTACCTGGCACTCACCCAGCCGCACGCCAATAACGAGGCGGGCAAGAAGGGGATGGAAGTCCCCAGCGACGATCCCTACTCCGACGAGTCGTGGCCGCAGGCCCAGAAGAATCACGCGGCGATGATCACGTATCTCGACACGCAAGTGGGCAGCCTGCTCGATCGTTTGGAAGAGCTCGGCCTGGCCGACAACACGGTCGTGTTCTTCACCAGCGACAACGGCCCGCATCGCGAAGGGGGCGCTGACCCGGAATTCTTCAACAGCTCGGGTCCGCTGCGGGGGATCAAGCGCGACTTGTACGAGGGCGGCATCCGCGTGCCGATGATCGTGCGCTATCCCGGCAAGATTGCCGCCGGCACGACCAGCGACGAGCCCTGGGCTTTTTGGGATGCACTGCCCACCCTGGCCGAACTCGCCGGGGCTCAGGCTCCCGCGGACATTGACGGCATCTCGATGGTGCCCACGCTGTTGGGCAAGAACGCGTCGCGCCCGCAACCCGAGCACGAGTATCTTTACTGGGAGTTTCCCGAACGCGGATTCAGCCAGGCCGTGCGGCAGGGCAAGTGGAAGGCGGTGCGAAACAAACCGGCTGCCTCGCTCGAACTCTTCGACCTGTCGGCCGATCTGGGCGAAACGAATGACATCGCGGAAGAACATCCCGACGTCGTGGCCCGCATGGAGAGACTGCTGGCGGCGGCACGCACGCCGTCGGACTATCTGCCGATCGACCGCAAGGCGGCAAGCAAGGCGAAGTAGCTGCGCGTCCTACGCCACGACGTAGCGGATGGCCGGGTTTTCTTCGCGTCGATATTCATCGAGGTTCGCGATCGCCAGCCGGTTGTGCTGGTACAGATACTCGACGTGCGCGGCCACTTCCTCGAGCGCCAACAGCACGTGAAAGCCCTTCACGTGCACGTAGAGCTGCGAGGAGATGTCGTTCATCGTCAGCGGCTCCGGCGACTTCTCCACCACGCCCCAAACTTTTTCCAGCTTGCGCTCGTGGCTCTCGCGAATCTCCACGATGCGCTGGTAGACGTTCTCGACCGGTTTTTGATGCCCGCCCAGGGCCATGCGAATGCCCTCGACCCGAGCCACCTTGCCCAGCGACTCCAGGTAGTGACCCAGACCCGTGTAGGGCATGATGCTCTCGGGCGCCTGGTGCGGAGTGATCAGCGGCAGGATGTGATCGGCCGAGAGCAGCACGTCGCCGACCATGATGCACACCTGGCCCGGGCAGTGCCCCGGCGTGTGGATGAACCGCAAGCCGTCCAGCTTCTGGTTGTCGACCAGGGTGCGGGCCACCGGCAGGCTGTGCATGTTCTTCTTCGAGTAGCCGTAGACGTCCATGAAGCCTTGCAGCATGTCGTCGCTGACGCCGGACTGCTGCAGGAATCGCCGAATGGCCTTCTTGGCCACCTCGACCCGCTCTTCGAAGGCGGTCAGAATCCGCGCGTCGAGCTGGTGAATAGCGATCTCGGCCTGAGGCATCTTCTCGTGCAGGAACGACAACCCGCCGAAGTGGTCGATGTGTCCGTGCGTGATGATGATCCGCTCGATGTCCGCCAGGCCGACCGTTTCGCCGAACTCGGTGCGTACCTTTTCCAGTCCGGCCAGCAACTGATCGTTCGCGTCGCCGAATCCGCTGCCCACGTCCACCAGCGTGGGCGGGCCGTAGTTGAGAATCAGGTAGCAATGGACGACAAACCCCGGAAAGGCGTCGCACGAGACGCGGTAGATCCTCGCCCCGCCGGCAGCGTCGAATCGGCAGACCTCAGGGAGTACGGTGGTTTCCTGCGACACGGACATTCCTCTTTAAACGAATCGGCTGCTCCCCCAGGGAGGTGCCCCATGGCGGGCGACTCATTATACCGTCGGCAGCCAGTGGCTGCCTGACTCCTCGTGCGGCGACCGAGCGCTCTTGAGTAGCGAGATCAATGCCCGCAGCTTTTCCTTGTCGAGATGGCCAAGTTGGCGGGCGTGACAAGCCCGCACCTGTTCGTCGAGGCTGGCCAGCAGATCGCGCCCCTTGTCGGTCAGGCCGATCAGCACCATGCGGCGATTGTCGGCCGGCCGCTCGCGCACGATCAGCCCACGCTGTTCCAGCTTGTCGAGCAGGCGCGTGATGTCCGGGGCCCGCGAGACGAGCCGCGAGGCCAGGGCCAGTGTGGCCAGCTTGCCTTCGCCCTCGCCGCGCAGCAGCCGCAGGGCATTGTATTGTTGCGGCGTGAGGCGATAGCGCCCGAACAGGTCTTCTTCGAGGACGTGCAGGCGGTCGTAAGTGCGCCAGAGATTGAGAAACGCCTCTTGCTCGAGCGAATCGAAGTGGGGTGGCTTGGATTCGGGCTCGTCAGGCGGCGTGGTCATGCCGTCAATGCTAACGCGAATCGGCCGCCACGCCAAATTCCCACGACCCGAGCGGATCGGGGGGCGCGCCGGTGCTTGATGCGCCGCGGGCGCGCGTCGAATGCCCCGGTCCGGAGCGGTCCGACTCTTAGCCGAACAATTCGCTCACCGGACTGCCGCCGTCGACGATCTTGATCGGGCGGCCGTTGGGAGCGATGTTCTCGTACGAGGCATCGATGCCCAGGCTCTGGCAGAACGATTGCAGCAGATCGGGTACGGTCACCGGGCGGTCTTCGACCGCGGCACCGCCGGCGTCGGTGGTGCCGATCACCTGTCCGCCCCGCACGCCGCCGCCGGCCAACAGCACGTTGAAGGCCTTGGGATAGTGGTCGCGTCCGGCGCGGGGATTGATGCGCGGCGTGCGGCCGAACTCACCCATCCATACGACCAGCGTGTCGTCGAGCATGCCGCGCTGCTTCAAATCGGTGATCAGGTAGGCCAGCGGCGTGTCGACCTGGCCGGCCAATTCGCGTACACGGGGGAAGTTTTCGAAGTGCGTGTCCCAACCGTTGAGCGTCACCTCGATGCTGGGCACGCCGGTTTCGACCAGGCGTCGGGCCAGCAGGCAGCCCATGCCGAACTCCGAGTCGCCGTACGCGGCCCGCACAGCGGCTGGTTCATCTTCCAGGTCGAAGGCCTTCATCTGCGAACTGAGGATCATCTTCGAGGCTTTGCGGTACAGCTTGTTGTGCTCCGAAACCTCGTAGTCGGCGCCTTGGGCCGCGTAGTCGGCTTCCAGTCGTCCCAGCAGGTCGAGCCGCCGCGAATAGCGATTCTCGGCCGTGGTGGGCTTGGCGTTGGTCGGCAGCTCGCCCGCCTTGTTCAGCACGAACGGGTCGAAGTCGATCCCCAGCAGGCCGCCGCCGCTGCCGTCGCGATTGCCGTTGCCGATGCGCACAAACGACGGCAGGTCGAGTTCGGGCCGCGGAAGCTGGTCGGCTACGTTCGAGCCGAAGGCCGGATACTTGACGTTGGCCGTGGGCAGGTAGCCGGTGTGGGCCAGGTACGTGGCCCGCGGATGGCTGCCTTCTTTGCTGGTCATCGAGCGGATCAGCGCCGCCTCGTGCATGACCTTGGCCGTTTGCGGGAAGTTTTCGCTGATCTGGATGCCGGCGACCGAGGTATCGATGGCCTTGGTCTCGCCGCCGTTTTCGTGTCCCGGCTTGGGGCTGAATGTTTCGAACGGGCTGGGCCCGCCCTGCATCCACAGCAGGATGATCGACTTGCCGCGCTTCTTGAGTTCGCCGGCCTGCAGCGTCACCAGGTCGCTCCAACCCAGCGTGCCGGCGGCCACGGCCGCGGTGGAAATACCCCGCAGGAAATCGCGGCGATGAATCGCACCGCGGCGGGAAACCGAAACGTCGACTTGATGACGCAAGTGCATGGTCATGGCAATGCAGATCCTGCTCGTGAAATCCATCCCGCGGCGCGGGACGAACGCTGTTAGTTACGGTTCAAGAACTCGGTGGAATTGACCAGCGCCCAGAGGATGTCCTCGAAGGCATCGGCCCGCTCGTTGCTGTTGCTCACGTGCTCCAGGCACGTCTTCATTTCCGACTCTCTCGGCTCGCGGGCCAGGCAGCGCAGGTACAGCTCGCTGACCAACGCCTCGTCGTCGGAGATCTCGTCGAGCATCCGGCCGAGCGAAGTGCCGCGGTCGTCGCCGCTCATGGCCCGGGCCAGTTGCGGAGAATTCATCAGGAACAGGGCTTGCGGGATCGAGCCGGCTACCTCGTCGCGACGCACGCTCGGGTCGTAGCCGAATGTCTTGTTCACCTGGCCGCGCGGACTGTTGAATGCGGTCCGATAGTTGCGCGCCTTCTTGTCGTCGTCGTCACCTTCGGAAATGCCCAGCACTTCGACCAGTGCATTGAACAACTGATCGGCCCGCAGGCGTTGCGGGCAGGCGGCAGTGAAGGGGGCCACGTCGTCGTCCATCCGCGAGCGGCTCTCGCGACCGTAGGCGTCGGTGGCGGCGATCACTTCGAACAGCCACTTGACGTCGTAGCCACTGGCCGCGAACCGATCCGACAGGTAGTCGAGCGTCTTGGGCGCCGAGCACTCGCGGTCGGGGCCGATGTCGTCGACCGGCTCGTAAAAGCCCAGGCCAACCATTTCGGACCACATGCGGTTGACGTACGCCTTGGCGAACCAGCGATTCTTGCGGTCCGTGATCCAATCGGCAATCGTTTCGCGCCGCTCGGAGTCGGGCAGGCCGTCGTCAAGCTGTTGGCCCGTGACGAAGAACACCGGCTTCATCAACTGGCCTTCTTCCTCGGGATGATCCAAATCGGGCATGAAGTGTTCGAGCGCGCCCTGGCGGGGGTTGTTGGGCCGCTTGACGCGACCCCTGTCGACCGGCACGACGGCAAACGAGCGGCGCTTGCCCTCGACTCGCACCGGCCTGATCGAAAGCCGCGGGAAGAAGGCGGTCAGCTCATGGAACTGTTCGCGCTTCCAGCGATCGGTCGGATGATCGTGGCACTGGGCACATTGAATCTGGATGCCCATGAAGATGCGGGAGATTTCCGCGGTGGTGTCTTCGGCGCCGCCCATCTGGGCCATGATCAGTGCCGTGGCTCCCTCTTCGCGTACGTCGCCGGTGGCGGTGATGAAGCGGTGGGCAATCTCGTCCCAGCGAGGCTGGCCGTTGAACGAGTCGGTGAGGAACTGGTACAGAGCCGGTGCGGCCAACAGTGCCCGATCTTCGCTGCGGCGGTACATGATGACGTCGCGCCAGTAGCGGGCCCAGTTCTCGCCGAACTGTCGCTGCGCGAGCAGCCGCTGGACGGCGCGGGCGCGCTTGTCGGAGGTGGTGTCGAAAGCGAACGCGGTGATTTCTTCCGGCGTCGGCGGCACCCCGGTCAGGTCGAGACTGACCCGCCGCAAAAACGTGGCATCGTCGGTCCGAGGAGCCAGCTCCGCGGTGTCGGCCGTGGCCTGGTAGGTTTCCTCGGCCAGCAGCTCATCGACGCGCTGGGCAACCGAGTGGGGATCGAGCTCGCCGGCCGCGGCCACTGGCAGCAGAGCCAGGGCGAAGAAGCCGGCGGCAAGAGAAATGCGGGAAAAAGGCATGTCTTGGGCCCTTGTCTGGGAAACGCATCCTTTGCACGGTCGAGCGATCCATTAAACACCGGCAAGTGCCGAGAGGTTTCGCGCGCTTGGCGCAAGATTGGCACGCCGGTTGCGAAACCCTGCCGCCCGCTCACATTACGGTAGCAACCACCGGGGGGTAGAGCAAACTTGAGGCGAGGCTAGCGTTTACACGCGATGCGCGTGGGCGCGAGGCACAGCCGTCTTGGGGGTCCAATGCGGTTCGGCAAGCTGCGAGCGGCGAAGCGGTCGGGGGTCATTCCTCGACGTGCGTATACAAGCGCCGTCCCCGTCTTCGTGCTCGCGACCCTCGCATGACCAGTGCCTTGTCGCCCTCGTAAAAGAAGCGACCGCTGAGCAGCCGGTAGAAGAACAGCAGCACGAACGCGCCGCCGCTGGCCACCAGGAAGCCGACCGGCCCGACCGGCGTGATGCGGTGGCCGGAGAAATAGGTCAGCACGCCGCAGCCCACGACCGTGCCGCCCACGCCCATGGCCAGCGTGGCCACGGCGCCGCCGGGATCGCGGCCCGGCATCACCGCCTTGGCCATCAGGCCCACCAGCGTGCCGAAGCCGACCCAAATCAGCACCACGTCGACCCACTCCTGGACCTCGGGCGCTAACTGCATTTCCGTGATGTTCATGGCAATGGCGACCGTCTCGTGGCGACCTGCAAGAAAAAAGTCCCTCGGCTGCTGACGACCAGGGCGCACCTCGCATGGAGCGAGGGCGAACATCCTGGACGTCAGCCTCCGAGGGCGTCGTCCCCCCAACACTCGCACGCGGAACCGGACGGTTGCCGACGGCCGAGACGACCGCGGCCACAGGCCGGCCCCATCGAGCGAGTGCTCGACGATAATTCGACGCACAAGCGCACAGTCTCATCGGGCGCGCTTGCGCACATCATTGGGGAACTCACTCCGGTTGTTCGTGGGAATCGGTTTCCGTCGTAGCGTGCGGCACGTGACGTGTCAGCACCCACTCGGTGCCCGGCGAGAAGTACTGGACATCTTCGGCCTGGTCGTAGGGCATGGGCAGCGGCGACTGATCCTGACGGACCGCCTCCTGCGAGACGATCCAGCCTGCCAGCAGGCTGATCGCCACGGCGCACCCTTTCCACCATCTGCCGCGCAACGCTCGCCGCATCGTGTCCTCGACTACTGCCGGGCTGCCTGGTCTTCGGAGAACTCTTTCTGCACCGCAGCCTCCTTGGTGAGCATGAACTCCGGTCCCGGCGGGAAGTACTGAATGTCGTCCTGCTGGTAGTACGGACTGGGCAGCGTCTGCCCACCGAGGTCGACCTGACAGCCGGTCAGGCCCATCGCCGCGCACAGGCTCAGCCCGTACCAGGCGTTTCGCCAGCAGCGTCGTTGTTCGTTGGTTTGCCGCATTCGGATCTCTCCCTCCGTGGAGCGGACCTCGCTCGGGCAGTCGCAACCGCGGCGGCGCCAGCTCCGGCGCGTCCGAGGGGCCGTCAGGCTCACTGCGTCCGTTAAAATCCGCAAGAAGCATATCGGCAGTGCCCACCGCAGACTTTGAGTTCATTGGCAAAGTTGTTGAAAAACCCCCAGACAACCATTCGGCCACGATGCGTCCCCAGCGGGGTGGGGCGAGGGTGCTAGCGGGTTGCGGCCTGCCGCAAAGTTCGCTCCCCGGAGGGCTGTTGGTTATGATGAACCATGGCGAATTTGCGGAACACTTATCAAGCTAGCACGCTGCCGCCCTCTTTCCGCTTTAGGCCGGTAGCGAGCGTTTTCTTGCCCGGAGGCTGGAATGCATTTCCTTGCTAGCGGTTTCGCGCGCCTGGCGCGGGGACTGACGCTGTCGATCGGCCTGCTGCTGGCAGGCTTGATGCCGGCAGCCGAAGCGCAAATCATCGCCGTCCCCTCGGCCACCCCGGCAGCCGGCGGCGGGCAGATCCCTTCGCAGTTGTATTTCAACGCGCTGCCGAACTATTACAACGGCAACTACCAGGATTCGCTGGCGCTGTTCCGCAACGAGGCTCGCAACGGCATCAAGACCGTCAACAGCCAGTGGATCGACGCGATTCCCTACTACACGATGGCCGGCGAGTGCTACTACCAGCTCGGCCAGATGCCGGCGGCCCTCGAGAACTACGACGCCGCGCTGAAGCTCTACGTGGCCTACTCCGACTGGATGATGCGCGTCCAGTTTCCTCAGAACATCGCCGCCGCCCGCAACGCGGTCCGGGCAACGCCTTGGGGCCAGAGCAAGCGCGGCGCGCCGGCCGGAGCCTTTGCCGAAACCTACCTGATGGGGCAGGGGCAGATCGACCAGACGCAAGTGGCCCGCCAGGGTGGCGTGATTCAGGCTGCCGTGGCCTTTCCGGTGAACGTGGCTGAGATCGTCCGCGCGACTTGCCTGGCGATCCGCCGCCGCCGCGACTTGATGGGCCCGGTGTGCAAGGAAGATCCGCTGACGCAGAACGTGGTCGACGTGTTGTCGCGCCGCCCCGGACCGCCCAATCACTGGAGCGAAGCCTGGGTCAACGTGCAGTTGGGTTGCGCGTTCGCCGCCGCCGGCAGTTTGCCGCAAGCCAAGACGGCGCTCGAGCGCGGCCTGCTCGTCGCCGGCCAGTTCGACCACCCGCTGACCAGCACGGCCCTTTTGGAATTGGCGCGGCTGGCCATGGAAGACGGCGACTATCCCCAGGCCATGAACCTGTGCCAGGAGGCCAGCTACGCTTGCGCGAATTTCCCGAACCCGACGAATCTGGAAGAAGCCTTTCGGATGGGGTCGCTCGCGCACCTGCTGCTGAACCAGAAGGGACCCTATCCGCCGATCGGCCCGGCCCTGAACTGGTCGCGAACGCAGGCTCCGCGTCACCTGCATGCCTCGCTGTTGCTGCTGGCCGCCGAGAACATGGCCGTGCTGCACCAGGTGGAAGAGGCCGCCGAATACCTGAAAAACGCCCGCGTCGCGATGGGGCGCAGCAGCCTCACGCGAGCGCGGCTCGGCGCCGAGATGAACTACTTAAGCGCGCTGGTCTCCTACCAGATGGGCAACGTCCCCGGCGGCGACCAGTCGCTGGGACAAGCCCTGCAATTCCAGCAGTCCGGCTCGCTGTGGGCCTTCCAGATTGCCCTGGCCGACAAGCGCTACGTGTCGGGCCATGCCAGCAACCGCGAAGCTTCGCTGCTCTATGAGCAAGTCTTGCGCGATCCGACTCCGGCCGACTGGCGGACCCATCCGCTGGAATGCCACTCGGTGCTGCACGCCAACAAGGAGGCGGCGCTCGAGCATTGGTTCGAGCTGTCGATGGACGATGCCAAGCAGCAAGAGCAGGCCGTGCAGATCGCCGATCGTGCGCGGCGCCACCGTTTCTACAGCACGCTGCCGATGGGCGGACGATTGATCGCCTTGCGGTGGATTCTCGAAGGCCCCGTCGAGGCGCTCGGCGACGAGGGGCTGTTGCAGCGTCAGAATCTGCTGGCCCACTATCCGCAATACGCTAAGATGGCCGAGCGCGCCGCGCAGATTCGCACGGAACTGGCCGCCAAACCGCTGGTGGCCGCGGCGGCCGATGCGAAGCGGGAACAGGAAGATCAACTCGCCGCGCTCGAGCAGGTCAGCCGGTCGCAGGAGGTGGTGCTGCGCGAAATTGCCTTGCGGCGCGAGCCGGCTGACATGGTCTTTCCACCGCTGCGCTCGACCACCGACGTGCAGCAGTCGCTGCCGCCGGGCCACGTCGTGCTGGCCTTCTTCGCCACGAAGCGCGATCTGTACGCCTTCCTGTTTTCCAACGACCGCTTTGCGGCCTGGCAGGTGCGTTCGCCCGTGCAGTTGCGCAAGCAGGTGACGGATCTGCTCCGCGAGATCGGCAACTTCGACGCCAACCACGCGTTGTCGCAGGCCGATTTGAGCAAGAGCAACTGGCGCACTTCCGCTTCCAAGGTCACCGATCTGCTGCTGGATCGCTCGAACGTGGAGCTGACCGGCGGTTTCGAAGAGATCGTGATCGTGCCCGACGACATGCTGTGGTACTTGCCGTTCGAGACGCTCATCGTGGGCCCCCCGGATCGCAAGCGGCCGCTGATCTCGCTGTCGCGCGTACGCTATACGCCGACGGTCGGATTGGCCGTGGAGTACGGTGCGATGCAGAAGCCTCGGCCCAACGTGGGCGTGGCCCTGGGACGCCTGCACCCGCAGGACGACGACACGGTGGCCGCCGAGGCGTTTCGCCGCTTTGCCCCCGCCGTGGCGGGCGCCGTGGCCTTGCCGCATCCGCTGACCGCGCCTTCCAACGTCTATCGCGTGATGCTCGACGGGTTGATCGTGCTCGACGACGTCGAGCCGGCCGATGGACCTTATGCGTGGGCACCGCTGCAGGCCGACCGCGGCAAGACGGCCGCCGCGTCGCTGGAGAGCTGGCTGTCGCTGCCCTGGGGCGGACCGCAGCAGATG
Source organism: Planctomycetota bacterium (assembly GCA_003389325.1). Classification (GTDB taxonomy): domain Bacteria; phylum Planctomycetota; class Planctomycetia; order Pirellulales; family PALSA-1355; genus LB-PLM-3. The sequence continues at coordinate 166,648 of QQVE01000053.1, forward strand.
ATCCTGCCGGGATTCCACACCGCGGCCGAAAGCGGCATCCGCAAGGGACGCCCCGACGGAAGCGAAGTGTTTCTGTCGGTCTGCGGCCTGATGTCGGCCGGCGTGCGCACGGTGCTCATCAGCCGCTGGCGCACCGCCGGGCAGACGAGCATCGAGCTGGTGCGCGAGTACGCGCAAGAGTTGCCGTTCGTGCCGCCGGCCAATGCCTGGCAGCGGAGCGTGCAGGTCGTGTCCGATGCCACGCTCGCAGCGGATCGCGAGCCGCGGATCAAGAAAGCTTCTCCAGGGGCTGCCCGGCTGCGTGCCGGTCATCCGTTCTTCTGGTCGGGCTATATGCTCGTCGACGGCGGCGCCTCGGCCGGCAGCGGCGATCCCACCAAGTTGCCCGCCGATCCGGCGGCGCCGGGAGCCCAGCCGGCGAATCCGCCCGTGGGGGGACCCCGTCCGCAGCCGGCTAATCCCCGGGTAAACGGAGCCGTGCCGCGCTCGATTCTCGGCGGCGGAAGACCGGGCGCTCCGGTCCCGGGGCAACAAGCCGCGCCGGCTGCCGATCCGCCGCGGCCTCAAGCGCTGCCGGCTGCTACCCGCAACGATGGGGCAGGGCGTTAGCCCGCTTTCTCGCCGGTTTTCCTACGCCTTTCCGCGAACTCCGCATCCAAGATTGTCGCGGTTGCGGCGAATCAATTGTTGCGGGGACGACTGCGCCCCGCCGGTGCCAGTGGAATGGCGCTAGGGGAAGCAAGACGGACGCGGGATTCGTACGCGGCTGCGCTTAGGGCCTTGCACCGCGTCGGAGCCCAGCGTCCGTCTTGGCTTTGAACGCCAACGCCGCGAGAAACTTGCTCTCAAAAAGCGGCAAGCGGCACCCGACCGCGAGGGCCGGTGCCGCCTGTTGTGCCGCTGTGCCGCCTGCACATCACTCACTTAGACCGCGGCGTCGTCGCTCTCACCGGTGCGGATACGAATCGCGCCGGTCAGGTCGCTGACGAAAATCTTGCCGTCGCCCACTTGTCCGGTGCGAGCGCTGTTGAGGATCGCGTCGATCACCGTTTGGGCATTGGCATCGGCCACGACGACTTCGATCTTCGACTTGGGGATGAACTCCACGGCGTATTCGGTGCCGCGGTAGGTTTCCATGTGTCCCTTCTGGCGGCCGAATCCACGCACGTCGGTGACGGTCATGCCGGCCACGCCTTTGGCGTTGAGTGCGTCCTTGACTTCTTCGACTTTGAAGTGCCGAACGATGGCTTCGATCTTTTTCATGGCTAGGCTCCCTTCGAAAAGTTGTTTCCGCTTTTGGTAAGCGATGCGTTGATGGTTGGTACTGACTCTTGTTTGCCTCTTTCTCATTGCCGTCGGTTCCCATAGAAAGCAACGCTCGTGCCAAAACGCGGTCGCGCTTTCGCGATTTCGGGGACGCATCGCGCAAGCGCTTTACCAATCAAGCCTTTGGGGCGAGCGGAAGCGAAGCGGGGCGTCTTGCCAGAAACGTGGGGCTTTCGCGAAAAGATCGCGCCGGCCGGTACGCTCGCTGGGAAAGCCGCGTAACGCACTAACCGGGAAGTACTTGCGGAGATTCGCGCCGATGGAGCGCCATTCACATCCGTGTGACAGCCAAGAGTCGGGCGAAATCACCCGATAGAACGCGCCTCTTCGCGCGCGACGTCCCTCAGCGGAAACTCGCGGTGTCCAAATCGTGCTTCTTCATCAGCCGATAGAGCGTGCCGCGAGGCAGCTTCGCCTCGATCGCCGCGGTGCGGACGTCGCCGTGATGCCGGGTCAGAAGCTCGCTGAGATACTGGTTCTCGAATTGCGACATGTGCTGGTCGCGCAGTTGGAAGAAGCCGACTTCGCCGCTGGTGCCGGCTTCGCCCGCGGCGGCGATGATGTCGTCGGGCAGATCGTCCAAGGTGATCAACGGTCCCTTGGCCAGCGCCATGGCCCGGCGCAGCACGTTTTGCAACTCGCGGACGTTGCCGGGCCAGCGATACTGCTTGAGCACCTGGTAGGCCTCGGGCGTGATGCTCTTGATTTCGCGTCCCATTTCGCGGCCGTAGCGTTGGGCCAGGTATTCGATCAGCAGGCCGATGTCGTCGCCCCGCTTCCGCAGCGGCGGCAGGTCGATCCGCACGACGTTGATGCGGTAGTACAGGTCCTGCCGAAACGCGCTCTTGCGAATCATCTCGTCGAGGTTGCGGGCCGTGGCGGCGACGATCCGCACGTCGACGTCGATCTCTTCGCGTCCGCCCACGCGTCGAATCTTGCGCTCTTGCAGCGTGCGGAGCAGCTTGGCCTGCAAGAGCATCGGCAGCTCGCCCAGCTCGTCCAGGAAGAACGTGCCGCCGTCGGCGTACTCCAGCAGGCCGATGCGTCGGCTTTCGGCTCCGGTGAACGCGCCTTTTTCGTGGCCGTAGAACTCGCTTTCCAGCAGGTTCTCGGGGATCGCGCCGCAGTCGACCGGCACGAACGGCCCGTCGGCTCGCCGGCTGCGGCGGTGAATGCTGCGGGCGACCAGTTCCTTTCCCGTGCCCGTCTCGCCGACGACCAGCACGTCGACGTCGGACTCGGCCACCTGCTCGATCGTTTCGAACACCTTACGCATGGCCTGCGAGCCGCCGCTCATGTCGTCGAAGCCGTACGGCCGCTCGATCTGACGCCGGAGCAACTCGTACTCTTCTTCCATCCGCCGTTCGCCGAGCAACCGCGTCGCGCCTTCGACCAGCGCCTCGGGGTCGATCGGTTCGGCGAGGTAGTCGCTCGCGCCCAAACGCAGCGCGGCTGCCGCCGAGTCGACGCTCGGGTGAGCGGTCATCACGATGATGGGCAATTCGGCGTCGATCTCGCGTGCTTGGCGCAGTGCGTCGAAGTCGCCGGGCTGGCCGCGGCCGATGTTCACCAGCAGCAGGTCGAACGACTCGGCCCGCAGTGCCGCCAGTCCCACTTCGGCGGCCGGCACGACGGTGAAGTCGGGAGAAGCGAGCACCACTAAGGCGTCGCGATACTGCTGGGCAGCATCCACATCGGGCTCGACAACAAGAATGCGTGGCTTCCGCATGGCGGCCTGGGGCTCTTTCAGGGGCCCTGTTGCCAGGGACCCGAACGTTGGAAATACGCGAGATGCCGTGAACGCGCGCGGGCGGTCCGCCTAAATCGCCACAACCCGATAGCTTCGGCCACGGGCGTCCGCGAGTCAATCGCACAATGGCCTGTTGGCGGCCGTCGCTGCCCGCGTGCCGCGTGCGTGCATGGCTCCCGGCGGTTGTTTATAATGGGAGACTCGACGCCGCGCTGCTCGGATCGGCGGTCCGCGGCGACGGCTCTCGACTCCAACCTCACTCAGACGCACCTTGGCGAGGCGCTCGACTCATGGACACTTCCCGGCTCACGTTCTATCCGGTCTTGTTGCTGACGCTCGTCGGCCTGATTGCGCAGGCGGCGGCCGAAGATCGCTTCACGCCGGCCGACGGATTCTCGGTCGAAGAAGTCGTCGAGCCCGGCTCCACCGGATCGCTCGTGGCGATGGCCTTCGACAAGCACGGCAACATCATCGCCTCGCGCGAGCGCGGGCCCCTGTTGCTGATTCAGGACAAGGACGGCGACGGCAAGTTCGAAACGGTCGACACCTACTGCGACAAGGTCAACAACTGCCAGGGCATTCTGCCGCTGGACGATCACGTGTTTGCCGTGGGCGACGGCCCCTCGAAAACGGCCTTTTACCGCTTGAGCGATACCGACGAAGACGGCAAGGCCGACCGCGTTGAAACGCTGTTCACATTTCAGGGCGGCATGGGCGAGCACGGACCGCACCAGCCGATCCTCGGTCCCGACGGCCTAATCTACGTCATGCTCGGCAACCACACGTTCGTCGAGGGCGAACTGGCCGAAACGAGCCCGCATCACCACTACTACGACGGCGAGCTGATCAACCCCAAGTACGAAGACGCCAACGGCCACGCCTCGGGCCGCAAGGCTCCCGGCGGCACGGTCATTCGCACCGACAAAAACGGCAGCTTTATCGAGCTGTTCGTGGGCGGCTTTCGCAACGCCTACGACCACGCCTTCAACCGCGACGGCGAGTTGTTTACCTACGACTCGGACATGGAATGGGACGTCGCCTTGCCGTGGTATCGCCCGACTCGGGTGAACCACCTGATTCCCGGCGCCGAGTTCGGCTGGCGCAGCGGCTGGTCGAAGTGGCCGCCGTACTACCTCGATAGCCTGCCCGCGACGATCGACATCGGCCGCGGTTCGCCCACCGGCGTCGTGCTCTACGACCACGAGCGATTCCCCGAGAAGTACCAGGATGCGCTATTCATGTGCGACTGGTCGCAAGGCCGCGTCGTGGTCGTGATGCTCGAGCCAGAAGCCGGCACTTACCAGGCAGAAAGCGAGCTGTTTCTCGAGGGGCGCCCGCTCAACTGCTCCGATATCGAAGTCGGCCCCGACGGTTGGCTGTATATCTGCGTCGGCGGGCGCAATACCGAGGGGTCGATTTTCCGCGTCGTGGCGGACGAGGCGGCTGCCGAAGAATCCGCCGACAAGCCGGCCCGCACGAGCATTGCCCAGGCCATCGACCAGCCTCAGTTGGCGGCCGACTGGGGCCGCGAGGCCGTGCGCAAGGTTAAGCAGGAACTCGGCGACGAGTGGGGACCCTCCCTGGTCGCCGTGGCCGTCAACGAAAAGGCCGATCCGCGACGCCGCGTGCGGGCTCTGGACCTGATGCAATGGTTCGGCCCCGAGCCGGCGGTCGACATGCTCGTCGATCTCTCGCACGACGACAGTCCTAAAGTGCGTGCGAAGGCCACGTACTTGATGGGCATTCACACCACCGCGGCGTCGAACGATCGCCTCGTGGCATTGCTCGACGACCGCGATGCGAACGTGCGTCGCCTGGCCTGTGCGTCGCTGGTGCGTGCCGGGCATCCGGCGCCGCTAGATAAGCTCCAGCCGTTGTTGGCCGAGCCGAATCGCTTCGTCGCCTGGGAAGCCCGCCGGGCGCTTGAGGAATTGCCCAAAGACCAGTGGCAGTCGGCCGTGCTGAGTTCTTCGAACTTGCGCGTGTTTCTGCAGGGAGCGGTGGCGCTGGCGGTGCTCGGCGCCGACCGCGATACCTGCGTGACGATTCTCGATCGCTGCCAGGAGAGTCTGGGCAACGATCTCTCCGACGACAACCTGCTCGATCTGCTGCGCGTGATCGAGTTGGCGCTGCATCACGGCGGCTTCGAGCCGGGCGAGCGGGCCGAACTGCGCAGTCAGCTTGCCAGCCATTTCCCCAGCGACGACCACCGGCTCAATCGCGAACTGGTGCGTACGCTGGTGATGATGCAGGATCCGACCCTCGCGCCCAAGCTCGCGGCTTGTTTGAACAGCGATTCGCCGATCGACGAGCGGATTCAACTGGCCATGCTCGGCCGGCATTTGAACGTCGGCTGGACGCCCGAAACCCGGACCGAGCTGCTCGATTTCTTCGCCGTGGCCCGGGCGCTCGAAGGCGGTAACAGCTATCGCGGTTACCTGACCAACGGTGCCAACGACGTGCTGAAGAACATGCCGCCCGAGGAGCAACTGGCCCGCATCCGCGCGGGTGCCAAGAATCCGGCCGGGGCCCTGGGCGTGGTCCAGCACCTGACCGGCGATCTCACTCCGGAAGAGATGCAGGCGCTCGTCGAGCTCGACCTGCAGCTCGACCCCGGCGAGTCGGGTGATGCCCGCGAGCTGGCCAAGGCCCTGATCGTGGCCCTGGGCCATGGAGACGCCTCGGCCCTGCCGCACTTGCACCAAGTATTCGAGAACGACCCGGCGCGACGCCACCACGTGGCTCAAGCCCTGGCCACATACAGCATGAAACGCAAGCCGCGCCCCGAGGACTGGCCTTTGCTGGTGCGGTCGCTCACCGTCGTGGAAGGCACGACCGCACGCGACGTGTTGCGGGCGCTGTCGCGCTTTCCGCAGAAGAGCGACCAGACGCAGGACGTTCGCCAGGTGATCCTGCTGGGTCTCGAACTGGGCGACAACGGCGGCCGCGAGGCCGCGCGGGTTTTGGCCCGCTGGACCGGCGCCGCGGCCAGCCAGCCGCGCGAACCCGGGCCGCAGTCGATGGCCAAGTGGCAGAAGTGGTTCGTCGAGAAGTATCCCGACCAGCCCGAGCCTGTGTTGCCGGCCGAGCCGGAAGCCAAGGCCGTGTACGCAGCCGTGCTCGATTTCCTGGGCACCGATCAGGGACGCGGCGGCGACGCAGCCCGCGGCGCGGCCGTGTTCGAGAAGGCCCAGTGCATCAAGTGTCATCGCTACGGCACCCGCGGCGAAGGCATCGGGCCCGATTTGACCAATGTCAGCAAGCGCTTTCAGAAGAAAGAGATCTTGGAGTCGGTCGTGTTTCCCTCGCTGGTGATCTCCGATCAGTTCGCCGCCAAGACCGTGGTCACGACCAGCGGCCAGGTCTATACCGGTCTGGTCGGCAAGACCGGCGACGGCGTCGTCGTGCTGCAATCGAACGGCGAGAAGGTGAACGTGCCCGACGACGAGGTCGACGAGATCGTGCCGAGCAAGAAGTCGGCCATGCCCGATGGACTGTTCAACGAGCTGTCGCAGACCGAGATCGCCGACCTGTTCGCTTTCATGGCCCAGGTGCCGGAGGGATCGGCGTCAGCCGCGCCGGCGGCCTGTGGGGCCTCGGGCGGGCAGGGCAACTAACAGGAGGAACGAGCCATGCGGGATCGAACCGAATCGCGTCGGCGGTTTCTGGCCGCCTCGGCAGCCGGCTGCCTGTTGGGTGGTGTCGCCGTGTTGCGGGCCGACGATGAACAGGCTGGAGACCCGTTGCTGTTGCCGTTTCGATTTCAAGAGCGTCTGCCCGACTCGGACGAATACTCCGAGAAGTTCGGCGTCGTGAAGATCCGCCCGCGCGAGACGGCCATCCTGATTTGCGACATGTGGAACCAGCACTGGTGCAAAAGCGCCACGCGTCGTTGCGGCGAGCTGGCCGAGAAGATGGCCCCGCTGATCGACAAGGCTCGCGGCAAGGGAGTGCACATCGTGCATTGCCCCTCCAGCACACTCGACCATTACAAGGACCATCCCGCCCGTAAGCGCGCGTTAGCGGTGCCGCCGGCCGAGCCGCCGGTGCCGATCGCCGGTTGGTGTTCGCTCGAAGAAGAGAAGGAAGGCAAGCTGCCGATCGACGATTCCGACGGCGGCTGCGATTGCCAACCGCAGTGCAAGCAGGGCTCGCCCTGGACCCGGCAGCATCCGGCCATCACGATCGCCGAGGAGGACTTCATCTCCGACGACGGCAAGCAGGTCTACAGCTACTTCGTCCAGCAGGGCATCAAGCACGTCATCTACGTCGGCGTGCACACCAACATGTGCGTGCTGGGCCGCTCGTTCGGGATTCGCCAGATGTCGAAGCTGGGGCTCAAGCCCTACCTGGTCGCCGATTTGACCGACACGATGTACAACCCGCGGATGGCACCCTACGTGCCGCACGACGAGGGCACGCAATTGGTGATCAGCCACGTCGAGCGTCACTGGTGTCCCACGACGACCAGCGGGACCCTGGCCGCGGGATTGCGTCTATGAGCCTGTGTTGGCGAAACGAATGGACGGCGCTTGCGCGTCGGCTGGCCCTCGTTTTGCCGGTCGCCCTGGGCGCGTTGCTTCTTCCGACTGCGCTGCACGTGTTGCCGTCCGTCGCCGTTGCGGTTGACGACGATCTCGACGACGAGGACGAAGATCCATACCGCCCCAGCTTAATTGCGCGCTTTCGCGATGCGAGCGGGGGCGAAGCGGTTCGCCTGCAGGAAACCCTCGCTCAAGACTGGGGATCGCGCGCTCCCGACCGACGGCTGCGGCCTGGCCCGTTTACCGCCGAGTTCGAGGGCCGGCTGTGGACGCAGGCGCCCGGCGAGTACCGGCTGCACGTGTATGCCGCCGGCGACGTGCAACTGGAATTTGGTGGCAAGCTGCTGCTGGACGAGCACGCCGACACGCCGCAGTGGCTCTCGGCCGATCCTATCGATTTGCCTTACGGCTACCATCCGCTGCGGATTCGCTTCCAGCGCGACCAGCAGCCGGCCCAGTTGAAGCTGTATTGGGAGGGGCCGCGGTTTGGGCTCGAGCCCGTGGCCGGCCGCTGGCTGTTTCACGATCGTGAGAAGACGCCGCCGGACGACTTCGAGCGCGGCGAGACGCTGGTGCGGGCACTGCGATGCGCGGCCTGTCACGCATTGCCCGGGGAGCCGGAGGCGTTGCCGGCACCCGCGCTCACGGCGCTTGAGGGTAACGTCTCACGGCCGTGGCTGGTCGATTGGCTTTCCAACACGGATCAAGCCGCCGGTTCGGCCGGATCGTGGCAGCGCCGCATGCCGCACTTCGCGTTCGACAAGGAGCAGGCCGAGGACGTAGCCGACGCGTTGCTATCCGCCTCTGATCAGCGGGCGCACCGATCGGCCAAGGACACGTCGCCGGGCAAGCCTGGCAAAAAGCCCAAGCGCGAAGCGAGCAAGTCCTCGAAAGACGAGCCGGCGCCGAGCGTCGCCGCGGGGGCTACGCTGCTGCGCAGCCTTGGCTGTTTGGCCTGTCACCGGGTGGGCGAGTTGGGCGAGGGTGGACCGTTCGGCGGCGGCGATCTGTCGCGCGTGGCTGAGAAACGCCCGGCCGATTTCTTCGCCCGCTGGCTGAAAGAGCCGGCCAGCTTGAACCGCGACCACCGCATGCCGTTGTTTCCGCTCGACGCTAGCGAGCGCGAAAGCCTGAGCCTGTACCTGCAAACGCTCGGCGAAGCGCCGTCCCCTGTAGAGCTATCGGCTGACGAAGTTCCCACCACCGCGGCGAAGCTCATCCAACAGGCTCGCTGCGCCGCCTGTCACGCCTTGCCCAAGCCACTAGCCGGAGAGGAATCTCACGCAGCGTTCAAGCTCAAGCTCGACGCGCTATCGCAAGACGACGGCACGTGCCTCGGCGAGCCGGATGCCAGGTCGCTGCGGCCGGGGTATCGCTTGTCGGCGCAAGACCGCCGCGCCATTCGCATCTTCCTGCAGGATATCGCCGATGAAGTGCCCGCGCCGCCCGCGGGCGAGCGTCTGCTGGCCGAGCACAATTGCCTGGCCTGCCATGCGCGCGGTGCTTCCGAAGGTCTCGGCGAGCATCTGCCGCTGGTGGCCGAAGTCGAGCCCGAGCTGCGCGACGTGTTGCCGGCCTTGTCGCCGCCGGCGCTGTTCGGCGTGGGCGACAAGTTGCAGGACAAGGCTTTGGCCGAAGCACTGGAAGCACCGCAGCCACCCCGTCGCCCCTGGCTGCACGTGCGGATGCCCAAGTTTCACTTCTCGCCCGAGGAAACCGACGCGCTGGTCGATTACTTCGTCGCAGCCGATCGCATCCCGCCGCGCACGGGTGACGCGCTTGCTGACGTGGACCCGCTGCCTTCGGAGGTGGCGCTCGACGCGGCCGGTGCGCGGCTCGTGACGGCCGAAGGATTCGGGTGCACAAGCTGCCACGCCATCGGCAAGTGGACGCCCGAGAAAGTCGCTTTAGGCGCGCACGGCTCGGCCCTGTCGGAGATCGGCAAGCGCGTGCGGCGCGAATGGTTCGACCGCTGGGTCCGCAATCCGTCGCGTATCGTGCCGCGAATGGAGATGCCCGCGGTGGAGCAGAGCATTCGCGGCGTGCTCGACGAGCGGCGCGACGCGCAACTGGCCGCCGTGTGGCGTGCGCTGAATCGTCCTGGATTTACGCCTCCCACGCCCAACGCCTTGCGCGTCGTGCGGCGTGCCAATCTGCCCGAGATCGACCAGCCGGCCGCCGTGTTGACCGACGTGATCGAGGTGGGCAATCGCCCGTTCATCAAGCCGCTGGTGATCGGTCTCGACAATCGCCACAACGTGCTGTTCGACCTGGCCACCGGCCGCCTGGCTGCCTGGTGGATCGGCGACGTGGCCCGGCAGCGCACGCGCGGCAAGAGCTGGTTCTGGGAGGGAGGCCTGCCGCAATTGTTGCCCGTCTTCCGGGAGAGCGAATCCGCGTCGTCCGACTTGGCGCTCGTCGAGCAGGACGAAGCCGTGGCCGCATCACGCCAAGGGCAGTATGTCACCGAGTTCGACATGCTCGAACACGTCGACGGCGGCGTGCGCTTTAGCATGCGGCTGCACTTCCCCGACTCGAGCGTCCCGACCGTTGGCGTAGTCGAACAGTACACCTCGTTGCGCGCCGCCGACGGGCAAAGCGGTTTTCGCCGCCGCGTGGAAATCGACCCCGCGCCGGCTGACGTCGCCTGGCAACTGATGGCTTTGGCCGGCGATGTGCAGGTTTCGGCCGACGGAAGCACCGCGTCCTTGTCGGGTCCCAGCGGCCGATTGCACGTGACGCTGGCCGAGGGTTCACCTTTGAAGCTAGTCAAAACGCCCCGCGGCGCCGCCGTGGCAATCGATCCCGCGAAGGAAACCACGATCCCTTGCACGCTCGACTACCGCTCCGAGGCCGCTCCCGGCGCGTTCGCGCCGCTGCCGGAACTCGATCGGAGCGTCGAGCCTGCCCAACTCGAAGTTGTGCCCGGGTGCGAGGTGGTGCGGTTGCCGCTCACCGACCAGGTCATGCCGACCGGCTTGTGCTGGCGGCCCGACGGCACGCTGGTGGTCACGTCGCTCGAGGGCCGCGTGTGGCTGGGACACGACCGCGACGGCGACGCATTGGAAGACGAGCTCGTGCCGTTCAGCGACGATCTGGCCGCTCCCTACGGTGCGGCGGCCGCCGGCGAGGCGATCGACGTGATCAACAAGTACGGCCTGCTGCGCCTGTTCGACGAAGACGGCGACGGCCGCGCCGAGCGCACCGTGCTATTGGCTTCCGGCTGGGGTCACACGCGCGACTATCACGACTGGGCGGTGGGCCTGCCGCGTGACGCCGCGGGCAACTACTACGTTTCGCTTCCCTGCCAGCAGGACAAACGCAGCGAGGTAGCCGCCCACCTGCGCGGCCGGGTCGTGCAATTGGTGCCGCGCGAGCCGACCGACGACGATCCGCGGCGGTTCAGCATCGATGAGCTCTGTGCCGGCCTGCGATTCCCGCAGGGCATCGCGCTGTCGCCCGGCGAGGAGCTGTTCGTCACCGACAACCAGGGCAACTACACACCGTTCAACGAGTTGAACCACGTCGTCCGCGGCGCCCGCTACGGCTTTCTCAATCGGCTGGAAGTGCAGGCGGGGCTGAACCCGCCGTTTCGTCCGGCGGCGATCGAGATTCCGCATCCCTGGACGCGGAGCGTCAACGGCATTTGCTTTCTCGTGCCGCCCGAGGGCAGCGACCAAGAGGTCGGCGACTTGTTCGGGCCGTTTGCCGGGCACCTGATCGGCTGCGAGTACGACACGCGGCGGCTGGTGCGAATGAGCTTGCAGCGCGTCGGCGACGCGTTCCAGGGGGCCGTGTATCCGTTCTCGGCCGAGCCGCCCGCCGACGGCGAGACGTTCGAGGGGCCGCTGGTTTGCCAGGTCGCTCCCGACGGTGCTTTGTACGTCGGCAACATTCGCGACAGCGGCTGGGGTGCCGGCTCGAACACGGGTTCGATCGTCCGTGTGCGCTTCGGCGGTGATTTGCCGGCGGGCATCGCCGAAGTGCGTGCCGTGCCCGAGGGATTCGAGATCGCGTTTACTACCCCGGTCGATCGCGCTCGGGCGGGCGACGCAAGCAACTACACCGTCGCGTCCTATCGCCGCATTCCCACGCCGCGCTATGGCGGGCCGGATCAGGACCGCCGCGTGGAAAAGATCCGCTGGGTGCACGTTTCGGATGATGCTCGCCGCGTCACGTTACACTTCGACGACCTGCGCGAGGGTTTCGTCTACGAACTGCACGTACAGAACCTGACCGACGGCCAGCCTTTCTTTCCCGACGAGGCGTACTACACGCTGCGGCATCGCGTTGCCCCTGGCGCTTCCGAGTGAGTATGGCGTTCGATCTGGTCATTCGCGGCGGCACGCTCTACGACGGCACCGGCGCGCCTGCTCGGCGGGCCGACGTGGCGGTTCGCGGAGATCGGATCGTCGCCGTGGGCGCGCTCGGCGATCCGGCGCCCGAGGCCCGCCGCACGATCGACGCCACCGGAATGGCCGTGGCGCCGGGGTTCATCGACGTCCATACGCACTCCGATGGCTGGCTGCTCACCACCAAGAACCTCGCTTCGAAGACGAGCCAGGGTTTCACCACCGAGATCCTGATGAGCGACGGCATCTCGTACGCGCCAGTTTCGGAGCACAACTGGCGCGAGTGGTTCTACTACCTGCGGGCGCTTAACGGACTGGAGCCGGAGGCCTACGAAGGTTGGCACACCATCGCCGAGTACCTGGCCCTGCTCGCGGGACGCACGGCGCAGAACGCGGCCAGCCTGGTTCCCTACGCCAACTTGCGTGTGCTCGCTGCCGGCTGGGGACGCGGGCCGTTGGACGATACGCAGATCAACATTATCCGCCGGCAACTCGAACGAGCGCTCGACGAGGGCGCCGTGGGCCTGTCGACCGGGCTGGACTACATCGCCGAATGCTTTGCCACGACCGACGAGCTGGTTGAGGTTTGCGCGGCGATGGCCCCCTACGGTCGTCCCTACGTGACGCACGTCCGCTACAAGAAGGGAACGCTACGCGGCGTGCAGGAGGCCGTGGAGATCGGCCGCCGCGCGGGCGTGCCGGTACACATCTCGCATCTCAAGGCGGGCTCGCCGGCCGAAACCGAGCGGTTGCTCCACTACGTCGACCGCGTGGCCGTGAACGAAGTCGACTTCTCGTTCGACATCTACCCGTACCTGGCCGGCTCGACCATGTTCAGCTACCTGCTGCCCTACGAAGTGTGGGAGCAGGGGCCGCTGGCCGCAAAAGAGCGGCTGCACGATCCGGGGGTGCGCGAGCGATTCGCCATGCTGCTGGAATGCTTTCCGCTCGACCCGGCCCGAATCTCGCTGGCTTGGTGCTCCGGCAAGGCCCACGACGCGTTGCGGGGAAAAACTCTGGCTCAAGTGGCGTCCCAGCGCGGCCAGACCGCGGCCGAGACCGTGTGTGATCTGCTGCTCGAAACCGATATGGCCGCGCTCTCCGTGTTGCGGGTCGGGGGCGATACGCTGGTCGAGCCGTTTCTCGAGCACCCGTGCTTCATGCTCGGCACCGACGGCATCTTCTTTCCCCACGGCCAGGTCCACCCGCGGCAGTACGGCTCGGCTCCGCGCATGTTGGGACCGCTGGTGCGGACGCGGAAGCTGTTTTCGCTGGAAGATGCCGTGCGCAAGATGACTTCACGGGCGGCCGAGCGTTTCGGCCTCAAAGATCGTGGCGTCGTGCGCGAGCAGGGCGTGGCCGACCTGGTCGTGTTCGATCCCGAGCGAATCGCCGATCGGGCCACGTACGATGCTCCGCACCAGATGTCGGTGGGCGTGCAGCACGTGATCGTCGGCGGCCAGTCCGTGATTGCCGACGGCAAGGCGGTTGAAACGTGGGAATCGCACCTGCCGGGTCGGGCGATCCATTACGGCAGGTAGACGCGGCCGGTCAGCCTTCACGTTTTTCGAGTTGCTCGCCGGCCACGATCATGTACATCGAATCGCCCAACACGACCTGTTTGTCGTGCTCGTCGACCACGACCGCGTCGGCGTGGATGACGCGCCGGCCGGCCCGTATGACCTTGGCGTCGCAGAAGATCTTGCCGCTGGATACCGGCCGCAGGAACTTGAGCCGCAGGTCGAGGGTGACGATCCACGCGCCTTGGGCTTTCATTTCGTGGTAGGGCGAGGTGAGCAAAATTGCCTGGGCGATGGCCGTATCGACCAGCGACGAGAGTGCGCCTCCGTGCAAAATGCCGGCCGGCTGGCACAGGTCTTCGCGCCAGTTCATCGACAGCCGTGCGTGCCCCGGCCCCACGTCAAGCATTTCGAAGCCCATCAGCTTCATGAACGGGACCTTGGGAAAGAACTCCATCAATACGCGGCGTTCTTTCTCCAGGGGGTCGGGCGTGGATGCAGAATCGGACATCGAGGGTTTTCCGCTGGGCTTGGACAGTGACAGGTTGGCAGCAACTTAACAGAATTCGAGCCGCCGGGCACCGCTGGAAGCGAGAATTGCCGCTGGCCAGCGCGCGGCCGCCGGGGGATAATTCGACCAATCGTTGGTTCGCGCCCAAGGGCGCGGCCGCCGGAACACCAGCAGCTTGAAAAGGAGCGCCCCATGGCCCGCTATCGTACCTTGCTTCGAATCACGGCGGCCGGCTGCCTGGCCGGCATGCTCGCGCTGGCCGCTTCGACCGCCGCGGCAGCGCCGTTTGCCGTCGACGCCGTGCACTCCACCGTGCTGTTCAGCATCAAGCACCTCAACACCAGCACCGCCTGGGGCCGGTTTAACGAGATGTCGGGCACGGTCGAACTCGAGGGCGACAATTCACAGATCGATGTGCAGCTCCAGGTCGATAGCGTCGACACGGCCGATGCCAAGCGCGACCAACACCTCAAGGGCCCTGACTTCTTCAGCGCCAAGCAGTTCCCCACGATCTCGTTCAAGAGCACCAAGATCACCAAGGTTGACGAGAACAGCTACGAGGTCGAGGGCAAGCTCACCCTGCACGGCGTGAGCAAACCCATCCAAGTGACGATTCAAACGGCCGGCCCGAATCGCGGGCTGCGGGGCATGATCCTGGGCCTCGACACCGAATTTAAGATCAAGCGCAGCGACTACGGCATGAAGTTCATGCTGGGCGGCTTGTCCGACGAAGTACGGATCATCGTGAGCCTCGAGTGCTCGGCCCAGTAGTGGCGGGGCAGCGGTTGAGATTGGACGCGGATGTTCACCTGGGCTGATTTCTGGGGCGGGTTCGTATTGCCCGGCATGGTCACCGGCGGCCTGCTGCTGGCCGGCTGGCGCGGCACGCGCCGCCGCTGGTCGGCCCGTGAAAGCCGCTCCTGGGCGGGGCCGCTGGCCGTGGCGGCGGGCTTTGCCGCCGGATACCTGGCCCTGCTGGGATGGCCCGGCTTCCCGCCGCTCGATGCCGTGGACTGGCCGTTGTTTCTGGCATTGCCCCTGGCACCACTGGGGTTGCTCGACGCGCGGTGGCGGCTGGATCTGCCGGTGCGGGTGCTGCTGCTTCTGGCAGCCGTGGCCACGGCTATCGTGCTAATCGCCTGGCCGCTGCTCTCTGCCGAGGGCGCAAGCGAAGGGATCGGCTGGCGGGTCGTGGTCGCCACGCTGGTGAGCATGATTTTTCTCGTGCCTTTGGACGTGATGGCCGTTCGCGCTTGGGCGGGTCGCTACGCGGCGATCGCGCTGGCCGCGGCCGCGCCCGCCGCCGCGGTGCTCATGCTCTCGGGCAGTGCCAAGTTAGGCTTTGCCGGGGGCGTGCTGGCCGTGACGCAACTGGCAGCATGGATGGCCTACGTGATTCAGGGTCGCGCGGCGTTTGCCCGCGGGTGTGTGCTGGTATTCGGCACGCTGATGGCCTCGCTGCTGTGGTCGGCCAGTTTGTATGCGGAGCTTTGGACGTTTGATGCCCTGCTGCTGGGTTTGGCACCCCAGATGGCCTGGCTGCGGTATGCCATTCCGCTCCGCGCGGGTTGGTTTGCCCGCTCGATTGCTCCGGTTCTGCTGGTGTTGGCCGTAGCGTGCGTCCCGGTCGTGCGTCTGTGGTGGACGCAGCCGGCGGACGATCCCTACGAAGGCTACGGCGAGAGTGCGGCCGTGCAAATCGAGCGCTAGAGGCCGGGCACCAGCACGGCCGCGCCGCTGAGCCGGCCGGCCCGCAAGTCGTCGAGAGCCTGGTTGGCCTGCCGCAGGGGATAGGTTTGGGTCTGCGGATGCACGCCGGCCTGCGGTGCAAGCTTCAAGAACTCTTCGCCGTCGCGGCGCGTGAGGTTGGCCACCGAACGCACCACGCGCTCGCCCCACAGCAAGTCGTAGCGGAACGCTGGGATCTGGCTCATGTGGATCCCGCCGCAGACGACGGTGCCGCCCTTTTCCGTGGCCGCCAAGGCCGCCGGCACCAGCGCCCCCACGGGGGCAAAGATCAGCGCCGCGTCCAGCGGCTCCGGCGGGGGCTTGTCGCTGTCGCCCGCCCACGCGGCTCCGAGGCTCAGCGCGAACTGCTGAGCCTGCTCGTCGCCGGGCCGGGTGAAGGCGAAGATCTTTCGGCCTTGAAACTGGGCAACCTGTGCAATCAGGTGCGCGGCGGCCCCGAACCCGTAAATGCCCAGTCGCCGGGCGTCGCCGGCCATCGCCAGCGAGCGGTACCCGATCAGTCCGGCACACATCAAGGGCGCCGCTTCCATGTCGCCAAACGCCTCGGGGATGGCGAAGCAGAAGTGCTCGTTGGCCACGGTGTATTCGGCGTATCCGCCGTTGCGCGTGTAGCCGGTGAACAGCGGCCTGTCGCACAGATTCTCGCGGCCCGAGCGGCAAAAAGGGCATTCGCCGCAAGTCTCGCCCAGCCACGGCACGCCCACCCGATCGCCGACGGCGAACTTCTCGGCGCCGGGCCCGGTGGCCGCGACCCGGCCGATGATTTCGTGCCCCAGCACCAGGGGCAGCTTCGGCTCGGCCAACTCGCCGTCGACCACGTGCAAATCGGTCCGGCACACACCGCAGGCCAACACGCGGATCAGAATCTGGTGCTCCGCCGGCTCGGGCTTATCGATTTCGGCCGCTCGCAGCGGCGTTCCCGGCTTCTCCAACAGCATGGCCAGCATCGCGGACCCTTGGTGTATCAAATTGGCTCATGTTCGCGCAACGTCTGGGCGAGCTTCGCGCAGCCTTTGGGCAGAAAGCAGGCGAAAGGGGCCCAAAAGGCCCGATTTGGCCTGTGGCACGGAATTCGCAGATTTACGTCGCGTGAATTCGAACGTCGACGCGAAATCGGGGATACGATCATGATCGCTAGTTCTTCCCACATGCTCCAGGGCCCCATTCGCAGTGAGCGCGACCGGCACCTGCAGGCCGCTGCCCGCGAAGCCCTGGACAACAGCTCGTACGGGCAACTCCGGCAACTCGACTGCCACGTCGACGGCGGGGTCGTGCAGATCACCGGCACGGTCGCGACATTCTACCTCAAGCAGTTGGCCCAAGTCGCCATCATGCGGCTTGACCCGAGCGGCCGGGTGAAGAACCTGATCGAAGTCAGCGGCGAATCGCCCGTGGCTGTGGCAACCACGTGCCAAAGGCCGGTCCAGGCCTAAAGCGGCCGCGAGCGCGTCGAACGCAAGGTGGGCCACCCTCGCACGGTGGCCCAACTCTTTTTAGGCGTTCTCGGTGTGCGGCACGACCAGTACCGAGCACGCGGCGTGGTTCAGCACGGCTTCCGAAGTGCTTCCCAACAGCGTCGCGGCCAGCCAGTTCTTGCGATAGGCGCCAACGACGAGCAAATCGATTTTCTCCTTGCCGACGGTCGACAGGATCACGTCGGCCGGCTCGCCTTCGGCCACGATCGGATCGACGTGCGTGCACACCGGCGGCAAGTTCGCCGAGAACTCCTGCATCTTCGCCCGCGTGGCCTGCAACTCCTCGTCGTGCTCCCGCACCCACGACTGCACCATCTCTTCGACGTCGGGGCTACGGGCCTGCTGCTGCAGCCACTCGGGCACCTGGCCGGCGAACATCGACGGCACGATTGTCAGCGTGCGGCAGGTCGACCCCTCGGGCCAGGCGAATTTGCTCAAAGAGCCCGCCGGGCGACAGGCAACTTCGGGATTCTCGCACGCCACGAGAATGTTGATGCCCGGGTGATCCTTGCGCGGACCTCCGGTGCGGGCGACCCAAACCGGGATCTTGGCCGCGTGCACGACAGCCCGCGAGACGCTTCCCAGCAGCAGCCGCTCGAAGGTGCCCAGGCCGCGGGCGCCGACCACGATGACGTCGGCTCCCCACTCTTCGGCCGAGGTGACGATTCCGTGCCGGGCGTCGGCCGTGCCCGTGATCGTTTCGGCTTCGGGGCGGAGCTTCTCGGGCAAACGCTTGCGCGCTTCTTCGAACACGGCATCGACCAGGCCCTGCCGCGCCCGGGCCAGCACGTCGGCGCTGGTCGTGGCGGCAAACCGCGTGGTGGGCGGCGAGCAGTAAAACGCCAACGCGTCCTGTCCCGCTGTGAGCAGCGGCGCCACTTGTTCCACCGCATCCAATGAGCCCGCCGATCCGTCGACGGCAAATAGCACCTTCATGGTTCCACCCTCCCTAGGACGCGAGCGCGGCGGGCAAACCGCCGGTCCGGTCCACGCTGCAATGTCCTTAGTCCAGGCTGGCCATCCGCACGTCGCGCACGTACTTGTGGCATTCGACACAGCGGTTGGTCACCAGGTTGAACGTCTTGGTAGCCTCGTCGAGGTTCTTGTTTTTCGCGTCGTTTGCCAGTTGGTCGGCGGCCTGGCGGAACTTGCGGCTGTACTCGACGTACTGCGGCGTTTGCAGCACCTGCCACGTTTCAGCCAGGCTCAACAGGCTCAGGTCCTGGGCGTTCTTGGCGATGACGTCGAAGTTGCCCTCGACCAGGCCCTCGAGCACCTTCTGCGAGTGCTTCAGCTTCACGCGCATGAAGTCGCTCAGATCGTTGCGCGGCTGGGCTCCGGTGGAGAGCGGGGCGGACAGCGCGACGGCACTCAACACGACGAAGGTCAATAGGTATCTCATGGCTCGACTCCTTATCGGCACGCTCGCGCGCGCCCGCTATTCAGGCTTCTCGGCCTGCTTGACGGTCAACACCGGGCAGGTCGCCAGTCGCATGACGCTCTCGGCCACGCTGCCCATCAACACACGCATCAACCCCGTGCGCCCGTGCGTGCCGATCACGATCAAATCGGCTCCTTCCTCGTCGGCCACGCGGACGATGTCGTCGGCGGCCGTGCCCATGACCAGGCGGTGTTCGTACTGAACGCTCTTGTCCGGCGGCACGACCGCATCGAGCAATTTCTTGACTTCAGGATTCGGGTACTCGGGTTGGGCAAAGTACATCTCGCCGCCGGCGTACGGCATCGGCATTTCTTCGACGTGCGCGATCACGAGCAACGCTCCCGAATCGCGAGCCAGCGAGGTCGCATACTGCAGGGCCGTTTCGCTGGCCGGAGAGAAATCGGTCGCAAACAGAATCTTCTTGTAATTCATGGCTCACACCTCGGGTTCGGATCAAGTTTAGCTTTCGGTGAAAGAGCCTCGGGGCACTGTCCGCCGTGCGGCAACTGATCGGTAGCAATAAGCTCGCAAACGCAGTGCCAAGGCGCCGCCGGGCCCTGCCGGGGGGCCATGGGCGGGCTGTGTTAGCTCTTGGGCGTTCGCCTCTAAAGGTGCCCTCAGGCGGCAGATGCCGCGACTGGACGATGTCCGCCACAGCCCGCGAATTCAGGCCAGGCCGCCGCCCCGACCGCCTGAGTGCTGTATACAATAAGTGTGCCATATTGCACAGTAGCGCGAAATCGCACGTCATTTGGCGGCGGCCTTTGGCGAACCCATTTTGGGCAAAGTCCCGACTCGCAAGCCAGTTCCGTCGCCGGGCGGCCCGCGTTGGGGCAGTCGGCACGGGCCTTGCGGATTGGCATTGGCGTCATTGCCCAGCGAGGTGGACCGCCATGAACTACGATCCTCACAAAATCGACTTGATGCTCATCGACGACGACGGTGATTTCCGCGAGACCGTCGCCCGGCGCTTCGTGCGGCGGGGATTCCGCGTGCAAGAGGCCGCCCACGGCGAGCAGGCCCTGCAACTGGCCGACCTGCGGCAGTTCGACGTCGTCGTGCTCGACATGGTCATGCCGGGGATGTCGGGCATTCAAGTGCTCGAACAACTGAAGCAAAAGCACCCCGAGTGCGAAGTGATCATGCTCACCGGTCAGGGCACGATCGAAACGGCCGTCCAGGCCATGAAGCTCGGCGCGTTCGACTTTCTGACCAAGCCGTTTCCGCTAGCCGACCTGGAACGGCTGATTGAGAAGGCCTACGAGCGCCGGCACCTGCGCAAGGAAAACGAGCAGCTCAAGGCCGTGCTGGGCCGGTCCCAGCCGTCGACCGAAATCATCGGCGAGTCGCCGGCGATGCAGGAGGTCATGCGGTTGATCGAGCGTGCCGGGCGGACCGAAAAAGCCATCCTCATCCAGGGCGAAAGCGGCACCGGCAAGGAACTCGTGGCCCAAGCGCTACAGCGCGCCAGCATCCGGGCCGACAAGCCGATGGTGGTGATCAACTGCGCAGCCCTGCCGGAGACACTGTTGGAGAGCGAGTTGTTCGGCCACGAGAAGGGATCGTTCACCGGGGCGATTGCGACGAAGCCCGGTCTGTTCGAAGTGGCCGACGGCGGAACGTTGTTTATCGACGAGATCGGCGAGTTGGCCGGCTCGTTGCAGGCCAAGCTGCTTCGCGTGCTGGAAGACGGGTCGTTGCGGCGGATCGGCTCACTTAAGGAGCGCCGGGTCGACGTGCGGCTGCTGGCAGCCACGAACCGCAACATGGAGGCCGAAGTGGCCGAGGGCCGCTTCCGCGAGGATCTCTACTATCGGATCAACGTCATGTCGCTCAAGCTACCGCCCCTGCGCGAGCGCGAAGGCGACGTGCCGCTGCTGGTGCGCAAGTTCCTTGGCAAGGACTGGCAGATCACGCCCGAGGCCATGCGGGCTCTGGAAGCCTATCATTGGCCGGGCAACGTGCGGCAGTTAATCAACGCCGTGGAACGGGCGCAGATCATGTCCGACGATCATACGATCGGCATCGAGACCCTGCCGCGGGAGATCCTCGCCGGCTCGGCCGTGAGTCCGCGCCCGACGTACGCCCGGCCCGAGGGCGAGTGCCTGGCCGACGTGCAGCGGGCCCACATCCTCGAGATGCTGAAGCGCGAGCGCGGCAACAAGGCCCGCACCGCGCGGGCCCTGGGCGTGAATCGCCGCAGCCTGTACCGGCTGCTGGAGAAGTACAACATCCAGCTCGACGACAACGGCACGCCGGTCGACGTCTCGCGAAGCCTGACGCCATCGCATTAGCGCGCGGTGGCGACACCGGCGAGCCAGATGCTTCTCGGCACACGGCATGCTGAGGGATGGTGTCTCGACGTATCGAACCATGCGGTTTCAATCCGGAGTTTCACGAAGATGGCCACTGTTACTTCCAAGCCGAAGCTCGTCGATCAACTTTCCTGGTATCGCAACCACAGCGTGTGGGATCGCTTTCCCGTCGAAGAACGGGAGCGCATGCTGCGCGACGACCTGACGGCCGGCACCAGCGTGTCGATCGTGCTGACGGCCTTGATTGTCGCCGGATTGACGCTGGCGGCGGGGACCCTGGCCGCCGTGCTGATCATGCAATAGAGAAGCAGCGCCGCCGTACTTTCTAGGCGGGCGGCGGCGCCTGTTGGAGCAGCACGTAGAAGCGGCTGCCGCTGCCGGGTTCGGACTCGACCCAGACCCGTCCGCCCTGTTGTTCCACCATGGTCTTCGTGAAATACAGGCCCAGGCCCGAGCCGGGGATGTCGCGGTGGCTGGCCAGGCGGCGGAAGGGCACGAACACCCGCTCCAACTCGTCGGCGGGAATTCCCGGCCCGTTGTCGTGGATGCAGAACACGCAATCGCCGTCTTGCAGCGTGCAGTCGACATCGATGCGGCCGTCCGACTTGTCGCTGAACTTCACGGCATTGGAGAGCAGGTTGTAGAAGATTTCGCGCATGCGGGCTCGATCGCCCAGCACGTGGGGCAACTCGCCGCGGACGTTTAGTTGAATCTTCTTCTGTTTGAGTAGCGGGCGGATCAGCTCGACGGTTTCGTCCATCACCAGGCCGCTGTCCACGACGTCGCGCGGCACGTCGGAATGGAGCGACATCGTCGAGTGCAGCAGCTCGTCGATCGTGGCGCTCATGCGAAACGCCCGTTTGCTCGCCGATTCGATCAACTCGGCGGCCTCTTCGGGCATTTGTTCGCGGAATTCATCGAGCGCCTCGTCGCACAGGTTGGCCATCGTCGCCAGTGGCGTTTTCAAGTCATGCGAAGTGAGCTGAGCAAACTGCCGCAGCTCGGCGTTGGCCTGGTACACCAGATCGAGCGCTTGCCGCAGGCTTTGCGTGGCCTGGTGGAAGTAGGCTTCCAGCGTCAGGCTGATGTCGAGAAACACGGCCTTCTGCAGCGAGAGCATCCGTTTGGCGCAGGCCAGCGATTCGCCCTCGAGCCCCAGGCACAACTCACGAGAGCAAAACTGCAGGTACTGGTTGTACGCGCCGAGGAAAATCTGGGGGTTGATCCCGACCTGGGCATGGGCGTCGCCGACGCGGCCTCGCTGCGCGACGTACTCATCGTTCCACTCCGCCTCGAGCATCGAGGCGAGATGGTCCTGCTGCGCTTTCTTGAGGCGCGCGACCAACTCGTCGTCTTGCAGGAACTGAGCCGTTTCCGGAAATGAAAACAGGTGTCGGTAAAACGTCTCGACAAACGCGTCCGCGCGCGAGTTTAACAAAGGAGCCAGTTCGTGGAGCCGCTGGCGGTCCGTTTCGTCCAGCTCCAAGTAAGCCAGACGGCGTGGCAGCTCGGTGATCGGAGCAGGGCGGGGGCCCGCGTCTTTGCCGCGCGGGTCTTCCGGTTGCGAAGGCATGAACGATGACCGCCGCCGAAGCGGTTCCTGGTGAGCCAATAATGCAGCGCTGGAGGTGCACATCCAGTGTATGCGCCTCGAGTCAGGCTGTCTGCGCTGGCACCACTCGCACTTGGCAGGCGCTTTCGGCCGAAGGCGGGGCGACGTTCGTACAAATCGCCACCCGAAGAGGCCACGCGGACCTACTTTCCCAGCTTGTGGGCGTTGAGCTGCTCGTCGGGAATCAACAGGTCTTCGAGCACGCGGCCACCGATGATCGTTTCGCTGACGATCCGCGGCACGTCGGCCGCAGTGACGTGGCCGTACCAAACGGCCTGCGGATAGATGACCACCGTGGGGCCCAACTCGCACTGGTCGAGGCACCCCGCGGCGTTGGCTCGCACCAACGGGGCCAGTCCGCGCCGCTTGATCTCGGCCTTGAAGCATTCGCGCAAGGAACCCTTGCCGTCGGGGTTGCAGCAGCCGCGGCGGTGGCCCGCATCGCGGGTGTTGCAGCAGACGAAGACGTGGCTCGTAAAAGGAGGCATGGCCGGACGCAGTCGCGAGAAGACTTACCGAGAGATGGGCTGGCCGAGGGGCGGGGGCGACGCAGCAGCCGTTGGCGCCGGGCCGACTGTGGGGCCGCCGACGGTCGTGGCAGGTAACGCGCCTGTGGTCTTAAGGTGTTCGATCCACTCGCGCTGCCGGCTGGCAGCTTGTTGATGCCCCACGCAAATGGCGATCACCAGCGCCGCCCAGGTCATGGCCGCCAGCAACGAGCGGAGTTTGAACTGAGCGTGCGGTCGTTTCAGGGCACAAGCCATAGGGGCATCATACACCGAAGTCGCGTCTTGCGCCGCGATCGGTTTTCGCTACCGCGTCGTTGCAGGCTCAGTGAACTCAGGCGTGGCTATGCCGTCCCACGATCCGCACGGTGCTGGCCTGGGGTCCCTTGTCTCCCAGCTCTTCAACGAACGTAACCTCGGTGCCCAGCTCCAGCTTCTGGAAATCGCCGTTGATCAGGCTATGGGCGTGGAAGTAGATCTCGCGTCCGTCGAAGGTCTCGATAAAACCGTATTCGTCGTCGTCGAACAGCCGGGCCACCCGAGCGTGCGGCTGGGATTCGTGGTGCTTGGCCTTGGTGCGGCGCTGCTTGGCCAGGTCTTCGACTTGTCGCGTGGCGGCGTCGAAGGCGTGGCCCAGGGCGGTGTCCAGGTCCTTGAACTGGGTTTGCTGGCTCGACTCGCGGTTGACCACGATTTCGTGACCCGGCACGGTGATGTCGATGCGCACCTGGTAGAGGTTGCCCGAGTCATGGTGGCGGTGCGGGATATCGACGACCACGCGGCAGGACGTGATGCGGTCGTAAAAGCTCTCCAGATGGGCGACGTGAGCCTCGATTTGCTCGACGATGCGATGCGAGTGGGGCATATTGCGAAACGCGACTTGTAGCGGTACTTGCATGATGGCCGGCCCTTCGAGGTGCTGCTGGGGGCGGAACTAACGGTTCTTTTCGAGCTCGGCGGCCGCCGTCTTCCAGCGGACCTCCAGCTCGGACAGTTCGGAGACGACGACCGAGAATTGGTGCGCCTCCGGCAGCCGCGTGGTTACCTGTTCGACGTGGGTCACGAGCTTCTCGATTTGCTTGGCCTGCAAGCGCAATACGTCGATCAGGTCGCCTACGATTCTCCAGCGTACGTCTTCGTCGGCCATATTGCTTTCCTCCAGCCTGGCAGATGGTTCATGCGAGATTGGTGGGGTCCGCGTTCCCTCCACGCTAACAAATGTCGCCCGAATTTGAACCCCGCTGCCAACCAGCCTACGGCGGTTGGTGCGGCCGGGCCTCCGAGCGAGCGACACGTGCGGGGCTGGTCGGGCCAAGACGGTTTTCGCCTACCCAACGATAGCTTGCACCCAAGCGCCCGGTGGTTTCGAGCCCTGGCCGGGCCGCATGAACCGCGAAAAACCATGCTTGCGTGGCCGCGTGTCTCGGGGGAAAATGTGCGTTACGCGGAATCGCCGCGCATGGGCACTCGAATCGCACCCCGTCTGACCACGAGCTTGCCGGTGTTCGAAGCCAACGGCCAACAAGCCGATGCTACGTTGATGGCTCGCGTTCAGCGAGGCGAGACGGAATGCTTCGCCGAGTTGGTCCGTCGCTATCAAGGGGCCTTGGCTCGCGTGGCTGTCAGCCGCCTGGGCCGCGCCGATTGGGCCGACGACGTCGTGCAGGAGACGTTCATGGCCGCCTTCAAGTCCGCGGCCAGCTTCAATCCGCGCTACAGCTTCCGCACGTGGCTGTGGACCATTCTGCTGAACCAGTGCCACGGACACTACCAGCGCCGCCGGCGGGGCGTGCCGCTGGAGCTGTTGACCGAGGAGTGCCATCCAACTTCGCAGGGCGGCGAGCGCGGGACGGGCACGCCGCTGGCGCAGTTGTTGGCCAAAGAACGCGCCGCGCAACTCGAGGCGACGCTTGCGCAGTTGCCGCTGGTGCAGGCCGACGCGTTGCGCCTTCGCTTCTTCGGCGAGTTGAAGTTTCACGAGATCGCCGAGGCCATGCAGTGCAGCTTGAACACGGCCAAGAATCGCGTCCGCTGCGGACTCGTTCGAATGGCCGAGTTGATCGAGGCGGCCGGGACCGCTCAACCTTCGCGTAGCAACTGGGAACAGGAGCAATCAAGGTTATGAATTGCGACCAGGTTTTCGACATTCTCACCCGCGGTCCGTTTCCGACCGGCACCTCGTGCGACGCGCCGGTCGAGGCGCACTTGAGCGTTTGCCCCGAGTGCCATCGTCTGGCCGAGGCCTTGCGCCCGGCGGTCGAGTTGTTTCAGGAAGCCGTGGATCCCGAAGAGAGCCGCGACCTGCCGGGCTACTGGTGCTCGGTCACGGCCGACGCGCCGCAGGGCGCCGTGTCGTTTGCCCGTGAGGTCGCCTCCCGCGCCACCGAACCGCGTCGCTTGCAGTCTGCGCCGGCGGCGAGCAACTGGTCGGCGCTCACCGCCTGGCGGATGGCCGCCATGTTGGCCGTGGGTTTGACCTTGGGGACACTCGTCAGTTCGCGGCTGGTGACCGACGAGTTTCGCTGGCCGGCCGCCGACAACGTGGCCGGCGCTGCCGCGGCCGCGCCGCGGGTCGACAGTTTGCGTGCTCGGAAGCTCTCGAAGGCCGAACTGGCCGTGATTCCTGCCGCCTGCTACCGCCGCAAGCCGGTGAACGCTCCGCGATATACTCAGCATACCGGTCTGCTCACCGATGCCCGGCTGGGGGAGTTGAACTGTTGCTCGGCCTGCCACAACGCTGCGTCCGACTCGGTGCCCAGTGCCGCCACGGTCAAGGCTGCGCAGAGCTGCCAGCTGTGCCACAACGACACTTCGCGGCTTTCCTACCGGCTGCCATAGCCCGGGACTTTGCGAGCGTTCCCTTTTGAGGGCTTCTCGGCGCCACTTTTTTCGCCCGCTTGCGCCACCGATCATTTACAGCCGTCCTCGCCGGCGCCAAACTAGCGGGCTGCCGAGCTAGACTAGATTGAGTGAGGAGCCTGCTTACGCCCAACGTGCCGCGCTTTAGCGTTCAGCGGTGCGCTGCTCTATGCCGTCGAGCGGGCGGCGTTCAAAGTTCATTCTTAGGAGCTTGCAACCATGAAGAAAGCGTTCGTGTTCGTGGCCCTCGTTTCGCTCGTGTCGGCCTCGGCGCCGCATGTCCGTGCAGATGACCAGGCCGACGGCGACGGCTGGATTACTTTGTTCGACGGCGAGACGCTGGATGGTTGGAAGGCGAACGAGCGCCCCGAGCAATGGAAAGTCGAAGATGGAGCGATCGTGGCCGCGGGCCCGCGCAGCCACCTGTTCTATGTGGGCGACGACGAGGACAATCCGCCGCAGTTCGAAAGCTTTCACTTCAAGGCCGACGTAATGACCACGCCGGGCAGCAACTCGGGCATCTACTTTCATACCGACTGGAACGAAGAGAAGAAGCACGCCCGCTTTCCGCAGACGGGCTTCGAGGCCCAGGTGAACAACTCGCACGGCGACCCGGTGCGCACGGCAAGCATCTATCATCTGAAAAAGAACTTCAAGGCTCCGGCCAAAGACAACGAGTGGTTCACCGAGGAGATCGTCGTCGACGCCAAGAAGAAGACGATCAAGACCTACGTCAACGGCGAGCTGATCTCCGAGTACACGGAGCCGGAAGGCAAGACGGGCAAGCTCGAAGTGATCGACAAAGGCACGTTCGCCTTTCAGGCCCACGACCCCAAGAGCACGACGTATTACAAGAACATCAAGGTCAAGCCGCTGGACTAACCGGCACAATCGGCTCCGACGGTGCGACGACCCGCGCGGGGCGCGAAACGTCGTGATTTCAAGGGTTTTGCGCCCGCGCCGTTGGTTGAAAACGCCCTTTGCGGCGAGTAGCATGACAGATGCCTCTGGTGAGGCGCCGGTTGCGATCCGTTCAGCCGGTCGTTCGTGGTTCCCCTCGTAGAGAAGAGTCGCTTGCTATGTCGAATCCAACGCGCTGCCTCCGGTACGGGTTGACTCTCGCGGTGATCTTGTTCGCGGCCCGCTCGTTGCCGGCTCAGGATGCCGTGCTCGACGATTATCTGGGCTCCGGCCTCCACAACTATTACGAGCGCGACTACGCCCAGGCGATGCGCCATCTGTCGACGGCGATCGAGGGCGGTTCGCAGGACCCGCGCACCTACTACTATCGCGGCCTGGCCAAGCTGCGTGCCGGCGACACGTACGGCGCGCATGAAGACATGCAGGTTGGCGCCGCGCTGGAGAGCGCCGACGTGAACCAGTTCTATCCGGTGGCCCGCTCGCTCGAGCGCGTTCAGGGGCCGGAACGCCGGACGCTGGAGCGCTATCGCAAGCTGGCCCGCGCGCAGGCCCGCCAACGGCGGCTCGAACAAGATGCTGCCCGCTACGAGCGCTATCGCCGCAACGAGGCCCAGGTCCTGCGTAACGCGCCGGTCGGTCCGCCGCCGGCGCCGTTGGGACGTCCAGCCGAACAGCCTGCCGCGGCCGCCGAACCGGTTCCGCCGCAGCCTGCCGCGGCTCAGCCGCCGCAACCGATGCCCCCCGCCGCCGCGCCTGGGCCGGCTGCAGCACCCCCGGCCGACACGCCGCCACCGGCGGCCGACGATCCGTTCGCCCCACCGCCGGGCGGCGACGCCGACGACCCGTTCGGCGCTCCGTCGGGCGATGCCGCAGATCCGTTCGGCGATACGCCGGATGCTGGCGGCGCGGTCGACAATCCGTTTGCCGACGAGAACTAGACAACCGCCGGCGCCGGCCGGCATGTGAGAGACTCCCCCCGAAACAGCGCAGCGCGAGCCGGCCTCCACGCTGGCGCGCAGCGCTCCCACCCGCGAAGCCCGGGGCTCGCGACCAACGACCCACAGCAAGCCGGAGGCGCAGTCGTGATGGATCGGCGCATCGTTCGTCGTTTGTGTCAGGCCCTGGCCATTGCGCTAGTGGCCCTTTCCACTTCGGCCGTCTTGGCCGCCCCGCGCATCGACAAGCTGTCGCTGCGCGGCTTGCAGGCCGGGGGCATCACGACCCTGGTGATCGAAGGCGCGGGGCTTGCGCCCGAGCCGCGATTGCTGTTTTCGGCTCCGCAGGCCTCGTACACGATCAAGCCCGGCGCGACGGCCAAGCGCATGGAGGTCGATTTTACGGTCGACGGTAGCTGCCCCGCCGGCATCTATCTGCTCCGCGCTGCGTCGGCCGGCGGCGTCTCACCCGCGGTGGCCCTGGGGGTCGACAACCTGCCGCAGATCGCGTTCTCGCCCGAGATACAGACGCTCGACGTGGCCCTGACCGGATCGCTCACCGGTAGCAACGTGCTGACGACCACGTTCTCGGGCAAGAAGGGTCAAGAGGTGCTGGTCGAAGTCGAAAGCCGCCGGCTGGGTTCGAAGCTCGAACCGGTAGTGCACGTCTACGACGCCCGCCATACGCAACTGGCCTGGAGCAGGGGATTGCCGTCGATTGCCGGCGACGCCCGCTGCGAGGTGACGCTGCCCGCCGACGGCGAGTATACGATCGAGCTGCACGACGCGGTGTTTCGCGGGGCGGAGCCCGGCTTCTTCCGTCTAAAGGTCGGCAAGTTCTTGTATGCCGATCTGGCGTATCCATTGGGGGCGCAAGAGGGCGTCGAGAGTTCGTTCGAGTTCACCGCGACCAACCTGCCCGAGGGCACCAAAGCGAAGGCCAAGCTCGAAACGCCTGCCGGGCTGGCCCGCTTGAAGGTGCCCGCGCCCTGGCCGGCGGAGACGCCGCTGTTGTCCGGCTCGCGGCCTGCCGTGATCGCCAGCGACCACGCGGAGATCGTCGAGGCGGCGCCCGGCGACAAGTTGCAGGAAGTGCCGCAGGCACCGGTGGCCATCAATGGCCGCATCACCGCGCCTGGCGAGCAGGATCGTTACCGCCTGGCGGTGACCGCGGGCCAGACGCTGCGGTTCGACGTGTTGGCCCGCCGGGCCGGCTCGCCGCTGGACGCCGTCCTCTCGATCCAGAACGAGCAGGGCGCCGAGTTGGCCAACAACGACGATCGGCCCGGCAGCAGCGATCCGGGGCTCGAGTTCAAGGTGCCCGATGGTACGAGTGCCGTCGTGCTGGCCGTGCGCGATCTGCGGGGCGACGGCGGCGACGATTTTCTCTATCGGGTTTCGATTGCGCCCGCCGGCCAGCCGAGCTTTTCGCTGTCGCTTCCCGTCGACCGCGTCCACGTGCCGCGCGATGGGGCCGCCCTGGTGCGCGTGCTCGTAGACCGCGCCGAATACGGCGGGCCGATCGATCTGAGCTTCCCCGAGGTTCCCTCCGGAGTTTCGATCACCGGCAACTCGATCCCCGCCGGCGCGACCGAGGCGCTGGTGACGCTCAGTGCTCCGGGCCTCTCGCCCGCACAGTCGCTCACGCGCGTGCTGGGTACGAGCGCGGCCGAGAACGTTTCGATCAAGCGGCTGGCCCGACCGCCGGAAAACCCGGTCAGCCAGCACCAGCCTTGGTTGGGCGAAGAATTGGCCGTGGCCGTCACGACTCCGCCGCCGATCACGCTGGTGTGGGACGTGCTTTCCAGCGACGTTGTGTTGGCCCGGGGAGCCGCACTGCCGGTCAAGTTGCGCCTCCAGCGTGCCGAAGGCGCCAAGGGCGCCGTGCGGTTGTCGCTATTGACGACCCAGAAGATGCCCCGCAAGAAGGTCAAGGAAAACAATAGTGAGAAGGAAGTCGACGACGTCGCTCGGGCTCTGCGGTTCGAGGGCGCGCCGACAATTGCCGCCGATGCCAGTGAGATCGACGCCAGGATCATCGTGCCCGGCGACCTGCCGGAAATCGCCTACGATCTGGCGATTCAGGCTGAGTTGCTTCGCGACGACAACAAGAGCGTCGCGGCCACGGCCGTCACCCCGGCGCGGCGTTTGAAGTCAGCGCCGCCGGCCACGCTGGAATTGGCCACTGCCGCGGTCGAGGCCCGGGCCGGCCTGGGCGAGACCGGCAAGGTGAGCGGCAAGATCAAACGGGCTGCCGGCTTTTCGCTGCCGGTGAACATCACGCTCAAGGGCCTGCCCGAGGGACTTTCGGCTCCGACGGTCACGCTCGTCGACGACCAGACCGATTTCGAGTTTCCGCTATCTTTCCCCTTCGGCACGGCCGCGGGCGACCTGAAAGACGTCGAGGTATCGGCCATCAGTCTCACCGATCCGAAGGATCCCAAGTCGGTGATCCAGGTCGGCACGCTGCCCCTGGCCGTGAAGGTCGTGCCGGGCGAAGCGCCGCCGGAAAAGCCGGCTGAGGAGAAAGCCGAGACGTCGGCAGAGAAAACGCCCGAAGCGAAACCGGCCGAGGAACCGGCGCCGGAGTAGGCACGTCCAGTGGCAGCTACGCTTCGCCGTCGGCCACGAAGCGGTAACCCGTGCCGCGCACGCTGAGGAAGTGCTTCGGCCGCGCGGGGTCTTCTTCGAAGTACTTGCGCAGGTTGACGATGAAGTTGTCGACCGTGCGCGTGGTGGGTGCGTGCGACACGCCCCAGACGTGTTCCAGCAGTTCGCTGCGCGTGACGACCGAGCCTTCGTTCTCGACGAAGTACCGCAATAGCTTCATCTCGGTGTGCGTCAGCCGTATCGGCTCGTCTTCCACCGTGACGACGAACGTGTTGAAGTTGACGTGGACGCGTCCGAATCGATACTCGGCGGCCACGTCTTTCTCGGGCGCCGCGTTCGATTTCCCGCGGCGGCTGATCAGGTTCCGCGTCATGCTTAACAGCTCTTCGAGCTCGAACGGCTTCTGCAGGTACTGGTCGGCGCCCACGTCGTAGCCGCGAATGCGGTCTTCGACCAGCGTGCGGGCACTGAGAATCAGCACCGGCACGTCGTTGCCGTTCTGGCGCAAGGCTTCGCACACGGCGTAGCCGCTCATGCCGGGGAGCATGAGATCGAGGATCACCAGATCGGTCGATTGTGGATGCTCCTCGATCCACTTCAACGCCGTCGGGCCGTCGCCCACCGCGGTGACGTCGTAGCCTTCGGCTTCGAGGTTGTACTTAATGCCGAATGCCAGATGTTCTTCGTCTTCGACAACCAGAATCTGCTTCATGGCTGCAGGAGATTTCGGGATCGCTTTACCTGTACTCACGAAGTACTCGATTTCATTTTATCGAGAGTCTGCTGCGGAGAAACGGCGGCTTTCGGCGGTGCCTCCGCGGCCGGTCGCCGTGCCGGCAGTCGAACCTTGAAGATGGTGCCGCTTTGCCCCTGCCGGTCCGTGACCACGATGTCGCCGTGCAGCCGGCGGACCAGCGTGCGGACGATGAACAGCCCCAGTCCGGTACCCGTCTGCGAGCGCTCCAGCTCGCTGCCGAGTCGCACGAACCGGCCGAAGATCTTCCGCCGCAACTTGGCCGGAATGCCGGGACCGTTGTCGACGATCCGCGTCACCACGCCGTCGGCGACGAACTGCGAGTCGATTTCCACTTCCGGCGGCGTACCGCCGTACTTGATGGCATTATCGATCAGATTGCGAAAGATAATCTCCAAGTCGATCGGTCGGGCTCGTACGATGGCTTCGCTCGTGCTCAAGCGAATCGCCGTCTCCGGCAGGCGATAGCGCACGCAGGCCGTTTCGGCGCAGTTGCGCAGTATCTCGGAGAGCTCGACGTCGACCAGTTCGGCCTCTTGGGGCTGCTGGTCGAGTCGCGCGGCGTCGAGCATGTGGTTGATCAACGTATCGAGCCGCTGCACGTCGTCGAGCATGAAGCGGTAGAAATTCGCGGCCTGCTCCCCGGTCACCGGGCGGCGCGATAGCGTCTGCAAGTAGAGCTTCAGCGACGCGATCGGGCTCTTGAGCTCGTGGCTTACGCTATCGATGAAGTTGCTCTGCCGCTGCGTGAGGCGGATGCCCTTGATCGAAATCAGCAGGTACAGCACGACGCCCACCAGCACCAGCCCCAGAAAGCTCGTGCCCAGCACCATCGCCGTCCAGAATAGGCCCGAGTGCTTGATCTCGACGGTGAGGATCACCCAGCCGATGATTAGCGCGACGACCAGCACGATCATGACGACCGCTAGCGTGATCGGCCAACCGTAGGAGAATCGCATGGGACTTGTATCGCGGGGTGAACGAAGTCGGGGGCAGGAAGCGGTGCTATCAACGGGCGACTGCGCGGCCACCGTCGTTATCGTACCACAAACACCTCGCGCCTTTTTGCTCCCGCGGCACGCGACATGCGGCATCGAGCGTCGCCGCTCCCACGGGAAAGCGGTGACAATACGCTGCTAGCGGCACGAGAAACCCACGCCCACAAGACTTGCGCGTTTCGCGGGCGCGATTCGGCGGGCCGACGGCGGCAAACTGAGATTGTAAGAATTGGAAACTCGGGACAAGATGCTCCCTCTCGCGCCCTCCTGAGGCGTGGGAGAACCTCGAGTCCCGCCGTCGCTTTGTATCGCGGATCCGGCAGGAGGCTGGTTCCAGAGCAGAGCGACCATGCAACGCGTAATTCGACAGGGAAGTTGCTCGCGCGATCCTGTGCCGGAGGCCGCCAGGCGGTTCTCCTTCCTCGGCCGGGATTTCCCAGCGACTTGGATCCTCTTCGATCGCGCGCGGCGCAACACAAGTCGACAGGGACGTCGGCTCACAGGCAAACTTTCCACGGAGGGAACCTATGGCCACGGTGCAGATGGCAGTGCTAGCCCTTGCGCTTTCGAGCGGGGGCGAGACCGTCTTGTTGGACTTTCACGCTCCGTGGTGCGCTCCCTGCCGCTCGATGGAAGGTCCCATCACCCAACTCAAGCAAGCCGGCTATCCCGTGCGCAAGGTCAATATCGACCAGGAGCGCAGCCTGGCCAAGCAATACGGCGTGCAAACCATTCCCTGCTTCGTGTTGCTCGTCGATGGGCGTGAAGCCGGTCGGCTCTCCGGCGCCGTCGGCCGACGCGAACTGGAGGGACTGTTGGCTCGCGGCGGCGTGCGCCCCGGCGGCGCATCGCAAACGCCGGGCGCCTCGCTGGCGGCATTGCCCGCGCGCCGCGGCCAGCGCTTTCCGGGCCGCGGTCGCGGCGAAGCGACGTCGCGGCGCGGGATCGAAACCGGGGGCCGCAATCCCACGGCCAGCGGCGACGACCTGATCGGCTCGAGCGTGCGGCTGACGATCGCCGATCCCAGCGGCGTCTCCTACGGTAGCGGCACCATTATCGACGCCCGGCAGGGCCAAGCACTCGTGCTGACCTGCGGGCACATCTTCCGCGATTCGGCCGGCAAGGGTGAGATTACCGTCGACCTGTGCGGAGCGGGCGCGCCGCAAGACCTGACCGGCGAACTGATCAGCTACGACTGTGAAACGAACGACATTGGGCTCGTCAGCATCCGTCCGGGCGTGCCGGTGCGCGTGGCCCCCTTGGCGCCGCGCGGCACGCAGGTGGCCAAGGGCGATCCGGTGACCACGGTCGGCTGCAACAACGGCGGTGCGGCCACGGCACTGCAGAGCAAGGTCACTTCGATCAACAAGTTTCTCGGTCCGGACAACCTGCAGGTGGCGGGCTTGCCCGTGCAGGGCCGCAGCGGCGGCGGGTTGTTCAACGCGGCCGGGCAAGTGATCGGCGTGTGCAACGCGGCCGACCCGGCCGACAACGAGGGGCTCTTCGCGGCCCTGTCGGTGATTCACGCGGAGGTCGACAAGGCGGGTCTGTCGGCCATCTGCCAGGGCGGCGCGGCCGCCAATGTCGCGGCAGTAAACGCCGCGGGCGTCGGCGTGCCGGCCCAAATGCCCGGTCCGGCGCCGGCCGTGATGCCGGCCAGCATCGGCAGCTCCAGCCCGTTGGGCGATTCGAACGGAGCGGAAGTGATTTGCATCATCCGCTCGCACAACCAGCCGCACGCCAAGAGCAAGGTGATTCACATCGACCGGGCGTCACCGCAGTTTCTCGAGCAACTGGCGGCCGACCACGAAGCTCAGGCCGCGCGGCATTTGACCTCGCTCGACGTTCGGTCCGGGGCACAGCCACCGCGTCGGCAACGATAGTCGGCGCCCGAGCGTCAAGGACACGAGGCTCAGGCCACTTCGATCCCTTTGGGGTTGAAGTGGCCTTTGCGATGGGCGACATTCGATTCTGGCTCGAACCTTGGAAAAAAGCGGCGCGCCGGAGAATCGAACCGCGATGAAGCTTTACTGCGTGCGCCACGGCGAAACAACGTACAACCTGGCTCGCCGCATCCAGGGGCAACTCGACAGCGAGCTCTCTCCCCTGGGACGCAAGCAGTGCGTGGCCGTCACCGAGGCCCTGGCCGGAGTGCCGCTCGACGCGGTCATTTCCAGCCCGCTCAGACGCGCCCGCGAGAGTGCCCAGGGCATCGCCGACGCGCTGCAGCTCCAGATCGAACTCGAGCCGCGATTGATGGAGATCAACGCCGGCATCTTTCAGGGCCACTGCTGGCATCAGCTCGACGAGCAATTTCCCGAGGCGGCCGCGAGCTGGCGCAGTCAGGATCCCGACTTCCGGATTCCCGAAGGCGAGTCGCGCCGCGACCTGATGACTCGCGCGGCCGAGGCGTTTCGCGCGATTCGCCAGTTGCCCTATCAGAACGTGCTGGTCGTGGCCCACGGCGGCTCGCTCACCGCGGCGTTCAAAGCCTTGTTGGAAATACCGGCCCGGCACAATCCGTTCGAGTTGAACAACGGATCGATTAGCCTGGTCGACTGGCAGCGCGATTTCAAGCTGCTCTCGCTCAATCAGACCTCCCACCTCCACGGCCTCGACTCCGGCGGCGGCGATTTGTAAGCGGGGTGCGCTGATCCACGTGCAAGACCGCGAGCGGCCCGAGACTCCGCTTGCGGCTTAGCGGTCCGCGCAATCGCGAATCACACGCTAGCGCGTCCGCGTCGCCGCCACCCAGGCCGGATCGAGCTCGAAGATCGCTTCGATCTCGGTCGTGATATTACCCGGCAGTGAACCCATGCCGACGGCGCTGCGGGCGCCGACGCCGCGCTCCGGTCCCCACACTTCGCGAAACAGCTCGCTGCAGCCGTTGATCACCAGCGGCTGATCCTTGAAGTCGGGCGTGCAGTTGACCATGCCCAACAGCTTGACCACCTGCACCACGTGATCGAGGCTCCCCAGCGTGGCCCGCACGGTGGAGAGAATGGCCAGGCCCGTTTGCCGCGCGGCGGCGATGCCGGCTTCGGTATCGACTTCGGCGCCGACGCGACCGGTGAGCATGCTTTTGTCGGCTTTCAGCGGACCGTGGCCCGAGACGTAGGCCCAGTTGCCGGTGACCAGCAACGGCTGGTACACGCCCGCCGGCTTGGGAGCGGGGGGAAGTTCGAGCTTCAACTCTTCGATGCGCGCGTCGGCACTCATATTACGCTCCTATTGTGCGGCGGGTCGTGCAGTGGGCTTCACCACCGTGCCCCGCAATTCGATGTCGTCAAAGTTTCCCAAGTCGTCGAACGCTCCGATGCCGATCTGGCCCCAGGTGAACGACTTGTCCACCGCGGTCATCACGGGCGTCTCAAAGTCGTCGAAGTACACGTCGATCTTACCGTCGTCCACCGTGCGCACGATCTTCACCTCGTGCCAGGCGTCGTCCCAGTTCGTGCCCGGCGTGGTCTTGGTCGAAATCTTCACCCGCGGGGCGCTATCGACGATGAAGATCTGGTTCGCGTGGTCGTCGGTCTTCTTGCCGAAGTGCACGTAATAGAAGTGGGCCGGATCCTGGTAGCCGAACACCACGACCATGCTGCGGTGGCCGTAGTCCTTCACCGTGCTTTGCACTCGCAGCGTGAGCGTGAAGTCGCCGACAATCGCATCTTCCAGGATCGCGATGTTTAACGGGCTGCGGTACGGCGGCCGGTACTTGCTGTCGCGGTGCAGATTGAACACGTGCCCCTCGGGCGTCTCGACGATCTTCCACGACTCGGGCACGGTCGGCTTCCAGCGATCGGCGCCGTTTTCGAAATCCTCGCGCACGACCAACGGCAACTCGGCAAGCGCAGGCACCGTGAGCAAGAGCAATGCGAATGCGACGAAAGCCGTCCGTGTGATCGGAGTAGGCATGAGGGGACTCCCGGTGGTGATTCTCTCGTGCAGCAAGGAGTATCGACCATACCCCGCGCGCCGGCCGCCATCAAGCCTTGCGGCGCGAATCCCCCTTTCCGCTTCTCGCGTGGCCCCCGGTGCGGCTATTTCTTCTTGTAGACTTCCGCAGGATCGAACACCCGGTCGCCGACTACCTTCACGCCATCAGGTGTCACCTGGCGAAAAAAGCAGCTGGCGTATCCCTCGTGGCAGGCGGCGCGGCCCACCTGCTGGACCTTGAGCAGGATCGTGTCGGCATCGCAATCAAAGTAGATGGCCTGCACGTGCTGGATGTTGCCGCTTTCCTCACCCTTGCGCCACAGCCTCTGCCGCTCGCGACTGAAGTAGACGGCCCGACCGGTGGCGACCGTTTCGGCATAGGCTTCGGCGTTCATGTAGGCCAACATCAGGACCTGGCCCGTTTCGGCGTCCTGGGCGATGGCCGGCAGCAGCCCGCCACCCTTGCTGAAGTCCGGCCCGGGGGCATTGCTGGTGGTCACGTGGTCAAGCTCCGACGATTCTGAGCGAAAACGTTTCGTGAAGGGTTCAGCATACCGCGTCGTGCGGCGCCGCGCCAAAGGCGTCGCAAGGGGCATAGTTGAACGGCCCCGGCGTTGGTCTACGATGGAACCCGCGCTCGATTTCACCAAGGCCCCAGGGGGATGACCCATGCTGCGCCCATTTGGCTCGCCAAACCGTCGGATTTCTTGCATCCTGTCGCTGCTGCTGGTCGTCGTGGCCGCTCGGCCGGCG
Source organism: Planctomycetota bacterium (assembly GCA_003389325.1). Classification (GTDB taxonomy): domain Bacteria; phylum Planctomycetota; class Planctomycetia; order Pirellulales; family PALSA-1355; genus LB-PLM-3. Next base: position 203,515 of record QQVE01000053.1, read on the forward strand.
TTCTCAGCCGACGACCGCTTTGACCCCGTGCGGCAGCGTATCGAGCGGGCGATTGCCGATACGAACCTGCCGTCGATCGCCGTGGCCGTGGCCCACGAGGGAAAAATCGTGTGGGAAGAGGGCTTCGGCTGGGCCGACCGCGAGAACCGCGTGCCCGCCAGCGAGCACACGCTTTATTCGCTGGCCAGCATTTCCAAGCCGATCACCGCCACCGGGTTGATGATCCTGGTGGAGCGGGGCGTCATCGACTTGGATAAGCCCATCGACGACTACCTGGGCGAGGCCAAACTCCGTGCCCGCGTGGGCGACGCTGCCGAGGCCACCGTGCGGCGCGTGGCCAATCACACGGCCGGCTTGCCACTGCATTATCAGTTCTTCTACGAAAACGAATCGTATCGCCCGCCCACGCGCGACGAGACGATCCGCCGCTACGCCAACCTGGTCAGCGCGCCGGGTGAGCGCTACCAGTACAGCAATCTCGGCTTCGGCCTCCTCGACTACGTCATCGAGCGTGCCGCCGAGCAGCCGTACGCCGACTTTATGCGCAAGGAAGTGTTTCTGCCGCTGGACATGACGCACACCTCTGTCGACGTCGGCCCGGGCCTCGAGCCGCATCAAGCCATTCGCTACACGCCCGAGGGCAAGCGGATTCCGTTTTACGAGTTCGACCATCCCGGTGCGTCGGCCGTGTACTCGAGTGCCCACGACCTGGTGCGGTTCGCGATGTTTCACCTGAAGGAACACCTTGGCGACCAGAAAGCGATCCTCTCCGACGCCGCCATCGACCAGATGCAGCAAGAAACCGTGAGCTCGCCGGGCGGCGGATACGGCATCGGCTGGGGCACGTTCAAGAACAAGCGCGGCTACGATTGCGTGCAGCACACCGGCGGCATGCCGGGCGTGTCGACCGTGTGCCGCCTCGTGCCCGGTGAGCGGCTGGCCGTCGTGGCTTTGGCCAACAGCCGCAGTGGGCTGCCCTTTCGGCTGGCCGACATGATCACGGACATCATGCTCCCCGAGCAGGAGCGGAGCGAAAACAACGGCAAGCCTGAAAGCGACGACGAGGCGACCTCCGACGCGCCGTTTGCTCCCAGTGCCGAGTTGATCGGCACCTGGCAGGGCGAGCTCGTCACGCATCGCGGCGATGCGCCGCTGCGACTGGTAGTCAAAGACTCGGGCGATGTGCACGTGCGCGTCGGACGCCAATTGTGGACGCTGCTCAACGACGTCAGCTTCCGCGACGGCTACCTGCGCGGACGCTTTGCCAGCGAGATCGACTACGAAGACCACCGCGGCCGCGACTACCTGGTGCACCTGGAGCTGAAGCTGAGCGACGCAACGCTCTCGGGCCCCGCCGTGACGCACACTCAGCCCGACGCCTGGGGCTCGTCGGCCGTGACACATTGGGTCCAGTTGGAGCGCAAACAGTAGACGCCGTTCAACCGTTGCGCCTTAGACACTAGCCCGAAGCGGCCAGCGAGGGTCGTTGCGTCGCTTCTGGCGTTTTATCGACCCTCGCTTGCGCTTCGGGCTGGTTTGGGGCGGGGCCTAATGCGGCGTTCAACAACGGCATGTCCGCACCTTGGCTGGCCGGCGCGCGAGGGATTACAATAGCGGAACCAGCCCTGGTCCCTCCGTCAGACGCTCCCCACCCTTGAGTCTGCGACATGCGATCCCTTCTCTGGTGCATCCTGATAGCCGCCGCGACGACGGCGACCGCCGCCGAGCCGGTCGACTACGGGCGCGATATCCGACCGCTGCTCGAAACGCACTGCTACGAGTGCCACGGTCCGGTGAAACAGGAATCGGGTCTCAGGCTCGATCGCCGCGCGGGCGCCTTCGAGGGCGGCGACATGGGCCCGTCGATCGTGCCCGGCAAGGGAGACCAGAGCCTGCTGGTGGCCGTGATGCTGGGGGCGAGCGAAGCCATCTCGCAAATGCCGGCCGATCGCGAGCCGCTGCCGCCCGAGCAAATCGCGCTGGTGCGTGAATGGATCGACCAGGGGGCAAAGTGGCCCGAGAGCGACGCGGTTGAAGCAGACGACCGCACGGATCACTGGGCGTTCCAAGCTCCCACCCGGCCGGCGCTACCGACGGTCGAGCAATCGGGCTGGGTCAAGAACGACATCGATCGTTTCGTGCTCGCGAAGCTCGAAGCCGAGGGCCTGGCCCCCTCGCCGCGGGCCGACAAGATCACGCTGTTGCGGCGGTTGAGTCTCGACCTGGTCGGTCTGCCGCCGACGATCGAAGAGGTCGATGCCTTTCTGGCAGACAAGAGCGAGGAGGCCTATTCCCGCCAGGTCGAGCGGCTGCTGGCTTCGCCGCACTACGGCGAGCGCTGGGGCCGGCACTGGCTCGATGCGGCCCGTTACGCCGACTCCGACGGCTTCGAAAAAGACAAGTCGCGCAACGTCTGGATGTATCGCGATTGGGTCGTCGACGCCTTCAATCGCGACCTGCCGTACGACCGATTCATCATCGAGCAACTGGCCGGCGACCTACTGTCCGAGGCCACGCAGGATCAAATCGTGGCCACCGGATTCTTGCGCAACTCGATGCTCAACGAGGAAGGCGGCATCGACCCCGAGCAGTTTCGCATGGAAGCCATGTTCGACCGCATGGACGCCTTGGGCAAGAGCATGCTGGGGCTAACCATCCAGTGCTGCCAGTGCCACGACCACAAGTACGATCCCCTCACGCAGGAAGACTACTACCGGCTGTTCGCCTTCCTGAACAACGACCACGAAGCCCAGCCGACGGTGTACACGCCCCGCGAGCTGATGGAGTGCGAGCGACTGTTGGGCGAAATGCGTCGGATCGAAACCGAATTGCAGGAAGCCACACCCGGCTGGGCCGAGCGGATGGCCTCGTGGGAAGCCGAAGTCACCACGGGACAGCCCGCGTGGGAAGGGCTCGTGCCCGAAGAGTACATCGACGTCGGCGGGGGTGCCAAGCTGCGGCGCTTGCCCGACAACTCGCTGCTGTGCGCCGGCTACGCTCCGACGCATTGCACGTTTCGCGTCAAGGCAACGACGGGTCTTGAGAACATCACGGCACTGCGGCTGGAACTGCTCACCGATCCAAACTTGCCGCGGGGCGGGCCGGGCCGCTCGTTCAAGGGCACCTGCGCGCTGACGCAGCTCAAGGTCGAAGCGAAGTCCGTCGACGGCGACGCCAAGCCGGCCGAGCAGAAAATCGCCGCGGCCACGGCCGACTTCGAGCAGCAGGAATCGCCGCTGGAGCCCAACTTCGACGATCGCTCGGACAAGAAGCGCACGGTCGGGCCGGTCGCCTTCGCCATCGACGGCAAGAACGAAACGGCCTGGGGCATCGATGCCGGGCCGGGCCACCGCAATCAGAACCGCAACGCCGTGTTCCGCTTCGAAAAGCCGCTCACCACCGACGGCAAAACGGAGATTACGGTCCTGTTCACGCAGAACCACGGCGGCTGGAACAGCGACGATCACCAGAACAATTTGCTGGGACGATTCCGCCTTTCGGTCACGTCGGACGAAAACGCTTCGGCCGATCCGCTGCCCGCGCACGTCCGCAAGATCCTGGCAATTCCACCCGGCGAGCGGACCGCCGCTCAGCGGGCCAAGGTGTTCAGCTACTGGCGCACGACCGTGCCGGAGTGGAAAGAAGCCAACGAGCGGATCGAATCGCTCTGGCGCCAGTGGCCCGAGGGCACGACCTCGCTGGTGCTGTCGGCCCGCGACGTGCCGCGCGACACGCACATGCTCAAGCGGGGCGACTTCCTTAAGCCGGGCGATCCGGTCAGCCCCGGCGTGCCCGAGTTGCTGCACGACCTTCCGGCCGACGCGACGCCTTCGCGGCTGACGCTGGCCCGCTGGTTGGTCGATCCGCGTGCACCCACCACGGCCCGGGTGATGGTCAACCGTATCTGGCAGGCCTATTTCGGCACGGGCATCGTCAGCACGAGCGAGGATCTCGGCGTGCAGAGCGAGCCGCCCAGCCATCCCGCCTTGCTCGATTTCTTGGCTTGCGAGTTCGTCGATTCCGGCTGGAGCGTCAAGGCCATGCACCGGCTGATCGTGCATTCGGCCACTTACCAGCAATCGTCGCACGTCACCCCCGAGCTGCATGCGCGCGATCCGTACAATCGGCTGCTGGCGCGCGGTCCGCGCTTTCGGGTCGAGGGCGAGATCGTGCGCGACATCGCATTGGCGGCCAGCGGCCTGTTGAACGAAAAGCTGGGCGGCCCCAGTATCTTCGCCCCGATTCCCGAAAGCCTGCTGGCACTGTCGTACGCGCCGCTCACCTGGGACGAAGAAACGGGACCCGATCGCTACCGCCGGGCGCTGTACACGTTTCGCCGGCGGTCGCTGCCGTACCCGGCGCTACAGAACTTCGATACGCCCAACGGCGATTTCTCCTGCGTGCGCCGGCAACGCAGCGACACGCCGCTGCAAGCGCTGACGACGCTGAATGAGGTGATCTTTACCGAGTGCGCTCGGGCACTGGCACGCCGCACGCTGGAAGCGGCCGGCCCGAGCGACACCCAGCGCGTGACGTACGCCTTCCGGCGGTGCGTCAGCCGTCCGCCGACCGAGGCCGAATGCCAGACGCTGGTCGAGTTGATCGACAAGCAGCGGCAGCGCATCGCCGAGGGCTGGACCGACGCCCGGGAGATCGCCACCGGCGTGAGCGAGCTGCCGGAGCATCTGCCCGAGGGCACCACGCCGGCCGACCTGGCGGCCTACACGGTCGTGGCCCGGGTGCTCTTGAACCTCGACGAGACCATCACCAAGGAATAGCCCCGCGATGAAACGGCAAGGCACGGCAAACGGCGATTCGCCTGCGACCTCCCGCCGCTGGTTCCTCGGGCAGTGCGGCGTGGGACTCGGCGTGATGGCGCTGCAGGCGCTCATGGAGAGCACCGCGGGCGGTGCTCCGGCGCCCTTCGACCCGCTTGCGCCGAAGCGGCCGCACTACACGCCCAAGGCCAAGCACGTCATCTTTCTGTTTCAAGCCGGGGCTCCCAGCCAGCTCGACCTGTTCGACTACAAGCCGCAGTTGGAAAAGCTCGACGGCAAACTGCCGCCCAAGGAGTTGATCGAGAACTATCGAGCGGCATTCATCAATCCCAACTCGACGTTCCTGGCGCCCAAGTTCAAGTTTGCCAAACACGGCCAGTCCGGCGCGGAGTTGTCGGACCGGCTGCCGCACCTGGCCCAGATCGTCGACGACGTGGCCATCGTCCGCTCGCTGGTGACCGACGCGTTCAACCATGCTCCGGGCCAGATCATGATGAACACCGGCTCGCAACAGTTCGGCCGGCCGAGCTTCGGGGCCTGGACGACCTACGGCCTGGGAAGCGAGAGCCGCGACCTGCCCGGCTTCGTGGTGCTGAACTCGGCCAAGAAAGGCACCAGCGGCGGCGCGAGCAACTGGGGCTGTGGGTTCTTACCGACCGTGTACCAGGGCGTGCCCTTCCGCAGCCAGGGCGACCCCGTGCTGTTTCTTTCCAACCCGCCGGGCATCGATCGCCAGTCGCAGCGCGATTCGCTCGACGCGCTGGCCAAGCTCAACGCGATGCGGTTGGACGTGGTCGGCGACCCGGAGATCGCCACGCGCATCAACTCCTTCGAGTTGGCTTACAAGATGCAGGCCAGCGCCCCCGACCTGATGGACATCGCCGAGGAGTCGCAGGCCACGCTCGACATGTACGGGGCCGAGCCCGGCAAGCCATCGTTTGCCAACAATTGCCTGCTCGCCCGGCGGCTGGTCGAGCGCGGCGTGCGGTTCGTGCAACTGTTTCACGAGGCCTGGGATCATCACGGTGGTTTGACCAAGGGACTGACCGAGCAGTGCGCGCTGACCGACCAGCCCGCGGCAGCGCTCGTGAGGGACCTCAAGCAGCGCGGGCTATTGGATGAAACACTCGTCATCTGGGGAGGCGAATTCGGCCGCACGCCGATGGTGCAGGGGGGCAACGACGGCCGCGATCATCATCCCAACGCCTTCACCATGTGGCTGGCCGGCGGCGGCATCAAGCCGGGCATCACGCTGGGCGAGACCGATGAGTTCGGCTTCAACGCCGTGACCGATCGCGTGCACGTCCACGATCTGCACGCCACGCTGCTGCACCTCTTGGGCTTCGACCACACCCAGTTGACCTATCGCTTCCAGGGCCGCGACTTCCGCCTGACCGACGTCCACGGCAACGTCGTCGACAAGCTGCTGGCGTAGGCGCACGGCGCCTTCTTGCACGCCCGCGCAACGCTCGCGGTGGGCAAGCGCGAAGCGCACATCCGGCACGACCCGGCGCACCCGCTGGGGCTTTTGCCTCCCCCCCGATTTCGACGTAGGTATTGGTTGCGGAGAAGTTTGTGGACCGCGCCAACTCGGGGAGGCACTATGCGCGTCGCAGTGATTGGCGCGGGGCCGGCCGGGCTGACGGCCGCCTATCAGTTGGCCAAGTCCGGCGTCGAGGTCGAGGTGTTCGAGGCCTCGTCCGGCGTCGGCGGACTGGCGCGCAGCATGACGCTCTGGGGCCAGACGGTCGACCTGGGCCCGCACCGGTTCTTTTCAAGCGATGCTCGCGTCAATCGCCTCTGGCTGGAGGTGGTGGGCCGCGACTACCAGATGGTCGACCGCACCACGCGCATCTACTACCGCGGCCGATTCTTCGACTACCCGCTCTCGGCCGCCAACGCCCTGCGCAATCTCGGCCCGCGCGAAGCCGTCGGGTGCCTGGCCAGCTACCTGCGCCAACAGTGCCGATGCCGCCCGCCCCAGCAGGACGACGCCAGCTTCGAAGACTGGGTCGTCCAGCGATTCGGCCGCCGGCTGTTCGAAGTGTTTTTCAAGTCGTACAGCGAGAAGCTCTGGGGCATGCCGTGCAGTGAACTCGATGCCGACTTCGCCGCCGAGCGAATCAAGAAGCTCTCGCTGGCCGAAGCGGTCAAGAACGCCTGTGGCCTGGGCCGCGGCAAACATCGCACGCTCGTCGATCGGTTCGCCTATCCAACCGCCGGCACCGGCATGGTCTACGAACGCATGGCCGAATACATCCGTGGGCTGGGGGGCGAAGTGCATCTCGACCGGCCTGTGCGGCGCGTCCTGGTTGAAGGGAATCGAGCACGGGGCGTGGAGGAACTGTGGGGCGACGAGCGAAAGTTCGATCACGTCATCTCCACGATGCCGCTCACGCTGATGACCAAGAACCTGCCCGGCGTGCCCGAGCCCGTGCGGCGCGCGGCCGAGCAACTGAAGTTTCGCAATACGATCCTGGCCTACCTGCTCGTCGACCAGCGCGACCTGTTTCCCGACCAGTGGCTCTACGTGCACTCGCCGGAACTGCTCGTGGGCCGGGTGACCAACTTTCGCAACTGGGTGCCCACGCTCTGCAATTCGTTCTCCGAAACGATCCTGTCGCTGGAGTATTGGTGCAACGACACGGACCAACTTTGGCAGCAGAGCGACGACGATTTGATCCGCCGTGCGGGGATCGAGATGGTTTCGACCGGTCTGCTCGGGCGGAGCCGTGTGCTCGACGGTTACGTCGTGCGCGTGAAGCGGTGCTATCCGGTTTGCGCCCGCGGCTATAAGCGGCACGTGCAGACGATCACCGATCACCTCGATTCGATTCGCGGGCTCTCGGTCATCGGCCGCTACGGAGCTTTCCAATACAACAACCAGGACCACAGCATTCTGATGGGCATGCTCGCGGCCGAGAACGTGCTGGAAGCCAAACGGCACAACCTGTGGGGCGTGAACGCCGGCCTCGAGCCCTACCCGGAATCGGCCGTGATCGGCGACGAGGGGCTCGTTGCCGCTGAAGCCTAATCGCTGGTGTGGCGGTTTCTTGGCGACCTGTGGGCGGCCTAGCGCATGGCCCAAAGCGCGCAGTCTCACCCGCCTGCCGAATAGTTGCCTCGCTGCGCCCCACGTCCTATAACGACCGGTGAAATCCAACCCGCCTTGCTACGGAGGTGCAGATATGAAGACGCGAATCCTGACGGTGGTCGTTTGCTTGACGTGCCTCACGGCGCTGGCCGCCGACTGGCCGCAATGGCGCGGGCCGAATCGCGACGGTGTGTCGGCCGAAACGCAATTGCTTTCCACCTGGCCCACCGAGGGACCGACGCTGGTGTGGCAGGCCAAGGACCTGGGCGAAGGATACTCCACGCCTGCCGTCGTGGGGGATCGCATCTATATGAATAGCAACGAGGGCATGGACGACGAGTACGTGATGTGCCTGTCGGCTCGCGACGCCAAGCAAGTCTGGCGGACGCGGATCGGCAAGGTTGGCCCCAATCGCGGACCGCAGTATCCCGGCGCCCGCAGCACACCGACAGTCGACGGTGCTTTGCTCTATACGCTGGGCTCCGACGGCGACCTGGCCTGTGTCGAAACCGAGACCGGCGAGATTCGCTGGAGCAAGAACCTGCAAGAAGAGTTCGGCGGTAAGCCCGGCAAGTGGGCCTATTCCGAATCGCCGCTGGTCGACGGCGACGTCGTGGTCTGCACGCCCGGCGGCAGCGAAGCGACGCTGTTGGCCCTGGACAAGAAGACCGGCGAGGTCGCCTGGAAGTGCCCGATTGCCGAAGGGGACGAGGCCGCGTATGCTTCGATCATCATCGTCGAGGGACCGGGCCCCAAGCAGTACGTGCAGTTCCTGCAGAAGGGCTTGGTCGGCGTCGACGCCAAGACCGGCAAGTTTCTGTGGCGCTACGATCGCACGGCCAAGGGCAGCCCGGCCAATATTCCCACGCCGGTGGCCAACGACGGGCTGGTCTATAGCGCTACCGGACGCGGCGGCGGCGGGACCGTGCGTCTGAGTGCCGACGGCGACGAGGTCGAGGCCGAGCAGGTCTACTTCGACGTCAAGCTGCCCAAGAGCATCGGCGGCGCCGTGCTGGTCGACGGGCACCTGTACGGCACGAACAGCGGGGGGCTGATGTGCGTCGACTTCGCCAGCGGCGAGATCAAGTGGGAAAGCCGTGGCGTCGGGGCCGGTTCGGTGCTGGCGGCCGACGGGCGGCTGTACGTCCACGGCGAGAACGGCGACGTGGCGCTGGTCGAAATCACGCCCGAGGCCTACAACGAGAAAGGCCAGTTCACGCTTCCCGATCAGCCCGACCGGGGACGCGCGAAGGCCTGGACCTATCCGGTCATCGCCGGCGGCAAGCTCTACCTGCGCGACTTCGGCACCATGTGGTGCTACGACATCAGCGACAACGAGGACTTCGGGCCGACGTCGAGTCGGCCACGCAGATAGAGCCCGCCGCGGCTAGTGCCTACTGCTCGACCGCTTCGGTGACGATTTCGAACAGCGAGTGGATCGTATCCAGCGTTTGCTGCTGGTCCGTCTTGCTGTCCGGATTGTTGTAGTACACGTGAAACGTGTACCAGCGGCCGTTCTTGTTCTTTAGCAGCCAGTTGCCGCACAGCAACTGATCCTCCGAACCGCCCTTGAAGCCGATATAGGGCCACTGCGGCTGATCGGGCGGCAGCTTGGTCTCGACCGCCAGCACGCCGCGCAGCGGGTTGGCTGCCTCGTTTTCCTCGGTGTGGTTCTTGATCCAATCCAGCGCCCGGGCCATGTCGATCGGCGTGGCATACCATTCCGCGGCGTCATAGGCGGCGGTGTCGAAGTCGACATCCTCGTAGTTGGTGCCCTCCCGGAGACGCTTGGCCAGGAACTCACGCCGGCCGGCTTCGTCCAGCTCCTGATACTCGTGCCCCGGTACGCCCGTGTTCTTGTCGCGCAGCAACGTCATTTCGCGCGTCGTGAGCAGCGGGCGGTTCCATTCGGGGTTGCGATTGCCCATCGTGGTCATCTGGTTCTCGATCTGCTCGCGACCCAGCAGGTGGATCAGGTGATCGGTGGCCGTGTTGTCGCTGATCGTGATCATCTTCAGCGATAGGGTTTGCAGTGTTACCGGCGAGCCCACGGGCCAATCGGCCATCTCGCTGTGCGGAGGGCCTTTCCAGTCGGCCCGCAGCCGCATCACGTTGTCGAGCCCGCGCCGGTCGCCGTTCACTTCGTCGGCCAGCGTGCCGAGGATGAACAGCTTGAAGCTGGAGCCGACGGCAAACCGCTCGTCCTGGTTGATGCCGTACAGCACCTGCGGTCCGCTGGCGGTCAGTTCCGTGAACAGAAAGCCGGTGTGGCCTGGCAACTTGTCGAGCGCGGCTTTGGCCTTGGCTTCGACGTCGCCGGCTTCGAACGTCGTCGGCAATACGCTGATCGTGAGCAACGCAATCTGCAACAGAATCGTGGCAGACCTCCTCGAGAATCCTGGAAGGTGCAGGCGCGCTCGAGCTGAGCGCGCGCTTATGCGATCTGCCATGAAGTCTAGTACCCCGCGACATCGCACTCGGCGTGGCAAACCCCGTGCCTGGCGTGACGCACGAATCGCGGATTCCGGTAAGGCGTGTTGTGCCGCCTTTATCGCACGCCGCCCGGGTAGGCCACGGGCTCGCCGCTCGACTTGTCGACCGGCACGGTCGCGTCGACGTCGACGAGATATCGGCCCAACTCCTTGGCCATCCGGTCGCGGATCTCGGGGCGCTCGTCGGCCAGATCGTGGTACTCGCCGATGTCCTCGGCCAGATTGAACAACTCGTAGCGCCCGTCGGCGTAGTAGTAGATCAGCTTCCAATCGCCGCGGCGGATCGTGCTCGAAGGAGCAATGCCGGGGCCCGTGCCTCCCCAGTGATTGGGATAGTGCCAGAACAGCGGACGCTCGTCGCGCACATCGTCATGCTCGCCGTGGAGCAAGCCGGCAAAGCTGCGCCCGTCGAGCACGCCGCCGATTTGCTGAAAGCCCTCGATCCCGGCCATTTCCAGGATGGTGGGAAAGAAGTCCTCGATGATCACCGGCTGCGTGCAGGTCGAGCCCGCCTTGGTGACGCCCGGCCAGCGGACGATCATCGGCTCGCGAATGCCGCCCTCGTAGGCCGAGCCCTTGCCGCTGGCCAGCGGCCGGTTGTGCGTGTTCGGCTCGCCGCCGCGGGCATGGGCGCTCAGGCCCCCGTTGTCGGAGGTGAACAGCACGATCGTCTCATCGGACAGATCGTGCCGCTCGATGTTGTCGAGAATGTCGCCCAGCGATTTGTCCATGCCTTCGATCATCGCCGAGTACATGGCTTCCTTGTGATCGAGTCCGGCGTCGCGATACGTCTGATAGAAGCGAGAGTCCTTCATCAGCGGCGTGTGCACGGCGTAGTGGGCCACGTACAGAAAAAACGGCTTGCCGTCGTCGATGGCCTGGTCCATGGCCACCAGTGCCTCGCGCGTCAGCGCTTCGGTCAGGAAGATGTCCTGGCCGTGATACTTCTCGAGTCCCGGCACGTCCCAAGGGCGATTCTTGTTGCTGCGCTTGTTGCTGAAGTTGTCGGTGCCAAGGTAGCTGGCTGGCGCTCCGGCGGCGTGCCCGGCGATGTTGACGTCGAAGCCGAGGTTGAGCGGGTCGGCTCCCGGTGTGTCGACGGCGCCGAAGTGGGCTTTGCCGGTGTGAATGGTGCGATAGCCCGCCTGGCGCAACACTGCCGGCAAGGGTGTGGCGTGCACCGTGCGCTTCACGCCGGAGGTGGGGCACAACCCGCCGGAGTTCCAGCCCGGGAAGCGCAGCGTATCGTGTTCGCGATCCGTGGCCGGCTCGACCCGCAGCGTCCAGTTGGTAACCCGATGCCGCGCGGCGTTGAGGCCCGTCATCAGGCTGACGCGCGTGGGCGTGCAGACCGTACAGGAGTAGGCCTGCGTGAACTTCATGCCGCTCTTGGCCAGCCGCTGCATGTTGGGCGTGTGGTAGCGGCGGTTGAAGGGCGTTTCTTCGGTATGGAAAGGCACCGACGTGTCCTGCCAGCCCATGTCGTCGACCAGAAACATTACGATGTTGGGCCGCGAGTCGTTCGTGCCTTCGGCGGCTTGGGCGGGCGCTCCGTAGGCGGCCATCGCCAGCGAGCCAATGGCAAGCCACAGCAGTGTCCGGATGGGCATCGGGATTCCTCGGATCTGGGGGAACGTGGACGTGGGGGAACCGGTGAGGTACCTATTGTAACCGCACTACCGGAGGGCCGCGATGCGCGCCGAAAGCTGCCTGTCCGGTTGTCGGTCGACCAGAACGCCCCGGCCGGACGCAACACGCCTATGCCGCGCACTTGCGCTGCGGGTAGAATAACCAGGATCGGACGATCGTATTTCACGTCGTGGGAGCGGCCATGGACAAGATTGGTTTCACGTCGAACTCGGCCCCCTCGTTGGGCATCGAGATCGAGCTCGCGCTGGTCGACGCCCAAACCATGGAGCTTTCCAACTCGATCCAGTCGGTGCTCGACCGCGTTCCCGCCGGCCTGGAGGATCACATCAAGCCGGAGTTGATGCAGTCCTACGTCGAGATCAACACCGGCGTGTGCGACACGGTCGACGAGGCCGAAGCCGATCTGCTGGAGAAGCTGCTCGTCCTGCAGAACGTGACCGACGACCTGGGGCTGCGGCTCTACTGGTCGGGCACGCATCCGTTCTCGCATTGGCGCGATCAGCGCGTCACCCCCACCGAACGCTATGAGAAACTGGTCGACTTGCTGCAGGACATGGCCCGGCAGCTCGTCTGCTTCGGGCTGCACGTCCACGTGGGGGTCGACTCGGGCGACAAGGCGGTGATGATCTGCGACCGCATCATGCGGCACCTGCCCACGCTGTTGGCCATCAGCTCGAACAGCCCCTGGTGGGAAAACCGCGTCAGCGGGCTGCGCTCGCATCGGGCCAAGATCATGGAGGGCCTGCCCACGGCCGGCCTGCCGCCCCTGATGCGCAACTGGAGCGAGTACGTTTGGCTCGCGCGGCACTTGATTGAAACCGGTTTTATCTACTCGATTCGCGAGATCTGGTGGGATGTGCGCCCGCACCACAACTTCGGCACGGTCGAAGTGCGGATGTGCGACGTGACGGGCAACCTGGACGATGCGCTGGCCCTGTCGGCCTTGATTCAGTGCCTGGTGCAGGCGCTGTCCAACGCGATCGACCGCGGCACGTACCAGCACGACTGCCACCCGATGATGGTTCGCCAGAACAAGTGGCGGGCCTGCCGTTTTGGCCTCGAAGCGGAGCTGATCGACCCGCTCTCTTTCGAGCCCCGCGACGTGCGGCAGATTGTCGCCGAGTTGGTTGAAGACCTGGCCCCCGTGGCCGAAGAGCTGGGCTGCGCTCCCTGGCTGGGGCGCCTGCTGGCCATGTCGCGCGGCAAGAGTTGGGCCCATCGACAGCTCGACATGCTCAAGGAAACGGGCAGCCCGGCGGAGGTCGTGCGGCATTTCACCGAACAATCCCGATTGGTTCCCAAGACATGAAAACGACGGCCTTGCGAGGAGACATGTTTCACGAAGCGACGCGCATTCTCGAATCGCCCTTGTACTCGAGTTTGGTCGCCATGCGGCGCGACCTCCATCAGCATCCCGAGTTGAGTTGGCAGGAAACCCGCACGGCCGAGAAGGTCTGCGCGTACCTCGACGAGTTGGGCGTAAGCTATCGCCGTGGCGTGGCCGGCACCGGAATCGTCGCGGAGTTTCCGGGCGGAAATGGCGGCCCGTTCATTGCCCTTCGAGCCGACCTGGACGCGTTGCCGATTCTCGAGGAGACCGGTCTACCGTTCGCCTCGCAGGTGCCCGGCGCCATGCACGCCTGCGGCCACGATGCCCACACGACTATGCTGTTGGGAGCCGCCAGTTTGCTCGCGCAAGACCGCGAGCTGCCGGCGCCGGTGCGGTTGATCTTTCAGCCCGCCGAAGAGTTCGGCGAGGGCGCGCCGGCCATGATCGAAGCCGGCGTGCTGGACAACGTCGCCTTGATCTTCGGCGGCCACGTCGACCGCCATTTTCCAGTCGGATCGATTGCCGTGACCGACGGTCCGGTCAACGCCTCGAGCGACAGCTTCACGATACGCATCACGGGGCGCGGCGGCCACGCGGCCCGCCCGCACGAGACGGTGGATGCCGTGATCGTCGGTTCGTTGATCGTGATGGCGCTGCAAACGATCGTCTCCCGCGAGGTCAATCCGTCGCACCCCTCGGTCGTGACGGTGGGACACTTCGACGCCGGCACCGCGGCCAACGTGATTGCCGGCCAGGCCCTGCTCGAAGGTTCGATTCGCGCTCAGGAGAACAGCGTGCGGTTGGCACTGCATCGTTCGATCGAGCGCATCGCCAAGGCCATCTGTCAGATGCACGGCGCGGACCTCGAGTTTTCGATCGGGCAGGGAACTCCGCCGCTGTGCAATCCGCCCGAGGGCGCCCGCGTGGCTCGGCTGGCCGCGGCGGCAGCCGTTGGCGAAGGCAATGTCGCGCGGATGGACATGGCCAGCATGGGCGGAGAGGATTTTAGCTACTACCTGGAGCACGTGCCGGGCTGCTACGTCCGCTTCGGCACTGCCCGCGACGGGGTCGAACAGTTTCCGGCCCATTCGTCGCGCTTCGTTATCGATGAAGAAGCGCTCGCCGTCGGCGCCGCGTTCTTTCACGCGGTGGCCAAAGTGGCCGGCCAGTCGATCCACCAGGTCGCCCCCTGACGTCCGGCACGGCAGCGTCACTCCTGGCCATCGGCATCATCTGGCATCTCCTTCGCATCGCCCGTTTCCGGCCGCAGCAGTTCGGAGCGGCCCTGGGCCCATTCCTTCAGCGAAGTCAACCGCCGCGTGCCGCGCAAAAAGTAAAGATCGTCCAGCGACGCAAAGTGCTCGCGAAAATGTTCGCGCTTGGCTTCTTCCCATTCGGGCCGCGGCGTGACGACGCCTTGCTCGACGAGCATCCCGGCCAGGGCATCGGCCAGCAGTTGATGCCCTTCGATGCTGGGATGCACGTGATCGACCAACCAGTCGCTGCCCACGATGCCGCTGGGGGTGCGGCCGGCAAACAACGCTTGCGCATCCAACAGCGGCGTACCGCTGGCCTCGGCGATCTCGAGCACGGCCTCGTGCATCGGCTCGACGATTCGCAGCGGACAGACGTCGAGTTCTTTGGCCTGCACGAACGCCTCGCGAGCCAGATCGAGCTTGCCGGCCGCTTCATAGCAGCGGGCCAGGTTGAAGAATCCGCCGGCGTGCAAGGGGTCGAGCCGGCAGGCCTGCTCGTACTCGTCGATCGCCTGGTACAGATCATAGTGCTCGCGGCGCAAGTGGCTGGCAGCCGATTCGCAGAGCGCTTGCCAGCGCGCGAGCTCCGCGGGCGTCAGATCCGCGCGATGCTCACTCTTGAACGGAGGCGAGTGGCGGAGGTTGGCCACCGGGTTGACCAGAATCATCGGCACGCCGGCCTCTTCGGCCATGCGAACCATCCGCCCCACGTTATAACGGTAGTGCGCGATGACTCCCTGCCGCCGATCATCATCGCGGTGATACTCCTCCAATCCGCCCTTGTAGTCGAGCAGCGCTTCGACCTCGGTGGGCAAAATCGGCCGCCCCTCGGGCTCGGTGGGGACGCCGCTTGCGCGCAGGTAACCTTCGCGGAGCAGATTGAAAGTGCGCGTGTGCGACGCGAGTTCGAGCGACGCGTTGAGCAGTCGGCCGCGGCGCTGGATGTGGTCGAACGTGCGGTCTTCCAGAAACTCGTTGTGGCCCGTGTAGAGAACGATTAGGTCGGGCTCGTATTGCAGCACTTCTTCGAGGATCGGCACGAGCCTGTAGCTGGCGTAGGAGACGCCGCCGCAGTTGATGACCTCGAAAGGGCGCGATGGGTCGGCCGCCTCGAGGCTCAGCTCCAACCAGGTCGTGAACGACGTCTCGATCGCGAACGGCCGCCCCTGCACGGTCGACCCGCCCAGGCAGAAGATGCGATACGCGTCCCGCGGCTTCTTGGCCGCAAACGACTCGGGCCGAAAGAAGGCCTGCCGGGCCTTGGGGATCTCGTAGCGCGAGCCGTCGTCGCTGGCCACGAACAGCGGCTGCACGCCCCGAAAGCCGACGAAAGGATCGTCGTGCACGCTGGGCCGCCCCCAGCCGAACAGCAGGCAGACTCCCTCAAACGCCAACAGCGGCGACAATCCCAACAGCACCGCCGCCAAGGGAAACCACCACCGCCGCCGGGGGCGCGGGCTGGGAGCCTGGGTCTCGCTATGGGGAAGTGTGGTGGCGACCATCCTTTCATTTTATCGCAGGCCATCCCTTGGTTCCGCGCGACCCGAGGGGCAAAATGGGCATAAGCAGCACCTAGCCAAGACGCCGTCCGCGCAATCCAGGGCTTATTCCGTGTCGGATCCGCCTCTCCGCGACGAAACTTCCGAGGAGCGCTTCCGCCAGATGGCCGAATCGCGCCAGCCGGGTCTGTTGGCCGAGTTCTGGCAGTTTCTCAAGCACAACAAGAAATGGTGGCTGTTGCCGATTCTGCTGGCCCTGTTGGCGCTGGGGGCGCTGGTCGTGCTGAGCAGCTCGGCCCTGGCCCCGTTCATCTATCCGATCGGCTAAGCCATTCAGATTCGCCGCACCGAAGCTGGTCTTTGCGCGACTGGAATTCCCTTCCCACCGCACTTAGAATGCGCGTTTCGTAGCAGGGTAAACGACGTGTATCGACTCACGATGGGGCGCTAGCGCGCGTGGCCCAGGCATTGCGTGGGCCGCTTGCCGCGAGAACGATGACCACCGCACTGATCCAGGCCGGCGGCAAGTCGCAGCGCATGCGGCGCACGCTGGGACCGACCCACAAAGCGCTCGTGCCGGTATTGGGCGTACCGATCCTCGAACGCAACTTGTGCCAGCTGCTGGTCTCGGGCTTCGAGCACGTGGTGATCGTCACTTCGCAGGCCGAGGGAGACATCGCCCAATACGTTGAAACCCGCGGCACCGACCTGGCCACCGCTCGCGGCGCCTCGATCGAGTGCCTCGTCGAGCCGGAGCCGCTGGGCACGATCGGGGCCGTCGGGCTCTTGCCCCTCGAGCGCTGTCCGATTCTCGTGACGTATTCCGACAACATCACGTCGCTCGACATGCGGGCACTGGTCAGGCGACACGAGGATGCCGATGCGGCCATGACCCTGGCCACGCACGAGTTTTCGTTTCAGATTCCCTTCGGCGAGGTCGTGGCCCGCGACGGGCGGATCGTCGACTATCGCGAAAAGTCGGTCCACCCGGTGTGGATCTCCAGCGGCACGTACGTTGTGGGACGCAAAGCGCTTGAGAGTATCGGGCCGGGCGAGCGCATCGACTCGCCGCATCTCGTGCATCGTATGCTCGAGGGCAAAGAAATCGTGGCCGACTTTCCGCATGCGGAGTTGTGGATCGACGTCAACGACGCGGATCGCCTGGCCGATGTCGAGCGCCTCGTGGCCGAACATCCCCAACAGCTCGAATGGCTCGCGGCCGAGCCCGATCGGCACGGCTGGCTGATGGTCCGTACCCGCGCCGGGCGGCTGCACCGCGAGGTTCATTCCAGCGACAATCCTCCGGCGGACCTGGGTGATCCGCTTACGATCACACTGACCACGTTCGACGAGATCGACCCGCGCGACGGCAAGATCGTGCGTTATCGCGTGGAACTGCTGCGAGCAGCTCAGGCCGAGGCCTCGCTCGACGATTGGCTCGAACCGGACGAGGCCCAAACGCAGTTCGAAGGGCGCGCGTTGCGCGCCATCGCCTACGCCGCACGGTACGTGGCCACCACGCCCCCGGCCGGCTAGCCCCCTTTCGACATGCCCAACTCCCCAGAGCATTCCGAGCGGCCTGCCCCTGCTGGCAAGGTTGTCGTCACCGGCGCCGGTGGCTTCCTGGGGCGTCACGTGGTGCGCCGGCTGGCGGAGCAGGGCGCGCGCGTCGTCGCACTGTGTGGCGCCGAGCACGAACTGGACCGCGTGCGCTCGCTCGCGGCACAGGCCGAAGCAGGCGATATTCTCGAGACTACGCTGCTGAACCGCCACGTCGCGGGCGCCGACGCGGTGATTCACCTGGCCGGGCCGCCGGCGGTGCGCGAATCGTTCACAAATCCGGTAGACTTTTCGCGCGTCCACGTGCTGGGCACGGTGGCCGTGGCCGAAGCCTGTCGACGCCACCATGTGCGCCGGCTGGTGTACGTTTCCTCGGCCGAAGTTTACGGGTCGCTGGGGCTCGAGCCGGTGAGCGAGCACACGCCGCTACGCCCGCGTTCGCCCTACGGGGCGGCCAAAGCCAGCGCCGAAACATTCGTGCAAACGATGGTGGCTTCGTCCGACACCACGGCAGCGATTCTGCGGCCGTTTTCCGTGTTCGGGCCCGGCGGCGCTCCCGGTGCCGTGGTGCCGACGATCCTCCGCCAGGCCCTTGCCGAAACGCGCATTGAGTTGGCTCGGTTGACTCCGGTGCGCGACTATTGTTACATCGGGGATATTGCCAGGGCCGTGGTATTGGCGGCCGAATGCGATATCGCTGCAACGACAATCGTCAATCTTGGAAGCGGCACTGGCACGAGCGTCCGCCAGCTGGCAGAGGTGGCTCTCGAGGTCGTCGGCCGCCGCCTCCCGATCGTCCAAAGCGCAAGCGGCGACCGGCCGCAAAGCGCCGACGTCGATCAACTCGTGGCCGATGTGGCCATGGCAGAGTCCGTCCTGGGTTGGCGCCCCCAGGTCACGCTTTACGAGGGGCTGGCACACACCGTTGAACATCTGAAGGGCTCGCAATGACGACCTACCTCATCACCGGCGCGCAGGGCTTTCTGGGCCGCTACCTCGTGGCCCACTTGCTCGAGCATGAACCAGACTGCCGCATCGTCGGCCTGGGGCGATCGCCGCGCAACGACGAGTCGTTCACGCACCAGATTCTATTGGGCCAGCAGAACACGCCGGCTCCGTTGACTGACGCGCTACGAGCCGTGGCCGGCGACGAGCGCTATTCGTACGTGCAAGCCGACCTGAGTCAGATGGCGCAGATGGTGGGCACGCTGCGCGACGTGCGTCCCGGCGTGATCTTTCACCTGGCCTCCGCCTTGCGCGACGATCCGGTGGATATCCTGTTTCAGACCAACGTCGTGGGTTCGGTGCGGCTGCTCGAAGCGGTGGCGGCCGCGCAATTGGGCGATCCCAAGGTGGTGCTGGCCTCGAGCGGCGGCGTCTACGGCATTCCGCTGCCCGATTCGTTGCCGCTGGACGAGCAGGCCGTTTGCCGGCCCAACGACTATTACTCGATCAGCAAGCTGTCGTCGGAGCAGGCCACGGCCCTGATTGCGAAGCATTCTCGCATTCCGACCGTCACGGGACGGATCTTCAACGTCGTCGGCCCCGGCCAGGACGAGCGCCACGTTTGCGGGCGCATCATCAGCCAACTGGCGGCCATCGGCTCGGGCGCCACAAGCGCCGTCCGCATTGGAGCCCTGGAAACCACACGCGACTTCATCGACGTACGTGACGTGGCGGCGGCCTTGGCCTGCCTGTCCCGGCACGGCGCCAAGGGCGAGACCTACAACGTGGCCAGCGGTCAGGAAACTTCGATCCAGCAGGTACTCGATTTGTCGCTCGACGTGGCCGATCTGGCCGACCGTGTCGAGGTGCATCACCTGCCTGGACGTCCCGCCGACATTCCACGTCATTTCGGCAGCAACGAGCGACTGGGTCAATTGGGCTTCGAGCTGCAATACAGCCTGAGGCAAAGCCTGGCCGACATCCTCGGGTACTACCGCGGCTGTTGGGCTCAAGCCGAAGAGCAGGCCGCCGCCAAGACTTCGCCGGAGAGCAGCTAGTCGCCCGCATGGGCAGCGGCTACTTGGGACTGGCGGCAATGAACAGCGTCGTCGGGCCGAACTTGGGCACGTAGGGGCCCAATCGGTAGCGCAACTGAAACTCGACCCAGGTGCCGAGACGATAGATGCCGTGGACTTGCCGCAAGGGACCGGCCCCCGTGTCGACGGTGCCTTCCCAGGGCCTGGCATCCTTCCCCTTGAGCAGCCGCACGACCGGCTTGACGAACGTCCGCCCGAACACGAGCGGCAACATGGCCGGCACCAAACCGTACTGCCGCATCGAGTCGATCTGGAGGTCGGCCCGATCGATCACGTTGCGAATGCCGTCGAGCGAATAGAACCAGCGGTGGTCCGGACAGCCCAGCCCGCCGTTCCAGCGATACCACCGCGAGGACATGCCGCCCAGCGTGCCCGCCTCGAAGCACAGCACGCCGCCCGGCTTGAGCAACCGCGTCATCGCACGGAGCGATTTGACCGGATCGGGAAAGTGGCTCAACAGGTCGACGTGAAACACGATGTCGAAGCTATGTTCCGGTAGCTGCGAGTCCTCGACGTATGCCGTTTCCACCTCGATGTCGAGTTCTTCACGACAGTAGCGGGCCCTGCCGGGATCGACCTCGCACCCGGCTACCTCGTAACCGCGGCGGCGGCACTCGTCCAGAAAGTGACCCGAGCCGCAGCCCACTTCCAGCAGGTGTCCACTGGGACGTACCGTAGCCAGCCAATCGGCGCGTACTTTGGCCGGCCGGCCGTAGTACGAATCGTCGTGCTGTTCGAATGTGGCGTCGACGGCTTCTTCGGGGGCCGCCGGATCCAGATAGAGCACGCCGCAGGCTTCGCAGAACTTGGCCTGATAGCCGTTCTCTTCCCAGGCCGCGGTGCCGTTGTTCTGCCCGCACAACAAGCACGCGCCCTCAGCGGGTTTGGGCTCGGCGGCGACAGCGGTGGAATGCGTCTCGTTGCTGATCATCGAGTCACTCTCCTCGCGGGTGCCCACCCCGGCAGTCTAACGCACCGGTTCGGGCGTGTCATCCACGGGCCGTCCGCCCACGGTCAAAAACACTTTTTCGAGCGCACGGGCCATGATTTCCGGGCGGTGACGCTGTTCGTAGCGCTGGCGCGAGGCGGCTCCGAGGCGTTCGGCCAGCTCCGGATCTTGCACGACGCGCAACATGGCCTGGGCCAAGGCTTGTGGGTCGTCCTTGGGCACGAGCAGCCCGTTCTTCTCGTTTTCCACGAGCTCGGGAATGCCGCCCTCGTTGGTGGCGATGATGGGCCTTCCCAGCGCCATGCCCTCGTGAATCGAAATCGGCGACGAATCGAGCAGCGAAGCGTGCACCTGTATGTCGATCAGTTGCCAGACGTCGCCGATGTGGCCCGGGTAGCCGAAGATGAACAGTCGATCGGCAAAGCCGTGCTTCTCGGCCGTGGCCCGCATGTTGGAAACGAAATCGGGCGGGCAGCGCGGCGAAGTGAAACCGCACAGGATGAAGGCCGCGTTGGGCTCGCACTTGGCGACCTCGACGGCCGCTTCGACGACGATGCCTTGCCCCTTATCCGGTTGAATGCGGCTCACCTGGCCGATGAACTTGAAGTTGCGATCAAGCGGAATGCCCAGCTCGCGGCACACGTCTTCGCGCGAACGCTGCGGCAGCGGTTCGACGATGCCGTTGGGCACCACATAGGTCGGGATGCGCTTCCAGAGCCAGTCGTTCATCACCCGGGCTCGCTGATACGAGTCGGTGATCATGGCCCTTTGCAGGTAGAAGATGGTGCGGGCCATCAGCCGCCAGCCGCGGCGATCCCAAAACATCATGTCGTAGGCAGTCACGACGTAGCGCTTGCGAGCCAGGATGGCCGCCAGCGTGCCCAGCACGATCGGCGTTTGTCCATGGCACTCGACGACGTCGATCTTTTCCGAGCGCAGCGTGCGGGCGATCTGAAACACGCTCTTCAGCGCCTTCCACAGCGAGGGGAACACAGCCAGCGGATGCAAACCCGCCAGGCGTTCGTCCCACGGCTTGAGATTCAAGTCGACGATCTTGGCGCCGATCTCGGCGTACTGCGGACGCAGCGAGCCATGTTGCTTGTCGCGCTCTTCGGAGCGGCTGATGACGATGAACTCGTAGTCGACCACTTCGGGATCGACCGCGCGCGCAAAGTTCATCATCCGGAGATCGGCTCCGGTGATATGAATGTTGGGGAATAAGGTGGCAACGCGTAGTGGCTTGGGCATGGGGGGTGCAGCAAAACGCACTTGAAGTGTTATGGAGGTGAATAGTCGACCCGTTCGCTGCGGCGCGAAGCCAGCGCCCTCACGGCCGTATCGACGACGGCCTGAGTGCGCAGGGCATCGCCCAGGTCGCTGAGGATCGCGCTGCGGTCGCCGGTTTTCGCCGCGTGCAGAAATGCCTCGGCCTCGTCGCCGAACACGTCGGGCTGGTCCTTGCAGTCGCCGTCGCGCAGTTCCAGGTTCCAGCCGTCGAGGCTGATCTGCTTCGTCTTGGTGAACACGTACAGGCCGATCTGCTTGGCCTCGGCGGCGCAGCTCGCATAGAGCATGGCCAGCGTACCGTTTTCGGCCCGCAGGATGACCGACGTGGCCGCGTCGATGTCTTCGGCAGCCCCGGGCGGAGGCGGTTGCGACATGGCGCTCACTTCGACAATCTCGCCGCAAAAGTGCCGCAGGAGATCGAAGGCATGCGTGCATTGCTCGTTGATCTGTCCGCCCGACAGCTCGCGCTTTCCCCACCAGGGCACGCGGTAGATGGCGCCCACCCAGTGGCAGATCGCGCCGAGCACCTCGGTCTCGGCGGCCAGTTGCTTGGCTCGGCGCACGGAGTTGCGATAGCGGTTCATGTAGCCGACGGCCGTGATCCCGCCGCCCTGTTGGGCCGCGCGGAAGATCTCTTCGCCGGTGGCCAGCGACAACCCGATCGGCTTTTCCATGAACAGCGCCACGCCCGCTTCCGCCGCGGCACACTCGGCCGGACCACGGGCAAACGGCGGCGTACAGCAGAATGCCGCGTCGACGTCCGACCAGTCGATCTGATCGCCCTTCTCGACGACCTGTGCGCCGAACTTGCCGGCCAGCTCGCGAGCCCGCTCCACGTCGGGATCGCACACCAAGCGCACGTCCACCTCGAGCCGCGCGCAGGCCTGGGCATGCTGCTTGCCCATGCGTCCACATCCTAGAATCGCAATCCGGGGGTTACTCACAGGGCGTTGCTCCTCGACCATCGGTCGGCTAGGCGCTGCGTGACGTGGGCCGCTTTGCTCGCCGGTGTCAGCGGGTCGAGCGATACGGCCTCGGCGATGTGCGGCTCGCTGGGATCGTCGACTGCGGCCATCACGGCCTTCTCGTGCGCGGCAAAACGATCCAGCCAGGATCGTACTGATTCTCCGGGTGTCGGCTGTGCCGTGGGAGTTGGGCCGTCCGAGGCGATGCGGCAGGGAAGCTCGCGCACGATCGGACCGTCGAGCACGTTGATGACGTGTTCGCCGCCATCGCCGCGCAGGATGGATCCCAACACCGGCGCGACGGACATGTCGTACCAGGGCATGTCGCGCAGCGCAAGACTCGGCGGCCGTTTGTCCGCGTGGGCGGCAAGCTCGGCCAGAATCTGGCTGCGCAGCCGCGCCAGCGCCTCGGCCCGGCCGGCCACGAGCACTTCCTGGCCCAGCATCAGGCGAAAGTATTTCAGCGGCAGGGCCCCCACCTCGCGCACCGCGTGTGGTCCAATGCCCCCGATCGAAGTGCCGTCCTGCAGCTTCGCCAGCCGAGCGAGCAGATCCTCCTCGCCCAACGTGAGGCGGTAGATAAAGCCCCGGTGATTGAGCCCCTGGTAGTGCCAACGGACGTCGTGCGGCTCGACGTCCAGCAGCCGGCACGCCTCCCGCACGGTATGCCACGGCAGCTCGCATAGCCCCACGCACTTGGGCCCGATCGCGCGGGCCAGGATCGCCGTGGAGACGCTCAGCGGATTGGTGAGATTCAGCATCCAGGCCTGCGGACACGCCCCGCGGAGGCGATTGCCCAGTTCGCGCAGCTCAGGCGCTGCGCGCAGTGCCGCCTGCAGGCCGGCGGGGCCCAGCGTCTCGTCGGGCGGAATGGAGAACTCGGCGGCCAGGCGTTCGTCGTCGTGGCGGCCTTCCATGCCGCCGTAGCGAATCTGATGCACGACGACGTCCGCGCCGTCGAGCGCCGCATCGAGCTCGACCTCGAAGCCCACCTTCCAGCCGGACTGACCCAGTTGATGGCCCGCGTAGCCGGATAGCAACTCGAGCGCCTGGACCGTGCGTCCTTGCAGCACGAGCTCGCCCGGCGGGATGCGCTGGGCCTTGTCGGCCAACGCGTCGACCAGCGCCGCGGTGAACGGACTGCTTCCGCCCAGGATGACGATCTTGGCAGACATCGCTCAGGCAGTCCCTTCGAAGAACGAGCGTACGGTAGTCGCTACGTAGTCGATTTCGTCTTCGCCCATGTCGGGGCGAATCGGCAAACACAACAATTCGTTACACAGCGCCTCGGCCACCGGGAACTGGCCCGGCTTCCAGCATCCGGCAAAGGCCTCCTGCAGGTGGATCGGCTGCGGATACCGGGTTACGGCGTCGACCCCGCGTTCTTTCAAGTATGTCAGCAGCTCGTCGCGCCGTGGCGTGCGCACCTGAAAGAGGTGATACACGTGCTCTTCGTCGGGGCTGGTGCTCTGGCATCCCAGCGGCAAATCGGCCAGCCGCTCGCGGTAGGCGGCTGCCACTTGCCGCCGCTGTGCGTTCCAGGCGTCGAGTCTCGGCAGCTTGGCCGAAAGCACCCGGGCCTGAATCGCATCGAGCTTGGTGTTGCCGCCGAGAATCACGTGGTTGTTCTGGCCCTCCTGCCCCAGCGAGCGGGCCTTTTGGCAGAATTGGTCGACGGCTTCGTCGCTGGTGACTAGCATACCCGCGTCGCCCGCGGCGGCCAGATTCTTGCTGGGGTGGAAGCTGAAGCAGCCGGCCTGTCCGAAGCTGCCCACGCGCTTGCCGTCGACCTTGGCCCCGTGGGCCTGGGCAGCATCCTCGACGACGAGCAACGACGCTGACTGGGCGATGCGCATGATCTCGCCCATCGGGCAGGGTTTGCCGTACAGGTGCACGGGCAAGAGGGCCTTGGTGCGCTGGGTGATGGCGGCCGGCAGTTGCTTGACGTCCAACAGAAACGATTGCTCGTCGGCGTCGACCAACACCGGCGTGGCTCCGGCCAGGCGGATGGCGGCCACCGTGGCATTGAACGTGTTGGCCGCCGTGATCACTTCGTCGCCGGGCCCAATGCCCAGGGCCGCCAGCGCCAGCACGAGGGCGTCGGTTCCGCTGTTGACGCCCTTTGCGAAGCGGGTTCCCACGTAACCGGCAAACGCCTGCTCGAAGTCCGAGACTTCGGCCGACAGGATGTAGCGGCCCGCGACGAGCATTTGCCGCACGTCGTCGACCACCGCGTCGAGTTGGTCGCCGAACTGATCCGGATAGTTGTATCGCGCGATCTTCATGATGGTTGCTTCCAATTGTCGTAGGCGGCCCGGCCGGCGCCGATCAGGGCCGCATGGCTGCCGGTCGTTCCCAGCTCAATCATCTTGTCCCAGTCTTGGCCCAGGTTCCAGCAGCTATCGTCACAGAGTTGCGCAAGCAGGCTCCGGTAGCCCTCGCCCAGGGCCAAGGCAAACCCGCCGATCATCACAAAGCGCTCGATCCCGATCGCCGTGTGAATGCTGGCCAACACCCGGGCGAGATAGGCCGTGACGCCGGCCACGTGCCTGGTGACCCAGGCGTCGTTGGCGTGAAAGGCGGCCACGATCGCCTCGTTGGTGATTTGCTCGGCCCCGCTGGCGTTGACGGCCAGATTCGAGTTCTCAAAGCCTGCAGGATCCTCGGCGACCGCCCGCTTGAGGGCAGCTAACGTTCCGCGGCCCGAGGCGATGCCGCCCAGATGCCCGCGCCCGCCGCAATCGCAGGGTAGGGCATCGGGCGCGGGATCGACGACGATATGGCCGATCTCGCCCCCGCGCCCACCGGGCCCGACCATCGGCCGGCCGTGAATGAAGACCTTGTTGCCGATGCCGGAGCTGACGGTCGTGATACAAAAGCTCTCGTCAGGGGCGTTCAAGTGGTAGTAGCCCGCGGCCGTCACATCGTTCATCAGCACGACCTGCGTCTCGGGCCAACGCTTGGAGAGTTGGCGGCCGATGGGGCGCGGCGGGCCGACTTGCCGACCGAAGATCGTGGGTACCGAGAGCACGTTGCCGGCCGGATCGATCGGGCCGGGAAAGGCCAGGCCCACGAGCTGAGGCAGTTTGCCGCCGGCCAGCTCGCGGGCCATTTCCTCGAGCTCCACAAACAGCTTCGCCTGCAGCTCGTCAGCCGAAGCGCCGGCGTGGGCATGCAGGTTAGGCGTGTGGCGGTGAGCCGATGCCGTGATCGATTGCGTAGCTGGATCGTAGCACCCGCCGCGGATTGAAGTGCCGCCGACGTCAAACGCCACACAATGTTCTGGCTCTCGACTTTCACTCATACGTTCTGACTAGCGAGGCCGATGCGGCAGGAATCGATGGCCGCCGTGTTCGCGTCCGGCGTCGTCCAGCAGCACCATGAGCAGGGGCGTGAGCGAGAGCCCGTCGACGATGCCGTTTTGTTGAATCATTTCGATCAGCTCGGCACGCGAGAACCAGCGGACGTCGTGGACCTCGGTGCGGTCGAAGTCCCCGCCGGTATCCTGGGGATCGTCGGCCAGGAACAGCTTGAACTGCTGGTTGCCACAGCCATACGAAGGAAAGTAGTCGACGATCGGCACGAGCCTTTCGGTGCGGTAGCCGGTCTCCTCGACCATTTCGCGGTGGGCGGCCTGCTCGGCCGTTTCGCCCGGGCCGATGCCTCCGGAGGGAATGGCCCAGACCCACTGCCCGACGATGAAGCGGTACTGGCGAATCAGCAGAAAGGCGTCGCCGCGGCGGACCACGATGCCGACCGAGGGGGCGGGGAAATCGATGGTGTAGTACGTGAGCGTCTCGCCGTCGGGACGCGTGACGGCCTGCTCGCGCACGGCGAACCAGGGATTCTCGGTCAGCGTGCCGACGACTTCGGCTCGCCAAGTGCAATCGCGCTCGATGGACACTAGGGCTCTTTCTATGATTCAGGATCTGCGGACGACTCGGGCACGACGGGAACTTCGACCACGATCAGCCGCAGATCCACCTGGCCGATGTTCTTCAAGCCGTGCGTGCCGCCGGGACGATTGACGATCACGTCGCCGGCGGTGACTTTGAACTCTTCTCCGTCGACGTGCATCCGCCCCACACCTTCGAGCACGATGTAGATCTCTTCATTGTCCATCGTGTGCGTGTGAATGCCGATATCGGCCCCCACCGGCACGATCGAGGCGTCGATAAAGTTGGCCGCGCTGCCGCGAGCCCGCTCCGTCAAGCGGCGAAACAAGATCGGGGCGCTGCCGTCGTGGGCAACCACGCTCTCGAAGTCGAGCGATGCGTAGCGAAAGTAACCGGCCACTGGCGGCATCGTGTGCTCTCACTTCCCGGATCGACCGGCGCGTTGTCTCAGGCAGTGCTTCTCTCTAAATCGCGCGGACGACGGCCGCGAGATTCGACAGGGCGTCGCGAATGAGGCTGTCGCTGAGGTCGTCTGCCCGGCGCACAAACGCCGCCGAGCCGACCCCCATGGGAATGACAAGGTTCGGCCTTCCTCCCCGATGCCGGGCCGCTTCCTGTATCGAGCGCAGGCACGCCTCGACGCTGATCAGGGGTGAACTGACGGGTAGCTCCAGATCGTGCAGCAAGTTGACGATCGACTCGAAGGCTTCCGCCGACAACGTGCCCAACTCGCGGGCGATCGCGGCGCTGATGGCCATGTCCAGCGCCACCGCATGCCCGTGCGGAGTGCGGTATTCCGAAAGCGCTTCCAGGTGCGGGCTGAACGTGTGGCCGAAATCGACCAGCCGTTCATAGGTCCGGTCTTCATAGATGTTGGCTTGCAGTTCGTACAGCATCAACTCGCACGAGCGCCAGATGATGCG
Organism: Planctomycetota bacterium; assembly: GCA_003389325.1. Lineage (GTDB taxonomy): Bacteria > Planctomycetota > Planctomycetia > Pirellulales > PALSA-1355 > LB-PLM-3. The sequence continues at coordinate 231,236 of QQVE01000053.1, forward strand.
CCAGGCGGAGTCGCGCGGTGCGGCGAAGCCTGTGTCCAGCAATTGCGTGCCGTTGGCTACGATTTCGTCGTACAGCTCGCGATCACAAATGATCGCCATCTTGACGATCTCGGCGAAGCCGGCGCTCAATTGGGCCCGCGCCATCGACTGCAGGTACGTTGGATCGATCAGCACTTCCTCGGGCGGATAGAAACAGCCGAGGAAGTTTTTCTTGTCGCAGAAGTTAACCCCCCCCTTGATGCCGATCCCCGCGTCGACCTGACCGGTGAGCGTGGTGGGCACGCGAAAGTGGCTGATGCCGCGGCGAATCAGCGAAGCCGACAGCGTTACCACGTCGCTGCACACTCCGCCGCCGAAGGAGACCAACGCGTCGTTGCGGCCCAGCCGCCGATCGGCCGCAACGCGGCAAACCTCGAGCACGGTCTCGGGCGACTTCGAAGCTTCGGTGCACGGCACAACCAGCACTTCGGCGTCGAGTTCCCAGGACGTAAGGGCGTTGCGCAGCCGAGCGCCGAAAATGCGGTCGACCGTGGGCGTCGTCACTACCAGTGACTTGCAGTCGGCAAGCGCCCGAGCCAGGAAAAAGGAGTTGACGCCCAACAAGTCTTCGATGATACAGACGTCGTAGCTGGGAAGCACCGACTCGCAGACGACGCGGCACGCCTGGTCGGAGTCGCTGGCCGCCGCGTTGGGGGGCGGCGGGGTCGTGAGCGGTTGCGCAGCGCGGGCCGTGATCAAGAAACCCCTCCTTCCTGCCAGGCAATTTACCCCTAAATGCCCGGGCGCAGATCTGATTCTCATCCGCTACGCGCAGCCGGTCAACAGATTATCAGAGCTTTTCTCAGATTTGTTGAAAGTGCTGTTGCTGACGGCGTGATAGGCGCGCACCGGTGCGTGCAATGAGAATGCAATCGCTTGGAAATCGCCGATGCCAGTTCGCTACTTGCTGGCCAGCGTTGACGGCTTGCGTAGCGCACCGTCGATGCGCCGGATGAGGGCGAAATCCTGCTTGTAGGAGACCGGCACGAACTTCGTGGCCCCCGAGGCGGCCAACTGCGACTCTAGTTCGGTGCCTTGCCAGTCAAACTCTTTGAAGGCCTGGCGGATCTTGTCGCCCAACTCGGGCCGCAGGTAATAGACGAAGCCCAACGTCGCTGGTGGAAAGCGCTCTGATTCGTGAATGATGCGAAACTTGTCCTTGCTCACCTTGCCGTCGGCCACGGCACGCTGGAGCAGGTCGCTGGCCACGGCCGCCGCCTCGTACTGCCCATTGACGATTCCTTCGATCGACTCTTCGTGACCTCCGGAAAACTTCCACATGTAGTCGCGCAGCGGCAACATCGCGTGGTCGCGCAGCAGCGTCAACGCCGCCTTGCATCCGGAGTTCGAATCGCGCGTCGTAAAGGTGACGTAGTGGCCCGAAAGATCTGCCACCGATTCGACGGGGCTATCGGCCGGGACGATGATCTGCATCGTGATGCCGAAATCGCCGTCCTCCTCGCCGAACGTGAAGGCTGGCACAAACCCGCACGAAGCCACCGCGGCCGGCACGGCGCCGGTGTTGAATCCCGTGACGTGCAGTTCTCGCCTGGCCAGGGCAGCCAACTGGTCCTGGGTCGTTTCGTAGGCGACGGCTTCGACCTTCTTGCCGGTCGTTTCCTCCAGCTGCTCGATGAATTCCTTCCACATCGACAGTTCATCCGCGGCATCGGGACCGGCGACGTACGAGAAGCGAAGCGTTTCGGGCGAGACTTGCTTGTTGACGTCCTCGGGAGGATCGGCCACAAGATCACCGTCTTCGTCGGCGAACTGCGGGTCGAGCAGCCGGGGCGTCGGTGCCGAGAGCTCGAACCACTTGAGCATCGATTGCTCGGAGTCCTTCTTGGCGTTGTCCACGATGCGGTCGGCGGTGACCTTGATGGCCAAAGCACAAACGATGGCCAACGGCACGACCACCAACGCCACGCGACGCGGCGAGAACGTGTGCTTCGGCGTCGCGCTATCCGAGGTTGCTTCCATCACGTGACCTTCAGTCAATAGCATGCCCTTGCTGCCCCGCGGAATGCCACTCGGCAGGCGAAGGGGATTAAGTCCTGGAAGTGTTCTGACTTGCAGCGAAACAGCCTACCGCCCTGCTGGCTGCGGAAACAAGCCAACTCGCGTTAAAAGTTGGTTAGATTTTCGCGAGCAACTGCCTGCAGCCAGGCGAGCGGCACTCCGAGGCACCCTGCCGGGAATGTAGCGAACGGACGGGCGCAAGAAAAAAGGTGAACGGGCGGGAACCCATTCACCTGGAAAGTCGGTACCAGGATGTCATCTCTCGATGCGCGACTAGGCGGCGCGACGCTTCCGCATCCAGGCCAGACCCAGACCGGCGGCGGCCATCAGGCCCAACACGATCGAAGAGGGCTCGGGCACGACGACCGTGCCACCAGCCGTCGTAATCTGGGCGGTGGGGCTGGCCGAGGTGACCTCGACGTAGAGATTGTCGAGGAAGTACGACGAGGGGCCGCCACTGCTCGCAGGCGAGCTGTAAAGGCGACCCTCGACCACCAAGGCATCCTTGTCCACGGGGATGACCCAGGTGTGCGATACCTGGCTCCAGCCCAAACCATCGGTGTAGGTCGTGTTGCCGCTGGCGCTGCCGTCATAGGAGTCCACATCGCCGTTCTCGGCGTAGTGACCCCAGATGCGCTGCGACGGTGAATCGCCGGGAGTCGAGTCCCAACCCCAGAACGAGGCCGTGACCGTATCGCCCGGGCTCAGGTTTTCGATGTAGGCGAGATAGCCCTGCGGCGTGCCATCGTGCGGATCCTCGGACATCGTCAGCATCCGGGTGCCGGCAAACGGCGTCACGCTCGGCGTGATCGTCACACCGTTGGACACTTCCGAGCCACCGGCGACGTTGGCTTCGTTGACCAGGTTGCCGAACGAGCTGAGGATCGTTCCCACGCCGTCCTCCCAGCCGTACGAGCTGGAGAAGGTTGCCGCGTAGCCAGGCGCAGCCAGGGCGGCGGCCAGCACAGCAGCCAATGCGACCCGGGCTCCGGCCTTCGGAGCCAGCGAGGCGCCATTCACAAATCGTCTCATGAGCATTCTCCCACAGTTAGCAATCAAGTAAGGTTCCGCGATCCTTGCGGACAACACAATTTCCCCGCGAAGAGTCGGTGGCTGGCAAGAAGCGTGCACGCATTTCGGTTTGCCTGGGTGGCAGTCCTTAAACCGCATGCGAACCAGCTTCCCGCGGGCTTCGTCGTCTTCATGTCCATCTCACGGCCGGTACTAGTTCCGGCAAATCAATCTTCCATCCGCCCAATGGTTCGGATTTGTTTCTGCTAAGCTTGCAAGTCGTCCAGGATGGCATCGAGCAAGTCGTCGTCGATGTCGCTCAGCGCCGCGTCGGCCGCAGCCAGCACGGCGTTCGCCACCGGACGCTCGACCTCGACGACCAGAGGTTCAGCTACGGCCACCGATGGCGCCGTGGACACGCTACTGGTCGAGACGGTCGCCACGCTCGACTCGAGCGTTTCCACGGCGGGCACCGCCAGTCCCACGGCGACGGCGCCCGAGGTTGAAACGCTGGCCAGCTCGCCGAGGGCCGGAGCCGCCGGCGGATCGCTGATGTTGATCTTCGTCAACAAGCCGCCGTTGTTGCGTGCCGCGATCTGATCCACCGCGTTGACCAGACCACTGCGGTCGAAGTCGTAGAGGTTGGTGATCGTCGAACCGAAGCCTGAATTGTTGCGAGCGGCGATTTCGTCGGTCGCACTGGTAATGGCCAGGGTGGGCGTGCCGGAGCCGGTGTCGCCGATGCGATTGCCAAAGAAGAAGATGTCGCTCTGGGCGAGCCCGGTGTTGGTGTTGTTGCCGCCAGCGGCGTCGTTCCCTTCGACAATCACCTCCAACCAGCGGTTGGCGATCGCCCCGTTGGCCCAAACGATCTCGATGCGATCCGAGCCGCTCACCCCGGCGCCGGGACGCACGCTGAAAGCGGTGGGTGCCGGAGCGGCGGCCCAGGTGCTGGGCGTGTTGTTGGCGCCGACCTGCGTGCTGATCTTGAAGGTGAAATCGTCGGCCGTGAGCGAGCCGTGCGTCCCGGCCATGTCGACCATGATGCCGTTGATGCCGCGCGTGTAGCTGGTAATGTTGTCGAAGGTGGCCGGTCCCGAGCCCGGCAGATACGCGCTCTTGTCGGTCGCGATCGCCGCATCGTCGCTGGCGTTGATGGCCGTGCTGAACCCGTCGAACTTCGAGCCGTTGTAGAAGATGTTTCTTCCCACGATGCTCGAGGCATAATTCGGCACGTTCTCACCGCCGGGGGTGATCATGCCGCCGCTGGGAAAGTTGTCGCTGGTGTTGGCCGGATCGTAGTCCAACTCGGCCGGGTTGGCCGTGGTCGTGTCCAGCCAGCCGTTGTACCAGGCTGCCTTGGTATGCGAGAGATCCGTCGGGAAGCGTGTGGCCGCCGAGGGCGACGATTCGAACTGCGTCAGTTCGATGACGCCATAGACGAGATCGTAGTCCTGGCTCTGCTGCCTCCAGCCGACGCTATCGATCACCTCGGCGCTAGCCGGAAGCAAGTCGAGCGTGCCGTCGTCGTTGGAGTCGTAATCGAATCCTTCGTTGATGTTAAACGACGAGCGAATGAGCATGAACGAGCTCGCTCCGTTCTCCAGACCGCCGGCAATGGTATCCAACTGCGAGTCGGTCACAACGGTCGTGCCCGCTGGTGGAGTAAATCCGCCGGAGGTCGACTTGATGATCAGCAGCCCGTTGGAGCCGATGACCTGGCCGGTCAGATTGACGACGAAGTCGGCCGTGCCGGTTTGCCCGAAGCCGGGGTCGCCGGGGTTGGCAAAGCTGAAGTCGCCCTCGAACTGCACCAGGTAGACGTTGGTCAGCGCCGCTCCCGGAGTGCCGATAATCTCGACATATTCGTAGGGACTCTCGCCGCCCGGGGGGCGCACGTCCAACTCGTTGATCCGGAACGAGTAGGTATCCGAGAAAATACCGATCTCGGCCTGCGACAGCAGACTCGTGTTCGCGCCGTCGCTGGCGTAGAAGTCGAGCACGCGAGTCGTCAGCGTCGGCGAGCCGGAGGTGTTGTTGTAGGTGAGCGTGCGCAGCACTTTCTCGTAGTTGGCCAGGGTGTCGCTGCCGCTGAGGGTCAGCACGTTGCCGGCGTATCCTGCCGAGATGCTGGTGCCGGTCGTGTCGACCGCCAGCACTTCGTTGCCGCCGTCCAACTGATTCGTGATCGTCACGGTCAGCGAAGTCAGCATCGCGCTATCCGGATCCGTGACCGTGGCCAGCGGATCGGTCACCTCGATGGGCCCTTCGCCTTCTTTGAACGAGGCCAGAGCGTCCCGGCCGCCCAGGTCGGCGTTGAGGTCGAGCACCGGCTTGACGTCGATGCCCGGGAAGTTTGGTCCGCCGATGTGATCCAGAGGCAGTCCGGCATAGCCGGGCTGCGACGAGAACAGTTCGCTCACGTTCCAGACGGGCGAATCGCCGCGAACCGAGGCCGCGACCCAGTCGTCCGGCGTGTTGCCGGTGGTATTGCCGGCGCGGCCGAAGTAGCGGGGTGAGTACGGCATGTTGATCGTCGTACCCGTCAGGGCGACGGTCGAGCCGGTTTGGTCGATGTAGTTGATTTCGCCGTAGACGTAGTTCGTGCCGTCCTGGAAGTTGCCGTATCCGATCGAATCGAGAATCGTCCAGTTGTTGAACTTCACGCCGTCGGTGAACCCGTCGTCGTCGATGTCGATGTCGTCATTGACCAACGGTATCTGGGGCGTCTGCACCAGGAAGAACGTCAGCGAGTTGGCGCTCTCGATGCTGGTGAACCCGGTCGAGCCGTAGTGGCCCACGTCGCTGCCGAATACCGAGTTCAGGTTGCCGAAGCCGGGCGCCAGCGGGCCCTGCTGCTCCACGTTCCCGTTGGGATCCGTGAGGTCGGTCGGCGAGGTGTAGAGGTTGCTCGAGGGCAATATCACGAGGTGGCCGTTGGGGCCGGTGCTCATGCCGCTTAGGTCGAAGATGTCATGGATCTCGCCGGTGTTGATCGTGCCGTTGCCTTCCACGCCGACCAGATACGTGCCGTTGGGAATCACGAAGTTGCCGCCACTGGTGCTTCGCAGCTCGACGTACTGGCTGGTCGACAACTCGGCCGGCGGACGCCAGAACAACTCGTTGATCACCAGCGGGGCCGGATCGATGATCAGGATCGGAATCGTGGCCATTGCCGTTTGTGCGCCCGGCGATCCGGTGTTGCCCAGGTCGTTCACGGTGAGCGTAACGCTCGTCGAGCCGGTCAGGTTGGTTGTTGGCTGGAAGGTCAATCCGTCGAGTGCCGCATTCAGCGCGGCCACCGTTCCCTGGTAGGTCAGGCTACCGGTGCCGTTGCCCGAGCCGGTCAGGCCGGCCAGGGTGCTGAGCGTCAGCGTGCCGCCCGCGCTGGTCAAAGTGATCTGCTCGATGCCGCCTCCGTCGTCCAGGTCGCTAAAGGAAATCAAGTTGCTGTGGGCGGCATCGAACACGCGGGTCGTGTTCTTCTCAAAGCTTTGCTGGCCCGGGGCGACGATCACGGGCTTGTCGTTGACCGCGTTGATGACGATGTCGCGCGTGGCAGCCGCACTCGGGTCGGAGCCGTCGGAGACAACGAACTGAATCGTGCGGGTAGCCGGCGTGGGATCATCGCTGGTGTTGTGATACGTGATCGAGGCCAGCGCCGTTTCGTAGTTCGCCACCGTACTCGATCCGGTCAGGGTGAGAATGCCGGTGACCGGGTTGAACGTGCCCGAGATGCCGTTCTGGTTGACGAACGCCAACTCGTCCTCGCCCTGCACGTAGTTGGTCAGAACCCTCACGGTGGCTCCCACCAAGTTGAGGTTATCCGAATCCGTGACGGAGATGCCCGGATCGACCGACACGGTCGAGTTCTCGGTGTAGTTGAGGTCGGCGCCTGTGGTCGTTACGACCGGGGGCGAGTTGGCCACGCTCGAGACGGTAATCGCGACCGTGTCGGCGTCGTCCATCGCTCCGCCCGTGCCTGTGTTGCCCAGGTCATCGATGTTGATCGACAAAGTGACTCCCTGAGGCGAGCCGGGTGCGCTGTAGGCCAGGCCCTCGAGAGCCGCAATCAGATCGGCGAGCGTACCCTGATAGGTCAGGCTGGCCGTGCCGTTGCCCGAGCCGGTCAGGCCGGTGGTCTGCGACAGGGTCAGCGTGCCGGCGGTGACCGACAGCATCAGTTCCATCTGGCCGCTTTGGGCGTCCGGGTCCGAGAAGCTGATCAGGTTGCCGTTGATGGTGGAAAAGAACAGCGTCTGGCCGAAACCGACGACTTGCGGACCCGGCACTGTCAGGGCCGGGGCATCGTTCACAGGCGTCACGTCCGCGGTGCGGAGGGTCTCGTTGCTGGGGACGGCGCTATTGTCAAATGCCGAGAACGTGATTGAGCGCGTGGCCGTCGATGGATCGTCGCTCGTATTCTCATAGGTCACCGAACGGAGCACGGTTTGGTACGCGGCCGGCGAGGCGTCGCCGTAGAGCGTCAGAATCCCGTTGCTGTAACTGCCGGCGATGCCGCCCGAGGGCGTGAAGCTCAAGAAATCCTCGCCGTCGACGTAGTTGCTCGTGATCTCCACCCTGGCGCTTGAAAGCGTCGGACTGTCCGAATCGGTGATCGTCAGCGCAGCATCGACAGCCGCAGGCGCGGCGTCTTCGGTGTAGGTGATGCCGCCGCCGGTCGCGGTGATCACCGGTGCGGCGCTGGGCACCAGCGTAATCTGCTTGAACACGGTGTCGAACGGAGCGTCGGCCAGGAAATTGAACGAACCGTTGATGGTCGCGTTGTACCCCGACGTGTCGGTGATCGACTGCAACTGGCTGGGGCCTGCACCCGCGCTGGTGCTGGTGACGTACATCGTCACGGTCGAGCCCTGCACGATGCCGGTGATGCCGAAGGCGCTGTCGCTGGGACTCGCCGGCCAGCTGACCTGGCCGTTCATTACCCAGTCGACGCCGTCGAACGTCCACTTCTCCAGGGCCGTGTTGTTCGACAGCGAACTGATGGCGTAGATCGTGTCGAAGCCGTCGATCGACGAATCCAGATCGGCTGTCAGGAAGGCGTTGTATTGCGAGAGGTTCTGCTGAGGAATGGTGTCGGTGTAGGTTTGTGATCCTGAGGTGGGCAGGCCGGTGCCAACCTTGTGGATCGTCTTGCCGGGGGCAAACGCTCCCGAGGCGACGTAAAGTTGGCCGTCGACGATCTGCACTTGCCGCAGATTGTCGGTGGAGGCCGCTTTGAGGTCGACCGACAACGAATCGCCGAGATTGGCCACGTACCGCAAGCTTCCGGTGCCGTCGGAGGCCGCATCGCCCGAGACCCAAAACTGGGTGCCGTCGAGGCTGGTCACGCTGCGGGGGTTGGCGAAGTTCCAGGCGTCGGTCAGAGCGGTCGTGGTGTCGATATTTTCGGCCTGATCGATGCGCCCGATCACGCGTGGGACGACGGCCGCCGTGTTGTTCTCGGGATTGGGTTGACCGGCGTCCTCGCGGTAGCCATGCAGCACGAGGTACTGCCCGTCGGCCGAGCGTCCGATGCCGCCTTCGGTGAAGCCGGCCCCACGAGCCGTCAGCGCCGAAGCGCCGGAGGAGGGCAAAGCCACGCTCTGCACGAACGTGCCGTCGGGCTGATACTCGTCGACAAACACCTGGGTGGCGTTATTCGTAAGCGTGTCGAATCCGTCGCCGAGCCGCAGCACGGCGAGGTTTCCCGGAGTGAATGCCAACAGCCGTCGCTCTTCGAGCGGCTCCAGTACCGGAGTGAAGCGAGCGGAAAACTTGTTATTTTTCTTCTTGGCCAGACGACGTTCCTTGCCCTTCGACCGAGACTGCAAACTGCCGAGCATAGCTGAAAAGTCCTTTGAGGCTTTGGAGGTGCGCCGACGCAGGCACCTGTCCGGTTGATGATCGTTACGCGCATATCCTGGGTGCAAACCGGGGGCGTCAAGCGCACGGTTGCGCCGTGGAGCCGCAAACTTAGGGCAGAATTGTTCAGCCTTGATGGCGGGATTGTTAGAAGGGCGCTAGATCCCTCACTTTCCGCGACCTTTCTTTTCCAAAAAACTGCGCATTTGCGCGGTAGATAATTCGGTCTCCCTCGCCTGCCCAGCTTTCGCCGTCAGCCGCGTTCGTGCCGAAAGCTCACGTCGTTTTGGCACAACGCTAATCAATTCCTCGCGCAAGCACTCTAGAATCACCGGTTCGTTTTCGCTTTGACACGGTCCGTACAGCGGCCCGCGCTGACGTTGCGCGGTCGATTCTGAAATAGTCCGAGAGGCATTGGATGCGCAAGCAAGACGCTCGATCAGGCTTCACGCTTGTCGAACTGCTGGTGGTCATCGCCATTATTGGAGTACTCGTTGCGCTGTTGCTGCCCGCCATTCAGGCTGCCCGCGAAGCGGCGCGGCGTTCGAGTTGTTCGAACAATCTGCATCAGATCGGCATTGGGCTACAGAACTACGTCAGCACCTTCCGCGTCTTTCCCGCGGGCCAGCAGCAGTTTTCGTACGTCGGCTACACGTGGGCCTGGAGCGCCATGTGCCTGGAGTACTTCGAGGAAAAGGCCATTCAGGACCTGATCCAGTTCGAGTACGGTCCGCTGGCCCCCCAGAACAAGGATGTCGCCGCGATGAAAGTCGGCATTTACATCTGTCCCAGCACGTCGTTTCGCGATCCGTACCGGACGCCGGAAGATACGATCACGGATATCGACCGCGATGGCATGTGGGATCGGGGCGAGGGGATGGCCCTGCTCGACTACGCGGGAATCGCCGGCCCGCACCGCTCCGCACGTAATCCCGTCACCGGCGACTACTACAAAGAAAACATGGGCGTGCTGCTGAGCATCGGCCCCCTGATCGTGCCCGACCGACCGCAGATTCTCGGCGCGCCCCGCATTCGCCCTGGACAAATCACCGACGGGCTCTCGCAAACCATGGTTATCGGCGAATCCACGGGCCGGGCATGGGACCGCAATCGCAATGTCCCCGACGGCGCCTGGGCCTACGGCACCAACGTCATCACGATCCGCTGGGGCATCAATCGCCACAACAACACCAACGGCGATCCGGATGCCTGGACCCGGCCCGATCAGCTCTACTCCGACCACCCCGGCGGCGTACATCTGCTCTTTGCCGACGCATCGGTGCACTTCGTCAGCGAAGATACTCCGGTCTCCCTGCTCCAATCGCTGGCTTCGCGCAATGGCGAGGAGATCGTCCCCACGGAACTTCTCAAGTAATCTTCCGCGAGCCGCGCTACCGTGCCCAGCCAGAAAGTTGACGTGTTGCCCGGCGCGCTCGACGATAGGCGAGGCGAGCTCGACTGGGGCGCTTCGCCGATTCGGCTCGCGAGTTTCGACCGACGGCGCGGACACGTTCTGTTAGGGAGCTCCGATGCGTAGATGTTCTTTCGCCGTCCTGCTGCTGTTGCTGTTCTCGTCGCCCCTGCTGGCCTGGAACGAAAAGGGCCACATGGTCATCGCCCGGATGGCCTGGCAAAAACTCGACTGCGACCAGCGGCGGGCCGTCACCGAGATTCTTAAGGCGCATCCGCACTACGACGAGTTCCTGGCCGCCGAACGGCCCGAGGGCGTCGGGATCGACGAGTGGGTATTCATGCGTGCCTCCTACTGGTCCGACTGGGTGCGCAGCAATCACACGGACCAGTACAGCCGCCCCACGTGGCACTACTACAGCGTGGCCTACGTGCCCCCGCACTCGAAGAAGGATGCTTCGTCGATCGAGCGCAATGACCCCAACGTCATCACCCAGATTCCGTTCTCGATGGAGAAAGTTCGCTCCGGCGATGCCCGCGAAAAGGCCATCTACTTGTGTTGGCTGCTGCACTTGATCGGCGATATCCACCAGCCCTTGCACTGCGGCTCGCAGTTGGACGAGAAGTTCCCCGAGGGCGATCGTGGCGGCAATCTGGCGATGGTGCGCTTCAATGGCGGCGAGCCGGTCCGCTTGCACTCCGCCTGGGACGCGATGCTCGGCGAGGACTTTTCGTTGCCCAGCGTCTACGAGACCGTTGAGGTGCTCGAAAAGATCGAACAGCAGAACGCCGAGGCACTCAAAAGCGACCTGCGCGAGCATCCCACGTCGGCGGACTGGGCTCGCGAGGGGTTCGAGTCGGTCGAGGAGCATGTTTACCTCCAGGGCGACTTGCGGCCGGCCCACGCCTATCACGAGGCCGACGTTGCCGCCGCGCCGAATCTGGCCGACGCATACGTCGAGAACGCAACGCGCGTGGCCCGCCTGGCTGCGGTGCGCGCCGGCAATCGCCTGGCGGTGAGCATCGCCGCCAGCCTCGACTAGCGATCGCGCGTCGCAGTGCTCGCCCTGCGCGTTGCCATTGCTCGCCGTGGGCGAGCATGCCGAAGCCGCCAGCCAACCGCCGAACACGTCGTTGTCTCGGCGCATCGACGGCCCGCGGCTCAACCCTTAGAATGCCCGTCAAGATTCTCCTGATATCCGCGACCTGCTGAGTCTCCCCCACTTCATGCCCGACTCCATCGCCCGACTGATCGATCACGCGCTGCTGCATCCCACCCTCACCGACGAGCAACTGCGCGAGGGTTGCCAGATGGCGCTTGGGCTGGAATTGGCCTCCGTATGCATCAAGCCCTATGCCGTGCCGCTGGCCGCGAAGCTGCTCGCCGGGTCGCCGGTGGCGGTGTGTACCGTGATCGGCTTTCCGCACGGATCGGTCTCTACCGACGTTAAACGTTTCGAGGCCGAGTGGGCCTGTCGCCAGGGGGCGACGGAACTCGACATGGTCGTCAACGTCGGCAAGGTCCTCAGCGGCGATTGGGACTTCGTGGCCGACGACATCCGCGCCGTCGTCGACGCCGCACACCAGAACGGCGCGCTGGCCAAGGTGATCTTCGAGAACGAGTTTCTCCCCGGCGACGAACCCAAGATCGAATTGTGCCGCATCTGCTCCCGCGTCGGGGCCGACTTCGTCAAGACCTCGACCGGCTTCGGCTTCGTCAAGCGAGCCGAAGGGGGCATGGGCGCCATCGGGGCCACCGAGCACGATCTGAAGCTGATGCGGGCCCACGCCGATCCAAAGGTCGGCGTAAAGGCTTCCGGCGGCGTGCGGACCTATCAGGACGCCCTACGCGTCGTCGAGCTGGGCGCGACGCGCATCGGTACGAGTTCCAGCGAGGCCATCGTGGCGGGGCAGGGCGGCGCCTCGGGCGGGCAGCAACCCGCGCAAGACTATTAGAAATTCTGGCGTAGCCTCGCGGCCGCGCCTCTGGAAAGGAAATCCCACGTGCAACAACTCGCTGCTCAAATCGACGAAGCCGCAGCCGCGGTCCGCGCTTCCTGGTCCGGCACGCCCAAGGTGGGCATCATCCTCGGCACGGGCCTGGCCACGTTCACCGACCAGATCGACCAGGAAGCCGCGATCAGCTACGAAGCGATTCCGCACTTTCCCCGCTCCACGGCTATCGGGCATAGCGGGCGGCTCGTGTGCGGCCGCGTCGAAGGCACGCCGGTGGTGACCATGGACGGCCGCTTTCACTTGTACGAGGGCTACTCGCTCCAGCAGATCACGCTGCCGGTGCGGGTCATGAAAGCCCTCGGCATCGAGCTGTTGATCGTCTCCAATGCCAGTGGCGGGTTGAATCCCTACCTGGCGGCCGGCGACATCGTGGTCATCGAGGACAACATCAACCTGATGGGGGCCAATCCGCTGGTCGGCGTCAACGACGATTCTCTCGGCCCGCGCTTTCCCGACATGAGCGAACCTTACGATCGCGAGCTAATCCACCGTGCGCTGGAGATTGCCCGACTCGAAGACTTCGCGGCCACCCAAGGCGTGTACGTCGCGCTATGCGGACCCAACTACGAAACCCGAGCCGAGTATCGTTTCCTGCGCACGATTGGCGGCGACGTCGTCGGCATGTCGACCGTGCCCGAGGTAATCGTGGCGGCGCATACGGGATTGCGGGTGCTGGGGCTGTCGGTTGTGACGAACGTCTGCAGCCCTGACGCGCTGACCGAAACCGACGGCCACCAGGTCGTCGCCGCGGCACAAGGCGCCGAGCACAAGCTGCGCAAGATCGTCAAACGCATTCTGGCCGACATGGCCGCCGCGTCGAACGGCCGTATGGAGCCCGCCCCGCGTGCTTCGGCCATCGCCGGCTGAGCGGAATGCGAGAATGTATGCCTCGCTTCGGTATCCTGCCATGAACGTCGCGCAGATCATCACGCGCAAGCGCGAAGGCGAACCGCTTTCGGCCGACGAAATCCGCACGCTGATCGACGGCTACGTTGCCGGCACCGTGCAGGATTGCCAGATGTCGGCCTGGGCAATGGCTGTGTTCATGCGGGGCATGACCGCCGATGAGACGGTCGCGCTGACCCAGGCCATGCTCGCCTCGGGCCAAACGCTCGAAGCCGTCGACACTTCGCTTCGCGTCGACAAGCATTCCACCGGCGGCATCGGCGACAAGACCTCGCTCATCCTCGCCCCGCTCTTGACCTGCTGCGGACTGCAAGTTCCCATGATTTCCGGGCGCGGTCTCGGGCCCACCGGCGGCACGCTCGACAAACTTGAATCCATTCCCGGGTTCCGCACCGACCTGTCGCGCGATGAAATCAGCCGCGTCATCGACGCCGTGGGCTGCGTCATCACCGGCGCGTCGGACGACCTGGTGCCGGCCGATCGCAAGCTGTATGCCTTGCGCGACGTCACGGCCACGGTGGGCTCCACGCCGCTGATCGTGGCCAGCATTCTCAGCAAGAAACTGGCCGAAGACCTCTCGGCCCTGGTGCTGGACGTTAAGTTCGGCTCGGGGGCCTTCATGAAGACGCGCGGGCACGCCCGGGCACTGGCCGGCGCCCTCGTAGCGGTCGGCTCGCAACTGGGGCTGTCCACCTCGGCGCTGTTGACTGCAATGGATCAGCCGCTGGGACGCATGGCCGGCAACGCCGTCGAGGTCGACGAGTCGATCGACATCATGCGGGGCGAGGGCCCTGGCGATCTCCGCGAGCTGGTCCTGGCGCTAGCCGCCGAACTGCTGCTGATGAAGTCGATGGCTCCCGACGTGGGGACGGCGCGGGCCACGCTCGCCGGGCACCTCGACTCGGGCCGGGCGCTTGCCAAGTTTCGCGAAATGGTCACCGCCCAGGGGGGCGATCTCGACGCCCCGCGCCCGCGCCGGCCGAGTTGGCCGCTGGTGGCTCCGCGCGACGGCTACCTCGCATCCCTTGAAACCGCACGGCTAGGCGTGGCGATCGTCGAGCTGGGCGGGGGCCGTAGGGCGATCGGCGACACCCTCGATCACGGCGTCGGGCTCGAGATGCTTGTGCGTCTCGGCGATTACGTTTCTAAAGGCCAGCCACTGTTGAACGTCTTCGCCGCCGAAGACGTCCGCGCTCGGGCATTGCCTTTGCTCGAAAGCAGCATCGAGATCAGCGACCTAGCACCGGCCGTCGCGCCGCTGGTGGCCGACTACGTTCGCTCCGGCCAGCTAGCCGAAACCGCCGAGCCCCCCGAAGCGGCGACGACGCGCTTCGAGCCGCCGACGGTCGACCTGCAGCAGCGCGACCATCTCGTGCGTCAGGCTCTGGCGGCACGCGATCGGGCCTACGCGCCCTATTCCAACTTCAAGGTCGGCGCCGCGTTGCTCACCGCCTCGGGTGAGATCTACACGGGCTCGAACGTCGAGAACGCCTCCTACAGCCTCACGGTCTGTGCCGAGCGCGTCGCGATCGCGGCTGCCGTCGCTGCCGGCGAGAAGCAGTTCGCCATGCTTGCGGTCGCCACCGGGGGCGCTCATGCTCCTTGCGGGGCCTGCCGGCAGTTTGCCGCCGAGTTTTGCTACGAGTTGCCCGTGGTGTTGGTCGACCCAAGTCGCCCGGCTGACGTCATCCAGTGGCGACTCTCGGAGCTCCTCCCCAGTCGGTTCGATCAGCACACCGGCTATGCAGGCGGTCATCAGGCAGGCTAGCGTGCCGCCAAGCATGGCGCGCAAGCCCAACTGCGCGAGGTCGGTGCGCCGCGAGGGCGCGATGCCGCCAATGCCCGCGATCTGAATGCCGATCGACGCGAAATTCGCAAACCCGCACAGGGCGTAGGTGAGAATGATCTCCGAGCGAGGGCTGAGCTCGACGGTTGAGCCTTCGGCGGTCCACTCGGCCAATCGCTCGTAGGCCACGAGTTCGTTGGCCACCATGCGAATGCCCAACAGCTCGCCCACTTTCAGGCAGTCGGCCGGCTCGACGCCCATGGCCAGCGCCAAGGGAGCAAACAGGTAGCTCAAAATCGCCGACAGCGACCACTCCCAACCGAACAGCCCGCCAAGGTAACCGAGCAAGCCGTCGCACAACGCGATCAAGGCCAGAAAAGCGATCAGCATCGCCGCCACGTTGATCGCCAGCTTCATGCCCTGTGCGGCGCCGATCGCGGCGGCCTCGATCAGGTTCTCGCCGGCGTCCTCCATCCGCATGGTGACGTGTTCCGGCGCGAGCGTCGGCTCGGTCTCGGGCACCAGCACCTTGGCGATCATCAACCCGGCCGGAGCCGACATCACCGAAGCCGCGATCAAATGGCCCGGGTCGATGCCCATGCTCATGTAGGCGGCCAACACGCCTCCGGCGGTGGAGGCGAAGCCCGGCACCATCGTGGCCATCAGCTCACTGCGGGTCATGCCCGCGACATAGGGCCGTACGACCAGCGGCGCCTCGGTTTGCCCCAGAAAGACGTTGGCCGACGCGGCCAGACTTTCCGGGCCCGTGGTACCCAGCGTGCGCTGCATCACCCAGCCGAATCCGATGACCACCCACTGCATCACGCGAATGTAGTACAGCACCGCCATCAGCGACGAAAAAAAGATGATCGTCGGCAGCACTTTGAAGGCGAAATAGAACTCCTCGAACCGCTCTCCGAAGACGAACTCCGAGCCCGCGTCTACATAGCCCAACATCGCCCTGAACACGTCGCCGAGCTGGTCGAACAACGCCCGCCCCTCGTTGGTCTTGAGCACCAGCAGGGCGAAGACGAATTGCAGCAGCATCCCGCCGATGACGACTCGCGGGCTGACGCGTTTTTTGTGGCTGCTCATCGCCCAGGCCAGCCCGACCATCAGGAACAGGCCCAGCAGGCTGACGAGTCTTTCCATGGTCCGCTCGTATTTTCGGTCGCGAGCGAGAGCCGGGAAGGCTCTCACCGCGGGGGGCGCGCCGAGGGAAGCCAAACGAGAATCTAACGCATGTCGAATTCGAGCCGCCTGCGCGCCGAATTACGATGGCGCTCACGGAATTCTCACAATTAGGACACGTGGGGCCGAGACGTCAAGCGCCGCACGCCAACTCGACTGCCCGAAGTTAGCCTGAAGACTAAGAGCGAACGGCCGACAGCGTTTCGTCGAGGCAGTCGACCATGAAGTCAGCATCGTCCTTGGACAGGCACATGGGCGGCTTGATCCGCAGCACGTTGCCGTACAGGCCGCCTTTGCCCAGGAGCAGGCCGCGGTCTTTCGTGCCTTCCAGCACGTCGGCCGTTTCCTCCGGGGCCGGCTCCTTCGTCTCGCGGTCGCGCACCAACTCGATGCCGACCATCAGCCCCAGCCCGCGCACCTCGCCGATCAGCGGCTGCCGTTCCTGCAGTTCGAGCAGCCGCTCCTTGAGGTGGGCGCCGACCATCTTGGCGTTTTCCTGAATGCCTTCCTCGTCGATCACTTCCAGCGTGGCCAATCCCGCGGTGACTGAAATCGGATTGCCGCCGAACGTGTTGAAGTGGACCCGCTTGGCCACCGTCTCGGAGATCTCGGGTCGCGTGGTCACGGCCGCCAGCGGCACGCCGTCGCCGATGCCCTTGGCCATCGTGACCAAGTCGGGCGTGACGCCCCAATTCTGGAATCCCCAGTAGTGCTCGCCTGTGCGGCCGAAGCCGGTTTGCACTTCGTCGGCGATGCACAGCCCGCCGAACCGTCGCACGGCGTCGTACACGATCTGAAAGTATTCCGGCGGCGGAATCACGGTGCCGCCCACGCCCTGGATCGGCTCGCCAATGAAGCACGCCGGCTCGCCCGAGGTCTCGTAGCGAATCAGCGACTCGACGTCGCGGGCGCACTTCACGTCGCAACTGGGATAGGTCAGGCCAAAGGGGCAGCGGTAGCAATAACCCGGCGTGGCGTTCTTCACCAGCGACACAGGATTGCTGGGAAACTTCCACGTGCCGTGGGCCGTCAGCGCCATCGCCGTGTGCGTGCCGCCGTGGTAGGCGTTGCGCAGCGAGATGACTTCTGAGCGGCCCGTGTGCTCGCGCGACATGAGAATGGCCAACTCGTTGGCCTCGCTGCCCGAGTTGGTGAAGTACGTCACCGACAGATCCGAGCCGTCGGGCATCCGTTCGGCGAGCTCTTTGCCGAACTGCCCGATCTTGGGATGCAGGTAGATCGTCGTGGCGTGCTGCAGCTTGCCCGATTGCTCGCGCACCTGCTCGACGATCTTGGGATGGCAGTGCCCGACCGAAATCGTGGCGATGCCCGCGATGCCGTCGAGATAGCGCCGCCCGGTCTCGTCCCACACGTACTGCATGTGACCTTCGACCACGAGCACGGGATCGCGGTAGTAGGTCACCAGCCCGGGCGTCAGATACTTCTTGCGCAGGGCCAGCACCTCCGGCTTGGGCGGCCCTTCGTAGGGCTCGGGCCGATGATCGCAGATCGGAAGCTGGAGGTTCTTTTTCATGGCGATGTCTCGTGTCGTGATACGCGATTCGAGCGGCCGCCTACGACCCGCCCGCCTGCGACTTCCATATCGGGTCCGCCGCCGAGTCGGCCGACGAGCGGAACCAGCGGGTCATGGTCATTTTCTGCTGTGTGTAAAACTGTACGCCTTCGACGCCCTGGATGTGCAGATCGCCGAAAAACGACTTGTTCCAGCCGGTGAACGGAAACCAGGCCATCGGCGCGGGCACGCCCACGTTGATGCCGATCATGCCCGCGTTGAACGAGCGTTTGAACTCCCGGGCCGCCCAGCCGCTGCGCGTGAAAATGCTGGCCCCGTTGCCGTAAGGGCACTGCTTGCCCAGTTCCAGGGCCTGGTCCAGATCGTCGACCCGCACGACCGAGAGCACGGGACCGAAGATCTCTTCCTTGGCCAGCCGCATCTCGGGCTGCACGCGATCGACCACGCTCGGCCCCAGCAGAAACCCGTCGCTGGGCAGGTCGAACGCGCGGCCGTCGAGGGCCACTTCGGCCCCTTCGCTCGCGGCCACTTCGAGATAGCCCGATACGCGATCGCGGTGCGCCGCCGTGACGAGCGGGCCCATTTGCACGTCGGCCTGGCCGTCAGTCGGGCCGACTTTCATTCGCTTGCCGGCCTGACACAAACCTTCGACCAGGTCGTCGGCAATCCGTCCCACGGGCACGGCCAGGCTGCCGGCCATACAGCGCTCTCCGGCACAGCCAAAGGCCGAGGACTGCAGTGCCGAGACCACTTGGTCGAGCTCGGCGTCGGGCATGATGATCAAATGGTTCTTGGCCCCGCCGGCCGCCTGCACCCGTTTGCCGTTGGCCGTGCCCGTCTCGTAAACGTGTTTGGCCACGGCCGTGGAACCGACGAAGGAAATGGCCTTCACCAGAGGGTGCGTCAGCAGCGCGTCGACCACGGTCTTGTCGCCGTGCACGATGTTGAACACGCCGTCGGGCAGCCCCGCCTCGACCAGCAGCTCGCCCAGCATCACCGCCGACAGCGGCACCTTCTCTGACGGCTTGAGCACGAACGTGTTGCCGCAGGTGATCGCCACGGGAAACATCCACAGCGGCACCATCGACGGGAAATTGAACGGCGTGATCCCGGCGCACACGCCCACCGGGTGGCGGCTCGTCTCGCAATCGACCGACGAGGCGATGTTCTCCAGGGCCTGGCCCATCAGCAGGCTGGGTATGCCCGCGGCGAACTCGACCATCTCGATGCCGCGCTGCATCTCGGCCCGGGCCTCGGCGGCCGTCTTGCCGTGCTCTCGGGTCACCAGCGCCGCCAACTCCTCGAAGCGGGCATGCAGCCGCTCGCGAAAGCGAAACATCACCCGGGCCCGCTCGACCGCCGGGGTCTCGCCCCAGGCCGGCTGCGCGTCGGCTGCGGCGCGCACGGCCCGATCGACGTCCGCTTCGCCACACAGGGGAACTCGCGCTTGCACCTGGCCGGTCGAGGGATTGAACACGTCGCCGTGGCGGTCGGCGGCCGAGGTTTCGAAGCGCCCGCCGATCAACAGCGGGACGTCGACAGGTTGCGTGCTGGCGGTAACGGACATAAGTGGCGTCGTTCTGCTGGCTTGTTCAATCGCGCGCAAAGCGTATCATGAGGGCGGTCGCAAGCGCGCAACTCTCGGTGGGCGGCCGCACTCTGGCGCGCGCTTGAGTATACGACCAAAGTCATCTTTGTCACCAGTGGAGCGGCATCATGCCCCGAATCGTGCGCGCCGGGTTGATCCAGGCCACCCTCTGCGAGCCGGCCACCTCGTCGGTCGACAAGATCAAGCTGGCCATGATCGAAAAGCACGAGGCGCTCATCGCCCGGGCCGTCGATCAAGGGGCGCAGATGATCTGCCTGCAGGAACTGTTCTACGGCCCTTACTTCTGCGCCGAGCAGGAGACCAAGTGGTACGACCTCACCGAGCGCGTGCCCGAGGGCCCCACCACGCAGCGGTTTCTCGAGATCTCGAAGAAGCACGGCATCGTCCTGGTGCTGCCCGTCTACGAAGTGGAGCACACCGGCATTTACTACAACACGGCGGCCGTGCTCGAAGCAGGCAACTACCTGGGCAAGTTTCGCAAGATGCACATTCCGCAGGTGGCGCCCGGCTTCTGGGAGAAGTTCTACTTCCGCCCCGGCAATCTCGGCTATCCGGTGTTCGAAACGCGGCTGGCGCAGGTCGGCGTCTACATCTGCTACGACCGGCACTTTCCCGAGGGGGCCCGCTGCCTGGGATTGAACGGGGCCGAGATCGTTTTCAACCCGTCGGCCACCGTGGCCGGGCTGTCGGAATATCTGTGGAAGCTCGAGCAGCCGGCCCATGCCGCGGCCAACGGCTACTTCGTCGGCGCGATCAATCGCCCGGGCTGGGAAGAGCCCTGGCGAATCGGCGAGTTCTACGGCCAAAGCTACTTCTGCGATCCGCGCGGCCAGATGATCGCCACCGGCGCACGCGACACCGACGACATCGTCGTGGCCGATCTCGACATGGACATGATTCGCGAAGTGCGCAACACCTGGCAGTTCTATCGCGATCGCCGCCCCGAAACCTACGGCGCGATCACGGCGCTCTAATCCAACGCACAAGACACCCCGTGACACCAGCCCGAAGCGCAAGCGAGGGTTTTCGACCACCGGAAACACGTTTTCCCTCGCTTGCGCTTCGGGCTCGTGTCGGATACAAATCGCCGACCACTAACCGTCCGGTCTTGAGGTTCTCACATGGCGCTTTTGATCAAGAACGGCGAAATCGTCACTCCCGATGCCCGCTTCCAGGGCGACGTGCTCTGCCAGGGCGAAACCATCACCGCCGTGGGCACGGGGCTCGCTGCGCCCGACGATTGCGACGTGATCGACGCCTCGGGCAAGTACGTCTTTCCCGGTTTCATCGATCCGCACGTGCACATCTACCTGCCGTTCATGGGCACCTATGCCAAAGACACCTACGAAACGGCCAGCCGCGCGGCACTGGTCGGCGGCACCACGACGCTCATTGAAATGGTCTGCCCGGGCCGCGAGGAAGATCCGCTGGAAGCCTACGAGCTGTGGAAGTCGAAGGCCGCGGGTCAATCGGCCTGCGACTACACGTTTCACATGGGGGTGACCGCCTACGACGATGGCCGTCGCGAGTTGCTCGAGCGGATCGTCAAGGACGGGACGGCTTCGTTCAAGATCTTCCTGGCCTACAAGGGCGCCCTGGGCATTGATGATACGGAGCTGTTCAGCATACTCGAGCTGGCCCGGCGGCTCGGTGTGATCGTCACGGCCCACTGCGAAAACGCGGAGCTGGTGGCCCAACTGCAAGCCTGGCTCCTGAGCCAAGGCAAGACGGGGCCCGAGTGGCACGAGCCGTCGCGCCCGCCGAGCGTCGAAGGCGAGGGCGTGCAGCACCTGGCCACGTTCGCCGAGTTGACCGGGGCCCACACGTACGTCGTGCACACCTCCTGTGCCGACGCGCTCGATGCGGCCCGGCGAGCCCGGCGGCGGGGCGTGCGGATGTGGGTCGAAGCCGTGATCCCGCACCTGGTGCTCGATCACTCTTACACACAGCGGCCCGACGGATCGAAGTACGTGATGTCGCCGCCCTTGCGCGAGATTTCGCATCAGCATGCCCTGTGGAACGCCGTCCGCTCGGGCGACGTCCACACCGTGGCCACCGACCACGCCCCGTTCGACTTCGAGGCCCAGAAGCAGAAAATGGGCAGCGGCGACTTCACCAAGATCCCCAACGGCATCCCCAGCGTCGAAGACCGCGTGCACCTGCTCTACACCCACGGCGTGGCCACCGGGCGGATCGACCTGCACCGGTTCGTCGACCTGGTTTCCACCCGAGCCGCGCAACTGTTCGGCCTGTTCCCTCGCAAAGGCGCCATCCAGCCCGGCGCCGATGCGGACCTGGTGATCTTCGACCCCGCCTATCGCGGCACGATCACCGCCGACAAGCAGTTGATGAACGTCGACTACAGTGCATTCGAAGGATGGCCGTTGGAGGGCCGCAGCGAAACCGTGACCGTCCGCGGCCGCGTGCAGGTGCGCGACGGCAAGTTCGTTGGCTCAAAAGACCACGGCGAATTGCTCCGCCGCGAGCCGACGCACGGGGCGTGAGCATCTGGCTAACGAGGTGCGACGATGACTGTGGAACACGTTATTCAGATGCACATCGACGCGGGGCGAGTTCACACGGCGCTAGTCGAAGCGGCGCGCTGGGGAGAGATCGGCATGCTGACCGAGTTGCTTGACCAGGGCGTACCGATTGAGGCGAGGAGCGAGACCGGCTCAACCGCGCTCATGTTGGCCGCGTCAGGCGGCCAGACCGACGTCGTGAAACTGCTTCTCGGCCGGGGGGCCGACGTAAACGCTCGCGACGATAATCGTGGGCGGACCGCATTGATGTGGTGCCTTGCGGCCTTACATTCTGAGAAGGTGTACCTAACGATCGTGCGTATGCTCATCGACGCTGGCGCGAAGGTCGATGTCGCTGCAAACGATGGACGCGCAGCTATCGATTTTGCCCGGACACGAGAAAGTCAGGCTCTTCTGGACGTGCTCGAATCCGCCGGGGTCTGAAGGTCGCGGGATTCAAACACTAGCCCGAATCGCAAGCGAGGGTTGCGCGCGAATCACTGGCATCTTCGCGCGCGGCTCACCGAACGCTAAAGAGAGAACGACCCTCGCTTGCGCTTCGGGCTAGTATCGATGGATTCGCCTACCCACGCGACAGCTCGTCCGTCTGCTTCACAAAATCATCGCCTCGCCACTCGGCGTCGGCGCGGATGGCTTGGCTTTCGGCCTTGGCGGCGGCGCGGGCGGCGGCTTGGCGCTCGACCAGGTCGTGGTGGGTGGTGAAGTACTGCAGACTGTGGCCGCGGAAGTCGTCGAGCGAGTTGAAGCCGTGCTGGTCCATGAAGGCCGACATCTCCTCGAGCATCTGGTGCACGCAGCGGTAGCCGACTTTCATCACGTAGGTGCAGACCTGCACAGTGTTGGCACCCAGCAGGATGAACTGCACGGCGTCGTTGCCACTCTCCACACCGCCGATGCCCGATATGCTGCGGCCCGGGAATTCGTCCTTGATCAGCTTGGCCACCTCCATGCACATCCTTAGCGCCACCGGCAGCACGGCCTTGCAGGAGTAGCCGCCCATGGTGGTGTAGCCTTCGACCGTCGGCTCGGGCCGCAGCGTACCGAGGTTCACGCCGATCACGCTGCGAATCGTGTTGATGGCGCTGATCCCCTGGCAGCCGGCCGCTAGCGCCGCCCGCGAGGGATCTTCGATGTGGGTGACGTTGGGCGTCATCTTGGCCCACACCGGCACCTTGGCCGCTTTCATCACCCAGGAGCAGACCTCGGAGAGGATCTCAGGGTTTTCGCCCATCGCCGAACCCATCCGCCGCTCAGGCAGCCCGTGCGGGCAGGAGAAGTTGCACTCGAACGCGTCGACGCCGGCCTGTTGGCAACGGTCGATGATTTCGGACCAGGCTTCCTCGCGGTATTCCTCCATGATCGAGGCGATCAGCACGCGATCGGGGTACTTGTCCTTGATCTGCTTGAACTCGTCGATCCAGGTCTCGAACGGGCGGTCGCTGATCAACTCGATATTCTCCCAGCCGATGATCTCCTTCGAATCGGCGGTGCGCAGCCGCGCATAGCGGGGCTGGACGTTGATCACTTTCGAGGCGTCGAGGCTCACCGTCTTGCAGATCACGGCGCCCCAGCCTTCGTCGAACGCCTTGCCGATGACGTTGGCATTCGTGCCCGGGGGGCCCGAGCCGATCACGAACGGGTTGGGGAGCTTCAGTCCGTCGACGGTGGTGCTGAGATCGGCCATGCTGGACCCACTGTTTTGCGAAGAAGCAACTGCAGGATGACTCGCTCCGCCCAAGCGCGGTCATTATAGCGCCTGCCGCTGCCAGCGCCCACGAGGCTCGATACAATCAAGATACAGCGACCGACCGCTTTCTCCGCGAGGATGCGCAGATGGACATGACAGGCAAGACAGCATTGGTCACCGGCGCGGGACGCGGCATCGGCCAGGGCTGCGCGCTGGCGCTGGCCCGGGCCGGGGCCGACGTGATCGTCAACGATCGCATCGGCAGTGTCGATCTACACAAGACGGCCGACCAGATTCGGCACCTGGGCCGCCATTGCGTGACGCTGGAGTCCGACGTCTTTTACCGCGCCGGCTGCGAGGCGCTGGTGACCGACGCCCTTTCGGAAGTCGAGCGGATCGACGTGCTGGTGAGCAACCCGGCCTTCGGCGTGCGGTGCGACTTTCTCGACTACGATCCGGACGACTTCGAGCGCGTGCTGTCCGGCACGCTCACCAGCGGCTTTCACGCCAGCCAACTGGTCGCCCGGCACATGGTCGCCCGGGGCGGCGGGGGCAAGATCGTGTTCATTTCCAGCGTGCAGGGCGAGATGCCGCTGGCGCGCAGCGTGGCCTACGGCGCGGCCAAGGCCGGCTTGAATCACATGGCCCGCACGATGGCCGTCGAATTGGCCGAGCACCGCATCAACGTCAACGTAATCGAGCCCGGCTGGACCGACACGCCCGGCGAGCGCGAGTCGTTCGACGAGCACGTCATCCGCGACGAGGGGGCCAAGCTCCCCTGGGGCCGGCTCGGTACGCCCGACGACATCGGCCAGGCGGCGGTGTTCCTCGCATCCGACGCGGCCGACTACATCACTGGCGTCGTGCTGCCGGTCGACGGAGCATTTCGCTTCAAGGACTGCCGCGCTGCCGCGGTCATTCCGGCGCGGGAGTAACGGTTGAGCCCCTTTGAAATTGCGAACGTCGTCTTCACCGGTTCCCAGCCCGGTCCGCACTTGCTCATCACGGCCGGCGTCCACGGCGACGAGTTCGAAGGCATGGCGGCCGTGTGGCGGTTGATTGCGCGATTCTCGGCGACCGAGTCGGGCGTGGAACTCGGAGCCGGCACCCTGACGCTGGTGCCGGTCGTGAACGAGCAGGCCTTTCATCGCGGCACGCGCACCGCTGACGATGGGCTCGACCTGGCCCGCACCTGCCCGGGCGATCCCGAAGGTTCGATTACCCAGCAGGCGGCCCACGCGCTGAGCCAATTGATCGACGAAGCCGACTGCTACATCGATCTACATTCCGGCGGTCGCGAGCTTTCGGTGTGGCCCATGACCGGCTACATACTGCACGCCGATGCCGAAGTGCTCGATCGGCAGCGGGCCATGGCTCGGGCGTTTGGCCTGCCGGTGGTGTGGGGCACGTCGCCCGAACTGGAGGGCCGTTCGCTATCGGTGGCTCGCGACCTGGGCGTGCCGGCGATCTACGCCGAGTTCTACGGCTCGGGCATGTGCAATCCGCACGGCGTGGATGCCTACACCGACGGCTGTCTAAACGTGATGCGGCACCTGGGCATGATCGCCGGCGAGCCGTCCCGTAGGCCGATCGAACTCGTGGTCGAAGACCCCCGCCCCGACTCGGGGCACTTGCAGATCTGCAACCCCTCGCCCACTACCGGTTTTTTCCAGCCGGCCGTCACGCTCGGCCGGCGCGTCAGCTCCGGCGACCTGTTGGGGCGCGTGACCGACGTCACCGGCGGCGACCCCCACGAAATCCGCACGCCGCACGCCGGCCTCGTGCTCGTGCTGCGCACGTTTGCCAGCGTAGAGAAGGGACAAACCGTCGGCGTTGTGCTGGAGACGAACTAGAACGAGGATGGAAACGCAAAGACGCGAAGACGCAAAGCCGCCAACAAGACAATGTGACGACGGGCGGCGGTCAACCACCTCGTTCTTCAATCTTCTTCTCTCTCGTTCCCTCCCCTGCGGCTTTGCGCCTTGGCGTCTTTGCGTTTCCTTCCTCGTCACTCGTCACTCGTCGCGCAATCCCACGCACAGCAAGTGATTCCGCGTGCGGAAGTAGATCCGGCCGTCGGCGATGGCCGGGGTGGCCAGACAACTGTCGCCCAGGTCGTTCACGGCCAGCACGTTCAGCTCCGGGCTGTTTTCGAGTACGACCACGTGGCCGTTTTCGCCGACGACGTAGATCTTGCCGTCGCCGTATACGGGCGAGGCGAAGTATTCGCCGATGTTGCGAATCCGCTTCTGGTACCACAGCGGCTCGCCGTCCTTGGTGTCGAAGCAGCTCGAGATGCCGCCGCCCTTGACGACCAACATTCGCCCGTCGACCACCAGCGGCGACACGATGTGATCCGGCGCCCGGCTCTCGTGCTTCCATAACAGGTGCGAGTCGGTCACGTCGCCGCGGCCGCCGCCGCGCACGGCCAGAATGAACTGATCGGAAGCGTCGGCCGCGTTGTAGCGGGCCCCGGCGAAGTTGTCGGCCACGAGGAACGCCTTGTCCAATTCGGCCCCTTCCAGGAAGCCGTCGCCGTTCTCGTCGCCGCGGTCGAACTTTTTCATGAACGCCTCGGGCACCTTTACCTCGCCGACGAAGGCTTGGATCTCATCTTTGTCCAGGCGGCCGTCGCTGTTGCCGGTTTCGGCCTGGTCGACGCTCACCAGCCACTGATTGGCGATGCCGCCGCTCTGCAGCGAGATATAGATAACGCCGTCGTGGCATACCGGCGTGGTCTTGATGTTGCGTAACAGCGTCCGTGCCGACCACAGCTCCTCGCCGGTGTCGGGATCGTAGCCGATGAGCTTGCCCGTGCCCGCCACGACCAACTCAGGCCCGCTGTCGGGATGGCAAATCACCGGGTGCGAGTAGTTGACGGCCATGTTGCTGCGGTCGACCTTCCACAAGATCTCGCCGGTCTTGCAGTCGAAGGCGTACATGGCCGGCGCCAGGTCGTCGTCCTGTACGAAGATTACCTTGCCGTCGAACAGCACCGGCGACATACCCGGTCCCCACTTAAACACGAAGTACGGCACCGGCAACTCGTGCTGCCACACCGTCTTGCCGGTCTTGGCGTCGAAGGCCATCATGCCCAGCGTGCTGAAGTAGAAGTAGACGCGCTCGGCGTCGGCGGCGCAAGTGGTGGCCGCGTGGCTGTTCGTGCGATGGATTTCGACCAAGGGGCCGGTGTCCAGATCACGATGCCAGAGGCGCTGCCCCGTGGCCGCATCGACGCAATGCAGCCGCACGGTCTCGGGCCCTTCCATCGACGAGACAAACACCCGGCCCGCGGCCACGACCGGCGATCCGATGCCGTCGCCCATCTCGAGCGACCAGATCACGTTGTCGACATTCGAGAACTCGACCGGCAATGCGGCCTCGCCGGGGGCAATGCCCGAGCAGTTGGGCCCCCGCATCTGCGGCCAGTCCTCGGCGCGGACCAAGGCCGCGGCTGTCAGGAGAGACACTATCAACAAGAAGCAGCGGGAGGATACGCGGAGCAGCATGGCGGGTCTCCGAGGGGATCGTGCGGGCACGGGTTCCATGATAGGGTCCGTGCCCGGCGCGCTCAACGCGGGGCCTCGCTCTCCGGCGAGTCGGCCGCTCCGGTCGTCGGCGTAGGGCGGCCGAAGCGTTTCAGCAACCATCGCATCGCAAGCGGAAACACGCCCAGCAACGTGAAGGCGATAGCGATCTGGGTGAGCTGACCCGGCGCGAAGGCTGCGCTGGGTCCCCGCTCGGCGAGCGTCTGCAGGTTGGGTACGCTGGACCCGGCGTACGCGTACACGGCCGTTCCCGGCAGCATCCCCAATTGGCTGACCCACCAAAAGGTCCAGGTGCCGATCGGGGTGAGCCCCATCACGGCGTTGATCGCGAAGAACGGCACGGCGGGGATCAGGCGCAGCGTGAACAAGTAGAAGGCCCCGTCGCGCGCGAGAGCCCGGTTGAAGCCGGAAAGCCGGTCGCCGAAACGGCGCTCGATGGCGTCGCGAAGCAGGAAGCGGCTGAGCAGGAACGCGACCGTGGCCCCCGAAGTGGACGCGAAGCTGACCACTATCGCGGCACGCGCGAGCCCGAAATACCAGCCGTAAAGCAGCGTGAGCGCCGCGGCGCCGGGGAGCGACAGCCCCGTGACGACGACATAGACGCCAAACGCGATGCCGTAGACGAGCAGAGGGCGCCGCTGTTGAAAGTCGCGCAGGTCGGCCTCGCGCGCAGCCAGCTTGTCCAGCGAGAGCCATTCACCCCACAGCAGGTAGATGGTGACGGCCGCGGCACACACGGCGGCCAGCACCGCCAGTTTTTTCCACAGGGCGCGGGGCGTGTGTTTTTCGGAGGATGGCGACTGCTGGAGGCTCATGTCGTGCGGTTGGCCGGCCGTGGGAAGTGCGAGGGCGTTTGGCGTATACTCGGGGTTTACGCGCCGTCGCCGATGGCTCCGGGTGAAACGTGCAGGGGAGTGCGATGACTACGACAATCTTACGTTTTCTCTGGGTGGCGATGCTGGTGTTTGTCGCCGCCCAGCGCCTATCTGCGGCGGAGCGAGCGCCGAACATCGTGTTCATCATGGCCGACGATCTCGGCTATGCCCACCTGGGTTGCTACGGTCAGACGAAGATTCGCACGCCGAACCTTGATCGGATGGCGGCCGAAGGCTTGCGCTGCACCGATGTTTATGCCGGCTGCTGTGTTTGTGCCCCATCACGCAGCGTGCTGATGACTGGACTGCACGGCGGGCACACGCCGGTGCGGGGCAACAGCGGCGGCATTCCCCTGGCCGACGACGACGTGACCGTGGCCGAAGTGCTCAAGCCAGCCGGCTATGCCACAGGGCTGTTCGGCAAGTGGGGCCTCGGTGAACACGGTACGCCGGGGGTGCCGTATCGGCAGGGCTTCGACGAGTTTTTCGGCTACCTGCACCAGATTCACGCCCACTTCTACTATCCCGAGTATCTCTGGCTCAACGACCAGCGCTATCCGCTCCCCGGGAACGCCGACGGCGGCCGCGGGCAGTACACGCACGACGAGATCGTCGCTCAGGCGCTCGATTTCGTGCGGCGTCACCGCGACGAGCCGTTTTTCCTGTACGTGCCCTTTGCCGTGCCACACTATGAGTTGCTGGTGCCCGAGGAGTCGCTGGCCGAGTACGCCGGCAAGTTCCCCGAGACGCCGTACAAGGGCCGCCGCAAGAAGACGGGCTATCCCCACGACTATGCCCAGCAGGCGATGCCCCGCGCGACCACGGCGGCCATCATCACGCACATGGACCGCAGCGTCGCGAAGCTGTTTAAGCAATTGGACGAGTTGGGTCTGGACGAGAACACGATCGTCTTTTTCACCAGCGACAACGGAGCCACCTACGGACCGAGCGATCCGGATTTCTTCAACGCCTGTGGGCCGTTTCGCGGCACCAAGGGCGGACTGTACGAAGGGGGCATCCGCACGCCGATGATCGTCCGCTGGCCCGGGCACGTCGACGCGGGCTCGGTCAGCAGCGAGCCTTGGTACTTTGCCGATGTATTGCCCACGCTGGCCGAATTGGCCGGCGCCAAAGTACCTCAGGACATCGACGGCGTCTCCATGTTGCCCACGCTGATTGGCGAAAAAGCCGCCGGGCACAAGCAGGCGCCGCACAAGTACCTGTATTGGGAAGACGGTCCCGACCGCGCCGTGCGCGTCGGCGGTTGGAAGGCGGTACGCCAAGAGCAGAACGACAATCGCATCGAGCTCTACGACCTGACCGCCGACGTCGGCGAGAGCAACGACCTGGCCGGCGAGCATCCCGAGATCGCCGCGCGATTGGGCAAGCTGTTGAAGGAAGCCCACAGACCGCCGCGCCCGCAGATCGAGCCGGAGCCGCCAGCGGGGAAGAAGAAGTTTCGGTAGGCAAAGTAGCAGGCTCACTCCGTGAGCCGTCAAGCAGAACCCGCGCATGCGTTGTCTGTTCGCCCGCTGCTCTCTCGGAGCGGGGTCGTGGCGTTGCGACGGCTCACGGAGTGAGCCTGCTACTTTCCTTGCAATCGCTCCAGGATGGCTGCGATCGGCCAAGTCTGCTTGCTACAATGTGGGCCATGCACCTCGATCAATTTCCTCGCGTCAAGCTTTGTCACCGGCCGACGCCGCTGGAGCGGATGGAGCGGCTGAGCGAACATCTCGGCGGGCCGCAACTCTTCGTCAAGCGCGACGACTGCACGGGGCTGGCCGTTGGCGGCAACAAGACGCGCAAACTCGAGTTCCTGATGGCCGAGGCCATCGAACAGGGGGCCAACACGGTTGTCACCATCGGCGGCGTGCAGTCGAACCATTGCCGGCAGACGACCGCCGCGGCCGCCAAGCTCGGCCTCAAGTGCGAGCTCGTGCTGCCGCACCTGTCGCGGTATTGCAGCGAATCCTACGAAACCGGCGGCAACCTGTTTCTCGACCGTCTACTGGGCGCCGAAGTGCACATCGCCGCCGACGTCGAAGCAGCAGCCATCGTCTCCCGCGACGTCATGTCTCAAATCCGCAAACGGGGCGATGTGCCGTTTTTCATTCCGGCCGGCGGGTCGACGGCGACCGGCGCGCTGGGCTACGTCGACGCGGCCTGGGAACTGGCACGCCAGGCCGCCGAGCAGCAACTGCGAGTCGATCATCTGGTGATCACGACCGGCAGTTGCACGACTCACGCGGGGCTGATCGTCGGCTTCGAAAGCATCGCGCAGTCGGAAGCCTTCGACTGCGATCCCAGCGTGATCGGCATCTCCGTCTACCACCCGCGCGAGAAAGCGCTGGCCACGGTGCGGCAGAAAGTGCGCGAGACGGCCCAACTCGTGGGACTCGAAGCCGATCTCGACGATCAGGTGCTGGTGCGCGACGATTACCTCGGCAGCGGCTACGGCGAACCGACCGATGCGATGATCGAGGCGGTCACGTTGGCCGCGCGGTACGAGGGATTGCTGCTCGATCCGGTCTACACGGGCAAGACCTTCTCCGGACTGGTGGACTTGGTGCGGCAGGGCTTTTTCGACTCGAGCGAGAACGTGTTGTTCTGGCACACCGGCGGCACGCCCGCGCTGTTCGTCTATCGCGACGCGTTCGAACCTTCGCCGGCACCCGACGAACCTGCGGAGCGCTTCGCATGACCGCCACCTGGACGAATTGGTCCGGCTCGGTCGAATGCCGCCCCGCGCAGCAACTCGAACCGGCCAGCGAGGAAGAAGTCGCCGACGCGGTACGCTCCGCTGCCCGCGAGAACCGCACCGTGCGCGTCTGGGGCAGCGGGCACTCGTTCGTTCCCTTGTGCGCAAGCGACGACGTGCTCGTCTCGCTCGATCGAGTGGCCGGCATCGAGAGCGTCGATGCCGAGCAGGGCGAGGCGACGATTCTCGCCGGCAGCAAGCTGCACGATTTAGGCGAGCCGCTCGCACGGCACGGACTGGCGCTGGAAAACCAGGGCGACGTCGATGTGCAATCGCTGGCCGGCGCCGTCTCGACCGGCACGCACGGCACCGGCCGCGCGCTGGGAAGCCTGTCGACGCAGGTCGTCGCGCTGCGGATGATCACCGGCAACGGGACGTTGCTCGAGGTCACCCCGGCCGACGACGACTTGTTGGCCGCGTCGCGCGTTTCGCTGGGAGCGCTCGGCGTGCTGACCGCGATCCGCCTGCGGCTGGTCCCTGCCTACCGGCTGCACGAGCGGGTGTGGCAGGAGCCGATCGACACGTGCCTGTCGCGCTTGGACGAGCGAATCGCGGCCACGCGGCACTACGAGTTTTTTTGGTATCCGCGCACCGGCCTGGCGCACGGCAAGGCGCTCGAGCCGACCGACGCAGCCCCGGACGACATGCGCGGTGTCGAGGGGGAGCGCATCGACCACAGCTACAATGTGTTTCCCACCGTGCGCGAGAATCGCTTCAATGAGATGGAGTACGCGCTGCCGGCCGACGAGGGGCCGGAGTGCTTCGCCGCGATTCGCGAACTGATGCGCACGCGGCACGCCGACGTCACCTGGCCGGTCGAGTATCGCACAGTGGCGGCCGACGGCATTGATCTCAGCCCGGCATGCGGACGCCCGACGGTGGCGATCTCGATCCACCAGGCAGCCCAACTCGAGCACCGGGCTTTTTTCGCCGATGCCGAGCCGATCTTCCTCGCTCACGGCGGGCGGCCCCACTGGGGCAAGATGCACAGCCTTCGCGCCCCGGACTTGGCGCGGCTCTATCCCCGCTGGGACCACTTCTGCCGGGTGCGCGATCGGCTCGACCCGGGCGGAACGTTCCTCAATAAGCACTTGCGGGGGCTATTCGTGAATCGTGGTTAGGCGTGGTAGTTCACCAGCCACCAATCCCGAACGACAGACCACTCTTCATCGTCACGGTCCGGCGGTCGTTGCCGGATCGAAGACCGGCGGCAGATACGCCGGCCGCGAGGTGTCGATCGGCTCGGGTACACCCGGGGTGCGTTCACAGGCGAGAATCTTGGCCGGAAAGCCCAGCGCGTAAAACAGCTTGAATTGGGCTCGGTTGTAGTCGGCCACCGTCGCGTAGTAGTTCAAATAGGCTTGCTTCAACTGTTCGAGTGCCGCCACGACTTCCTGCGGGCGATTGACCAGCACCAGCACGTCGTGGAAGCGGTGGGTCTGCCCCAAGCCTTGCAAGTTGCCGGCGTAGGATTTCAAGCCAGTCTTCAAGCCGCGTTCGGCTTCGACCATCCGCACCGCGGCGCTTTCGACGTCGGCTTTGGCCTGCGTCACCTCAGCGGCCACGTAGTCCTGGATGTTGAACAGCTCGACCATCGCCAGATTGTTCTCGCCGCGCCGCTTGCGAATCAGCGCCTGGTTACCAAAGCCGAGGTTGTCGACGCGCCACACGACCTGGGCGCCGATGTCGGCGCGTCCGGCCCAGTCGTCCAGGCCATTGCTGCCGGTGGCGAAGATGCCTCCCTGGAAGAGAAACTCCGGGGTGCTGTGACCCGTGATCAGAATGCTGGGGAGCAGCGGGCGCATCCTTTCCTGTTTCAATCGGGCTAGCGTGGCCTGCACGATTGCCTGGTGGGCCGCCAGTTCGGGGCGGTAAGTCAGGCCGACGGGGATCAGCTCGTCGAGCGTGGTCTGCGGCTCGATGAGGGTTACCTGCAGGTGCTCGGGCTCGAGCGGTACGACGATCGCCTCGGGGTTGAGCCGCAACACGCGCGTCAGCCGGGCACTGGAGACGCGCCACTGTTGCTGGGAAACGGCGGCGTCCTGCTGCATTTGCGCCAGCAACGTGCGCGAACGATAGATTTCGTCGCGAGGCGCCAAACCCCGAGCAATGGCTTCGATGCGTTTGACCAGCACTTCGGAACGCTGCACGACGTCGAGCATTGCCGTGTACGACCCGCGGGCTTGCTGCACCGTGAAGTAGGCATTCGCCGTTTCGAGCAACGCCTCGTTCTTCGCGGCTTGCAGGTTGGCTCGGCGGGCTCGCAGATCCTGTCGCGCCGCCAGCGGCTCGAAGATGGCGTCGGTCGTGGCCACCTTCAGCTCGAGGCTACCGCCGGCATAGAGGAAATTTGTGTTCTGGTTGAGCAGTGCGCCGTTGCTCTGCTGCTTGCCACCGGCATGGAAGATGTAGGCATTGCCGCCGTTGACGTTGGGCAACCACAGCACGTTGGCCCGTTCGAGTTCTGCCGCGGCGATCTGGATCCGCGCCTGAGCGGCGGCCACGATCAGCGGGCGCGCGTCGGAAAGTCGCAAGGCCGTGGCCAGGTTGATCGGCAGCGGCACTTCGGTCGGGTCAGCCGGAGGTGGAGGCAAGTTCGGATGTGAGGCTGGCTGCGTCATCGCCGGACCCACCATCACCGAAGGCCCGCCCGAAACCGGATACGGTTCGATCGCCATTTCCATTTCGGGCTGCGGCAGTTCTGCCGCGGGAGTCGGCAGCTCGGGCGGAGCAATTTCCTCAGGAGCCGGGGCGACCGGCGGCAAGCGCTCCAGCCGGGCAGGAACGACCTGCGTAGGCTGCGGCCGTTCCGCCCGGGCGGCCGTGCCCAGGGCCAGCACCACGGCGCACGCAGCGGCGCTGGCCCAACGCGGGGCGCGCAGGCTCCGTGCCTGCGGCCGCCGGCCGGTTTCGCGCGGCTGACTCTGCGGCTGGTGCTCCTCGAACATGCAGTCCCGATCCACTCGAATAGCGAAAACTCGTGCGCGCAGCGCCGCGCGCGGAGCGGTTTGGCTGTATGGAGAAGTATCGGTCCCCCACCCTGCCGGCCTGTACCAATTGCTACGACCGATTCAGTCGGAAAATGCGGCAGCGACATGTCTATGCCGCGCAAGTTTCGTTAAATGCCCAAATTGACAGTGTCCGAAACTACTCGTACGGTTTCGAATCTGCCAGATTTGCCCGCTTTCCACCCGCCCTTATTGCCGCCAGGCTCCGCCGCTTATGAACCCGACACGGTTCGCGATGCAGCACCCGATCACCACGGTGACGTTGGTGATCGGCTTGGTTTTCGGCGGCGTGTTGGCGCTGTCGCGGATGCGGGTCGAGATCTTTCCCTCGCTGCACGAACCGCGGATCTACGTCTTCCTGCAGTACGGCGGGATGAGCCCCGCACAGATGGAAGGTCTGGTCGTCAACCAGTTCGAGTTGATGTTCCAGTACGTCGACGGCATCAGCCAGATTGAGTCGCGCAGCATCCAGCAAATCGCGCTGGTGGAACTGTCATTCTTTCCTGGCACCGACATGGGCGTGGCCGAGGCGGCCGTCGTGGCCATGGCCAACCGGGCCATGTCGCGCATGCCGCCAGGTACGTTGCCGCCGATGGTCATGCGCCTCGACGAAGGCAGCGTGCCGGTGGGATACCTGGTGCTGGAAAGCGAGAAGACGCCGTTGGGCCTCGTGGCCGACTACGCGCAGAACATCATCCGTCCGCTGGTGCAAAAGAACGTGCCGGGCACCGTGGCCGTCTCGCCATTCGGCCCGAACATCCGCACGATCGTCGTCAAGGTCGATCCGCAAAAGCTGCAGCGCTACAACGTGACGCCGCAGGACGTTGTCAATGCCTTGATGACGGGCAACGTCATCATTCCGGCTGGCAACGTTTACATACGCGACCAGATGCCGATGGTGCCCAACAATGCGCTGGTGGTCGATATCCAAAACATTGGCGATATACCGCTGCGCATGAAGCGCAACGTGTACATTCATGACGTGGCCACGATCGGCGATGCCACCGACATCAACTACGGCTGCGCGTTGGTCAACGGCCACCAGTCGGTGTTCCTGCCCATCATCAAGAAGGACACCGCCTCGACGCTGGACGTCGTGTCCGACATTCAGGGCTCGCTAAACGTTTTCCGCGACGCCATCCCCGAAGACATCTCGGTCAACTTCGCGTTCAACGAAGCGCCGACCGTTGTGGCGGCCATCCATAGCGTGGCCACCGAAGGCTTGATCGGCGCGAGCCTGACCGGGTTGATGATCCTCATCTTCCTGCGCGACCCGCGTAGCGTGGTGGTCGTCGTACTCAACATTCCGCTGGCGCTGATGGGCTCGCTCGTGGGGCAGTGGATCTCCGGGTGCACGATCAACATCATGTCGCTGGGCGGTATGGCCCTGGCTATTGGCATGCTGGTGGACGAGGCCACGGTGTCGATCGAGAACATCCACGTTCAGATGGGCAAGACCAACCGCCTGGCCCGCGCGGTCGAGCGGGGAAGCATGCAGACGGCCGTGCCGCGTTTGCTGGCCATGCTCTGCATTCTGTCGGTGTTCATTCCGGCGTTCATCATGCTCAACCCGATTCGCTCGCTGTTCATGCCGCTGGCGCTGGCGGTCGGTTTCGCCATGATTTCGTCGTACATCCTCTCCAGCACGCTGGTGCCGATCGTCTGCGTGTGGCTCTTGAAGCACAAGGCGGAGAGCGACGACGAGAAGGGCTTCTTCCACCGCTTTCAATCGGCCTTTAGCGCCATCGTGGGCCAGGTGGTCAAGTATCGCGTAGTCGTGGTACCGGCCTACCTGATCGTCTGTGCTCTGGTCCTCTGGCAGCTCGGCACGCGGACCGGCACGGAACTGTTCCCGCAGATCAACTCGGCCGACTTCGTGCTTCGCTACCGGCCGCCGCGCGGAAGCAATTGGGAAATCACCCGCGACATGGGTGTCAAGATCCTGCGCCTGATCGAGGAGGAGGTAGGGCCCGAGAACGTGCACGTGTCGATCGGCTACGCCGGGCAGATTGCTCCCAACTTCGGCATGAACAACATCGTGCTGTTCATGCGCGGCCCCGACGACGGCTGGCTGCGGGCCCGTTTTCGCGACGGGGCGAAAATCGACCTGGCGGAGTTTCGCGAGAAGATGCGAAAGATCCTGCCCGAGAAGGTCAATCCCTGGCTGGCGAAGGTGCTGGAGAAGCACGGCGTGATGCCTGAAGTGGCCCGCCAGCGAGCCAAGACCTGCATCTACGGCTTCCAGCCGGGCGACATCGTCACCGAGGTGATGAGCTTCGGCTCGCCCACGCCCATCGAAGTCGTGGTGGCCAGCCCTGACATGGACAAGGCCCGCCTGCATGCCGAGAAGATCAAGCAGCAGATGGCCAAGATCTCCTTCCTCCGCGACGTCGAATTCGAGCAGACGCTCGAGTACCCGACCGTGGAAGTGAACATCGATCGCCAGAAGGCGGGGCTCTCGGGCGTGACGATGGAGCAAGCCGGCAATGCAGCTATCGTGGCCACCTCGTCCAGCCGTTTCATCGCCTTGAACTACTGGAAGAACCCGGCCACGGGCTTCGACTACCAGGTGGAAGTGTTCGTGCCGCCGCGCCGCATGAAGAGCGCGGAGGACGTGGCCCGGCTGCCGATTGAACAGATCAACGACGTGGTGAACCTGATGGTCCGCGACGTGGCCACGGTCAAGGAAGGCTTTGCCGTGGGCGAGTACGACCGTGTGTCGTCGCAGCGCTACTTGAGCATCACTGCCAACGTCGAAGGCGAATCCATGGGTACCGCGGCGCGGCAGGTCAGCAGGGCCATTGCCGCCGCCGGAAAACCGCCCCGCGGCGTGCGCGTGATGATGCGCGGGCAGGTGCCACCGATGATGGAAATGTTCAAGGCACTGGGCATCGGTCTGTCGATCGCCGTGCTGGTGATCATGATGCTGTTGACCGCCTACTTCCAATCGCCGCGGTTGGCGTTGATCTCCGTGAGTGCATTGCCGGGCGTGCTCTCGGGCGTGGTGACGATCCTGTACCTGGCCGGCAACACGCTAAACCTCGAGTCGTTCATGGGCGCGATCATGTGCATTGGCGTCTCGGTGTCGAACTCCGTGATGCTGGTCACGTTTACCGCCAACCACTGGGCCAGCGGTATGCATCCGGCCGAGGCCGCCGTGCGCGGGGCCGCCGACCGCGTGCGACCGATCTTGATGACCGCTTGCGCGATGACCGTGGGCATGGTTCCCATGTCGCTGGCGCTGGAAGCGGGCAGCCAGATGCAGGCGCCCCTGGGCAGGGCGGTGATCGGCGGTCTGGTCATGTCGACCCTGGCCACGCTGCTCATCGTGCCGGCGATCTTCGCGCTGGTGCTGGGCAACTCGAAGAAGCGCTCGCCGTCGGTCCACCCCGATGACCCCGACAGCAAGCACTACGACCCGCAGACCGACGTGCAGTTCGAGGAGAATCCGAAATTGCCGGGAGGCTCGTGATGCGCTACGTCTGGATCTTTTTACTCTTGGCCGTCGTCGGTTGCGGTGGAAGTCCGCCGGCCGACAAGGAGCCGATCAATACGGCGCCCCGCGTGCAGTTGGGCAAACCTACGCGTCGCGACCTGAAACGCACCGTCGGGCAGCCGTCGTTCATTGATGCTTACGAGCAGACGGCCATCTACGCCAAGCTGCCGGCCTATGTGCTCGACTGGAAGGTCGATATCGGCGACCGCATCAAGGCCAACCAACTGCTGGCCACGCTGTGGATTCCGGAGTTGAAGGAAGAGCTGGCACTCAAGAAGGCCCAGGTCGACATGGACCGGGCGCTGGTCGACCAAGCCAAGAAGTTGGTCGAGGTTGCCGAGGGCCGGCTCGCCGCGGCCACGGCCACGGTCAGCGAATCGAAGGCCAACGTCGGGCAGTCCGAGGCGCTGGTCATTCGCTGGGAGAGCGAAGTGAACCGCCTCTCGAAGATGGTCGAGCAGGATGCGGTCGACGTGCAGATCCTCGACGAGTCGCAGCGCCAATTGCAAGCCAGCGTGGCCATGCGCGATGCGGCCCTGGCCACGGTGCAAACTTCCGAGGCCGAGAAGCTGGCCCAGGCGGCCGAGTTGGATAAGGCCCGGGTCGACGTCGAGGTGGCCAAGGCCCAACTCGAAGTGTCGACGGCCGATTACAATCGCGTCAAGGCGCTGTACGGCTACACCCGGCTGGTGGCGCCCTACGATGGCATCGTCGTGCTGCGCAACGCCAATACTGGCGACTTCGTGCTGCCGGCGACGGGCGATCCTTCTGCCTCGAATCGCTCGCCCGATCAGTCGGCGGCCAAGGCCACGCCGATCTACGTCGTGGCCCGTACCGACGTGGTGCGCGTCTACGTCGACGTGCCCGAGCAGGAGGCCGACTACATCGTCAGCGAGGTCGACGTCAACGCGGGCGATCCGCGCCCGGTGACCAAGGCCGCCGTGCAGGTCTCGGCCTTCCAGACCGACGAGCTGCCGGGGCAAGTCACCCGATCGTCGTGGGCGCTGAACTTCACCAGCCGCACGCTGCGGGCCGAGATCGACTTGCACAACCCCGACGCCAAGCTGTTGCCGGGCATGTACGCCTATGGCCGGGTGATGTTTGAGCGCAAGAACGCGATGGTGTTGCCCAACGCCACGGTGAGCGAGATCGGCAACGATATGGTCTGTTACGTGTACAAGGACGGCAAAGCGATAAAGACGCTGCTGCAGACCGGCGTGCGCAACGACGACTGGACCGAAGTGCTGCAGAAGCAGGTAGGCGGCGAGTGGAAAGAGTTTGAAGGCAACGAGCAGGTAATCCTCGGCAACATGGCCGTGCTGTTCGACGAAGAGCCGGTCGTGGTGGAGAAGTAGCTTTGCCGGCGTCGGCCCGGCGCCCGTTGCGAGCTTGACCGCCCCGCTGCGGAATTGTGGCACCTGGTGGCCGATTGCAGTATGCTGAGGCCGCCCATGCCGCCAGGTCCGCGTATTCCATCTCCGGGGATCGTCTCATGTCGCTTTCTCGCCGACAGTTTCTGCGTCTCGCGTCGCAAGGCACCGCTGCGGCTGCTTTTGCGCAACTCGCTTTCCCACTACGTCGCACGTTTGCCGCCGAGGCTGCGTCCGTCGCCAGGCTCGATGCCATCGGCCAGGCACAGGCCATCGCCAAGGGGGACCTATCGGCGCTCGAGGCCGTCGAACTGGCCATCGCCCGGATCGAGAAGCTGAACCCCAAGATCAACGCCGTGGTGGCGACGGACTTTCTGCGCGCCGAATCGCGCGGGCGCGAGAACGAGTTCTCCGGCCCCTTCGCGGGCGTGCCCTTTCTCGTCAAGGACCTCGACGACTTCGCCGGCGTGCGCACGACCAACGGTACGCGCGTCCAACTGTCGAACGTGCCCGAGGTGACCGAGCCGTACATCCAGGCCTGCGTCGACGCGGGCTTCAACGTCGTGGGCAAGAGCAACACGCCGGAGTTTGGCCTGACCGGCACGACCGAGTCGCTGGCCTTGGGGCCGTGTTACAACCCCTGGGATCTGACGCGCTCCTCGGGCGGTTCCAGCGGCGGCGCCGGCGCGGCCGTGGCCGCCGGCATGGTGCCGATCGCGCAGGGGAGTGACGGCGGCGGTTCGATTCGCATTCCCGCCTCGTGCTGTGGAGTGTTCGGCCTGAAGCCCAGCCGCGGACGCATGCGAGGCAGCAACAACTTCTTTTCGTTCAGCGTCAAAGGCGCACTCAGCCGTAGCGTGCGCGACAGTGCCCACCTGCTGGCTGCCACCGAGCGCGACAAACCGGCTCCGGGCTTAAAGCCGGTCGGCCTGGTCAGCGAGCCGTCGAAGCGTCGCCTGACGATCGGGTTCTACCTGCAAGGCGCCTCGGGCCAGCACCCGGCTCCCGACGTGGCCGATGCCGTGCTGGCGACCGCGCGGTTGTGCGAGGAACTGGGGCACGACGTACGGATGATGCGGCTCGATCTCGACGGCCAGCAGTTCGGCGACGACTTTCTGACCCTTTGGGCTTCGTCGGCCGGCACGGCGGTTCAGCGGGCCGAGCGCGAACTCGGCCGCAAGGTCACCTACCAGGATTTCGAGCCGCTCACGCTTGGATTCGCCGAGCAGTACTTCAATGGCGGCAGGGAGAAGATTCCGGCCGCCACCAAACGCCTGCAACAAGTTGCCGCGGACGTGACCGAGCAGATGAAGCCGTACGACGTATTGCTTAGCCCCGTGCTGAGCACGGCCCCGCCGGTGATCGGCGAGCTGAGCCCTACGATTCCCTTCGAGGCCCAGGTGGAAAAGATCGTCGAGTACGTGGCCTACACGCCGCTGTTCAACGTGACGGGCATGCCGGCGATGAGCGTGCCTTTGTCCTGGAACGCCGAGGACCTGCCGATCGGCAGCCAGTTTGCCGCCAAAAGTGGCGACGAGCGCACGCTGCTCGAGCTGGCCTACGAGCTCGAGCAGGCCCGGCCCTGGGCCGATAAGTGGGCCCCCCACTCGGCCGTGAACCTGTAGCGCAGCTTTTCCGACGCACGCTGGCGGGCGAAAACGCAACGTACCGAACTCAGACCGGCGCGATGACGTAGAATTTCGAGAGCCATCCCCCGCGCAAATACAATTGCTTTCACGAGATGCAGCAGCAGTACCAGCCTCAGGAGTCCTCATGAAATCGATCCGTGCCCTCGTGTCCGTCGTCGTCCTGGCCTGCGCCGTATCGGCAGTGGCCCAAGTGCCCTTTTCGGCGACCGACATCGCTCGTCTGCGGTACGTCACCTCCGCCGAGATCTCACCCAACGGCGAGTACATCGCGTACTTGCTGTCGGCGCCGCGGCGACCCTTCGTCGACGACAACGGTCCGTCCTGGGTCGAGCTGCACGTGGTGGACATGAAAGGCTTTTCGCGTCCCTACGTCACGGGCGAGGTGAGCGTATCGAGCATCGCGTGGAAGCCGGACAACAGCGGCATTTCGTTCCTGCAAAAGCGCGAAGGCGACGAGCATCGCAGCCTGTATGTCATTCCGTTGGCCGGCGGCGAAGCCCAAAAGGTGCTCGAGCACGACACCGACATCGCCGACTATAGCTGGTCGCCCGACGGCAAGAAGGTAGCCTTCACCGCCACCGACAAGCCGCCCGCCGACGAGAAGGAACTCAAGGACCAGGGCTTCAACCAGGAGGTCTACGAGGAAGACTTGGAGATGGCGCACGTCTGGGTTGCCGAGCCCCGCAAGCCCGACCGCTGGGACGACTCGGACGCTCCCAAGCCCGAGCGTTTCGAGGTCAAGGGTCATGCCAGCGGCGTGCAATACAGCCCTACAGGCGAGCACCTGGCAGTAAGTGTGGCCCCCACGCCTTTGATCGACGACGCGTACATGAAGCGCAAGCTGCACGTGATCAAGGCGAGCGACGGCTCGAAGGTCGGCCTCATCGAAAACCCCGGCAAGCTCGGCGAGTACCGCTGGAGCCCCGACGGCGAGCACCTCGCACTGCTGGCCGCTGAGCACATCAACGACCCCAATGCTGGCCGCTTGATGGTGGCTCCGTACACCGGCGGCAAGCCGCAGGACCTGCTGCCCGAGCTTAACGACGGCGATGCCACGGCCTTGGCCTGGCACAACAGCGACTTGATTCTGTACCTGGCCGACAAAGGTGTCACGTCCGGTTTGGGCGTGGTGAGCCGCGAAGGCGAACCTGTGCAGATGCTCGTGCCGTTCGGCAAGCACGCGTTCTCCTCGATGAGCGTTTCCAAGGACGGCAACCGCGCGGCGATCGTGGCCCACAGCCCGACGCATCCGCTCGAAGTGTTCACGATGGAGCGCGGCGATAGCGAGCCTCGGCGCTTGACCACCAGCAATCCCTGGTTGAACGCGGTGGATCTCGCTCCGCAGGAAGTCGTCACCTACGAAGCCCGCGACGGCCAGAAGATCGAGGGCCTGCTGATCCATCCGCTCAACAAGGAGGAAGGCAAGCGCTATCCGCTCGTGCTCGTCGTGCACGGCGGCCCCGAGGCCCACTTCCAAAACGGCTGGATCACGCGCTATGCGGAGCCGGGCCAATTGCTGGCGGCCAACGGTTTCGCGGTGTTCTATCCGAACTACCGCGGCAGCACCGGCCGCGGCGTCCAGTTCTCGATGAAGGGCCAGTCCGACTACGGCGGCAAGGAATTCGACGATCTGATCGACGCGATCGACTACCTCGATGAGGAGGGGCTGATCGACAAGGACAAGGTGGGCGTCACCGGCGGCTCCTACGGCGGATTTGCCTCGGCCTGGTGCGCGACCAAGCACACCGACCGCTTCGCCGCCAGCGTGATGTTCGTGGGCATCAGCGACATGGTTTCGAAGTTCGGCACCACGGATATCCCGAACGAGATGTTCCTGGTCCACGCCCGCAAGATGCCGTGGGACGATTGGGAGTTCTTCAAGGAGCGCAGCCCGATCACGTACGCCGAGCAGGCCCGCACGCCGATCCTGATCCTGCACGGCAAGGAAGACCCGCGCGTGCATCCTTCGCAATCGATGGAGCTGTATCGCTACTTGAAGACGCTGGGCAACGTGCCGGTGCGGCTGGTGTTCTATCCCGGCGAAGGCCACGGCAATCGCAAGGCGGCCGCGCGGATGGACTACAGCATGCGACTGTTGCGCTGGATGGAGCACTACTTGAAGGGTCCCGGCGGCGACCCCCCGCCGCCCGACTTGGACTACGCCAGCGTCAAA
The DNA here is from genome assembly GCA_003389325.1 of Planctomycetota bacterium. Lineage (GTDB taxonomy): Bacteria > Planctomycetota > Planctomycetia > Pirellulales > PALSA-1355 > LB-PLM-3. The sequence continues at coordinate 273,729 of QQVE01000053.1, forward strand.
CCCAAGGACGACAAGACGGACGAAGAAAAGGAGGATGCTGACAAGAAGTCCCACGACTCCAAGTCCGACGAGTCCGATGCAAGTTGAGCCCGCGTTTCGCAGTCGGCTAACTACGGCGCTACTCGCCGCGCTGCTATCCGCTTCGGTTGCCTGCGCCGAGCCGCCCGGCCTCGAGCGGCTCGGCGAGGAGGCCTGCCGCGCGCTGACGGGGTTGTACGACTACGACGCCACCATTCCGCTCGAAGCGCGGATCGTCGAGCGGAAGGAACTCAACGACGGCTTGCGCGAAAAGATCGTCTTGCGCGGCGTGCAAGGTTTCTTGGTGCCCGGCTACTTGCAGCTTCCCGCCACGGGCGATGGTCCGTTTGCGTGCGTGCTGCTGCTGCACGGCTGGTCGGGCTCGAAGGATAGCTGGTACCAGGACGGCAACTACATTAGCGGCGGAGACGCTCGCCGGGCGCTGTTAGAGGCCGGGTTTGCCGTGCTGGCTCTCGACGCCCAGTGCCACGGCGACCGCATCGCCCAGAACGATTTTGCGCCGGTGAACCACCATGTGGACGACTCCGCCGAGAGCCAACCACGCAAGGGTTACTTCTCACGCGAGGACATCTACGTGCAGACGACGCGCGACTACCGCCGCGCCATCGATTACCTGCTCTCGCGCACAGAGATCGACGGCGAGCGGATCGGTGTGCTGGGCTACAGCATGGGCGGCACACAAGCGTTTCTGCTCACCGGCGTCGATCCCCGGGTGAAGGCTGCCGTGGCCGTGGCCGCTCCGGCCGAGAGGTCGAAGTGGACGATCGTGGCTCCGCAGAACTTCGTCGATGGAATCGGCAAGCGTCCGCTGCTGTCGATCTACGGCCGCCAGGACGCGATGTGCCCGGTGCCCTTTGCCGAGGCGCTGCACGCGTCGCTAGAGAGCGAGCCCAAGCAGCAGATCTTCTTCGACGCCGAGCATCGCCTGCCGGCCGACTACGTGCCCCACGCCGCAGCGTGGCTCAAGAAACACCTGTAGGCAGAATCGCTGCGCGGCCTAGAGCAGTTCCGCCAGGGCCTCGCCCTCGGCCAACAGATAATATGGCCGGCCTTCGCGATCGTGGGCTTCGAGATCGTCGATGCCCATTGCGCGGTACACGGTCTTGGTCACATGCGCCGGCGTCACGGGGCGATCGGCCGGATACTCGGCATAGCGATCGCTCGAGCCATAGACCTGTCCTCCTTGAATGCCGCCGCCGACCAGAACATCGGTCAGGCAGTGCGTCCAGTGATCGCGGCCGGCGCCGGACACGCCGCCGGAGCGCGGATCGCCGACCTTTGGTTTGCGGCCCATTTCGCTGGTGACCATCAGCAGCGTTTCGTCGAGCATTCCGCGCTGGTGCAGATCTTCGATCAAGGCGGAAAAGGCACGATCGAAGAACGGCAGAAGATTGTCCTTCAGGCAACCGAAGTTGTTGCCGTGCGTGTCCCAGCCACCGGCGCTCTTGCACTTCTTGCCGAGCTTGTCGAAGTCTTCCTTCCAGAAGACCGTGATAAACGGCACACCGGCTTCAACGAGTCGCCGCGCAAGCAGCAGACTCATGCCGTTGACGTTCTTGCCGTAGCGCTCGCGCAGCGACTCCGGCTCGCGAGCGATGTCGAACGCTTCGGCCGTCTGTGAAGAAGCCAGCAGCGAGAACGCGCGCTCTTGCTGTTGAGTCCAGGCTTCAACGTCGGCGCTCGTGTCGAGATTGTGGCGGGCCTCGTCGACGGCGGCTAGCAGCTCACGCCGCGATGTCAGCCGGCCGGTCGTCAAGCCTGCCTGCAGCTCAAGTGCCGGTGCAGAAAACTTGAGCGGCTCGTTGACGTCTCCCTGGAGATACAACGGATCGTGCTGTACGCCCAGCCGCGCGGCAAACTGACCGGGCCGCGTGTACGGTGCCTTGCTGGGCTTGTGCGGTAGCGTGATCGCGCTTGGCAGAAAAGCGTGCCGCTCGCGCTTGGCTGCCACGACCGAGCCCATGAACGGCCAGTCGTCTGCAAACGGCGTGCGATCGTTCCCCAGCGTGCGAAAACTCTGGGCGGGTTCGTGCCCGGTGAGGTTGTAGTAATAGCCGGCGTGGTGGTCGTTGGTGTTGACCGTGCCGCACACCGATCGCACGAGCGCCAGGCGATGCGCTTGTTGGGCCAGCAGCGGCAAATGTTCGCACACCTGGATGCCGGGGGCCGAAGTGGCGATCGGCTTGAACGGCCCGCGATACTCTAGCGGAGCCTTCGGCTTCATGTCCCAGGTGTCGATGTGCGAGGCCCCGCCGCACAGAAAGAACAGAATCGTCGACTTGGCCTTCCCACTGCCGACAGATCCCGAGGTGCTAGCACGCGCCAACGGACGACCGAACTGCAAACCCGCGAATCCCACCGTCGAGGCGACCAGAAACGAGCGGCGGCTGATGAGGTTCCGCGGGTGCATGGCAAACTCTCTCGCGGGTGGATCGTGGCGGGGGCACGCGCGCTTGTCGTGCGGCCCTATTTTCCTTTGTTTCGCCCGGAATGCAACCACGCTTGGGGCGCGGCAACGTGCTGGCCGGCAAGCGGTTTGGTGACGTTGGTCGCTCTCAATCCGTGATTCTCGAAGAAACCAGGGAACTTTCTCGGCGCGGGCCGCGTCGAACGCTCTGGTGGCTGGCGAAACCATTCATTTCGAACGAGACGAGGAAACATCATGTCGAAAGCCGCATTCTGCTGCGCGGCGGCCCTTATCGGGTCGGTCGCCACCCTCGGCGTGCGCGCCGAAGAGAAAACGATCATCATCAAGGTCGATTCCAACACGGTCGAAGCGAAGCCGCCCTTCGAGGGCGAGCGGGCCAGCGTCGACGTGGCGATCCTGCTCGACACGTCCAACTCGATGGACGGCCTGATCAGCCAGGCCAAGAACCAGCTATGGACCATCGTCGAGCAGTTCGCCAAAGCCGAGAAAGACGGCAAGACGCCGGTGCTGCGCGTGGCCCTGTTCGAATATGGCAACACCCGGCTACCCGCTTCCGAAGGCTACATCCGCCAGGTCGTGCCGCTCACCGACGACTTGGACAAGCTCTCGGAGAAGCTGTTTGAACTCTCGACCCGGGGCGGCGATGAGTACTGCGGCCAGGTGATCGACGAAGCGGTCACGCGGCTCGACTGGTCGGAGGAAAAGAACGGCTACAAGGCCATCTTCATCGCCGGCAACGAGCCCTTTACCCAAGGGTCGGTCGACTACCGCGACGCCTGCCGCCGGGCGATCGAGCGGGGCATCATCGTCAACACGATCCACTGCGGCGACAATGCCGCCGGCGTCAGCGGCAAGTGGCAGGACGGCGCCACCATCGCCGAGGGCGAGTACTTCAACATTGATCAAGACCGGGCGGTGGTGCATATCCGGTGCCCGCAGGACAAGATCATCATCGAGCTGAACGCCGAGTTGAACCGGACGTACCTGTGGTACGGTTCCCGCGAGCAGCGCGTGCAGTACGCGGCCAACCAGGCGGCCCAGGATGCCAACGCCGCGCAGGAAGGTCTGCCCGTCGCCGCTTCCCGGGTCCTGGTGAAGACCACCGATGCCTACGCCAACCGCAGTCGCGACCTGGTCGACACGCTCGAGGAAGATCCCGAGATCCTTACGAAGGTCAAAGACGAGGAACTGCCCGAGGCACTTCGCGGTCTGTCGCTCGAAGAACGCAAGGCGAAAATCGAGGAGATGGCCGCTAAGCGGGCCGCCGTGCAAGCCAAGATCAACAAGCTGGCCGCCGAGCGCGAGGCCTATCTCGTCAAGGAGCGCAATCGCCACGCCGAGGCTTCCGGCGGCAAGACGCTGGGCGAGGCCGTGATTCCGGCCGTACAGCGGCAGCTCGGCGAGGCCGGCTTCGAACAGCCGGGCGGGAAAAAGTAACTCGCCACCGATGGGGGCAAGGGGGACGCGCGCGGGAGGCGAAACGGAACGGATTCGCCTCTCGCGCCGCTTGTCAATGAGGCGGCCTAGCCCTCGCGGTCCATCGCCTCGGTCAGGTGCCGCAGAATGTCGCGGGCCGAGATGATTCCCACCAGGTCGCCTTCTCGATCGACGATCGGCAGGTGGCGGTAGCCGCCCAGGTCCATCCGCTGCACCGCGAAAGCGATCTTGGCCGAGGCAACCAGCGTCTGCGGCTTGGGCGTCATGAACTCGCTCACGGGGTGCGACGAAAGCGCGGGAGCCGACACGTTTAGTTTCCGCAGAGCGTCGCGCTCGCTGAAGATGCCCAGCGGGCGTTTGCCCTCGGCCACGACGACGCAACCGATCCGCCGATCGACGATGAGCTTCAATACTTCGCCCACCGGCGTACTGGCATCCACGGTGATCGGCTCCGGCGGGCTCAGAGCGCTGACCCGATCCCGCAGTAGGCTCTCTTCGACCGGACTGCTGGGTGGGGCCAGATGCGTGTCGTCCAGCGGCTGCCCGCAGCCGACGCAGTGATCCGATCCCGCAATGTTTTCACTCGCACAATAGGGGCAAACGATCATGCGACCCTCGCGTCGGTAGCAGGCCGGAAGTGCTCAGGCGCCTTCGCGGCTTTCGGTGGTCTGATGGGGTTCCGGCGGCAGCGTGTGAATTACCGTCGGGAAGTGCTCGACCAGGTAGTGCATGATCGCTTCCATCTTGATCACGCCGGCCGGCTTGCCGTTGTCGTCCACGATGGGCAACCGGCGATATCCGCCTTCGACCATCAGGTGAATGGCCTTGCCTACCTTGTCCTGGGCATGCAGGATCACGGGGTCCGGCGTCATGCACTCCTCAAGCGGCACGTCGAAGCTTGCGCCGGTCGCCAGCAGCTTCAGGGCGTCGCGCTCGGTAAAGATGCCCAACACCTTCTCGTCCTTGCAGATCAGCACCGTGGCGCTGTTGGCTTCCTTCATTTGACCGAGTGCGTCGGCCACCGTGGTCTGCCGGGAAAGGCAGAGCGGCGCGTCCAACTCACATTGGTCCACGGTCTCGGTGTCGAGGTTCAATCGCACATTCACGTCGGCGTTTCTCCACGGTCGCTCGCGCGGCCCACGTCCCAACAAAATCGTGACCTCGTGCGCACAAACTACATCGAGCACCGTGCCCGACGCACGGGTCGACCGTCCGTCGGCCGGGGCGCGCGAGCCCAACCAGCTTCGACCGCTCCTCAATATCCCGTTTGCGGGCGATTTGAGCAAACAAAAAAAGCGCCCGCGGCGGGGAATCCTCCCCAGCGGGGGAAACTCTGCTCAGCTTTCCGAGGTGGCCAACGCCGCGTCGATCGCCGCCAGGGTCGTCCCAATCGATGCGTGAATCACCGCATCGGCCGTCGCGTCGAAGTCGGTCGGGTCGCGATTGATGATCACGAGCTTTGCGCCCGAGCGGCGTGCCAATTCGGGCAGCCCGGCCGCGGGATAGACGACCAGCGAGGATCCGATGGCGAAGAACAGGTCGCAGCTTGCGGCTAGCGCCCCCGACTCCTCGAGCACTTCGGCGGGCAGGGCCTGGCCGAACGAGATCGTCGCGCTTTTGAGACGTCCGCCGCAGGCTGGGCAGGAGGGCACGGCCTGTTTCGCGCGAAATGCGTCGATCATCGGCTCGGGCTCATAGCGCTGGGCACAGTCGAGGCAGTCGACCCAGCGCGCAGTGCCGTGCAACTCCAGCACGCGGCGGCTGCCGGCGGCCTGGTGCAGCCCGTCGATGTTTTGGGTGATAACGGCCTCGACCCGGCCGGTTTGTTCCCAGCGGGCGATAGCCTCGTGGCCGGAGTTCGGTTGGGCTTCAAGAAAGTCGCCCGACATCTCGGCCTTCTGGCGCCAGTACTCGAAGCGGGCTTCGGGCGAGCGCATGAAGTCGTCAAAGTACACGGGCTGATTGCGAGCCCAAACGCCGCCGGGCGAGCGAAAGTCTGGAATCCCGCTCTCGGTGCTGATGCCGGCACCGGTAAACACGACCGCTCGCTGAGCCTGGCTCAGCCACTGGGCCACGCGCTGTATGGTCGAATCCATCGTATCGACTCGCCACGCTGAAGGGACAACGGCGCTGAATCGCGCTTCGTTGAGATTGTCCCCGAATTGCCGCAGCCACTCAAGGCGCGCGAGGTCGCTGACGAGTTCGCCCGGCTAGCGGGCAGGAACCGGTGCGGTCGTCGCGGCGACTTGTGGATTGCGGCGCGAGCTGGGTCGGGCTTCGACGGGCGACTCGGCAGTCGGAACGGCCGGCGGCAACGGCTGCGAGCCCTCGACGGGCTCGGGGGTCGGCACTTCTTCGCCGCTCACGTCGTCGACGGCGTAGACTGCCGGGAACCCGCGTCCGCGGCAGAAGTGCGTCCACCCGCCGCCGAGTGCCTTGTAAGTACGAATGAGATTCAGCGCAATCTCGCCGCGCGCGACGGCCAGTTGGTCCTGCTGGCTGACCAGGGCCTCTTGCGTGTTGTAGACGCGATTGAAGTCGGAGACGCCGCCCTTGAATTGCGTCAGCACCAGTTCGACCGAGCGTTCGGCGTTCTGGACGCTCACCTCGAGTTTCGCGGCCTGTTGCTGGGACTTGAGGAAGGCGACGAGCGAGTCCTCAACTTCGCGGCCGGCGTTCAGCACGGTCTGTTGATACTGAAGCGCCGCACCCTGCAGTCGGGCATCCTGCCGCATGATGTTGTTGGCCAGACGCCCGTAGTTGAGGATCGGCCACTGCAGGGTCGGGATGACAAACGCGGTGAAGCTCTTCGACGCGAACAGTCGCTCGATGTCATCGGCCGCATAGCCCAGGAAGCCGCCAACCGTGAGCCGAGGGTAGAGATCGGCCTTGGCAACGCCCAGGTTCGCGCTTTGGGCGGCGACCTCGCGCTCGGCGCGGCGCACGTCGGGGCGGCGGCGCAACAAGTCGGCCGGCAGCCCTACCGCCAAGGTCGGCGGAGCCGCGGGGATCGCCGCCGGTGGGAACGTGCCGGCCATGTCCACCACGGGCATTCCCAGCAGGATGCAAAGTTGATTGTTGGCCTGGCGGCGCCCGGCCTCGAGCGGCGGAATGGCCGACTCGGTCTGGGCCAGGCTCGTGCGGGCCTGCGTTACGTCGAGCTCCGTCGCCACGCCCTCGCGAAAGCGGTGTTCGGCCAGGTCGAGCGAGCCCTGCTGGATCTCGACGTTGTGCCGCGCGAAGCGGAGGCGCTCCTCGTAGGTGCGTAGCTGTACGTAGGCCGTGGCCACCTCCGAGAATAACATGACCAGCGCGTCGCCGTAGCCTTCGATCGAGGCGGCCGAGTCGGCGTCGGCCGCTTCGATCGTGCGGCGGTAGCGCCCCCAGAAGTCAAGCTCCCACGAGGCGTTAAAGCCGGTGGCCCAGATGTTGAACGAACTGGCGAACGGTGCGGCCAGGTTCTCGGTGATCTGGCCGTGGCCATACGCGGCCAAAGCGCTTTGCGTCTGAGGAAAGAGGTTGCCTGCCGCGATATTGCGCTGCGCGCGGGCTTCGAGGATCCGCGTGCCCGCCACCCGCAGATCGAGGTTCTGGCGATAGGCGGTTTCGATCAGCCCGTTGAGCGTGGGATCGTTCAGCACCGTCCACCAGGCGCAGTCGTGCGCAGGGTCGGTGGTGATCTCGCTGTTGTCGCTGTCGATGTAGGCCGGCGCCACGGGAGCCGGCGGGCGTACGTAGTTGGGGCCTACTTTAAAGCCGTTGCGCACCCACTGCCGCAGGCCACAACCGGCGCTGGCCACCATCGGAACGAGGGCAGCCAGCAGAATCAGGATCGTCTTGCTGCCCTGACCCGCCCGCCGACGGACCCGAGCTTCGTTGGGACGCGGCGCGGCCGCCGAGGCGCGGCGCTGCGAGGATGGCGGGCGCTGATCCATCATGTGCTCTCCGCCCTTCCGGTAGGCGGGTTCTCGCCAGTGGGGTAGAATCGATTCGATCGGCGCCGGAGCCAGCTAGGGGCGATGTCGCTGGCGGCGCTTGTGGATGGGTGCTGTTGCGGCGGGAAAGAGCCGCGCGGTTGATGTGGGACGGGGCCGTACAATGGTTGCAGGCGGGCGAAGTGATATGCCCGGCGCTACCGGCCGCATTGTTGCTATTCGGCAATTCGTCAAAGCCGGCATTAAGCGACCCTCGGCCAGTTCCCCAGACGGGGCTCGATTGCGGCGGGGCGCGTTAAGCTGTGCCGGTTGTTCCGCTTTTGCGGAGCGGTTGGCCCGACGGCGCGTTCGCCCGCCACGCGGCCGATAAAGCGCGCGGCCGGTCCAAATTCGTGCGAAAGGAAACGCATGCGGCGTGTCGTTGTCATCGGGGCTCTGTTGGGCGTGGCTGCCCTGGCCGCTGCCGCCTGGTGGTACTTCGGCCACGATGCCGACGATGGCCGGCTCAAACTCTACGGCAACGTCGATCTCCGGCAGGTCGACCTCGCCTTCAACAATCGCCAGCGCATCGCCGAAGTGCTCGTCGAAGAGGGTGATCGCGTGAAGCGCGGGCAGGTCGTGGCCCGGCTCGACACCAACCGCCTCGAGCCGCAAGTGGCGCAGGCCAGGGCCGAATTGGCGGCCCAACGTGAAGTGGTTGCGCGGCTCAAGGCCGGCAGTCGTCCCGAGGAGATTGCCCAGGCCAAGGCCAACGTGCGCTCGGCCCAGGCCGACGCGGCCAATGCCGGCCGACTCTACGAGCGGCTGCAACTGCTGTCCGAACAGTCCTCCGGCGGCGCCGTCAGTAAGCAGGAAATCGACAACGCCAAGGCCTCGCTCGAAGTGGCTGACGCTCGCGTCGACGTGGCCGAGAAGTCGCTGGAACTGGCGGTCGCCGGGCCACGCAAGGAGGAGATCGCCGAGGCCGAAGCGCGGCTTCGCGCCGGAGAAGCGCAGTTGGCTTACCTCGAACAGGAGCTCGAAGACGCCGTGCTCCGTGCCCCGGTCGACGGCACGGTGCGCACGCGCATCATGGAGCCGGGCGAAATGGCATCGCCTGAACGCGCGGTCGTGCAACTCGCCGTCACCGATCCCAAGTGGGTGCGGGCCTACGTGTCGGAGCCCGACCTGGGCAAACTGCAGCCGGGCATGAAAGCCCGCATTGGCGTCGACACCTTTCCCGAGCGCGGGTTCGAGGGGTGGGTCGGTTTCATTTCGCCGGTGGCCGAATTTACACCCAAGGCCGTGCAGACCGAGGAGCTGCGCACGAGCCTCGTGTACGAGGTGCGCGTGTTCGTCGAGGATCCCGAAAACGAATTACGGCTGGGCATGCCGGCCACCGTGGCCTTCGCCCCCGCGGGCGGCGGCGAGCGCCTGGCCGAGGCCGATGCCAAGCCGCGGCCGAAAGCGAGCGGCTCGACCAAGACCAGCAAAAAGAAAGACGACACCTAAAGCGCGGGCGCTTGCTTTGCGCGCCGCCACCTTGCAGGGAGAAGCGCATGGACCCCGTGGCCGCCGACGCGGCGGTGTTCGTCGCCCGCCAGTTGCGCAAGACGTTTCGCCGTAAGACCGGCGAGATCGTCCGCGCGCTGGACGACATCTCGCTGGCGGTGCGATCCGGCACGGTCACGGCACTGGCCGGTCCGGACGGTGCCGGCAAGACGACGCTGTTGCGACTGGCCGCCGGGTTGATCGCGGCCGACTCCGGCTCGCTCGATGTTCTGGGGATCGATGTGGCGGCCGAACCGCAGCAGGTGCAGGACAGCATCGGCTACATGCCGCAGCGGTTCGGGTTGTACGAAGACTTGAGCGTCCGCGAGAATCTCAATTTGTACGCCGACCTGCATGGCGTCCCCGCCGCCCAGCGGCGCGAGCGCTATCCGCGGCTGATGGAGATGACCGCCCTGGGCCCGTTCGCCGGTCGGCTGGCGGGCCAACTTTCCGGCGGCATGAAGCAGAAGCTTGGGCTGGCCTGCACGCTCGTGCGCTCGCCGCGGCTGTTGTTGTTGGACGAGCCCACTGTGGGCGTCGACCCCCTTTCGCGGCGCGAACTTTGGGCCATCATCCAGCAATTAGCTCGCGAGCAAAAGCTGACCGTGCTGTTAAGCACGGCGTACCTCGACGAGGCGCAGCGCTGCGACGAGGCGATTGTGTTGCACCAGGGACATATCCTGGCCCAGGGCGGCGCGGCGCAGGTGAGCCAGTTGGCCGAAGGCCGGACGTTTCTGGTCGAGCCCGGCCCTGGCCAAGCGGCCCGCCTGCTGCAAGCTCGGTTGCTCGACGAGCCATCGGTCGTCGATGCAGTGCCCGAGGGGGGCCGCGTTCGGTTCGTGACGGCTACCCAAGACAATCGCGCTGCGGTGGCACGACTGCCCGCGGGCACCGAGGTTGCTCCGACTTCACCGCGATTCGAAGACGGCTTCATGATTCTGCTTCGCCAGACCGGCGCCGAGCGAGCTCAAGTGCAAGGCTTGCCGCTGGCTGTACCGCATGAGGCCGCAGATAGCGAGCCGGTCGTTCAAGTGCAGGATCTGCTGCGGAAGTTCGGCAGCTTTACGGCGGTCGACCATCTGAGCTTTGAAGTGCGGCGCGGCGAAGTGTTTGGGCTGCTGGGGCCCAACGGCGCTGGCAAGACGACCACCTTTCGCATGCTCTGCGGTCTGCTGCCGGCTACCGGCGGCACGCTGCGCGTGGCGGGGGCCGACTTGCGCACCGCGGGCGCTTCGGCCCGGCAGCGGATCGGCTACGTGGCTCAGAAGTTTTCGCTGTACGGGCAACTGACTGTGCTCGAGAACCTCGAGTTCTTTTGCGGGGCCTACAACTTGCATGCGGCGCGGCAGCGCGAGCGGGTGAATTGGGCCCTCGACCAGTTCGAACTGCGGCCGTTCAAGAACCTGCCCAGCGAGCAGCTTCCCGGCGGGTACAAGCAGCGGCTGGCGATGGCCGTGGCCCTGATGCACGAGCCGGCGATCCTGTTTCTCGACGAACCAACCAGCGGTGTCGATCCGCTCGCGCGGCGCGAATTCTGGCAGCGGATCACGGCGCTGGCCGAACAAGGCGTGACCGTGATCGTGACCACCCACTTCATGGAAGAGGCCGAGTACTGCGACCGCGTCGCCATTCTCGACGCCGGGCGGATTCTGGCCCAGGGCACTCCCGCCGAGTTGCGGGCCCGCGCCGAATCGAGCGAGGTCGGCGAGCCCACCATGGAGGAGACGTTCATTGCCGTGGTGGAGCAAGCGCGCGGCGACAAGGCGAAACAACAGGAAGACCGTCAAGCCGGCGGCACGATTGCCGTGGGGCCCGACTGGCACTGGTTGCCGCCCAAACTGCGGCGCACGCGGGCCCTGGTGCAGAAAGAGGCGCGGCAAATGCTGCGCGATCCGAGCAGCATCGCCATCGGTATCGTGTTGCCGGTGATCCTGATCCTGCTGTTCGGCTACGGATTGTCGCTCGACGTGAAGAACGTGCCGCTGGCGGTGGTGATGGAAGAGCCGTCGCCCGACGCGGTCGACCTGGCGGCGGGCTTTCAACTGTCACCCTACTTCGACACGCTGACACTGACCACGATGGCCGAAGCGCGGCGGATGATGCTCGACCGCCAAATCGACGCCATCGTGCTCATTCGCGAGAACTTCGGCCGACAGCTCAACCAGGGCGACGCCGACGTGCAACTGCTGGTTCACGGCACCGACGCCAATCGGGCGCGAATCATCGAGGTCTATTCCGAGGGAGCCATCGGACGCTGGACCGCGCGGCGTAGCGCGCAGGGGTTGCCCGTGGTGGCCGGCCCGGTGGGCATCCGCGATCGGCTCTGGTTCAACGAGGCCAACGAAAGCCGTTACTTCCTCGTGCCGGGCTTGATCGTGCTGATCATGACGCTCATCGGCGCCTTCCTCACGGCCCTGGTAATGGCCCGCGAATGGGAACGCGGCACGCTCGAGGCGCTGTTTGTCACCCCGGTGCGGTCCGGCGAAATCCTGCTGGGCAAGACGATTCCCAATTTCGTCTTGGGGATGATCGGGCTAGTGCTGTGCGTGCTGACGGCGCGGTTTCTGTTTCACGTGCCGCTGCGCGGTTCGATCTGGCTGCTGACGGCCAGCTCGATGCTCTATCTGGTCGTGGCGTTGGGCATCGGGCTGCTGATATCAACTGCGGTCAAGAGCCAGTTCCTGGCCAGCCAGATCACGATTCTCATCACGTTTCTGCCGGCGCTGATGCTCTCGGGCTTCTTGTTCGACCTGCGCAGCATGCCGGCCTTTGTGCGCACGATCACGTATATCCTGCCGGCCCGATACTTTGTGGCCATCTTGCAGACCGTGTTCCTGGCGGGCGACGTGTGGAGCGTGATCCTGCCGGCCCTAGGTGTGCTGACTTGCATGGCGGTGCTGTTGTTGTTCGTCGTGCGGTTGGTGACGCACAAGCGACTGGCTTAAGGACCGAGCGATGTTCGACACCCTAGCCCGAGTTGCAACGCTGACGATCAAGGAACTGCTGGCGATCTTCAAGGATCCCCGCGGCCGGCTGACGCTGTTCGTACCGCCGATCATGCAATGTCTGATCTTCGGCTACGCGGCCACGTACAACCTGAATCGCGTGCCGTACGCCGTGCTCGACCAGGATCGCAGTGCCGCCTCGCAGGATCTGCTGGCCAGGCTCGACGGGTCGGGCGTATTCTATCGTGTGGCCAATCTGGGCAACAACGCGGACATCGACCGCTACATCGACCGTCGCGAAGCGCTGTTCGTGCTGGCCATCGCTTCGGACTTCGAACGCCGATTGCAGATGGGGCTGCCGGCCGACGTGCAGGTGATCGCCGACGGCCGCAATTCGAACACGGCCGGCACGTCGCAAGGGTATTTGCAGGCGATTGTCGCCCAGTTCAACGCCGACTGGCGCGCCCGGCACGCCATGCCCGAGCCGCCGATTCGCGTCGAGTCGCGGGCCTGGTTCAATCCCAACCTGGAGACGCGCTGGAACATGGTGCCGGCGATGATCGGCACGCTGACGATGCTGCAAACGCTGCTAGTGACGGCGCTCTCGGTGGCTCGGGAGCGCGAGAACGGCACCTTCGATCAGTTGCTGGTCACGCCGTTTCGGCCGCTGGAGTTGTTGGCCGGCAAGGCGCTGCCGTCGCTGTTCATCGGCTTCGTGCAGGCCACCACGGTGTTGCTGGTGGCGCAGCTCTGGTTCCAGATTCCCTTCGCCGGTTCGTTCATTACGCTCTATGCGGGGCTGACGTTGTTTCTGCTGGCGGCCATCGGCATCGGGCTGTTCGTGTCGTCGGTGGTGGGCACGATGCAGCAGGCGCTGTTGTTCACCTTCGTGTTGGTGCTGCCGTTCACGCTGCTCTCGGGGCTAGCCACGCCGATCAGTTCGATGCCCCGCGTGTTGCAGTACGTGACGCTGGCCAACCCGTTGCGGTATGCCATCGACCTGACGCACCGCGTGTATCTGGAGGGGGCGCCGCTGTGGAACCTGCGGGGCGACTTGTGGCCCTTGGCCTTGATCGCCTTCGTGACGCTGTCGGCGGCCACGTGGATGTTTCGCCACCGGCTGGGGTGAGGTGGCGCGGCGAAGCGTTACAGTTCGAGGAGCGCGTCGAGCAACTCGTCGTCGAGCGCCGTTTCGACCGCTCCGCCTTCGGTGCCGAGTGCTTCCAGGTCGACCTCGAGCAATGCGGGGAAGGCATCGTCGTCGCCGTGCAGATCCTCAGCGACCGCGATGCGCGGTGACTCGCCGCGTGACGCAGAACCGGCTTGCTCGAGCAGCGCCGGCGATAGCGCTGCGGCCAGGCCCGCCGCGATGAGCGAGCTTTGGTCGGCGGCCAGGGGAGAAGCGGGCGGATCGGTGATGTTGATCTTGGTCAGTAGACCGACGTTGTTGCGGGAAGCAATCTGATCGACGGCGCTGACCAGCCCGTTGCGGTCGAAATCGAACAGGTTGGTAATCGCCGCGCCGAAGCCCGGGTTGTTGCGAGCCGCGATCTCGTCGGTTGCCGAGGTGATCGCCAGATTTGGGGTTCCACTTCCCGTATCGCCGATACGATTGCCGAAATAGAAGACGTCGCTTTCGAGCAGCCCGGTGTCGGTGTTGAATCCCCCCACGACATCGTTGCCTTTGACGGTTACTTCCAACCAGCGGTTGGCGATGGCGCCGTCGGCCCAGATGATGACCACGCGATCGGTGCCGCTGGTGCCTTCGCCCGGCCGAACCGAAACGGCCAGAGGAGCGGGCGCGGCTTGCCAGGTGCTGGGTGTGTTGTTGGCGCCGACTTGCGTGCTCATCTTGAAAGCGAAGTCGTCGACCGTGATCTCGCCGGGCGGGTTCGCCAGGTCGACCATGATGCCGTTGATGCCGCGCGAGTAGCTTGTGATGTTGTCGAACGTAGCCACTCCGGAGCCGGGCAGGTAGGCGCTCTTGTCGGGAGCGATCGCGGCATCGTCGCTGGCGTCGATGCCCGTCGTGTTGCCGTCGAACGTCGAGTTGTTGTAGAAGACGGACCGACCGACCAGGTCTACGGTGAACTGAGCCAGGTATTCGGCCGGATAGTCGATGGCGCGGAACGTGAAGTTGACCAGCAGATCCTCCAGCCCCTCGCCCGAGAGGCCCATGCTGGGAATCGTGGCTTCCGGGCCAAGCTGGGTGTTGAAAGCGTACGGGTTGACGTACTTCCAGACGACCTCTTCGGCGGGAGTGACCTCGACGAACGTGCCGTCGACGCCGTAGGTGATCAACGTGTTGCCGTTGGGTAGGCGCTGGGTACCGGAGATGATCGACGAAAAGTCGTCGAGCGGTGCCGTATAGGTCCAGACGGTGCTGGCCGGACCGTACGGTTGGCCCGTGTCGAGGGTGTAGTTGAAGCCATCCTCCGGCGGCGTGATCTCCTCGACGGTCGTGAAGTCGGTGCCCGGGCGGCCAAAGCCGTTGTTGAGCACGGTGATGTTGCCTTCGCCGGGGTCACCGTCTTCGACCCACTTGGCGTCGTGCTGGTAGAACAGCACCCGATCGCTGGCATCGCCGCGGTCGTAGGCCTGCGGGTTACCCCAGCGGTAAAGCAGATCGCCGCCCATCCCTGAGTTGCCGCCGGTGTGGCCGGCCGCTTCTGCCGTCGTGGTGCTGTGGTCGATGATCCAGAACTCGCTGAACTCGCGGACTGAGAGCACGATCTGATCGAGTTCGGCGTTGTAGTCGATGCCGTTGGCGTGGGTCCAATCCTCAGGTGCGCCGGCTCCGTCGTCGAAGACCGAGACGAAGTTGATGTCGATCAACTCGGGATGGTCTTCGACGCCGGTGGGCCCGTAATAATTGTCCTTCGTGGCGTCGAATTCCTGCACGAGGTGATCCCACACGTACCACTCCCAGACGATCGTGCCGCCGCCGTTTACGTAGTCGGGCTGGACTTCGATGATGTGATCGGGATACAGGAAGCCGGGTCCGGGC
>QQVE01000030.1 GCA_003389325.1 Planctomycetota bacterium
TCACAATCGCCTTCCAGAGTTGGCCTTCCATATGTCGTCTCCTTTGGTGATGCTTGGGAACACGACTATGTTGAAGGCCAACTCCTTATAGCGCAACCCCTTCTGACACATGGCGCAAAAAGCTGGCAAGCGAGGGTTCTTCGTCGAATGCACACGACGCGCGACGTCGGCGCGTTGCATGCGCGCCACGCGCGACCCTCGCTCGCGCTTCGGGCTGGTGTGCCGGAGGGCCAACGGCCCGAAATGATTTAGGCAGGGGCAGCGCCCCTGGCGCCCAACATCATTCGCAAGCCCCAACGGGGCGCGCTCGTTTGCGTCGCTACGGAGCGCGCCCCGTTGGCCCTACGCGGCGGCGGCGACAACGCGTTGGTGGTCGGTCGCTCGATGCGAAGCGCAATGGGCGGTGGTTGAGCGCGGGCAACGTGGCGTGGTCTATTGCTGGCGACGGGAATGCAACGCGACGAATACTACCGACCGGGGGGCCCAACGTGCCGAGCGAACGCGAAAAGATGCTGGCCGGGGAAATGTACGATCCGCTCGATGCGGAGTTGGTGGCGGCCCGCATGCGGGCGCGGGACCTGTGCCAGGATTTGAATGCGACGCGCCAGCGCGACGAACAGGCGCGGCGGGCGATCCTGGTCGAGTTGTTCGGCACGGGCGGCGACTCGGTGTGGATGCAGCCGCCGTTCTGGTGCGACTACGGGGCGAACATCCATCTCGGCCAGCGGGTGTTCTTCAACTTCCATTGCGTGGTGCTCGACGTGTGCCCGGTGCGGATCGGCGACTTCAGCCAGTTTGGCCCGGCCGTGCAACTGCTCACCGCCACGCATCCGATGAACGCGGCGCTGCGCCGCCAGGAGGAGTACGGCAAGCCGATCGAGATCGGTTCCGACGTTTGGGTGGGCGGCGGCGCGATCGTTTGTCCCGGCGTGACGATCGGCTCGCGCTCGGTGATCGGCGCCGGCAGCGTCGTCACCCGCGACATGCCCGAGGACACCTTCTGCGCCGGCAACCCCTGCCGCCCGATCCGCCCGATCGCCGAGTAGAAAGTAGCAGGCTCACTCCGTGAGCCGTAGCAGCACCACGCTGGAGAGGCCATCGCCGCTGGAAACAACCGCACCGGGGGGCTTTCTGTCGCCCACAGCACCGCGGCACTTCTGCGACGGCTCACGGAGTGAGCCTGCTACATTCCCGGGCGGCCGCAACGAGCGGGCGGTGTTGCGCAGCAAGAAGGGGCGTGGTTGGGTGGGTACCGCTTGGAGTCACGGCACGTGCGCATCGTCGGTCGCGCGACACCTCTTGTGCCTTCGGCACCCCGACAAGATTGTCGGGGCCACCCGCGGAGTAAAAAGTAGCAGGCTCACTCCGTGAGCCGTCGCAGCGCCACGCCGGATATGCCATCGCCGCTGGAAACGACCGCACCAAGGGGCTCGCTGTCGCCCACAGCCCGACGTTACTCCTGCGACGGCTCACGGAGTGAGCCTGCTACATTGTGGAGAGCACCACGTCACTGCGACGGCTCACGGAGTGAGCCTGCTACATTTTGGAGAGCACCACGGCACTTCTGCGACGGCATTTCTCCGGGAGCGAGGGCCGGCGTCGTAGGGCGGCATGCGGTGGATGGCGGGTGGCCGAAAACGTGGCTTGTCGGCGAAAAGCGAATTTGATTTCGTGTACGCGGCGGGCTTTGCGCGCGGCGGGCGGAGTTGTTCCATTTCGCGCTTGGACGCGCGGCCGCGGCACCTGGCGCGTAACATGAACCCGCCCGCGGAATTGCGACGCCCGCTCGCGTTGTTCCTCGCCGATCGCCACAGCCCCGAACAACGCGAATCCGCCCAGACGCCAAAACGGCCACTTTTGCCTGCCCGCGGAAACGGCCACCCAAAGGCTCGCGGTGGCGGCGAAGGGCCGGGGAGGAGGTGCTCGCGCGGGCCGGTTGCTACAATGGCACGCATGAGGCATTCCAACCGAAGAACCGCGGAGCCGGTGCTGTCGCATACCGGCCGACGGCTGCTCGATCGACGTGGCTTTCTGGCCCACGCGGCCGGCGGCCTAAGCGGCATTGCGCTGGCCAACCTGCTGGCCCACGACGGCCTGTTGCTGGGCAACGAGCTTTCGCCCATCCGGCCCGACATTGCGCCCGATACTCCGCTGGCGGCGCGGTCGTCGCACTTTCCCGCCAAGGCCAAGCGGGTGCTGATGATCTTCTGCTCGGGCGCCTGCAGCCACGTGGATACGTGGGACTACAAGCCGGAGTTGATCAAGCGGCACGATACGCCGATGCCGGGCAGCGACAAGCTGGTGACCTTTCAGGGGCAGAACGGCAACCTGATCAAGAGCCCTTGGGCCTTCAAGCCTCGTGGCGAGAGCGGCAAGTACGTTTCGGACCTGCTTCCCAACCTGGCGGAGCTGGCCGACGAGATGTGCTTCATCCACTCGATGACCTCGAAGACCAACACGCACGGGCCCGGCGAGAACTTCATGAGCACGGGCTTCACCGTCGACGGCTATCCCAGCGCCGGGGCGTGGGTGTCGTATGCCTTGGGGAGCGAGTGCGACGACCTGCCGGCCTTCGTGGCCATTCCCGACCCGCGCGGCGTGCCGCAAGCGGGGCCCAACAACTGGTCGAGCGGCTTCCTGCCGGCCGTGTTCCAGGGCACGGCCTTTAGCGCCGGGCAGCCGATCGCCAATCTCGAGCGCCCCGGCACGATCAGCCCCGCGGCCGACGCCTCGACGCGCGACTTCCTCAAGCTGCTCAACGACAAGCACCTGGAGCGCAACCCCGGCGACTCGGAGCTGTCGGCCCGGATCGCCAGCTACGAGCTGGCCGCCAAGCTGCAGCTAAGCGCTCCCGAGGCGAGCGACCTGTCGCAGGAAACGGCGGCTACGCACAGAAGCTATGGCACCGACGACGCCAACGCCAACAAGGCCGGCTTCGCCCGCAATTGCCTGCTGGCCCGGCGGCTGCTCGAGCGGGGCGTGCGGTTCGTGCAGTTGTTCAACGGGGCCTACGCCATGGGCGAGGGCGTGGGCAATTGGGACGGCCACAAGATGCTCAAGGACCAGTACTCGGTCCATGCCCCGATTCTCGATCAGCCGGCGGCGGCGCTGCTGAAGGACCTCAAGGCCCGCGGCATGCTCGACGACACGCTGGTCGTGTGGACCACCGAGTTTGGCCGGATGCCCACCTTTCAGGTCGGCGCCAACGGCCGCGATCACAACCCCAAGGGCTTCACCGTGTGGCTGGCGGGCGCCGGCGTCAAGCGAGCCTATAGCTACGGGGCGACCGACGAGTTCGGCTATCAGGCGGTGGAGAACGAGAGCAGCGTGTACGAGCTGCACGCCACGATCCTGCACCTGCTGGGGCTCGATCACCAGCGGCTCAGCTACTTCCACAACGGCACCGAGCAGCGGCTCACCTTCGTGCACGGCCGCGTCATCCAAGACGTGCTGGCCTAGCACCCGGCGCGGAGCCGGGCGCTGCAGCCGCGCCGTGGCGATCAATGCATCCGCGTGGGCGACGGGGCGAGGCTTGCGCCACCGCCGGGGTTGGCGTACGGATCACCCGGCGAGTAGTCGACCGAGTTCTCGTAGCGGTCCGTCGAAGCCGAGGGCGTCCGCACCTTGGGGATGTAGTCGGTGGTGCCGCCCGGGCGATAGTAGGGATCGCTCTTTCCGGGGCTGTCGACGACGTTCGGCCTGGAGGCGATCTCGTACTTCGGCACTCCCGGCGGCGAGTACCCAGTGGCGCCGGGCGTATAGCCGGTGCTGCCGGGACGATAGCCGCCGGCGTCGGCGGTTTCGGGCGTGCCCGGGGCGGAGACGGCCGGGTCCTCCGGCGCCATCGCGGTGTACCGATCGGCCGAGGCGCCGTAGCGGTCGGCGGCTTCCTGTTCGGGCTGAGCGGTGCCGGCCGTGCCGGCTTGAGCGTAGGGATCGCTCGCGGCGCCGCAGTTCGGGTCGGTGCAGTACTCGTCGTTGCACGCGCCCGGCGTGGTAGTGGCGGCCGTGGCCGATGTGTCGGGATAGGGACTGCCGGCGTACGACGCGTCGGCCGGAGCACCGTAGCCGCCTTCAGGAGCCGAGCCGTAGTTCGTGGCTGTCGTGCCGTAACCGGCAGCGGGCGCCGCGCCGTAGCCTGAGTTGCCTGCGGGGCTCATGCTCGAGCCGGCCGTGTCGGCGTAGGGATCGTGCGAGGGATACCCGGATGCCGCCGGCGGAGCCGCACTCGGCGGGGCGGCCGGCGGTTGATACGCGCCGGCGGGGCCCGTGGTGGGATAGCCGCCCGCGGTGTAGGCGCTGGCCGTCGAAGCCTGTTGTTGGCCGTAGGCTTCCGGATAGGGCTGCTGTTGGGGCATCGTGGCACCGCCGGCATAGTTGGCTTGCGCGCCGCCGGCACCCGTGGTGTCGTAGCCGGCGGGCTGTCCGGGATAGGGCGAGGCGGCTCCGGCGGCGGGCGGCTGGCTAAAGGCCTGGGAGGCCTCGGGCGAGGCATTGCCGGCGTAGGCCGGGGCCGTGTTCGCGGGGTTGGCGTTGGCCGTGGGCAACTGGGGTTCGGCCTCGCTCATGGTGCTTTTCTTGCCAAAGCCCCACGGCGATCCACCGCTGCGGCAGCCCGCGATGGCCAGCACAATCGCACCAACGACGGCAATGTGACCCGTAGCTCGCATGGCGCATTCACCCTTTTCTACGACGGGAGCGAGAAGGGGAACGCCCAGGCGCGACGACATCCATGTCCGTGCCCGACATCCTCTTCCCTGAGGATATGTGTGTTGTTCGGCTGCCGTGTCCGGCCACCGCAAACCGCGACGTGGGCCGCGAAGTGGGCCCGACGAGGGCGGGGATTATAGAAAACGTCCCCGGCCGGTCAACGCCAATAAGGCACGTCCGGCCGGGGATCGCATGATCGAACAATACGTCGAGCGCGGAGCCCCTGGCGAGAATCGCGTCCACGCTAGCAGTTCGCTATCGCGTTACAGGGCCGCCTCGTAGCGCTTGCCCACCGCGTCCCAGTCGATCACGTTGAAGAACGCGCTGATGTAATCGGGGCGGCGGTTTTGGTACAGCAGATAGTACGCATGCTCCCAGACGTCCAGGCCCAGAATCGGCGTGTTGCCGTGCATCAAGGGGCTATCCTGGTTGGGCGTGCTTTCCACGACCAGCTTGCCACCCTTGACGCTCAGCCAGGCCCAACCGCTGCCGAAGCGGGTCGCGGCGGCGTTGGAGAACTCCTTCTTGAACTCTTCGAACCCGCCCAGCTCCGACTTGATGGCTTCGCCCAGCTTGCCGGAGGGCTCGCCGCCCTTGCCGGGGCCCATCACCGTCCAGAACAGCGAGTGGTTGGCGTGCCCGCCGCCGTTGTTGCGCACGGCCGTGCGAATCTTCTCGGGCACCTTCTCGATGTTGCTGACCAACTCTTCGATCGGCTTGCCGTCCCACTCGCTGCCTTTGATGGCGTCGTTCACTTTCGACACGTAGGCGGCGTGATGCTTGTCGTGATGGATCTCCATCGTCTTGGCATCGATGTTGGGTTCGAGAGCATTCGTGGGGTAGGGCAGAGGGGGAACCTCGTAAGGCATGGTATTCTCTCCTAAAAATCGGCGTTCTTTGCGGCGTTCGTCGGCCAGAAAGCCGTTGCAAATGCGATGCCGCGCCGCGAACGTTTGTGACAATCTAGGTAAACTCGCGTCCGCGCAGCATACCCGATCGCACGGAGACTGACAATTGGCGGGCGCTAGCGTGGCGAGTTGCCGCGGCTGTGTAGCGCTTGATTGATTGCATCGACGACTCGCTGGATGTCGGCGTCTAAGTCTTGATTGCGAAATCGAATCACCACGTAGCCTTGCGAGGCTAGCCAAGACGTGCGCCGGGCATCATGGTCTTGCGCTTCCGTATCCAGGTGCTGCGGTCCGTTCAATTCGACGATGAGCTTCTTCGGAAAGCAGACGAAGTCGACGATGTAGGAGCCGATCGCGGCTTGGCGACGGAACTTGACACCGAGCTTGCCGGCGCGGAGAAAGTGCCAGAGGCGGCGCTCTGGGGTTGGTTGCGCTGGAGGCGCGCGAAATCGCGTTGGTCCTGGTCGCGGTACATGCCCGCAATGATCCCCCTCCCCAGCCCTCCCCACAAGGGGGAGGGAGAAAACCTGTTTCATTGCCTAGCCGGTCTGTTTCATTGCCTGCGCGGTTTTGCTTGTCGATCCATTCTGCTCCCTCCCCCTTGTGGGGAGGGCTGGGGAGGGGGTGAGAACTCGCGTGACCGGCTTCACCCTGCGACCAGCCTACTCGTTCAGCTTCAACCACGGCGCGAGCATGTTCACGGCGCGGCGAGTCGTGCCGGGGTCGGCGGGGGGGGCGTCGCGGTTGGCCATCAGGTAGGACTGGATGGCCGAGAGGATGGCGTTGGCTTGGGCCATCAGCTCGCGACTGCGGCGGTCGCGGTTGCGGTGCAGGCGGATCACGCAGCGCACTTGGGTGCGGTAGGACCGACCGGCGACCTGGCCCTCGGCGCTCTTGATGTCGACGCGCCGCTCGGAAAAGTGCAGCTCGACGTGAAACGGCACGGGCCGGTCAGAACGCCGCCGCGTGGGTTTCGATTGCAGCGACTCGATTTGCAGGTCGAGGCGGTCGTTCTTGATGGTCAGCACCTCGGCATCGTGGTCGACCACGAATCCGCGCAGCTTCTCCACGGCAATCTTCAAGGGCACCGACGTGGCCAGCACGGTGTCGATCATCACGTCGCCGGCGGTCTGGGCCGCGGGCTTCTTCCCCTCGAGGCTGGCGGACTGCCGCAGTCCGTCGCCGAGTTGAATCACCGTGTTGCGGCCCACGCGCTTGGCCTCCATCAAGGCGCGGTCGGCGCGTCGGAGCATCGACTCGGGCGTGTCGCCGGGCTGGATCTCGGTCACGCCGAAGCTGGCCGTGGCCACGTTGCCGTGTAGTGCCTCTTGCGGCAGCTCGCTGATCAAGCGGCGGAGTTGTTCGGCGCGGCGGGCCGCCGCGCTGTTGGTGCAGTTGGCGCAGAGCAGCACGAATTCCTCGCCGCCGTAGCGGGCCACCACGTCGCCGCTGCGGCATTCGCTGCGCAGCAGCGCGCCGAACGACTTGAGCACTTCGTCGCCGGCCTGGTGCCCGTAGTTGTCGTTGATGGACTTGAAGTGATCGAGATCGCAGATCACCAGGCTGCACGGCACGCGGCACTCGAGATGGGCGTTCACGAACAAGTGGTGCATGCGGTCGAACTCGGCGCGGTTGGCCACCTTGGTCAACGGGTCCTTCGTGGCCCGCTCATGCAGGTTGTTGCACTGTTCTTCGAGCGTGGCCTGGGGCGAGGCGTCGTGCAGCAGCATGGCCGCGCCGTGCGTCGTGCCGTCGGAGCCCACCACGGGCACGGTGTGCGCGTCGACGG
Source organism: Planctomycetota bacterium (assembly GCA_003389325.1). Lineage (GTDB taxonomy): Bacteria > Planctomycetota > Planctomycetia > Pirellulales > PALSA-1355 > LB-PLM-3. Next base: position 7,408 of record QQVE01000030.1, read on the forward strand.
CGATCAACTTGGTCGACGTGGTGACCATCAGCCGCCTGAGCGACTGCACGCCGGTGCTGATGCTGTAGGCCACGGGGCAGTCGAGCCCTTGGAGCGCCCCCTTCTTTTCATCCTTGAGCCCGACGACGTCAGGCGCCCAATGGTGATGCAGCACGCTTTCGCGCGAGATGCCGGTGAGCCGCTCGGCGCCGCGGTTCCAGCGGACGATCCGCATGTTGCAGTCGACGAAGATCACCGCGTCGAACATGTTGTCCAGCAGCTTTTCCTCGAAGAGCGACTGGTTGGGCACGGCCGGCTCCTCGAGCAGGTCGTGGGGTACGTTCTGCCAGAACTGGTTGGCCTTGCGCAGATCGAGCGTCTTGAGCCAGTGGCTGATCACTTTCTGATGCAGCCGCACGCCGACGTTCACTTCGCTGAAGGATTGAATCAGGTCGGGGTCGAACTGCGTGCCGGCGTGTGCGAACAGCTCGTTGAGCGCCCGCTCGCGCGACATGGCCTGGCGGTAGACCTGATCGGTGGTCATCGAGTCGAAGGCATCGACGATGGCCAGCATCCGCGCGCCGCCGGGAATCTTCTTGGCCGCCAGGGGGTAGTTGGGGCGGCTGCCGTCGTAGAAGCCGGCCGAGTGGCGGATGATGTCGACGATCGCCCGCGAGGGAGAGCAATCCGAGAGAATGTCGAGCCCGGCCAGCCGGTACTGGTCCATCAGCCGGGCCTCTTCGTCGCTCAAGCGGCCGGGCTTGAGCAGCAGCCGCTCGGGCGAGGCGATCTTGCCGATGTCGTGCAGCAGGGCGGCCACTTCGAGCTCTTCGCGCTCGGCGTTGGGCAGCCCGATGGCAAAGGCCCAGGACGAACAGCCCAGCGCCACGCGCAGCGAATGCTCGGCGGCCGGGGCGTGCTTGTGGCGCAAGGCGGTCAGCAGGCTGCTGGCCATGCCGAGGCGGACTTGGATCAGCCGGTTGTCATACGTTGCCACCGGAGGCTGCGCGGCGTCGGCGCCGGGATCGGAATCTTGAACCTGCGCGTTCAAGGGCATGGCTCCGTGGGTTGTCGCGGCGCCGAGCGGCGCGCGTGGGCGAATTGACGATTTCAGGGATGGCGTCTATCGCGCAATTGCCGCTCGTCGGCCGGCAGACCGCCCCCGTCGCCCCTGGGCAGCGGCAACAAGCAGCAAAAAATAGAGCATCTCCATTGCAAACCTAGGTCACGACGGACGGATGGTCAAAAACGGACGTGGCGCTTGCTCCGCCGGGTGGACGTATAGGGGTTGTGCCGCCTGTAACGCCCGTGGCGGTCGGGGCTGGGTCCGGGCCTCGACAAATGCCGAATCGGTAAGAGACGCCGCCCGTCAGCGCGCCGCCCCGGGCGCGCCTCCGCCTACCTTCTCCAAGCCTCTCCCGGGTGCCCGCCGGGGGTGCCGAGGGAGCCAGTCACGCCATGCGTTTCGAACGCCGCCGCCGAGTGTTGCCAGACGATGCCGTGGAGACCGGCACGCCTGCGCGCAGCGCGTCGTCGGAACGTCCGCGGGAGGAACCACCGCGCAACTATGCCGAGGCCGCCGCCCAAGCGCGCGAGCGCGCCTTGCACACGCTGTTCCCGCTGCGCTGGTGGTCGATCAGCCTCGTGGTCGCCGCGTGTTTGCTGGGCGTGGGAGGATGCATCGCGTTGCACCTGCTGGCCGAGCGGATCGCGCCGCCGCTTCCGCAGGAGGCCGTCACCTGGTTACAACTCGGTGCGGCCGGATCGCCCGGCCGGTGGCTGGCCTCGACCCTGCTGACGCTTTCGGCCGCGGCGGCCGCCTTCGTCTACTCGCTCAGGCGGCATCGGCTGGACGACTACCACGGCCGCTATCGCATGTGGATCTGGATGGCGATCGCCTGCCTGCTGTTCGGTCTGGCTGAAACGACCGGCCTGCCCGGCCTGGTACGGGCGGCGTGCCAACTAGCCGGCGAGCGGGCGGGCGTGCAAGGAGCGCTCGTCTGGTCGATCGCCGTGGGCACCGTAGCCGGCGCGATCGGCGTGCGGTTGTTCTTCGAGATTCGCCGCTGCGGGAGCGCCGTGGCGGCGCTGTTGTTCGCGGTGCTAGGTTTCTCGACGGCGGCGGCCACGCTCCACGGTTGGCCCGTGGCCTGGAACGCCCAAACCGCGCCGCTGGTGGGGCGGGGAGCCTGGCTGGCCGGGTACGCGATGGTGGTGCTGACGTTCCTGCTGTACGGCCGGCACGTGCAACTCGACGTCACGGGCGTGCGCGTCACGGCGGCCAAGAAAAAGAAGCAGGCCAAGCCGGCCAAGCGGGAGAAGACGGCCGCCGCGACGTCGAGCGAGGCCGAAGCACGGGCGGCGAAGCCGGCATTGCGGCTGCGGACCGACCTGGAGCCGCCGGACATCGCCGAGCCGAAGCAGGAAGCTCCGACGTGGCGGAGCGAGGGCGAACAGCCCGCGGAAGAGAACCCCGCGGTCGTCGGCTCGACGCACAAGCCGAAGAAGCTGTCGAAGGCCGAGCGTCGCCGGATGCGGCGCGAGGCCCGCATGGCCTCGTAAGGCGCGATCTCACCATGACGACGCAAGACGTTGTTCGGCGCTTCCGAGCGGAGCCTGGCCCTACCTGCGAAGTTGAAACGGGCCCGACGGCTACTTTCAACACGCTGCGATGGGCTGCGACGGCTCACGGAGTGAGCCTGCTACATTGCGGCTCGCCTGCCGGCAGGCACGATCGGCCAGAGAAGCGGCCCCAAAGTAGCAGGCACACTTTGTGAGTCGTTCAGCAGCACTGCCTGGAGCCGTTGCCTTGGCAGAAATCTTCCTCCGACGGGCCGCTAGCGCTCGGCAGCCGTTTTCGTGACTTCCGGTTTGGCCGCCGCGACTCCAACCAGGGGCGCATCCTCGAGATTGATCAAGAGTGTCTTGGCACGCTCCACGTGGTCCTGCACCTCGGCGCGGGCTCGACGGATGACCTTGGCAAAGTCGGCCGAGGCCTGCCCCTCGAACACTTTCAGGGCGGCCATCAACTGCATCTGGTCCACGAGGTGGGTGCGCAGATAGGCCCGATCGAACTCCTGGGGTGCCTTGCCCGAGAGCTCGACCCGCAACAGGTCGCCGTACTCCTGCACGATCTCGAGGCGAACGCGGACGAGCATGGCCGTGCTGTTGCGACGCAGATCCAGCAGGCGGAAGCGGGGTGAGGAGTTGCTCGCCGTGCGATCCTGGGCGATCTCGCGCAGAGCCCGTTCGACCGCCTCTTTGGCGTCGCCATGGGTGAGTTTTTCGAGCCGGACGGCCAGGGCGCGCTGGACCTCCATGCGATCGTTGAGCAACTGCCGCACCGCCTCGCTGCCGACCGAGGAGAGGCCGAACTCGCCCATCTCGATCTGTCCCCAGGCGTCGACCGCCATGCTCAAGGCCAGCTTCTTGTCGATGAGGTTCAGATGCACTTCGGGCTCTTGCGACTGGCCCTCTTGCGACTGGCCGTTGTCCGCGGCCTCGGGCGGCGAAACGAGCTCGTTGTCGACCTCCGGCGTTTGGCCGGAGGAGTTCGCGGCAAGTAGCACGACGGTCAACGTCGCGGCGGCGCGGGTGAAGGGAATGCGATGCATGGGATGCCTCCTCTGAACCGGGGATGGGAGTGGCCGCCGCCCCCTGAAGCGCCCCGCGGCCGCACCGAGTTGTCGGCCGTCGGAATAGCATTCCGTATGCCACGGGCACGCAATTGAGAGATGTGTCGGTTTGCGTGCGACTTTTGCGCGAAGGGAACTCGCGACGTGTACTACTATTCTACCTGAATTGACGCCGTAGAGTGTGTGACCGTCACAAATTGCGCTTTGGAGTCCGTGACGAAATTCACAATCTCGTGTCAGCGAGGTGCGCTGACGCTTAGCATGACGCTGGTTCAAGACGAGCCACGCTGTTCTTCCTGCTGTCAGCCGCTTGCCGGAGAAGAACCAAGAAGTGCCGGTCACGTTCTGTACGCGCGAGGTGGACGGCTTGGCGGGGGCGCCGGTGTCTGGCGCACATGCGTCGGTGGACGCGGTGCCCGATCACCGTGAACGCGACGAACATCGTCGGTAGCGAGGAGCGCGGCCAGGGGTGGCCGTGCTGTGCCGCCATGCGCCCCATTCTACCAGGTGCGGGGACGGTGCTACGACGGAGTTGCGAGCCCGGGAATCGTGCCGCGGCGTGACAGCGGGCCACCGCCGATGTTCAATAGCGGCTGCCGGCAACGCGGGGTTGCACCTCCACCTGCTGGATCCGCTTCACGTCCACACAGGAAGGATCACTACCATGGCGACAGCTCCCTATACACGGCCCATGCTTCCGCCCGATACGTTTCGCGGCACCACGATTCTGGTTACCGGCGGCGGCACGGGGTTGGGAAGGGCAATGGGGCAGTACTTGTTGTCGCTGGGGGCCAACCTGGCGGTCTGCGGGCGGCGGCGCGAGGTGGTCGAGCAGGCGGCCGCCGAAATGGCCGAGGCCAGCGGAGGGCAGACCCTGGCGCTGCCCTGCGACGTGCGCGAGCCCGAGCAGGTCGAAGCGATGCTGGCCGCCGTGCGCGAGCGGTTCGGCCGGCTGGATGCGCTGGTGAACAACGCGGCGGGCAACTTCGTCTGCCCCACCGAGCGGCTGTCGTACAACGCGTTTAACGCCGTGGTGGATATCGTGCTCAAAGGCACCTACAACTGCACGCTGGCCGTCGGCAAACAGTGGATCGAGGAGAAGACGCCCGGCACGGTGTTGAATATCAGCACCACTTACGCCTGGACCGGCTCGGGCTACGTTGTGCCGTCGGCGGTGTCGAAGGCGGGGGCACTGGTGATGGTGCGCTCGCTGGCCTCGGAGTGGGGCAAGTACGGCATCCGCATCAACGCCATCGCGCCCGGCTCGTTTCCGACCGAAGGGGCCTGGTCGCGTTTGCGTCCGGAGGAACTCGGCGACGACGACAAGCTGGACCGCATTCCGCTGCACCGCTACGGCGAGCACCAGGAGCTGGCCAACCTGGCCGCCTACCTGCTCTCGGACTTTTCGGCCTACATCACCGGCGCCTGCATCACCATCGACGGCGGCGCCTGGCTGCGCGGGGCCGGCATGTTCAACGAACTGGAGCGCGTTTCGAGCGAGCAGTGGGACGCCGTGCAGGCGGCGGTGAAGAAGCGGCGCGAGGGGTGAGGCGTGAGGAAGCAGAACTTTGCTCCGTTGCAGGGTGGTGGGTATTGCGATGACAGTCACGGCGACGGAACTCGGGCCGGTTGAGTATTGCGAGGCTGGTCGCGGTGAGCCGGTGTTGTACTTTCACGGCACGGGCGTTTGTGGCGACGCCATGCTGCCGATCGAATCGCGACTCGTCGACGACGGGTTTCGACTGCTCATCCCCAACCGGCCAGGGTACGGCGCGACGCCGCTCGAACCGAATGTCAGCGCGCTTGGGTGTTCGAGCGTCGTCGCGGCGTGGCTCGATTCTCTCGGCATCGATCGGATCAGCGTAATGGGCTCCTCAGGTGGGGCGGCCTTTGCCCTGGGTTTCGGTTTCCACCAACCGCAGCGGACGAAGTCGCTGGTGCTGCTTTGCCCGCAATTGCACCGTTGGGATGCCGCGCAGTGGCTGCCGGCCTCCAGCCGCTGGACTCTCCCCTTTCTCCGCCATCGACCCCTGCGTAAGCTCCTGTTGGCGGGCTACCGGCTGCAGCTAGCGCGGATGGGGCCCGAGGCGCTGCTGCGGATGGAAGCCGGTGCCCGGTACGACGACATGGCTCGCGATCCGGCGGCGGTCGAGATCGCGATGACTTCGCTGCCCGCGATGCGGTCCGGCACACGGTGCGCCGGCTTCGAAAACGACATGCGGATCTTCGTCGAAGAGGACATCCTGCAGGACGACGGCAAGCTGACGGTTCCGACCCTAGTTATTCATGACGAGGCCGATCCGATGGCGCCGGTAGCCCACGTCGAGTGGTTCCAGTCGCTGGTGCCGCATTGCGAGCGCGTCCGCGTCTGTGCCGGGGGCCACTTGATCTGGGTTGGTCAGGATGCCGACGTCGTGCACAAGACACGGATGGAGTTCTTGCGCCGGCACGAGGAGTGCTGAGACGTGGCCGCCATCGGCTTGAGCTTCGTCAATCGGTGGCCGGCCTGCGTCCTGTACGTACTGGTGGCCCTAATGTGGCTCGTGCCCGACCGCCGCATCGAGCGCGCATTTGGCCGAAGTCACGATACCCAGGTCTTTCCATGGCGCAGCGCGAAGTCAACTTCAACGTTCCCGACCGCCCGCTGGACTCCGCTTTGACAGTTTCTTCGTTAGCTCGAGCGCTATCGCTACTTATCGCTCTGGTGCGTCGAGTTGCCCAACACGCCGCCGGCGCTGGTGAACGTGGCTCCGGTTTGGTTGGCCACCGTCTTGACCCCCGCGATGCTCACCAGGCAGATCAGCCCAATGAGGATGGCGTACTCCACGGCCGTGGGGCCGTCAGTCGAGCGGACAAGATGACGCAGTTGCGAGAGCATCGACATTGCTCTGCGGAGCCGGGAGGAAAAGCGGAAGGGAGAATTGCTCACAGCAACTCTACGTCACGAACCACCACAACGCACCTGCGTCTGAGCAGCGCCTGGCGCCCGCTTGTTCGGCGCGGATCGATTGTATCGAGATACCTCTGACCGCGCGGCGGCCAGCTTGGTTGCGCCATGCCCGGAGCGATCCTTGACGGCGGATTCTCAGGCCTCGGGCGTCGGCGGCAGCAGCGGCAATTCCTCGGGCGGGGGCAGATAGCGGCTGCGTCGTTCCATCATGGCCCGATAGACCCGGTCGATCGCGATCAACTCGATCAGCGCCTCGAATTCCGCCGTGAAGATCGTGGGCCGCGTGACCCGCAACGTATGCGTTCCCTCGACGTGCGCCGAGGACTCGGGAAACGGATCGTCCGGCACGCGGATCAAGTCCCGCTGCTCGGGCGACTCGACCTTGTGCGTGGCCCTGCGATTCCGTTTGGATTTTGCCATGATGCTTCCAGTGTACCACGGTACGCCGCAAGGGGTCACCCCGGCATCCTTGGGGATGGCGAGCCACGTGGGGTCTGGCCACTTGGGTGAACCCACCGCGATGTGCTCTGTCGTAATCTATCATTAGCAAGCACTTAGCCGATTGGAGTGGTGATGTCCCACCGCGTTCAACAGCATCCCAACCTGATTTATTCGCCCGGCACGCAGGTCGTGACGCTGGTCGAGGTGCGGCATGCCGGCGGCGAACGACTGCATCCGCCCGGGGCCGTGGCTGTCGTCGTTCGGGCGCCGGCGGACGTGAGCCATGCCTATCGAGTTCGGTTCCTCGATGGGTTTGAGACGCAGCTCAAGCCGGGGGAGATCATGCCGCTGGCCCAGTACAAGCAGGGCGAAATCGGCGACAGCGACAAGAACGCCGGCGGTTCGAATCTCTTCGATCGGGTGATCTATCGCTGCGTCATTGGGTCGCAGGCTTATGGACTGGCAACCGACGACTCGGACGTCGACCGTCGAGGAATCTATCTGCCGCCTGCCGATTTGCAGTGGTCGTTGTATGGCGTGCCGCAACAACTGGAGAATTCCGAGACCCAGGAAGCGTACTGGGAGCTGCAGAAGTTTCTGGTGCTGGCGCTGAAAGCGAACCCCAATGTGCTGGAGAGCCTCTTTACTCCGCTGGTCGAACATGCGACACCCTTGGGCGATGAGCTGCGCAGCATGCGAGCGATCTTTCTCTCGCGACTCGTCTATCAGACCTACAACGGCTACGTGCTGTCGCAGTTCAAGAAGATGCAGGCGGCGATCCGCAACCAGGGTGCGGTCAAGTGGAAGCACGTCATGCACCTGATCCGGTTGCTGCTCTCGGGCATCGAGATTCTGCGGACGCGTCGGCTGTCGGTGCGCGTCGGCGAGCAGCGCGAGGAGTTGTTGGCAATCCGGCGCGGTGAAATGCCGTGGGAAGAAGTGGACCAGTGGCGGCGCAGCCTCCACAAGGACTTCGACGCCGCCTATGACGGAACATCGTTGCCCGAACGCCCGGACTACGAACGCGCGAACGCATATCTGGTGGATGCCCGACGCCGGGCACTGGGAGAAACGTTGCCATGAAGATCGACGCCCGACTGCAAAGGCAGGTTGCCGAGCATCCCCATCCGCTGCTGTTCGCGACGGTAAGCGGCGCTCACTTGTATGGCTTTCCCTCCCCCGATTCAGACTTCGACCTGCGCGGCATTCACGTGCTGCCGCTGCGCGAGGTCGTGGGACTGAAGACCGGCGACGAGACCGTCGAGAAGTCGGGCATACACGACGGCCTGGAGATCGACCTGGTCACGCACGACGTGCGGAAATTCTTCGGACTGATGCTGAAGAAGAACGGCTACGTGCTTGAGCAGGTGTTTTCGCCGCTGGTCGTGAGCACGACGCCAGAGCACGCGGAACTTGTGGAGATTGCCCGGCAGTGCGTGACGCGGCACCATGCCCATCACTACCTCGGATTCGCCGAGACGCAGTGGAAGCTATTTCAGAAGGAGTCGCCACCACGGGTGAAACCGCTGCTGTACGTCTATCGGGTCTTGCTCACGGGCATCCATCTGATGCGAACGGGCACGGTGGAGGCCAATCTCCTCCGTCTCAACGAGGACGCACGGCTACCGTATATCGATGACCTGGTTGCCCGCAAGCTGTCGGGCCCGGAGAAAGGCACGTTGGGCGAGTCCGACCTGGAGTTCCACCGGCAGGAGTTCGAGCGGTTGCGAGGCATGCTGGAAGAGGCCTACCAGAACAGCGCGCTGCCCGAGACCAGCAATGCAGGTCCGGCGCTTCACGATCTGCTGCTGAGAGTTCGGCTACAAGGCCTGAGTCAGCCGGCGCAGATTTCGGGGGCCTGAGTACCTGGAGGAAACCTGACGGTTTCGCCGCGCTAGCCTGTCGGTGTTTGGGTCGAGGCGTGTCGGCGCGTCGGATGTTGGCGGGCTGCCCCACGAACCGCCCTTCGATCGCGGCGTGTCGTAATTATCTACAATGCCTCCTTTCGCGTTCGGCAGGGTAATCGCCATGGGAAGTTCACATGGAGAGTTCGTCAAGTATCCGATAACGCCCCATCTGTTTGGGTCGCGCGGAACAGCCGACGACAAGCACATCGGAGAAGCCGAATCGCTGGGCATGCTGGCCGACGAGTCGCTGATCGTGGAAGAAAAGATCGACGGGACGAACGTCGGCATCCACTTCGGCGTTTCGGGAGAAATGGTGCTCCAGTGCCGCGGGCACCTCATTACCCAGGGGATGCACCCGCAGTACGACTTGTTCAAGCAGTGGACGTCGGTCAAGACAGCGGTCCTCGAAGATCGTTTGCAGGGACAGTTCATCCTGTTCGGAGAGTGGGTCTATGCGCGCCACTCGTTGCACTACCACGGACTGCCGCACTACTTCTTTGAATTCGATATCTACGACAAGTCGGCTGGGCAGTTCCTGGCGCTCGACGCGCGGCTGGCGTTGTTGGAAGGAACCGGGATTCACACCGTGCCCGTGCTGCACCGCGGTGCCATAGGCCGCCAGGAATTGGAAGCCCTCGTGGGCGCGTCACGTTTCGACAGTCGATTCGTGCCGCCGGGCACCGACCGTGCCGACAATCTGATGGAAGGGCTTTACTTGCGGACGGAGGCCGACGGCGGCGTGTCGGCTCGGGCCAAGATCGTGCGTCCCGAGTTCGTTGAGAAGATCAAACAAAGCGAACACTGGCAACACGACGTCATGGTGGTCAACCAGCTCGCGCCGGGAACGGATATCTGGTCATGAACTGGCAGCAGTTGTCCCAATCCACCATCGAAGAAGTCATCGCCTGGGCGAGCGAACAGCCCTGGGCCGAAGCGATGGCCGGTTGCCAGCAGGATGCCGAGTGGCACGCTGAGGGCGATGTCTGGACGCACACGAAGATGGTCTGTCGCGAACTGCCGAAGCTCAACACGTGGCCTTCGCTCTCCCCATCGGACCAGACGGCGCTACTCTTTACCGCGCTGCTGCACGACGCCGGCAAGCCCGCGACGACACAACGCGACCCCGTCACCGGGCGCACGCACACACCGAAACACGCCCTCAAGGGCGAACGGTTGGCGCGGGCCGTGCTGCGCGACTTGGAGTGCGATCTGGAAGCCCGCGAGCAAATTGCCCATCTGGTGCGCTATCACGGCCGGCCGGCTTTTCTCGTCGAGAAAGAGCATCCCGCGCGAGAAGTCATCTGGCATTCGTGGCTGCTACGCAATGAATTGCTCTACTTGTTCGCGCTGGCCGACACCCGCGGACGGCAGACAAGCTCGATGACGCGGCCCGAGGACAACGTGCACTTGTGGAAGACGGTGGCCGAGGAGAACGACGTTTTTCGTGATCGATATCCGTTTGCGAACGACCAGGCTCGCTTTCTGTTCTACAACCGCCCCTCGACGGACGATCTGCACTACGTGCCGCACGAGGACTATCGTTGCACGGTGACGATGATGTCGGGGCTGCCCGGCAGCGGCAAGGACAGTTGGCTGGCGCGCAACCGCGCCGAGTTGGCCGTTGTCTCGCTCGATGAAGTGCGCGGAGAACTCGACGTGGATCCCACGGAAAATCAGGGCAGTGTCGTGCAAGCCGCCAAGGAGAAATGCCGTGAGTTGCTGCGCGCAGGGCAAGATCTGGCATTCAATGCCACGAACCTGGTGCGGCAGACCCGCCGCGGCTGGATCCGGTTGTTTACCGATTACGGGGCCCGCGTCGAGCTCGTTTACGTCGAGCCGCCGCTGACGCGCATTCTCGATCAGAACCGTCGCCGCGACCGCCCCGTGCCCGAACAGGTCATTCGTGCGCTGGCCCAAAAGTGCGAACCGCCGACGTGGGCCGAGGCTCATGGTCTGGTGGTAGTCGAGAGTTTCTGATCCATCTCTCGTTCCACAGATGTTTTCCTCGCTGAAACAAGGTCACCATGCAGATGTCACCGCGCGAGTTGATCGGAATCTGGGTCGAGGCGTTCAATCGCCGCGACGTTGAGGGGCTCGTGGCGCTGTATGCGGAGGACGCGACGAACCACCAGGTGGCTGAGTCGCCGGTGGTGGGGCGGCAGGCGATCGGCGAGATGTTTGCCGGGGCGTTTGCCACCGCGGAGATGGTGTGCATCGTCGAGCAAGTGTTCGAGGACGGGGAGTGGGCCATCCTCGAATGGCGCGACCCGTCGGGGCTGCGCGGATGCGGGTTTTTTCACGTGGTCGACGGGCAGATCGTGTTTCAACGCGGCTACTGGGACAAGCGGACGTTTCTGCGCATTCATGGCCTCGACGAGAGTGAGGCGTAGCCGGCGGCCGCGGCGTCTTTCGCACGGCGTCGAACCCGAGCGTTAGAACTTCACGCGGTCGATCGCTTTTTCGATGCTGCGGCGGACCTTGGCGTTCTTGTCGTGCACGTAGTCGTTGAGGCCGTCTTCGACCAGCTTCTCGAAGGGGCTGCCGGCGTCGTTGTAGAACTGCAGGTCGTGCAGCTTGCCGTTGAACAGCGTGATCTGGGTGCCCTGCAGGCCGCCGCCGCCCATGGCGGTCGAGCCCTCGACTTCGAAGGCCACGTGCACCGTGCCGCCGACCGCCGCGCGGGCCAGCTTGGGGATGCGGCCAAAAGCCTTGAAATGGGCCTTGGCCGTGACGACCAGGGCGAAATCGACGCGGGCGTCATGCACGTCGAGCCGCTTAAGCTCGAGCGTGAGTTTCTCATTGGGGTCTTCGAGCCAGAGCCAGGTCTTCGACTCTTCGGTCCAGGAAGCCAGGCGGATCTTGCGGCCCAGCAGCTTGCCGGAAGTGTACTTCTTTTTGTCGACTCGCTTCTCGTTGTACCAGGCCGAGTCCTGGCTGTTGTGGTCGGCCAGCTCGCTGAACAACTGTTGCTCGAGCAACTGCCGCAGGAACGGAATTTCGCCGGCCGAGGCCGCCGGTGTGCCGAGGGCCGTGCCGAGCAAGACGACGAGCATCACGCGCGTGCCGGACATATTCTTTCTGTTCTCTTGCACCAGAACCTGCGCCAAGGGCCGGCAGGACGGGCTGCGGCTGGCGAAGCACGCCCCTCACACATTCCTCACCTATCTGTATCGGGTCGCCGCCGGAAACTCGCCACTTCCGGGCCGTTTCGAGCAGCGACGAGGAATTGTAGGACGCTGGCGCCCTCGCGGGGCGCATTTCCCTCAGAATCCCCACCGAGCCCCGTGCCGGCAGGCCGTGCTACCGTGACCGTGCCGGCAGGGCGTGGTACTTGACGTGCCGGTTCGCGCGGTTATCGTGAAGGAGTTCGACCACTCCTATGAGCAGGTGCTAATGCCCTTACGTCGCTAGAGTTGCTTGCGGTTCAATTCGCACGGCACTCAGCCAGCGCGCCGTCGCTTCCGGCGGCCGCTTCCCTCATCCGGTATTCCGTCCGGGGCATGCGGAGTTTCTTCAAGGCACACGAGGCTATCTCGGGCCGCCACATCCCCTGGGCGACACGCTGTGCGCTTTAGCGCGCAGCCGACTCCACGCAGCGAAATGGATTGAGCACCCAGAGGATTGATGCATGCTACTACGACTGCTGCTCGCACTTGCGATTTTGGCACCGACGGCGGTGTCCACGGCCCAGGGCATGACGATTTTTCTCGACGCCGACACGGTGGCCACGGGCGGAACGCTCGACGTGGCGCCGCTCAGCACGCCCTTTGGCGACATTTCGTTCGTGGGCGAAGTGCGCCCCACGGCCGACGCCGACCTGGTGGCCGCGGGTTCCACCGGCAACGTGTTCGACGTCGACAATACGGAGACGGCCACGATGCTGTTTTCGTTCGACGTGGAGTCGATCACGTTCATCTACGGCGGCAACGACGGCGTGATGGACATCGAGGCTCGGGACATCAACGACCAGGTGGTCGATTTCTTCTTTCAGGCCAGCACCGGCGACCTTCAGCCGGCCGGCCCGGTCACGCTCTCCGGCGGCGGCATACGCAAGTTGTTCTGGCACGACCCCGGCTTCAACTTCGCGCCGATCGACAACCTGACAATCGAAGTGCCCGAGCCGGCCGCGATCGTGCTGGCGGCGCTGGGGCTGGTCGCGCTTGGATGGGTTCGCCGGCGTCGCGCTCGGTAGGGTTCGGCAGCTCACGAACTCACAGCACCGAGCCAGGATCGCCATGGCCCGAGCGAGCATCGTCTATCGCCGCCGCTACAACTTCGGCTTTCCGGGCCTGGAAAAGCTGCACCCTTTCGACATGCGCAAATTCGCGCACGCGATGAGCGCCTTGCGGCGGCGGGGCGCGCTGCGGCGGGGCGACGTGCGACGCCCGCGATGGCCGTCGGATTTGGACCTGCAACGCGTGCACTGGCGGCGTTACCTGAAGTCGGTGCGCAGTTCGGAGACGCTGGCCAAGATCGTCGAGGTGCCCTTCGTGGCCCGGCTGCCACAGGTGGCGGCTCGCTACGCGTTGCTGCACCCGATGCGTTGGGCCGTGGGCGGAACGATGCTGGCCGCGCGGCTGGCGCTCGAGCGGGGCAGTGCCGTGAATCTCGGCGGCGGATTTCACCACGCCCACGCCAACCGCGGTCACGGTTTTTGCGTGTTCTCCGACGTGGCGGTGGCCATTGCAGTGCTACGTGCCGAGTCGCGCGCGCAGCGATTTCTGATCGTCGACCTCGACGCCCACCAGGGCGACGGCCACTCGGCACTGTTCGCCGACGACGAGCAGGTCGAGATTCTCGACATGTTCAACGACGCCATCTTTCCCGGCGACAGCCGTGCCGAGGAGGGCATCACCTGGGACGTGCGGCTCGAGCCCGGCACGGGCGACCGAGAGTATCTGGCCCGGCTCGAAGACGCCTTGCCCCACGCGATCGACGCCTCGCGGCCCGACCTGGCGTTCTATCTGGCCGGCACCGACGTCATCGCGGGCGATCCCCTGGGGCTGCTCGATCTTTCGCCCGAGGGCCTGCTGCGGCGCGACCGCTTCGTGTGGGAGGCGCTCGCGGCGCGCGGCGTGCCGCGGGTAATGCTCACCGCCGGCGGATACACGCAAGGCAGCGCGGCGCTGATCGCCTCGACGGTGGAGCACTATCTGTCGCGGTAGCTGACGGCATGCAGCAGCGCCCTGGTCAGTGCTATGTCTGATCAGTGCTCTATCTGATCAGTGCTCTATCAAGCTGCGCACGTACTCCAAGTCGCGCTTGGTCTGCGCCAGGCACTCTTCGGCGTCGAGCACCTTCCAACTGTTGCGGTCGCAGTACTCGCTGTGCAGGGTGAACAGGTCGCGGTACCCCAGCGTGTCGAGTGCGGCAAGGTACTGCGGGAGCTTGGCGATGCCGTCGGCCAGCGGGCACTTCTGAAATCGCCATTGTTGCTGGCCGTGGGCGTCGCGCTTTGTTTCGACCCAGCGGCAGTTCTTGAGCGACGAAATCGCGATCCAGGGGGCCAGCAGGTCGAGCCCCTGCCGCCAGCCGTCGTTGCCGCCTTCGACCGTCATGTGCATCGGGTCGACGTAGGCGCCCAGCTCGCGCGGGTTGAAATCTTTGAGCAGCAAGTAGGCCACGGCCCCGCCGCTGGGAATCGTGTCGCCGGAATGAATGTGCACGCAGGGCAACACGCCGTGCCGCGCGGCCAGCTTAGCCACGCCGGCCAGCTTGTGGCGGGCCGCGTCGATCTGCTCGTCGAGCTTGCCGAATTCGGTGTAGCGGTAGTAGCCGAGCTTGATGCGGTCGATGCCCAGCGCGCCGGCCGTGGCGATCAATTCCTCGGCCCGTGGATCGGGCTCGACGATGGCCGTGGAGAGCATCGCGATCCGCACGCCCGCGTCGTTGGCCGCCTTGACCGCGTCGGGCAGCCGCCGCGCCGCGTCGGCCGGTTCGATGTGCCCGCCGGGCCGCACGGTCAGGTCGAGCCCGTCGAGCCCGATGGCCTTGAACCGCGCGCAGACTTCGGGGATCGGCCAGGCTTGAAAGCTTTCGGTGAAGGCCACGAACGTAGGGGCTTTGTTTTCCGCCTCGGCGGCCTGGGCATGCCGAGCGATCCGTCGCGGGGCGGCAGCCGCGGCGATGCCCAGCGCGCTGTGCCGCAGGAACGAACGTCGGTCGAGATTTCCCATGCCGCCAGGCTCCGATCGTAGGGAAGCGTGCAGGTCAGAATGCGCAACTTACTCTAGCCGCTGCGGGCTTGAGTCTCTACGGCCGGAGGACAGCAGCGAAGTGCGATCCGAGGCTCAGGGGAGCCTCAGATCGGTCCGCTGGCGCTGCCGGTTGCGACGCAGCTTGCGGAGCGAGAAGGGCAGGGCGGCCAGCAGGCCGGCGCCGGTGAGCGCTCGCGACGTGCTGCCCGACGTTTCGCCGGCTTCGTCGGCCGCGGCGTGCTCTTCGCCCGCCGGCAGTTCGTCGGCGACGCGCTCGGCCGTGCCCTCGGGCAGCGGAGCCGCATCGGCCGGGGTGGCCAACTCGAACGCCTGGAACACGGCCACGCCGGCCGGCAGGCCTGCGGGGGTCGGGCGGCCGTCTTCGACTTCGACAACTGCGGCCGCGGGCGGAAGCGAGGGCTGCACGTCGTCGGTGGTCAATTCGATCATGCCTTCGACCCACGCGATCTCGGCGGGCTGGGGCGGCACGGCTCCCGATTCCTCGGCGACGGTTTCCGCCTCGGGCTCGGCAGTGGCTTCTGGCTCGGCTGGGGCAGCCGCGGCGAAGTCCCAGGCCTTGCCGAGTTCGGCCCACAGTTGTTCGAGAATCTCGCGGGCGGAGCCGTCGAGCGTTTCGGGCTCGTCTTCGCTGTCGCGGCTCGGGACCAGCGAACGGCCCAGCGCCGCCTGCGGACCTTCGAGCTCAATCAAGCCGCCCTCAGGCTCCAGCATCGAATCGCGCAATTCCTGGCTCGGCCGCGGCTCCGTGGTGTTGCCGCCGGTGCGGGCTTGCGGCTGCGACGATTGCAGGTCGACATCCGTCGAAAACGCGACCGCGTCGGTGGCCGTAAAGAACACGCTGCCCGTGCGGCCGTCCTGCCAAGGCGTAGCCGTGTCGTCGGGCTGGGTCGGCTGCGTCACGTCGGGCACGCCGAGCGGCGGCGACGGAACCTCCACGTTCGAGCCGGGACCCGAGCCGAGGAAGATGCGCTGCGAAGGCGGCTGCGAGTAGCTGTCGGTCGCCGGCGGCGCTTCCGGGGCCGGCGCGGGGGGAATGTACTGAGATACGATGAGCACCTGGTGCCGATAGCCGGCCTGGAGCGCTGAGGCGACGAACAGGGACTGCGGCCGTACCTGAGGAACGACGACGACTGGCTGCACCCAGCCACGCGACGGTGCGGCACGGTGACCGAACGCCGGGCCGGAACGTTCCGGGGCAAAGGCCTCTTTGCCGACAAGGTCGTGCCGCGCTGCATGCTGCTCGACAAACTTGGGCTCGGCAGCGTAGGGCTCGGCGAAACGGGGCTCGGGTCCGCGCCGTGAAGCCATCACCGCAGTGATCGACACATCGGGCGGCAACGCCAGCGGAGAAAGCCCACCGGCCGAGAGGACGACGCGCGAGCAAAGCTGCTCGAAGGTCAGCTTCCGCCGTGAAGGGGAGCGCTGCGAATTGGAAAGCGTGTGGCGCCGGCTCGTCATCACTGTTCCCCGCTGAATCTCTGCCCGCGACTCATTGCTGCTGACTGTCGCTGACGAGCTCAGCGAAGTCGGGATGCTCCTTGATGTTAGCAAAAGCCTCGCGCCGAGCCAAATCTTCCGGCAGCGATAGCCCGGCCGCCACCGCCGCGCGGAGCGTGGCCAGGGCCAATTGCGTGCATTGCTCGGCGGTGAGCTGGCCCTCGGAGGGCGTTTTCGCCCCGCAAAGCGCGATTTCCTCGGCCACCGAGAGCAGCCGCTGGGGCTCATCGGGCCAGAGCCTTTTGCGGGCCATGGCTGCCTCGACGGCCTCGTCGGGCCGGTCCAGGCGACGCAAGACCCGGCCACGGTTGAAGTAATGCTTGCTTAGAAACTCGCGGTAGCGAGGCACGCCGGGGGCGTTTTCCTGGGCGATGCGTTGGTGGGCGATCGCCTCAGCGTAGGCCTCGGCCGCTTCGGTGTCCTGGCCCGTCTGCTCCAGCACGATCCCCAGGTTGTTGTACACCCCCCCGAGACTGCTCTGCACGTCGAGATCGAGCGGCCGCTCGGCCACGAGCTGGCGGTGAAATCCCAGCGCGTTGCGGAAGCAGCGCTGCGCGTTCTCGGGATCGCGCAGCCGGGTGTGTGCCAGACCGAGGTTGTTGTAGCTGACGGCCAGATCGCGGCGGTACGCCCGATCGAGCGGCGCAATCCGCAGCAAGTCTTGTTGCAGATCGATCGCTTCGGAATACGTCGCGGCGGCTTTTTCCAGATCGCCCGTTCTGGCTCGGGCGGCGGCCAGGTTGTTGAGCCACGTGGCCAGATCGCTCTTGTGCCTGAGCCCCTCGGGCTGGGCTTCGAGTGCTTGGCGCTGGTAGGCCACGGCTTTCTCGTACCATCCGACGGCGTCGGCCGGGTCCTGGCCGGCAAGCGCGGCGAGTTGGTTGTAGGTTGCGGCCAGGTTGCGGAGCCATTCGACGTTGCCGGTGCCGTCGCCGCGGCGTGCCGTTTCGGCCAACTGTTCCTGCAGTCGGATCGCCTCGCGCAGGGATGCTTCGGCAGCGTCGTCCGCGCCTTGTTGCCGCTGCAAGTCGCCGAGGTTGACGAACGACACCGCGAGTTCCGAGTGGAGCCCGTCTGCCTGGGCCTGTTCGGACACGAGCTGCTGCTGGGCGGCGATGGCCTGCTGCAACTGATCGAGGGCTTCCTCGAAGCGGCCGGCCCGCGAGAGGGTCAGGCCGAGGTTGTTGCGGCAAACGGCCAGCCGGCGGCGGTAGTCGTCCACTTCAGGCTGCGCGGCCACGAGCCCCTCGAGCATGGCGATCGCCTTACGGTGGGCATCGATCGCCTCGTCGCGCAGGCCCAACTGGTCGTTGAGCGCGCCAATCTTGCCCTGGGTCGTGGCCAACTCGGCCCTGAGCGCCGGGTCGTCGCCGGCCTGCTCGACGAATGTTTCGTAGTACTCGAGCGTATCGGCCAGCAGCTCGCGGCGGACGCTCTCGGCTCCGGGAACCTCGGCCAGCCGTCCGGCGAATTGCGAGCCGAACTTGTCGACGGTGCCCTGGGCCTGCTTGAAGTAGTCTTCGGCCCGGGCGAAGCTTTGCTCGGCCTTGGTCCTTTCGCGGTTCACCAGCAGGATGCCGGCGGAGAGGGCGATGATCGCCGCCAGGCACGCGGCAGCCGCGGCGGCCACCACGCGGCGATGCCGGCGAGCGTACTTCGACAGCCGATCCACCAGCGTCGGCGGACGTGCCACGGTCGGCTGGCCCTCCAGCACGCGCTGCAAGTCGTCGGCCAGAAGCTGCGCCGTGAGGTACCGCTCGTCGCGCTCGTAGGCCATGGCCTTGAGTACCACGGTCTCCAGGTCCGCCGGCAACTGCGGCTGGAGCGTGCGCGGGCGAACCGGCTCGTGCCGGGGAGAGCGGGCCGGCTGCGTCGTGGTAGACGTCCCGTCAGCCGCCGGGCGGAGCGTGAGCATCTCGTACAGCGTGACGCCCAGCGAGTAGATATCGGTCCGCTGATCGACCAGGGCGTGCTGGCCCAACGCCTGTTCGGGACTCATGTACTGGCGCGTGCCGACGATGTCGCCGGTTTGCGTGAGTGCGGCATCGGTCTGGCAGCGGGCCAGGCCGAAGTCGGTGATCCACAACTTGCCCTCGGCGTCGAGCAGCAGGTTCGAGGGTTTGACGTCGCGGTGCACGATGCCGTCGCTGTGGGCCGCGTGCAGGGCCTCGGCCGCTTGAATGCCCAGGCGGATCACTTCGCGAAAGTATTCCGGGCCGGGCGTGCGCGGCTTGCCGGAGCGCGTCCCGTGACGCGGTGCGTCGGATGGAGACTCGGTTTCGTCGTCGAGCGCGTTCTGTGTGGTCGTCGTTCCGCCGGTTTCGGTGCGGGCCGAGGGATCGCGCTGGCGGCGCATGTCGGCGATCGCCTCATCGAGCGGCTGGCCGTCGATGAACTGCATGGCGTAATAGTGCACGCCGCGCTCCACGCCCACGGCGAATACCGGCACGATGTTGGGGTGGTGGAGCTGCGCGGCTGCCTGGGCTTCGTTCTTGAACCGCGCGATCTGCCGGCGATCGAGCACGGCGGCAAACGGCAAGACCTTCAATGCCACGCGGCGGCCCAGCGAGATCTGCCGGGCTTCGTACACGACGCCCATGCCGCCGCGGCCCACCTCGCGCAACAATTCGAAGTCGCCCAGCCGCCGCTCGCTGTCTTCGGCTTCCTGCTGCGGCTGTTCGGACTGCGGCAGGTTGCCGCCGAAGGTGGCCGCCACGTCGTGCAACTCGGCCAGGCTGGCCAGGTACGACTCGAGCGGCGCCGCCAGATCGGGATGCGCGGCGATGACTTCTTCGGGCGACGGGGGAAACCCGTTCTCCAGGGCGCGCAGGTAGTCGTCGAGAATCGAGCTGAGCCGCTCCTTCTGCGCGCGCGAAAGGCCGGCCAGCGCCGACGGCTCGACGCTCTGGCTCAGCCGGTCGTCGATGTGCGAGGCGTCGCGCATGCTCATTCTTCCGGAGCGGCGGCGTGCTTGAGCTTCTCGACGGCTCGCAGCCAGAGCATGCGCACGGCGCCCGAGTTGCGATCCATGCGCTGGGCGATCTCGTCGAAAGAGAGCCCTTGCAGGTTGCGCATGATAATCACCTCGCGATAGGCGGGCCGCAATCCCGCCAGCCGATTGGCCACCGTGACGGCGCGCTCGCGGGCCCGCAACGGCGCGCTGGGCGAGGGCGCGCGGTCGGGGAGCATCTCGGCCAGGTTCATCGCCGAGCGGTCCAGGGCCGTGGCGGCCTGGTCGATCGACACCTCGCAGCGCACGTCGCGCCGCTTGGCCTTGACGTGCATGTCGATGGCGTGGTGCAGGCAATGGATCAGAATCTGGCGCAGCCAGGCCAGGAACTGTCGCTCGCTGTCGCCGTTGAATTGGCGAAAGTCGCGATGCGCCGCCAGCAGTGCGTCCTGCACCAGGTCGGAAGGGCTGACGCGCTGCCGCAAGCGGCGATCGAACTGCGTCGTGGCCAGCACCGTCAGGTAGTTGCGGTACAGCTCGAGCAGCCGGCCGATGGCATCGCCGTCGTCGTCGTTGCGAGCCGAGCGCAGAAGTTGTTCCACGACGCCGCGCTGTAAGTCGCCGTCGGCCGTTCGATCGCCGTACGCGGATGCCGCGCCCGAGTGAGATGAGGACATGACGCGCGCCTGAAGAAGAGTCGTCGGTTTCGGTTACCATCCCTTATCTTAGTCGCCCCCGCAGGCCAGCAAAAGGCAAGGCCCGCTGGCATTTGCGCCGAACTCGCGAACGCCCGCCTCATGCGTTTCTCACGTCGCGGGGTGTGACATTTAGGCGTTCGATCCGTCCAAGTAGACAGGGGCCGGAACAGAGAACCGAGGAGAAACGCCATGCATGAGGCATTCGGCCGCCCGAAGACTCGTTTGGGATCGAGATCGCTGCCCCGGCCAGCAGCGAGCGCCTTGCGGCTGCACTGGGGCGACGGCGACCATCACCTTGCCGTTGCCCGCCCATTCACCGGTTTGCTTGCCGAGCACGGCGGAATCGACGAGGATACGGTGCAATCTCTTTTTGCCCTGGCCAACGTGTGACGCACGCGTTGGCCGCTCGTGCGTGGGCGGAGAAGGAAATTCAGGGATCGATCAATCATGCGACGCACGACCACTTGGCGAGGCACACCCTACTTTGAGCAACTCGAGACGCGCTGCTTGCTGGCCGGCAACACCTGCGGCGGCAGCGAGGACGAGACCGAGGAGATCGGCGCCGACGACCTGCTGTTCGATACGGCGGCGATCGGCGTCCGCGACGCCGGCTCCACCATGGGCTCGGCCTACGATCTGGGACAGCTCGGCGCGACGCGGTCGTTCGACGGGTACGTGGGCGGGCTCGACTATCGCGACGTGATGCGATTCACGATTGACAGCGACTCGACCGTGACGCTCGGGCTCACCGAGTTGCGGGCCGACATCGACCTGGCGCTCTACGACAGCAACGGACGCCGGCTGGCTGCATCGGACGCCGCGGGCACGACGTCGGAGTCGATCGTGGCCGATCTCGCGGCCGGCACGTATTTCATTGTGGTCACACCCTGGCGATGGGCCGCAAGCACCTACGTGCTCTCGGTCGGAGCCACCGCGCACGTCGCCGACCCGCCGGCCGAGGACTCACCCGCAGAAGATCCACCGGCCGACACGACCGATCCGCCGGTCACTTCGTTTCCCGACGTGGCGTACTACGGCGGCAGCAACGAGTGGAACCTGAACGCGATCAACGCCCCGGAGAGCTGGGCCCAGGGTTACACGGGCGAAGGTGCCGTGGTGGCCGTGATCGATACCGGCGTCGACCTGTACCACCCCGACCTGGTCCATCAAATCTGGGTCAACGCCGGCGAGATTGCCGGCAACGGCATCGACGACGACGGCAACGGGTATGTCGACGACGTTTCCGGTTGGGACTTCGCGGCCGGCGACAACAATCCCGACGACGTCCACGGCCACGGCACGCACGTGGCCGGCACCATCGCCGCCGAATCCAATGGGTTTGGCGCTACGGGCGTCGCGCCCGATGCGACGATCATGCCGGTGCGGGTGCTGGGCGACAACGGATCGGGCTCGGCTTCGTCCGTGGCCGCGGGCATTCGCTACGCCGCCGCCAACGGTGCCGACATCATCAATCTCAGCCTGGGCGGAGCATTCAGCTCGGTAATTCTGTCGGCCATCGAGTATGCCTTGCAGTTGGACGTGTTGGTCGTGGCGGCGGCCGGCAACGAGTCGGCTACGGCGCCGGGCTATCCGGCCCGGTTCGCCGCGTCGCTGTCGAACGTGATTTCCGTGGGAGCCCATTCGTCCGCAGGCGCCATCGCCAGCTTCAGCAACGACGTGGGCGCAAGCGGCGCGGTACAAGTCGATGCGCCCGGGGTGAGCGTTTACAGCACCTACGTCAACGACGGCTACGGCCGGCTGAGCGGCACGAGCATGGCCGCGCCGCACGTGGCGGGCCTGGCGGCACTGGCGCTTTCGGCCAATTCGGCTCTCAGCGCGACCGAATTGCGCAGCCTGATCACGGCCGGAGCAGATCGCTCGATCGGCGGATCGGACGCCATCGGCCGGATCAACGCGGCCACGACCGTGGCGCTCGCAGCCGGAGGACAATCCTCGACCAGCCCCAGCGCGAGCTCGCAGAGCCAGTCGGCCGCTCCGTTTGCCGCGGTGGTGCGGTTGATCTTCTCATCGATCGAGGACGACGGAGTGCCGGTGATTTCGGCCCAAGCGACCGACGCGTCTGCGGCCGACGATGCTTCGCTTACGTCGCTGGACGACCTGGCATTGCTTTCGGCACCGCGCGAAGTGATGCGATCGCGCCGTGCGGCCGACGACCTGGCAGTCGTGGCGCTAGTGGACGACGCTTCAGCGGTGTTGGACGAAGAGGCGCTGTGCGAGGCGATCGATTCGGACGAGGCGTGGGACGAACTCGCCTGGCACAGTCAGCTCGACGCGTTGGCTTCGGCGTGAGCTAGAAACCCAGGTCGATCGATTGCTCGCTGTCGGCCCGGCTCGTGCGTCGTTCGACCACGGGCATCCACGACATGTCGGTGATCGTCAACTGGGCGTTCTTTTTCGGCCAGGCATAGAAGTCGGCCCGGCGGCTGTAGACTGGCCGCTGCCAGGTCCAGCGCCACTCGCCCACCTGGTCGACGGGCCCCCAGCGGTCGACGAGCTGCTGCAGCACGGCCTGCGCGCCGCCCATCTTTCTGACGCGGTCCAGATCGTAGGTGGCTTCGAACTGGTACAGCCGGCCCTCATAGAAGTAGAAACGCGCTTCGTCCGCGTGCTTCAGTCCGTCGACGACATAGCATTCCAGCCCAGCGGCCTTGGTGATGCGATCGGGGTCGGGCCGCGCTTGGGGAAACTGTTGCTTGAGCTGTTCGACGTCGGCCGGCAGGGCCGAGCCTTCGAAGTCGAACGTGGCCAGCGCGCGCTCGTTGATCTGGTACCACTCGTCGGCGGTGGCGGGGCTCGAGGCGAGCCACGTGGCCAGCACGCCGGTCAGCAGCAGCCCAGTCAGGCGCGTATGCATTGCAGAATCCTTCGGGTTCGGTGGGGGCGGGTGTTCTCCAAGAAAGCCTAGCTCACCGGTGCGGTCGTGCCGGTTGTTGGCAGCCGTCGCGGCGCCCGGGAAAATGCTAGCTTTTTCGTATGGATACTCGCCGACTTCCCGTGGGGAGCATCAGCGGACCCTTTCATTGGCCGCCGTTGGCCGCCGTGGTTCGCCTGTTCGTCCCGCAGCAACTGCGCCGCACTCCCGAGCTGTTCCGCGAGGGCCAGCGCGTGGTGGCCCTGCACCTTGCGCTGTTCGTTTGGGGCCCGGTCTACGCCGTCGTCATGCTGCTGCTGGGGGCCCTGATCACGACGCTGATCCTGCTGGTGACCGGCGGATTAAACATCGGCAGCCTGTTGCTGTTGCGCGTGACGAAGTCGCCGGCGGTGTGCGGCAACGTGCTGGCGGGCGTCATCTGGTTGTCGTGTACTTCGATGATGCTGGTCACCGGCGGGCTCCACTCGCCGGTGCTTCCCTGGTATGCCTGCATTTCCGCCGTGGCGCTGATGCTTTCCAGCACGCGGGCGGGACTTTTTTGGGCCGTGGCCAGCGGCGGCGCGGTGACGGGGCTTGCCGTCGCCACGGGGCTGGGATTTCCCATGTGGAACGAGCTCTCACCGCCGGCCACCAAGTTCGTCGCGTACACCGGCACGCTGACGCTGGTGGCGGCCGTGTTCGTGTTGACGTGGCTGTTCCGCAATTTCGAGATTCGGGCCCAGCAGTCGCTGCGCGAAGCAAATCACTTTCTGAAGGTGCAGGCACTCACCGATCCTCTCACCGGCGTTCCCAATCGCCGTTCGTTTCAGCGCACGCTGGAGCGCGAGTGGAAGCGGCACGAGCGGATCGCCTTGCCCTTGTCGCTGCTAGTGCTCGACGTCGATTTCTTCAAGCGGTTCAACGACGCCGCCGGCCATGCCGCCGGGGATGAGTGTCTGTGTGTCCTGATTCAGACGGTTCAAGCGACGTTGCACCGCTCGACTGACTTCGTGGCCCGCATCGGCGGCGAGGAGTTTGCCGTCGTCCTGCCGAACACCGGCGAGATCGACGCGGCGGCGATCGCCGAGCGTATTCGTCTCAGCATCGCCGCGGTGCGGATCGCACATCCCGACTCGCCGCTGGCCGACCACGTGACAGTCAGCATCGGATCTGGCACAATCGTGCCCGAGCAGCACGACTCGCTCAGCGATTTCGTGCAGAGCGTGGACCGGGCACTCTACCGAGCCAAGGCCGGGGGCCGGAATCAGGCCGTCAGCGCCGAGTCGGCTCCTGTCGCCCTGGGCTGACCGCTGCGGTCGTGGCCTTCGAGATGCAAGTCCACCGCATGCGCGTGCTTTGGCACGCTGGCCCCATTCCGTACACAAGGCGCTACGATGCCCACGATCCAACCGAGTGAGATGACCGCGTTTGCCACTCGACTGTTGCAGGCCGGCGGCCTGGCCGACGACGAGGCGGCCCTGGTGGCACGCAGCCTGGTGGACGCCAACCTGCGAGGCCACGACTCGCACGGCGTGATGCGGATTCCCAGCTACCTGGCCTTGCACGAAAAGGGGGAGGTCGTTGCCGGGGCCGAGCTCACGGCGCTGCGCGAGAGCCCGACGATCTTCGTCGGCGACGCCCACTGGGGATTCGGCCAGACGCAAGCGCAGCGGCTCACGCGCAAGTTGATCGGCATGGCCCGCGAGTCGGGTCTGGCCGTCGGCACGCTGGTGCGTTCCAGCCACGTGGGCCGGCTGGGTGAATACTGCGAGATGGCGGCCGAGGCCGGCATGGTGTCGATGGTGATGGTCAACACGCACGGCCATGCCCGACGTGTGGCGCCGCCGGGCGGCAAGGCGCCGCGGCTGGGAACCAATCCCCTGGCCATCGGCGCCCCGGCGGCGGACGGTCCGCTGATTCTCGACTTTGGTACCAGCGCCACGGCCGAGGGCAAGGTGCGCGTCAAGCGCATCGGCGGGCAGCTCTGTCCGCCGGGCTGGCTGCTCGACAACCAGGGGCAGCCCACCACCGATCCGCATTCGTTGTACGGCGATCCTCCCGGCACGATTCGACCCATGGGCGGCGATCAGGCCTACAAGGGCTTCGGCCTGGGGCTGATGGTCGAGATCTTTGCCGGCGCGCTCTCCGGTGGGGTGTGCATTCGCGAAGTGCCGATCAACCAGAACGGCAACTGCGTGTTCATGCTTGTGATCGACCCGGGCCACGTCGGCGGCGCCGAGCACTTCGCCCGCGAGGTTGCCGATCTGGGCCAGTTCGTGCGCGGCTGCCCGCGGATCGAGGGGGTCGAAGAGATCCTGCTGCCGGGCGATCCCGAGCGGCGGATGCTCGCCCAACGTAGTGCCGAAGGAATCCCGCTGGACGACGGCAACTGGGATGCGCTGGTGAAGCTGGCCGAGCGATTGCAGGTGGCCGTGCCGGGCTAGCTCGAAAGCCTGCTGGTGGCCCGTTGCGTGGCGTTCGACGGGCATCGTATCATGTAGCCCGGTGATGCCCTTTCCGCTCGAATCCAGGAGGTTGCCGACGATGCGCCGTCTTTTCATGCTCGTTCTGGCCGCGCTGGTGGTGCTGCCGGTGTCTCGTGCGGCGGCCGACGCGTTGCCGATGGTGACCGAGGTCGAATGGCAGCCGCTTTCGGCGCAGGTGAAGCGCGTTGTGCAGGCCTTGGAAATGGTCGGGGCCCCGCTGGATGCCGACCGCCAGAAGGCGATCGACGCGGCGTTGGCGATGACCGACGAGGCCGCCGCCGTCAAAAGCGTGCAGCAAGTGCTCGATCCGTTGTGCCTGGTCGGCGTGAACATCAATCCCGAAAGCCGCGTGAAGGTGGCCGCCGGCCAAGCTCCGCCCGAGCTGTTGCAGCAGGGCCACCGGGTGTTCCTGGTCAAGGTGCACAACGAGGCGGGCGTGACGGCGCCTTTGCGCGTTTCCAGCCCCAATGCCGAGCCGCTGGTCAAGCGATCCACCGGCAGTCCCGATCCGAAGATCACGATCAAGCCGAACGAAGTCGCCGACCGCTGGCTGGACGTGACCACGATCGACAGCCAGCCGCTGAACAAGACGCTCTCGGGTTTGCCGCTCGAGTACCGGCTGATCGAGCTGTACAGCCGCGACGTCGGCCGCCGCGAAGCCAAGCTGGTGTTCGACGTGGGGCAGGGGACCCAGGACCTGGGCTTTCGCAACGAGGTGAACCTCTTGTTCCACTGCGAGCCGGCGGTGGAGGTGACGCTGGAAATTCTCGACGAGGACGGCACGCCGACCACCGGGCACTTCATCATTCGCGACGAGAAGAACCGCGTGTATCCCTCGATGGCCCGGCGGCTGGCGCCCGACTTTTTCTTTCACGAGCAGATCTATCGGCATAGCGGCGAGAGCGTGATGCTGCCCCCGGGCAAGTACACCGTGACCTACGGCCGCGGGCCGGAATATCGCGTGCTCACGCGCGAGATCACCGTGCCCGACTCGGTTTCGCACAAGGAGAGCTTTCCGCTCGATCGCTGGATCAAGATGGCCGACCTCGGCTGGTACTCGGGCGATCACCACATTCACGCCGCGGGCTGCGCCCACTACGAATCGCCGGCCGAAGGCGTGCAACCGGTCGACATGATGCGGCACATCCTGGGCGAAGACCTGAACGTCGGCTGCGTGCTCTCGTGGGGACCCTGCTGGTACTTTCAGAAGCAGTACTTCGAGGGCAAGGTGCACGAGCTGTCGCAGCCGGGCAACCTGATGCGCTACGACGTTGAAGTCTCCGGGTTTCCCAGCCAGCACTGCGGGCACTTGTGCCTGCTGCGGTTGAGCGAGGACGACTATCCCGGCACGACGCGCATCGAAGAGTGGCCCAGTTGGGACCTGCCGATCCTCAAGTGGGGAAAAGAGCAGGGGGGCGTGGTCGGGTTTTCGCACAGCGGCTGGGGCCTGCAAGTGCCGGCCACGTCGCTGCCCACCTACGACATGCCGAAGTTCGACGGCATCGGGGCCAATGAGTACGTCGTCGACGTCGTGCACGATGCCTGCGACTTTATCTCGTCGGTCGACACACCGGCCATCTGGGAATTGAACATCTGGTACCACACGCTCAATTGCGGCTACACCTGCCGGATCAGCGGCGAGACCGACTTTCCGTGCATCTACGGCGACAAAGTGGGGTTGGGCCGCGCCTACGTGAAGCTGCCGGCGGGCGAACCGCTCGACTACGACCGCTGGGTGATGCGGCTCAAGGATGGCGCGAGCTACTGCGGCGACGGATTGAGCCACCTGATCGACTTCAGCGTCAACGGGCTGGGCGTCGGCGAGAAAGGTGACGACGGCCGGGCGAGCTTCCTGGCAGCCAAACAGGGCGAGTCGCTCAACATCAAGGTCAAGGCGGCGGCCCTGCTCGACGACGAGCCGGTGGCCGAAATTCGCGACAAGCCGCTCGATCAGAAACCGTATTGGCACGTCGAGCGGGCCCGCATCGGCGACTCGAACAAGGTGCCCGTGGAGTTGATCGTCAACGGACACGCCGTGGCCCGGCAGGAACTGGTGGCCGACGGCACGGTGCAGGAGTTGTCGTTCGACTACACGCCCGATCGCTCGAGCTGGGTGGCGTTGCGGATCTTTCCCACGGCACACACGAACCCCGTCTTCGTCGAAGTCGACGGCCAGCCGATTCGCGCGAGCAAGAAAAGCGCCCAGTGGTGCCTGGACGCGGTCGACGTGTGCTGGCAGCAGAAAGTGAAAGGCATTCGCCCCGAAGAGCGTCCCGCGGCGGCGGCAGCCTACGACGTGGCCCGCAAGGCTTATGCGAAGATCCTGGCCGAGTCACGCGAAGACTAAGGCGAGCCCGCCCAACGCGGTCATCCGGCACGACCGGCACTCCGGCCATGCCGGTTGTGCTTGTTGCCGTACGGCGGCGTGGCGGCGGTGGGGGCGATCGGGGCGATGCGGCCAAGAGCGGCCGCCCGCGGGCCGATAATACCCTCGTAGGGAAATACCCTTTTAGGGATCCATGCGTATGATGGATGCGGATGCATACCGGGGAGTGAGCGGATGAGTGAGTTTGGTCGTTGCAGGTCGTGGTTGACGAGCCTGGTGCTGGTGGTTTGCTCCGGGGCGTCGGCGTACGGGTTCGGTCTCGATCCGGAGTCGAACGTCGATGGTTTCGACCCGGCCGGCGACTTGTATCGCATCGGCGAAGCGCGTCGGCTCAACGAGGTCGCGCGGCAGCTCGAGGTGACCCGCAAGATGCTCTGGCAGAACGGCTACAACCCGGCCAATCCGCCGATCCGCCAGCCGGTCGGATACAAGTCGCGGCAGATCGACTCCCACAACTGGACCTATGAGCCGCTGTACGGCGAGCCGGCGTGTCCGGTGGAAGTGGAGCGGGCGCCTGCGGAAGACCCCGGCGAGCCCGAGTTGTTGCCCGCCCCCACGCCCGTTACGCCGAAACGGCCGGCGCGCGGCACGCTTCCGGCGCCGGCCGACGCGCAGCCGGGCGACTACGTCCCGCCGCAGAATCTTCCTTCGCAGAACGCTCCGGAACTTCCCTTGCCGCGCGGCCGCCGCGAGTTCTGATCGCGAACCCGGCTAGCGGATCTGTTTCGCGTTTGATGTCGGGCGAGCCGGGCTGAGCGTCCCCGGGAAAAACAAAACCGCCAGCGAGTCGGTACTCGCTGGCGGTTGTTCGTTTGCTGCCGTCCGGCGACTGCGAGACCGGCGGTGTGCGAGCGCTGTTGCGCTGCAACCCGGCCGGCTTACTCGACGATATAGGTCTCGCCGGTTTGATAGGTCGCGCCGTCTTGCATGACGGGAGCGTCTTGCGTCCAGACGGTTCCGCGGTAGGCCGGATAGCCGTAGTGGCCGGCCTGTTCCATGCTCCGTTGGTGACGGCGACGCACGGCGTTGCCGTAGAAGTGACCCGGGCGCGAAGGCCGCTCGAGAATCGGCATCGAGCGAATCTGCTGACGCGAAAGACCGGTGTAGTTACGCGCCGCCGCCCAGGAAGCGACCGTCGCAAGCACTAAGAGAGCGAGCATCGTGATTCGAACCATCGTTGGGTTTCTCCTCGAACAGATTCTCAAGAACTGTGCTGTCCAGCGAGGGGGCTGGCAGCCGCCAGGGCCAGCGCCTGGCCCGATCCCACCTGGCATGGATCGGCAAAAGAAATCCGGCCGCTAGCGATGAAACGGCGGCGAATCACGGCAAATCATCGATTGGTTCGCCGAAATTGCTCATCGTGCGTTTCTTGCTGGCGTTTTGCCCGCTACAGCCCGAACAAGCCGGAGCGGCGGCAGAAATGGCCCGCCGAACTCTGCCGCGCGGCCGCGCACGCTGATCGCGGTCGGAGGCCTTTCGCGCGCTGCCGCATCGCGGCTCAGGAAGACTCGGCTTCGGAAACAGCTTCGTCCTCCGCGGCGTCCGGCGCATCGTCCGGCGCATCGTCCGGCTTGTCGTCGCTCTCGGCAGGAGCCGGATCGATTTCGGACGCCGGCTGCTGTTGCACGCCGGCGATGGCTTCGTATCCCGAGTAGATGGGCAGGTGACGGTAGTAGACTTCGAGCATGTAGATCGACAAGCAGGTGGTATACAAGCGGCCGGCCCAGTCGCCCCAGCGGTCGCCGGCCGGGCTCCAGCTTCCGGCCTCGGGGCCTTTGGAGTCTTGCCGCTTCGGGACGTGCACGCGCAACATGCTGTTCCAGTCTTTCCAGATGCTGCCCTCCATGTGATGCGCCGCTTGCGTGATGTAGTACCAGTAGTACACGTCCTGGTCGAGACCACCGTCGTAGGTGAGCGGGTGCTCCTTGACGAGCGACGACACGCCCTCGACGAGGCGTTCGTCGTTCTGAGGCCAGCCGAGATACTGGCGGCAGAGCAGGCCTTCGGCGGAGACGGCGCTGGTCGATTCGAGTCCGCCCTTGAGGTAGCCGTAGGCGCGGCCTTCGTCGATCTGGGCCGAATCGAGGTATTCCGTCACGCGCCCGAACACCTCCGGCGGGATCTCCAGGCCGGCCATGCGGGCACTTTGCAGGGCCATGACGAACCAGCCGGTGACGGACGTGTCCGAGTCTTTGCGGGGCGCGTATCGCCAGCCTCCGCCGGTCGTGTCCTGGGCTTCGATGCAGTAGGCCACGGCCTTCTGAGCGGGCACGCGCAGCGACTTTTCGCGGGTCATGCCGTACAACTCGCAGATGACGATCGTGGCTTGGGCGTGCGTGTAGAGCATCTGCGTCTGCTGGCTCATCTTGCCGGAGAAGAGCCCGCTGTTCTCCTGCATTCGCAGCAAGGCTTTCACGCCCTTGGAGACAACGTCGACATACTGTCCCTCGCGATGCGTATCGCCGTGCCCCAAGAAGGCCAAAAGCGCCATGGCCGTGGCGGCCGGGATGTTCTCGCTGTTGCCGCCGTCGCTGTACGGGCCTAAGAGGCTCCAGGTGCCGTTGTCCAACTGCTGGCGAGCGAGCCAGGCCAGCCCCGCCTCGACGGCCTTCTCCGTGCCCTTGGTGCCACCGTACTTTTTCAACAGCGCCTGGCGCGTTCCCACTTGCCGCCCCTGAAGCGCGATTCCGATGGCTGGTCCTTCGATCTTGGTGGCCGTGGCTCGCACCGTCGGCTGGAGCGGCAGGCTCAGATCCGGCAGTTCCAGGGGCGCCGCCAGTGGATCTTCGACCGGCGTCAGGTCCGGCGGCGTGATCATCTGCTCCGGCAGGGTTTCGATCTCGGTAGCCGTGCTCTCCAGCACCGAGGGATCTTCCAGTTGCTCGCCCAGGTCTTCGACGTAGCTCACTTCGACCTGCAATTCCGTGTTCCGCCGCGTGGTCGAAAAGGCCAGGATGCCCAGCACGATCAACAGCAGCATGTGAAACACCGTGCTGACCAGCCAGGCGGGGGCGTTGCGCAACACCTCCTGAAGATCGGTATCCTCCTCGTCCTCCAGGTCGTCGTCATCGTCGGCATCCACCACGTCGTCGGAACGAGGCTTCAGCAGGATGGGACGATTGCCGGCACCGGGGGCGGCGGGTCGATTCGACGCCGGGGCCGGACGCGCTGCCGGCATGGGACGACTGCCCGGGTAGCCAGCTTGTGGCTCTTCGCCTTCGAAAGGAAGGTCGCCCTCGGGCATAACCATCGACGGTACCCCGCAGAATCACTGCCAACGATGACACGGCGCCGGGCTGCGGAGCCTGGGTAGAAACACCGCGCGAAGACGAGTCTGTTCCGAAACAACCCGCAGTCTGGAGTGTACCAACTGGCCGGCGCACGCGCCAAGCAAGAACGTCAGTGTTCAAGGGGACTTGCGCCGATTTGGCTGGGCTTTCGCAGCGGGTGCGACTCCGGCGCCCTTGGCCAACGACCCTTAGCGCTAAGCCATGCCCGGGTAAGTGCCTTCGACTCCTTGCGGCCGCTTCGCCCCCTCGACGTTTTGAACGTCGGGCGGTAGAATGAAGACTCGCCGCGGGACTTCCGACATCGACTTGGTGGACCGCGTCCAAAACACATCGCGGGGTGGAGCAGCCCGGTAGCTCGCGAGGCTCATAACCTCGAGGTCACAGGTTCGAATCCTGTCCCCGCTACTCTCCTAACCCCCGGGTCGCCACGTGTGGCCACGGGGGTTTTTTGCAAGGCGTGGAAAAACTTGCGTTGGGCAGGAGAGTATCGCTGTGACCATCGATCAGATTCGAACACTGTACGATGCTCAGCCGTTTCAACCATTTGTCATTCATCTAGCGGATGGTCGGCAGATTCCCGTTGAACACCGAGAATTCATGGCCCGCGCCCCGAGTGGTCGCACGGTGACTGTCTATGGCACAGATGATGCCGCGCATATCATCGACCTGCTGCTCGTGACCGATCTTGAAGTCAGACCCACCAAGAACGGATCTCGCAGGAAACGCCGCGGCTGACCGACAGGTTCGGTTCAACGGCTGGGCTAAAATCTGCGAGCCACGCTGTCGAGCTCTCAAGACGCGTCTCGATTCTTGCAGGCCTGCTACGATTTGTACCGAACGGCAGCAAGCCTGCTCGTGCGGCAAATCAAAGAGGGGGGGCCATGGTACGAGCGAGTCGTGATTGACCCTGAATTGTGACCAGGTCGGTCCGTGCGTCATTCGCGCTCTCGGCGACCCTATCGGGCTGGGACGGGCGTGGGGAGTCGACTCAACGGATCCGCGGCGTGCCGCGCGGATTGCTGAATGTGGTGCGATGACCTACAACTACGGCGTGGTCGTGGCAAGGATCGCAATCAAGGAGGCACCACCAATGTCGGAGAAAAATGCATCGCTGGTCGAACGTTTGGCCGCAGCCGGAAACCCGCGCGACCAGCACGACTGGGAACAGCGAGACGGCTACTACGTCGCGGCGTGCCGCGTTTCTGCGGACGATGTTCCCGAATTGATCGACCTGGTACGGGAATGGAGCGACCCGAACCGGTCGGACGACGTGGAGTTGCCCGACATCGACGAAGCGGAGTTGCTGCCGATCACGGCCTGGCGCGCCTTGGGAGACCTGAAGGCCACTGCGGCGGTGCAGCCCCTCGTCGAGTTGGTGTGCGAACTGCAAGACGAGTGCGACGACTGGGTCTGCGAGGAGTTGCCGCACGTCTTCGGCAAGATCGGAGAATCGGCGATCGAGCCGCTCATCCGGCTGGCCGCGGACGACCAGCAGCCCGACTACACTCGATCGATTGCAGCGTCGGGACTGCGTCTCGTGGCTGACTACCATCCGAACACGAAGCCTCGCGTCGTCGCGTTGCTCACGGAAATGATGGCCAGCGCCCGCGAAGGCCATGCGGAGTTCAATACAACGGTGTTGATCGAGTTGGTCGATCTCGGGGCCACCGAAGCAGCCGAGCCGATCGAGCGCGCCTTCGCTGCCGATTTGCTTGACGTGGGCGTGGTGGGCACTTGGGACGACGTGCGGCGAACCTTGGGAGTCGAGAGCCTGGGTCTGAAAATGCCCAAGGACCCGCACGATTCGACCAAGGGCCTTGGATTGCGGCTGGGCATGGGCATCTTCTCCGATCAGCCGATCTTCTTTTTCGGCGACATCGACGACGACGCCGCGGAAGCCTACTACAAACGGGTCGACGACGCGTTTTCCAAGTCGATCGAGGCCAAGAAAATCCTCGAGCGCTACGGCGATCTCGAGTGGTATCCGTTGTTGTTGCGATTCGGGGTCGACTACCTCGGCGAGACGGTCGACGAAATGAAGCTCGCCAGCATCCGACACTTCGTTTTCGGCTTCGTTCCGAGCAAGGTTGCGGTGGAAGCAGATGCGGCGCCCGCGATTCTGGCCGAACTCACCGCGTTCTGGCAGTATTTGCATCGCGCCCACGAACTGTCGGAGGCCCGTTCGATTCTCGAGTGGCTGCAGTCCGACGGCCTGGTCGCGCGGCTACAGGCCGAGATGTCCGACCCGGCCAACTTCGGCATGGCCAAGTCGATCTTCTCGGTAGGCAAGCAGGCGGGCTATGACATGGCGTCCGAAGCGGAACGCGCGACGTTCGTGAGCCACTACAATCAGTCGCTCGCTTCAAAGCAACCGACGGGGGCCCCCGGGGGGCGAACGGAACGGGTTGGCAGAAACTCTCCTTGTCCGTGTGGAAGCGGCAAGAAATTCAAGAAGTGCTGCGGCGGATGAGCCACGAAACGCAGCGCCCGGAAACCGTTGGGAAGCATGCCGTCCTCGCGTGTCGCTTTGACAACGCTTCGCGGCGAGATAGGGTTTAGCGCAGGCGCAATGGGTCGGCCCCGGTCGGCCCGATCACTCGATGCGATGAGAATCGGCGATGCCCGGCGAGGGCACGCTCGGTTCGATTGTGGAAATGCCACCGAAGATCTTTGGGGAAGGCAATCACGATGCATCCAAGCTCCCCACCGGCGGGTCGCACGCGCGCGTCGATCAAGCAATGGCTCCACGAGCGGATCGAAGAGTGCGTTCATTGCTGTGAATGCGAGCGGTCGGTTTCGCCCTGGGACACGCATTGTCCCAACTGCGGACAGGAAAGCCCAGCGCGGGTTTCGCCTTCGGCCGCCGTCTACCTGGTCGTCGCGTTCGCGGTGCTGACGATCGTGTTGTGTCTGATGGTACGTGCTTTCTAGGCGGGGCCCGTCGCGATCGCCGCGGCCGTGCTGCCGGCGGGCCAGCAGTTTGGCGGGCAGCCGGCAGCGTCTTCCAACGCGCCCCTGCCGTGGCAGGCCGAAAGCGCAAGTGGGCACCCGTGTCGACCTTGGCCTTGCGCGCCTCTGGCGGGATCTTGTCCGCTACCCGCGGGCTTGTTGAGGGCGGTGGGCCCCCACCCTATACTCACGGTCGCTTTGGGGAGGACGGCCTCCTCCCATCGCAGCGGGGCCCGCCCGGCTGCTTTGCCTCCACACCACCTTCGAGGACACCACCATGAGCCGACTCCGTGATGTCGATCGTCGTCAAGGCATTGGCCGTCGTCGCAATCTCCAGCGGGCTCGCTCGCGGCGGCCGCTCACGCTCGAACCCCTCGAAGTCCGCGCCATGCTGACGGTCACCTGGGACGGTGGCGGCGACGGCGTGAACTGGACCGATCCGCTCAACTGGAGCACCGATTCGCTGCCCGGTCCGGCCGACGACGTGGTAATCGGCGCAGCCAACGTGATCCACGCCAGCGGCAACCATACGATTTTGAACCTCACCAGCGGCGGCGACCTGAGCATCACCGGCGGTTCGATCACGGTCACCACCGGCGCTTCGAGCGTTGCGGGGACGCTCACGATCAACGCCGG
This sequence comes from Planctomycetota bacterium, assembly GCA_003389325.1. Lineage (GTDB taxonomy): Bacteria > Planctomycetota > Planctomycetia > Pirellulales > PALSA-1355 > LB-PLM-3. The sequence continues at coordinate 42,302 of QQVE01000030.1, forward strand.
CACGCTGCAGGCCAATGGGGCGACGGCCACGTTCGCCGCCAATGGCTCCGTGTCGCTGACCCATGCCGGTTTGTTTGCCCTGGGCGGCGGACAACTCGATCTCTCGAATGCCACGTCCTACGCCCAAGGGACGTTCACGACATCGACCGTTCGTGCCGACGGAGCGGCTAGTATCGTCGACCTGTCGGGAGTCACCTCCATCACCGGTACGACCGGGGCCATCAACATCGGCGCTCTGGCCGGCGGCAGCATCAATCTCAGCAGCGTCACCACGCTCACGGCTCGAGACACCAACGTGAGCGCCGACGGGGCGGGCAGCACCGTCGAGCTGAGTTCGCTCGCCACTTGGAACGACGCAACGCTGCTCAGCTCGCTGAACGTGGCCAACGGCGGCGACGTGCAGGTGCCAAGCCTGACGAGCTTCGAGCGCGGCACGATCAGTGTGATGAACATGACGGCGGCGTTTCCCGTGATTACCGATTTCGACGCGGGTTCGCTGTTCGTGGCCGGGGCCGGCAGCTCGTTGACGATGGCCGGGCTAACGTCGTACGACCAAAACTTCCTGAGCACGGCCACCTTTCAAGCCAATGGCATCGGGAGCACGCTCGACCTGACGGCCCTGACTTCGATCACCAACAGCACGACCAATGCCATCGACATCAACGCGTTGGCGGGCGGCACTGTCGCGCTGGGCGGTCTGACCACGCTGACCTCGCGCGACACGGACGTGACGGCCGACGGCAGCGGCAGCGTCGTCGACTTGAGTTTGCTGGCGAGTTGGAACGACGCGACGACCTTGAGCTCGCTGAACGTGGCCAATGGCGGTGACGTGCAAGTGCCGATCCTGACGAGCTTCGAACGCGGCACGATCAGTGTGACGAACATGACGGCGGCGTTTCCCGTGATTACGGATCTCGACGCCGGTTCGATGGTCGTCACCGGCGCCGGCAGCTCGTTGACGATGGCCGGGCTGACCTCCTACGACCAGTCGTTCCCGGGCACGGCCCTGTTTCAAGCCAATGGCATCGGGAGCAAGCTCGACCTGACGGCCTTGACCTCGATCACCAACAGCACGCCCAACGCGCTCGATATCAACGCGCTGGCCGGCGGCGAGGTCGAACTGGACGGTCTGATCACGCTGACCGCGCGCGACACCGACGTCCGAGCGGACGGCAGCGGCAGTGTCGTCGACCTGAGTCTGCTGGCGATTTGGAACGATGCGACGACCTTAAGCTCATTGACCGTGGCCAATGGCGGTGACGTGCAAGTGCCGATCCTGACGAGCTTCGAGCGCGGCACGATCAACGTCACGAACATGACGGCGGCGTTTCCCGTGATTACGGATCTCGACGCCGGTTCGATGGTCGTCACCGGCGCCGGCAGCTCGTTGACGATGACCGGGCTGACCTCCTACGACCAGTCGTTCCCGGGCACGGCACTGTTTCAAGCCAATGGCATCGGGAGTAAGCTCGACCTGACGGCCTTGACCTCGATCACCAACAGCACGCCCAACGCGCTCGATATCAACGCGCTGGCCGGCGGCGAGGTCGAACTGGACGGCCTGACCACGCTGACCGCGCGCGACACTGACGTCAACGCCGACGGCAGCGGGAGCGTTGTCGACCTGAGCCTCCTGCCAATGTGGGTCGACGCGACGGCCTTGAGCTCGCTGACCGTGGCCAACGGCGGGAACGTGCAGGTGCCGATCTTGACGAACTTCGAACGCGGCAGGATCAACGTCACGAATATGACGGCGGCGTTCCCCGTGATTACCGATTTCGACGCCGGTTCCCTGTTTGTCACGGGGGCCGGCAGCTCGTTGACGATGGCCGGGCTGACGACCTACGACCAGTCGATTTCGGGTACGGCCACGTTTCAGGCTAGCGGCGCCGGGAGCAAGCTCGACCTGACGGCCTTGACCTCGATCACCAACAGCACGCCCAACGCGCTCGATATCAACGCGCTGGCCGGCGGCGAGGTCGATCTCGACGGCCTGGCCACGCTGACGGCGCGGGACGTCGACTTGACGGCCGACAACGGGGGCAGCGTCACATTAACTTCGCTCGCGACCTGGACCGACACGGCCGGCCTGAGCTCGGCTCTGGTATCCAACAGCGGCAACATCGATCTGGGCCTTGCCAGTTTGGCTCTCGAAGGAGTGGCGTTGCGGCCCCAGTCGTCGGGAACGATCGACGGCGGCACTTTGCAACTCGATGCCGGCAGCCAGCTCAATGGCAACGGCGGCACCGTGAATGCCAACGTCTCGAACCTGGTCGGATCCGTGGCATTGGGTGCGAACACCGCCGATCCCGGCGAGGTATCGATCGTGGGGGACTTCGCTCAGTCGGCGGGCGGCACGTTCGCCGTCAACATCGACGGCCCCACGGCCGGCGCGGACTACGACCAGCTCGTCGTGCAAGGCACGGTTTCGCTCGACGGCCCGCTGACGATCGCACGCAACTACACGCCTGCAATCGGCGAAACGTGGACGATCATCGACAACGACGGGGCCGATCCCGTGGTGGGCACCTTCGAGTTGTCGCCCGAGGGGGATATCTACACCGTGGGCGGGCTGCCGTTCCAGTTGTCGTATGTCGGCGGCGACGGCAACGACGTGACGCTGACCCGCGTCGAGAACGTCGTGGTGGGCAGACACATTTTCTACAACCAGTCGAAGTTCGACGGCTTCAGCCCCGACCCCGACGCTGCCGACGACAACGCGATTGCGCCGGACAAGGTCCCGTTGTTTCCCGGCGGAGGTCCGGCGATGTTTGCCAACATCACCAGCTATTCGCGCGGCATCAACGGCATCATGGTCGATCTGTCGGGCCCGCACGGGGCGATTTCGGCGGGCGACTTCACGTTTGTGATGAGCAACCAGACCGGGGCGAACAATACGCCCAGCACCTGGGTCGCCGCGCCCGCGCCCACGAGCGTGACCGTGCGAAGCGGAGCGGGCTATCGAAGCGCCGACCGCATCGAGATCGTATGGGCGGCCGGGGCCGTCTCGAATCGCTGGCTGCAGATTCTCTCGCAGGGCAACGACGCCGCCGGCGGCAACAACACCAACACCGGGTTGCCGGCTTCGGATATCTTTTACTTCGGCAACCGCATCGGCGATACCGGCACCGGCTCGCCCACGCTGGCCATCACCAGCGCCCTGGACGAAATCGCCGCGCGCAACAACGCGGGCTTCGGCGCTTCGATTACGAACGTCTTCGACTTTGACCGCAGCGGATTGGTCAACGCCACAGACCAGATCGTCGCGCGCAACAACGGCGGCACACTGACGAAGATCAGCATCACGAATCCGCCAGCCGCGCCGCTGCCGGCCACCGGCGACGGTTCGGCCATCGGCTGGTCGTTGGCGCTGGATTCGGGTACCGAAGCCGCGCACGAAGCCGCGCCGGCTACCGTCGATTCCCGGCTCTCCGCCGGCGGGGAGTCCATCGACGACAAGGCGAACGCCGGCAGCTTGCCGATGTCCGCGGTGGTGGAAGTCGCCGATGCGTTGTTCGCCGCGGATTCCGACGGGGAGTCGATCGAGTGGCTGCTGGGCGACGATGAAGCACTGCTCGACGACCTCGTTTGAAGTATCGTCGCCGCCCGGCACTAGCGATGCGGACGCCGCTCTAGGGCACGATCGAAGTGGAGATCGAAAAGGCACCCTGCGGCATTACACGGTGCTGCCCGGCGAGGCCGATCCGGACGGCAACGGCCACTGGGAAGAAGAGAATGGGTGTGACTCCGCATGCTCTGTTTCCGGTTATGCTGCCAGTGTCGAACGTTGGCCCGGGGCCCCGGTTTTCGGGCGCCGGTCATGCTCGACGGCGACGATTATTCTGGCTAGGGGTTGATCGAGAAGAAGGCTTGTGGACGCGAATCTCGCTCGCCTGATCGGGCCGGTTTTGTTAGGTTGAAACTAGGTTTGTCAAGCGCAGCCCGGAGCCGCAGTCTTGGATCTTCCTCGCAATCCCACTCGTGGCGTCGCCATCGGTTCGGTCACGATCGGCGCCGGCCATCCGCTGGCCGTGCAGAGCATGACGGCCACGCACACCCGCGACGTGGACGCGACCACGGCGCAAGTGAACGACTTGCAGACGGCCGGGGCCGACATCGTGCGGATTGCCGTCGACAGCACCAAGGACGCCGAGGCGCTGGCCGAAATTCGGGCCCGCACCGCGGCGAACCTGTCGGTCGACTTGCAGGAGAACTACCGGCTGGCCAAGCAGGTGGCCCCCCACGTCGACAAGGTGCGCTACAACCCCGGGCACCTCTACCATCACGAGCGCGAGAAGCCCTGGCAGGACAAGGTCAAGTTCCTGGTCGACGTGGCCGGCGAGAACGACTGCGCGATGCGCGTGGGCGTCAACTGCGGCAGTGTCGACCCGGCCAAGCTGGAGAAGTATGCCGAAGACGATTCGATCACGCCGATGCTGGAAAGTGCCTGGGAGCACTGCGAGCTGTTGGACTCGCTGGGCTTCACGCGGTACTGCGTGTCGCTGAAGGATTCGGACCCGGAGAAGGTGATCGAAGTCAATCGGCGCTTCGCCGAGCGGCGGCCCGACGTGCCGCTGCACCTGGGGGTGACCGAAGCGGGCATGCCGCCCGAGGGGATCATCAAGACGCGCATCGCTTTCGAGCAGTTGATCAGCCGGGGCATCGGCGACACGATTCGCGTCTCGCTGACGGTGCCCAACGCGCGTAAGGGCGAAGAGATCGCCGCCGGGCGGCAGATTCTGGCCGACATCGCGGCCGGCCGCGTGCGCTCGGTGGTCGATTTCGGCCGCGACACGCTGAACATCATCAGTTGCCCCAGTTGTTCGCGCGTCGAGAACGAGGCGTTCATCGAGCTGGCTCAAGAGGTCAAGCAGATGACGCAATACGCCAGCCAGCATGCTATCACGATCGCGGTGATGGGCTGCCGCGTGAACGGGCCCGGCGAAACCGACGACGCGGATCTGGGCTTGTGGTGCGGGCCGAATTTCGTCAATCTCAAGCGGGGTAGCGTGGAGTTGGGGGCTTACCCCTACGACGCCATCTTGCCCCGTCTGAAGGAAGAGCTCGATCAATTGATCGCCGAGCGGGCGGCCACCGCCTCGTAAGGCTGTCCTCCGAGCCTCCGACTTGTCTCTCGTCTCGCGTCTGTCGCACTTGCCAGGTCAAGGATGACCCGAGCGTTGCTGATGCTGAGTGTGTCTGCCTGTCTGTTCGTGGGCGGCTGCGCGCAGTGGGACAGCCGGCCCGAGCTGCCGGTGCGGCACAGCATGGTGCTGGACCAGTTGGTGATCTTCAGCCAGACCCCGCTGCCGCGCAACCATCGGCTGCTCGAAGAGCTGCGGGCGCTGCGCACCGCGGTGAGCACGAAGCTGGGCCTGCCGATCTCCGATGAGCCGGTGCACGTATACCTGTTTCCCAGTGCGGAGAAGTTCACCGAGTACATGCGGGCCGCGCATCCGGAGCTGCCGCGGCGGAGAGCTTTCTTCGTCGAGACCGATACCCGGCTGAGCGTGTACGCTTACTGGGGCGACCGCGTGGCGGAAGACCTGCGGCACGAGGTGGTGCACGGATACTTGCATTCGGTCGTGCCGAACCTGCCGCTGTGGCTCGACGAGGGTCTGGCCGAGTACTTCGAAGTGCCGCGCGGCACGATGGGCATCAATCGGGCCCACGTCGAACAGTTGGTCCAGCGCGGTGAAAATTGGCAGCCCGACATGAAGCGTCTCGAAGCGCTGCACTCCACGGCCGAGATGAAGCAGGCCGACTATGCCGAGAGCTGGGCCTGGTTGCACTATCTGCTGGAGAGCACGCCGCAGAATCGCGAGCTGCTGCGAGGCTACGTGCAGGAGCTGATGCAGCCGGAATCGCCGGGAGCGCTTTCCGATCGGGTGTATCTCTCCGATCCCCGCTGCCGCCAGCGGGTGGCCGAGCACGTGGCCGTGCTGCGTCAGTCTTTGCAGTAGAGCGCCGACCCGTCGACCTGCTCGAACCCCAGGTTGCCGAACACGGCCAGGGCCGGCTCATTGGCTTGCGGCACGTGCACTTCGGCCAGGGTAACGCCGTGGGACTGCAGTTGGCGGAAGGCCTCGCCCAGCAGATTCGTGGCCAGTCCGCGCCGCCGCCGTTCGCTGGTGACTTGCAGGTCGACGATGCCCACGGCGTGCACGCCCCAGGTGCCAAGCATGGTCTCGAGGTTCCAGACATGGACGCTGGCCAGGCTGGGACCGCCCTCGCGTTCGACCAGCGCCCAGCGGGTACGCTCGAAGGGTTCGAACATGACTGCCTCCCACCAACTTCCCGCCGGCGGATCGACGACGGTCTCAAGTCTGGTCGTGCGGCGAATTTGAATTTGCTGCCGGTCGACCACGGGGCGAAAGCCCATCAGGTCGCGTTGCAGCACAACCGAGCGGTTGACCTGTCGGTAATTGGCAGTCTGAAAGACCGTGTGCAGCCGCTGGTCGGAGTCGAGCACGCCGGAGAACTGGCTGCCGCCGTACAGCCCGCAGTAGAAGGGGGTCAGCGGATAGCTGGCGCCGCCGAAGAAGGTCTTGGCTCCGCGCTCGGCCAGGTACGCCTCGCTGCGCGCTAGCAACGCACTGCCGATGGCCGGATCGGCGTCGGCGCGCAGCATCACCAGCCCGGTAAACCCGCGCTCGGCCGAGACGGTTTCGAAATCGTCGGTAGGGCCGAAGCCTGCGTGGGCGAAACCCAGCAGGCGATTGCCCTCGGCGGCCACGATCAGTCCGGCCGGATCGAACGTGGGCTTGGCCAGCACGTAGCGCTCGAGCACGGCCATCGACATGGGCTGCATCAGCCCACGGCTGGTGTGGCCACGCCAGATTTCGGCCAGTTGGGGCGGATCGGTGTTGCGAAAGGAGCGGTACTCGATCACGGCTCACGTCACTTGCGATTCACGGTCGCTCCAAGTCTATCAAGACCCAGCCGTCTTCGACACGCACGTCGAACCACGGCTGGACGATCTGGCGGTTGATCTGGTTCTCGCCCGTGCAGACGTCGAACTGCCAGCCGTGCCAGGGACAGGTGACGACGCAGCCGTCGAGCGTGCCCTTGCCCAGCGGTCCGCCCTGATGCGGGCAGACGCCGTCGAGCGCGCAGAACGTGTCGTCGTCGACGCGGAACAGCGCGATCACGCGATCGCCGGCGACCAGTTCCTTTGCCGTGCCGGGCGGACAATCGCTGACGCGGGCCAAGGGGGTCCAGCTAGCCATTTCGCGAAGGTAGGTTGGCAGAGATCCCAGGGCGTTTCTCGCGGTCCGAGCCCGCGCTTCGCCCCAGCAGCGTAGGGCAGAGGGGCGGGTCTTACGCGGCTTTGGATTCCGCGGAGGTCTTGGGTTTCTTCTTTCTCGGCTGGTACTCGCGCCAACGGCGGTGAACCCACCAGTATTGCTCGGGTGCCTGCCGGATCGTTTGCTCCAACTGCCGAGTATACCACTGGGTGATGCCCTTCACACTGTGCATCTCGTCGGGCATGTTGCGCGGTTCGAGGACCGCATCGGTGCCCATCAGGTGCTCGAGCGGTCCGCCGATCCGGCGGGCGTAGCAAAACAGGGTGGGGGCTTCGCTGGCCAGCGTAAACAGGGCGATGCCCTTGTGGCTGGAGGCCGGCCGCCCGAAGAAATCGACCCAGCATCCCTTGCGTCCGGCGTTTTGATCGGCCAACAGGGCCAGAATGCCGCCCTGGCTCAACACCCGTTCCACCTCGCCGGAGCTGCCCTCCTTGGGCAGGATGTACTGCCCGGTCATGCCGCGGAAGTCGTTGAGAAACCGGTCGAGGTACGGATTGTCGAGCGTGCGGGCGATGGTGTACGACGGGAAGCCGAGGATGCCCAAGACGAAGCCCGACAGTTCGAAATTGCCGTAGTGACCGCAAATGATCACGGTGGGGCGGTCGTCGAAGAACGCCCGGATGATCTTGTCGGCATTGGCCAGCTTGACGTAGTCGCGCCAGTTGGTGTGGTGGATCTTGCGCGGGGCATGGATCACTTCGATCAGCAGCAGGAACAGGTGCTCCCACATCCGCCAGGCCAATTGCTTGCGCTCCGGAGCGGTCATCTCCGGAAAGGCGTGCCGCAGATTCTCTTCCACCAGGCGGCGGCGGATCTTCAGCAGGCTGGCACAAAGCGTGGCCATCCAGCGGGCCACGACCGCGCAGTGCGCAAGCGGCATGGCCTGCACGATGCAGACGAACAGGCGCACCACGACGTAGGCCGAGTAGTCGATGGCGTTTCGCAGGCTGAAGAGTCTCACGCGGGATGCTGCCCCAGGAGTGATCAAGTCGCTAGCACGCGAGGGGCGACATTGTGCCACGATGCCTGCCATCGTCCAAGACCGGTTGTGCTGTCGGGCCAGATGACGTGGACGCCGAAGGCGGCTGACGCTATCGTACTCCCCCCTTGTTGCTTGGACGTTCGGACACGCTTCTTCGGAGACCGTCATGAACCGCTTTTCCAAAGTCGCCAGCGCGTTGGGTATGCAATCGCCGGGTCACGCCATCGCGTTTGGCCTGGCGTGCGGAATGCTGGGTGCGGTGTTCGCTTCGTTCGGGCTGTCGGTGTATGTGGAGATCGAGACTGAGCGGGAGCAAGTGGTCGGCGTGAACTCCGATGCGGGGCTGGTGGGCGAGATCGTGCCGGCCGAGTTCAAAGCTTTGGACGATCAGAATGACTTCGTGCCGATTCACCAGCGCAGCGACTACCGCGTGGAGCCGCCGGACGTTCTTTGGGTTGGCGTGCGCGCCACGGGAGACGAGAGGGCCATCAAGATCCAGCAGCCGATGGTGATCGATCCGGACGGCATGCTCGATTTCGGCGATGCCGGCCGCTTGTACGTGGCCGGATCGACCCTCCCGGAGATCGAGCAGGCGGTCTCGAAGCGCCTCGGCACAGAGGACTCGGACTTGAGAGTCGATGTGACCGTGTATCAACAGAACAGCCACGTGTACTACCTGGTCACCGAGGGCGGTGACATGGGCGACAGCGTCTCCCGTTTTCCGTTCTGCGTGAGCGAGACCGTGCTGGATGTGCTGTCTCACGTCGACAGTCGTGGAGATCTGCGCGGCAAGCGCGTTTGGATTGCGAGGCCTTGCGCCGAGTTGGACGGCAAAGATATCGTGCTGCCGGTCAATTGGACGGAAGCGGGCAACAAGACGACCGAGGCGACCAACTATCGCGTGCGATCCGGCGACCGGATCTTCATTGCCGACAACACACGGCGGGCGGCACCGATGGGCGACGAGCCGGGCACGCCCTACTAGGCCTTAACCTTGCGTGCTTTCAGGACCGGATCGCTCGCCAGTGGTAGCTTGATGGTCTTGCCGGTTTCGGCGGCCTTGTAGATGCCGAGGATGATCTCCACCGAGCGGCGGCCTTCGGGACCGTCGATCGCCGGCGGGCGGTCTTCGCGGATCGCGTCGAGCACGTCGCGAAACTGCTCGGTGTGGCCGTGGTGGCCGATGGCCGAGGGGTCGCTCGCGCCGCCGGCGGTGCTGATGCTCTCGGCCATCCGCTTTTCAACGGCGGCATCGCCCCGGGCCTTCTTGGCGAAGTCCCACGCCACGACGTCTTCCTCCTCCATCGCGGCGCTGCCCTCGGAGCCGTGGATTTCGATCCGCTTCAGGTAACCCGGATAGGCCGCGGTGCTGGCCTCGATGACGCCCAGCGCCCCATTCTTGAACTTGAGCGTGGCCACGGCCGTATCCTCCACGGCAATCCGCTTGTGGGCCAGCAGGCCCGTGTGGGCGGAGATTTCCACGACCGGGCCCATCAGCCAGGTGAGGATGTCGACGCTGTGGATGGCCTGGTTCATCAAGGCCCCGCCGCCGTCGAGTTCCCAGGTGCCGCGCCAGGCGCCGCTGTCGTAGTACTCCTGCGAGCGGAACCACTTGACGTAGGCTTCGCCGAGGGTGAGGCGGCCGAAGCGTCCACCGTCGATGGCCTTCTTCAGTTCGACGCTTGAGCGATGGAACCGCGAGGGGAAGATGGCCGAGAGCTTGACCTTGGCCTTTTGGCACTCGCGGATGATCTTGTCGCAGCGCGAGAGCGTGATTTCCAGCGGCTTCTCGACGATCACGTGCTTGCGGGCCCGGGCGGCGGCCACGGCCGGCTCGAGATGCGCGCCGCTGGGCGTGCCGATCGTCACCACGTCGACGTCGGAATCGGCCAGCATTTCCTTCAGGTTGTGGTAGGGGCGGCAACCCTGCTGGGCGGCCAGCCGATCGGCCGCGGCCGGCACGGCGTCGTAGCACGCGACCAGTTTCGCGCCGCGAATATCGGCGATCGCCTTGGCATGAAACCCGGCGATCATCCCACAACCAACGATTCCAAATCCGAATCCGCGCGATTTTGCCACGACTGAAAGTCTCCCGGGGTGCTCGTGCGATGAAAGAACCGGCGATTGTAAAAGCTGGCCACGGCCTTCGCCAGGGGAGGGGGCCACGGCCCGGCTCGAATCGCCCGAAACTCAGACCGATTCGCTCCACATCGCGATCCACAGATTGACCATCGTCCAGCCGTTGAGGCAGGCGTGGGCCACGAGCGAGGGCACGATGCGGTGCGTCTGCCGGTAGGCGTAGCCCAAGAAGAGCGAGAGAACGAAAATCGCTACCGGATCGGGACCGTGTCCGCCGTGCAACGCGCCGAACAAGAGGGACACCACCACCAGCGGTGCATAGCCGGGCCTGGGCGCGGAGTCGTCCGCGTCGCCGAAGCTGCGCAGCGTGGTCTGCCACGCTTCGAGCCAGCCTTGCAGCAGCACGCGAAACACGAACTCTTCGAACAGCGGCGCCACCCCCACCACGACCACGCTTATGGCCGCCAGCATCGCCAAACTGGGCTCGTCCTGCGTGAGCTTGATGGCCGGGTGTTCCGACTTGATGCCGAGCCCAAAGACGAAGAACACCTGCACGGCGAACACCGGCACGGCGGCGGCGAAAAACACGGCGATGCCCAGGCCCGCATCGCGTCCCAGTTGGCGAAAGTCCCAACCGAACGTATCCGCGCGGCCGCCGGTTTTGGTAAACAAATAGGCCGAGGCCACAACGAGCCATCCGGCCCGGGCCGCGGCCTGTGCGAAGAGCAGCTCGCGCGAAACGGTGCCCGGCTCGTAGGCCGTCCACCGCTCGAGCGCCGCTTGCGCGACAATTTCGCCCAGCAGGTAGAACAACAGCAGCAGGACGACTTCGACGCCCGAAAACGGCAGGCCGCCCCGCGGCTCGAAGGGAATGGGGGCCTCACGCCGAGCGAGCCGCCGCCCGATGGTGGCCCAGGCCAGCCCGCTGCCCAGCAAGAGCACGAGGCTCAAGGCGGTGCTGATGGCGTTCGGCTCGTCTTGCATAGTCGTTGTCGCTCGTGCGGCAACGGAAACGCATCGCGGGTGGCTGGCCGGTCACCGCTCACGCCGCCGCGCGCAGCAGTACAAAGGCCCGTTGGATGTACGCGACGCCGGAATAAAGGGTCAGCAGCACGGCCCCCCAGACGCTGGCCACCAGGGCCCAGTCGAGCGCTTCGGGGCGCTCGGCTCCGCGATACAGGGCGAACAGCGACAAGGCCGCGGCCACGCACTGCAGCACCATCTTGAGCTTGCCCGAGCGGCTGGCCGAGAAGTCGGCGCCTTCGCCTTCCAGGTAGCTGCGCAAGGCCGTGACCAGCAGCTCGCGGCCCACGACGACGACGGCCATCCAGGCGGCGATGCCCGAGCCGGGCACGGCGGCCAGGAAGATGAAGGTGCCGCAGATGATGATCTTGTCGACGAAGGGGTCGAAGATGCGGCCCACGTTCGTGACCTGGCCGTACTTGCGGGCCCAGTATCCGTCGGCCCAGTCGGTGCCGGCGGCGATGATGAACAGCACCATGCTGGTCAGGTAGTACTCCAGCGCGACAAACACGAACAGCACGATCGACAGCAGCAGCCGCAGGGCCGTGAGCTGATTGGGAACGTTGAACAGTTGCTGTTTGGCGGCGGGTTTCTCTGTGGCGATGGACATGCGATTCGCCTCCTGCTACCGAGGTTTGCCGACTGCGACGCCTACTAAATCATACTCCGAGGTTGCCACAATTTCACATCTCACTATTTTGCCGGCACGCAGTTTTTTGCCCGTCACGTACACCACCGAGTCGACGTCGGGGGCGTCGGCCGCCGTGCGCCCGATCCAAGCGCCGGGCTCGTCGGGCACGGGTTGATCCAGCAACACCTCGACTTGCCGGCCCACCTGGGCGTTGTTTCGGGCGAAAGCGATCGATTGCTGCACTTGCATCAGCCGCTCGCGACGCGAATCCTTCACTTCCTCGGGCAGATGCTCCCCCAGCCGCGCGGCCGGCGTGTCGGGCTCGTAGGAATAGGTGAACACGCCCATCCGTTCGAAATGCTGCTCGGCGACGAAGGCGGACAGTTCGTCGAACTGCTCGTCGGTTTCGCCTGGAAAGCCGACGATGAAGGGCGTGGGCAGCGCGGGGTTGTCGATGCGGTCGCGCAGCTTGGCCAGCAGCTCCTCGGTCGAGCGGCGATCAACGCGGCGCTGCATGCGGCGGAGCATCGTGTCGTTGATGTGTTGCAGCGGCAGATCCAAGTAGGGCACGATCTTCTCGCTGCGGGCGATGTGCTCGATCAAATCGTCGCCGAGGTACATGGGATAGAGGTACATCAGGCGGATCCAGTCGATCCCCTCGACGTGCTCCAGCTCCCGCAGCAGCTCGACGAGCCGGGGTTCGCCGTACAGGTCCATGCCGTAGTAGGTCGTGTCCTGGGCCACGATCACGAGCTCGCGCACGCCGTCGGCGGCCAGCTCGCGGGCTTCGGCCACGACTTCTTCGATCGGCTTAGTGGCGTGCTTGCCGCGCATTTTCGGAATCGCGCAGAACGTGCACAGCCGATCGCAGCCCTCGGAGATCTTCAAGAAGGCGAAATGCTTGGGCGTGATCCGCAAGCGCCCGCGATCGACCAGCGGCCGCGTGGGCGCCGGACGAAACACGGTGCGCTGTTCGTCGAGGTGCCCCACCAGGCGATCGGCGACGCGGGTGACTTCCTCGCGGCCGAAGACGCCGACCAGGTGGTCGATCTCCGGTAGGGTCTCAAGCAGCTTTTCCTTCTCGCGCTCGGCCAGGCAACCCGAGACGATCACGCCGCGGATCTGGCCGCTGCGCTTCATGTCGAGCATCTCGCGAATCGTGGCATACGACTCGTCGCGGGCCCGCTCGATGAAACCGCAGGTGTTGACGACCACGAAGTCGGCCCCGGCCGGAGCGGGAACGAGGGTGTAGCCGTCGAGCTGCAACAGCCCGAGCATGCGCTCGCTGTCCACCAGGTTCTTGGGACAGCCCAGGCTGACGAACGAGTAGCTCCCCTTGGCAGACGGCGGCGAAGAGGACCGTGAAGGCTGGCGGATGGTGGACGACACGCGCGGGCTCCGGGGTGGGTGCTCGGCGCGATCGGCAGCGCGAGCGGACATTTCCAATCGTAGCCGAATGCCCCCGGGCGGGCGAGAGGCGTGCTTGCAGTCGCAGCAAGAGTCGCTACAATAGTGTACAAATGAACACTATTGGGAGGAGCCGATGCTACCCGAGCTGACGACCGAGGAATGGTCCGAGGCGCTGGACGCCGTGGCCGGCCAATTGATTGCCGAGCTTCCCAGTGCAGCCCCGCCAATCGATGCTCTGCGATTGGCACGCACGCTCGGACTGACCGTGGCCTGGGACGAGCGCCAACCGAGCCGCGGGCGCATGGCGCGGCTGGCCGCCCTGGGCACGGGCGCCGGCGCGTCGATCCTGGTGCGACCCGATCCGCGGCCCGAGCGGTTGCAATGGGCCATCGCCCACGAGATCGGCGAGTTTTGCGCGCATCGCGTCTTCGACTCGCTGGCGGTCGACCCGCGCGAAGCTCCGCCGGCGGCCCGGGAAGCGGTGGCCAATCACCTGGCCTCGCGCATTCTGCTGCCGCGCGCCTCGTTCGCCGAGGACGGACGGGCTTGCGACTGGGTTCTGTTCGACCTCAAGGCCCGCTATGCCAGCGCCAGCCACGAGCTGATTGCCCGGCGGATGCTGGACATGGGCCCCAGCGTGGTGATCACGATCTTCGACCACGGGCGCCGCACGCTCAGGCGCAGTAACCTGCCGTTTCGGGTTCCGCCGCTGGGCGAAACGGAGTCGGCAGCCTGGGAGACGGCGCACCGGCAGGCGGTCTCGGTCGATCGGGCGGACTACCGGCAGCGGGTCCAAGCCTGGCCGGTGCACGAGCCCGAGTGGAAGCGGGAGATCCTGCGGACCGAGTGGTTCGGCGACTAGCAGACCGTCGAAGCAAGCCATCCTGGCCAAATTCAATTTCGCGGGATGCGGAGTAAACCACCGCACGGAAGCGCACGTTGCGTCGAATCCGCAGCGGAGCCACCGCCCGCCACCGCAATGTCTCCAGGCAGGTCTGCTTAACGGCTCACGGAGTGAGCCTGCTACTTTGGGGCCGCCCGTAATGTAGCAGGCTCACTCCGTGAGCCGTCGCAGCCTTTCACCGCCTGTTGAAATCGGCCATCCTCCGAATCCGTTGCGGAGCCACCGCCCGCCACGGCAATGTCTCCAGGCAATTCTGCTTAACGGCTCACGGAGTGAGCCTGCTACACTGGGGCCGCCCGTAATGTAGCAGGCTCACTCCGTGAGCCGTCGCAGCCTTTCACCGCCCGTTGAAATCGGCCATCCTCCCCGAATCCGCAGAGGAGCCACCGCCCGCCGCCGCAATGTCTCCAGGCAGGTCTGCTTAACGGCTCACGGAGTGAGCCTGCTACATTGTGCGGAGCGCGCGGGTGCGGCGTGTGCTTGCACAGCGTTCAGGTGCCACAGCAGATCGGCGGCCAGCAGTGGCTTGGCCAGCACGGCTGCGATTCCGGCTGCCTTGGCCCGGCGAACGTCCTGGGAGCGCGGGAACCCGACGAGGGCGATCACGCGGGCGGCATCCGCGCGGCGCATCACGTCCTGCACGCGAGCCGGGTCGACGATCTCGTCGCAATGGGCATCCCACAGCCAAGCGCTTGCGCCGCGCACGCGGAAGTTCGCCGTGGACGCTGTTTCGATCGTGGCATAGCCCGCCTGGCGGCACAGCGCCGCGAGCGCCGCGGCCGCTTGCGCGCTGGCGCTGCAAACGGCGATCGTCTCGGCACGATGATTCTGGCGAATTGGGCACGCGGCGACCATCTGTTCTTCGCGGGTGGCCGTGACGGGCAGGGACCACAGCGGCACGTGCGTCGCATCGAGCCGGGCGAGCTCTCGTCCGAGACGGGCGGACACCTGGTGCCAGTAGCACTGCCATTCGCCCTGCGACACGAGTGCCCGGCGGGGCTGGCCCTCGCACCAGGGGCCTTGCAGGCAGACCAGGCGGGCCAGCGGCAACCGGTGCCGCAGCCGCGCGATTGCGGCGGCGTGCAGCTCGCCGGGGCGAGCTTCGGCCACCACGACGAGCAGCGGCCAGAGCTCCCTATCCGCATCGAGCAACTCGAACGCTGCCTCGAGCGTGGCGGCCAGCGCCGTCGCTGAGCGGGGCAGCGCCGCCCGCGCCGCATCGAGTTCGGTTGCGTTGCCGATGGCCAACAGCCAGGGCCGGGAAGAGCTCATGCGAAAACGGCCGATCCTAAAAAAAGTGCCCCGGTGCCTGGGAAGGCACCGGGGCACGGTATGGCACAAATCGGCCGGCCGTGAAAGGCCGCTTGCGATCATTCGGGGAAATCGACGATTTCTTCGCCCTTGATCGTCGACAGCCTCTGGTAGAGAGCCATGTCGATGTCATCGGTGATGAAGTGCACCGAACTGTCGGCGAACAGGAAGTTAGCGCCGCTGCCGTGGTCGCTGCGGAAGTTGGCGCACATACCGACGCCGCCAACTGGCACCGTGCCGAAAGCTGCTGTCCCTTGCGCGGGCGGAAAACCCAGTTGCCTACAGTTGGGCGCGTTGTCATCCTGAGCCACGTTTTGCGTGACCGGATTCTTGTTGATCGGCTCCAGCGTGCAGGCATAAGGGCCCGTCTCGTACAGGAACACGGGAGGGCCGGTCACTGATACGAAGGCCACCTGACCGCAGATCCACGGACACCAGGGGCGGTAAGGGTTACCCAGGTTGTTGCGCCACGAGTTCACCGACTCATTGCGACTGCGCGACGTATCCGTTGCACCCTGCAATCCGGTGATTTCCCAGGCCGAGCCGTCGGCCCCTTCGCCCATGGCGATCGTCTTCGAAGTGCCGTCGGCCAGCTTGCGGATCGGCACGGCAAAGTTGACGTCGAACATGCCGCGAACGGAGTTGGGTTGCTCAGCCGGTCGGTTGCACCAGTTGTCGGTGGCTCCCTTGCACAAGACGTAGTTCGTGGTGCCGTAGAGCTGGCCGTCCTTATAGCTACCTGACACGCCGATCAGAAAGATCTTCGTCAACAGACGGTCGTCCTTCGGATTTTCACCGTCGGCACTGGGGCAGTTGAAGACCGGAACGACCGTGGCCGGGACTTCCGCAAAATTGGGAGAGCCGTTCTTGCCGGGCGTGACCACGCCAAACTGGTGCTGCCAGTCGGTGTTGGGGTCCACCAGACTCTTGAGGCCTTCTTCTTCGAAGTAGGGCAGGAGCATGGTGTGACAACTGGAGTACAGGTTGTTGTCGCTGATGTTGTCATTCGGCGGCATGCAACCACCGGCCGGGAACGTGGACAGGGCATCGTGGTAGGTGTTCAATGCCACGCCGAACTGCCGGATGTTGCTCGTGCAACTGGCGCGGCGCGCCGCTTCGCGTGCCGCCTGAATTGCAGGCAGCAAGAGAGCTACCAAGACGCCAATGATGGCGATCACCACCAAAAGCTCCACCAACGTAAAGCCACGTTTCCTGTCCGTCATGACCGGAACCCCCATGAAATAAAACCGATGCGCCACGCCCACGCGATTGTGGTCGACAATGAGATCTTGATTAGAGAATGGACCGGGACCGCCAGCGATGGCAGCGCCCAGCCATCAGTATCTGCATCTGACGCGCGTTTGTCAAAGTATTTTCCGCGATTCGGCTCGGCTCCCACACGACACCCCATCCAGGCGGGGGAGATTTCCGCGCGGTCACGGCGAGAGTTGCTGTTCCTGGTCGTCGATGGCTTGCCGGGCCGCGCGGGCATCGGGCGCCGAGCGCAGGGCCTCGAGCAGCCCCGGATCGCCGATCAAACGACTCAATCTTGCCAAAACGCGCAAATGGCTCGCGTCGGAGTCCGACAGAATCAAGAAAAAAATGTCCGTCAAGCCTCCCCGGGCGGCGCCGAACGGGATGCCCGTCTCGGTGCGGCCCAGCGCCACGAACGCCTGACCCAGCAGATTGGGCAGCGGGCGGCGCGGGTGCAAAAGCGCCACGCCCGTTTCAATTGCGGTGGGCAACATGTCTTCGCGGGCCCGCACCGCTTCGGCCATCTTCGCCGTGTCCCACAGCCAACCGGTTTGCGCCGCCGTGTCGACCATCTTCGAGATCACGCTCCCCCGCGTGCGCGCCGCCAGCGGCACGGCGATCGCCTCGAGCGGCAGCAGTTCGATGATCGAAATGTCGGTCTCCCCGCCGCCGGCCGCCCGCTGCAAGACGCCCTCCATCTGCACCAGTTCTTCATCGGTCGAGAGGCCGATGCGCTCTTCGAGCCAGTGATGCACCTCGGCGCGCGAAAACCGCCACTGGCCGCCCACCTTGCGCGCCGGAATCTGCTGACGTTCGGCCAGGCGAAGAACCTGCGCCGCGTCGAGGTGCAGGTACGCGGCAAGCTCCGCCACTCCAAAATCGTTTTCGGCCATCACCGTTTTGCCTGGTTGGGGATACGTGCTTGGAAGTCCTGGCGTGCTAGCGCTAGCACGTGCAGCGGAGATCTTCTGCGGTAAATCATGGCCCTCGGCGCGTGTTCTTCTGCAGTCGCCGACGATTCCCGCAGGCGGGGCAAACCCGCCTTGACAGAGATGCCAGAATCGCCAAAATCCGCCGCGTCTTCTCCAAGGAAGGAGTCGGCGGACGCCGTCTCGGGCCTGCACGGCAGCGCCCCGAGGTTGCGGTTTCACCCACTCCCGTGTTCCATTTCTTGCACGCGCGCCAGGCACGGAGGCCCAAGCGCAGATGTCGCGATCGTCGTCTTATCGTGAGCCGGTGAGTTTGCGCGAGCTGTTCGTCGAGGCCCGCTTTTGCGGGGCCGCCGACGTGGCGGCGCGCCGTTGCACGAGCGATTCGCGCACTTGTCGGGCCGGCGACGTGTTCGTGGCGGTGCGCGGCACGCAGGCCGACGGACACGACTTTGCCGACGAGGCGGTCGCGCGCGGCGCGGTCGCTGTCGTTGCCGAGCGCCCTCTCTCGCTTGGCGTTCCGGTGTGCGTCGTTCCCGACACGCGCGAAGCGCTGGGACGGCTCTGCCAGGCCCTGGCCGGAGATCCCAGCCGCACGCTGCGCGCGATCGGCGTCACGGGCACCAACGGCAAGACCACGACCACGCGGCTGATCGCCAGCGTGCTTGACGCCGCAGGATATCACGCCGCCCGGCTCGACACGCTCGAATACTTCGACGGCGAGCAAGCCGCGCCCGCGGAGTTGACCACCCCGTCGGCTCCGGTGCTGGCCGATTGGCTGGCCCGCGCCGTGGACGCCGGGTGCTCGCACGCGGTGGTGGAGGTTTCCAGCCACGCGATCGATCAGCGCCGCATCGCGGGGATCGAGCTTTCGGCGGCTTGCCTCACCAACCTGCGACGCGACCATCTCGACTATCACGAGACCCTGCGCAACTATCACGCGGCCAAGAGCCGCATTTTTCATCAACTGCGGCCGGACGGCATCGCCGTGGTCAACGGCGACGACCCGACGAGCCTCGAGTACGCCCCGCTGATTCCCTGCGGCGTGCTGTCGGTGGCCGTGCACCGTTCGGCCAACGTCACCGCCGAGGTGCTCGAGCGCACCAAGAGCGAGCAGACGTTCCTGCTCACCGCCGGCGAGATGACGGCCGTCGTGCGCACCACGATCATCGGCGACCATCACGTCGAGAATTGTCTGATCGCCGCGGCCGTCGGATTGGCCGAAGGCATCGACCTGGCCACGATCGTGCGCGGGCTGGAAAACGTGCGCAGCGTGCCGGGGCGGCTGGAACGCATCGAGTGCGGTCAGCCGTTTGGCGTGTACGTCGACTATGCCCATACGCCGGACGCCCTGGCCGTGGCGCTTTCGACCTTGCGACAAGTAACTGCCGGGCGCGTGATCTGCGTCTTCGGCGCCGGCGGAGACCGCGACTCTACGAAGCGGGCCCCGATGGGCCGCGTGGTCGAACAAGCCGCCGACGTGGCGATCATTACCAACGACAATCCCCGCCACGAAGATCCGCGGTCGATTGCGGCTGCCGTGCTGCAAGGCTTCGAGCGGCCGGCGATGGCCAGCTATGTGCCCGACCGCGAAGCAGCGATTTGCGCGGCGCTCAAGCAAGCCACGGCGGACGACTGCGTGCTGATCGCCGGGCGAGGGCACGAACCGCTGCAGTCGATTGGCGGGCAGCAGATTCCGCTCGATGACCGCGACGTGGCCCGACGTTTTCTTTACAACCTCGAACCCGCCTCGCCGTACGCCTCGCTGATGACGGTATCCAATTCGTAGCACTGGCATGTTTGACCTGACGGTAAAAAAACTGCACGAGATCGTCGGCGGCCGCTTGCGGCTGGCCACGCTGCCGCCGCGCGGAGGCGAACAGGGACGCGTGCGCGATATCGTCGTCGACAGCCGGCAGGTCCGCCGCGGAGACGTCTTCTGGGGACTGCCGGGCACTTGTTTCGATGGCTCCCAGTTTGCCGGCGATGCCTACGCCCGCGGAGCCGAAGGCGCCGTTGTGGGCCAGAAATACGTCCAGCCATCGCCGGGCTGTTGGAGCCTCGAGGTATCCGACGCGGCCAAGGCGCTTTGGCAACTGGCCCGCTGGAATCGCGAACGCCAGACCGGACGCGTGGTGGCGGTGACCGGCAGCGTGGGCAAGACGACCGCGCGGCAAATGATCCGCGCCGTGCTCGAACGCCAGCTCTGTGGCACGTCGAGCCCGAAGAATTACAACAACCACGTGGGCTTGCCGCTGTCGATGCTGGCCATGGACCCGCGCAACGACTTTGCCGTGTTGGAAATGGCGGCCAATGCTCCCGGCGAGATCGCCCGGTTGGCCGGATTGTGCCAGCCGCAGATCGGCGTGATCACGCGCACCGGCGACGCGCACTTAGGCGGCTTCGGCTCGCTCGAAGGGGTAGCCGCGGCCAAGGCCGAATTGCTCGACGCGCTGCCGGAGGATGGCCACGCGGTGCTGTTCGGCGACGATCCCCGCCTGCGCAAGGTGGCGGACCGCTGCCGCGCCAAGATCCTGTGGTTTGGCCGTTCGATCGACAACGACGTGGTAGCCACGCACGTCGAGAGTGGACACGGCCGCCTGAGCTTCGAGGTCGACGGCACATCGATGTCGGTGGCCGTGTGGGGAAGGCATCACCTGCCCAGCGCCCTGGCGGCGGTGGCGGTGGGACGGATCTTCGGAATGCGCGACGTGGAGATCAGCCGCGGCCTGGCCGAATTCGAGCCGCCGCCGATGCGATGCCAGATCGTCCGCACCGAAGAAGCCACGATCATCGACGATACGTACAACGCAAGTCCCGTGGCCATGCGAGCCGCGCTCGACCTGTTGCGCGATTTCGAAGCGCCGGGGCGACGCGTCGTGGTCTGCGGCGACATGCGCGAGCTGGGTCCCGACTCGGCCCGGCTGCACCGACTTTTGGGCGATCAGATCGTTACGCACTGCGGCGCCGACCTGCTGCTGGCCTGCGGGCAGTTTGCCGACGACGTCGTGGCAGGCGCTCGAGCGGCCGGCATGCCGCACCTGCGGGCCGTGGCCATCGAGGAAGTCGCCGACCTGGCGGCCCGCTGCGAGGGGCTGTTGCGGCCCGGCGACGTGGTGCTGGTCAAAGGCTCGCGTGCCCTGGCGATGGAGCGCGTCGTGGCCAGCCTGGCGGCGCCGGCGGTCAGTTGCGCGACCTAACAATACAACAACGAACCAATTGTGAGTTCCACCGATGGTGTAGGGTTTGCGGGAACTCGACACTACCCTCCCTCCTGGGTTGGAGCAACAACTTGCTGGACAAAGCGATTACTGGGTCGATCGCTCCGGCAGGTGCTTCGCGGTGGAGCTCAAGCACTGAGCGTCGGGGCGGCGTGCAAACGCCGCTCCGGCGCCTCAGGGAACACGCGGGCCCGCGGCGCGGCGGGCCAGTCGCGCGGGCTCGACGCCGGCCGTAACGCCGGCGCACTTGCCCCGCCCGCGCGACTGGCGCGCCGCGCCCGCCCGCTGCCTGCGGGCAAAGCTTGTCTCGAGCGATCTCTTCTCATGTTGCCTTTTCTGGCGAACTGGCTCACCGCCGTCTGGCCGGATGCCTGCGATTGGCAATCCGCCGCCGCGCTGATGCCGCGCGCGGCGCTGGCAGCGGCGACGACGCTGGCCCTTTCCCTGGCCAGCGGGCCGTGGATCATCGCCTGGCTCAAAGAGCGCTTTCGCGAGCCGATCAAGTGCGCCTCGGCCGAACTCGCGGCACTGCAAAGCGCCAAGCACGCCACGCCCACCATGGGCGGCGTGTTCATCGTCGGCGGGCTCGTGGCGGCGCTCGTGCTGTTGGGCGACTGGAGGAATCCCTATCTGCCGGTGGTGCTGTTTGTCGCCGTGGGCCTGGGCGGTTTGGGGGTCTGCGACGACCTGGTCAAACTCAACACCGACCGCCGTGGACTCTCAGCATGCGGCAAGCTTGCTGCTCAGATTGCCATCGCCTTGCTAGCGGCCGTGGCCGTTTACCGGCTGCACGCGCCGCAGGACCGCGGGCTCGAGCTGGCGATGCCGCTGCTGGGCACGTACGAGCTCGGCCTGGCATTTGTCCCGCTGGCGACGCTGGTGATCGTCGCCTCGTCCAATGCTGTGAATCTCTCCGACGGCCTCGACGGCCTGGCCGGTGGATGCCTGTTGTCGGCGACAGCGGTCATCGGCATCGTCGCGTACTTGAGCGGGCAGGCCGCCTGGGCGGCTCAACTCGACATTCCCCACGTCGCCGGCGCGAGCGAAATGATCGTCGTCGCCGCGGCGCTGGCCGGCGGGCTGGCGGCTTTCTTGTGGTTCAATTGCCATCCCGCATCGGTGTTCATGGGCGATGCGGGTTCGCTCCCGTTGGGCGGCCTGCTGGGGCTGTTGGCTGTCGTCGCGCGGCAGGAGATTCTGCTGCTGGCGGTGGGCGGCGTGTTCGTGGTGGAAGCGGGCAGCGTGATCTTGCAAGTCGCCTCGTTCCGGCTGACCGGGCGCCGGGTATTTCGGTGCGCGCCGCTGCACCATCACTTTCAGTTGGGCGGGTGGCCCGAGGGCCAGATCGTGGTGCGGTTCTGGATCGCCGGTGCGCTATGCGGCGTGGTGGGACTTGCCGGTTTGACTTGGCACGCCGGAAACGGGGTGCCCGGCGCCAGCACCCATCAACCTCCAGCCGCCCGCGCGGCCCAGGCTCCGGACCAAGAAACGCCATCGCTGGCCGAACTATTCCGATAGGACGCGTGTCGTAACCCCCGACGGCGGCCCCGAGCCGGCGCGAAATCGCAATGGAAAACGTGTTTGTATGAGAAACCTTACGGGTCACATTCTGTTTGCCGGCGGGGGCACGGCGGGGCACCTTTTTCCCGGCCTGGCCGTGGCAGAGTACTTGCGCGAGCAGGCTCCTCGTCTGCGGCTGACGTTTGCCGGCACGGGTAAAGCGTTCGAGCAGCGGCACGTCGAGCGGGCGGCGTTCGACTACGTGACGCTCGCCTGCCGGCCGTTTCCGCGCAGCGCGGCCGATGCGTTGCGGTTCGTGGCCGAGAACTTTTCGGGATACTATGCCGCCCGGCGCTACTTGCGCGGGCAGCGCGTTTCGCTGGTCGTCGGGCTGGGCGGGTATGCCAGCGTGCCGGCGGCCCGAGCGGCGGCGGGAATGGGCATTCCCTACTTGCTGCTCGAGCAAAACGCCGTGCCCGGCCGCGCCACGCGCTGGCTGGCGCCGCAGGCCGTGACGGTTTGTTCCGCGTTCGAGGGCCTGCGTCCGCAACTTCGCAAGGGCTGCCGCGTGCGTGTCACGGGCAATCCGCTTCGCAAGTCGCTGGTGGAGCATACTGCCGCGCAGCACAATCTGCCCGATCGCTTCGGCGGTCGGCGCACCGTGCTGGTGCTGGGAGGCAGCGGCGGAGCGCGCTCGCTTAACGAGCAAGCACCCCGGGCACTTTACAAGGCGGGGGCCGTGCTGCACGGTTGGAAAGTCGTGCACCAGACGGGCGACCGCGACGTGGCACGCACCACCGAGCTGTACCGCAAGCTGGGCATCGCGGCCGAAGTGGCTCCGTTTCTCGAGGAGCTGCCGCGCCTGATGCGCGAGAGCCACCTGGCCGTCAGCCGCGCCGGCGGTACGACGCTGGCAGAGTTGGCCGCTAGCGGACTGCCGGCCGTCGTGTTGCCCTATCCGGCCGCGACGGCCGATCACCAGCGCAAGAACGCCGAGGTGTTTGCCGCGGCCGGTGCCTGCCGGATCGTCGACGAGCACGGATCGGGCCGGCTGGACGACCGCCTGGCGCAAGCGTTCATCGAGTTGGCGGCCGATCATCCGCAGCGGGTTCGCATGGCGCAGGCCATGGCAACGCTCGCGCGGCGGCGGGCTACGCAGCGCGTGGCCCAGTGCGTGGCGTCGCTGTTGGCCGACGGCCGCCTGGCGGTGGCATGAGCTGCGGGCTCGCGGCGAGCGGGCCTGCTAGCGGCGCGTGCATTGACAGGGTTCGTGCAACGCGCGTATCATCCCGCCCTGGCTCATGGCGACCGCATCGTTTCCAAGGAGGGTGACGCTTTGATTGACATTTCGCTACGGGACACAAGGGCCGCCGCCCGGCCGCGGCTCGAGGCCCCGCGCGCCCACCTGGTAGGCATTCGCGGCGCCGGCATGCGCTCGCTGGCCAATCTGCTGGACGAGGCCGGCTGGCGCGTCAGCGGGTCGGACCTGGCGGGGGCTGCGCCTGACGACGATCGGTTCGACGTGCGGCGGGGACACGATGCCCGAGCGATCGAGTTGGCGTTCGACGTCGTGGTTCATAGCGACGCCGTGCCGCGCAACAATCCCGAGCTGCGCCGCGCCGAAGCGTTGGGCATCGAAACGCTGAGCTACTCGCGAATGCTGGCCCGCTTGATGCAGCCGCACACCGGAGTGGCCGTGGCCGGCACGCACGGCAAGAGCACCACCACGGCCATGGCCAGCGAGATTCTGCTCACGGCCGAGTTGGACCCGACTTACGTCGTGGGCGCGACGTCGATCGGCGGTGTCAGCGGCGGGCACTCGGGGCGCGGACGCACGATGGTCGTCGAGGCCTGCGAGTACCGCGCCAACTTCTGCCAGTTGCAGGCCGACATCGCCGCCGTGCTCAACGTTGAGCCGGACCACTTCGATTGGTTCGAGTCGCACGCCCAACTCAAGGCGGCCTTCCGCCGGTTCGTGCGCCAGGTGCCGTCGTCGGGTTTGGTGCTAGCCCGGGCCGATTGTGCGACCACCACCGAGATCGTCAAGCATCTCGATTGCACCGTGGAAACGTTCGGCATGAAGGACACCTCCACGTGGCAGGCCCGAAACCTGAGCTCGCGGCGCGGGTACTACTCCTTTGAGTTGTGCTGCCGCGGACAGCGCGTGTGTGCAGTGAAGCTGCCGGTGCCGGGCAGACACAACGTTTATAATGCCGTGGCGGCCGCGGCGCTGGCGAGCCACTGCGGGGCATCGGCCGGCGCGGTTCGGACGGCCCTGGAAAGCTTTACGGGGCTGCGACGGCGGTTGCAGTTGCTCGGCGAAGTGCGGGACGTGGCGCTGGTCGACGACTACGCTCACCATCCGACCGAGGTGGCCGCCGCCATCGCCGCGCTGCGGGAGATGTATCCCGGCCGGCGGCTGATTTGCGCGTTTCAGCCGCATCAGGCGTCGCGGCTGGCCCACCTGCTGGACGAATTCGCGCGCAGCCTGGAGAATGCGGACAAGATCGTCGTGGCCGACGTGTTTGCCGCCCGCGAGTCGTCGTCGCAGCCGCGGGCGATTCGGGCCGAGCACCTGGCCGAGCGGTTGCAGGCGCTGGGGTGCGATGCGTTACACTTGGCCTCGGCGGCGCAGATCGTGAATCATTTGAAAACCTCGCTGCTCCCCGGTGACGTGCTGGTGACCATGGGAGCTGGAGACATCGGGACCGTCGCGCATGAGCTTGGCAAAGGGCTTCGAACATTTCGTAAAGCCGGCTGAACCGCTGGCTCCGCACACGTGGTTCCACCTGGGCGGTCCGGCCGAGTACTTCGCCGAGCCGCCGACCGTGGACGCCCTGCAGGAGCTGGTGCGCCGGGCGAGCGACGAGGGTCTGACCGTGCGCCTGCTGGGCGGCGGATCGAACATCGTCGTTCGCGATGAAGGCGTGGCCGGGCTGGTCGTGCACCTGACCGCGGAGCCGTTTACCGAGATCAGCGTCGGCGACCGCACGCTCACCGCCGGCGGAGGCGCGAAGCTGGGGCATGCCATCTCCAGCTCGATTCGCGAAGGGCTCGCAGGCTTGGAGACCCTGGTGGGCATTCCCGGCACCGTAGGCGGCGCCTTGCACGGCAACGCCGGCAGCCGCGGCGGCGATATCGGGCAGTGGACCTGCCAGGCCACGGTCATGACCCGCACCGGCGAGATCGTGACCCGGCCGCGCGAGGAGTTGGTGTTCGCGTACCGCGAGAGTTCGCTCGACGAGTTGGCCATCCTGAGTGCCAAGTTCGAATTGGAACAGGAGGATCCCGAAGAGCTCACCAAGCGAATGCAAAAACAGTGGATCGTGAAGAAGGCCAGCCAGCCGTTGGGCCACCAGAACGCCGGCTGCATCTTCAAGAATCCGCGCGGCATGAGCGCCGGCATGCTGATCGAGCAGGCCGGATTGAAGAATACCCGCGTGGGCGGAGCCGAGGTGAGCGACCGCCACGCGAACTTCATCGTTGCCGAGGAAGGTGCCTCGAGCCGCGACGTGATTCAACTGATCGAGATGGTGCGCGAGCGCGTGCAGGAGCGGCTGGGCATCGCGCTGGAAACCGAAATCGAAATCTGGTGACGTGGCGGGCGGGGATAATTGCCGGTCCGAATGGATGACCGGCTGACGGGGCGTGTTGAGGATCGGGGCAAGGTCAGGAGGACCTGCTATGGCCTTCGCGGAATCTCGGCGGCATCTGCGTGTCGCCGTACTGGCCGGAGGAGAATCGGCCGAGCGCGAGGTAAGTTTGCGTAGCGGCACCAGCGTCGTCGAGTCGCTTGCGGCCGCCGGCCACGACGTAGCGCGCGTCGATCCGGCGCACCTGCCGCTGGGCGAAGCGAACCTGCCGAGCTTCGATGCCTGCTTCATTGCGCTCCACGGCGGGGCAGGGGAGGACGGCTCCGTTCAGGCAGAGCTCGAAATGCTGGGCGTCCCCTACACCGGCAGTGGCGCCGAGACATGCCGTCTGGCGATGAGCAAGGCCGCCAGCAAGCGGCGCTTCATGGCGCACGGCGTACCCACCCCACGCTACGCGACGATCGACGAACACGATTCGTTGGCCGACGTTTCTCGCCGCGCGGGGCGGGTGGGCTATCCGCTGGTCGTGAAGCCCGATGCGCAGGGTTCGAGTATCGGCGTGACGGTCGTCTACGATTCGGTGGAGCTGCCGCAAGCTCTGGCCGAGGCCAAGACGTTCGGCGGACCGTGCCTGCTGGAGCGCTGCGTGCAGGGGCGCGAGTTTACCGTCGCCCTGCTCGACGATCGGCCGCTGCCGATGATCGAGATCGTTACGCCCGAGCAGGTGTTCTCGTACGACGCCAAGTATCACAGCTCGCTGACCGAATACCGCTTCGACTTCGCGCTGTCGGCCGACGCCCGGGCCCAGATCGAACGGGCGGCCGTGGCCGCCGGCCGGGCGCTCTCGACCGCGGGGCTGTCGCGGGTGGATCTCATGCTTTCGCAGGAGGGCGAAGTGGGGGTGCTCGAAGTGAATACCGTGCCGGGACTGACCGTGCGCAGCCTGGCTCCGCTGGCCGCCGCCCGGGCCGGCATCGACATGCCCGAGTTGTGCGATTTGCTCGTCCGCCGCTCTTTGGCCCCGGCAGGTGTCCTGTGAGTGCACGCAAGAGAAAAGAGTCGGAAGACGAAGACGTGGCGGTGCTGTCCCCCGGCGGCATTCGGCCGCAGGCCCGTCGGTTGATCATCGCCGCGATCCTGGTCGTGTTGGCTTCGGTGCTGGGGCTGATCGTGTGGCGTCACGTGCGCGATCACGTGTTGGCCGGCGGCCAGTACCAGGTGCAGCCCGATTTGATCAGCATCTCGCCGCCGCCGGAGTGGATTCGCGGCACGAGCGACTCGCAGGCGCCTGCGGATCGCATTAAGAGCGAGGCGCTGCGCGACCTGACGCGTGGCGGGGCGCTGTCGCTGCTCGATGCCGATCTCACGGTCCGCGTGGCGAGTGCTTTTTCCGACCATCCCTGGGTATCGCGCGTCGACCGCGTCAGCAAGAGCTTTCCCTCGGGATTGGAAGTGGCACTGGCCTATCGCACGCCGGTGGCGATGGTCGAAGTGGACGATGGCACCGGCGTGCTGCCGGTCGACGAGCAAGGCGTCGTGCTGCCGACCAAGGACTTTACGTCCGACGAGGTGGAACGCTACCCGCGCATCGCCGAGATCTACACGCGCCCCGCGGGAGCCGTGGGCACGCGGTGGGGCGACGCGGCCGTGCACGGCGCAGCGCAGATTGCCGCGGCGATTTCTCGCGACTGGGGCGAATTGGACTTTGCCCGCATCGTGCCCGTGGAGCGCAAGCCCGCCCAGATGGGCGTCGAATATACCTACGCGGTGATCACGCGTTCGGGCTCGACCGTTTATTGGGGGCGCGCGCCGGGCACCGACACCCCGGGCGAGCTTCCGGCACCTAGAAAAATCGCGCAGCTCAAGCGCTATGCCGAACAGAATCAAGGCACGCTGGACGGCGCCGACGGTCCGCAGGAAATGGAGTTTGGCCAGGACGGGTCGCTACTGCGGCGCGCTCGCCCCGTGATCGCGCCGCTACCGTCGAGCGCTTCGGCCGCGACGCCCTAGGGCGAGTCGCGGACTCTTTGGCATTCGCTAAGAGGCCGGCACGATGGCTGCAACCCAGCCGCCATCCTGCTGGGGCGTGACAAGCAGAGCGGGAGCGCCTCCGGAGAGCGGCGCTTCACCGGCCCAGTCGCCGTCGGCCACGCTGATCCACCGCACGCGAAACGGGCCGCGGTGCTCCCGCAGGTCGAGCCGCACTTCTCCTTTGCCGGGAAAGAACAGCGCGTAGGCCTGCCCGGGCCGGGCCGCGAGATAGGCCTCGTTTTCCTCGCGATCGTGGAGCAATTCGTTGGCCGGCGCGACGTCCCAAAGCTTGATGAGCGATTCCAGCTTGCGAGCCGCCTTGAGCGAAGCGACCGCCGGCGGCGAAAGTCCCAACCCTGCATCGGGTCGGTGAAAACGTGCCGCAGCCGCCCCGCCGATGACGTGCCGCCAGAAGCGCTCCACGCCGTCGCGGCTGTTTCCGAACCGCCCGCCGTCGGCTCCGTAGGTCTTCACTGTGTTGATCGGCCGCGGGTTTGGGGCCACGTAGCGTCGCGCCCACTGGAAGTTGTCCCAGTGCCGCTGGCCCCGCTGGTGATTGTTCTGCGAAACGTCGACAAACTCGTAGCGCTGCGGATGATCGAGCGTCCGGCGGTGTCGCGCAGCCTGCAGGTTCCAGTCGTCCCACATTTCCGTGACGTAAACGCGGCGACCGCGCTGGGCCGCGCTGCGGTGCAGATAGTCGGCCCAATAGGCTCCCCACGCTTCCTCGGCCGCGGTTTCGTTGTCGATGCAATACAGCACGTGATCGTAGGCCAGCGCATGTTCGAGCATCTTGTCGACGAAGCGTTGCTGAATACGAAGCAGCAGCGTTAGATTCCGCTGCTCGGGTGTCGTAAAGAAAAACGGCTGCTTGTTGCGGCCGGGGTGGTCCGGGTACTCGGCGTCCAGGCCCGATTCCTCCCCCGAGTAGTTCACGTTGTTGCCGGGGTTGTAGGGGTGCCGCTTCCAGTTGTCGCCGAAGAAGTCGAACCGGTCCCAGACCTCGATCTGCACGAAGATCTGGCGCGCGTGCGTCCAACGCAGCAGGTTTTCGAAGCGTTGCCAGTACTCGGGGTTCCACTGCTTTAGGTCGTACTTGCCGTCGTCCCGCCGCGCGTAGGCGTACACCTCGAACCCGCGGTCGGGGCGATCGCTCATCGTGTTGCGCACATAGTTGCCGCCGGCGTCCCGCATCGCGTCGAGGTGCTCTTCCAGATCGGGCAACTGAAACAGATTGTCGTCGTCGCTGCCGCCCAACAACAGCACGGGGCTGTCATGATATTGCCAGTACGTTGGCCACTGTTTCGACGGGCGGATGCCGGGGTCGTCGGCCACGGCACGTTCCTGCAACAGCACGACACTCAGGCCTGCGAGCATCGCGGTGAAGCAGTACACCGACAGGGAGCGAGGTCTCGTCATACTAGCTACCCGTTTCGGAAACCGTGCCGCAGCGCGGATGTGGTACGCGAATTACGTCTTCGTTGCCGCGGCGTAGACCTGCGTCGCGGCGGCAATCGAGGCGCCGTGCTCGAACTTGTGCTTCTGCTCGGTGAACAATTGCTCAAGCGCTCCGAGCAACAGCAGCACGTTGTTCTCGCGCGAGCCGTAGCCCATCAGGCCGATGCGCCAGACCTTGCCCTTGAAGGCTCCCAGTCCGCCGCCGATTTCGATGCCGAACCGCGTGAGCAATTCGCGGCGAATGGTCGCGTCGTCGATTCCCTCGGGAATGTGCACGGCGTTAAGCATCGGCAGGCGATGCCCTTCGGCCGCCGCGTACCGAATGCCCAGGGCGGCCAGGCCGGCCTTGAGCGCTTCGTGGTTGAGTGCGTGCCGGGCGAAGCAGGCTTCGAGCCCCTCTTCGTGAACCAGGCTCAGTGCTTCGTACAGGGCGTACGTCATGTTGATCGGCGCGGTGTGGTGATAGACGCGCTCGGCGCCCCAGTACTTGGCCAGCATCGTCAGGTCGAGGTACCAGCTTTGCACCTTGGTCTTGCGCGAGAGCACGACGTCCATGGCCCGCTCGTTAAACGTGACCGGTGCCAGCCCGGGCGGGCAACTGAGGCACTTCTGTGTGCCGGAGTAGACGATGTCGATGCCCCACTTGTCGACTTCCACGGGAAGGCCGCCCAGGGCCGTTACGGTGTCGACCAGCAGCATGGCGCCGGCGTCGTGCACCAGGTCGGCGATCTCATGAATCGGCTGCCAGGCGCCGGTGGAGGTTTCGGCCATCACGATGCCCACGACCTTAGGCTTGGCCTTCGAGAGCGTGTCTTTGAGATCGTCGACTGAGAACACTTCGCCCCACGGCTTCTCGACTTTCGTGACCTTCGCACCGGCCCGCTCGGCCACATCGGTCATGCGGGCGCCGAACACGCCGTTGACGCACACGACCATCGCGTCGCCCGGCTCGATCACATTGACGACGGCCGTTTCCATGCCGGCCGAACCGGTGCCGCTGATGGCCAGGGTCATCTCGTTCTTCGTGCGGAACACGCCGCGGAGCATCTCCCGCATTTCGTCCATCAACTGCAGGTAATAGGGATCGAGATGCCCGACCGTCGGCTTGCCGATGGCCTGCAGGACGCGCGGATGGATATCGCTGGGGCCGGGGCCCAACAGGACGCGAACGGGAGGATTGAGCGGCGGAGCGTTGGACATTGAAGACAGGGGTTGGGGGTCAGGGGTTAGGGATTAGGAACAGCAGGCGGCGGACGTGACGTCGACCGGTTTCACCTCGCTACGCTGCGGGCGGCTGTTCGCGCACCAGGGCGCTGATTTTCTTGAAGGCGGGCACCGAGGAGTCCTGGCACCATTCGAACAGGGCCGATTCGGTCGTGGTGAGCGTGGCGCCGGAGGATTCCATCCGCTTCAGGCCGGTTTCGAAGTCGATGCCGAAGCGCGAGCCCACGGCATCCACCGGCACGTACACGCGGTAGCCGCCGGCCAGCAGATCCAAGACGGTTTGCTGGACGCACACGTGGGCCTCGATCCCCGAGACCAGCACCTTGCTGACGCCCAACGCTTCGAGCCGGGCCATGAAGGGCTCGCAGCCGGCACAGCTAAAGGCCGTTTTGCTGGGGATGTCGCCCAGCCGCTCGGCCAGTTCCGGCACCGTGGGCCCCAGGCCCTGAGGGTATTGTTCGGTGGCCAGCACCGCGACGCCGGTGGCCTCGGCCGCGTCGAGCAGGCGGCGCAGGTTCCAAAGCATACGCTCGTGGCCCGCGATCAGCCGCACCAGCTTGCCCTGCACGTCGACCACCACCAGGGCGGTGTCCTGGGGGCTCATCAACTCCGGGCTGCGGGGATAGGTCGGTTCGGCGTTCATGCTGCTTGAGCATAGCGGAAACCGGGCCGGCGCACTATTGGCCCGGAGCGCGGGCCTAAACCGGGCAGGCCCAATCGGTTGGGGGACGGATCAACGTATGTACAACCATTGACAGATTTGCTTGCAACTTGTCATGCTGAAGGCGATAATCGCCCCCGGCGAAGGATCGCGTCCTGCCTGAAGACTTCCCGCCTGCCAATCCGTGAGGACCCCGCCATGACGAGTTGGATTGCTCGGCTTGCTGCGATTGTGCTAACCGCATGCTGCGTCACGCCCTCGGTTGCTCTGGCCAACACACCGGATCCCCAGGCCAAGGTGCCCGAAGCGCCGGGACTGGGCGACCCCGGAAGCCTTACGGAGATGACCATCGACAGCATTCGCGACGCCGACGGCCGCTTTACGCTCGACGGCCAGGACGCCCGCGGGCAGTTGGTCGTCACCGGCAAGTACGACAGCGGCCAATTGCGCGATCTGACCTCGAAGGTGACTTATAGCGTTGAGCCGCAGGGGGTGGTGCGCACGACCGACTCCGGCTACGTCATACCCGAGTCCGACGGCACGGCCACGATCACGGCCGCCTCGGAAGCCGGGCCGACCACGACCGTGGAGGTGACCGGCAAGAACTATGGCAACGATCCGGCCGTGAACTTTCCCAACCAGGTCGTGCCAATCTTCACCAAGCTGGGTTGCAACGGCGGCGGATGCCACGGCAAGGCCAGCGGACAGAACGGCTTCAAGCTGTCGCTGTTGGGCTTCGAGCCGACCGAAGACTTTGAGCACCTGGTCAAGGAGGGGCGCGGGCGGCGGCTGTTCCCGGCGGCCCCGGACAAGAGCCTGTTGCTACTCAAGGCCATCGGCGCCGTGCCGCACGGCGGCGGAAAGCGTCTGGAGGCCGATTCGCATTCCTATCGGTTGATGCGTCGCTGGATCAAGCAGGGCATGCCGTTCGGTAGCGACAGCGACCCGACCGTGGCCCGCATCGAGGTCATTCCGGCCGAGCGGACGATGCCGCGCGACGGCCAGCAGCAACTGCTGGTGATCGCCCACTACACCGATGGCCACACCGAGGACGTGACCAGCACCGTCAACTTCGAGGCCAACAATCCCGAGATGGCCGAAGTGAGCGTCTCGGGCCTGGTCGAGACGCTCGACCTGACGGGCGACGTGGCCGTGATGGCCCGCTATCAGGGGCAGGTGGGCGTGTTCCGCGCGAGCATCCCCTTGGGCGTTCCGGTGGAAAGCACTCCGCCGCCGGCGAACTTCGTCGACGAGCTGGTGTTCGCCAAGCTCAAGACGCTGGGCGTGCCGCCTTCGCAGGTTTGCGACGATGCCACGTTCGTGCGCCGCGCGGCGGTCGACATTGCCGGCCGGCTGCCGACGCCCGAGGAAACCGAACAGTTCCTGGCCGACGCGAGCCCCGACAAGCGGGCCCGCTGGGTCGACACGCTGCTGGCCAGCACCGACTACGCCGACTACTTCGCCAACAAGTGGAGCGCGATCCTGCGGAACAAGCGTCGCGACCAGACGCATGCCCGGGGGACGCGGATCTTTCACGACTGGATTCGCGACAGCCTGCACGCCAACTTGCCGTTCGACCAGTTCGCCCGGCAGTTGCTCACCGCCACCGGCGAGATTGGCCACAACCCGCCGGTCGCGTGGTATCGCGAGGTGGACGACATCAACGAACAGGTCGAGGACTCGGCCCAGTTGTTCCTGGGGCTGCGGATTCAATGTGCCCGCTGCCACCATCATCCGTTCGAGAAGTGGAGCCAGCAGGACTACTACGGGTTTGCCGCGTTCTTCTCGCGGGTGAAGAAGAAGCCGGGCGCCCAGTATGGCGAGCAGCGGCTGGTGTTCAATCGCGGGGCTGCCAGCGCCACCAATCCCAAGACCGGTCAGGCGGTGCCGCCGACGGGCCTGGGTGCCGAGCCGGCTTCGGTCACCACCGAAGACGATCCGCGCCACGCGCTGGTCGACTGGATGGTCGCCAAGGACAACCCGTTCTTCGCCCCGGCGCTGGTGAACCGCTACTGGAAGCACTTCTTCAGCCGGGGGCTGGTGGACCCCGAAGACGACATGCGGGTGACCAACCCGGCCACGAACCAGGCCCTGCTCGACGCGCTGGCCGACAACTTCATCGACAGCGGCTTCGACTTGAAGGAGCTGATTCGCACGATCTGCAACTCGCAGGTCTACCAGCTTTCGTCGCTGCCGAACGACTACAACGTGAACGACAAGCAGAATTACTCGCGTTACTATCCCAAGCGTCTGCCGGCCGAGGTGCTGCTCGACGCGCTGGACGAAGTGACCAACTCGAAGACCAATTTCAGCGGCGTGCCGCAGACGGTGCGTGCGGTGCAGTTGCCCGATAGCGGGTTCAACTCGTACTTCCTGACCGTGTTCGGCAAGCCGGAGAACTCGAG
The DNA here is from genome assembly GCA_003389325.1 of Planctomycetota bacterium. Classification (GTDB taxonomy): domain Bacteria; phylum Planctomycetota; class Planctomycetia; order Pirellulales; family PALSA-1355; genus LB-PLM-3. The sequence continues at coordinate 76,225 of QQVE01000030.1, forward strand.
CGCCTGCGAGTGCGAGCGCTCGAGCGAGGCCAACCTGGCGCAGAGCCTGCACCTGCTCAACAGCGCGGAAGTGCAGGGCAAGCTGTCGAGCGGCGGAGCGCGGGCCGCGCTGTTGGCGGCCGACCAAGAGCGTTCGCGCGAGGCCAAGGTGCGGGAGATTTATTTGCGCGTCTACTCGCGCGAGCCGGCCGACGACGAAATGGCCGTGGCGCTTGGCCACTTGGAAAAGAGCAAGGACGAGAAACTGGCCTTCGAAGACATTTTGTGGGCACTGGTGAACACGAAGGAGTTCTTGTTCAACCACTAAGGTGTGCCCGCTGTGTGCGTATTCGAGGCGCGCTGTTTGTTGCCGCTGCACACTGTGTTTTGCGTTCCCTCCCTCCGTGGCCGCAACTATCATAGGATTGACCGATCGGGCCGCCATGCGCCCGCTGATGCCGTGGCGACTCGGGCGTTGAACGCCGGCAGTGCAGACAGGCGCTCGTGCAAACGCTGCTGCGACGCAACGTACCCTGCCATCCCACACCAACCTCCCGCCAGGTGACCCCGCCGTGAACGCTTCCCGAAAGAGAATCGCGTCTTCGCTCTGTTCGCTGTTCCTGCTGGCCGGCACGGTCTCGGCCCAGGACGACACGATCCCGGTGGCCGAAATCAAGCGCGATACGCCGGTCGATTTCGAGAAAGAGATCCTGCCGGTGCTCACCAAGAACTGCCTGGCCTGCCACAACGCGCAGACGGCCGAAGGTTCGCTGGTGCTCGAAACTCCGCAGACGATCGCCAAGGGTGGCGACTCGGGCGAGGCGGTCGTGGCCGGCAATAGCGCCGAGAGCTTGCTGATGCAGGCGGCCACGCACGAGATCATGATCATGCCGCCGGAAGACAACAAGGTCGGCGCGGCCAACTTCACCAGCGAGCAACTCGGGCTGCTCAAGCGGTGGATCGACGAAGGCGCCCAGGGCGAAGTGACCGGCCGGGCCGCGATCGAGTGGCAGTCGTTGCCGCCGGGAATGAACCCAATCTATGCGGTGGCCGTGTCGCCCGACGGCCAGTACGCGGCGTGCAGCCGGGCCAACCAGATCTTCGTCTATCACCTGGCTTCGGGCAAACTGCTCACGCGGTTGACCGATCCGGCGCTACTGGATAGCGGTCTCTACGAAAAGCAGGGCGTGGCGCACCTCGACCTGGTGCAGTCGCTCACCTTCAGCCCCGACGGGAGCCTGCTGGCCTCGGGGGGGTTCCGCCAGGTGAAGCTGTGGCGGCGGCCGACCGACGTGCAACAGGCCAAGCTGGCCGACGACGGCGGCGCGGTGCGGGCCTTGGCGGTCAGTCCCGACGGCAAGTGGGCAGCCGTGGGCGAGGTCGATGGCGCGATCAAGTTGTGGAATCTGGCCGAGCGCAAGGTGGCCCACACGCTGGCCGGCCACAGCGGCGCTGTGACGGCAATCGGTTTTCTGCCGGACAGCAGCAAGTTGATCTCCGGCGGCGAGGACAAGACGTTGCGGGTGTGGAACGTTGCCGACGGGCAGGCGGGTGCTCAGGTCGAGACGCCGGCGCCGGTGACCGCCGCGATCGTGCTGGGCGATGCCGGCCAAGTCGCCAGCGGACACGCCGATCACAAGGTCCGCCTGTGGACGTTGCCGGCCGACGGGGCAGGGGAGTGGACCGCGGGTGCCGAGATCGCAGGCCATGCCGGCCCCGTCACGGCGCTGGCGGCGTCGCCGGGTGCCGCCGGGCAGTTGGTTTCGGCGAGCGCCGACGGGACGGTCCGCCAATGGAACCTGGCCGATCAGAAGCAGATTCGCGAAATCCAACACGGCGCGCCGGTCACGGCGCTCGCCATGCGTCCCGACGGCAAGCAGATCGCCTCGGCCGGCGAGGACAACCTGATCAAGCTTTGGAATGCCGCCGACGGCCAGCCGTGGGCCTCGCCCGACAAGCAGCCCATCGCCGAGATGAAGGGCGACTTTCGCGCGCAGTTTCAGGTGGCCAGCCTCGAGCGGGAGCTCGCGGCCGTCACCGGACGCGTGGCCGACCACAAACAGGCGCTGGCAGACGCCGAAGCCAAGATTATCGAAACCGCCGGCAAGGTGACCGCCACGCAGACCGCCAAGGACGAGGCGGCCAAGGCGCTGAAGGAGAAACAAGACGCCGTCAAGGCTCCGACCGACGCCAAGGCCGCCGCCGACAAGGCCCTGGCCGATGCCAAAGCGGCCGCGAAGACGGCTGCCGACATGGCCGCCGAAGCGAAGTCGGCCGCCGACAAGGATGCCGAGAATGCCGACCTGGCCAAGGCCTCGGAAGATGCCAAGAAAATGTCGGCCGCTGCCGCGGCCAACGTCACGGAGTTGGAAAAGAAAGCCCAGGAAGCCGATGCGGCGCTGAAGAAGGCCCAGCAGGAAGTCACGGCTGCCGATGCAGCCCAAACGGCTGCCGTGCAAGCCGCGGCGGCTGCGGTCGCCGGCGTGAAGAAGGCCGTCAACGCCATTCCGCCCGCCGAGCAAACGCTGAAGGAATCCGAAACGCTGCTGGCCAGCGTGCAAGCCGACGTCGAAGCCGCCAAGGCCGCCGCCGCGGCCGCCGAGAAGCCGGTGCGCACGCTGACCTATTCGGCGGATGGCTCGCAACTGGCAAGCGGCGGCGACAACCAACTCGTGCGTACCTGGATCAGCGACACCGGCGCCCCGGTCGACGTCTTCGCCGGTCACGAGGCGCCGGTAACGGCCGCCGCCTTTGGGCCCGATGGCACGTTGGTCTCAGGCGCCGGCGACGTCGTGCTGTGGAACGCGGCACCAAGTTGGACGCTCGAGCGCACGATCGGCAGTGCCGACGACCCGAACACGCTGGTCGACCGCGTCACGGCCCTGGCGTTCAGCCACGACGGCAAGTTGTTGGCTACCGGCGGCGGCGAACCGTCGCGCTCTGGCGAGCTGAAGATCTTCGACGTGGCCGACGGCTCGCTCGTGCGTTCGCTTCCCGAAGCCCACAGCGATACGGTGTTCGGTCTGGAGTTTTCGCCTGACGGCAAGTACCTGGCCTCTTCGGCGGCCGATCGCTTCGTTAAGGTGTTCGAGCTGGCCGACGGTTCGCTCGAGCGTTCGTTCGAGGGGCACACGCATCACGTGCTCGACGTGAGTTGGAAGGGCGACGGCAAGGTGCTGGCCAGTGCCGGCGCCGACAACGTGATCAAGGTGTGGGACTTCGTCACCGGCGATCAGCGCCGCACGTCGCAGGCGTTCGGCAAGGAAGTCACGTCGCTCGAGTTTATCGGCGCGACACCGAAGCTCGTGGCCAGCTCAGGCGACAAGACGGTGCGGCTGGTCAACACCGACGACGGTAAGCTGGAGCGCACCTACAGCGGCTCGCAGGACTTCATGTACTCGACCGGCTTAAGCGCCGACGGCCGGCTGGCCGTCTCCGGCGGGCAGGATAGCACGCTGTTTGTGTGGCTCGTCGAGGGCGGGCAATTGCTCAAGTCGTTTGCCGCCCCGCAGGGCGAGCAGCCGGCCTCGGAGCAAACCGCCGGCAATTGAGCCGCCCGGTCAGGCCGCTCCCAACAGGTGCAGCCGCAGCAGGTTGAGCGCCGCCTTGGCCGCCCGGGGCGTCCAGATCGACGAGTGTCCGTAGAGCGTCGAAGCCTTGACGGTTACTTTCTCGGGCGTGGCCAGGCTGAAGTAGTAGGGCAGGTCCGGGTTGTTCGCGCCTTCCGCCGGAAAGGGACCGACGGCTAGGGCATAGTCGGCGCCGGTGGTTTGCCGGCAGTGGGCGGCCAGCGCTTCGGCGACTTCGCGCGAGCTTGTGCCATGCTCTTTGACCAGTGCCGCCTGGTCGCCCAGCGAGCGCTCGAGCATCGCGGTGCTATGCAGCACCTGGCCGCCGAGATAGTGCGGGCTGTCTCCGGCAGCGCGGCTCAGCCACGTGGCCAGCGCACCGGCCGTGCCATATTCGATCGTGGCCAGCGAACTGCCGGTTTGCTCGAGCAACGCGACGACGGCGTCTTCCAGCTCGTCGTCCTCTTCGCCGAAAACGAGCGAGCCCAGGGTGTCGCGAATCGTGGCCGCCGTGGGCTCCATCGCCGCGTGGCATTCCTCCGGCGTGGCTCCGTCGCAGGTGATGCGCAACGTGATCGTGGCCGACGAGACGGTGATGCCGACCGTGGGACGGCGCCCGCGGCGAATCAAGTCGGGCAGCATCTGTTCGACGTGGCTTTCGCCGGCGCCGAAGCACTTGATGCGCCGATGCCGGATGATCCGCGGCACCTCGCTGTAGGACAGCACGGCGGGCGCGACGGTCTGGTGAAACATCTCGAACATCTCGGCCGGCACGCCCGGCAGGGCGAACACGTGGCAAGTGCCTCCGTCGGGCCGCGGTGCGTCGAGCCAGATGCCCGGGGCCGTACCGTTGGCGTTGGGAATGATGCGGGTTCCTTCGGGAAACATCGCCTGCACGCGGTTGCGCTCGGGCATGTCGCGCTTGAAGCGGGCGAACAGGCCGCGGATGTAGTCCAGCGTGGGCTCGTCGAGCACCAGTGGACGGCCGGCCACCTGGGCCAGCGCGTCGCGGGTCAGATCGTCGGCCGTGGGTCCCAGACCGCCGGTCGAGACGACGACGTCGCTGCGGGCGATGGCGGCGAGAAACACCTCGACGTCGGCGTCCAGATCGTCGGCCACGGTCGAGTGGTACATCACCCGCACGCCCAGGTCGCCCAGCCTTTCGCTAAGCCACTGGCTGTTGGTGTCCAACCGCTGGCCGCTGGTCAGCTCGTCGCCGATGGAAATGACTTCAGCAATCATGAATGCCTCGCGGGTATTGCGAAAAGGTCCCCGCCATTGTGGCATCGCGGCGGCGGGGAGCCAATCGCTCTTGCGGGCCGCAGATCCGGCGACGCCCGTTGCGCATCGCCTTGTCCGCCCGCTATACTTAGGGTGCTCCCAGGGGCAATTTTCATGGCGCGTATCGAAATACCCATCCAAGGCATGACGTGCAGTCACTGCGTGCGCACCGTCGTGGACGCACTGCAGAAGGTCGAGGGCGTTCACTCCGCCAGCGTCAGCCTGGCCGGGCAGCGGGCCGTGGTCGACGTCGACGATGGCGTGGCACGCAAGGATTTGGTGGCGGCCGTCGTCGGTGCCGGTTATCGGGTCGGCAAGTCCGACGCCCCGCAGCCGGTGACGCACTCGATCGCAGCCGGCAAGACGCAGTCTGACACCATCACGCAGCATCTCGAACTGGGTGACTTGCGCCGCAAGCTGGCCAGCAAGGCCGAGGCGGAGACCGAACCGCCCCCGGATGCATCGCCCGCCGACGCGTGGCAGGCCGAACAACGCGGCATCGTGCTGAACGTCGAAGGAATGACCTGCGCCAGTTGCGTGGCCCGGGTTGAAGGCGCGCTAGCGAAAGTGAAGGGAGTGCGCTCGGCGCGGGTCAACCTGGCGACGAATCAAGCCACGGTCGAGCTTGCCGACAAGCCGGCCACGATTGCCGAGATGGTCGAAGCAGTCGAGCGCGCCGGTTACGAAGCGGCTGCGGCCGGCGCAGCGGATGAGGCGGGTGCCGAACTGGCGAAGCGCGCCGGTGCCGAGCTGGCGAAGTGGCGCCGGTCGCTGGTCATCGGCGTGGTGCTGCTGGCGCCGATTCTCGTGCTGCATTTTGCCGACTTGAGCCACCCCGCCGCGCGCTGGGTGCAGTTTGCCTGTGCCACGGTGCTACAGGTGGTCGTGGGGTGGCCCTTCTACCTGGGCGCGCTGCGGCGGGCCCGATACCTGTCGACCAACATGGACACGCTAGTGGCGCTTGGCACGTTGGCCGCGTACGGGGCAGGGGCCTATGGAGTGCTCGGCGGGGCCGGGCACGCGTCGGCCGGGCGGCAGATGTATTTGATGGACGCCGGCATGATCCTCGTGTTCATCACCCTGGGCAAGTATCTCGAGGCCCGGGCCAAGGGGCGCGCCTCGGCCGCGATCAGCAAGTTGCTCGACCTGGCGCCGCCGGTGGCGCACGTGCAGCGCGGTGGCACGCTCGTCGACGTTCCACCCCGCGACGTGCGCGTGGGCGAAACGCTGGTGGTCAAGCCGGGCGAGAAAGTGCCGCTCGACGCCGAGGTGATCCGCGGCACTTCCAGCACCGACGAATCCTGGCTCACCGGCGAGTCGATCCCCGTCGACAAGCAGCCCGGCAGCGAGATCCTGGCCGGCACCGTGAACATCAGCGGGTCGCTGACCGCGCGTGTCTCGCGGCCCGCGGGGCGAACGGCCCTGGCCCAGGTGATCGAGCTGGTGCGACACGCGCAGGAATCGAAGACGCAAATCCAGCGGTTGGCCGATCGCGTGGTGGCCTGGTTCGTGCCGATCGTGCTGGCCGTGGCCCTCGTGACGCTGCTCGTGTGGGGCGCCGCGGCCGCCAACTGGCTGGGAGGACTGGCCGCCATGGTCGCCGTGCTGGTCGTGGCGTGCCCCTGTGCACTCGGCCTGGCCACGCCGACGGCCATTCTCGTGGCCAGCGGGCGCGGGGCCGAGATGGGCGTGTTGATCAAGGAAGCCCATGCGCTGGAAACGGCCGGCAAGGTCAGCGTCGTGGTGCTCGACAAGACCGGCACGATCACCTCGGGCAAGCCGCAACTCACCCGCGTGCTGGCCGCCCAGGGCGTCGTTCCCGATACACTATTGGCCACGGCCGCCGCACTTGAGCAATTGAGCCAGCATCCCCTGGCCGAGCCGGTGGTGGCCGCCGCCCGACGCGAGGGACTGAAGCTTCCGCCCGCGGGCGATCTCGAAGTGATTCCCGGTCAGGGCATTCGCGGGAATGCCGGCGGCGAAGTCGTGCACGTCGGCAACGAGCAATTGATGTCGGCCGCGGGGGTCGACGTCTCGCGGCATCTTTCGCTGATCAAGTCGACCCGCGCCTCGGGCGAGACGCCGCTGGCGGTATCGTCGGGCAAGCGTCTGCTGGGCCTGATCGTGCTGGCCGACGTCGTGGCTCCGCACAGCCGCGAAGCCGTCGAGAGGCTACAGGCCTTGAAAGTTACGGTGCTGTTGCTTTCCGGCGACCATCGTGCGATTGCCGAGCGCGTGGCGCGCGAAGTGGGCATCGACCATCTCAGAGCGGAAGTGCTGCCTCAGGACAAGCAGTTGATCGTGTCGAACCTGCGGGCCTCGGGCGAAGTCGTGGCTATGGTGGGCGACGGCATCAACGATGCTCCGGCCCTGGCGGCAGCCGATCTGGGAATCGCCATCGGCTCGGGGTCCGACGTGGCCGTCGAGGCCGCCGACATCGTGATCACGGGCGACGACTTGCGCAGCGTGGCGCGAACGCTGCTCTTGTCGCGGGCCACGCTGCGCACGATTCGCCAGAACCTGGGCTGGGCGTTTCTGTACAACGTGCTGTTGATTCCCGTGGCCGCCGGCGTGCTGGTGCCGATGGGCGTGCCGCAGATTCCCAGCTATGCGGCGGCCGCGGCGATGGCCCTTTCGAGCGTGTCGGTCGTGACCAACAGCCTGCTGTTGCGGCGGCGTACGGTCGAGTAGCCGCTCGGTCAGTCCGAGGGGAAGGGGACCGAGTCGTGATTCAGCTCGGCCAGCGCGTTGCGCGCGGCGCGCTGCTCGGCTTCCTTCTTGTTGCGTCCCCAGGCGGCCTGGTACCGCGTGCGACCGATTTGTGCCGCGACCTTAAAGCACTTGCTGTGGTCGGGGCCCTTCTCATCGAGCAACTGGTAGGTGGGCGTCGAGCCGTTCTCGCGCTGAGCCATCTGCTGCAACAGCGACTTGTAGTTTCCGCCCAACTCGCCCGCGGCGGCCAGCTCGATTTCGGGGCCGATGAAGCGGATGATGAACTCGCGCACCGCCGGATCGCCGCCGTCGAGGTAGATCGCGGCGGCCAGCGACTCGAAGACGTCGGCCAGCAGCGAGGGCGGCACGCTGGGATGGGCACTCATGCCTTTGCCCAGAATCAGGAACTCTTGCAGGCCGAGGGCTTCGCTGATCTTGGCACAGGTTTGCCGGCTGACGACGACCGACTTGATCTTGGTCAGATCGCCTTCGAGATAGTCGGGGTACTGCACGTACAGCAGCTCACAGACGACGGCCCCCAGAATGGCATCGCCCAGGAACTCGAGCCGCTCGTTGCTGGCCAGCCGGTGGTGGGCCCCCGAGGCGTGCGTCAGCGCGGAACTGAGCAGCGCTTTGTCCTTGAATACGTAGCCGATGCGGCGTTCGCATCGCTCGAGTTCCACATCCTCGAGGTCGTTTTGCACCGCGTGAGCCATCGGTCAACCAGCTTGGCGAATCGTGCTAGTAGTGTTTTCTCTAAACCTATCTGGCGTACAGGTTTTTGTCAATCCGAGCTCGCCCTGCCGTGGTTGAAACGGCAGGATTTGCCGTAGTCCTGCCGATAGGAAATAAAGGTGCCAGTGCCATCGTAGCGAACCGGTTCCGGGCAATCTGCGTAGCTGACAAGAGGAACCGTTTTCAACCGTTTTTCCGGCATTCACCAAACATCGGTCTATCGTCCTTATTCAAGGAGGACCTCATGTCCAAGCGTACCTTTTCCGGCTATCGAGCGTTGCTGCCTGTGGCCATTGTTTCCGCACTGGTCTTGGGAATCGCCCTGGAGCGAAGCGGCGCGGTCGGCGACGAGCCGCGTGCCACGGAGGTCGACCCCACGACGCTGCGCCACGCCGAGCAGCTTTCCGCGGCGTTTCACAACGCCGCCGACATCGCCATGCCCAGCGTGGTGACGATCCACAGCAAGATGAAGGCCCAGCCCGTTACGGGCAACCGGCGCGTCGTTCCGCGCGGCCAGGAGGGCGAGAATCCGTTTGAGGGCACGCCCTTTGAAGAGTTCTTCAAGGACCGCGGCTTCGAGTTCATGCCGCAGAATCCCATGCCCCGTCGCGAGGGGATGGGCTCGGGCGTGATCATCGACTCGGCGGGCCTGATCATGACCAACAACCACGTGGTCGACGGCGCCGACGAAGTCGTTGTGCACCTGGCCGACGGGCGCGAGTTCGAGGCCGACGACATCAAGACCGACCCGCACACCGACCTGGCCGTGATTCACATCAGCGGCGCCGGCTCGCTGCCGGCCGCGAAGATCGGCGATTCGGACAAGATGCGGATCGGCGACTGGGTAATTGCCATCGGCAGCCCGTTCGAACTCGACCAGACCGTCAGCGCCGGCATCATCAGCGGCCAGGGCCGCGAGCTGAGTTCGGTGCGCCGGACCAAGTTCCTGCAGACCGACGCGGCCATCAATCCCGGCAACTCGGGCGGCCCGCTGGTGAATCTGCGCGGTGAGGTGGTCGGCATCAACACGGCCATTGCCACCAACAGCGGCACCTACAACGGCGTCGGCTTCGCCATCCCGATCAACCTGGCCAAGTGGGTAACGAGCCAGTTGATCCTCAAGGGCTCGGTGCAGCGCGCCTACCTCGGCGTCGGCATCAGCGAGCTGACCAGCGACCTGGCCGACACGCTCAACGCGTCGACCGACGGCGTGCTGGTTACCCAGGTTCACGACGGCACTCCCGCGGAGAAGGCCGGCTTCCAGGCGGGCGACGTGATCACCCGCTTCGGCGGCAAGCAGGTCAGCGGCCCGCGCGAGCTGCAGGAAGTGGTCGAACGCGTTCCGCTCGACGAGGCGCAGGAAGTCGAGATCCAGCGCGACGGACGGACGATGAAGCTGACGGTCACTCCGGGCGCCTTGCCCAGCGAAGGTCCGTTTGCCACGCGTGGACCGGCCAGCCGGTACTCGCGGAGCCAGACAGCCGATCCGAGTACCTATGCCGAGGACCAGATGGGGATCACGCTGATGGACCTTTCGCCGGAGCTGGCCGAGCAGCGGCAGTTGGCCGACGGCGGCGTGCTGATCTCGGCCGTCGAGCCCAACGAGCCGGGCTTCGAGGCCGGGCTGCGGGCCGGCATGGTGATCCTGAAGGTGGGCCAGACCGAGGTCAAGGATCTCGAGTCGTTCAAGGCTGCCATGAAGGACCAGTCGCTCGACAAGAAAGTCCTGCTGTACGTGCAGGTGCAGCCGGGCGCGAATACGTTCGTCGTGGTCAAGTAAGCACGCTTTTCACGCTTTGGCGTGCGGTCTCCTTGACGGGGGCGCCTGTTCGAAAGGCGCCCCCGTCTTTTTTTACACCTCGCTCCGAATGCGCGGCCCCCTGGGGGCAACTTTTCGGGCAGTGGCCACCTGCTCAGCTTGACCGAGGCCGTGGATTTTCTAAGAATTTTTGATGGCAGGCGGGTTCGCTCGCCTCTGCCAAGATATTCAGGACGGCTCACCGCGAGTCGCCCGCCAATAAGACGACGGCTCTCGTTAGTCCACGCTCCCGAGACCCTTCATGGCGGAATTGCCTCGCCTCGCAGTCGGCACGGTCCAGCCGCAGGCCGACTCGACGGCCATCATTTGGGCGTTGATGCACGCGCTTGAACGCCTTGACGTGCGCGTGCAGAGCTTTCTGTCGCACGCCTACTTCTGTCCGCGCGACGGCGCCACGGCCATCACCAGCCTGCCGCCCCGGCATCTCGATACCTGGCTGATGGATCGGGCGCAATGCTGCGAGGTGCTGGTGCGGGGATCGCGCGCGAGCGACCTGGCACTCGTGGAAGGGTGCTTCGCGGGCAGTTGTGCCGCGGAAGGACCGACTTCCGATTTCGAAACGCTCTGCCAGTGGCTCGATTTGCCGCGGGTGGCCGTGGTCGATGCCCGGCTGCTGGCAAAATGCCAGGTGCCGGACCGGCCCGCGGAGTTGGGCGGGGTGCTGCTCGATCGCGTGGCCGACGCGAGTGAGCTGTGCCGCCTGCAGACGCAACTCGAGGCGTTGTGGCACGTGCCCGTGCTCGGCAGCCTAAGCGTGCTGGAGCCGTTGCGCGGCGACATCGCGAACATTCCCTTCGGCTGCCAGCCGCCGCTCGAACTGTGCCAGGCGTTGGGCGAGGAGTTGTCGCGATCGATCGATATCGAAGCCGTGCTGGGGCTGGCCCATTCGCGCGCGGTGTCCGGCGCCCAGCTCTTGTTGTGCGGGAGCGCCGAGTTGCCGCGGGCCAGCGATCTGCACGTGGCCGTGGCTTTCGACGAAGCGTTTGGCGGGTACTTCCCCGACACGCTGGACGTGCTCGAACTGCGAGGAGCGACGATCAGCGACTTCTCTCCGCTGCGCGACGAACGCTTGCCGGCCAACACCGACGTGGTCTACGTCGGCTGCGGGCATCCCGAGCGATTCGCCGAGCAGTTGTCGCGCAACGACTGTCTCATGCTGGCCCTGCAGAGCCACGTTTTTAGCGGGCGTCGGATTTATGCCGAGTGCGGCGGCCTGGCCTACTTGTGCCGCGACATCGAACTGCCCGACGGCCAGCGGTGGCCGATGGTGGGCGTGCTGCCGTCGACCGCGCGATTCGATCTGGCCGATACGGCGCCGCGGCCGGCCGAAGTGCAGTTGACCAGCGACAACTGGCTGGGACGCGCGGGCGAAACCTGGCGCGGCTATCTCAATCCGCGCTGGAGCCTGCAGTCGGCACACCAACTGGATCGTTGCGGCGGTGAGGATCAAGCGCCCGAGGTGGTCCGGCGTCAGCAGGCCGTGGCGAGCCGGGTGTATATGAACTTCGCAGCCCAGCGCGGCCTGCTCGATGGCTTCTTCACGCCCCACGATTCCCGGCGCCGGGCAAGCACTCCCCACTAAGCGCGCGGCGCGGATGTCGCGCGGCGAGCCGGTTTGCGTTTGACGCTTTTCGCCGGCGGCGCAATACTCAGAGATTCGCCCGGGCTTGTCACTGCGACGCATCGGGCTAGATTTCCACAGGTACTGCCCGCGCCCAAGAGTCGTCGCCGCGATGGTAAACACGCTCTACCTGCCCGAGCTGCGCGAGATGTTGGCCGAGAACGATTCGGCCGAGCTGCGCGAATTCTGCACCGCGCTGCACGCTGCGCGCACTGCCGAGTTCATGGAAGGGCTCACGCCGACCGAGGCGTGGGAGGTGCTGAAGCACGCCGATCGCGAGACCCGGGCCGAAATCTTCGGGTATTTCGACCGCGACAAGCAGGTCGAGATCATCGAGACCGGCGATCGCACCGAAATGGGGCAGTTGATCGCCAACCTGCCCAACGACGACCGCGTCGACGTGCTAAATCACGTCGAGCCGGAGATCGTCGTCGAGCTTCTACCGTTCGTGCCCGAGATCGACCGCCGCGACATCCTGCGGCTGAGCTCGTATGCCGAAGGCACGGCCGGCGCCGTGATGACCACGGCGCTGGCAAAGATCGGCGAGGAGCGCACCGTGCGCGAGGCGCTCGAAGAGATCGGACGGCAGGCCGAGCAATTGGAGACGATCTACTACGTCTACGTGGTCGACAACGACGATCACCTGCGGGGGCTCGTATCGGCCCGGCAACTCGTCTCGGCCATGGGCAAGCCGCACACGAAGATCAAGGATCTGATGGAGCGCGACCTGGTGACGGTGCGGGTCGACGACGACCAGGAGAAAGTGGCCCAGGACGTGGCCCGCTTCGACTTGCACGCGATTCCCGTCGTCGACGAAGAGCACCGGCTGATCGGGATCATCACGCACGACGACATGATCGACGTGATGCGCGAGGAGGCCAGCGAGGACGTCTACCGCATGGCGGCCGTGCAGCCGCTGGTGGAAAACTACCTGGAAACGGCCCTGCACTCCATCTGGTGGAAGCGTTCGATCTGGCTTTCCTGGCTGTTCTTGGCCGAGATGCTCACGCTGTCGGTGATGGTCCGCTTCGAATCGTCGATCAAGGAAATCGTGGCGCTGACCTTCTTCGTGCCGTTGTGTATCGCCACCGGCGGCATGTCGGGCACGCAAGCCGCGACGCTGATTACCCGCGCCATGGCCCTGGGGCACGTGGCCCTTTCGGACTGGTGGCGGGTAATCCTTCACGAATTGGCGGTGGGCGTGGCGCTGGGAGTGACGCTGGGAGCGATGGGCTTCGTCGGAGCGCTGCTGACACCCGACAGCGACAGCCTGGGCGGAGCCAATCCGTACATGTTCGCCCTGGTGATTTCCCAGGCGGTGATGGCGATTTGCGTTTGGGGTACGATGGTCGGCTCGATGCTGCCGCTGGCGTTTGCCCGCTTCGGCATCGATCCGGCCTATGCCTCGAGCCCGTTTGTGGCCACGTTTGTGGACGTGACCGGAATCTTGATCCTGTTCACGCTGGCACAGGTGTACTTGTTCTAGCAACCAGAGCGAACCTCGGCGGGGTTTGCGGCATCCAACCAGCGGAAACCTACGGCCAGGCTAGCCGGCGGCACGAAATCGAATCTCGGAAATCGGCATGGCTGAACTCGGCGTAAACATCGACCACGTAGCGACCGTGCGGCAGGCCCGCGGAACCAACGAGCCCGATCCCGTGTGGGCCGCCACGCTGGCCCAGCTTGGCGGGGCCGACGGCATCACGGTGCATTTGCGCGAAGACCGCCGCCACATCCAGGATCGCGATCTTCGCGTGCTGCGCGACACGGTGACGGTGAAGCTCAATCTGGAGCTGGCCGCAAATCCCGAAATCGTTGAAATCGCCTGCGGCAGCAAGCCCGATCAAGCGACCCTGGTGCCGGAGAAACGTGAAGAAGTCACGACCGAGGGCGGCCTCGACTTGCTGACCCACCAGCAACGCGTGGCCGATGCCGTGGCCCGGCTGCGCGACGCGGGGATCGGCATCAGCCTGTTTCTCGATCCCGACCCGCGGCAAATCGAAGCCGCCCACGCCCTCAAGGCCGACGCCGTGGAACTGCACACCGGCGAATACGCCTTGGCCGTGGGCGAGAAGGCCACCCAAGCCGAATTGGCCAAGCTGGTCGACGCCGGCAAACAGGTGCGCTCTCTGGGCATGACGCTGCACGCCGGCCACGGCCTGACCTACCGCAATGTCAAACCGGTGGCTGCGATCGAGGGGATGGCCGAGTTGAACATCGGCCATAGCATCGTGGCCCGGGCCATCATGGTCGGCTTCGAGCAGGCGGTGCGCGAGATGAAACGTCTCGTTTCTTGATCCGCGCCGGGGCTACGGCCATCGCGGTCTGCCTGCTACATTGATAGGCGCACTTTGCGCAACCGCACGACCCGCTACCGCACCGGGAGAGATTCTCGATGACCACCAAGGGCGAAGCATTTGCCGGCCTGTCGGTCGCCATGACCACGCCGTTTCGCGATTCGGAGATCGACTACGAGGCCCTGCGCGGCCAGGTCGAGTTTCAGATCGAGGCCGGCACGCACTGCCTTTGCCCGGTCGGTACCACGGGCGAGAGTCCCACGCTGGATCACGACGACCACGAGCGGGTGATCGCCGCGGTGGTCGAGTATGCCGCCGGGCGGATCAAGGTCATGCCGGGCACCGGATCCAACAACACTGCCGAGGCGCTGCGGCTCACTACGTTTGCCGAGCGAAACGGGGCCGATGCCGCGCTGGTCGTGGCGCCCTATTACAACAAGCCGACGCAGCAGGGCATGTACGAACACTACAAGGCCCTGGCCGAAGCGGTCGACATTCCGATTTGCGTCTACAACATTCCCGGTCGCACGGGCAAGAACATCGAGCCGGAGACCATCGCCCGGCTGGCCGAGTTGCCCGGTATCGCCCTGGTGAAGGAAGCCACGGGGTCGATGGATCAGGCCTCGGCGATCATGGCGCTATCGAACGTGACGGTCCTTTCGGGCGACGACAGCCTGACGCTGCCGCTGATGTCGATCGGTGCTCGGGGCGTGATCTCGGTGGTGGGCAACATCGTGCCGCGCGACATGCTCGCGCTGGTGCAGGCGTTCGACGCCGGCGACTTTGCGGCCGCGTTGTCGTGGCATCGCAAACTGTTTCCGCTGTGCCGCGACATGCTGTCGCTGGCCACGAACCCCATTCCCGTCAAGACGGCTCTCCGCCTGCTGGGGCGGGACACCGGCGAAATGCGGATGCCGATGACGCCGCTCGACGAGGAGAGCGAAGCCAAGCTGCGCTCGACGCTCGGCAAGTACGGCTTGCTCTAGGCGAAGCGCTGCCGGCGCCACCGGCAGAATCGCCATTTCTGCTCTCGCGACGGGCAAATCGCCCCCGGCGTGTCGGCTCTCGGCCGTCCGTTTCGGTTGGGTGCGGCGCATGACGTATGTTTGGAATAGTCGTTCCAGCTACAGCGAAGCCTCAGCGGAGTCGTGCCGACATGATCTTGGTGGCGCAGACCTGGACTTTTTCGTTTTCCGCCACGGTGTTACTGGCGGCCGTGGCCACGTTGGCCTACGTTCTCGGCCGGCGGCGGCCCGATCGGAAAACGCGCAATGGCGCGGAATCGCGGCATGAGATTCAGCGCGCCCTGTCGGTGGCCCAAGAGCTCGAGGGCATTACCTACCGGCTGCGGAAGAGCATGGCGTTTCACGTGCCGTCGATCGTCAAGTTCAACTCGCGACTGAAGCGCTGGGAGCAGTCCTCCGACCTCTCCTGGCACGAGCTGTGCGACCGGGCCGACGAGCTGCTCAAGCCAGCGCAGCGCCTGAGCACGGAGATCTCGCACGCCTACGCCGACCTGCTGCAGCAGATGACCCACCTGAGCACGTTTGCCGAGCTGCGCACCGACCCGCTCACCGGCGTTCGCAATCGACGGGCCTTCGACGAGTCGCTGGTCAAGATGCTGGCGGCGCACGAGAACGACGAGGTGCCGCTCTCGGTGGCCATGCTCGATCTCGACCACTTTAAGAACATCAACGACGAGCAGGGGCATCTGACCGGCGACCGCGTGCTGCAGGACCTGGCACAGTTGCTCAAGCCGTCGCTGCGCGAGGGCGACCTGCTGGCCCGCTACGGCGGCGAGGAGTTCGTGGTGCTGATGCCGCGCACGTCGCTGCACTCGGCGGCCAAGCAGGCCGAGCGGATGCGGATGCGCGTGGCCGAGAAACTGTCGACCACGATCAGCATCGGCGTGGCTGCAAGCCTGCCGTCGGAGACGGCCACGAGCCTCATGTCGCGAGCCGACGCCGCCCTCTACAAGGCGAAGGACGAAGGCCGCGACTGCGTCTGCCTGCACGAGGGGCCGACCGACCGCATTTCGACGGTCCGCACCAACAGCGACGACGAGCCGGCCGAATCGAAGCCCACGGCGCCACCGCTGAATCTGGCGCCGATCGAGCCCTATCTGCACGTCGAGTCGAACTAGCGCGCGGCATCCGCCGATCCGGCCCGGTGTTCGATTGGCGGCCGGGTTCTTGCGCATTCCGGCCATTGCGATCGCCGGTTGTGAAAGCGCACCGGCAAGGGCTAGAATCGCAAACTGTGACGTGATGGCGGAGGGGCAGGCCAAGATCGCGCGCCGCGCTGATCGCGACCCACGCTCGACCTCGGATGAGTTTGCATGACGTTGACGCTAGAAGACGTACTTGCCGCCCAGGCCCGCATTGCCTCGGGCATCTACCACTCGCCTTGTCCGGAGTCGATTCCGCTGAGCGAGATTGCCGGCTGTCAGATCTTCTGCAAGCTCGACTACCTGCAGCGCACCGGCAGCTTCAAGGAGCGGGGCGCGCGCAACGCGCTGCTGTTGCTCGACGAAGAACATCGCCGCCGCGGCGTGATTTCCGCCTCGGCCGGCAACCACGCGCTGGGGCTGGCTTATCACGGCAAGTTGCTCGAAGTGCCCGTGACCGTGGTGATGCCGAAGTTCGCGCCGCTGATCAAACGCGCGACCTGCCAGCGGCTGGGGGCCAACATCGTCTTGCACGGCGAGTCCTTTCACGAGGCCTACCAGCATGCCCGCAGCCTGGCCGATGAATCGGGGCTGACCTATATCCACGGCTTCAACGATCCGCCGATCATTGCAGGGCAGGGCACCGTCGGGCTCGAGATTCTGGAACAGGTGCCCGACGTCGAGGCGATCGTCGTTCCCGTCGGCGGCGGCGGGCTGGTGGCAGGCGTGGCGCTGGCCGTGAAGAGTCGAGCCCCGCACGTGCAGATCTATGGTGTGGAGCCTCAGCGGTCGGCAGGCTTTGCCGCCTCGCTCGCGGCCGGCCAGGTCGTCTCGATCGCAGGGCAACCCACCGTGGCCGACGGGTTGGCTGTCAGTCAGGTCGGCGATCTGGCGTTCGACATCGCCAAACAGCGCGTCGACGGGGTGGCGGCCGTGACCGAGGAGGAGTTGTCCCTGGCCATGCTGCGGTTGGTTGAGTTGGAAAAAAGCGTCGTCGAGGGCGGCGGCGCCGCGCCCTTGGCCGCACTCATCGCCGGCAAGCTGCCCCAGGTCGCCGGGCGGCGGACGGTCATCATCCTCAGCGGCGGCAACGTCGATCCGCTCGTCCTCTCTCGGGTGATCGAAAGGGCCCTGGTGACCGACGGCCGATTGTGCCGCTTTACCGCCGTCGTGCCCGACCGCCCCGGGGGGCTGGCCCGACTGACGCAAGTAATCGCCGAGAGCGGGGCCAGCATCGAGGAAATCACCCACGATCGGGCCTTCTCCGGCTCGGACATTGGTTCGGTGAACATCCTGTGCACGGTGGAAACTTCCGACCGGCAGCATTTGGACGAGTTGCACCGGATGCTCAAGCGCGAGGGCATTCGCACCACGCCGCTGCCGTTTCCCGAGGATCCCCCGCCAGCCGGCCAAAGCGGAGGGCGGTGAAGGGGCCATTTTTCCGCGTCGGACATTTGGCCTTGAGCCGCCGCCTTTTTGCTGCTTTGCTGAGAGCGAGCGTTCACAAGCAACCAGGGTGCTACGGAGGCGGATCGTCGTGACGACAACGCTGGATCGCGAAGATGTCCTGGCCCGCACGCGGCAGCACGTCCAGGAGGTGCTGGGCGAGGAGAGCACGGGCCACGATTGGTGGCACATCGAGCGCGTGTGCACCACCGCGTTGGCCATCGCCCGGGGCGAGGGAGCCGACCCGTTCGGTGTCGGGTTGGCGGCGCTGTTGCACGATATCGCCGATTGGAAGTTTCACGACGGCGACGCTTCGGTGGGGCCGCAGCGGGCACGTGCGTGGCTCGAGGGGCTTGGAGTCGAAGGGGGAATCGTGGATGAAGTGTGCGAGACGATCGCCTGCGTCTCCTTTAAGGGCGCCGGCGTCGAGACCCCCGTGCCGACGCTTGCCGGCCGGATCGTGCAGGACGCCGATCGGCTCGACGCCCTGGGAGCCATCGGCATCGCTCGCACGTTTGCCTATGGCGGGCACAAGGGCCAGCCGCTTCACGATCCGCGGATGGAGCCTCAGCAGCACGCAACGTTTGCCGAGTACCAGCAGAAACGCACGACCTCGATCAACCACTTTCACGAAAAGCTGCTTTTGCTCAAGGACCGCATGAACACGGAGACCGGCCGCGCGCTGGCCGCCGGCCGGCACGCCTTCATGGAGGCGTTCCTCGAGCAGTTTGCCGACGAATGTGCCGGTAGAAAATAGCAGCCCACCAGACAATGCCCGGGTGCCGCAAGCCCCGGCTGGGAGTCCTGGTATGTTTGACTTTGCCGCCCGCTTCGATGACGGGCTAACCTACGACGCATTTCTCGAAAAATACGGCAGCGACGAGCACCGTCGCCGCTGGGCCGACTTGCACGCCCGCGTGAAGTTGACCTCAGCGCAGCAGGGGCTGCTGGCCGGGTTCGAGCGCGACATGAAAGTGCTGTGCCTGGCTGGTGCCTGGTGCGGCGACTGCGTGAATCAGTGCCCGATCTTTGATCACTTCGCGGCAGCCAATTCCCGGATTGCGGTCCGTTATTTCGACCGCGACGACCATCCCGAGCTGGCCACGGAACTGAAGATTTGCGGCGGGGCCCGGGTGCCGGTCGTGGTGATCCTCAGCGAAGACGATTTCGAGGTGTTGCGCTTCGGCGACAAGACGCTGGCCAAGTACCGCCAGATGGCCGCGGATCATTTGGGCCCGGCATGCCCGTCGGGGCTGGGCGGCGTCGATCAGGGGCTGTTGGACGCGGTGACCCAGGATTGGCTCGACATCTTCGAACGAGCCCAGCTCATCTTGCGCCTGAGCGGCCGCCTGCGCGAGAAGCACGGCGACTAGGCTTGCAGGTTGAAGGGCCTGTCCAGCAAAGGGCTGCTAGTACAACGCCGTCGAGAGGCGGCGGCGGTATTCGGTGACCAGCGGGCCGCTGTCGTCGAGGAGGCGAAAGACGTCGATCATCAACCCCCGCGCCGGATCGACGAACTCCTTGTTGTGCGTTTCGACGATCGCCAGCGCCGTTTGCAGCGCCGGCTCATAGTCTTTCGCCGCGGCCAGTCCCTCGGCCAGCTCGAGCCGGGCTTGCAGGTTCTGCGGCTCGTCGGCGACGCGCTTGCGTAGCGCTTCGAGATCGACGGTCTTGTCGGCCTGTTCGGCCATGTGCAGTTCGGCCTTGACCTTCTCGGCTTCCGGCTCGAGAAAGCCGCGCTGTTCGAGCGTCTCGATCACGGCTCGAGAGTCGTCGGTACGCCCTTGGCGCAGCAACAGCTCGGCCAGCGCGATACTCGCCGCGGCGAGATTAGGATCGAGTTCGATCGCTTCGCGCAACTTGGCCTCGGCGGCCGAGTCGTCCGTCGATTCCAATTGGCGGCTCTCGGCCACGAGCTGCTCGGCCGGCGTCGGCAGCAGCCGGTCGATCCAGCCACGAATCTGCCCCTCGGGCAACAGGCCCACGAAATAGTCGAGCAGTTGTCCGTCGCGCATGGCATACACGGCCGGAATCGACTGCACGCCAAATCCGCCGGCGATGCCGGGTGCTTTTTCGGTATCGACCTTCACCAACACGAACTTTCCGTCGTACTCGCGGGCCAACTGTTCGAGGATCGGTCCCAGCATGCGGCAGGGCTGGCACCACGCGGCCCAAAAGTCGACGACCACCAGCACGTCGCGCGAGCGCTCGACGGCCTCGCTCTGAAACGACGCGTCGTCGGCTTCGACGATCCAATTCTTCGGGTCAGGGGACTCAGTCATATGGCAATCAACCAGACTCTGGGGTGGGCCGGCGAGCCTATCCGCTCAGGCTCTGGCGGACATTTTGCAGCCGGCATTCTGCTGTGCGGTGGACGTGCGGCAGGGCACAGCTACACGGCCGCAAATTACGAACTACAATAGACTTATCGCGTGCGTCGCGATTGATCGCTGGGCAGAGACTACACGGCGGGCGACTTGCTACCGATAATATCGTTAGTTGACCATCCCGCGCCAAGGCTGACCTTTCGCGTCGGCTGCCTGCCCACCACACGGCGCCTGCCGCATTCACACCCTGGAGACCATCCCGGATGAGGACTGCCGCTTCGCTTCCCGCTCCGCTCTCGCGTCCCGAAGAATTGGCCAACTCGATCACGCACGGCCTCGGGCTGGCCCTGTCGATCGTGGGCACGGTTGTGCTGCTGGACCGCACGGCACGCTACGGCAACCTGCTGCAGGTTGTGGGGGTGAGCGTGTACGGCGCGACGCTGGTGGCGCTGTACGCGGCCTCGACGTTGTCGCACAGCTTTCAGCGTCCGCGGTTGCGCCACTTCTTCCGCACGGTCGACCAGGTCTGCATCTTCCTGCTGATTGCCGGCACGTTCACGCCCGTGGCGTTGACCTATTTCGTCGGCGGCTGGTGGTGGGCCCTGTTCTTGTCGGTGTGGGGGCTGGCGCTGGTCGGCATCTTCTTCAAGCTGTTCTATACCAAGCTGCACAACGTCTCGTTGGGAGCCTACGTGTTTCTGGGCTGGCTCCCGATCGTGGCCATCCGGCCGATCATCGAGATCGTGCCGGCCCACGTGCTCACCTGGATGGCCGCCGGCGGCGTGATGTACACCCTGGGCACCTACTTTCTGATGCGCGACGACCGCGTGCCGTACTTTCACGCGGCCTGGCACGTGTTCGTGATCGCCGGCAGCGCGTGCCACTATTACGCGGTGTTGTGCCTGGTGCCCGTGGCGTAGCGGGGCGGCACTGTCGCCGGCTGGGCTGAAACGTAAGAGAACGCGGCTTAGCGTGGCTCGCGCACTTGAATCGGGCAGCCGATCGCCTTGGTGCGCGACTGGCTGACCGGCTCGCCGGCCAGCACTTCGTCGAGGGCTTTTTCGAGATCCTTGGCGACGTTCTCGTCCGTGGCCCCGCCGCGGCGATAGCGATCGTCGATGCGTCCGCTGTACACCAGCTTGCCGCTCTGGTCGAACACCCGAGCCTCGGGCGTGACGCTGTACAGCAGCCGCCGCGAGACCTTGCCGCCGGCGTCCTTCACGACCGGGAACGGCAGCTTCTGCTGCTGGGCGTAGGCGGCAATTTCTTCGAGCGTCTCGCCGCCGTTGGGATCGATGCCGAAGAAGCTGACGCCCTTGTCCTGATAGGCCTTGGCGATTGCGTTGATCGTCGGCACGTATTCGTTCGAGATCGGACACTCGAGCGACAGGCACACGATCACCGTGGCCTTGCAGCCGTGCAGATCGACTAGCGAGGTTTCCTCGCCGGAAACGGCCTCGGGCAGCGTCGCGCGGGGATAGTCCTTGTCGAGTTCTGTTTCCGCGGCGGCAGCCGAGTCGTCGGCCGGGCAAGCCGAGTGCAGCCCGCAAAGTGCCAGCGTCGAAATCACCCCGACCATCACCAACCTGTCCAGCATAGCGACGTTTCCCCGTGTCACGCGTGATGAAGCTGTGCGCATTTTAAGTATACGCACGGCGTCCACCGCGATCGAGGTCAGCCTGTGTGAGCGACACGTGTGCGGGCTGTGCAAGACGGCTCACTGCGGCGTGCTGGCGTCGGCCGAAGTTTCGTTCCAATAGATGCGGACGTTTTTCGTCTGCCGGCCTACGGCCACGATGTCGTTGTCGCCGTCGCCGTCGAGATCGCCGACGGCCAGATCCTCGATCGCCACCCCGTCGGGATCGAACACGTGCTTGTCCCACTTCGTGCCGTTGGCACTGGCCGGATCGTAGACCCGCAAGCCGCGCGGATGCCCGGCATCTTTCGTATCGCGCACGCCGATCACCAACTCCTGGTCGGCGTCGCCGTCGAGGTCGGCGCACCAGACGGCGTGCCCCCACTTGAGCTCCTCGTCGAGAACTTGCCGATGCCACAACTTGGACCCGTCGGAAGCTTTGTCGGGCGGCGTGTAGACGACCACCTGGAAGCCGTGCCAGGGCTCGATCGTGGCCAGGTAGTCGGTGCCCGAGGCCAGGCGGCCGTGCTTGATCTCGCTTGCGCCGCGGCTGGGCGAAGTCTGCTGATTGCCGCTGCCGATGAGCGTGCGCTGCCAGGTGCCCTCGTCGCTCCGCTCGAGCAGGCTTACGCCTTCGAAGCTGGCCACGAGCAGATCGAGGCGGCCGTCGTGATTCAGATCGGTGGGGTAGAAGTTGTGCGCCACGTGCAACTCTTCGTTGATCACCTCCGGCGTCCAGGGATCGTTCACCGGGTCGTCGGGGATCTTGTACGACAGGATTCGTAGCGGCGCCTGGTCGAAGTCGGGACCCTGCGAGCCGCGGCCGAACAACGGAACCACGATCAGCTCTTCGCGCCCGTCGCCGTCCAAGTCGGCAAAGCGGATGCGATGCACCGTGGGCTCGCTACCGATCGGGTGCACTTCCCACGGTTCGCCGGGCGAATCGCCGCGGGCCAGCCATTGCAGCGTGCCGCTGGTGCGCGTGTCGGAGGGGCGCCAGTCGGCCCCCAGGGCGAAGTCGAGCTTGCCGTCGCCGTCGATGTCTGCTGGGGCAATGCAGACGTTGTCTTTCTTGGTCTGCTGCTCGATGAGCGTGTGCACCTGCCATTTGGGATTCTCGAACCACACGACGCGTTCGGTATCCACCACGACGATGTCGAGGCGGCCGTCCTCGTTCATGTCGAGCAGCCGCACGGCGTAACCCACGGTGAGGCGATTGGAGATCTCCTCGGGGCGAAATCGCAGCTCGCGTGCCGTGACGCACAGCGTGCTCATGTCGATCACGACAAGCGCCAGTTGAGCGGCGCGGAAAAGGCGAGGCATGGTTGGGAACTCCCGCAAAAAAACCTAGACTATGAGGTCGAGTAGACACCAGTCGGCTGTCGCAAACAAGCGTGCGACGCGGCGATCGAAGGCCGCCGGCTGCTTGTACTCTACATTTTTCGTGAGATAACATGACGCTTGGCCCGCGCGGCACTTTCGGTCAAGGCGGCGAAAACGCGTGCGGGAAGTTCCCCGGCGTCAGCGCATGTTCCACCTCAGAGGGAGTCGAATCACCATGAAGACCTGTGCAACCATCCTCGTGGCGTTGGCCGTCGTTGCCACCAGCAGCGTCGCGGTGGCGCAACGCGGCGCGGCCAGCAAGATCACCGGCAGCGCCTATGAGTATCCGTACTTCTACGGCTCGGCCGGCATGTATCAACACAATGCCTATCAGCACGCCGACGTGTTGCGCGAGGCCACCAGCTACGGCGAGCCCGTGCCGGCGGAGATTGCCAAGGAACACACTGCCGCGATCCGTTCGAGCGTGAACTCGGCCAACAAGAAGTATGCCAACCTGCGCAAGATGGCCGGCGACAACAAGCAGGTTCACAAGCACCTCGACACGATCGACCAGCATCACAAGAAGGTGCTCGACCTGGCCGACAAGATCGACGCCAGCGTGGCCAGCGGCACCGGCGATGCCGACACGGTGAACGCTCACGCCCACGACGCCGCCGAGTCGCTTAAGGCCGCGCAGGCCGAGCACGAGAAGCTGATGAAATACTTCGGCCAGCCGCAAACGAAGTCGGCCAACTGATCTTGAACTCCGGTCGATATCGCAAGCCACGGCTGCCCGAGCGCCGGTTCGGGCAGCCGTTCGTTTGCGCGACTAGAATAGCGAGATGGACGAAGCCTTCGAATCGCTGCGCACGAACTTGACGGGCCGCCTGCGCGGCACGCGCGCCTATTACATCGCCAATCCCGGCAACTGGGGCGATGCGCTGATTCGCCAGGGCACGCTGCGGTTTTTTCGCGATTCCGGCCTGGACGTCCCCGAAGCGCCGACCGTGCAGCAGCTCATGGCGCAGCCGCCCGGCGGTGTGGTCGTATTCGGCGGCGGCGGGGCCTGGTGCCGGCTCTGGAACCACGCCGAACTGGCGGTTACGATGATCAAGCAGCGGTTCGAAGTGATCGTGTTGCCGTCGACCTATGAGATGGCCTACGCGATTCCCAAGACCACGTTTTTCTGTCGCGATCGATACGAAAGCCAGGCCAACGTGCCGGCCGCCACGTTCTGTCACGACATGGCGTTTTACTTGAAAGGATCGGTGCACGCGGCGACGGCAGGGCAGGGGAGCGGATCGTTTTTTCGCACCGATGCCGAGTCCTCACGCCGACGGCCGATTCCTCCGGACAACAACGATATCAGCCTCCGCGGCGACCACCTGGCCGAAATCGGAGGATTTGTGCAGGCCCTCGAGCCCTTTGCTTCCATCCATACCGACAGGCTGCACGTGGCCATCTTAGGCTGTTTGCTCGACAAGGACGTGCACCTGTATCCCGGCAGCTATTTCAAGAGTCGCGCCGTGTACTTGTCGAGCATGAAAGACCATTTCGCCAACATCACGTTCCACGAAAATGACGAATCCTAGGGAGACTTTCCATGACGCGCCAGGTGCTTGCTTTCCTGCTGCTGCTGGTGATTCCCGCGACCGCGCTTGCCCAAGCCAAGCGGCCCACGCCCACGGTGGCCGACTATGCGTATGGCCAGGACCACACGCGGCAGAAATTCGACTTCTGGCAGGCCGAGAGCGACGAGCCGACGCCGCTGGTGTTGTTGATTCACGGCGGCGGCTGGCGCGGCGGCGACAAGTCGCGCTATGGCACCAGTGCCATCCAGCCCTATCTCGATGCCGGCATCTCCGTGGCGGCCATCAACTACCGTTTCATCGAGCAAGCGATGGAGCAGGACGTCGAGCCGCCGGTCAAAGGCTGCCTGCACGACGCGGCCCGCGCCTTGCAAACGCTGCGCTCGAAGGCCAAAGAGTGGAATCTCGATCCGAAGCGCGTCGGCGCGACGGGAAGCTCGGCGGGGGCATGCACCTCGCTGTGGTTGGCGTTGCACGACGATCTGGCCGATCCCAAGAGCGACGATCCGGTGGCCCGCGAGAGTTCGCGGCTCTCGTGCGCGGCGGTGGTCGGCGCGCAGACGTCGCTGGATCCCAAGGAGTTGCGGGAGTGGATTCCCAACTCGATCTACGGCGGCCACGCCTTCGGCTTCGCGGCGCCGGGACGCAATCGGGCGCAGGAGTTCGACCTGCTGATCGAGAACCGCGAGAAAGTGCTGCCCTGGATCAAGGAGTATTCGCCCATCGAGCTGGTGTCGAGCGACGACCCGCCGATCTATCTGGACTACCCGCGGCAGAAGACGCCGCCGAAAGTCGGGCAGAAAGAGAGCGATCCGACGCACTCGGCCATGTACGGCGTGCAGCTCGCCAAGCGGTTGGATGGCGTGGGCGTCGAGGCGATCGTTTCCTACCCGGGCCACCAGGATTCGAAATACGGCTCGGTCGAGGAGTTTCTGATCGAGAAACTCAAGACGCCGTAGGTTGTGAAAAGCGCGAGCCGCGGGCTGGTTGAATGCGTCGCGAGCGCGGCGCTCGGCCGGCGGGTTCGCCCGGCGGTTGGCCCATGTTGGCGGCCAACCCCAGCGAAGTCAGGAAGTAGCCCACGGCGGCCAGCAGCGTCATCGCCGTCACGGCGTAGAAAGCCTTGCTGCGCACGAGCAGATCGAATCCCAATGCCGCCACCAGCGTGGCCAGCGGGATCAGAATGCCGAGGCTCCAGCCCCGAGCCTGCGTGCGCACGTGCTTGGGAAAGAGATTGACGGTCATCTGCGCGACGGGGTTGCGCATGCCGTAGCGCAACTCGGCCTCGACGAAGCGGGCGAAGACGGCGCCGGCGAGCGTCATTTCGCCCCAGCCGCAGACGCCGGCCGCCACGATCAACGCTGCATACGTCAACTGCGTGCCTCGCAGTCCGATCCAGGCCACGAGCCGGCCGACCAGCAGCAGTTGGAACGGAAGCGAGATCGCCAATGCAATCTGGGCGTAGCGACCGAGAAACCGGGCCAGCTCCGCCTCGTTGCCCAGCTCGCGCTGAAAGCAACGGTTGCAGGCCAGCGACAGTCCGGTGCGGCAGACGAACAGCGCAATCGTGCTTGCCGAAATCCAGAACAACAGCCGCGAGCGACGGATCAAGGCCAGAAAGCCCATGGCTCCGCCGGAAGCCTCCGGTTCGCGCTGGGGCGGGGTGTCGGGTTCTTCGACGCGTTGAGTGTGCCGGTCGATCAGGATCACTCCGGCGATGCCCGCGGTCAGCAGCGCGGCCAACAATAGCAGCAGGTGCATGGGCTCCACGCGCCCGCTGAAGTGTTCCAGTGCAGCGCCTGCGGCAATGCCGCCGAGACGGCCGCCGCCGTAGATGACGGGCATCACGCGATTGAGCTCGGCCCGGGTGAAGAATTCTTGCAGGAAGGCTCCGAAGTGCAGCAGCACGAGTGCGAAGGCGAGTTCGCGCCCGAGGAACAGCAGGCCCAGCGCTCGCCCTGCGAGCACGTTGCAGGCCAGGCCGGCCCAGATGGCGAGAAACAACAGCAGAGGACCCAGCAGGATGACGACGAACAATCGCTTCTGGTCTTTCCTGCCGGCCGCGTGTAGATACCAACCCACCGAAAGCATCACGCACGCGGCCGACAGGGCTTGAAAACGCGGCAACTCGTCGGCGCCCAAACGCGCGACGAACATGGCCAGCGAAAGTCCATCGGCCAGCGTCAAGGCGGCAAACAGCACGAGGTACAGGGCAAAGAATGCCCAGGCCCGGCGAAGCTGTCCCGGCTCGAGATAGAGTAACCGACTTACCATCCGTGTATGGCTCCGAGGCGCGTCTCGAGGAGTCCGGGGACGGGTTCCCCTTCCCTAAGGAACCGTACGAGGTGACCAGCCTCGCGCCCCCCGCGCACTCCTCCAGACCTTCGCCCTCCCTGATTCGTTAGGCTGCCGCCGGTACGGCCACGGTGCCCACTTCCTGGCGATGCGCGGGCAGGCCGAAGCGTTCCGGCCGCGTGTCCACCTGATCGAGCACGTAGCGCACGTAGCCGGTGGCCGCGGCGCAAAGCGACTCGACGTCTTCGATCGACAGCCCCAGCAAGCCGAGCGATCGCTGGTTGCACAAGGGGAGCATGTAGTCGACGCCGCTGACCTTCGAGGTGTCGCCCGAGGCCGTAATGTTGTTGATCAGTGCCCGGCGGACGCGTCCGCCCAAGTCGTCGCGCTCGCGAGCCACCTTGGCGATCGAGGGAAACGCCCGCAGCGTCATGCCGTGGCGATAGACCACGACGCGCAACTCGTACTTGTGACCCTCGAGCGGATGATCTTTGGCCGCCACGCGGCAGGCGTCGACGTATTCGCAAACGGTGTAAGGAAGCGCTCCCCCGGAGATGCCATAGTATTCTTCGGTGAGACACAGCGAGCGGTCGATGCGGGCGACGACCTGCTCGTACGATTCCTGCGGATCGAGAAAGAACTCGATGCCGTGACCCAGTCCGGTGCCGTGCGGCTTGATGACGACTTGCCGGCCGCGGGCCATCCAGTCGAGCACGGTTTGCACCAGGCTCAGGCGACTGTCGGCATGCGCGTTAAGAATCTCGCTGGGCAACCCCGGCTGCGGGCGAGCCTGGACAAACTCGTTCATCAGGCTGTAGGCCACGCCCTTGTCGCTGCCGGCGGAAAAACAGCGGTTCAGCGTGCGCAGCTCTTCCAGGTCGACGCGCTCGTCGAACCGCTGAAGCATGTTGCGGCAGAACCGGTCGTTGACCGCGCCGATCACGCGGCGGCCGTGCAGCCAGGCCGAGCCGTCGTACTCGACGGTCAAGTCATTCAGAAAATCTTTGATGTAGCCCAGGGCCACCGCGGGCATGCCGCGGCGACCTTTGCCCTCGCGCAGCAGCGCCAGGTTCGTCGCTTCGCACCCACCAAAGCGGCGCGACAGCCCCTGGCGCATTGCCTCGACGAAAAGGAGTTTTTCGTGCATGAGTCGGTTCAACCTCGGGCTGGACTCCGACTCCTTGCCCGAGACGGCCAGCAGCACGACGCCGTCGGGATCGTCGAAGGCGGTGCAGCTTTCGGCCAGCGACTGGAGCACTTCGCTCACGGCGCGGTCGGTGAGATTCGTGAGCCCGCCGATGCCCGTGCCGTTGAGTTCGAGCAAGTGGAATTGCTTGCGTCCGGCTTGCTCGGACACCAGCAGATCGAGCGGAGCCACGCAGAACAGGTCGCGCTGCTGAGGCCCAGCCAGCGGAATCGTCGACGCCAGCGCGAAGCGCTCGGCAATGTGTTCTTCTTGAGCCGCGCCGATCGGTCGACGATCTTCCAACTCGTGCCCCAGCAGGGGTGACGCGGCAATGACGGTCTCCATCGAGACCTGTAAGGGATTCCAACGCATCCTGCGTTCTCCTGAGTTCGCCCGGCGGGGGACGTTGTTTGAGGTAGGATCCGGCCCACCCGGTCGAGTCGGCCGCCATTCCCTTCGTGGGAACACTCGACTCGCTTGCCGCTTTGCAGACATCGCAACGCGCATGCCTGTTTTCCAGAATGCAAGTCGCAACCCGCCATTTGGTGGCGGATTACGACTGGCGAAGATTTGCGGGCACGGGCTGTAGCGGCTGCACGAACTCTGCGGCGATCCGCGCGCTTTCGCCGCCTTCTCGACACTTTGGCAACCGCGGAAGAAGTTACACCCCGCTGCAAGAATTGCCGTCGAGCCTGACGCGCGAGCTGGCTTGTCTTACGCGATCGTTACATTCCGCCGGGCGAACCCAGCCCGATCGAGGACTGGAAGATCGACGTGAAGTCGAAGCGGCTCTGGGTCATCGTCGGCCCACGCGGCGTGGTGGGCATGTTGCCTCCGGACGGCGGCAGCGAGCCACCCGGCAGATTGCTTCCCGGCAGACTGCTTCCCGGCAGGTCCGGGAAGCTGAAGTCCCTCATCGCGGGCGACGAGCCAAAAGGCAGGCTGGGGTCGCCGCTTAGAAAGGCCAGCCAGCGATCCTCGAAGGGGCCCTTGCCGCGAACGGTCATGCCGTCGGCGTCGGACATCTGCTGCATCGTGCCAAGGCCCATTTGCTGGAGCGTGGTTTCGGTCACGGCCAACTCCGCGGCGGAAGTGGCGGCGGCGGTCAGTGCCAGGAAGGCGGAAGCAAGAGCGAGGCGTTTCATCGGTTCGATCCCCAGGACAAAGCGTTAGAGAGCTGGGCCAGGCAGTCCGTCGCACCAAATCACGCTGTCATCCTAATTGCCATAAACTACCTATTCAATGGTAATTTGCGTGACATGTGTAATTTGCGTAATAATAATCCCAGCAACGGCTTAACGTCGTGGCTGACAGTGGGGGCGCAAGCAACGCGCGGAAGCGGCGGGAAAAGGCCAGGAGACAGCCTCTTCGGGAACGTGACCGGCCTTATTCGGCTGCGATGAGCGAGGCCAGCACGCGGCGAGTGCCGCGGAAGGTGCGGCGGCCGTGCATGGTGACGAAGTTGTCGACCAGGGCCGCGTCGCCCGTCTGCCAGGGCACATCGAACGACAACTCGTCGGCCAGCCGGGCGGCCACGGCCACGGCATCCCGGTCCAGCGGCGACCCATCGCCAAAGGTGATGGCCTTGGACGGGTCGTTGCGCGAATCTTTCCAACCCTGGGCCGCGGCGATCAATTGATTGAAGAACGACGTCCGACCACCGGAAAGCTTTCGCACGGCCGGCAGCACCGGGGTGGTGGCTCGCAGACAGCCGTCGTCCAGCCATTGCCAGTCGTAGCCCAATTCGCCCAGGCGGCGCTCGGCATCCTCGGTCTGTTGGGCCCGTAGCGTGCTCTGCCAACTGCGCCCCATTCCCGAGTCCGGGTCGTCGTGTGACGGCATGACGTTGGAATAGCGCAGCCCCTTCTGTTCGCAATCGCGGGCAAACTGCGGGCACTCGGCCGCCAGGCGCTCCCACAGCACGTCGGACCGGCAGAGCGGCGTGGCGCCGCCCTCATCGGCGGCATGCTCGCAAAAAAAGAACAGGCGACTCGGATAGACCGGGGTCTGGGCCATCTCATGATGCAGAAAGATGTTGATATCCGGGGGCGCTTCGTTGGCTGTGAACACGCGCTCCGTGCGGTTGATCCGCACGGCATTGGACAGCGACTCGTTGTAGGGGAAGTTGGCCAGTCCAAAGGCCGCGATAAAGCGATCGAAGTCTTCCGCACCGGTGAGCGGAAAGTCGCGAAACAGGATCGCGCCCGAGGTCGAAGCCTGCGCGAGCAGGCGATCGCGCTGCGTGCCGATCCAGGCCACGACGTCGTCGAGGCTGGCGCTTTTGGTGCGACAGGCCAGGATCAGCGGAAAAGGATGGCCGGCGTGTGCTTGTTGGCCGACAACTTGAATCGGCGAAGCGTCGAGCGTGTTTTGGATCATGGCAGCAGGGCAGGGGAGGGGGGGAACGGTTTACTCCGGCAACGGGCGGCCCTTGGTCTCCGGCAGAAACCACAACAGCGCGATGCCCAACACGAACAACAGCGAGAGCAGCGTAATGGCCCATTGCAGGCTGACACCCGGCCACGACTTCAGCTCTCCGGAGAACCAGAGGATGGGCGCGGCCAGCAGCCGGCCTCCATTAAAGCAAAAGCCCGTGCCGGTGGCGCGCAGATTGTTGGGAAACAACTCGGGAAAGTAGATCGCGAAGCCGGCGTGGATTCCCAGCGTGAAGAAACCGAACACTGGCAGAATCATCAACATTTCGTTGTAGGTGCGCGGCAGAAAGCAGGTGGCCGGCACGACCACCAGCGCGGCCAGTTGCATCAGCGCGAATGCGGGCCGCCGGCCCAGCCGCTGAGCCAACGGGCCGAAGCACAAGAGGCCGAGTCCGCCGCCGGCCGTCTGCACGAAGCCAAAAGCAAAGCGGGCCTTTTGCGCAGCCTCGGCCGCGGGCACGTCGTGGCGCGAGAGAAAGTCCTGCGTCAGATCCTGCCCGGCCACGGTCACGCCCCAAAACGTTCCCAGCCCGACCGCAGCCAGCAGCATCCCCAAGAGTGCTGGTTGGGCCCAACGCCGCACGCCGAGCAATTCGCGGAAGCTGCCTAGCCGTTGTTTCTCGCTTTGAGCCTGACGCCAACTTTGCGGCTCCTCGACGCTGCTGCGCACCCAAAGCACCAAGAGCGCCGGCAGGATGCCGATCAGGTAGGCATAGCGCCACTCGGTGTTGACGACCATTCCCGCCACCGTTGCCAGCCAGGTGCCCAGCACGCTGGTGGCGTGAAAAATCCCCGAGGCGTTGGCGCGGGCTCGGGCGGGGAACACTTCGGCCACCAGCGAGGCGGCCACGGCCCACTCGCCCCCCACGCCCAGCGCGACCAGAAATCGTAAGGCGGCCACGTGCCACAGCTCGGTGGCAAAGAACGTCAGCCCGGAAAACACCGAATAACAGAGAATCGTGATGACCATCGTAGGCTTGCGGCCGATCCGGTCGGCCAGCGAGCCGAACAGCACGCCGCCCAGCGTGCCGCCGACGAGAAACACCGCCAGGAACAAATCGCCCCAGCGCTTCACCTCGTCGGCCGCGGGCGTGCTCGTGCCCAGCAGATCGGAGAGCATCTGCCCGCGGGTGATGTTGAACAGTTGGCCCTCGAAGACGTCGAAGATCCAGCCGGCTGACGCGATGGCCAGCACGAGCCACTCGTAGCGGGTCACGCCGGCGTACCACGGTAGTTGTTTGTCCGCCTCGTCCACGCCCGGGGCTCCTAGAAGTTCACCACGCGACCGTGTTCGATCGACTCGCAGGCGCGCAAGCACATGGCGACCGACCAGCGCCCGTCTTCGCCCGTGCAGGCCAGGGGGCTTCCGTCGCGCACGGCGCGGACCATCGACTCGATTTCTTCGACCAGCTCGTAGACCTCGCCGCTTTTCTTTTCCAGGGGCACTTCGACCGCTTTGTCACCTTCGTGCAACTCGAGCGAGTGAATCGGCTCGAACGTGCGGTCCATGGCTCCGCCCCACCGGGCAATCAGCGAACCGGAGGTACCGGTGAGCTTGGCGACCTGATGGTGCTCCCAGCCCAAGAGCGACTGCGAGATCACGGCGTAGCGTCCTTCGGGAAAGTTGACGATTGCCGAGAAGTTGTCGTGCAGGTGCGGGCGATCGGGGCGCTTGCCGTTGGCTTGGGCATAGACCGAAACCGGCTCGCCGGCTCTGGCGAAATACCAGCGGGCGAGATCGAAAAAGTGGATCGGCTCTTCGAGGACCCAGTTGCCGACCCGTTTCAGATCGTAGCGCCAGCCGCCGGAGCCCTGGCGATAAGGATTGCGCCACAGCTCGATCAGCGCGTACAGGGGCTCGCCGATGGCTCCCTCGTCGACGAGTTGTTTGACCTTGCCCCACAGCGACGACAGCCGCAGTTCGTGTCCCACGGCCAGCAGGCAGCCGTGGTGCCTGGCCCGCTCCACGAGTTCATTGCACTCCTGGATGCCCAGGGCCATCGGTTTTTCCAGCAGCAAGTGTTTGCCGGCCGCCAGTACGTCGCAGGCCACGACGTAGTGCAGGTCGCTGGGGAGCACGATGTCGACCACGTCGAGCGATTCGGCGTCGAGCATTTCGCGATAGTCGGCGTACACGCGCGCCCCCGGGTGATCGGCGGTCGCTTGGGCGCGGCTTTCGTCGGAACGCGAGCAGATGGCGGCCAACTCCGCACCCTCGACGCTCGTGATTGCGCGGGCGTGATGCCCGCCCCACGCACCGTAGCCGATCAGTCCAAAACGAATCTCTGCCATAGGGTCCGTGCCTGTGTACGTCCAGATCGATGCTCAAACGACTGAGGCAAGCTTCTTCGCTGCAAACACGCTGCGGCGCCGCAGGTGGCAGTGTAAAATATCGCCCTGGGCTGGGCCACCCATTGGCGCGGCGCAAACCGACCACCTAGGAATGCATTTTCTCCAGGAGCCGTCCATGCACATGCTGCTCGCGTTGCTTGCCCTGGCAGGCTGGCTGAATGCCGAGGATGCGTCGCCCAAGCTGATCGCGCATCGAGGGGGCGTCGTCGACGCCGAGCACATCGAGAACAATCTGCCGGGCATCGAAGAGGCGGTGCGGCGCGGCTATTGGATGCTGGAAGTCGATATCCGCGAAAGCAAGGACGGCCGGGCTGTCGTGCACCACGATGTCGACTTCGTCCGCTTTTACGGCGACAGCCGCCAGGTGGCCGACATGACCTGGGACGAGATCAAACAGCTTCGTTCCAAGATCGGCGACCTGCGCCCGCTCGAGTTCTCGGAATACGCCGCTGCCTGCAAAGGCAAGATCCGTCTGATGCTCGACACCAAGGGTTCCGAGCACGACGAAGCGTACTTCGCTGCGATGCTCGACGTGCTCGAAAAGAACGATCTGTTGGAATCGGCCTACGTGATCGGCAGCGACCAATCGCGAGACGTGTTTCTCGACAAGGCCAAGATTGGCACCAACCTCGAGAAGCTGAAGGCCGCCGTGGCCCGGGGCGAAGACGTCGGCTCGCGTTACTTTCTCTTCGCGCACGCCGCACCCATCGATGCCGACACGGTCGAATACTGCCGCGAACACGGCGTGACGGTCGTGCCGTCGATTAATACCTTTCACTATCCCGCCAAGGAGCATATGCAGCGGGCCGCCGAAGACATCCAGCGGCTCAAGGACCTGGGGATCACCCATTTTCAGATCGACTCGGTGTATGAGCCGTACTGCACGGCGCGCTGAACAGCACGCCGGGGGACACCTGTTCGTGGCATCCATCGTCCGCATCGAGCAGGCACCTCGCGATTCCCGCTGCGCGGCACGGTGTGTGCTAGACTGACAGGGTGAACGCGGTGCGGAGGGCATGAGACGTGATACGAGAAGCATTACCGCGACGACTCTGGTTGGGCAATGCGGCCGACGCGCGCGACGTGGTCGGCGTGCTCAACAAGGGAATCGGCGCGATCGTCGACCTGGCAATGGAAGAACCGCCGGCCCAATTCCCCCGCGACGTAGTTTACTGCCGGTTCCCCTTGGTCGACGGAGCGGGCAACCGGCCCGAGCTCGTGCGGGCGGCGGTGGACGTGACCGCGTCGTTCATCCAGTCGGGACTGGCGACGCTGGTGGCCTGCGGCGGGGGCATGAGCCGGTCGCCCACGATTGCGGCCGCGGCCCTGGCCAAGATCGAAGGCCGCTCGCTCGACGACGGGCTGCGCGAGGTGACCGGCGGCGCCGTGCACGACGTGTCGACCAGCCTGTGGGCCGAGATCAAGAGCATCGTCCAGTGCGAGCCGCCGATCTGACGCGGCTACTGTGAAGCTCGCTCTTTGAGGGCTTCGCGAATGTTCCTGGCCACTTCCTCGGCCAGCGCGTCGGAGCCTGCAGGCGTGAAGTGCACGTTGCGGGGCCGCTGAATCTCTTGCAGGCGCGGTTCGGCGAACGAGTACAGGTCGTCTACGGCGACGTCCTCTTCGGCCATGATCTTGGCGGCCACCGCGTTGTATTTCTTGGCGTCGCCGGCGACCCGGCCCTGGGCTCCCTCGGGCACGGGTGTCGTGCTGCACCAGACGAGCGTGGCACCGCTCCGTTTGAGCCGGCCGACGAGCTCGCGGAGATTTTTCTCGTATGCGTCGATCGCGACCTGCTGGTGGCCCTTGTCGACGGACACCAGGTTCTTGTCGTCGTCGATGTACTTCAGGTCGTGCAGTCCCCAATTGAAGTGGATGACGTCCCACTTCTTGTTGCCGAGCCACTGGTCGAGATTTGCCAGTCCGTTGGTCGTGGGTCCGCCGTTGGTGGCGATGCGGTGAACGTTGGCTTCGCCCTTGAGCTGAGCCCGGACCGGCAAGGTGTAGCCGATCGAGATCGAGTCGCCGATCAGCAGCACGCGGGGCAGGGCGGGGTCGTCCTGGATGGGAGTCAGCGCCGGGTTCGCGTTGCGCTGGCGGCGTCTTGCCCGTGCCGCGGCAGCCTGCTTCTTTGCTTGCCGGGCCGGCTGCAGACTCGCCTCGGCAACGCGATCGGCCAGGGCCGCCATCAGCAGGCCGGCCGTTTCGGGACCGACGCTGTTGCGCTCCCCGTATTGGGCGCTGTCGCGCTCGTAGGCGTAGGGCGCTTCGACGTCCCATTGGCGCTTCGGCACGATGTAGCCGATCTCGTCATTGGCCAGACCGAGCACGAGCATCTTGTCCGAGGGGAGGATCTCGGCAATCGGCGGCTCGAGCGGAGCGTCCGGGAAATCGGCGCCCGGGTCGACGGGGTCCTGGTACTTGCCGTACACGCACTCCGGGTACAGTTCGCCGGGAATGGCCGCCACGTGCAAATCGCCCAGCCGCAGATAGGCAACTTCGGTTTGCAGTGCCACGCGTTGTTCATTGCTGGCCGGGTCGACTTTCTTGCCCAGGCGCTGCCGGTTGCCGCCATAGCGGAAGACCGGCCGCTTGAGCACGCCGGCCGCCAGCGCCTGGCGAAAACCTTCGTTGTCGAGCGGCAAGGCGAACGGCTTTGCGAAAACCGCCAGCGGTTCCAGCTCGATCGGCTGCGCGTCTTCGAGGGCCCGATCCGCCAGGTCGGCGATGGCCTCGCCGCAGGCGTCGATGAAACCGAAGGTGTCGCTGGGCAATTCGCCGGCCTCGGCCGCAGCGACGAGCTTCTTGGGCGTACCCATCAGCCCGCCGATCGCGCCCTGGAAGTAGATCACCGGACAGCGGTGGCGCTTTTTGAGTGCGTCGACGGTCGAGCCCATGAAGTCGCGGGTGACGAGCGTGCTGTTGCGCGGCTCGACGCCGTGGCTGTTCCACTGCACGAGGATGCCGCACGGCTTGCCGTCGCTCTTTCGCTTGAAGCGCACGGTGCGGAGCACGCCGTCGTAGACTTCCGGCAGCCGGTAGTCGCCCAGCAGGCTTTCGTCTTCGACCGTGCCATACTCGGCGGTTGCCGGTACGGCCTTCGCCTCGGCACGCTCGACGGCCTGGACGATGCGATTGACCACGCGGCGAACGTATTGAGGAGACACGCCCGATTTGTCGGGCGCGGGGCCCCAAATCCCCACCACGTCGGGAGCCGAGTGCGAGTGCGTGCTCGCCACGAGCACGTAGTCGAAGCCTTCGAGCCGCTTGCGGGCCGCCTGCACGGCGGGACGCGGCAGACCAATCGAGTCGACCGACACCAGCGCGATCTTGCGCTTGCCGTCGGCCAGCACGACCGCCCGGGCAAACAGTTTGTCGTGGACGTCGGTGGCGACGCGATTCGACTCGAGGCCGGCCAAATACACCGGCTGGCCGTCCTTGATCGCCGGAGTAATGTCGGCGGCGCCGAAGCCCACTTCCAGGGCCGCGGCGCCATGCGCTGCGACCGCGACCACGAGAAAAGCCAACGCCATCCGTCCAGTAGAAAAGCGCACCATGTCAGGCTCCACAAGCGAGAGTTGACCGAACGATCGCGTCTTACTTCTTCAAGTGTTCGTCGAAGAAGTCGACGGTGGCCTCGACCGTGCGTTCCATTTCCTCGCCGATCCAGCCGTGGCTCTGGCCGACCAGGATCTCGACGCGGCCGGGGATATCGGCATCGTCCATGGCCGTGGCGACTTGAAAGGCCTGGTCGTTGGGAATCAGCGGGTCATCGGTGCCGTAGAAGCTCAAGGTGGGGGCGTCGCCCTCGTTGACGTAGGTGACCGGCGAGGCGAGGCGGCAGGCCTCTTTCTTTTCGTCGATCGCTCCGCCGACAAAAGCCGAAAGAATGGCGGTTTGCGTGGGCGTATACTCGTCCATGATCAGATTGAAGGGACCGACAAAGTTGACTACCGCTTGCACTTTGCTCGACTGATCGGCGTTGCCGCCGTCGCCTTCGAGTCCGTCGGAAGAATCCATCGTGCCGAGCATCAGCGAGAGATGGCCGCCGGCCGATCCGCCGGTGGCACCGATGCGTTCGGGATCGATATTCAGGTCTTTGGCGTTGGCTCGCAGGTAGCGGACCGCGGCCTTGACGTCTTCGACCTGAGCCGGAAACGGATGCGTGGGAGCGAGGCGATAGCTCACCGTGGCGGCGACATAGCCGTGGGCCGCCAACTCCTTGGCCAGCGTCGCCATATCCTGCCGCTTGCCGCCGCGCCAGCCGCCGCCGTGGATCACGACGATGCCCGGCACCGGGTGATCGAGTCCCTTGGGCGATGCGATGTCCATCTGCAGCTCTTCATCACCGACCGTGGCGTAGGTGACGTCGGGCTTGTAATCGACTTCGACTTCGTCGGCACGCGAGACGGTGGTCGACGCCAACAGAGCGATGATGGACAAGGCAAGGAAAGCAGAAGATGGACGGCGCATGATAGGACTCCAAGCAAACGGAGGATGGTGGCAACCAAGGCCCCATTGTACGCACCGCCTGCGTGCCACGCGACCGTCCGGCGGGGAGTCCTAGAGCTGCATGATCGAGGCGTGCGACGAGCGGATGCGTCCGGTGTGCTCCGACTTCTTCACCGTGGCCCAGAGGCTGCCGAACTCCTCGATGGCCTGGCTCACAAGGCGGCCGCGATCGGAATGGGCCCCGCGAATGGCCCGGGCCCCGTGCGTTTCGTGCAGCTTGAAATTGACGGCGTTCTGAATCAGGGCCAGGTGCGTGAGCCCCTGCGGGAAATTGCCCAGCAATTCGCCGCTGGCCGGATCGACTTCCTCGGAGAGCAGCCCCAGGTCGTTAGTCCGGGTGAGCAGACGCTCGAAGAGTGCCTC
The DNA here is from genome assembly GCA_003389325.1 of Planctomycetota bacterium. Classification (GTDB taxonomy): domain Bacteria; phylum Planctomycetota; class Planctomycetia; order Pirellulales; family PALSA-1355; genus LB-PLM-3. The sequence continues at coordinate 113,869 of QQVE01000030.1, forward strand.
GGCCTCGCCGACGCGATCGATCGTCAGCAGCGCGTCGACCAGCCAGAAGCTGCAAGCCAGAAAGGCCCCCTCGCTGCCGGAGACACCGTCCTGCTCTTCGTAGCGCTGCACGTATTCGCCGCGCTGCAGGCGTTGTTGCACGGCTTCGACCGTGGCGCGCAGCACGTCGTCGGGCACGGGAAAGCCGACCATCGGCACCAGCAGCAGGGCGGCGTTCATCGTGTCCTGGCCGAACGATCCCACCAGGTGCGAGCCCGTGGAGTCGAGCCCCTCGCTTAGGATTGCGTTGCGGATCAATTCCTGCAGGGCGTGTCGCTTGGCGCTCTTGCCGATCAGGCGATTGAGCCGGTCGAGGCCGACCCAGCACATGACCTTGCCGAAGGTGTGATGCCGCGGCGGTCCGCGCATTTCCCAGAGCCCGCTGTCGCCCTCGTGCCAATGGTCCTCGATGAGCTTCTCGATGGCGGAAAAAAGCGCGTGGGCCTGGCGGCGGAACTTGCGCTCCGTCGAGGCGTGCAGATCGGCCCAGTCGAGAATCTCGCCGTACACGTCGAGCTGCCGCTGCGTGTAGGCGCCGTTGCCGATGCGCACGGGCCGGCTGTCGCGGTAACCGGCCAGGTGATGCAACTCGTGCTCGACCAACTGCGTCTTGTAGTCGATGCCGTACATGATCTGCACGTTGGGCAGCGTGGCGTGGCAGGCTTCTTCGAGATAGGCACCAAAGCGATCGCCCTCGAGGTCGTAGCCCAGCGCTCCCAGCGCGAAGAGAATGAACGACGCATCGCGCGGCCAGCAATAGCGATAGTCCCAATTGCGCGCGCCGCCGATCCATTCCGGCAGCGAAGTGGTGGGCGCCGCGGCGATCGCTCCCGTGGGAGCATAGGTGAGCAGCTTGAGCGCCAGCGCGCTGCGCTCGACGGCGTCATGGTAGGGCCCGCGGTAGTGGCAATAGGACGACCACTCCGACCAAAAAGCCTGCGTCGTCTTCAAGTAGCGATCGGCCGTTTGTTCCAGGTCGATCGGGCCGGGATGCTGCGTGGTCAGGCCGATGATCAGGCGTTCGCCGGGCTTCAACTCGTGCTCGACGTGCACGGTGTCGTCCTCGACGCACAAGGGAGCACTGCAATACAGGCTCACGCGGTCGGAACGCAGCGACGGGCCGTCCTGCCGCAGCTCCATCGGGTCGCGCGCGTAGTCCTGCCGTAGTTGGCAGCGCAATCGGATGCGCGCGTGGCCTGCGTCGCAATGCACGATCCGCAGCAACCAGTGCGGCGCGGCGAGCGTCACATAGTCGTGCAGGCCGGCGTTCGGCGCGCGGCCCACCGGCATGAGATCGGTGACGCGTACGCGCACCGAGTCGTAGCGAAACGTCGATTCCAGGATGTTCGTGCCGGGAAGGTAGCGGCGCGAGGCCTCGACGTTCTCGGGCCAGTCGAACGCCAGGGCGCCGCCGCTTTGGGCGTCGAGCAACCGGCAAAACAACGGATCGGCCGTGAATCGCTCGAGCGCACACCAGTCGATGCTGCCGTCGCGCGCGACGAGCGCCGAACCGTGACAGTCGCCGATGATCGCATAGTCGCTGATCGGCGGCTGGCGATACGTCGAGGTGTTGTTTGTCACGGCTGGCCCTTGGTGAAAGTCGCGGCGAAACCAGAGTCAGGAGGGAGGCGCGATCGCATTTGGGGTGGGGCAGGCCTATGCGGCCGAGTAGAATTCAGCGCGTTCGCACCGCACGTCTCCTTTCAAAGTATGGCACACCGCAGGTCCGACCGGCAATGGATGGGTTTCTAGGCACGCGCGCCTCGCTCATGCTCGACTTCGTGGCCCTGGCAATGGTGGCCCTGGTGCCGATCTTGGGGGCCAGCGTGTACCTGGTCAAATACAAGCGGCGATACGCGCTCCACAAGAAGATTCAGTTGCTCTTGGGTGGGACGCTGCTGGTGACCGTCGTGCTGTTCGAGGTCGAGATGCGCGTCAGCGGCTGGCGCGATCGAGCGCTGGCTTCGCCCTACATGGGACTGGAAGGCGGCACGAACTGGGTGCTGGTATCGCTCTGGATCCATCTGTTCTTCGCCGTTACGTCGGCGGTCTTGTGGATCGCGGTCATCTATCGCGCCCTGCGGAACTTTCCCAGCCCGCCGCATCCGGCGCCGCACAGCGCGTGGCATCGCCGCTTCGGCATGTTGGCCGCGATCGACATGGGCTGTACGGCCGTGACCGGTTGGATTTTCTACTGGTTGGCCTTCGTCGCCTGACAAGTTCGCACCCAGCGCAAGAAAAAGCCCGGGAGGGTGTTCCCGGGCGCGAGTTGCGTTGATTGCTCGCGGCCCCCTTCTACGGATTGGCCGGCGAGGCCTGGTGCAAGGGCGAGCCCTGGTGCACGGCCACGCGGTTGACGCCGTTGAGAAACGCCAGGGCGCTGGCTTCGAGGCTGTCGGTCGATACGCCGCGGCCGCGGTGCAGGCGATCGTTGTGCTCAAGCTCGACGTTCACTTCGGCCTGCGCGTCTTTGCCCACGGTCACGGCCTGCACGCGGAAGTCGCGGCAGACGGTCGTGATGCCCGTGATCTTCTCGATGGCCAGAAACATCGCGTCGACCGGGCCGTCGCCGGAAGACACGGTTTCGGTCACTTCTTCGCCGCTGCGCTGCAGCGTGAGGGTCACCGACGGCACCTGACCCATCGTGGCCGAGACGCTGTAGGTGACCAGCGACCAGGCGTTTTCGACGTCGTGGATCTGCTGGTCGATCAGGGCGGCGATGTCGCCGTCGTAGACCTCCTTCTTCTTGTCGGCCAGGACCTTGAAGGACTCGAAGACGTGCTGGACCTGTTCGGCGCTGAGGTGGTATCCCAAGGCCTTGGCCCGATCGGCCAGGGCGGCCCGGCCGCTGTGCTTGCCGAGCACCAGATCGGTCTTGGCGAAGCCGACGTCCTCGGGACGCATGATCTCGTAGGTCGTGCGTTCCTTGAGCATGCCGTCCTGGTGGATGCCCGCTTCGTGGGCAAAGGCATTGCGGCCTACCACGGCCTTGTTGCGCGGCACTTGCAGGCCGGTGATGTTCGATACCAGGCGGCTGGTGGGGACCAGCCGCTTGCTGTGGATCTTGGTATCGGCCTGGTAGTAGTCCCCGCGGGTGCGCAGCGCCATGACGACTTCTTCGAGCGAGCAGTTGCCGGCGCGCTCGCCGATGCCGTTGATCGTGCACTCGACCTGCCCGGCCCCGGCCTCGACTCCGGCCAGGCTGTTGGCTACGGCCAGGCCGAGATCGTCGTGGCAGTGCATGCTGACCACGGCCTTGTCGATGTTGGGCACGCGCTCGATCAGCGATCGGATCACGCCGGCCATGTGTGCCGGCGTGGCGTAGCCGACCGTGTCGGGGATATTCACGGTCGTGGCGCCGGCGTCGATCGCGGCCTCGATCACTTCGCACAGAAAGTCGACTTCCGTGCGCGAAGCGTCCTCAGGCGAGAACTCGATGTCGCTGCAATAGCCGGCCGCGCGCCGCACGCCGCGCACGGCGCGTTCGATGATTTCCTTCTGGTCCATCTTGAGCTTGAACTCGCGATGGATGGCGCTAGTGGCCAGAAAGACGTGGATGCGCGGGGCCTCGCTGTACTGAAGCGCTTCCCAGGCGCGGTCGATGTCCGCGTCGTTGCAGCGCGCCAGGCCGCAGATGACCGAGCCGCGGATGTTTTGGGCGATCTCGCGGACCGCCTCGAAATCGCCCGGCGAGGCGATGGGAAACCCGGCCTCGATGATGTCGACGCCCAGATCGACCAGCGCCTGGGCGACCTCCATCTTCTCGGCCAGGTTCATGCTCGCGCCGGGCGATTGCTCGCCATCGCGCAGCGTGGTGTCGAAGATCCGAATATTTCGCTTGCTCATGATTGGTTCGTGTTTCGTGGAAAGAGGTTGGATGTCCGCAGAACGCGCCGCCAGCTTAGGGCCGACCCGAGGTCGGCCCGCGCAAGACCAACCGTGCCCTTGACGAGCGAATCATGATGCGTCGGCGATTCCGGCGATCCATTTTCTTTCCACTTCGCGTTGCCGTCGACCCGGCGAACCCAACAAAAAAACCCCAGGGCGGCTGCCTTGGGGTCTTCGTATCTTCGATCGGCTTAAGTGTACGAACCCCGCGGCTAGCGCTCTAGAAGCGCCAAGAGCAACAGCAGGCTAAGCAGGGTTCGAATCATCATCTTTCTTTTTCCTTGCGAGGGGTGCCGCGATAGCACTGCCACCACGCGCAGGTACTCTATCTCATGACGGAGACAGGGTCAAGCGAAAAGGTTCACCCGGCTCGGCGCCTGTCCTTTGCCCCCCGAAACGCGATAGCAGTGGCGGCTGCCCCGTGGCCCGAAACAAGCTGCCGTAGTGCTGTCTTGAGCCGGCCGAGGCTTTTGCGTAGTATTCCGCCGCTTCCCGGAACGCGGCTCGGGAAAGCTTTCGGCGTTGTCGCCGAGTTCCCTTCTCTTAGCGGGTGTCATGATCGACTACGAGGTCCAACGCTGCACACGGCATTGCGCTGAGACGGGCCGCGAACTGCAGCCCGGCGAGGTGTTCTACTCGACGTTGCGCAGCGAAGGATCGCAGGTCGTGCGGCACGACTATTCGCAGGACGCCTGGCAGGGTCCGCCCGAGGGCGTGCTGGGATGGTGGAAGTCGCAGATGCCCGAACGGCACGCCAAGAAACTGCGCCTGGCACCCAACGACGTGATGTTGGAACTGCTGGAGGGACTGGAAAACCAGGACGATCAACAGGATATGCGGTACGTGTTGTCGCTGCTGTTGATTCGCCGCCGCGTGGTGCGTCTGGAAGACACCGAGACCGACGACTCGGGCAGCGAAGTCTCGTTGCTCTACTGTCCACGTCGCCAAACAACCTATCGCGTGACCACCGTTACCCCGTCCGCGGAGCGAACCGCCCAGATCCAGGACGAACTGTCCCGGCTGCTGTTCGCCGACGCGGGCTAGCGTGACGATCCCCATCTGCACTTGCTGGAAAGCTACTATGCCTTCGGCCTCGCCTTCCGACACGCCCGAGCAGCGATTCGCGTCGCCGGGCCGCTTGCGTGCGAGCCGAATGTGGAGGCATGGCTGGCTACTGGGCGTTTCGCTGGCCTGGGTGCTGGCCAGCGGGGCCAGTTGTCCACACATCGTGCAGCAATACACACAACCGATTCCGCGCGCGCTGCCCCCCGCGGCGTCGCTCACGCAGATCGTCGACGTCGTCAACGACAACAGCGCTCGCGTGCAATCGCTTTCGGCCACGCGGGCCACGATCACGACTCCCGGCTTCCCGTCACTGAATGCGAACATTGCGATCCAGCGGCCGCGGTCGCTGCGAATCATGGGCGACAAGTTTGGTCCGCAACTCGACGTCGGATCGAACGACGAGATGCTCTGGCTGTGGCTGGCCCAATCGCAGCCACCGGCCCTGTTCTATTGCCGCCACGACCAGTACGAAACAAGTGCCGCGCGGCAGATCATGCCGGTCGAGCCGCAGTGGATCGTCGAGGCTTTCGGCCTGGTGACCTTCGACGGCACGACGCAGATCGAAGGACCCACACCCGTGGGCGGCGGACGCGTGGAGCTGCGCACCCGCAGCGGCCAGCCGGGGCAGGAGACTTCGCGGGTCACGGTGGTCGACGCGTCGACCGGGCTGGTGCTCGAGCAGCACGTGTACGACGCCCGCGGGACGCGCTTGGCGTCGGCCACGTTGAGCAAGCATGCGCTCGATCCGGCCTCGGGCGCCAAGCTGCCGCGACACATCGACATCCAGTGGCCTCCGGCTGCGATGGAGTTCGCCATCGAAATGGCTGACGTCCAAGTGAACCAGTTGCCGGGCGATCCGCAGCAACTGTTCACCAAGCCGGTCTACCCCGGATACAGCGAGATCGACCTGGCCCAGCCGGGGCTGCAACTGACGCCGGCCCCCAGCGGCCAATATCAAGCGGCACCGGAAACGCGCTACTAAGCCCGCCGCGGGGCAGGGCAGGGGGGCTACTTGCCGTGTAGCAGGCCTCCGTCGCACACCAGCACCTGGCCGGTGATCATCTGCGAACCGGTCACCAGGCTCATGATGGCGGCTGCCACGTCATCCGGTTCCGAGACCTTGTCGAGCGGGGCCGCGCTGGCGTAGGTGTCCTTGGCCTTTTCATAGGCATCGCCCAGCCCCTCTTGCAGCCAGCGCCCGGTGATGAAGCCCGGGGCGATCGCGTTGACGCGAATCTTCGGAGCCAGCGCGCGGGCAAGCGCCACGGTCAGGTTATTGAGCGCCGCTTTGGAAGCCGCGTAGGGTATCGAGCTGCCTTTGCCGGCAAAGGCCGCCACGCTCGAGATGTTAATGATTTGCCCTCCGCCGCCGGCGAGCATCGGCTCGCGCACCGCGCGTGCGCAGTGAAAGGGACCCAGCACGTTGACCGAGTAGATCCGCAGCCAGTCCTCGTCCTGCACCTTGTCGAGGTCCGAGGCGAGCACGAACTTCGTCGTGCCGGCGTTGTTGACCAGGACGTCGATCCGCCCGAACGCCTTGACGGCCTCGTCGACCATCTTGCGGCAGGCGGCGTCGTCCGACACGTCGCCCTTTACGGCGATCGCGCGTCCGCCCGCGGTTTCGATTTCGCCGGCCGTGGCTTCGGCCTCGTCGCGCGAGCGCGAATAGTTGACCAACACCGCACAGCCTTGCTTGGCCAGCCGCAGCGACGTGGCCCGGCCGACTCCCGTGCCGCCGCCGGTAACGATGGCCGCTTTGCCTTCGAGTTGCATGGAAAATCCGCCCCAGTGAACGAAACGAAGAGTTTCAACTGAAGCAGTATCTTACCGCACGCGGCAGTCGAAGCGAACCAGGCCGCCTTCGCCGGGGAGCAGCGGATCGACGAAGTCCCATCGCAACATCAGCGAGTCGCCGTCGTTGGCCTGCGTCGAGAACTCGGCGCGGCGGCTGCTCTGGGCGGTCTGCGGCACGTATTCGAGCCGCGTGGTGAGGTTGTCGATCAGCATGACCTTCTTGATCCGCTGATCGCCGGTGTTGTCGAAGCGAATGGTGAAGTCGATGATATCGCCCGGCTTGGCCGTTTTCTGCGAGGCACACTTGATGATGCGCAGGCAGGGATTGTTGGGCACGTCGACGCGGAAGGTGGCCTGCGCCCGCTGGTCGCCGGTGATGTCGACGGCCTTGCGCCCGTCGAGCACGACCTGCACGGCTTTGTCGTGCGTCCAGACGATGGCCGCGTCGATGGCTTCCATCAGGCGCGGCCGTTCCGATTCGTCGAAGATACCGCGCTGCATGATGAGCAAATCTTCATACGTGGCGGCCCCGTGCCGAACGCCCGATATCGGCTGCAAGGCGATCGTCGGCGTGGGCACGTCCTCGCGGCGCTCGATGCTCGGCTGCTTGGTGCTGACTCCTCCCTCGGGCTGCACTGGCTGCACGGCGGTGGTGGCCAGGCGATCCTCGAGATTCTGAGCCGGCAGTACCGGCTGTTCGACGGCCACGAGCTTGTCGTTTTGCAGGTTTTCGATGACCGTGGCCACGTGCCGCACTGCGCCAAAGCGCGGGGCGTAGAGACACACCTGGTTGCTGGGCTTGATCTTCGTCTGGCCGTCGATGGTGTCGTACACGGCCACAGTGTCTTCCAGCTCCAGGCCCTGCAGTTCGCCGTCGCGGCGGACGTTGACGGGAATGAAGTTGTCGCCGCCGTCTTGCAGGTATTCGTCCTTGGGCCAGGGTCCGCTGATGCCCGGCGGCGACCAGTTTGGAATGTTGACCATCGGCATCGGCATGCCCTCGTAGCACAAGGGCTCGACCGGCAACTCAGGCGTGGACTCGACGGCGCGGGCCACCTCGGCCCCGGTTGGAATCCGCTCCATGGAAGGTCCTTCGTCGGAGACGACGACCGGCGGCGGCTCGTCCTCGACGGGAAGCTGCGCTTCGTTCAGCGTGCGGCACGAGCACAACGCGACGGCCAGCAGCATGAGCCACCGGCATCGCGCTGCGGGGACCGAAGCTTTCTCTTGGCGGTTCTGATGCAAATTCATCGGCGGCGCGACCGTCGCATCGAGTGGCGGTTCGTAGGCGTGAGATCACGGATGGGCTTCGACTGCGCGCTGGCTTGCGAGTCGTCGTTGATCACGCTCATCACCCGCGGCTGGCTGGCGTGCCACTTGACCATCGGAGGGCAGCCGTACAGAAACGTGGCGTCGGGGCCCTCGGGTCCCGGCACGCGGGCGCCCAACCGCAAAATGGCCACGGGCCGGCCAAGCGTGTCGGCCACGTCGAGCGGATTGTCGCCGTCGGCCACTTCGAAATAAGCTTGCTCGTTCCCTTCGCGAGCCACGGGCACGGCGTTGTCGGGATCTTCGAGGTAGATGACGCGGGTCACGAACTGGCCGGCAAGCGCCATCTCCAGTTCTTCCTGCGTCAGCTCGACGGGAATTGGAAACCGGAACTCCTGCCCGCGCGGCGGATAGGTCCGGTCGATGACTTCCACGGTAGGAAAGACTTCGAAGCCGATCTGTTCGGGGATGTTCGTCACCCGCAGTCGATAGACGGCGCCGATGAGCATGCCGGCCACGAGAGCTCCCGGCTGCGGCTCGCTGAAGTCGCCGCCTTCAGCCGTGGCGATCTGGGAGCCCGGTGGCCCTTTGATCTCCACCGGCTGGAAGTATCCAGGCAATGGTCCGCCCCGCAGGAGTTGCTGGCCTCCAATCGCTCCCGGTGGCATGACACCCGCGTGATTGTAGTGCACTGGTGGCGGATCGGCGGCGACCCTTGCATCGCCGCCAGCCCACAGCAGCACCCCGACAATCACGGTGCCGGCAACTCGGGCCGGATTTCTCCGGCTGCGGAGCTCTTGGACCATTGACATGGATAACTTCGACCTCTCCCTGTCCCCCGGGCCGAGCGGCCCGGGGTTGGAACTCGTGACAACATGGACCCGGCTACCGATCATTCGCAGTCCCAACCGTCGGGCACGTTGAAGTCATGCTCGTGCTTGTCGCCGATGGGCTGGTGGAACAGTACCGGAGGCATGTGCTTGTGCTCCGTGATGTTCACCCTCCGTACCGGTTGCGGATAGCTGAAGCCAGGCTTCTCTTTCACGTTGATCTTGAACTTGCGGACCGGCGGCGGAATGTGAAACTTGGTGTGATTGGCGATCACGTGTTTCTGCAATCCGGCCGGGGCTCCCAGCGGAATGTGCGGCGGACCGGGCAGTCCGATCGGCGTGCCGCTCATGGGCATGCCGTACTGCGGCGCGGTCACTCCGGCGATGAACTGCGGAGGCACGCCGGCAGGCATCGCACCGGTCGGTCCCGGGAAGCACACGCCCGCTCCGCATCCTCCGGCACCCGGGCCTCCGGGACCACCGCACCCACCACAACTCGCGCAACTGGGGCCGCCACAGTTCGGGCCGCAGCCGCCGCCGGCGGGAATTCCCGTCGGAGCGAAGGGCAAGGGACAGCTACCGCCACCGGGCATGCCGATGAACTCGGCGTCGCCGCCGGGCACTTCGAGATCCTTGTTGCCGACCCGCACGATACCCAGGATGGCACCGCGGCGGTCGGCCTCGACGATCGGGTCGACGCCCGGATCGAGCCGCGTGCTGACCAGCGTCTCGACGTTCGCCAGCGCCAGCTCTTGATACTCGGGATCGGGCAGGTAGATGACCTTGGTCACGAAGTTGCCCGAAAGAACCTGATCGAAATCTTCTTCGGTGAATTGCACCGGGATGGCGTTATGCGCCAGATAGGCCACGGTGCGCGGCGTCGGCGGACCGATTTCGAGCGTCGGATACAGCTCGACACCCGGGCGTCCGGGGATTTCGGTCAGCTTGAGCCGATAGATCGCGCCCTGGGGAAAGTTGTAACGCCCGGGCACGATCAGCACGTCGGAATCGAACATGCCCGGCTCGAAGATATCCCAGTTGACGGCCATGCCCTCGGGGCTGACAAACGCTACCTGCGAAGTCGGCGGCGGTCCGCCCATGCCCGGGGCGGGCGTGTAGGGCATCGGCGGCATGATCCCCGGTCCGGGACCTCCCACGCCGGGGCCCGGCTCGGCCAGCATTTGCGCCGGCGGCAGATTGTTTCGATGGGTGAGCTTACCCAAAGGCGGGATCAACGTCGTGTAGTCGTTGAGCTCGCCATACGGCGGATGCAGGAAGCAGCCGCTGCCGGCCAGCATCGTGATCCCCAGCAGTATCGAAGCTGTGCGAAGTTTCATGTCTCCCCCCAGAATGCGCGTCTTCCGGCGCGTCGGACGGTGGTTCGGGCCCGCCGGCGCCTGCACCTGTGTATTTGGTTCCATTACGCCCCGAAGCTGTGTGGATCCTCGATGGATTGAGATAGACCGACCCCGGCCATCTCCTTACAATCCCGCACCCGCGAGTGACTGCACGGCCTCAGGCCGCGTCCCCCCGCGCACCGCCCCGAGCAAGCGCTCGAAACGACGCTTATGATCGTCGGCCTTCCGCAATCGGATTCTTTGGCAAATCCGGCAAAACCCGAACATGAAGTCCAGCTTGCCTATCCTCGTGTGCCTGGCTGCTATCGCCTGCGGGCAGGCGGTTCGCGCCCAGCCTGCGGCCGCCCAGAGCGCCCCGGGCGCGCAGGGTGCCAACGCTAGCGTCCCCGGTGGCGACGCGCTGATCGAGCAGGTCGTGCGGTCGGTGGCCGCCGCTCCGTCGATCTCCGCCAAGCTACGCCATCGCGTGGAGCTGTTGGACCGGACGCTGCTGGGCACGGGGGTGTATTTGCAGCAGGGCAGGGGGGACGAGCGAAAGTTCCGCCTCGAGATGGAGTTGCGCACCGTGCTGTTCGCCACGCAGGTGCAGCACGTCTGCGACGGCAGCAGGCTTTGGACTCTGGAGGAGTTGGATGGGAACCGCGACCTGGGAACGGTCGACCTGGTGCGGCTGCGTCGCGGGCAGCCTAGCTCCAAGGGACAGCCGCCCTCGCCGACCATGTGGCTTTCGTTGGGCGGGTTGCCGCGGTTGCTGGTCCACCTGCAAGAAGCCTTCGTCTTCGACAAAGTCGTGGAGAGTAACCTCGACGATCTCTGCGTGCTGAGCGTCGAGGGCAAGTGGACGCGCGGCAAGCTCGCTGCCTGGCTACCCGATCAGCGTCAGGCGATCGAGAAGGGCGAACAACCTAACCTCGGTCCGTTGACGCCCAACGTGCCGCATCGGGTGGTGCTGCACGTGGGATGCGACGATCGGTTTCCTTATCGCATCGAATACTGGGGGCCGGCCGACGGGCAAGGCGGCGCCGAGAAGCTGATGGTTGTGCTCGAGCTGTACGAAGTTCAGATCGATGCCCCCGTCGATCCGGCTCAGTTCGTCTTCCAGCCGCCCGAGGGCGTTACGCCGCGCGACCGCACGGACGAGTACATGCGCCGCTTCGGCGTGGAAGACCCGCCGATTTCGGAAGCGACGCGCCGACGTCGCTTTCGGCGGTAAGGGCGTCTAGACCGTGGCTTGGCGCGCTTGCGCGAGCCTGCCTGCGAGTTGCAGTGCCGCCACCATGCCCGCAGTTTCGGCGCGGCCTTGCCAGGCCAGGTCGAACGCCGTGCCGTGTGCGACGCTGGTGCGGACGATGGGTAGCCCCAACGTGACGTTCACCGCGCGATGCATGGCCAATAGCTTGATCGCGATATGGCCCTGGTCGTGGTACATGGCGACCACCGCGTCGTAGGCTCCGTCGCGTGCTCGTCCGAAGAGCGTGTCGGCCGGCAGGGGACCCTCGACGAGCAGGCCCTCGTCGCGCGCCCGGTCGACGGCCGGACGAATGATCGTCGACTCTTCGTTGCCGAACAGGCCTTCTTCGCCGCCATGCGGATTGAGCGCACAGACGCCGACCCGCGGGCTCTCGCCCTTGATGCCTTGCATCACTTGCGCGACAAGCTTGGTCTTGCGCAGGATCTCTTCGGTGTTGAGCGCGGCCACGGCCTTGGCCAGCGCCATGTGCAACGTCACGTGCACCACCGCGAGTCCCGCCGGCGAGCGCAGCTCGTCGCCCTGGCCCAGGTAGAGCATCATGGCAAAATCGTCCACCTGGCACAGCTCGGCAAGCAGTTCGGTGTGGCCCGGGTAGTGGTGACCTGCCTTCCACAGAGCCGCCTTGTGCAGCGGGCCGGTGGTGAGAGCATCGACCTCGCCCGCCAGTGCCAGCCGCGCTGCGGCCACGAGGCCCTCGTAGGCGGCTTGGCCCCCGCGGGCATCGACGGTGGCCGCGGGTACGTGCAGGGCATCGTCGCTAAGGACGCGCAGGCAGGGGATCACTTCCGGCGAGGGATGGGCCTGGGCAACGCTACCGATCTCTTCGACGCGGATGGCGAGCCCGAGCAATCCGACGGCCCGCTCGACAAGCTGCGGGTGGCCGACGACCAGGGGCCGGCAGGTGGCGTGAATCGACGCGTCGGCCCAGGCCCCGACGATCGTTTCGGGGCCGATTCCGGCGGGGTCTCCCATCGTGATGGCCAGGCGAGGTTGCATAGGTTCGATTCTAGCCGTCCGGCGTGGCTGGACGAAGTGGTGAAGCCGAGTGTTTAATAGCGGTAATCTCTCTGGGGCGTCTCTTGGCGCAGACCCGCTGGCTGCGCGATCGCTTATTCGAGTTGAGTCATGACGCGTATTTTCGTTTCGCTGGCCTGGTTTGCGATGGTGATGATGGTGGCCACGGCCGCTATCGGACTGTCGATCGACAAGCTGCACACGGACCATTCGCCCGAGATGCTCCGCTGGGCGACGGTGCATCGGCTGGCGGGCGTGGCCACGGCGCTGGCCGTGGTACTGGTGAACAGCATCGTGGTGACGTACTTCATCGGCACCAGCCGCTGGTGCCGCGAGGCGAGCGAAGCCTACGGACTCGATCCCGAATTGCTCGTGCGGGCCAACCGGATCAAACGCCGCACGTTCCCCTGGGCCGTGATGGGCATGTTGGCCGTGGTGGGCGTGATTGCCCTGGGGGCTTCGGCCGACCCGGCAACCGGTCTTCCGAATACGGCCAACTGGGTCATCCCGCATTTGATCGGTGCACTGGCCGGCATGGCGTTTATCGGCTGGTGCTTCTTCATGGAGTGGAACAACATCCACGCCAACCAGCAGATGATTGCCGACGTGATGCACGAGGTGCAGCAGATTCGCGCGGAGCGCGGGCTGGAAGTCTAGTGCGCTAGTTCGTCGTGCTCGTGCGCGTGACCATGTTTGTCGGCGTCTTCGCTGTCGTGCTCGTGGTCTTCGCCGGCATGATCGTGCTCGTGTTCGGTCGCCTCGATGCCGGGCGCGGCAGGATGGAAATGGTCGTGCCCGCCGGACTCTAGGAAAACAGTGCTCCAGGCCACGCCGATGCCCAAGAGCAGGGCGGTCGACAGCGCGAGCCGATCGTGGCGGTGGAATTGCAGTTCCGGCAGCAGGTCGCCGGTGGCGATGCACAGAAATGCGCCGGCGGCAAAGCCGAGCACCTCGCCGAGGCTGTGTTCCAACACCGCGGTGCTGGTGGAAAGAAAGTAGAACAGCAGCATGCCCAAGGGCGTGACCACCGCATAGGCGGCGTTGAGCAGATGCCGCGACGAGGCCGAGCGCCCCGAGTGGGCCATCAGCGTGCCGATCGTCAGCCCGTCGAACGGCTTGTGCAGGGCAACCGCCAGGCAGGTTCCCACTCCGGCCAGCATCGCCGCATGTACCGACTCGGCCATCACGGCGGCGGCCACGGCCACGCCGTCGATCAGCCCGTGCAGCGAGAGTCCCACGGCCACGCTGACCAGCGAGAACGACGAACTGCCACTGGTGTGGTGGTGGACGTGCGCGTGTCCGTGAGCGTGGTCGTGCTGTGCCGGCGCGGGTTCGTCGAGCGGCTCGTCGACCAGCACGAGATGTTGTTCGGGCACCTCGTGATGGTGAAAATGAAAGAAGCGTTCCAGGAAGAACGTGACCAGAAAACCGGCCAGGACCCAGAGCACCGTGCGGTCGATCGACCCCAGCGCCTCGAACGCGTGCGGCACAAGGTGCAACAGCCCAATGCCCAGCACGATGCCGGAGACGAAGCTGACGGCGATTTGCATGCGGCGGTGCGTCAGTTGTACGACCAACGGAACCCAGCCGCCGGCCCACGACGCCGCCATGCACACGAGCGAGTAGATGAGCAAGAGTGCCAGGGGATGCATTTTCGGCCTTTCCGCAAACGGGCCAGTATCGCTCTCGCTCCGAAGGAATGCTAGGGGCGCTTGCTCTTTCCCGATGCAACGCGCTAGGATGCGGTTCGCCTTGGCGACGGCGCGGAGTTGCATTTCCGCGGAAAACGATTACCCCAACGAGAATCACTTCAAAGAGAATTCATGCGAGCCTGCGTCCAGCGTGTCAGTGAAGCCTCGGTAACGGTCGACGGTGAAGTCTGCGGTCAGATTGGTCTCGGGCTGCTCGTCTTGCTGGGCGTGGCCGAAGGCGACACTGCGGCCGACGCCAGCACGCTGGCCGACAAGATCGCGGGTTTGCGCATCTTCGACGACGAGGCGGGCAAGATGAACCTGGCGCTGGGCGACGTCGGCGGCGCGATGCTCGTAGTCAGCCAGTTCACGCTGTTAGGCGATTGCCGCAAGGGGCGGCGACCGAGCTACGCGAATGCCGCCGCGCCGGAGGTGGCCGTGGCCCTTTACGAAACGTTCGTCGACGCCGTGCGCGCCGGCGGCACGTCCGTGGCCACGGGTAAGTTTCGCGAGCACATGCACGTCCACCTGGTCAACGACGGACCGGTGACGCTGTTGCTCGACAGCCGCCGCGCGTTTTGAGGCGGGGACGCGCGGCAGGGGAGAAGGTGCAGCTAGAACGGACGGTCGTCGGGCTGCGTGGCGATCATCTCGGGTTCATCCGGCGGTCTAATGGTCGAAGGCAGCGGCGAAGGATCGGCCGTGATCAACAGCGCCAGCCCCACGACGCTGGCATACGTCAGCAGGTTGGCCCACCAGCATTCGCCCCACAGTTTGACCGCGGTGCCGAAGGAGCTTTTCACGCGCAAGCGGCGTACGTCGATGCTCCAGATCTCGTCGAGGATCAGGTGCGATGCAAAACCCGCCATTACGGCCGAGGCGAAGAACACGCGCAGCCAGGGATTCTCGTGATCGCAGATCAAGTAAGTCAACTGGCCGACGATGGCCAGCGCAGGCAGGCTGTGAAACATGCCGCGATGCACCGTCAGTTTGCCGAGCAGCTTTCCGAGTCCGAAGCGTATCAACAGGTAGACGAGCCCACCGGCCAGCACCATCGTTTCGGGTTCGAGATTGAACCGCTGCCATCGGTGAATCAACAACAGCGGGATCACGGCGGCCGCGAAGGATACGCCTTCGCGCAGCGGGACCCCCGGTTCGCTGTCGAGATCGGGAAGCATGCCCGACACGCTGCACAGGCCGCCGGCCAGCACACACGACTCCCACGGCGCATCGTACAAGGTGTAGGCGCCGGCGGCGTAGCCTGCGCCAACTGCGGTGCTGACCGTGATGTGCGTTTTGAAACCGGCCATGCCAAGAGCCCTCGTCTGCCATCGAATAGCTATCGGGAGTCCGCTGGCAAGGCTGGCGCGTCGTGACGCCGGCCTCGCTGCGGGGGGCGGACTGTATCGCGCGGGTGATTCACCGGCCAAGGGCAGTTTCCCCCCTGGCCCGCTGTCACTGCAGCACGGCTGGTCTTTGGCCGGGTGGGGTTCGTCTGTATACTCCCGCAGTTTTTACCGAGCCGGGACCGCCGGAGGGATCGAAGCGTGGACACCTACGACATCTGCATGCTGCTCGTGCTGGCGGCCGCTACGGCGCTGGGTGCCTACAAAGGCATGGCCTGGCAGGTAGCTAGCATTGCCAGCCTGGTGGTCAGCTACCTGGTGGCGCTGCGGTTCAGCGAGCAACTCGCACCGCGGTTCGGCGATCAAGCGCCGTTGAACCGCTTCATCGCGATGTTCGTGCTTTACGCGGGCACGTCGCTGGTCATCTGGCTGTTGTTCCGCATCGTGGCCAATTTCATCAATCGGGTCCGGCTGCGGGAATTCGACCGCCAGATGGGAGCTCTGTTCGGGCTGGCCAAGGGGGTGCTGTTCTGCGTGGCGATCACCTTCTTCGCCGTCACCCTCTCCGAGCGGGCCCGCTCGGCCGTGCTCCATTCGAGGTCCGGTTATATGATCGCGCGGCTGCTCGACCGGGCCGACAGGGTGATGCCCAGCGAGCTGCATGACGTGCTGGGCCCCTACCTGAACCGGCTCGAAAACGAGCTCGAGACGCCCCCCGCGCCGAGGACCGCCAGGGGGGCCGCCGCGTCGGAAGCCTAGCCCGAGCAGCGGGGGAGCCGGCCGGCGGAAGGGCTTCGTCGCAGGCTCAGCCAGAGCGGCTGCGGAGGCTTGCCAGACGACGATCTGGTACCATCCCGCGAGTTCGTGCCAGCGATCCGACGCTCGTCACGTCGTTGCTTCCGGCAGGCAGGGAAATGGGCCTGGCGCACGCGATCGGGGGCCCAAAAACGAACATAAGAAACATTATCGGACGTTGGGGGCGGGTTTGGAAAACGCCGCCAAACGGCCTCCTCTGCGGTGTCTTGACCCGTGCGTCGGATCGATCGCCAAGCGGCCGTCTAATCGACGTTCTGAGCCTCGGCTTCCAGAGCCTCGGGGCCGCCTTCGAGAAAGACGCCCATGCGGCGGAACTTCTCGTAGCGCCGCTCGACCAGCTCGCCCGGGTCGGAACCGACCAGATCGCGCAGGCACTTGATCAGATAGATTTTCAACCGGGCCGCCATCTGGTGATGATCGCGATGGGCGCCGCCCAGCGGCTCCTCGATGACGTCGTCGATGACGCCCAGATCCTTCAGATTCCGTGAAGTGAGCTTAAGCGTCTCGGCCGCTTGCTCGGCGAACGTGTGGCTCTTCCACAGAATGCCGGCGCAGCCCTCGGGGCTGATGACCGAATAATAGGCGTGCTCGAGCACGGCGACCTTGTCGCCGACGCCGATTCCCAGCGCCCCGCCGGATCCACCCTCGCCGATGACGACGCAAATGATCGGAGTCGGCAGCCGGGACATTTCAAACAGATTCTGAGCGATCACCTGGGCCTGGCCGCGTTCTTCGGCGCCGATGCCGGGATAGGCTCCCGGCGTGTCGATGAAGCAAATGACCGGCAGCGCGTACTTGGCCGCCAGCTTCATCTTGGCCAGCGCCTTGCGATAACCCTCGGGATGGGCGCAACCGTGATAACAGGCAATCCGTTCCTTGGTGGTCTTGCCTTTCTGGTGGCCGACGACCATCACCTTGTACTGGTCGACCTTGGCGAAGCCGGTGCGCAAGGCGCGATCGTCGCCGAAGAACTTGTCGCCGTGCAGTTCGACGAACTCGTCGAACACGAGATCGAGATAGTCGGTGGTCATCGGCCGATCGGTGTGCCGGGCGACCTGCACGGTTTCCCACGGCGCGAGGTTGCCGTAAATGCGCTTCTTGGTGTCGGCCAGTTCGCGCTTCAGCCGCCGAACTTCGTCGAGCGCCTCGAGGTCATCGGGAGCGGCTTCCAGCTTTTGGAGCTGGGCTTCGATCTCGTAGATCGGTCGTTCGAAAGCCAGTCGCGGAGTAGCTGCCGTGGCCATGGGTTCGATTCCTTGCTATCGCGGGATGCTGGCAGCGCCACGGCTAGCAATGCCGGCACTGCAATCGCACCCTCGGTGAAGTTGGCTTGGTCGTCTTGTTAGTCTTTCATCGGCCCTTGCCGGTCACATCATTCGCCGGCGGGCTGCTTGCGTCGTTTCGGCGGGATCTTGAAAATCGGCGTCACGCGCATCTCGGTCAGGAAGTCGTCCATCGATTGCGGGCGGTCCTCGGGCTTCTTGGCGAGCATCGAACGCACCAGCGCCACGAACTCGTCGGTGACGTTCTTGTTGTTTGCTTGCAGCGGCGGAATCGGCGCCCTCAGGTGTTTGGTCAGCAGGTCGTTCGTGCTGATGCCGGTGTACGGGGGCTTGCCGCCGAGCAGCTCGAAGATCACGCAACCAAAGCTATAGATGTCGGCCCTTTGGTCCAAGGCCTGTCCGCGAATTTGTTCGGGCGACATGTAGCTGCGGGTGCCCTGAATCTTGCCACGGCCGGCAAGCAGCTTGGCCAGCCCGGTCTTCTTGCGTTTGGCCAGGGCGAAGTCGATGAGCTTGACCTCGCCCGACTCGCTCATCAGGAAGTTGTCGGGCTTCACGTCGCGGTGCACCCAGCCCTGCGAGTGAAAATAGGCCAGTCCCTCGGCCGCGCCTTGAATGCACTGGCTTGCCAGCGGTGCCAGCGCGTCGGTCCCCTGCTGGATCCACTGTTTGATGTTCGGCGCGTTAAACAGCTCCATGAGCAGATAGACGTAGCCCCGCTCCTTGCCGAAACTGTAGATCTTGATCACGTTGGGATGATCGAGATTGCGGCCCACTTCGTATTCGTGCTTGAGGAAGGCCACTTCCTCGCGGTCGCGTGCCGCTTCGCCGGCCAGCAGCTTCATGGCCAGCCGTTCGCCCTTGGCGTCTTGGGCCACGTCGTGAATCTCGCACGACTTGCCGGCGCGGATCAACGTTACGAGACGGTAGGAGCCGACGTACTCTGCCACAGGCGAAAACTCGATGAAGTCGTGCGAAAGACCGCCCAGCGCGATCCCGTGCCCCGGGGTACCATGATATTCTACCGACGCCGCCAAGCGAAGGCCGCGCCGGGGCATTGCACGGCACGTTCTTGTGCAACTTCGCCCGAAATTCAGCGGCGCTTGCCGGCCAGAATCCGCTCGTACAGACGGCGCAGGTCGGCCGTCATGCGTTCGTGGCGGAATCGATCGGCGAACCGCTCGCGTCCGGCAGCCCCCAGACGTTGTCGCAGCGGAGCGTCTTCGGTCAAGGAAAGAATCGCCGCGGCGAGTTCGTCGACACTCTGTGGAGGCAACAACATGCCGGTCTCGCCGGGCAGCACAACCTCGCGGGCGCCGTCGACGTCGTAGCTCACGACCGGCTTGCCGGCGATCAGGGCTTGCGGCAGCACGCGGGCAAGCCCTTCGCGCAGGCTGGCGTGCACGACGACGTCCATCGCGCCGATCAGTGCGGGAATCTCCTCCGGCGACACCAGCCCGGTCCACTGAAAGTAGTCGTCGAGCCCGGCAGCGCGAACCTGCTCGCGCAACGTTGCCGCGAGAATCCCATCGCCGACGAACAGGAATCGCACGTGGGGACACCGCCCTACGGCCTGCTGTGCCGCGCGAATGACGTACTCGTGTCCCTTGAGATGAAACAGCCGCGCGATCTTGCCGACGACGACGTGCTCGTCTGCATAGCCCAGGCGGGCACGGGTGCCGGCCCGGTGCTCGTCGGCGGCGAGAAAGGGCTCGACCTCCATGCCGCTATAGACCGTGGTGAACTTCTCGCGCGGCGCCACGCCGGCGGCCACGAGTTGATCGGTCATGGCATCGGCTACGCTTACCAGCGCATCGCAGCGGCGCGCGGCGAAGCGCTCACAGGCACGAAACAGGGCATGCGCCCCCCTGCTCTGATACGGATGAAACGGCGCGCCGTGTACCGTGTGGACGATCGCCGGCACGCCCAGCGCGTGGGCCGCCGTGCGTCCCAGCAGGCCGGCCTTGCCGCTGTGCGTGTGAACGACCTCGGGTCGATACCGGGCAAGCGCGCGCTTGATGGCTCGATAGCTCTGCGTGTCGCGCAACGGATGGATCTCGCGCCGCAACTCCGGCAGCACTTTGAGCGGCACTTCGTTGCGCTGCGCCCGCTCCAGCAAGCTGCCTTCGGGGCCCAGCGCCGGTCCGGTGATCAACAGCACGTCGTCGCCGTGGATCCGCAGCAGGTCCTCGCAACTGAGCAAGGTGTTTTCCTGGGCTCCGCCGAGAATCAAACGCGTGATGAGATGAGCGATTCGCATGCGCCGAGCGCTGCCCTGGATCAGTAGTCGACGCGGAGCAGGAACAGGCCCTGCGGCGGCGCGGTGCGGCCGGCGGCTTTGCGGTCGCAGGCGGCCAGTGCTTCGCCCGGCCAGGCTTCGTCGCGCTTGCCGTGCCCCACTTCTACCAGCGTACCAACGATCGCGCGGACCATGTTATAGAGGAATCCATCGGCTTCGATCTCGATGCGGATGACGTGCCCCCCCTGCCCTGTTGCCTCGCCCGTGGAAAGCGACGCCTCGGGCACGAGTCGAGGTTGGAGCCAACCATCGAGCCCGCCCTGCCCTCGCGCGACGGTCAGCTCGAACACGTGCCGTACGCTCGATTCGCGCGGCGAGCCGGAGGTTTCGAAGCTGCTGAAGTCGTGCTCGCCGACCAGCGCTTGGGCGGCCCGCTGCATCGCCTCGGCATCGAGCGGACGGTAACACTGCCAGACGTAGGGCCGCAGGAAGATGTCGCGAATGGGCCCGTCGTGAATCAGGTAGCGATAGCGCTTGCGGCGCACGCTGGCGATGGCATGAAAGTCGTCGTCGACCAGCTCGGCCGCGACGACGGCGATGTCGTCGGGCAGCTCGGAGTTGAGCGCTCGCTGCAAGACGTCGGGTTGCAGCCGCGTGGCGCTGCGGAATCCGACGACCTGCCCCAGCGCATGAACGCCGGCGTCGGTGCGTCCGCTGGCCACGACGCGAATCGGCTCGCCGGCCACCTTGCCCAACGCCCGTTCGAAGGTGCCTTGCAGCGTGACGCGTTCGGGTTGGAGTTGCCAACCGGAATAGTTCGTGCCGTCGTAGGCCAGCGTCAGCTTGAAGGCACGCATGGCGGCAACTCAGGACAGGCAATTCAAAACGGTCGCTTAGTCGGCCGCGCTTGAGCCACGGGCTAGCGGCCCGCGGCGGCGGCGCGCTTGGCCGGGGCGGGAATGCCCTTTTGCACCAGCAGCTCGGCGATCTGCACGGCGTTGGTCGCGGCGCCCTTGCGAAGGTTGTCGCTGACACACCAAAACGTCAGCCCGTTGGGATGCGACAAGTCTTCGCGAATGCGGCCGATGAACACGTCGTCGCGGCCGTCGCACGTCGCAGGCATGGGGTACGCCTTGGCCGGCAGATCGTCGACGACCTGAATGCCGGGAAAGTCGGCGAACAGCTTGCGCGCCTCGTCGACGGTAATCTTGCGCTCGGTCTCGACCAGGATGCTCTCGCTGTGGCAATTCTCGACCGGCACGCGCACGCAGGTGGGGCACACCTGAATGGATTCGTCGCCCAGGATCTTGCGGGTCTCGTACACCATCTTCATTTCTTCCGAGGTGTACCCCTGCTCTTTCTGCGAGCCGATCTGCGGAATCAGGTTCCAGGCAATGTTGTAGGCGAACGCGTCGGGCTGAAACGCGTTCTTTTCGAGCCGGGCCTGCGTGGCCGTTTCCAACTCGCGGCTGCCTGCCAGCCCGGCACCGCTGGTCGCCTGGTAAGTGCTGACCACCACGCGGCGAATGCGGGCCGCATCGTGCAGCGGCTTCATGGCCACGACCATTTGCGTCGTCGAGCAGTTGGGGCTGGCCAAGATCCCCTGATGGGCGTCGACGGCGTCGGGATTTACTTCCGGAATGACCAGCGGCACGTTAGGGTCCATGCGCCAGTAGCCGCTTTCGTCGACGACCGTGCAGCCGCGCTCGACGGCCCAGGGCGCAAAATCGCGAGCCACGTCGTCGGGCGTGCTGCCGATGGCCAGGTCGACGCCTTCGAAGGCCTCGGGCTTGAGCTCCTCGACCGTGTAGTCCTTGCCGAGGAACGACAGCGTGCTGCCGGCCGAGCGCGCGGAGGACAGGAACTTGATCTGCTGAAAGGGAAATTTCCGCTCGGCCAGCAACTGGCGAATGAGCGCTCCCACGGCGCCGGTGGCGCCCACGACGGCCAAAGAATCAAACACGCGCGTCTCCCTCGACATCGGAACGGACGGAATCCCTCACGGTGCCGCGGCGACACGCGAGGCAAACCGCTAGTATACGCCGACGGGGGGACAATTCAACGCAAGCGGAGGTTCGGAGAAGCAGTTCATAGAAAGAAGACGAGACCACCGAAACTTTCGCTACTGCTCACTGTTCTCCTGATCTGAGGCTTCTCGTTGTTGGGCACCCTCAGAACAGGAGACCAGGTGATCAGGAGAAACTCGTTCCCGGGCCTCCGCCGTGCTTGAGTCCCCTCGACAATGCTGGGAGGAAGACGGCGGTCCGCGGTGAGATAAGCGAACCACGATCCCGGTTTGCTCGCCCACCTACCGCAGGCTCGCCCGATAGAGCGACAGGGCCGAGAGGCTGACGCCACACACGATGTCGCCGCGCTCGATCAACTCCGACAACTCGGCCAGCGGCACGAGAACCGATCCGGCGATCAGCTCGTTCGGCTGCTGGGGCGCCTCCTCCCCCGGACTCTTGCGTGACGTCTTTCGTTGCTTGGGCGGTTGGGCCACGACGCATCCCTCGGCCAGGATCACGACCGTGCTGGTCGCCATCAGCGCCGGATCGATTTGGATCGCTCCGAGCAAGCGCATCCGGGCGGTGGCTAGCCCGGTCATGCGGCGCAGGTCCACTTCGGCGGCCTCCTTCCAGCCGGCCTCGGACGAATCGAAATCGAACCGCGGCAGTTCGATCGACCACCGCCCGATGGCGTAACGATAGTGACCGATCAGGTAGACGCGGCCATCGGGAGCCAAAGGCACGACGACGGCGCCGTAGTAGGGATCGGCCGCCGGCGTGATCCGCACGGCAAACTGGTCTTCGAGCGTGGTCGTGTTGCGCACCAGGTTGCATTCCACGCGCAACTGGTCGTTCTCCCAGGCCACGTGCCGCTGCGTGGTCGACAGCGGGTGCGCCACGTCCGGTCCGAGCAGACGCTGGATCTGGCGGTCGGTCCAACTCTTGGGCATGGAATACATGACAACGACAGGGGCTCAAGCCACACTCGACACTCGACTGCAAGAGTTATCGACGTGAGCGCGGCGCGCCGCAATAGTCCGACGCGCGGTAGTGACAACTGTGTGTCATCCCCCCGCCGGGTGTGGCATTCGAAGGAAAAACTTGCGCAGCAGCAGCTAGTGCTGCGAAGAAGCCGACGGCACATGCGCCCGGGCCTGTTTGCCGCGGCGTTTGGTGCTCGCCGAGGGGCGCGCCCCCCCTGCCCTGCCCTGCTCGGCGGCCGGTTTTCGCACCAGCACCGCCCGGACGAAGGCTGGAGAGAGAAAAGCCAGGTTGCCGATCAGCATGGCCAGGCCGAAGGTGATCATGCCCAGGCAGATGGCGATGCCCATGTGCAGCGGGACCGCCAGCACAAGCATCACCGGGCGCGACAACCTTGGCCAGATCAAAGCACAATAGAAGATCTCCCAGAATACCGTGACATGCGTCATGACGTTGATCAGGTACGGATGGTTCGCCATCCACGTCATGTCCATCGACTGGTATTCCATGTTTCCAAACGCCATCCACAGCGCCGTGCCATCCCACCAGGCCTGCCCGGTCAGCTTTGCGAGGCCGGCGAACAGGTAGATCACGCACATGTGGAGTTGGATCAGCCGCACCGTCAGGTTGGCCGTCCACGACCACCGCACCGGCGGCGCGACCCCGGTCTTGCGCCGCTTGAGCCAACGATCGAGCGAGAAGGCGTCGCCCGAGGGACCAATGGCCAGGTAGAGAGCCAGCATGACGTTGATCTGGTCGAGGCCGAACAGCGCGCCGGTGAGTCGTTGCACGTAGGCCAGTACCGCCACGAGCGACAACACGGCGGCCACGCGCGTCAGCAGGCCCACGGTGAGCATGGCAAAGGCCACCAGGGCCGCCACGTGCGCGGTCCATAGCAGCGCCGGCGAATCCTCGATCCACCACAGGTAGCTCCAGGAGTACGTTCCCTCCTGTACGCTGCCGACGGCTTCGCGCGTGAGCCAGCCGGTGGGACCAATGAACGTGGTGAGGTCGAGGCTCCACACCAGATGCGTGTAGAGCATCATCGCGCCGGCGCAGATGCGAATCAGCCCGAGCGTGGCCGGATCGGAGGGGCGGAACCAAAAGCGGTTCCAGCCCGCCAGCACCTCGGATCCCCAGTTTCGGATGGCAGCGGTGGCTTGCATGGTCGGCTAGTCGCGCTCGTAGGTAACGAGCGGACGCTCCTCGTAAAGAATCTTGTCGGTGAGCCGCACTCCCTTGCGCACTTCTTCGCTGCGAGGTACGTAGTGACGCCGCAAGAACAGTTTGACGGTCTTAGCGTCGTGTTCGTCGGCCAGGTGCCGGGCATAGGCCTGCGCGTAGGCTTGGGCCTGCTTGTCGTCGGGCGATCCCGAGAGCGTATTCACGAACTCGGTGAGCATGAAGTAGCGGTGGTAGAGCAAGCGCGGCCACTGGTCGCCACGGTTGGGAAACTCTCCTTCGACCAGCGAGCCGTCGTCGCGCGTGATCTCGTAGCGGATCAGGTGGCTGGGGCCGGGCTCGGGTGCGAAGAAACGGTAGCCGTTCCCAAGCGCCAAGACGTCCAAGTACGGCTGCATCGTCTGGCCGACGGTGGCCGAGAGCTCTGAGTTCGAGGGCGGCATGGCCCAGGGGCCGACAAATACCGCCGCCACGTGCAGCGCCACCAGCACGCTGACGATCCAGCGCACGGCGGCTCGCGGAGGCCCGCTGGAGACGGCGTCGTCGGGCAGGCCGGCCGGATCGGTCGTGGCGGGGTTGGTTTCCATGACAGGACCATTATCGGCAAACTTTGGCCGTTAGGAAAAGCCTGCGGCCCGCCCGCCCTATCAGCCCTACGCCCCGCACAACACGATGTGTCGCGCGTGCGGATCCCGCCGCGGGTGTGCGGCTTGGCATCCATCCTTGCGGCGTGCCGCCCAGCACGACTCATTCGACGCGCACAAAGTGGCTCGCTCGCCGGACAGCGCCTCAAGGTACCGAAAAAAAACGGCCTTCCCACCGACCGTGGCGGGAAGGCCGTTCGAGGTTGCAGCAAGGTCTCTGCGACAGCAAACTAGCGAGCGCTGGCGTCGGCGACCTTCGGCGTGTCGAAGTCGATCGTCACGTCACGCGACTCACCGGCCTTCAGGCGGATCGTCCGCTCGCGCACCTCCTGGTGCCCGTCGCGTTGAACGACCGCGCGAATGGCGTACGTGTTCCACTCAGCGCCGGCGGGCAGCTTCGTGGTCGCGAACTCGCGCAGCGGACCGGTCGACGTGGTCTCCTTGCCAGCCAAGTACAGCTTGGCATCGGCCGGGAGATGCACCGTCAGCTTGGTCGGCTTGCCGGTGTCCTCGTCCGGAGTCTCGGCGGTCTGCACCTGCGGATCGCCGTCGCCGAAGTCGAGAGCGACCGTCTGGCCGGCGGTCAGGCGAACCGTCTTTTCCTCGCTCACGGTCTTGCCGTTGCGCTGGAACTCGGCACGCACGGTGTAGCCGTAGCGAGCGCCGGGTCGCAGGTTGTGCGAAATGTAATCACGCTCGGCACCTTCGCTCGTGGTGGGCCGATCGTTGACGAACACCTTCGCGCCCTCGGGCACCTTGACCGTCAGCAGGGCGCTGGAACGGAGCGGGCCGTAGGTCGGGTGATACGTCATCGGTGCGTCGGTGGCGTCCGACGGCGAAGGCGGCGTGGGAGCCGACGGGGCCGTGGGAGCCGGAGTGGCCGGAGCCGAGTGATGGTGGTGATAGGCACCGCCGCTCGAGCCGCCGCTGGATCCACCACTCGAACCGTAGTAGTAATAGCCGCCGCTGGATCCCCAGCTTCCGCCGCTGGAACCCCAGCTGCCACCACTGCTACCCCAGCTACCGCCGCTGCTGCCCCAACTACCGCCGCTCGAACCCCAGCTACCACCGCTGGAACCCCAACTTCCGCCACTGCTTCCCCAGCGCCGATGGTGGCGCCAACCGGCCTCGGCCGACTGGGCAAGAATGCCGACGGCCGCAACGACCGCTAGCGTCTTAAGACCAATACGCAACATCATGCTATGGCTCCCCTTCGAATTGGGTTTTACCGGCTTGCCCTACCCTCCAAGCGGGGGCGAACTCGGCTCAAGCCTCCAAAAACATACCAAGCGTAGCATGGAATACAAGAAAGCTAGGTAGTTTTTTTCGGTTACCGTCGCTAAGCCAACTGGCGAGGCTGGGTTGGATGACGCACTACTGAGGGCGCCCGCAAGGGCGTCAAAATCGGACCTCTCGGAAGCCCCCTCGAGGGCGCGTGCTAGCCGTGCAATTCGGCCTCCTGCCCACCGGGGTACGTGCCCTATAATTCGCCCTCGCGATTCGTGAAGGAGGCACGATGCGCTTCGAGGCTTGGATGCGACGCACGCCCTGGACCGTGGTGCTCGTAGCCGCGGCGCTGATGGGGCTGGGGCTACTGGGAATCGCGCGTGCCGAGGTGCTCGCCGAGAGCTCCGGCCGGCATCTCTTTCGCCAACTTTTTTGGTTACCCCTCTGTCTGGCGGCAATGTTCGCGACGGCTGCCTGGAACTATCGCATCCTCGCGCGCTACGCGTACGGGGCGTTCTTGTTGTCGCTCGCGTTGCTGGTGGCCGTGTTCTTTTTCCCGCCGGTCAACGGCGCGCACCGCTGGATTCGTTTCGCCGGGGTCGGTCTGCAACCCTCGGAGTTTGCCAAGGTGGCTTTCGTCGTCGCGTTGGCCCGGTACCTGATGTACCGCGACAGCTATCGGCGGCTGGCCGGTCTGTTGGCACCGCTGGCGCTGGTGTTGGTGCCGGTGTTGCTCGTGCTGCGCGAGCCCGACTTGGGCACGGCGCTGGTGTTCCTGCCGGTGCTGTTTGCCATGCTATTTGCCGCGGGGGCGCGCTTGAGGCACCTGGCCTTCGTGGCCGCGGCGGCGCTGGCGCTTTCGCCGATCGTCTGGTCTCAGATGAGCCGCGAGCAGAAGTCGCGGATCACGGCCCTGGCCGAACAAACGCGCGCCGGAGAACGGCCCACGCGCGACGGCTATCACTTGCACCAGGCCAAGCAGTTGATGGCCCTGGGCGGTTGGACCGGCAGCCTCGTCCGCGGCGAGGCGCATCGCGAGGCCAGCGCCTTTTCGGTGCCGGAGCCCCACACCGATTCGATCGCTGTCGTGATCGGCGAGCGAATGGGGTTGGCCGGATGGGGGCTGACGATGGCGCTGTTCCTGGCCCTGGCCTGGCGCACGCTGGCCGTGGCTCAGGCCACGCGCGAGCCGTTCGGCCGGCTCGTGGCTATCGGCGTGGCGGCATTGTTCGCGACGCAGGTGCTGATCAATACGGCCATGCTGGTCGGGCTGCTGCCGATCACGGGGCTGTCGTTGCCGCTGTTGAGCTACGGCGGGTCGAGCCTGTTGGCCAATGCGCTGGCCCTGGGGCTGGTCGTGAACATTGCGCTGCGGCCGGGCTATGAAGTCTCGGCCGAGCCGTTTCGCTTTGCGACCTCTTAGCTAGTCGGCCGCGCCGATGCGAATCGCGTCGACCGATAGCTCGCCGGTGGCGCCGCACAAGCCGATCCGCACGACAGCCTCCCGCGCTTGGGTCGGCACAGGTATGCGCTGACGAACCAATTGCCAATCGAACGAGCCGCGCCAGGGGCCCAGGAAGCGATAGCCCGCCTCGGCGCGGTTTGCGTCGTAGAACGAGATGCCCAGTGTCGGCTGATGATAGGGGGACGGCCCACGTTGTAGGTTGGTGCCTTTGACCCACAGCGACACGTCGAGCATTCGCACCTTGCGGCCGTCGACCGGCATGCCTTGCAGCGCCTGGGCGCCGCGGCCGGGTTCATTGTTGGTGAACGTCACGAAATGCGATCCTTCGGGCGCTTCGCCTTCTTCGGCCACGTCAAGCTGACGCTGGTAGTGCCAGCCGGCCGGCTTGGTGTGGCTTTCGGCCGAAGGATCGTCCGGCGCAGGTTCGTTCTCGGTCAACTCCTCGAAGCCGCCGTTGTGAATCGTGGGGTGCAACGGATCGGGCTGCGTGACGCGGCCTTCTTCGGCCTTGCCGGTCATCGGCACGAACAGCGTCGGCAGCAGCGCCACCTTCTCCAACTCGCCGTCCTTCTTTTCGAACAGATAGAGCGTCTGCTGGTAGCGCTCGCCGACGGGCACGATCATGCGGCCCCCCTCGCGAAGTTGTTCGACGAGCTTGGGCGGAACCTTCTCGGGCGAGCAAGTGACGATGATCTTGTCGAACGGTGCGTGCTCGGGCCATCCCTGGTAACCGTCGCCCACCTTGGCGTGCACGTTGTCGTATTTCAGGCGCTCCAGCGTTCGTGCCGCGCGCTCGCCCAGCGGCTCGACGATCTCGATCGTGTACACGTCTTGAACCAACGGGCTCAGCACCGCAGCCTGGTAGCCGCTACCCGTGCCGATCTCGAGCACCTTGTCGGTCGGCTGCGGATCGAGCTGCTCGGTCATGTAAGCGACGACGAAAGGTGGAGAAATCGTCTGGGCGTGCCCGATCGCCAGGGCCATGTCGTAGTACGCGTTGGCCCGCATGTTGCCGGGCACAAATGCGTGTCGCGGGGTATTGCGCATCGACTCGATCACGCGTGGGTCCTTGATGCCCGCGGCCACGATCTCTTCGTCGACCATACGATCGCGCAGCGCGTCGTAGTCGGCTGCCGAGACAATGCCCGTGGCCTGCCACACGAACAACGCCAACACGCATGCCCAAAGCCGTGCTCGGGCAGCTCTCGACTTAAGGCTGGTTGCCATCGTTCTCTCCGTTGTCGTGCGGTGCTCGCGCGGCCGGGTCGCGCGGGCTCGTGCCGGAATGCAGTTCCAGCACGCGGCCCGGCAGATCGATGGTCAATCGATAGGGCCAGAGCAGGTCGTGTCCGACCAGAATGTCGACCAGGTTCAGGCGGTCCAACTCGTTCGGAATGGTATCTTCCACCCGCCATGCAAAAAGCGTCTGCGTTCCCAGGTCGAGTTCCTCAAGTGCCAGGTTGCGCTTCTGGAATCGAAACACGACCGGCGAGGTGGCCGCCCGCAGCGGCGGCAAGTGGCGTCGCCCCCAGCGATAGGAGACGAACGTGCCCGCGCGGTCGCCCGTGTCGACCAGCACGCGGGCCATCGCCCCGTCGCCCGTTTGACCGCGAGCCAGGCAGACCTGCGAGAACGTCCACAGGGGAATCTTCCAGAAGGGAGTGGACCCACGGCGAAAGTCTCTCCATCCAGCCGGTTCGACGGTAACGCGTCGTCCGGGATAGTCGATGTGGAATCGCACGTGGTGCATCAATTCGGTGCCCAGCGACATCTGCCCGCCTTGAGCCGTCAGGGGCGGCGAATCGCCCACCAGCACCGGCACGTCGTGCAGCACGAGGTTGCCCAGCTCGAGCGTCTCGAGCACGGCCGGCTGAGCAACGAGTCCGGCAAAACCGACGAGCCTGGTGGTCGACGTCCCCCTTTCGACGCCGGCGCGGTCGGCTGCCTCGACGGTGATCAACGTGTGTGCGGCGCCGGTGTCGATGAACACCAGCGGCTGTGCCACGCCGTTGGCCCGGGCCTGAATCGCGTTGAGTTCGAAAGGCAGCGACCCGGCAACCGAGTCGGCCAGCGGCACGTCGTAGGAACCGCCTGCACCATCATCGATGCGGAAGGTGGTTGGCGATCCGATCGCTTGCTGCCAGAAAAGGAGCATCTGCACCGCTTCGTCTTCGGCCGGCAACGTGGCGAGCCATCGGGCCACCTGCGGATCATCGAGCGACTTGCCCTGGCGAAAGCGAGCCGTGGCCCACAGCTTCAGCGCGGCCGTGGCTAGTGGCGTGTCCTCGGCGTCGCAAGCGAGTTGGGCGGCGCGGTGTGCGGCCGATTCGGCTGCGTCGTTACGCCCCGAGGCCAGCAGCGCCTCGCACCGTAGCGTGTGGAGAATCGCGCGGTCGGGCTGTTCTGCCGCGACATTCAGCGCCTGATCGATGAACTCTTCGAAGCGCCCCTGCTGCCGCAAGCGATCGAGTCGGCCGAGGTCGTCCAGCGGCACCGCGTCCAGCCGCTCTGATTCGTACAGCGTCGCTTCGACGCCGAGTTGGTTTTCCTGCGGCTGGGCCTCAAGCGAGGCACGTTCGGGCGCCCCCCCTGCCCTGCTGCATCCGGCGGCCAGCGGCAAAGCGGTGGTCAGCGCGATGGCCAATAGAAGCCGTAGTCTGCAACCCATGCCCGCTTGTCTCCGCTCAACTGCCGGCGCGTCGGCGCTTGCGCTAGAAATGTTTCCCTCTCATCGATTCTCTTCAAAAGGTGCTTCGGCGGCAACGCGGTCGACAATTTACCTTGAGAAGACTTGCGGGTCGGCGACCCGTCTGAAACACTGCTGTGCAGTCGGATTTGACGAATATCGCAGGAAGACCGGTTATGAGAACGAACCCCGCCAAACGCGCCTTGCGCGAAGGCCAGCCGACCTTCGGCACGTGGCTGTCGCTGGGCGATCTGTTTGCCACACGCATCCTGGCCCGGATGAACTTTGCCTGGCTGACGCTCGACATGGAGCACAGTGCCATCGACTGGTCGCAGGCGGCCATGATCTTCGCCGCCATCTCCGATGCCGGCGGCGTGCCCTTGGCACGCGTGCCCAAGGGGAACCACGACTACATCAAGCGGGTGCTCGACGCCGGTGCCTGGGGTATTGTCGTGCCGATGGTCGATACGGTGGAGCAGGCCAAGACGGCCATTGCCGCGGCCAAGTACCCGCCTACCGGCAATCGCAGCCTGGGCGGCGGCATGCACTCGATGAACTTCGACGCGACCGGCGGCGAGTATTTTCAACGGGCCAACGACGAAATCATGGTCGTGCTCCAGACCGAAAGCCCGCGCGGGGTGGAGAATGCGGAGGCGATTTACAGTTTGCCGGGCGTCGACGCCATCTTTATCGGTCCGGTCGACCTGCGGGCTCAGATGCGCAAGCCCGACGGCACCGAGGCCACGGATGACGAGTTTGAGGCGATGATCCAGCGCGTGATCGCCACCGGTAAGAAGACGGGCACTCCGACGGGCATGCACGTGATGGACCCCGATACGGCCATGAAACGTGCCGAGCAAGGCATGCAGTTCATCGCCGTGGCCAGCGAACTGCGGATGCTGTCGCAGAAGGCAGGCGAGATGCTCCAGGCCCTTGGCGTTGGCGACCGCAAAGAAATCGTCAAATACTGATTCGCCCCCTGCCCTGCCCCGGCGCCGGCAGCCATGTTCACTCGTGAAGCCATCCTCAAACGATTGCGCGACAAAGTCGCGGCGGGGCAGCCCATCGTCGGCGGCGGCGCCGGCACCGGGCTCAGCGCCAAGATGTCCGAGGCCGGCGGCATCGATCTGTTGGTGATCTACAACTCCGGACGTTTCCGCATGGGCGGGCGAGGCTCGCTCTCGGGGATGATGCCCTACGGCGATGCCAACGCCATCGTGATGGATATGTCGCGCGAGGTGATTCCCGTGGTGAAACACACGCCCGTGCTGGCCGGAGTGTGCGGCACCGACCCGTTTCGCGTGATGAACCTCTTTCTCCGCGAAGTGGTGGCCGCGGGGTTCTCGGGCGTGCAGAACTTTCCGACGGTCGGCCTGATCGACGGCCAGTTCCGCCAGAACCTGGAGGAGACCGAGATGGGGTTCGGGCCGGAAGTAGACATGATTCGCCAGGCTCACGAGATGAACCTGCTGACGACTCCCTACGCGTTCAACGTCGACGAGGCAGAGGCGATGACCGAGGCCGGCGCGGATATCCTCATTCCGCACATGGGCCTGACGACCAAGGGTACGATCGGCGCCACTTCGGCGTTGACATTGGAAGAGTCGGCCCAGCGCGTGCAGGCCATGCACGACGCGGCCAAGCGGATCAATCCCGACATTCTCGTCTTGTGCCACGGCGGACCGATCGCCGAGCCGGCCGACGCGCAGTACATCCTCGACAACACCGAGGGCGTCGTCGGGTTCTACGGCGCCAGTTCCATGGAACGCCTGCCGGTCGAGCCCGCGATTGCGAACCGCGTGCGCGAATTCACGGCACTCAAGCTCTAAGACGAGCTTCGGCCGAGCCCGGGGGCTTGCGCCTCTAGGGAGTCGAGAATGGTTTCCAACGCGCGGTCGACGTCGAAATCGGCATACTTGCAGGAGAACTGCTGAGCCGCGCGGGCATAGGTATCATCCTTCAACATTGCCTCAAGGGCCGGCAGCGCGTCTTCGGGCCGATCAACTGCGGCTTTTTTGGCGGCCCCTACACGAGCGGCGTTGTTGGCTACGGTCTCCTGTTCTCCGGAAATCGGTAGAGCCAGAATTGGCCTACCCGCCACTAGCAGGCGAGCAACGGTATTGTGTCCGGCATTGACGATTGCCAGGTCACAGCTCGAAGCGATTTCGTCGATTGCCAGCGGCCGGTCTGTTATTCGCAGCGTGCCGTGCTGCGCGGCATTGCACTTCGGCATGAATGCCAAAGTCGACAGTTCGCGTCGACGCAATTCGGACAACAAGGCGTCGCAACTCGCACTTGGCTTGAGGTAGACAAACACCCGAGGCCGCTGACCCTTTGGCCAATCGGGCCGCTCACCCGGCAGCTGCCCGATCACGCCGCGATAGTCGCCGTCGCCGCGCTCCGGATAGTGATCCAATTCCGGAAACGTGGTCAGCAGATTGGCATCGACGCGAGCGAACAGTTGCCCGACGCGATCGAGCGTCGCGGCGCCCTGCTGGTCCAACTGTCGGTTGAGATGAGCGAGCACTTGGTCTTCCGTGGCCCGCAAGCGATCCGGATAGTTGTCGCGCCAGGGGCACATGTCCGGCAGCGGCGAGACGTCTGGCGGGCAGGCATGTCCCGACCCCAAGAGCACTGTTCGTGCGGGCCATCTCTGCAGCGCCAAGAGTGCCGTGGGACTGAAGTCCATCACCACGACTTCTGGGGCTACGAGGTCAAACATTGCGTGCCAACTCGACACGAGCCCCTGCAGGATGTCAGTATCGAACCAGCCCGCGTTGTATAGGATGTCGGCAAAGGTGCTAGGCCGTGCGATCGTGCGTGGCGTTTGGGGGATATGTATCGGCGCGGGCAAGCATGGCACGTCCGACATCAGCCGGCACGCATTGACCAGGTCGGTGGCGGCCAAAACCACTCGATGGCCGCGCCGTCTAAGGCCGTCCGCGACGGGGCACAAGCGGCCGAGGTGTCCCAGGCCGCCGCCGAGTTCCCAAGCAAGGAGAAAGGTCGCCATACCCGAGTCTTTTTCCCAGAGTTGCTTGAATGCTGTTTCTGCCCATGGTACTATCCCCGCTACGGTCTGGGTAAACCTCCCCGCCAGCATCCCCTCAACGGTCGAGTTGCTACTGAGCGGCAACCTCTGAGTCGCATTCAGGTTCGGCCGGCAATTGCTGCCTGAGCCCCAAACGCATCGCTACACGTCGAGTGCGTTTCGTCGTCCCAATTTGAAGTCAGCGGACGGACGCTACCACCCGGCATTTCCTGGAGTTCCTAGATGGTCATTCGATCCGCCCCCACTCGCCGAACTACTCGTGATCTTGCCCGAAAAGTGGCGGCCTACAGTGCCGCCGTCGGTGGAGCGACCCTCGCCGCCGAGCAAGCCGACGCTGCGTTTGTTCCGTATGAGCCGCCCGGCGGCATGCTCATTGTCGGACCGAGTTGGTCGAACAGGAATGCAACCGTCGACATCAATTCTGATGGCTACTTCGACTTCAGCCTCTACGCGTACCTCGGAGTGACCGAGGTCGATCCGAGCTCGTATTTCGGATCAATCAACCGCGTCAAGCCGGTCGAGCCGCTCAACTACTATGCCGCGGTTATCGCGGCTGGAGAGCTCATTGGTCCCGACTCCTCGACATGGCAAAGTCGGTATGGCGGCGGCGAGCTCTACCTCGACAACTTCGATGACACGCGCGGATATATGGGAGTCGTGTTCGAAATCCCCGGCGGCTCTCCCCACTTCGGATTCCTCGACGTCGCTGTCGCGGCCGGCGCGATCACCGTCTACGGCGGTGGCTACGAGAGCGATCCGAATACACCAATCGTGGCGGGCGTTCCCGAACCGGGCTCCTTGACTCTGCTGGCGATGGGCGCGGCTGGTTTGGTGGCCTGGCGGCGGCGGAAGAACGACCAGAACGCGGCCGCCGGTTCGTAACTCGATCGTGACCGTGCCGAGAAAAGTCTTGCTCGTCGTGTGGTCCGGGGCGGAGTGGCGCGTGATCCATCCGCTGATCGACGCGGGTCGCATGCCCCATCTGCAGTCGATCGTCGAACAGGGCGTGATGGCCGAGTTGGCCACCGTGCAGCCCCAGGTAGCGCCTCTCTTGGCGGCCTCGCTGGCCAGCGGCAGGCTTGGCGACAAGCATGGCGTGCTTAGCTACGTCGCTGCAGTGGACGGGCGATTGCGGCCGGTCACCGTATCCGACATGGCGTCGCCCCCGATGTGGGAAACGCTTGGCCAGGCTGGCTTACGCACGATCGTCACCGGTTGGCCCGCTTACCCGGCCGAGATCGGGCCGGGCGTCTTCGTTTCCCAGTTCTTTACGCGTTTCGGTGCCGGAGGCCGCCACGCGTTGCACGCCAGGTTGCCTCGCGTGGTTCGGCCGGCCGCGCTGGCCGAACGGCTTGTGCCTCTGCGCGTGGAGCCGCCTGAGCTGTCCCTAGAGGAATTGCGGCACTTTGTGCCCCGCCCCGATCGCATCCATCAGGGCCGCGACCCGAGCTTGGCGAAGCTTGCCACATGGCTGGCCGAATCCACGAGCAACCACGCGATGACCACATCTCTGTTGGATAGCGACGTTTGGGATTTTGCGTGCGTGTGGGAGGACTTGATCGACCGCGCGAGTCACGCGTTCATGCAATTTCACCCGCCGCGCCGGGCATGTGTCTCGTTCGAGCAATTCGAAACATATCAAAATGTTGTCGCCGCTACGTACCACTTCGCGGATATGATGCTTGGACGGTTGCTCGAGCTCGCCGGACCGCAGGCCACGGTGCTGGTCGTTTCCGACCACGGCTTTCGCTGTGAGAAAGATCGCCCCCTCACATCGGGAATAGGGCGCGGCGCCGCGGACTGGCATCGGCAGCTGGGCATCCTTGCGATGCGCGGTCCAGACGTGCGGCGAGATGAATGGATCTGGGGGCCTACTCTGCTCGACGTGGCACCGACCGTCCTTGCCTCGTTCGGAATTGCGCCGGGAGACTCGGACGGACGCGCGATCGAACGCGCCTGGCAACGTATGCCAACGGTCGATCGGGCCGCACCCACTCCCTTGCCCCGCAACTCTGACACGCTGATCGACGACGAAGTGCAGGCGCTTTGCGAGTACTATGTCGGTGAAGGGTTTGTCGAGCCGTTTGCAGTTCATGATCCTCAAGCCACAAAGCAGGCGCGCGATGCCCGTGACTTCAACCTTTCGTATGTGCTGCAAAGCCGCGGGGCGCTTGTTCCAGCAATTGAGCTTCTAGAAGCACTCGTAGAGCGACGCCCCGGCGTCGCTCGATTTGCACTGCAACTGGCCAACTATCGGATCGCGTTGGGCGAAACCGATGCCGCCCGGGAATTGATCGATACGGCCATTCGACAAGGACTGCCCCTGCCGATGGCACAGCGTGTCCTCGGGCAAGCGTTTTCCGCACAAGGCAACCACGCTGCAGCCCTTGAGTTGCTGTTCGCGAGCGAACAGAGTCACCCGGTACAACTTGGTATCCACGCCCAGATCGGAGAGGTCTACATCTCTCTGGAGCGATGGGATGAGGCCGAACGGGCCTTCAAGAAAGAGTTGCAGCAAGATGCCGCTTGCGCGCTGGCCTATTTTGGTTTGGGACGCGTGGCGATGGCGCGCGAACTCTATGAAGATGCAACAGAATCGCTTCTCGAATCGATAACCCTGTGGCACGCCCAACCTGCTGCCCATCGGACTCTCGGCTTCGCTCTGCAAGAGCTCGGACGTGTGGATGAGGCGATGCATGCGTTCGAGCGCAGTCTGCAATTGGACCCGCGGCAAACCGAGTTACGGCGGCACTTGGCAGCACTTCGCGCAGCCGACTGATTCCTGGCCCATTCCACAGCGCTACGTGGCCACTAGTCTAGGATCCCAGTGGGACCCTCGACGATGCCGTGGGTGCTGCGTCTGCTAGCCGGGCATCGATCCACTCGGGCGAAACGAATCGCCGCAAGAGAGTGCGCAGGCTTTCTTCGACTGCCGGTGGGATGTCGGTAACCGCGTCGCCTTCGACGGCGTGAAAGCCTGTCCAGCCGAGGGCCACCGGCCAGTGATACATGCGTGTCGAGGCGTTCATGCGCTCCATGATCCGCAGCGCCCACACGACGCCAAAGGCATCGCGAAAGTCGAGCCAGACGCGGTTTAGCGGCAAGTTCGCTCGCGCGTCGCGGCGCCACCGGAGGGTTTCCAGCAGCCAGGCCACGACGATGGCGGCGATGCCTGCCAGCGGGCCCCAGGCCAGCGGCGGACTGGAGAATAGAGACGTCAGCAGCAGAATCTGTCCGACGCAATACGCGAAGCTTGTGGGCCAGTGCCGTGTGCCCAGTCCGTTGGTTGCGCCGACGAAGATCAAGATGACCAGGAACCAGAACCGGGCCGGGTGCAGTTCAGTCTGACCACCGAACAGCATCCATTCGATGCTTGGCAGCGCCAAGATGCCCCACAGCGACAGGACGATCAATTGCCAGCCGCGATCCTGCGGGCGCTTGGCTCCCAGCAGAGCCATCGCCGGCAGAAAGGTGCTCATGGCTGCCGCCAATCGCAGCGGCGCGCTCCACTCGGGCGCGGGATCCTCGGCCAGGGCGATAAGCACCTCGCTGCCGACCAGTGCCGCAAGTGCCACAAGCGACCACCACCAGGGTGCCACCAGCGTCGTGCCGGTCAGCCAGGGGCGCCGTCGCAGTTGCGCCCCCAAGGCGATCAGGGCCAGCAGCGCGTACCACAGCGCCGCCCATGGGCCGGAGACGAGCCCCTCGAGTGTTGTTGCGAGTGGTCCCATCGATCCAGACCTTACGACCGGTAGCGCTTCGCAGCGTGCGTGGTGAAAAAAATCAACAACCCGACCGCGTGCCATTCTAGGTAGTAACGCATTGCCAAGCCATGGGATGCGACGAGCGCCGGCATGTCGGCGCGGCAGTGATGTTGAAAAAAAGCCACATCGCCGTTTGCCTGACCGCGGAACGTGGGGAATGTTTGAATTGCAGATGCAAGATCAGTGCGCGCCGCGGTCAGGTCGGAGCCATCCCGCGTCGCGCAAACGGGCTACCACCGGCACGGAGAACATCTGGCGGCCAACGGCTGCTGGAGCATTGCGAAGGAGCTCATGATGAGCAGACACATGGCCATTTTCGGCATGGTATGGATGGTGTTGTGCGTGGCCAGCGTCAGCCTGGCCCAAGACTATCAAATGCAAGTGCAAGGCGACGGCCAAGGCGTTGCCTACGCGACGATGAACAATCCCTACGCCGGGGCGGCCCCGTCGGGAATGCGATTCGGCGATGCCCCGCAGGTCGTGGAAATGCAGACCGGCGACTACGGCGGCTACCGCTTCGGCGCCGGGCCGTGCGATTCGTGCGGCGGCGTCGGCGCTTGCGGCTCGGGAAACTGCTGCCTGAATTGTGGCCCGCGGATTTGCGATCCCTGCTGGTGCGGTCCCTGCATGGACTGGAAGCAGATCGGTTGGTATAGCTGCTTCAAGAATTGCCACGAGAAGAACCACTGTTGCCGCCGGGCGTGCTGTTGCCCGTGCCAATAGCCAGACCACGAGGAAGCATCGAGTCTTCGCGACCCGGGGGAGAAGTGCCGGCGAGCGGAATTCGATCGAGCTTAGGCGGGCCGCTTGTCGGCCCGCCTTTTTTTGTGGCAACTCGTCGTGGCGACAGGACTTGAGCAGACGGCACGGGCGTGAAAACCGATTCAAGATGCGTACCCACGGCGGCCGATAGAATCCAAAGAAGCCCGTCGGGAGGGCGGGGCCAGCGCGTAGGGCCCCGCTTCAGGATAAAGGTCATGGCAAGTCGACGGACCGGCTTGCCATGACCTTTTTTGTTTGCGCGATCAGCTTCCGGTGCGGGTCGACGCGGGTGCCGCATCCGACGAGCCGCTCGACTTGGTCAGTTCGGCAAGCATCTCGTTTGCCATCTTGCGGTAGGCGAACGGCTGCTCGGTATTCAGAGCTTCGCGCAGCATCTTGATGGCTTCCTGGGAATTGCCCTGTTCTTTGGCCAGGTTGGCCAGATAGTAGGCCATCTCCGAGCTCATCGTTTGGGTGGCTCGAACCTCGGGGGAACTGAACACAGCGTTGAACGCGCGCTTCGCATCTTCGGGCCTGTTGAGTCGATAGTTGACCCAGCCGAGGGTGGCCATGATGTTCGGGTTGCCCGGGTTCTGCTTGGCGATGATCTGGGCATACTGCATTGCGCGAGCCTTGCTGGTTTCGTCGGGCAACTCCACCAGCGAGAGGGCCAGGTGGTTCATGAGATCGACGTTGGTCGGCTGTAGCAACAGCGCGCGGGACAGGTACTGATCCGCCTTGCGGTAGTCGCCGTCCATGCGTGCGGCTACCCCGGCGATGAAGTTGCTGTCGTATCCGCTGGGGTCGAGTTCGATGGCCTTCGCGGCATGGCCCTTGGCTTCGTCGAGGCGATTGTTGCGCAGCATGTAGTTTGCCGCTCCGATCTGAGTGCGCGGGTCGTTGGGAGCGGCTTTGACCGCGGCGTCGAGCCACTTCTCTGCGTTGGCCTTGTTCTTCTCCGCCCACAGCATGGCCATCATTAGCGCCGCAGGCAGGGCCTTTTTGTCGGCCGAGGCAGACTGGAACGCCGTGTAAGCACCTCGATCGTCACCTTGGCGAAAACGCATCTGGCCGAGTCGCGTATGCGCGCTGGCGTCGCTGGGATTCAGCTTGAGCAGGTTCTCGAGCCTCGTCTGTGCCCCTTTAATGTCACCCTGCGCTTCGGCGATCGTGGCGCCGGCTGAGTAGGCACGGCGGCGCAAGAGATCGCGCCGCTTGGGACTCTGATTGAAAGCGGCAATGACCCCATCGAGTTTGTCGTAGAGCAGCCCTGCTTCGGTGAAGCGGCCTTCGGCGAGGGCACGCTCGATGAGCAACACGTACGCCTCGGGATCGTTCGGCGCGCTTTTCAGTGCCCGCTCGAGCATGGCGATCGCCGGCAGCGGCTGGCCGGCGTCGAAATGCAGTTGCGCCATCATGACCTCTGCGGGGGCCAACGCCGGGGTGACCTTCTTGGCGTTCTGCAGCCGCTCGAGTGCCGCCCCGTAATTTCGGCCGGCAAAGGCTTTGATCGCGTCTTCCACATCCTGACGATACGGGCCGACGCCCGAGACGGCCGACCCGGTCAGGTCGTCGACGGTGAGCTCGGCCCCAGCCGGGCGTGTGACGATGGCCAGGAAGCCCAGGACCACGAGGCAGCGACCCGTGGCCGCGATCCGCTGTTTGACTGTCATGTTCGATGTCCGAATCGGCGAGATGGGAGGGGGAATTCGTGCCGCAAGGCAGGCGCGCGTGCCCTGGAGACGCCAATCGGCCGGGCCACGTACTTCAGTCTAGTCGGCTATCGTGCACGGCGGAAGCAGTCGTGTCGGGGAGGAAAAAAGTTTGCAGATGCTTTCTTCTCTGTCCACTCTTAGGTATTATGATGGGCCCGCTTTAGGTGGGGTTCTCGGCAACCAGTTGTGTTCTGAATCTCCTTGTGACTTCCTGTGGAGGCTTGCGTCATGAATCGTACTTGGATCTCTCGCTCGCTGTGCATTTTGGGACTCGTGGGTGTTTCGCTGTTGGCCGGTTACAGCACGTCAGCGATCGCACAGAAACCCGAAGAAGCCGCCCCGAAAGCGACGGCGCGCTCCCAGCGCCTGCCGAACCACTATTCCGGCGTGGTCAGCGACGAGCAACGCGACAAGATCTATGCCGTGCAGAAGGAGTTTGAATCGCGGATCGAGGAAAAGAAGGCCGAATTGCGGGCGATCGTGGCCGAACGCGACAAGGCGATCGAAAGCATCCTGTCGCCGGAGCAACTCCAGGTCGTCGAGCGGTTGCGTGCCGAAGCCGCGGCCAAGCGCAAGGCTCGAGCCAAGGCCAACGCTCAGAGCAAGGCCAAGTCGAAGGATGCCGCCTGACTTGGGCGAGGATTCCGGCCGCGCCGTGCCCGCGTTGCGGTGTCGGCGTGGGATGCTGCTCGGCATATAATGCCATGGGGCGCCGCGCGGGCGGTGCGCGTCCGGTTTCCAGCGTATCCACGAGGTTTGGCCTTTGATCATTGGGCCCGTGTTTTCGCGCGAGGTGGTCACGGCACCACGTCGCGGGCGACTCTACATCGCGCGAGCCGCGTATGTCGCGGCACTGTTGGTGCTGATGTGCACGGCCTGGCTGTTGCTGGCCGGGACGCAAGTGGTGCGCAACGTGGGGGACATGGCCCGCTTCGGAGCCATGCTGTTCCAGATTCTGGCTCCCCTGCAATTGGGGCTGGGGGCGTTCTTTTCGGCGCTGTTGGCCGCCAGTGCCGTGGCGCAGGAGAAAGATCGCCGCACGCTGGTGTTGCTGCTGCTGACACATCTCTCGAACAGCGAGCTGGTGCTGGGCAAGTTGTTGGCCAGCATGCTCGGCGTGTTGGTGTTGCTGGCCGCCTCGCTGCCGCTGTTCATGTTCTCGGCGCTGCTGGGCGGAGTCTCTTTCGAGCAGATCGCGCGCGTGTTCGCCGTGACTTTGGCCACGGCCCTGGCGGCCGGCAGCTTGGGCTCGATGCTGGCGCTGTGGCGCGAGAAGACATTTCAGACTCTGGCACTGGCGATCCTGGCTCTCGTATTCTGGCTGGCGGCCGGAGAGGCGTTGGCGATGGGCGCCGCCGGGCAAAGCTGGGGCGGCGTTTCGACCGAGACTTGGGCCCAAGTGGCGAGCCCCTGGCAGGCGATTCTGTTAGCCACCCGGCCCTTGCTCGTCAGCCGCACTCCCCTGCCCTTGGTGGGCGACCCGGTCAACGGCTATCTGCTACTGGCGTCGCTCTTGGCGGTCGTGCTCAACGCGATTGCCATTCTGCGCGTGCGGGCTTGGAACCCGTCGCGCGAGGTTCGTCCGCGGTCCGCGGAAGCCGAGGAGCCGGAAAGCATTTGGGGCATGACCGAAGAGTCGGCCGCGGCGGCTCGCAGAGCAATGGCCCGCAACGTGCACTCTGCCGGTGGCAGGACGCGGACCGTGTGGGACAACCCGATCGTGTGGCGCGAGATCGCCACCTGGGCTTACGGCCGCAAGGTATTGGCGATTCGAATCGGCTATTTGTTGCTCGTGGCGCTCGCTGCGACCGCGCTATACGCGGCAGAGCGTAGCGACGAGGGACTCACCACGGCCACCGGCGCGCTGGTGCTGGTGCCGCTGTTCGTGCTGAGCCTGGTATTGATCAATGCCCAGTCGGTAACGTCGCTGACCACCGAGCGCGACATGCGAGCCTTGGACCTGTTGCTGGTGACCGACCTTTCGGCCAAAGAGTTCGTGTTCGGCAAACTGGGCGGCGTGTTCTACAACGCCAAGGAAATGGTTGGCCTGCCCATGCTGCTGTGCGGTTACTTGTGGTTCGAGGGCGCCGTGTCCGGCGAGAACTTGCTGTATCTGCTGGGCGGGTTGGCCGTCATGGACGCCTTCGTGGCGATGCTGGGCGTGCACTCGGGCATGAGCTACGGCAATTCGCGCACGGCCATCGGCGTGAGCCTGGGGACCGTGTTCTTCCTGTTCGTGGGT
Organism: Planctomycetota bacterium; assembly: GCA_003389325.1. Classification (GTDB taxonomy): domain Bacteria; phylum Planctomycetota; class Planctomycetia; order Pirellulales; family PALSA-1355; genus LB-PLM-3. Next base: position 155,482 of record QQVE01000030.1, read on the forward strand.
GTGGCGACGTGCATGCGGCTGATGGTCGCCTTTCGCTCGTTCCACTGGCAGATTCAGCCGTTTTTGGCCTTCATGATCGGCGGCGGCGTTGGGTTGTTCGTGGCGCTGGGCTCGCGTAATCCGTCGCGGGCGATTGCGATCGCCTCGGTCGCGGCACCGATTGCCACGTTTTGGGCGATGACGAGCTTCCTGCTGGACTACACGCTCGGCGTGTTTCTAGTGACGGTCGCCACGTATGGATTCGCGACGGCGGCCATGCTCGTGCCTGCCATCTCGGAGTTCGACGTAGCCAAGGCCCGGGCGGCCGGGACCGAAGAATAGCGCGGGGCCAACGGCCCAAGACCGCGACTCTGCCGGTGCGGCAAGTTACTTGTGATAGCCGAGCGACTTGACCACGCTGAGCATTTCCTCAAACGTGATGAAGCGACGGCGATGCACGAGCTTGTAGTGGTCGATCGCCATGGCCAGCTCACGCGCCTCGGGAGAAAGCTCTTCGTGGCTGTTGGCGAATTGTCGGCGTTCCCTGGCCGGTCGCGCTGCCTGCGAATCGGGGTTGCGGCGATCGACGAACGGAACGTCCGGAGGGCTCAACGTCGTCATGGCGGGGGCTCCTTGAAGGTGCCTGATTTGCCGGCCGATCGCTTGTTCAAGGGCACCGGTCGGCGGGCCGTTCGCAAACAGCGACACGTCTCGCGCTTGCGAACAAACAAACCTAGATCGAGAAAGGCCCCCGGGCAAATGTCCAAAAGGGTGGTGCTCGCCCGCAGATCTCAATAAAACCGAAGCCGTGCGGATCTTGCGGATTGCGCCGGTCGCGCGGGCGGCACCGGACGCTAGCGCATGATGGGGCGACTTGCCGTCGCCATGCGCGTCGTGAGCGCCCGGCTGGGGCCGTGGGCGGGATCCTGCGCCAGTGCCTGCTGCAGCGCGTATTGGGCGTTCGGCGTGCGGCCGGCCGCAAACTCCGCTTCGGCCAGGTGGCACAACAGGTCGGCCGACGGCCGCTGACGCTGGGCAGCCAGGGCCAGCACGCGCGCTGCGTCGTCGTGGCGGCCCAAAGCGGAGAGGGCCAGCCCCTCGAGGTGCAACACCCGCTGGGGTTCCTCGCCGGGCGAGTAGCGATCGGCCACCGACTGCAATGCCGCGAGCGCTTGTTCCGGCTGGTTGAGTTGCCGGTACGCCTCGGCCAACTGCACGGTCACTTCGTCGTTGTAGGCGTATCCCAGCGCCCGCTGGTAGTCTGCCAGCGCCTTGCGAGGCTGGCCGCGTGCGGCTGCCACACGCCCCCGTAAGGCCCAGGCCGAGGCGAACTTGGGATCGATACGCAGGGCCTCTTCAGCGAGTTCTTCGGCGCGATCGATCTTCGCGAGTTGCAGCTCGATCTCGCCGGTACGCACCGTGAGCCCCGGGTCGCCGGGCGTCAGTTTTCGGGCCTGTTCGAGTTGCGCCAGAGCTTGTTGCATGGCGCCGCGATGCAGCAGTGCCTCGGCGTAGTTGCGCCGCGCGTCGGCATCCGAGGGTGACGTGGCCACCGCGCGTTCCAGCAGCGACTCGGCCCGCTTCCAGTCACCGCGTTCCATCGAGTTGGCGCCTTGCTGCGTCAGTTGGCGTCCCATCGCCACCGATTCGGACACCGGCTCGCGGCTGCCAAGGCTGCGGCATCCGCCCAGCGCGGCGCAGAGCACGAGGGCCGCAACCGCGCAGGCTGAGCGGCTGTGGGCGATGGCTTCGACATAGCGCGCACTGGGCTTCCGCACGGCGGTACACGTACCGGTTTCGGGGGGCAGAGAAAATGGCCGTGGACGATAGCAAAACACGGGGTCGCGAACAAGGTGAAGGGGATTCGCTGCCGCAGCAAGCACTGCTGCTTGATGCGCGCTGGCTCACCGACAGGGCGGCCCGTAGAATGTGCTATCGCTCCTGAAAGTCGCGAGTAGGAGAAGGGCTCGATGCCTGCGCAGTACGATAAGTTGGGAATTCGGTTTCTCTATCCCGACAACTGGACGCTTGATGAGGAAGAAGCACTTGCGGGCAACCGATCCGTCTCGGTTCACAGTCCCGGCGGGGCCTTCTGGTCGATTACGCTGCACGATGCCAGCATCGATCCGGGCGAGTTGGTCTCAGCGGCGCTGGCTACGTTGAAGGAGGAGTATCAAGACGGCGAAGCTACGCCGGCTTCCGATAAGATCGGCGGCGAGGCGATCTCCGGCTACGATCTCAACTTCTTCTATCTCGACCTTACCAACACGGCGCTGATTCGCGGTTTTCGCGCAGGCAACGCAAGCTGTCTCGTCTTATGCCAGGCGGAAGACCGCGAATTCGCAGCGGTCGAGCCGGTGTTTCGCGCGATGACGACGAGCTTGCTCGGCAAGCAAGCACTGCCGTAGCGCAAAGCTTCACGCGCGCCTTGCAATTCTTACAAGCGATGCCGCGGTTCCACGCTGCGCGTCGAGTACTTGGTCGAGAAGTTTTCCAGGACGAATCGCCGCGACATTCGACGGATTGCGGAGCGACACGGCAGCTCGTCGGCGCTGGACGCGCGCGATTGGCACGGCACGTGCATTAACCGACCACCGTTCATGTGCGACCCAGTCTGGCCCCGCCGCTAGGAGCGAACCGCCGGCGGCGCGGCCAGAACCATGACACGAAACACATGATGCCGTGAATCTTAGCGGATCGTTGCCAGAGTCTGGCGACACAGAGCCCACCACGGGCCGCAGCAGTTTTTCACGGTTGGAGGGCCCGGTTGGCAGATTGGTTGCCAGCCGGGCCCTTTTTTCTTTGCAAAGCGATTTGGCCGGTTGATCCAGCGGCGATTCGGCAACGTCGTTGCACCCCGCATCTTTGATCCTCCGCGGCCGGCGGTCCCCCTCACGAGCCGCCTGGCGTGGCCTATCTTTATCTCGTGGATGCCGCGCCCCGCCGGGGGAACTTGCGGCGGCGTGCCCCGGGGTCTCGTCCCGCGGCCTTGAGACTCCGCGGGCCGGGGCGATATACTTCCGCAAGCAATGGCGGCACGGGGGCAGGAAATTCATTCTGCGTTTCGCTGAGGAGCAAAACGACATGGCAACGGCATATCACACGTGTGTGGACCAAATTGGTGATACCGCCGGGATGATTTGGCGCCATCTCAACGAGAACGGCTCGCGCACTCTCACGCAGCTAGCAAAAGAAATCGACGCTCCGCGCGACGTCGTGATGCAGGCCGTCGGCTGGCTGGCCCGCGAACAGAAACTGACGATCGAGGAAGGTTCGCGCAAGAAGGTCGTCTCGCTGTGCAGCTAGCTTTCGCCGCGAGAGGTGGCGGCACCTATTGGGCCGTCGACTCGTAGAGCGGCAGGTGCCGGTAGTAGACTTCCAGCGACAGCAGGTTGAGCGCCGTGACGTACAGCCGTCCGGCGTGCGGGCCCCAGCGGTCGGGCACCGGGCGGCGCGGGTCCCAACTTCCGGCCAGCGGACCGGAGTCGATCTGCGATTCGACCAGCAGCGGGTGCAGTCGCGCGTTCCAAGCGCGCCAGTACTTGCCGCGCATGTGGAACATGACCTGCGTCGCGTAGTACCAATAGTACGTGTCGCGCAGCGGTCGCCGCGCTGAGCCGTTCTCCGGCAGGCGCACCAGCAGATACTCGGCGCCTTCGACCATGTGTGCGTCGTCGCGGTTCAGGCCCGTGTACAAACGCATCAGCAGGCCCACGGCAGTCATCGACGACGAGGGACGCCGGCCGTGGCCTTGTCGCGGAGTATCGGGCGCCAGCGGATTGTAGACGTACAGCGATCCGCCGGTTTGAGCGCGGTCGAGCCACTCTTTCACGCGCTCGTAGGTCTCGTTTGGCACCTGGAGTCCGGCCAGCTCGCCGCTTTTCAGTGCCATAAGCTGCCAGCCGCTGACCGAGGTATCGGAGCCGCTGCCCGGCGTGTAGCGCCAGGCCCCGCGTGCGCGATCCTGAGCCAGGACGATGAAGTCGATCGCGCGCTGTGCGGGCTCGGCCAGTGCGTCGTCGCCGGTCATGCCGTACGCCTCGCACAGCGCGATGGTCGCGATGCCGTGACTGTACAGCCAGGCGCTGCGGTTGGATTCTTCATCCTCCGGCTGATAGAGATCGCCGCTGGCGCGTTGGTTCTCGATCAGGAAGTCTAGGGCCCGTTGCACCACGTCGGCGTAGGTGCCGCCGTAGTGGTCGTACCCGGCGCCCAAAAACGCCAGCAGGGCCATGCCCGTGGCAGCGGTCTGGGCCCGAAATGTGGTCGGTGGATCCTGCACGTCGCTGTCGCCGTCGAACTGCAAGGTCCAACTGCCGTCGGGCCGCTGGTGTTGGGCAAGGAACACGAGCCCCGCCTCGATGGCGGCTTCGGTTTGCGCCGAGGGCGCGCCGGCGGCATCCGGATTGCGCCGCAAACCGCCCCGGCGAGCAAACGCCGCGGCCGGCTCACGCGCACGGCCGTCGATGGGCAGCGGTCCGCCCGCCTTGCGGGCCAGCAACCGCGCCGGGCCGGCTTGGGGCACGTCGCTCTGTTCGCTCGCTCGGCGATTGGGAGTCCCCACGTCGGGTGTCATGGCATCGGACAAGCCACCCACCCCAACAGGAGCCGGAACGCGCACCGGCAGGTTCGCCGCGAGTCGACCGCGGGACGGTGGGGCGACATCGGCCGCGGACGAGGGCCGGGGCTCGCCGGATGAAGCCGATGAAGGAGCCTCGGCCGCCGGCTCGAGATCGTCGCCCGCGGCGCCGAGCCGGTCGGCCGGTGTCGGAGCAGTCCCCGTCGAGGACTTCTCGAGACGCGCGACGGCGCCCCCCGGCTCCGAGGGCGGAGCGGGCTGCCCCCGCGGTGCGTCAACGCGGTTGACGGCGCCGGGCGAAAGGCGGAAGGCCCGCGGCATGGCCCCGCCCGACTCGGTGGCTACAGAACGCTCGTCCGTGTCGCGAATCGTGCCGAACTCGCGCGGTACGTCGTCACCCTTGCCTTCGCGAGTGGGAGCTTGCACTTGTGGCTGCGGAGCGTCGAGCGGCGTGTCGACACCCGACTGGGCGCGCGGGAGCGCGGCAACCTGCGGTGCCCTGACTTGGGGTGCACGCTGCATCCGCGCGACCTGGGGCGCGGGCGAAAGCGCGTCATTGGCCTCGCTGGGGCGCTCGACGGTGCGGCGCGGCGTCAAGATGCCCGTCTCGACCGACGAGGGCGGCGCCGTCTCGCCCGCCACGACGGGACGCGGCACGGCGGCAATGGTCGACTGTCGGGAGGACAAGGCTTGCGGCTCCGCCTGAGGCGCCTCGCGTGGGGCCTCAGGCGCTGGCAACTCCGTTCTGGGCGGAACGATCGTCGGCGGGGGCTCGATCCGGGCCAGCTCGACCGGTGTCTGCGGCGTCTCGCGGACTTCTTCGATTGTGCGGCGAGCGATGTCCCCGGCGCTCGTGTCCAATCGGGCGAGCGGCTCGTCGAGCGGTCGCACGGCCGGCGTCTCGGCCTCGCGAGACTGTTGTTCCAGTTCGCTTTCGGCCGGCGCGGGTGCGTCGAGCTCGGCCACCTGCGGTTGTTCCGGCACCGCCACTGGCTCTGGTTGGTCGGGCTCGGCTTCGGTCGGATCGACGCGGCTCAACTCCCAATTGTTGGGCGCAAGCCGGGGGGCCGCTTCCTGGGGCTCGCGCATCGGTACGACGTTTTGCGGCACGTCTGGCGTCTGGCCTTCCACCGGCACGGGCGTGCTTTCCAGCGGTACGTCTTCCGGCTGCTGTTTCGCCCGCTGGTCGATTTCCGTGGGCCGCTCTTCCGGCTTCGGCGTTTCGACCGGTTTCTCGAACGCTTCCACCGGGTCCTCGGGGGCGCGGATGTGATAGTCCGGTGCGCGGAACTCCTCGACGGGCCGCCGCTGCTGCTCGGCGATTCGGTCGTCGGCCAGGGCCATCAGCCGATACTGATTGAGTGACAGGAAGAGCAGGATGTGCAGGATCAAGCTTAAAACGGCCGCCAACTGCAGGCCCCGCTGCACACGTTTGACGCGGCTGAGCGCACCGACCAACAGCAACGTCACGATCGCCAGCGAGCCAAGATACGTCCATCCGTTGGCCCACCAGCGAGGATCCTCGAAGTTCGCGACCGCGATGATTCCCGCTCCGCCGAAGCCGGCCAGCACCAACAGCGCCACGACCACCGGCCACAGACGGTCGTCGAACGCCTGGGACGGTCGCGCGCGCTCGCGGCGATGCGGTTGAGAGGCCATGGTGATCTACGGGGCGAGTCGGGACATTCAAGCGATGGGAAAAGCGGGGATCGCCGCGTGCGGCAAGCCGCCGGTCAGCCGCATGGGCGGCGATCGGCTAGCCGGGTTTCTCAAGCGCCGTCGTCGTCACGCGGTAGTCGCGAATGCCCGCCTTATTGCAGAGGTTCATCACCGCCACGACGTATTCCCACAAACATTCGCGATCGGCGCGAATCTCGACGGTTTGCTGTCCGGGGTTGTTGGCCGAAATCTGTTCGAGCTTGTCTTCCAGTCCTTCGAGGTTCAACTCGTCGCCGTCGACGAAATAGCGCCCCTCGCGGTCGACGTTCACGAACAGCACGCGCGGCTTGGTTGTCAACGGCCGGGCCTCGCTGGCGTGCGGCAGCACGATCTTCAGCTCACGCTCGTCCTCGGCAAACTTCGTGGCCACGAGAAAGAACAGCAGCAGTTGGAACACCACGTCGATCATCGGCGTGAGGTTCAACAGCCCGGCCGAGCGTCCCTTGTGAATCTTGACGGTCATGACGAGCTCATTCCGACGCGGCGGCCGTGCGGTGCGGGGCCTCGCCTTCGGTCACCGGAGTTTCGGCAACGTGCGGAACCGCCGGCGTGCGGTTGACGCGGGCCTTGCCTTCGTAACGTTCCAGCGCCGGCAGCAGTCGCCCGACCACGTCGTCGAGCCGCCCGAACAGGCGTTGGATCTTGCCTTCGTAGTAGTGGGCCAGGCACACCGCCGGAATCGCCACACATAAGCCGGCAAACGTCGTGATCAGCGCGATGTAGACGCCCGAGGCCAGCGCCTGGGCCTTGTTGGCGCCGTCGGGCAGATGGGCCGTCTCGTAGAAGGCCAGGATCATCCCCTGCACCGTGCCGACCAACCCCAACAGCGGCGCCACGGTGGCCGAGAGATTCAACGGGCGAATGTTTCCGTACAGCCTGTTGGCCTCGCGCTCGCTGGCCGCGGTGACTGTGCGCTCGAGTTCCGCCATCGGCCGCCCGGTCTTGAGCAGCGCCGCGGTCAGTACGCTGGCCGCGGCCGAAGGATACTTCTGACACAGCCGCCACGCCTTGCGCGGGTCGAAGCCCGCCTGGTCCTCGAGCAGCGCATCGATTCCGCGCACCAGCTTGGGCGGGATCACGCGGCGGCGGCGCAGGGCAATCGCCCGTTCGATACCGAACAGCACGACAAGAAACGAAAAGCCGTAGATCGGATAGAGGAAAATACCGCCGACCTGCGGCGAGGCCATGTGCAGCAGGTTCATGCCCTCGTCTTCCGGCTCCTCGGGTGCAGCCTCCGCCGGCGGCGCGGGCTCTTCGGCCATGGCCGCTTCGAATTGCTGGTCGGCCAGATCGGGTTCGGCTGGTTGCGCGCCGGCGGTTGCCGCCAGAAGGGTACCAACCAATACAGCCAGGGCGATCCGCCAGCCGGCGAACCGCGACACACGCGCTCTCTTCATCGACACATACGTCCTTTCGCCCGAATCTTCCGCCGGTCCGGGCACTGATTCCTAGTCTGACGCACTTACGCTTAGGTGCCCAGCGCCTCCAGGCGGTTCTTTGCCAGCGCGGCCTTGTCGCTTGTAGGGTATTGGTCCAGCACTTCCCGATACGATTTCTTGGCCTGCTCGACCATCTTCAAGACTTCAAAGCACCGCCCCGCCTCGTACGAGGCGTTGGCCTGCCACACGCGCAGCGACTCGGGCGACTGGGGATATCCGTAGCCGTAGGCCACCTTGAAGAAGTTGCGAATGGCCTCCTTGTATTGCTGCTTCTCGAACAGAAGCTCGCCCATCATGAAGCGCGCCCGTGCCGAAACCTCACGATCGGTCTCGCCCACGACCTGCTCGTAGCGCTTCATGGCTTCGTCGGCGCGTCCGAGATTCTGCAGGGCCCAGCCCGACTCGTAACGCAGCTCCGGAGCGTGGCTCGACTGGGGATCGTCGGCCAGCGCCGTCTCAAGCAACTTCAGGCTGTCTTCCCACTGCTCGCGCTGTGCCAGGGCCTGGGCCGCGTGCAAGCGGGCCAGCGTGCGAAAGGCGTGATCGCTCCCCGCAGCATCCAGAAACTTTGCGTAGGCGGCATGCGCCTCGTCGAACTGATCCTGACCGAAGCGGGCTTCGCCGATCATGAAGAGGGCATCGGCCGCCAGCCCGCCCTGGGGAAACTGCGCCAGTTGCTTTTCGAACGATTCGATCGCCGCGGCGAGTTGACCCTGCTGATATTGCGACCAGCCGAGCTTGTGGGTGGCCTTCTCGCCCAGGTCCCCCTCCCCTGCCCTGGCCGCAGCCGTTTGGTAGTGATCTGCAGCGCGGGCATAGTCGCCGGCGTCGTATGCGCCCTCGCCGAGGTGATACAGGCTCTCGGCGGCCAACGGGCTCGTGCCGTGTCGGTCGACGAGCTTGCCGAAGGCGTCCAGCGCTTCGTTGGGCTTTCCGGACGACTTAAGTGCCCAGGCCAGTTCGTACAGGGCCTTGTCGGCGCCGGCGTAGTCGGGCGCACTGGTCAGCAACTCACGAAACGCCTTCGCGGCCTCGTCGTACTGCTTCGCGCCCGAGTAGCACAGACCAAGCAGATACAACGCGTCGGGTTGTTCGCCTTGCGGCGGATCGTTGTCGAGAAACGTTCGGATGTCTTCGATCGCCGCGGCGAAGTTTCCCTGCCGCTGCCGCGCCAGCGCCCGAGCGTAGCGTGCCCGCCCCGCCACGGCGTGCTGCGGATATGCCTCGAGCACTTTCGATAGCGAGGCTTCCGATGCGGGGTACTCGCCGGCGGCCAACTGCGTCCAGCCCAGCCCGTACATCGCGTGCGGCGCAAGCGGGCTTTCCGGTCCGTTGGCGATCACTTGCTGGTAGTTCTGTGCGGCAGCGTCCCAATCGCCCGCTGAAGCGGCGAACTCGCCAAGGCGGAAATAGGCTCGGTTGCGCAAGCTGCTGTCGGGAAACTCCTTGACGAGCCGCTCGAGTGCCGCGGTCGCTTCCTGGAGGTTGCCCTCGTTGCGGTAGGCGGATGCGAGAGCCACGAGCGTTTCTGCCGCCCGTTTGCCCTGCGGCTGGGCGGCCAGTGACGCTTCGAGGGCCGAAATCGCGGCCGGATAGTGCTTCAACTCGAGTTGGGCGCTGCCCAGCAGGAATTGCGCTTCGGCCACGGCGTCGGGAGCCTTGAGATCGGCGACGACCGGCGACAGCGCTTCGACGACCGCCGCGTATTGTTTGGTCAGGAACAGCGACAGCGCGAGCCGCAATCGCCAGGTGTCCGCGTCGCCGTGTTTGGCGTGTTTGTCGAGCAACGCGCGAAAGTCCTTTTCGGCCGCTGCATAGTCCCCCTGTTGCAATGCGGCTTCAGCCGCCAGGTAACGCACGTCGGCCGCCAGCGGATCATCGGCATGCGAGGCGAGGAACGCCGTGGCATGTTTGTCGGCCGCCGCGAGATCGCCCTGATCGAGCGCGGCATAAGCAGCCATGTACAGCGCCTGCGGAGCCTGCTCGCTTTGGGGATGTTGCCCGGCCAGCGCGGCATAGGCGGCGACCGACTCGCCGCGACGTGCGGGGATATCAAACAACGCGTCGGCCCGGTCGAGCTCGAGCTGCGGCATTTGATCGGACTTGCCAGCGCTCTGCAGTGCCCGATCGAGCACCTTTAGCGCCGCCTCGGGCTGTTGTTGCTTCAGCCGCGTGCGCGCGAGCCAGTGCGCGGCTTCGGGCGCCTGCGGGCCTTCGGCCGTGGCCACGGGTGCCAACATGTCGGCGGCCGCTTCCAGTTCGCCGAGCTGATAGTAGTTCTTTCCTGCGGCAAGGCGTGCCGGCAGGCGATAGCTTGAGTCGGGGAATTTCTGTTCGAGCGAGGCATACAACTCCGCCGCCTCGGCAAGCTGCTGTTGCTCGATCCGCGCGGCGGCCTGCCGCATCAAGGCCAGGTCGGCGTGCTCGAAATCCTGGGAGGCCGCGGCGGACGCAAACCACTTCTCCGCGGCTTCGTGCTGACCTTGGGCGAACAGGGTCTCGCCACGTCGCAAGACGACTTCCGCTCGCAGCGGGTGCTTCTCGACCTGCCTGACGAATTGGTCGAAGGCGGCCCCCGCGCCTGCGGAGTCGCCGAGATCCTGCCGGGCCACGCCCAGCGCGTAGAGGGCTTCGGGCGCGAGCTGGCCCTCGGGGTATTGGTCGACGAGTTGCTGGTAGGTTTTCGCGGCCTCCTCTTTCTGATCGCGGGCGTACAGCGCTTCGCCGCGGTAGTAGAGCGCCTGCTCGAGCTCTTTCGACTGGGGGAACTTCTCGGCCAGCGTCGCAAAGGTCTCGGCCGCCTCGTCGTAGGCCTCGGCGTGGCCCTGTTGACCGCGGCTGTATTGGGCGAGCCCCAGGTTCAGGTACGTCGCGTCCAGCAACTCGCTCGTGGGGTACTCGCGAATGACGCGCTGGAAGCTTTCTTCGGCCGCGCCATATTGCTTGAGCAGCAGCCGGCAGACGCCGCGATAGTGCTCGGCCTTGGGGGCCAGCGGATCGTCGGGAAACCGCTTGAGAAATGTGCTCCATTCGTCGGCTGCCAGGTCGTAGACCCCCCGGTCCTGAAACGCCACCGCGTCGCGAAACTGCCGCACGGCGGCCGGGGGGGACTTGCGGGGCGGGGCTTTGTCTTCTTGGGCGTAGGCGGCGCGTCCGCAAATCGCCGCGACCAGCGACACCAGTACGAGCGCGATGACCCACGTTCGATTGGGAACCGTCATGCACAAAGCCCTAGGTGCGTGCCTCTACCAGCCCGTTGAAGTAAGCCATCCTGGCCAACTTCAACCTCGCCAAGTGCGAAGCAAAGCTCCGCACGGCTCGCAAAATAACGACTGAGTCGTCATTTTGAGATCGCATCCATGCGCGATCTGGCGGCCGTCGAATACTTCAACAGGCTGCTAACCCCGTTTTGCCCCGCTGCCATTATTTCAATCACCCAGCCAGAATACAAGAAATCGTTGGGGCGCTGGAAGATAAGGTGGCGTTGCTCGCGCGCGGCGCGCTTTCTATGATTGAGCGTTCCCGCGCGACGAGCGACTTTTTTTCCTGGACACATCCGCGTTGTCAGAAATCCTCTCCCAATCCTGGGTGGAATGGGGCCTACTGGCCCAAACCCCCACGACAGACGTGCAACTGTGGCACTGGGTGGCCTTTGGCGCATTCGTCGCCGTGCTGCTCGTCTTGGATCTGTTCGTCTTCCACCGCGACTCGCACGAGCCCACCTTGCGCGAATCGGCCGTGTGGACCGTCATCTGGTGCTCGCTGGCACTAGCATTCAACGTGCTGCTGTGGATCTGGCGCGGCAGCGATATCGGCGTGGCCTTTCTGACCGGGTACCTGGTCGAGTGGGCCCTGTCGATGGACAACGTCTTTGTGTTCGCCGTGGTGTTCAGCTTCTTCGGCGTTCCGCTGAAATACCAATATCGCGTGTTGTTTTGGGGCATTCTCGGCGCGGTGGTGATGCGGCTGGCGTTCATCCTGGCCGGCGCCGCGCTGATCGAACGCTTTAGCTGGGTCATGCCCATCTTCGGCGCGCTGTTGATCTACACCGGCTACAAACTGGCCGCCCACGGCGATACCGAGGTCAACCCCGAGAAGAACATCCTGATGCGGGCCGCGCGGCGGCTGTTCCCCGTGGCCAAGGAAAGCCACGGCGATCATTTCTTCGTGATCGAAGACGGCCGCCGATGCATCACGCCGCTGTTTCTCGTGCTGCTGGTGGTGGAGAGCACCGACGTGCTATTCGCCGTCGACAGCGTGCCGGCCATCTTCGGCATCACCCAGGATGCCTTCACCGTGTTCACCTCCAACATCTTCGCCATCCTCGGTCTGCGGGCGCTGTACTTCCTGCTGGCCGGCGTGATGAACATGTTCCGCTACTTGAACTACGGGCTGGCGGCCGTGCTCTCGTTCGTCGGTTTCAAGATGGTGGGCGAATGGTGGACCGGCCATCACCTGCTGCCGCCGGCCGGTTCGCTGGCGGTGATTCTGGTGCTGTTGTCGGCCTCGATCATCGCCTCGATCCTGGCTAACCGCCGCGAGCGTTTGACGCCGCCGCCGCTTTCCGAATCCGACACGCCGCAGCCCGACGCGACCCAGCCGGTCAGCGAAGGCGGCCGCTCGCAACGGTAAGGAAACGCGGGCAATTCTCTCGGGCTGTATGGCCTGCGCACAAACGCACTTGACGCCCCGGCGCATGGGGTACACTTTGGACGTAGGGACAGATTCTTCTCCCGGACCCGCAATCGAAGCTTCGTGAAGCACGCTCTGATCACCGGAGGCGCGGGGTTCATCGGCAGCCATCTGGCCGAGGCCCTGATCGCCCGCGACTATCGCGTCACCGTCATCGATGACGAGTCGACCGGCACGGCCGAAAACCTCGCCGGCGTGCGCGATCATTTCAACTTCAGCTTCGTGCACGGCACGGCCGCCGATAAGGGGCTGATGCGGTCGCTGGTGGCCGACGTCGACGAAGTGTATCACCTGGCCGCCGCGGTCGGCGTGCAGTTGATCTCCACCGCGCCGATCCACACCATCGAAACCAACATCTATCCCACCGAGCTCGTGCTCAGCGAGCTGTTGCGCCGCAAGCGCGACGGCTACGCGGTTAAGCTCTTTCTGGCCAGCTCGAGCGAGGTGTACGGCAAGAACCCCAAGCCGATCTGGGCCGAAGACGCCGATATCGTGCTGGGCCCCACCACGCGCACGCGGTGGTCGTACGGTGCGTCGAAGGCGATCGACGAGTTTCTGGCCTTGGCCTACTGGCGGCAACATCGCCTGCCGGTGGTCATCGGGCGGTTCTTCAATGTCGTCGGCCCGCGGCAGACGGGGCACTACGGCATGGTGCTGCCGCGGTTCGTCGAGGCCGCTCTGGCCGGACGCTCGCTGATCGTGCACGACGACGGGCACCAGGTCCGCTGCTTTGCCCACGTCACGGACATCGTCAATTCCGTGATCGCGCTGATGGAGACCGAGACGGCCGTGGCCGGCGTGTACAACATCGGCAGCGACCAGCCGGTGAGCATTCTGCAGTTGGCCAAGCACGTCATCGAGGCGGTGAACCCCAAGCTGGAAGTCCAGTTCCAGAGCTATGCCGAGGCGTACGACGCCGATTTCGAGGACGTCCGCTCGCGGATCCCGGACCTGTCGAAGCTGCGGCGGACGATCGCCTATCGGCCGCAGTTCGACCTGGAAGCCACGATTCGCGACGTGCTCGAAACGACCCGCGCCCGGCAGCGCCGCTAGCCGGTTCTTCCAATGCCCCGCTCTTGTTTAGCGCGGAGCCGCCGGCGACGGCGCGTCCCGACGCCCAGCCGCACCTGCCGTTTCCCGCCAATTTTTCCCGGAAAATCCTGCCGCCACCCCTCCCGCCCCTCGCGGGACGATTAGAATAGAGAAAGCGTGCGGATTCGGTCCTCGACTCCCGGTCGGCCACTCCGCACGCCGGGCCGGCAGTGGGCAAGCTGCACGCGGGGCGCGTCACCCACGCTGTAACGGAACTTACGATGGCCAGATTCCTTTCGTTTCCCGGGCTCCCGGGCCACGCACTTCCACGGTATTCCATGGCACGTTGCAGCACGCTTCGCCGCACGCGCGGCTTTACGTTGATCGAAATGCTGGTGGCCCTGGCCATCACGCTGATCATGATGGGCGCCGTGGTGACGCTGTTCGGCGTGATGACCGACAGCGTCTCCAAGGGCCGCTCGGCCATCGAGATGTCCGACCGCCTCCGCGCGGCGCGCAACACGCTGCAAGCCGACCTGCTGGGCGCCACCGCCTCAATGACCCCGCCGCTACGGCCGGAAGAGGACGAGGGGTATTTTGAGATCATCGAAGGGCCGTTGAACGACTACGGGCCGGCAAGCGATCCGACCTACGGAGCGAATTGGACGCTGTTTGGCGACGTGGACGACGTCCTGATGTTTACGACGCGCTCCCGGCGGGGCCCTTTTCTGGGGCGATTTGGATTGCGCACGATCGAATCTGAGATTGCCGAAGTCGTGTATTTCCTTGCGCAGGATCCGAATTCACCGCCACCGGTGATCGATGCGACGACCGATCCGCCCACACGGCTGTTTACGCTCTATCGCCGGGTGCTGTTGATTGCGCCGCAAGTTGGATCGATTCCTCCCTATCCGCCTGGCGCCGGCGCAACCCTGGAACATTTCTACGACGACTACGATGTGTCATCGCGATTCGACAGTTCTAGCGGCAACATGATTCCGAACACGCTGGGAGATCTCACGAAGCGCGAGAATCGCTTCGCCCACTATGGCGACGCCACCTTCGCCTACGGCGATTTCCCGTTTCCCGTATCCAGGGTCGGCATTCCGACGTTTCCGCTGGCAGCGTTTCCCATCCCGGATTGGCCGCCGACAACGGGGTCCACGAATTTGCCGGGCAACTGGCCCGCGGGACATCCAGAGGAGAGCGCGTTCCTCGCGCCTTCAGCGGACGCACGCATTGGCCATGACGTGCTCCTGACGAACGTACTTTCGTTCGACGTGCAAGTGTGGGATCCGACGGCGCCGGTTCGCGTTGAGAATGGAGTCGCACTTGAACCTGGCGATGTCGGATGGAGCAGCGCGACCACGATCGGTGCCACGGGTGCGTACGTTGATCTGGGGTACCACAATACGGTTGGCTCAACGCTAAGCGTCTTCTCAGATATCAACCCCAACGCGCGACCTACAATCGCATTTCCGCAGAATACTGCAGCCGCTCGTGTGTACGACACCTGGTCGCTGCACTACGAGAACGACGGCCTCGATGATGTTGGGGATCCGATCACCTCAAGCAATCTTGGTGATCGCGGACTGAACGGTCTCGACGACGACGGCGACGGTATCGTCGACGATCTTGACGAGTACGACACACTTCCCCCCTACTACGCACCGCTCCGCGGTATCCGCATCAAAATCCGCGTCTACGAACCGAGCAGCCAGCAGGTGCGCGAGGCGGTGATCGTGCAGGACTTCACGACGAAGTAGCGGCGGTTTGCGGGCTCTCGGAGCGAGACGCGACCACGCTCGGCACGGTAGACTGGCGGGAACGTGTCAGGCGGCGTTCTAAGCTCGCTGTCGACTCTCCGCGATACTCCTGCCAACGGCTCACGGAGTGAGCCGGCTACGATGCACATCATTCGCTTGCGTGGGCCCTGGGAACATCAGCCGCTGGTGCGGTACGTGGGCGAGGGCGATGCGCCGCGGGAGGAGACCGACGATCTGCCCGCGGGGGGCCGCACGGCCGTGCCGGGCGACTGGGCCAATTCGCTGGGGCACGACTTCATCGGCTGCGTGCGGTACACGCGGCGGTTCAACACGCCCACGAACCTCGACAGCGACGAGCGGGTGTGGCTGGTCGTCGAGGCGGTCGACCACGAAGCCGAGGTGACGCTCAACGGCCAGGCCCTGGGCCGGCTTCGCTCGGGGCAGCCGCCGCTGCGCAGCGACGTCACGCCCCTGCTCGCAGCCTACAACCAACTCGTCGTCGACGTGCGGATGCCCCCCGCGGCCTTTGCCGACCCTAGCGCCCGCGGCGAGCGCGCCGGCCAAGCCGGCGGCCTGACCGGCGAAGTACGGCTCGAAATCGGACGAACGTAGCAGGCTCACTCCGTGAGCCGTCGCAGCGCGCCGCTCGATGCCGCGAAAGCCCGCGAATCGTCGCGCGAATGCACTGTCGAATCCGCTGCTTGGCTCTGCTACGGCTCACGGAGTGAGCCTGCTACGTACGGCCGGCGGCCGGCACATGCACGTGCCGTGCGCGTTGTGCGGACGTAAGACAACGCGGCACATGAATGTGCCGGCTCGAGCTGTTAGAATTGCCGAATTCCATCCATTGAACCTTCCCCCGCTGAGAAGTCACACCATGTTTCGACGTGCCGCACTGCTATGCTTCGCTGTGATTGTTTCCTCGACCGCCGCCCTGGCCGACCAGAAGCCCAATACGCTTTCGCCGGACGAATTGAACGACGGTTGGATTCTGTTGTTCGACGGCGAGACCACCTTCGGCTGGAAGGCCAACAGCGATGCCAACTGGAAAATCGACGGCGGCGTGATCTCGGTCGACTCGGGCGCCAAAGGCCTGCTCAACACCACCACGCAATTCGGCGACTTCGCGCTCAAGCTCGACTTCCGCGCCGACCGCAAGACCAACAGCGGCGTGTTTCTGCGCACTTCGACCCAGCCCAGCGATCCGGCGGTGGATTGCTACGAGCTGAACATCGCGGCTCCGGAGGTGAGCCCCTTCTTCACCGGCAGTTTCGTGGGCCGCGAGGAAGCGCGCGAGACTTCACCCTCGAGCGACTGGCGCACCTTCCACGTCGAAGCGGTCGGCGGGCACTTTCGAGTTTCGCTCGATGGTGAGGAAGTGCTCGACTACGTCGACGAGAAGCCACTGGGCCGGGGCTACATCGGCTTGCAGTTCAACTCGGGCAAGGTCGAGTTTCGCAACATCAAGCTCAAGCCGCTCTCGCTGGAGAGCATCTTCAACGGCAAGGACCTGGCCGGCTGGAAGGAGTTTCCCGGCAAGAAGAGCAAGTTCAGCGTGACGCCCGAGGGCGAGATCAACGTCAAGAACGGCAACGGCCAATTGGAATACCAGACGCCGGTTGCCGACTTCGTGCTGCAACTCGAGATCATCTCCAATGGCCAGTTCCTGAACTCGGGCATTTTCTTCCGCAACATTCCCGGCGAGTTCTGGCAAGGCTACGAGAGCCAGATTCAAAACGGCTACCTGGGCAGCCGTACCGTGCCGATCGACTACGGCACCGGGGCGTTTTACCGGCGGCAGAAGGCCCGGAAGGTCGTGCCCGACGACTTCCAGTGGTTTCACAAGACGCTGGTCGTCGAGGGGCCGCACATGGCCACCTGGGTCAACGGGTACCAGGTGACCGATTGGACCGACACCCGCGACCCGCACGAGAATCCGCGCAATGGTCTGCGTCTGGAGGCCGGCACGATCACGATTCAGGGGCACGATCCCACGACGGACCTTTCGTTCCGCGACATCGCGTTGGGACACATTCCCCCGCGCGAGCCATAGTGGGGTAGCCTGGGGCAATGTGGGCAGCGCGTGACGGCACAATCCCGCAAGCTGTGAAATTTTTCCCAAACCTTGACGCTGGCAAGGGTTAGTTTTTTGACAGCCGTGGCGGCACCGAGGTATGCTTTTCGGTGCGGGTCTGGCAGAGAAGCCATAGGCGGACGACACTTCCGGGCAAAACTTCACTTCTGCATGGGGAGGCCATCTATGTACCTCCGCGAGATTCTCAACTCGAAGGGCCACACGGTCCACACCATCGACAGCAGCGCGACGCTCGAAGACGTCGTGCAGAAACTCGTGCGCCACAACTGCGGCTCGCTGGTCGTTGTCGATCCGAAGTCGTCTTCGGGCCGCATGGTCGGCATCATCACCGAACGCGACATCCTGCGCGCCTGTGCCAGCCACAAGGCCGCGCTGTCGGCGCTGAAGGTCTCCGACACGATGACCGCCAACGTCGTGATCGGCGGCCCCGACGATGCGGTCGAGGACACGATGGGCCTGATGACCGACAAGCGCATCCGTCATCTGCCGGTGATGGAAGAAGGCCAACTGCTGGGTCTCATCTCGCTGGGCGACATCGTCAAGATGCAGCACGACCAGTTGACGATGGAAAACCACTATCTGAAGAACTACCTGCATAGCTGACGCCCGAGGCGTGAGCGTGTCGCGACCGGTAGTAGCGAGCTAAGAGCGGCCGGCCGACATCTGGCGAAATTCCCGCGGCAGCGGAAAGAAGACTTCTTCCTCGCGGATGGAGCGCGCTTCGACCGTGGCACCGTACTTCTCGCGCAGCATGTCGAGGCACTGTTCGACGACCGCTTCGGGGGCGCTTGCGCCGGCGGTGACCAGCACGGTGTCGTCGGGCTTGAGCCAGGCCAGGTCGATGTCGTTCGGCCCGTCGATCAGGTAGGTTCGTCGGGTCGACTCGCCCCCCAGCTCGGCCAGCCGCTGGCTGTTCGAGCTGTTCTGACTGCCCAGCACGAGCACGACGTCAGCCTCTTGCGAGAGCAGCCGCACGGCTTCCTGGCGGTTCTGCGTGGCGTAGCAGATATCTTCCTTGGGCGGCCCGACGATGTGGGGAAAGCGTTCCTTGAGCCGCTTGATGATGCGGTTGGCATCGTCGACCGAAAGCGTGGTTTGCGTCAGGTACGCGAGCTTGTCGGTCGAGATTTCCAGCCGGTCGACGTCTTCGGGCGACTCCACCAGGTGAATCGCCTCGGGCGCTTCGCCCATCGTGCCGATCACCTCGTCGTGTCCTTCGTGCCCGATCAGCAGGATCGTATAGCCGTTGTTGGCGTAGCGCTTGGCTTCCAGGTGTACCTTGATCACCAGCGGGCAGGTGGCGTCGATGGCCTTCAGTCCGCGCTGGCTAGCCACGCGGCGGACTTCCGGCGAAACGCCATGGGCCGAATAGAGCAGCGTCTCGCCCGGGGGCACTTCTTCCAGGTCCTCGACGAAGACCGCGCCTTTGGCACGGAACTGCTCGACGACGTACTTGTTGTGGACGATCTCGTGGTAGACGTACACGGGAACGCCAAACGTCTTGATGGCCAGATCAAGCGTGTCGATGGCCATGTTGACGCCCGCACAGAAGCCGCGCGGGCTGGCGAGAATGATCTTCATGAGACCCGTATGCTCGATGCCCGCCTGCGAGGTGCTGGCACGCACCAGCCGAAGTCGAAGCGAGCGTTCGCCTTTCTAATGGTCGCTTGATTCATCATAATGCAACGGCCGCGACAAGGATAGACGCGCCGGATGGCCCCCTGCTAGATAACTCCGCAAATGAATTGATTTCATAACGGAACGGACTCATTCCGATGGCGCAGCTTTCGGCAACCGCGGATCTTTCGACGCTGGGTCCCGGCGCGCGCCCGGCCAGCCGCGCCGAGGCGGCCGAGTACTGCCATCGCCTGGCTCGGCGACACTACGAGAACTTCACCGTCGTCAGCCTGCTTCTGCCGCGGCGGCTCGTTCCGCACATGGAAGCCATCTACGCCTATTGCCGCTGGGCCGACGATCTGGCCGACGAGGTGACCTCGCCCGAGGAGAGCCTCGAGTTGCTCGATTGGTGGCAGGCCGAGTTGGAACGCTGCTACGCGGGCGAGGCCAGCCACCCGGTGTTCGTCGCCCTCCGCGAGACGATTCGTGAATTCGAGATTCCCCGCGAGCCGTTCGTGAATCTGCTCGAGGCGTTCAGGCAGGACCAGCGCGTGACGCGCTATGCCAGTGCCGACGACGTGCTGGCCTACTGCCGAGATTCGGCCAATCCCGTGGGCCGGCTGGTGCTCTACCTGGGGCGATGCCACGACGATCAGCGGGCGGAACTTTCCGACGCGGTCTGCACGGGCCTGCAACTGGTGAATTTCTGCCAGGACGTGGCCCGCGATTGGCACCAGGGGCGCGTCTATCTTCCGCAAGAAACGCTGCTGCGGGCCGGCTACGACGAAGCGATGTTTGCACGCGGCGAGTACAACGACGCGTTCGTTCAGGCCTTGCGCGAGGAAGTCGATCGGGCCGAGCGCTTTCTGCGGGCCGGCGAGCCGCTGGTGTCTCGGATGCCGCGCGAGCTGCGGCTGGACGTGGCGCTGTTTGTCGCCGGCGGACTCGAAATCGTGCGGGCGATCCGCAAGCTGGACTACGACGTCTGGCGCACGCGTCCCACTCTGTCGAAGCACGCCCGGTTGCGGCTGCTCGTCGGCAGTTGGTGGCGAACTCGATAGGACCAAGGGGCATGGAGCCACGACGATGAACAAGGGATTACAGGCCAGCTACGACCACTGCCAGGAGATCGCCCGCCGCTCGGCGTCGAGCTTCTATTACTCTTTCCTGCTGTTGCCGGAAGAGAAGCGGGCCGCGATGTGCGCCTTGTACGCGTTTCTGCGTCGTACCGATGATTTGGGCGACAGTTCCGACTCGCAGGCCAGCCGCCGGGAAGCGCTCAGCGAGTGGCGCAAGGCCCTGGCACGATCGCTTGCCGGCCGGTTCGACGATCCCCTGCTGCCGGCACTTGCCGATACGGTTCGCCTGTTTGATGTGCCGCCGGAACACCTCGAGGCGGTGATCGAGGGCGTGGAGATGGATCTGGATCCGCGCGAGTACGAAACGTTCGACCAGCTCGAAGAGTACTGTCACCGCGTGGCGTCTGCCGTGGGGTTGGCCTGTCTGCCGATCTGGGGCTATTCGGGCGACGAGGCGGAGCAGCCGGCCCGCAAGTGCGGCCTGGCGTTTCAACTCACCAACATCCTGCGCGACCTGAAGGAAGACCTGGCCCGCAACCGCGTGTATCTGCCGCGCGAAGACTTTGAGCGTTTCGACTACTCGGCCGCCCTGCTCCGCTCGGGCGTGCGCGACGAGCGCTTTGGCCGCCTGATGCAGTACCAAATCGAGCGTGCCGAGCAGCTCTATGCCGAAGGGGCCGAATTGGTGCACCATCTCTCGGCCGACGGGCGACGGATCTTCGGCGGCATGATGACCGTGTATCAGGCGTTGCTGGAGCGGATCAAGCATCTCGGCGGAGACGTGTTCTCGACGCGCGTGGAACTGAGCCGCTGGCAAAAAATGCGGCTGGCCTCGCAATGGTTTCTGGGTCGCACGCCGCTGGCCAGCCCGGCGGGAGCCAGCGCGCGATGAATTCGCCGGCCGCCGACGCTCGGCCCCGCATCACGATCGTGGGCGGCGGGCTGGCCGGATTGGCGGCGGCCGTCGCTCTTGCCGAATCGGACTGCCAGGTCGAACTCTTCGAAGCCCGGCGGAGCCTCGGCGGCCGAGCGGGTTCGTTCCGCGATCCGGCCACCGGCGAACAGGTCGATCATTGCCAGCACGTCAGCATGGGCTGCTGCACCAACCTGGCCGACTTGTGCCGGCGGATCGGCGTCGGCGATGCCTTTCGCCGCATCGATACCCTGCACTTTGTCGGTCCCGACGGTAGCTGGTATGACCTGAAGGCCTCGCGTTTGCCGGCGCCCTTGCACCTGGCTCCGGCGTTCTGGCGCATGAAGTATCTCAGCGCCGCCGAGCGCTATCGCATCGGCCGAGCGATGTGGAAGCTCATGCGAGAAACGCCGCATGACTTGGACACGGCTCCGAGCGTCGGCCGGTGGCTGCGGATGCAGAGACAGTCGACGCGAGCCATCGAGCAGTTTTGGGGCGTGATCCTCACGAGCGCCCTGGGCGAAGATCTCGATCGGGCTTCGCTTCCGGCCGCACGGAAGGTGATCGTCGACGGCTTTCTATCCGCCCGCGACGGCTATGTCGTTGAAGTGCCCGAGGTGCCGCTAAGCGCCCTGTACGGCGCGACGCTTGAACGCTGGTTGACGGAGCACGGCGTGGGCGTGCATCTCGGCACGCCGGTGCGCTGCGTATCCATTGCCGACGGGCCGCGCGTGGACACGGCCGATGGTACGCGACGGCCCGACTATGTTGTGCTGGCGGTGCCCTGGTTCAAGCTGGCGGAAATGGTCGATGCGAGCCTTGCCGAAGCGTGGCCCTGGCTGGCCGAACTCTCGAGAGTGGAAGCCTCGCCGATCACGGGCGTGCATCTGTGGTTCGATCGGCCAATCGCTTCGGTGGAT
The DNA here is from genome assembly GCA_003389325.1 of Planctomycetota bacterium. Lineage (GTDB taxonomy): Bacteria > Planctomycetota > Planctomycetia > Pirellulales > PALSA-1355 > LB-PLM-3. The sequence goes on from QQVE01000030.1 coordinate 177,312, forward strand.
CATGCCGTGATCGTGGGCCGTCTGAGCCAATGGATGTTTCGCCGCAGTTCGTCGGGGGCGTCAGCGGAGGGGCACTACTATCAGGTCGTCATCAGTGCCTCGCGGGGCCTGGCCGGCCGGGAAAAAGACGACGTCGTGGCCGAAGTCTGCCGCGAGCTTGGAGAGATTTTCCCCGAGGCCCGCGATGCCGAGCTGCTTCGGTCGCGGATTGTGACGGACCGCGCCGCTGTGTTTTCGGCCCGGCCCGGCTTCGAGCAGCTTCGTCCGGCTCAGGGTACTGCGATTCCCGGCGTGCTGCTGGCCGGCGATTGGACGGATACCGGTTGGCCCGCCACGATGGAGAGCGCCGTGCGCAGCGGTTATCTAACGGCCGAGGCGATTCTGGCGGCGGTGGGCCGCACGGATTCCTGGGTACGCCCCGATCTTCCCCGGGGCTGGTTGGCGAGCCGATTGATCCGTTAGTGCAGAGGGTCAACCGTCGACCGACCACTCACCCGCACCGCCATCGGCGGCCCAGCGCAAGAAGCGTTCGACCTCGCGCACTTCGGCAGGGTCTTCGAACAGGACGTCGTTGGCCCCCAGTATCTTCCGGCGAGCGGCCCGGCGGCAGTCGACATCGGTGCCCAGCCGCACGGCTGCCTCGACGTAAGCCTCGGTCGAATCGACGATCCAGTCGTCCACGCTCATCTTCTGGTACAGGGCATACGTGATGCGCCCTTTCAGCAGCGGTCCCGGCAGCGTGACGATGGGGGTGCCGACGGCCAACGCCTCGTAGCTGGTGTTGCCACCGCCGAAATGCAGCGTGTCGAGCGAAACGTCGGCCAGAGCATTGAGGTGCAGAAAGTCCGCATTCGGCTGCGGCGGGAGGAAACGGATCCGGTCGGCGACATCCGGCATCGTGCGGGCGAATCGTTCTTGGACCAGCCGCGTCCACGTCGGCCGGCGTCCTTCGAGGAGGATCAACTCGCCGTGGGGATCGCGCCGCAGGATCTCGGCCAGCACCGCGTCGAACTCAGGGTGCAACTTGAAGAGCGTTTGCGGGCAAAGATACACATGACGGTCCGGGTCGAGCCCGAACCATTCGCGCGAGCGGTCGCCCTCTAGCCGGGGCCGGTAGTAGTACGTGCCCAGGTTGGCCAGCCGCGCGAGACGTTCGGTGTAGTGAACCTCCGCCCCGGGCGTATCCAAGTGGCGGCCCGAAACGAAGTAGTCCATCGACGCGTTGCCGGTGGTGACCGGATGTCCCCACGTGACACATTGCACCGGCGCCAGGCGCGATAGAGCCAACGTGTAGGTCATGGCGTTCATGCCCACGTCGGCAAAGAACAGGACGTCGAGCTTCAGGTCGGCAATTTGATTGCGCGTCGCTTCGAGCGATCCGGTTGGCTCGACGAGTTGATCGGCTGCCTGGCGGAAAGCGTCGGCCATTGGGTCGCGATGGTGACCCAGCGCGATGACGGTGACCTCGAACTGCTCGCGGTCGAGCATCTGGATGCGACCCAGGTTGAGGCGCCCGATCGTGTGATCGCAGAAATGAGAGGAGAGGAAACCGACGTGGATGCGGCCGCCCGCGGCGCGGCGTTTGCCCTTGGCAACCGACTGGGGCGCACGGTAGAGCCTGCTGAGCTTACGCTGCAACTGGCAATCGTCGAAGCCCTGGTACGCGGCGAAGAAGTTGGTGGGCACGGGCGTGCGTGTGGCGTCGACCTGCACGTTGTCGGCCAGCAACCGATCGATGCTATTCAGCATCCGCTGACGGTGCCGCGGCACCTCGTCGAGCGAGGCATACACGATCGGCAAGGCCGTGGCCAGCATCACGCGATTGACGTCGGCCGGCGCGAGCTGCTGGGCCTTCTCCAGATGCCCGATTCCCTCCTCGAACCTGCCGAAGTTGATCAACATGTAGCCGAGGTTCTGATGTGCCGGGGCAAACGATTCGTCGACGGCCAGGGCCTGGTTGTACGAGGCCTCGGCCAGATCCTGGCGATTGAAGTCCTGCTGGGCGTTGCCGAGATGGTTGTGGATGTGCGGCGACTGGGGGCGCGCCGCGGCCGCCTGGGCGAGCAGCTCGACGGCGTGTGCGAATCGCCCCTGTTGCTGGGCCTGCAAGCCGGACTGCACGAGCCGCGTGACTTCTGCGTCGGAGATCGTCCCTGGGGCGAGGGGGTCGGCCGCTTGCCCGCTTGCGCGAACAACGGTCATTCGGTGCGGCAGTTTGCCCGGCGGCGGCACGACCCACACGTCCTTGGCGTCATCCTGAGAGGGATAGGGTCCGGTGATCGACACGCAGCGCGTTTGGGGCAGCACTTGCACGTCGAAGATCTCTTCCACGCCCGTTTCAAACTCGAGGAAAGCCACGGTCTTGCCCGCACGCAGATCCACGACTGCAACGGCACACTTCAGTTCATCGCGATGCTCGGCGATGGGCACGCCGCCGAAGACGGCCGTCTCGCGAATGCGCGATAGGCCCACGAAGGCGTAGTGTTGATGGAAGGCCAGGCCGCGCGTGTAGCCGGGCATGCTGTCGACGACGTCGCGGCGCCCGCTCGCGCGGTCCACGGTCTCGAGCGTGCCGCGGCCCGAGTTGAGGAGCCACAGCCGATCGCCGTACACCCGGGGCGAGTGCGGCATGGACAGTCCGCGGCAAACCGCCTGACCGCTGTCGACGTCCAGCAGGCAGCCGCTGTTGCCCTTGATCGGTCGCCACCCGGCCGGTTCGTTCGACTCGGCCATCGCGGTCACGAACTTCGGGCGTCCCTCCTCGAGTGCCAGCCCGTTGAGGTGGCAGCGATCGTTGCCGGCCAGCTCGGTGATGAAGGGGGGCTGCCAACGCGGGACGAAACTAAACGCGTCGTCGAGCGTGCACAGGCAGGAGAAGAGCGTATTGACGACCCAAAGCTCGTCGCCAACCCAGGCCATCTCGTGGCCGTGGATGTTGCCGGTGATGAAGGATTTTCGGGCCAGGTAGCAGGCGTCGTAGGTGCTGGGCGGATCGAGTCGCGGAGCGAATTCCGAGGCAGACTGCAGAAACCAGATGACGCCCCGACTGCCTACGGCCAATTGACGGGGATGCACGGCCAAGCCCATGGCCTGCTCGAAGTTGTGCAGCGAGATATGCAGCCCGGCCGGCGTCGTGCCCACGGCGACGAGCTTTCCTGCCTGGTAGGTCGAGATGAGCAGCGACACCTCCAGGTCCTCGATGATGCCCGAGAATTGGCTTGAGTGGCGATACCGCAACTCGCGATATCGCCCCTCCGGCGGAGGCTGGCTCGGGTGGTCCGACTCCTGTCGTGGGCCTTGCGGTTGCATGTCGTTCGCTAACGAGTTTCTGATGGAGTGCCGCGTAAGGCGCTCATTATGGAGCGCCGTGCGGCCGAGGGCCATCGACCTGGAACGATGCGGCGCAACACGTTGCTACGTCGGGAGCGAGTGCATTTTACGAGGCTCCGTGCCGCCGAGCGCCTTTTCTTGCGGGAGAAATTTCACCACAATGACGATTGCCAAGCAGGCGCAGGCGAATCGTCGCCGGCCGAGGTACGCAGATTCTAGGAGCCAATACGATGCTGACGCTAAACGAGACCGCCGGAGGCAAAGTCCTGGAGATCAAACTCAGCGGCAAGCTGAGCAAGGAGGACTATCAGCACTTCGTGCCGAAGGTTGAGGAATTGATCAAGCAGCACGGCAAGGTACGCATCCTGATGCAGATGCACGACTTTCATGGCTGGGAAGCCGCCGCCCTGTGGGAAGACATCAAGTTCGACGTCAAGCACTTCAGCGACATCGAGCGATTGGCCATGGTCGGCGACAGCAAGTGGGAAGCCGGCATGGCCGCCTTCTGCAAGCCATTCACCACGGCCAAGGTCCAATATTTCGACGAGGCCAAGCTCACCGAGGCCCAGGCCTGGATCAACGAAGGACTGGCCGCGGCATAGCATGGAAGGCGCAGGCGGATACGCGATAAGTGCCATGTTCGCGCTTGCGCGATCATGCGGAACGCCTCGACACGCATAGTTCTTTGAACGGATTTGTATGGCCACTACGCTGGTGATCTTCGGGGCCTCGGGCGACCTGACCAGTCGCAAGTTGGTGCCGGCACTGTACCAACTGTTTCGCAAGAAGCGGTTGCCCGAGAAGACGCAAGTCGTCGGCTTCTCGCGCACGAAGTTCAGCGACGAGGACTGGCAGCACGAACTGGCCGAGTCGACGGCCAAATTCGTGGGCGACGACTTTGACGCGGAGTTGTGGCGCCAGTTCGCGTCGATGATCCACTATCAACCGGGCGACATCAAGGAGCCCGAAGACTTCGAAGCCTTGCACCGCCGGCTCCACGAGCTCGAGGAGTCGAGCGACGTGACGCGCGTCTATTACCTGTCGACGGCGCCGCGGTTCTACAAGCCGGCGATCGAGCGCATCGGCGCCTGCGGGCTGGCCGACGAGGTGAACGGTCCGCGGCGTATCGTGATCGAGAAGCCCTTCGGCCGGGACGCCGAGTCGGCCCACGACTTGAACGAGGCGGTGCACGGCGTCTTCAAAGAGCGGCAAGTGTATCGCATCGATCACTATCTCGGCAAAGAGACAGTGCAGAATATGCTCGTGCTGCGCTTTGCCAATACGATCTTCGAGCCGGTGTGGAATCGCAACTACATCGATCACGTGCAGATCACCGTGGCCGAGGAAGTGACCGTCGGCCGCCGCGGCGAGTTTTACGACCAGACCGGCGTGCTGCGCGACATGTTCCAGAATCACCTGTTGCAGCTCCTGATGACCACGGCCATGGAAGCGCCCGTGCGCTTCGAAGCCGAGGCGGTGCGCGACGAGAAGGTGAAGGTGCTGCGCGCCATCTCGCCGCTATTGCCCGAGGCGGTGGCCAGCGACACGCTTCGCGGCCAGTATCGCGGTTATCTCGATACGCCGGGCGTGGCCGAAGGCAGCCAGACGGCGACGTTCGCGGCCGTGAAGCTGGCCGTGGACAATTGGCGTTGGCAAGGCGTGCCGTTCTATCTGCGCAGCGGCAAGGCCATGTCGTGCCGCACGACGCAAATCGTGATCCAGTTCCGCAATCCGCCCACGATGGTCTTCAGCAACGGCAGCGTCGATACCTGCCAGGCCAACCGACTGGTGATCCAGATTCAGCCGGCCGAAGGCATTCAGTTGCACTTTCAGACCAAGGTGCCCGATCAGGGCATGCGGTTGCGGCTGACGGACCTCGATTTCGACTTCAATCGCGAGTTCTCCGGCGTCATGCCCGAGGCGTACGAGCGGCTGCTGCTGGACGCCTTTCAGGGCGACGCGAGCCTGTTTGCACGCAGCGACGAGGTGGAACTCGCTTGGGGGATCATCGATCCGATTCTGTCGGCCTGGGAGTCGACGAGCGATCCGCCCCTGGACATGTATGAGCCGGAATTGTGGGGGCCCGAGCGGGCCGTGGAATGGATGCACGCCCAGGGCCGGCAGTGGTTCGATACCTGCCCAGTGTTGAGCTGATTTCCCCTCGCGCGCCGCTCAGACTACGATGGTTGGGCAGTCCTGGCCAACCATCGCTCCTCGCAGTTCTTCACACGCCATGATTCACGCTTCTGCATCTCGCCGCGTCGGATTTCTACTCGCCTTGCTCTGCTGTCCGCTCGTGGCGGCTGCCGCCGACGAGGAAAAGAAGGCCGATCCGCCGAACATCGTGATTCTCTTCGCCGACGACCTTGGCTATGGCGATCTGGGATGCTTCGGCCATCCGACGATCGCCACGCCCAACCTCGACCGCATGGCCCGCGAAGGATTGCGGCTCACGCAGTTCTACGTGGCTGAGTGCGTCTGCACGCCCAGCCGTGCGGCGCTGTTGACCGGGCGGCTGCCGATTCGCAACGGCATGTGCAGCGATACGAAGCGGGTGCTGTTTACCGACTCGCTGGGCGGGTTGCCCGAGGGAGAGATCACGATTGCCGACACGCTCAAGGGCAAAGGTTACGCCACGGCCTGCGTGGGCAAATGGCACTTGGGCCACCTGCCGCAGTTTCTCCCCACCCGGCAAGGCTTCGACTCGTACTACGGGATTCCCTACAGCAACGACATGAAGCCCACGGTGCTGTTGCGCGGGGCCACGGTGATCGAAGATCCGGCCGACCAGACCACGCTTACCAAACGCTACACGGCCGAGGCGGTGAGCTTTATCCGCCAGAACCGCGACCAACCGTTCTTCCTCTACATGCCGCACAACTTTCCGCACGTGCCGCTGTTCGCCAGCGACGACTTCAAGGACAAGAGCCTGCGCGGCCTGTACGGTGGCGTGGTCGAAGAGCTCGACTGGAGCGTCGGCCAGGTGCTCGACACACTGCGCGAGCTAGAGCTCGACAAAAAAACGCTCGTGTTCTTCACCAGCGACAACGGCCCCTGGCTGATCAAGAACCGCAACGGCGGCTCGGCCGGTCTGTTGCGTGGCGGCAAGGGGAGCACCTGGGAAGGCGGCATGCGCGAGCCGACGATTGCCTGGTGGCCGGGCACGATTCCCGCTGGCGGAGTCTCGCGCGAACTGGGCTGCACGACCGACTTATTGGCCACGATTAGTGCGCTGGTCGACGCCCCGCTGCCCGACGACCGCGTGCTCGACTCGTACGATTTGGGGCCGGTGCTGCTGGGCAAAGGCGAAAGCCCTCGCAAATCCATGCTGTACTATCGCGGCCGCAAGCTGATGGCCGCGCGTCTGGGGCCCTGGAAAGCCCATTTCATGACGCAGGCCGGCTACCGTCAGGCGAATCCGGAAGTTCACGATCCTCCGCTACTGTTCCACCTGGAGCACGATCCGTCGGAGAAGTACAACGTGGCCAAGGACCATCCCGACGTGATCGCCGACATTCGCAAGCTCGTCTCGGAGCACGAAGCCAATCTGAACGCGCCACCGTCACAGATGGAGATACGCCAGACGGGCAGCACTCGTGCTTCTGCGAATCGGGGATCGCGCAGGTTCACGAGGCGAACATCGAGCGAACGGGCTGCCCGAGGGAAGTAGGCATCGACAATTCCCTGTCGCGCTAGGCAGTCAATTGAGAGCGGCCCGTAGGGCAGCGTCGACTTGAGCAACACAAGCTCCGTCGCTTCCAACACGCTGGCCACGCGCGCAGCGATCGAATCGCTGGTGACGTCCCAGCTTTCCGGCAGCGACTCCGCCCGGCCCTGCTCCGAGCGCAAAAAGGGCTCGACTTCGAGAATCTGGGGTGGGCTTCCCGGATCGCCGTCGATCTGACCAAGCGAATCCAGAACGCGAGCCTCGGGGAGTATCGCAGCGACGATGCCAGCCGAAAGGCTCATCGCTCGGATCGCGAGCCAGTGCGAGGCATCGTCCGGCAACTCCTGAACGCGGCTCAGCTCGCGAAGCTGCTCGACAAGCGTGCCGCCTCCGACGATGAGTACATTGGCTGCAAGCGGCTGCGCAGCGAGCCAGCGGCGAAACTGCGCGCACAGTTCTGGCCAGTTGAGCAGACTGCCGCCGAGTTTGATCACGCGCACTGGGGGGGACATGGTCGCTGCGCCGGCCGCGATGCGGCTCGGGCTAAACAGAAGAGGGGAGCATCACTTCGGGCCTTCTTTGGCTAGCACGGCCAATGCGTGGGCCGGGCCGCAAGACGAGAGCTCGGGCCCCAACTCGCGGGTCAGCGAAACGATGCTGGTCTTGATCTTGGCTCGCTCGAGCACGGCCCGGGCCAGAAACTCGCCTTGGCCCGAGATCACGACCGTGTGCGGTGGCTGCTGCAGTCGGGCGACAAGCTGCGTGATAATCGAGGCGATCTTCTTGATCTGTGCGTCGGCCAGCGCTTCGGCGATGGCACGAGCGTCGGCGTCGGTGAAGACTTCGCGGTCGGCACAAATCGCCCGGGCCAACCGATCGTGGGCGAACTCCTTCGTGGCGGGCCGGCGATCGGCGGTGTCTTTACGCGAGGGGTCCTCGGGTAGCGCGTCCAAAGTGAGGTAGACGTCCCACATGGTGGCGAACACTTCATGCGCGAGGGGACACTTGCGCCCCCGCCAGGGGACAAGCTGGGTGATGGCACACACCGGCGTCCGCTGCACTCCGGTATAGATCAACTCGCCGTTGATCATGCGATTCGTGTCGGTCTTGCCAATGGTCACAGGCTGGCCGTCGACCAGGGGAATCAGATCGCAGGTCGTCGAGCCCACGTCCATGACCAGCCCCGAGCCGTCGGCAACATAGCGGCCGGCGAAGCTGGCCAGAGCGTGCCAGTTCGAGGCCGAGGCCAGCAGCGGCTGCCTCAAAGCGGCCTGCAGTGAGACGAGACGGCCGTTGGTCAGGTAGACGCGGGTGTGGCGGCCGTCGGCGGCCACGTTAAGGGCGTTGAGAATGAACTCCACCCCCTGGGCCTTGGTGCTGAAGCAGTCGGCCAGCTCGCCGGTCATCGTGGCGGCGATGTGCGTTGCCCGGGGCACCAGGGCAATCAAGGTGCGCAGCACGTCTACCAGGTGACGCGAGTCCTCCCACATCGGGAAAGGCTGCGAAACGGCGAACTGTTCGCCGTCAGCCGCCTTGATGTTGGCGCCCCCAATGTCGAGCGCGAGCCATTTCATAGAGAAAGCAGTCGGTCGTGGTTGGTTGGGAAAGCGTGCGGGTGCCCGTCGCCGACCGCGACCGCTAGCCACCGACCACGATTTCGCCGGAAGAGGTGAAATGGATTTCTTGCTCCTTCCAGCATACCCCGACATCGGCTCCCGCGGCTACGGCAACCATGGCCGCCGCCAGGTTGTCTTCGGAGAGTGCCCGCAGGCCGACGTAGGAAGTGGTCAGTCGCGGATTGACCTCGATGACCACGTCGCCGCTGCCGGCCGGATCGCTGCCTAACACGAGGTCCACGCCGATGTAGCCCATGGCTGCGGGAAGCGCGCGGATGGCTGCCACGGCCAACCGAGCAGCGCGGGCGGCGAGCGGCGCCTCAATGGGAAGCGATCCCCCCAGGTAAGAAAAGTCGTGTTCGCCTAGGAGGTGCTGCCAGCACGGTTGCAGCGGCACCACGCCCTGCGGGCCGCAGAGGCAGGCCACGCTACAAGCCTGGCCGGGGTAGAATCGTTCGAGCCTCGCCGGTGCGTCACCGCAGGCGCGACGGTAGGGCCGCCTGTCGATCCGCTCGATACCCAGTGAGCCTGCGCCGTCGCGTGGCTTGAGCACCGCGGGGTAACTGAAGTCTTCAGGCAACAGTTCGCCCGGCGCCAGAGCGATGCCCTCGCAGACCGGTATTTCATGGCGAGCGAGATACTCGGCCGCGGCCTGCTTGTCGCTGGCTAGTGCGATCAGTTGCGGTCCGGGACCAAGCAACCGGCCGCCGGCCGAGACCACCTGACGAGCTCGCCCGAGCAGATGCCCGTCGAACTCGGGCGCTATGAGGACGGTCCAATCAACACGGCCGGCGAGCGAGATCAGCGAGTCGATCTCAGCTTGATTGCCAGAGACCGAATGCACGGTGACGCCAGGCAATTCCACGGGAGGCTGCCGCGCGTCACACAGCAAATCAACCGAAGCGCCGTCGAGCGCGGTGAAATCGGCGGCCAACGCTTCGAGCATCGCCCGGCCTTCGACCCGCAAGGATTCCGGCGGCGCATCACCGTCGACAGAGTACCAGCCGCCGCCGGTGACGAACTCGTGGAGAAGGTATCGCACAGGTAGTCGTCAGGGATCAGTAGTCCGCAGACGATTCAACCATCTTTACTGACCACCGACCACTAGCCACTGACCACTCTCAAAAGATTCCCAACTGATCGCGGGCGTCCTCGGTCATGCGGTCGGGGGTCCACGGCGGAACCATGACGACCTTGACCTCGATTTCACCTGCGCCTTCCAGGGCGCCCAGCACCTTCTGGGCATTGGCCACGAGCTGCGGTCCGGCCGGACACGCGGGGCTGGTCATGGTCATTTCGACCTTGATGTTGGTCTTGTCGTCAACTTCTTGCAGATCGATCGTGTAAATCAGACCGAGATCGACCACGTTGACGAACAGTTCGGGATCGACGACTTGTTTGAGCGCCTCGCGGGCGGCGTCTTCGGTGATCGCCATGATCATTCTCCCTTAGTCGGCTAGCTTGACCAGGACTGTGTCCCCGTCGATTTTCACCTCGTGCGCGGCGGTGGCGCGGGTGGCGGGCATGGTCAGGGCCCGGCCATCGCGGACATCAAACTTGGCTCCATGCCGCGGGCAGGCAATCGTCAGTCCGTCCAGTTCACCCTCGCCCAGCGGGCCCCCGTCGTGCGTGCAAACATCGTCGATGGCGTAGAAATGCCCGCCTGCATGGACGACGACGACCAAGCGCTCATCGATCTCGACGATCTGCTTGCCAGGATCGGGGATCTCGGAGACTTTGGCAACGGGAACGAAGGCAGACATGCGTAGTGGTCAGTGGTCAGTGGTCAGTGGCTGGTGGTCAGTTGGTTCAGAAACATTGTCTGCGAAGCTGGTCGTATCGAGGTCATTGAACGGGTTGGCACCCCTGGCCAGCCGTCACTGACCACTGCCCACTTCGCCACTGACCACTCTTACTCGTATTCCCGAATGCGGCGGCCGATGGCTTCGCCCAGTGCCTCGCGAACGCTTTCGATCGTGATGCGGTCGAACACCTGCTGGAAGAATCCGGCCACGACCATCCGCACGGCTTCTTTGCGCGTCAGGCCGCGGCAGCGGGCATAGAAGATCTGCTCGTCGTCGACGCGGCCCGTGGTCGAGCCGTGGGTGCAGCGCACGTCGTCGGCCTCGATTTCCAGGCCGGGGATCGAATCACTGCGGCTTTCGTCGGAAAGCATCAGGTTATCGTTGCGCTGGTAGCCGTCGGTCTTCTGGGCTCCGGCGTCGACGCGGATCATGCCGCGCCACACGGTGCGCGATGCATCCTGCAGTGCCGCTTTGTAGAGCAGGTCGCTACGGCAGTGCGGGGCTTCGTGATGCTGCAAGGTGTTGTAGGCCAGGTGCTGACGGCCTTCGGTGAACATCACGCCGTTGACCTGCGCGTTGGCTCCGGGGCCGGACAAGGCCACGTGCTGGTTCACTTTGGCCAGCTTGGCACCTAACGCGGCGATCGTCCATTGCAGCGAGGCGTCGCGGTCGACGCGCGCCTTCTGATGGGCGAAATGCCACACGCGTCCGGCCCAATTCTGAAAGTTTACGTAGCGCAGGCGGGCTCCCGCACCAACGAGCAACTCGACCGCTCCGCAATGCAAGCCGGTGGCGTCTTCGGACAGGCTGGCCGTTTCGGCCAACAGGGTCGCCTCCGCACCGTCCTCCAGGATCACCAGGGCATGGCCAAAGTCGGCGGCGCCGTCGGAAAGCACGCTCAACATGTGCAGCGGCTCGTCGATGGTGACTCCGCGCGGAACGTACAGCAGCATGCTGCCGCTGCTGGCCGCCGTGTGCAGCGCCGCAAACCGATCGTAGCCGGGATCGAACGCGCGGAAGAGGTGCGGCTTGATCAAGTCGCCGTGCTCGCGCACTAATTCGTCGAGACTGCCGAACAGCACGCCACGCTCGGCCCACTTGGGTTCCAGCTTGGCTTGGTGCGGCTGGCTGTCAAGCGCGGCGGCCTGGCCGCCCAACGCCACGCCGGCGGTCAGCAATCCATCGGGTACTCCGACGCCGGTTGCTGGTTCGCTGGGAAAGCCGAACTTGTCGAGTCGCAGCAGGCGGATGTCGGTCCGCATCCACTCTTCGTCACGCTGACTGGGCATCGGCAGTTCGCCGAACTTCTTCCAGGCGTCGGCGCGAAGATCGCGCAACCAGGCGGGCTCGTCGCGCTCGGCGAGAAAGCGCTCGAAGGCGTCGTTGGTGAAACCGGTTTGCGTGGTGACGCTCATACGTGTATCGGACCCTCGGCCCCGCAGAGGGCCAGTCGTTGGCTCGTGGATGCGAAGTTGCCGGGCGCTTCGCGCTTAGCCGACCGAACCTTCCATCTGGAGCTCGATCAGGCGATTCATCTCCACGGCGTATTCCATCGGCAGTTCTTTGATCAGCGGCTCGATGAACCCGTTGACGATCATCGTGCTGGCTTCGGCCTCGGAGAGCCCGCGGCTGGTCAGGTAGAACAACTGCTCCTCCCCGATCCGCGACACGCTGGCCTCGTGGCCGATGGTGACGTCCTGCTCGTCGATTTCCAGGTAGGGGTAGGTGTCGCTGCGGCTGTCGGGATCGAGAATCAAGGCATCGCACACGACGCTGCTCTTCGATTTGTGCGCGCCGTTCTCGACCTTGACCAGGCCTCGATAGCTCGAGCGCCCGCCGTTCTTGGAAATCGACTTCGAGATGATCCGGCTCGAGGTGTTGGGGGCTGCGTGCACGACCTTGGCCCCGGCGTCCTGGTGCTGGCCGGCGGAGGAGAAGGCGATCGAGAGAATCTCGCCGCGGGCCCCCGGCTCCATCATGTAGACGGCCGGGTACTTCATCGTTAAACGGCTGCCGAGGTTGCCATCGATCCACTCCATTAGCGCGTCTTCGTAGGCGACGGCCCGCTTGGTGACGAGATTGTAGATGTTGTTGGCCCAATTCTGGATCGTCGTATAGCGGCAGCGGGCGTGCTTCTTCACGACGATTTCCACGACGGCCGAGTGCAGGCTCTCGGTGCTATACATGGGGGCGGTGCAACCTTCGACGTAGTGCACTTCGGCCCCTTCGTCGACGACGATTAGCGTCCGCTCGAACTGGCCCATGTTTTCCGCATTGATGCGGAAATAGGCCTGCAGCGGAAACTCGACTTTGACGCCCTTGGGCACGTAGATGAACGAGCCGCCGCTCCACACGGCCGAGTTCAGCGCGGCAAACTTATTGTCCGCCGGTGGAATGATCGTAGCGAAGTACTCGCGCACCAGGTCTGGATGTTCGCGGACCGCCGTGTCGGTGTCAGTGAAAATAACGCCCTGCCGGCCGAGGTCTTCCTTCAGCGAACCGTAAACGACCTCGCTCTCGAACTGAGCCTTCACGCCGGCCAGGAACTTCTTTTCCGCTTCGGGGATGCCCAGCCGATCGAAGGTCTTCTTGATCTCCTCGGGCACCTCTTCCCAGGTCTTGCCCTGGCGGTCGGCCGGCTTGAGGTAGTAGTAGATGTCCTGGAAGTTGATATCGATCTTGCCGCCCCAGCGAGGCATCGGCTTGGAGTTGAAGATTTCCAGGCTCTTCAGGCGGAAATCGCGCATCCAGGCGGGCTCGCCCTTCATCTCGGAGATTTGGGCGACGACTGCGGCGTCGAGGCCTTTGCGGGCCTTGAAGATGTACTTGGAATCGGTGCGGAAATCGTACTTGTTGATTTCGCCGATTTGCGGTTTGGAAGCGACGTCGGTTGCCATAGGCTCGGTCAACTTTCGTTCGGAAGTTTCAATTCGCGCCGGCGGGAGGACACACGATCAACGTGCGGCCGCCGGTTCGTCCTCTTTCATTTCCTCGTCTGCGGCCGCGGCCTCGGGATAGGCGGCGCGGATGCGGTCGTAGCCCTGCTTGTGCAGTTCCATGGCCAGCTCGGGACCGCCGGTCTCGACCAGCCGGCCACCCAGCATCACGTGGGTGACGTCGGGCCGGTTGTGCTCGAGCAAGTGTTCGTGGTGGGTGATGACCAGAATGCCCATGTCCTTGCCGCCGATGTCGGCGATACTCTGGCTGGCCAGACGTACGGCATCGACGTCCAGACCGCTGTCGGTCTCGTCGAGGATGGCAAACTTGGGCCGCAGCATGGCCAATTGCAGAATCTCGGCCCGCTTCATTTCGCCGCCGGAGAAGCCCTCGTTGACATAACGCCGGGCAAACTCCTTGTCCATCCGCAACTGGTCCATCTTCTGATTGAGCTCCTTGCGGAACTCGCGCATGGGAATCAGCTCTTCGCCCTCTTTGCGGTCCGGGCGGCGGACGTTGGTGGCGGCGTGACGCAGAAAATCGGCCATCTTCACGCCGGGAATGGCCATCGGCCGCTGGAAGGCAAGAAAGACCCCCGCCCGGGCTCGCTCGTTGGGCTCCATCTCCAACACGTCGTGTTCGCCCTGGTCGTCGGTCAGCGTGATCGAGCCCCGGGTCACCTCGTAGCCGGGATGGCCCATGATGGCGTATCCCAGCGTGCTCTTACCCGAGCCGTTGGGCCCCATCAAGGCGTGGACTTCGCCACGTTTGATCTCGAGGTTCACGCCGCGAAGGATCTCTTTGCCTTCGCTGGTGGCCACGTGCAAGTCTTTGATCTTCAGCGTTTCGTTCATTTGGTCTGCGGTTTTGCTGTGGCGTGATTAGCCGGTGATTTTCTGGTGATCGAACAACGGCTCGTCTTCCGGGGCGGCGACGTAGCCGGAGTGGTGCGGAATGGGCAACTCGTCGTCGATCTTCTGCCCGGCGGCTTTGCCAATCCGGTGCCCTTTGATCTTGTCCTGGATCCGCATCAGGCCTTCGAGCAGAGCCTCGGGCCGGGGCGGGCAGCCGGGAACGTACACGTCGACCGGCACAACCAGATCGACGCCCTTGACGACGTGGTAGCCGTACTTGAAGTAAGGACCGCCGCCGACGGTGCAGGCGCCCATGGCAATCACGAACTTCGGGTCGGGCATTTGGTTGTAAAGGCGTCTCAGGCGGCTGCCCATCTTGTAGGTGACCGTGCCGGCCACGATCATCAGGTCGGCCTGGCGGGGACTGGCTCGGAAGGCCCCGGCCCCGAAACGATCGATGTCGTAGCGGCTGGCGCCAGTGGCCATCATCTCGATCGCACAGCAAGCCAGCCCGAAGGTCATGGGCCAGATGCTGGCTTGCCGGGCCCAGTTAATGCCCTGCTCGACCGTGGTCATGATCAGGCCTTCTTCAAACCGGCCTTCGATCCAAGGTTGTGTCATGGCTTGTGTTTCTTGATTGGCGGAAGGAGACGGAATTACGGCAAACCTACTAACTTACCGCTGCGCTACGCTGTTTTGAAGGTCCCGCGTCGGGCTGCTCGCGCACCGAAAACCGGCAACAATCGTCGCCGTCGAGACGGCATTCCGACAAGCGTAAGCCGTCGCCCACCAGCTCTGAAAACATCATTCGCTCCAGGGCACAAATGCCCCGGTCCTGCTCGGCTAACTGCGGGTAGGGACAGGCCAGCGCCGTCAGCACGGGAAGCGAATCGGAATCTTCGACCGTAAAAGGCACGTCGCGCTCGGCAAAAATCGACGAAATCGCCTCCATCCGCTCTTCGGTGGTGCGTCCGCGGACCTGCTCGTCGTACATCGTGGCCATCGTCCTGGCGATCCGCTGCAAGAGCCCGCGGCGAACTTCCACGTCTTCGATCGCCCGAACCTCTTTCCACAAGGCCAGGGCTAAATCGACGAAATTGGCCCCCGTCTGGCGGCGACCCTTTTCGGTGAGCGTATAGCGGTGGCTGGGCCGTCCCCGGCCGCTGCGCGAAACCTCGCGGTCGACCAGTCCCTCGGCCATCAAGCGCACGAGCCGCTGCCGGACGGCCGTAGGAGTGACCCCCACGGCCTTGGTGAGGTCGTTGATCCCCAGCGGCCCTGCCTTTCGCAGCAGGTCGAGGATGCCGATGTCGGAACTTTCGGTCTCGTAATGCATATTCAACCCTTCCCTGCTCTTAATCTTAGTGGATTACGCATTTTTGACAACCCAATATGATAAAAAACGATTCCGAGGGGCGGAGAGTGCGAAAGAGCGGCAAAGAACGACCCGCCGGGTGAAGGTAGCCCGAGTGCTGGCAATGCCGGCTGGGGCTACTGGCGGGGGAAATACTGCTCGACCACGGCGGCGAATTCCGCGGGCGAACTGACCTGGGCGACTCGCGTTCGGAACTCTCGGGCCCCGCGCCGCCCCTGGGCATAGCAGCACGCGTACTTGCGCATCAGCACCGTGCCCTTTCTCAGCCCGAATCGGTCGCACACCAGGCGATAGTGCCGCAGCATCACCTCGCGCTCCTCTTCGAGCGTGGGGTCAGGCGGGGGCGGCTCGCCGGCCAATGCTGCCTGGGCCTGACGAAACAGCCAAGGACGCGACAGCGCCGCCCGGGCGATCATCACGCCGTCGACATCGTAGCGGGCAAATGCCTCGAGCACGGCCTCGGCCGATCGCAGATCGCCGTTGCCGATCAGGGGGATCCGCTTCAAGTACGGTTTGATCTCGCTGATCCGCTCCCAGTCGGCCGAACCGGTGAAGAAATCCTGCGCAGTTCGCCCATGCACGGTGAGGGCTGCCCCACCGGCCTGTTCGACGACCTGGGCGACGTCGATGGCGTTGATCGAATCGCGCGTGCAGCCCAGGCGAATCTTGGCCGTCACGGGAGTTGGGGCGCAGGCCTGGGACACGCGTTCGACGATCGCACCCACGCGGTCGGGAAAACGCAGCAGGTACGAGCCGCTGTGGGCACGTTCGGTCACTTGCTTGACGGGGCAGCCGAAGTTGATGTCCACCACACTGACGCCGAACTCGTGGGCGAGCTTGGCGCCCACTTCTGCCAGAGTCGCCGGATCGTTGTCCCAGATCTGCACGGCCAGCGGCCGCGCCTCGTCGCGCACGCCCCACAGCCGGTCGGGTAACTCGTTTTCTTCCTTCTCCAGCCAGAGGAAGCCCTTGGCGTGGACCATCTCCGTGGCTTGCAGACCCGCGCCGCCGAACTCACGCACGATCTGGCGAAAGGCATAGTTGGTGAATCCCGCCATCGGCGCTTGCAGCACCGGCGGGTCGACGACGACCGGGCCGATCCGCAGCGGTTTCACCGCGCTATGCGGGCGCCGGGCGGAAGCGGTTTCGGTAAAAAGGTCGGCAAGAGACATCAGAAGTCGCAGGCTTACGAGTCGCGCGAAGTGCTGCGGCCGATCGCCAGCTTGCCGGACAACTCGGTTGCCGAAAGCGACGCCGGCTGCGTGGTGAGCACGTAGTTGGCAATCGCCTCATTGTACTCGGTCAAGTCGTCGAGAAAGCCCAGGGTCTGCTGGTTCTGGCGGCCGATGGCCCAGATCGCCCGATCCAGAGCGGACAGCCTCCCGTCGACCGATTCGGAACCGCTCGCGCCGTTGCGGGCTTCAAGAATGAGAGCCGCGCGATGGACGTCGCACTGCACGACGGCCTGCCCCCGCTGATGCAATTTCGTATAGGCAGCCGCCACTTGTTCGGCCCGGGCGGCAGCCTCGGCCGACAAGGTCTTGCTGCGGCGGGAGATGCGGTAACGCCCCGATTGCGGCGTCGTGCCCGGCACGATCCAGGCCTGTTCCAGCGGGCGACCGGTGGCGGTCATCAGGTCAAACTGCGCTGAGATCAGGTCGAGCTGAGCATCGATCAGCGCCGCCCGGGCGGCCAGCCGGGCCGCCTGCAGGCGAACTCCCGCTTCAGCCATGCCGGGCTGATCGCGCTGCGGTATGGCAATCGCTTGCAACGTGTTGAGTTGCTCCAGTTGTTCGCCCAGCACTTGCAAGTGGGCGGCACTCTCGCGGGCCTTCCAAAACGCCTGAATGATCGCCTCGCGCCCTGGTCCTGCCGAAGCGCCGAGACAATCGGCAAGCGTGGCCGGTTCGCCCGAGTCTGGCGGCAGGTTGCGGTCCCAGTGCAGCAGGTCGCCGAGTTTTTGCACTCGTAGCGGGACGCTGGTCAATTCCAGCAATGCCTGGTAGAGCGCCGGATCATCGACTGCTGCCGTGGCGTCCAAGTCGCCTGGGTAATTCGCGGCCCAGTCGTCGATCGCCGAATTGCCGGCCGGGCGACCATTTTGGGCTCCATCGCCGGTGGGCGGCGTGTTGCGGAAGGTGTTATGCGGAGCACTGCTAGCGCGTCTCGGTTCGCCAACCGAGGGCTTGCGAATGAGCATCGAAACGAGCGTGTCGCTCGCAGCCCCCGGCGGCGCGACGGCGAAGGCATAGTCGGCGATGTCGAGGTTGTAGTCGCGCACTAACTCGATGAAAGCACTCCGCTCGCGCGCCAGCAGCTCGAGCGAATCGATGAGCGTCGTAATTCCCTGCCCGGTCGACTGGAACTGGTCCGCGGCGGCTTCGACGGCATCGGCGGCCGCCACGACCGCCGACCCGTGTGCATCGATCGCTTTCCGTCGCACGGGGAGCGTGCGCTGGATCAGCCAGATCGGCGGCGGAGCGGCCCGGCCGCTGAAGATGCTCTCGAAGTACGTGCGATACTCGCCGACGTGGGGTCGATCGACCGTCAATGGAGCCGCGTTGCCTACGCTGCCGATCAAGTGCGCGAGCTCGGCTTGCGCCTTCTCCACGGCCAGGCGGGCATCTCCGGCGTCGGCTTCGGCGGCCGCTTGCGTGCTGAGTAGGTCCGCGCGGGTCGTTTCCTGCTCGGTGTGCTGGAAGACCACGTCGCGCTGTTCGACCGCCCAATGATACGCGGCCTGGGCGGCAGCAAGCCGCCAATACGCTTTCGTGACCTGCAGCTGGCGCTGACGATCGGGGGTGCGCGCAATCGCCTCGGCGAGCTTCATCGGCGTGCCAGCCAGCGCGTGTTGCTTGGGGGCTTCCAGCGCGGCAGCGATCAATTCCGGCGGGCGCAGACGCTGCGGCGGCCGGTCGCCGACCGACTCCATCTCGCCGCCGGGTGCATTGCCTGGTTCACTCTCGTTGCCATACGGATCGGCCCGGCGCTCGGGCGAGTCATCGGTCATTGCAGGGTCTGCCGGCGGGGGCACGGTTGCCTCACGGGCGCCTGCCGTCGCGCCCGGCGATGCCGCGGGCTCTTGGCCGAAATCGCCGATCTCGGCCGCCGGGGCCGACTGTCTTACCGGCACGCGAATCGGTTGATAGCCGGTTCCTTCTCCGGGGGCCTGCGACAAGGCGCACAATTGGATGGCAAGAACGAGGCAGTGCATGGCGGGCAATTCTCCACAAGCCGCGGAAGGTAGCTGCCTATCAACGTGACACGTTGGACGCAATGCGTCAACGTGAGCTGTGCGGGGGCACGCGAGGCCCGGCGCAGGGCACGCTATTGTGCCGGCTGATAGCGGAACACGAAAAGCTGCTTGTAGAGGTAGGGCTCCGAGCTGCTTGGCCAGGGGAGCCCCTGCACGAGGCTGGCCAACTCCGGGTCGACCATTCCGTCGACGGCGGCCTGGACCTCGGTGGCGGCGCTGCTACAGGTCACCATCAGGTAGATCGTTCGGAGCGTTAACATCGACGGTTGCTCCCACTTGGCGACGACCTGGCGAAGCCGCTCGACGAGCGACTGAAAGAAAGGTGCCCCGCCGCGGAGCGCCGGAGGCACCTGGCCGCGGATGCCTACGCGGCCGGCGAACATGTCCCATCCGGCGACCGATTGCGTTTCGCCAGCCCGGCGCTTCTCGACGCCGGCACCCAAGGCCGACATCAGCGGCCAGGCGGCCAAGGTGTGCCATTCGGCGATCGCGTCGCTCGTGGCCGCTGCCGCATCGGGCCCCACGCCCAAGGCGCCGACGCGGAAACGGTCACCCTGGTCGCCGTCCAGGTGGATCTGGATGTCGAGGGGCGCCAACGTCAGCTCACCCTGCGGCACGTAACCGTCGAAGGCGATCGAGAGGCCGAGCCGATGTTCGCCGATGATCAACTCCCCCTCGTCGAGTTGGTAGTCGGCGCCCGCGGCGTCGAGGTGTTGCTTGAGCGCGGCCAGCGCGGCCTGATAGACGTCGTCGATCATTTCGACACCAGGGGTTGGACCTCTGCGCCTGCGCAGCGTGGTAGAAGCGGCCGCTCCCCGGACAACGCGGGGCTTAGCCCGGCGTGTCGAGGTACGGGTCCTGACCCATTTGGGTCTGGAGCTTCTTCCGCTCCTTTTCATGGTACATGAGTACCTTGCGGTCGCGGAAGTGGCGGCGTTCGGTGGCGCGCTGGGCTTTGCGAAACAGCTTCGCCCAGCCGTCGTAGCTACCGGGCTTGTCGCGGCCGAGGTCCTTGTACCGCTTGGCCTTCTCGGGGCCCAGACCCAGCAGCAACTCGTCCTCCAGCGAGAGATAGACGCGGAACGAGCCAGGATCGCCCTGGCGTCCGCAGCGTCCGGCCAACTGTCGATCGATCCGTGCCGAGTCGTGCATCTCGGTAATGATTACGTGCAGGCCGCCGAGTTCCTCGACGCCTTCCCCCAGCTTGATGTCCGTGCCGCGTCCGGCCATGTTGGTCGAGACGGTGACGCGGCCGCGGCGTCCGGCCTTGGCGACGATCTCGGCTTCTTCGGCCACGTGATTGGCGTTGAGCACGTCGTGCTCGATGCCGCGTTGCTTGAGCAGTCGCGCGAGGATCTCCGATTTGTCGATCGACCGCGTGCCGATCAGAATCGGGCGGCCCGTGGCGTGCACTTCGCACACCTCCTCGACGATGGCATGCCACTTTTCGTCTTCGGTGCCGAACACGCGCTCGGGCAACCGCTCGCGGATCGCCGGGCGGTTGGTCGGAATCTGCACGACGCTCAGCTTGTAGATCTTCTTCAACTCGCTGGCCGAGTTGATGCCGGTGCCCGTCATACCGGCCAGATTCGGATAGAGGTGGAAGTAGTCCTGCACCGTAATTCGCGCGGCCTGGCCCGTCTCGGCGGTGACCTCGACGTTGTCTTCGGCGGCCTCGATGGCCTGGTGCAGGCCGGCCCGCCACTTGCGTCCTTCGGCGGCACGCCCGGTGAACTCGTCGACGATCACGATCTCGCCGTCGCGCACGACGTACTGCCGATCGCGAAAGAACTCGCGATCGACCTTGATGGCCCGCTCGATGTATTCGTAGATGCTGAACATGCCGACCGAATGCATGTCGTCTGGCTTCGGCAGCGTGCGCACCAGGCGGCGGCCTTCGGCGGTGAGTTCGATGGTCTTACGTTCGTGGTCGTAGTCGTAATGTTCGTCTTCCTCGAATTGGTTCGCCACCGAGGCGGCCCATTTGTAGCATTCCACGGCGATCAGTTGCGCTTCGCTCGGCATCGCGCTGATAATTAGCGGCGTGCGGGCCTCGTCGATGAGGATGCTGTCCGCCTCGTCGACCAACACGAAGAAGGGCGTACGTTGCACGGGCTTCTCGCCGCCGGCGTCCGAGGTCACGCCCAGCATGTTGCCCAGAAAGTCGCTCAGCCCCTCGCCGATGCGGCGCAGCAGCAGCCGATCGCGGAGGAAGTCGAACCCGAACTCCTTGGCCGTACCGTAGGTGATGTCGCAGGCGTACGCCTTGCGCCGTTGGGCCTGCGGCATTTGCGACTCGACCACGCCGACGCTGATGCCCAGGCATTCGTAGATGGGCCGCATCCAGTCGGCGTCGCGTCGAGCCAGGTAATCGTTCACCGTGGCCAGATGCGCCCCCTTGCCTTCCAGCGCGGCCAAGTACAACGGCAGCGTGGCCGTAAGCGTTTTGCCTTCGCCGGTCTGCATCTCGGCAATCGAACGATGGTGCATGGCGATGCCGCCCAGCAGCTGCACGTCGAAGTGCCGCATCTTGAGCGTGCGACGCCCTGCCTCGCGGACCAGGGCGAACGCCTCGGGCAGCACCCGATCGACCGGTTCGTGGCTGCGGATCCGGTACCGCAACGAGAGGCTGCGCTTGCGCATGTCGAACTGATTGAGCGCCTGCAATTCCTCTTCGTAAGAGGCAATCTTGGACAACTGCGATGACCAGCGGGCCAGACGCTGTCGCGTCAGGGTGCCTGTAACGGCCTGAAACATGCTGCGGAGTCCTCGCGCCCCAGGGCGGCAGCCGCCCGAACCGTGGTCGGGGTGCCGAAGTTCATGCGAACGGTGAGAAATGTGTCCCGATAGGTAATTCTATCCTAAGGGACGCCAATATTGCGAGAAGGAGCGGGAGGCCGGAGCGCCCGCAGGCTAGCGGGCTTGGGGCTGGATCGAGTGGAGCTGGTAATGCGGGGAGAAGCCGGAGGTTTGGGCGGACAAAGCGCCGTGGACTTCTACCAGGTCGCCCGACTTGAATGCGTTTAAAGCCGGGGTCTGGGCGAGCACGACGCTTCCGCCGTAGGTGTCCGTCTGGCCATCGATCGGAATGTAGCGAAGTTTCCACTGGCGCGTGCTGGCCAGGTACTCGAGTCTGCCTCGAAGCGTGCTGTAATCGTCAGCGTGCGAAAAATCGGACCGCGCTGCGGCGGGTCCGGCGGGTTGGAATGCTGCCTGCACGACGGGGCTGCCGGCTTGCGGGGCCACGAATCGAGCCGTTGAACTGCTTCGGCCGGCGGAGGTGGAAATCGTCATCGCCGAGCCGCTGGGGACGGTTGCTGGGCTCGCGCCGCGAGCGGTAGATCCCACGGTCGCCTGGCTTCCACTGGCCACAACGCGAAACGCCGGCTGGTTCGCAGCCGGCGCGGCCCCGGCGGCTGAAGTGGCCGGTGGCTGGCGTGCGGAGGTATTGACCGTGGCATTTGTCGCCGATTCGCCCACGATCCGCAGCGTGCTTGTCGTTGCAGTGGCCGGCACTTGGATGGCGGCCTGCGACGGTGCGGGGTCTGCTCGGCTATTGCCGACCGTGGCCCGCAGGGTTGCGGCCGGCGGCGTTGGAGGAACGCTCGCCGCGATCGCGGTGTGGCCGACTTGTTGCACGGGATAGCCGCTTGTGGTGGTCGGTGCGGCCGCCTGTGCCGGCAAGGCAGTGCCGGCCGCGGCGACGGTCGTTGGCGGAGCGGCGCGCGCGTTCGAGCTTTGGTGGTACAAGTACGAGCCACCGGGCGGATGGAACCTTTCTCCCTGCGGCGTTACCGGCGGAGGCGGCGCCACCATCGGCGGAGGTGCCGCAGGTCCCGGTGTGACCGGCACCGGCTGGGTCGTCACGGGCGGCGGCGCCGGCGACGTCACGACCGGCGGCGTAATGCCTTGAGCGTACGGCTCGCCTGGCGTGACGACGACGCCCTGCCCTGTGCCCGGCGGCGGCACGGTAGTGCGCAAGAAGGGATTCGTCGTCGGTTCCGCCGTGCGGCATCCGGTCATCACGACCGCGCCGAGTGCGACCGCCCAGATCCATTTCATCGGGCAAACTCCTTTCGGAAACCGGCATGCCGCGCAAGGGACCTTCCGGTTCCGTACGCCCCCTGAAATTGAGAAAACGACAGGGCCCATCTTCGCAGTGAGAGCACCCGTTCGGAGACAAGACAGGACTACGCCGCACGCTGGATGCGCGTCGGCGTAGGGGGCGGTAGAATAGCGAAAACCGTGAGGGGGTCCAGGCCGATTTTCGCCGAAGCAGGCAACGCGCCGCTGCCGTTGGTCAACGGCAGCGGCGCGCGTGTCACGCCTGGAGTTTATCGAAGGCTGGCCGTCTGCGGGCTTTTGACAAACGGGTTGTAATAAACCCGCGGTGCCGAAACGACCTTGTCTTCCCAAACGGGTTCTTTTCGCGCAGGTGCGGCTGCGGTCTTGTCTTCGGCGGTCGACTTCGCCGGCTGCGGCACGTAGGGGTTAATGTAAACAGCGGCCTTCGGGGCGGTTGCCTCGGGTGTGATTGTTCCCGGGGGATAGGCAAAAGGGCTATATCCGTAGGTGCGAGCCACTGGGTAGCTGTAATAGACCGGCGGAAACAAGGCATAGTATGGGATGCGGTAACCTTGGTTGAAGAGGTTGCCGTAGTTGAAAAATCCCAGACCGTAGGCTCCCGGACCAAACGCCGCCGCTGGCGACGCCTGCAACCCGGTGGCCAGCAGCGCACCACAAACAACCCACAGGCAAACCCGACGGAACATGATCGTAGCCCTCGCAGACGAAAGTTGACGTAATTTACTTATTCTGTGCAGACTACACAGAGGCGAAGGGAACTTCAATGCTTAGGACCGATAAAATCGCTATTCTACGGCTTCCTCGTCGCTTTCGCCGCTGTCGGAGGGGCGCGGCTCCAGTTCGGGCATGGGAAATGGCTTGTTGAGGTGCTCGGGCACCTCGGTGATTACCTCGCCGTATTCGTCGGGGTCGAGCCGTTGCGAGCAGCCCGCGATTGTTGCGAGGCCCGCAAGGGTCATAGAAATCAGCAGGAAGCGTACCGGGAATCGCATGGCTAGCTAGCCTCGCTCTCAAGCATGGACAAAGCAGACCTCACCGCCGCCCTGAAGACCGAGTCGCAACGCCAGGGTTTCGACTTGGCCGGCGTCTGCCCGGCTGCCGCCCCACCAGGACTCGACCGCTTCGGCCAATGGCTGGCGGCCGATTACGCCGGCACGATGGACTACCTGGCCAACCGTAAAGCAGCCTACCGACACCCAAGGTCGGTGCTCGACGGTGTACGGAGCCTCCTTGTGTTGGCCTTTCCGTATCGTACTGTCGAGCCTGACGCCTCTCAACCAACTCAGGGCCGCGTGTCGCGATACGCTTGGGGCCAAGACTATCACGACGTGGTGCGCGAGCGGCTACGAGGGCTCGGCGAGTTTCTCGCTGCTCGATCACCGGAGGCCCTGTGGCGCGGCGTCGTCGACACGGCGCCATTGCTGGAACGCGAGTTCGCTCAGTTGGCCGGCTTGGGTTGGATTGGCAAGAACACGTTGCTTCTCAACCAACGCTCGGGCAGTTGGTTCTTCTTGGCGGCGCTGCTTACCGACGCCGAGCTTGATTACGATCAGCCGCATCCGACAGATCACTGCGGCACGTGCCGAGCCTGCCTCGATGCCTGCCCCACCGAGGCGTTCGTCGAACCCTATGTGCTCGATGCCCGGCGGTGTATCAGCTACCTGACGATCGAGTTGCGCGAGCAGATCCCGCGCGATCTGCGCACCGCGATGGGCGACTGGCTGTTTGGCTGCGACGTCTGTCAGGACGTGTGTCCCTGGAATCACCGCGTGGGGCCCTGCGGCGAGGAGGCGTTTGAGCCGCGCGCGGGCACGACGAATCTCGACTTGGTTGGATTGTTCGCGTTGGACGAGTTGGCGTTTCGACAAAGATTCCGCCACACGCCGTTGTGGCGCCCCAGGCGTCGCGGGTTACTCCGCAACGCGGCGATCGTGCTTGGAAACCAGCGGCCCGTCGAAGGGATCGAAGCTCTCGAACGTGGACTTCGTGACGACGAATCCCTGGTACGCGGCGCCTGTGCCTGGGCCCTGGGGCGCTACGACAGCGCGACCGCTCGAGCGGCGCTCGTGGCTCGCTCGAAGGTCGAGAGCGATCCTGGCGTGCGTGCCGAAATCGAGTTGGCGCTGGCCGGTAATCGGGCGACAGGGCCCAGCCCGAGTTCGCGGCAATAGCTAGGCCGCCGAGACTGCGTGGCAATCCTCGACGCGCTCGCCCTCAGGCTGCGGATGACGCCCGGGCAGATCCTCGGCGTACCACTTGTCGAGGACGACACGCCACTCGCCGGGCCGCGCGACCGCGACGAAGGCGTCGCGCACCTCGAGAGCATGAGGGTGAAGTTGCGAGTACTTGATGCCGAACTTGCGCATCTGCCGGCCACAGCGGTCGGGCCCGTAGAGTTCTTCAGCGAGGCGGTAGTGCTCGGCAATCACTTCGCGCTGCTCGAACACGCTGGGTGGATCCGGCAGGGGCTGACCGGCCGCAAGCGCCCGAGCCTGAGAAAAGATCCATGGATTGCCGATCGCCCCCCGCGCCGCAGTGACCCCGTCGACGCCGGTCTGGCGAATCATTTCCAGGCAGGCCTGCGGCGTGAACAGGTCGCCGCTCCCGAGCACGATGCGACTCCCCGCGTGGGCTTTGACTTCCCGCAGAAACTCCCAGCGGCTCGGCCCGATGTAGCGCTGCTGGACGGTGCGGCCGTGCACCGTGATGGGGGACCCGCCCCGCTCGAACGCCCCGTCGAAAATGCGGAAGAACCGCTCGCGGCTGTCGTCCGAGTCGTCCAGGCCGCGCCGCATCTTTACGGTGACCGGCACGTGCTCCGGTGTGGCATCACGCACCCGGGAGACGATTTCCAGCGCCGTATCGACCTGTCCCAATAGGTAGCCGCCGCGCTGCTTTCCAAGGACCTTTTTCACGGGGCAGCCGAAATTGATGTCCACTACGTCGAAGCCGGCTTCCACGAGTCGGCGTGCGGCCGGACCGAAGTCCTCGGGATTGGCGCCCATCAACTGCCCGCCCACCGGGTGCTCTTCGAGGCTAGTGTGCATGAACCGCTGCGCCTTGCGGCCCTTGGTCACTTCGTTGACAAACCGGTCGAGCATCACCTCGCAAAGCGTGTAGGGCGCCCCGAGCCTGCGCGCGATGACGCGCATGGCTCCGTCGCTGTAGCCGGAGAGTGCGGCCTGGACGACGGGAAAGTCGATCGCGACGTTGCCGATTTGAAACGGTGCGAACATGGATGGCTGAGGGCGACGAATTGGGACGGGTCACAGAGCGTTCCTACTCCAGAATTCTACTGCGCTTGCGGCGACAGTTCGAGATCGGCGCCGCTGGGCATCAGGACGCAGTGGCTCTGGCGTGGGACGCGGCATTTGTCTACTGTTGATAGTCCGGCCGCCCATCCCGCGAACTATGTCTTGGCGGCGCGGCCCGGCCCGGCCCGGGCGGCCACGCAGTTTGGGGTGCCTCGCTCGACATGAGAATCGTCTATCTGGCAGCCGGCGCGGCCGGCATGTATTGCGGAAGCTGCCTGCACGACAACACACTCGCCGCATCGCTGCGGGCTCTGGGCGAGGACGTGCTGCTGGTGCCGACCTATACGCCGCTGCGAACCGACGAGGAGGACGTCAGCGACTCGCACTTTTTTTTCGGCGGGATCAACGTTTTCTTGCAGCAGCATTCGGCCATCTTTCGCCACACCCCGTGGTTTCTCGACGCTCTGCTGGATCATCCTGCCATCATTTCCCGCGTGGCGCGCGGTGGACCCAGCATTGAAGCGGAACGCCTGGGCGGGCTCACCGTCTCGATGCTCGAGGGCGAACACGGCCATCAGCGCAAAGAAGTCAAAAAGCTTGTGCGCTGGCTCGAGCGAGAAGCCAAGCCCGACGTCGTGCACCTGTCCAACACGATGCTGGTCGGCATGGCCGCCGAGATCCGCAAGCTCGGGATTCCGGTGCTCTCGACGCTCTCAGGCGAGGACATTTTTCTGGAGAAGATCCCGCCGCCGCACTACGAGCAAGCACGCAACGTTCTGCGTGAGCGCTCGCAGGGTATTGATGGGTTCGTAGCCTTGAACGAGTACTATGCCGACTTCATGGCCGACTACCTCGCGGCACCCCGCGAACGCGTCCACGTGATCCCGCATGGGCTGAACCTCGAGGGGCACGGCACACGCTCGCGCCGCGACGGCGCGCCGTTTACCATCGGCTTTCTGGCGCGTGTGTGCCCCGACAAAGGGCTGCACAACCTGGTGGCGGCAGCCGAACAACTCCTGGCTGATCCCGAAGTGCCCCCGTTCAGCGTTCGCGTGGCGGGATACTTGGGGCAGCTCGACCGGCCGTACCTGGAGACGATCCAGCGCCGTACGGCGGCCTGGAACCGACCCGAAGCTTTTTCCTATGTCGGCGAGCTGAGTCGCGCCGAGAAGATCGCTTTCCTGCAAAGCCTCGACGTGCTGGCCCTGCCGACGGTCTACCGAGAAAGTAAGGGGTTGCCCGTCCTGGAGGCCTGGGCCAACGCCGTGCCCGTCGTGCTGCCAGAACATGGGGCGTTTGGCGAAATGGTGCGGCAGACGGGCGGCGGATTGTTGCATCCGCCGGACGACCCGGCGGCGCTTGCCGAAGCGCTAAAACGCCTGATGAGGGACGCCCAGTTGGGCGAGCAACTCGGCAGTCGAGGTCAGGAAGGGGTGCACAAGCACTTTACTGCACCGCTGATGGCCCAGCGGACGTTGGATCTCTATCAGAGAACCGTGGCAGGATTTCGACCCTGAGCCGATGCCGCGAAAGGGGGCCGAAAGTCGCGCAAGGTGTTGCATTGCGCGTATCCGCACAGGTACATTATTGGGGCTTTTCCCATTTCACCAGTCTGATTTT
Organism: Planctomycetota bacterium; assembly: GCA_003389325.1. Taxonomy (GTDB): domain Bacteria; phylum Planctomycetota; class Planctomycetia; order Pirellulales; family PALSA-1355; genus LB-PLM-3. The sequence goes on from QQVE01000030.1 coordinate 205,112, forward strand.
GACGCGGTGGCAGGTACGGGGTGTCTGTGCCGTCGTCAGTTCTCGTTCGTGAGTTCTGCACCCCGTCGAGCCCAAAGGACCTTTTTGATGTCGAAGAAGATTTACGTCGGAAACCTTCCCTGGTCGACCACCTCATCGTCGCTGGAAGGTCTCTTCAGCCCCCACGGAACCGTGAAGAGCGCAGAGGTGATCTCCGATCGCGAGACCGGACGCTCCCGCGGTTTTGGTTTTGTGGAAATGGATTCCGACGAAGCGTGTCAGCGGGCGATTGAAGCTCTCAATGGCACGGAGGTGGATGGCCGTCCCATCACGGTGAACGAGGCCCGCGAACGCGCCCCGCGCGGCGGCGGGTATGGCGGCCGCCGCTAAGGTCGGTCAGGTCGTCCAAAACTACGAGCGAAAGTGCGGTGGCAGCCTCGGTGCTGCCCGGCCGTGCCCTTCGGGCGGCTCCGCACGATGTGCACCCATTTCTGCCGGGGCCGGGCTTGCTTTTTCGCCCGCCACCGGGTCAGATGGGGAGATTGTTTCTTCAGACATAGGGATCGTAAGTTCAGATGGGCATGAGAAAGTTCAAAGGGCCGGCCAAACGGCGCAGCAAGAATAAGGTCCGGGCGAAGAAGAAGGACCCGATTTTCGTCGATGGCCAGCGCCCGCGGCCCATGTATGTCGACTACAAGGATCTCGACCTGCTCGGCAAGCTGACCAATCGTCAGGGCAAGATCGTCGGTCGTCGCAAAAGCGGCTGTACGGCTGCCAGCCAGCATGCAGTGACTTTGGCGGTGAAGCGGGCTCGGTTCATGGCCCTGCTGCCCTATGTCGGCGATTGACGCCGGCGCATCTTCTCTTTCAGGCGTCGTAGTCGGGCAGCCAACTTCGTTTCCACCCGGACGTAGTTTCGTTCGCTGCCTCACGCCGGGCTGTGCCTCGACATGACGCAAACCTTCAAGACCCAGCGTCGCGTTGAGTTTCGGGACACGGACGCTGCGCGGATGGCGCATTTCTCGGTCTTCTTCGTCTTCATGGAGCAGGCCGAACACGAGTTGCTGCGGCATCTGGGCCTGAGCGTCATGAGCCGCGACGACGAGGGACCGATCTCGTTTCCCCGCGTCGGCGCGCGGTGCGACTACCAGCGCTCGGTCAAGTTCGAGGACGTGCTGGACATCGAGGTCAGCATCGTGCGGCTGGGCGAGAAGAGCGTGACCTACGAATTCAACTTCAGCCACAACGGCCACCCGGTGGCCAGCGGACAGACCACGACGGTCTGTTGCCGTTTCGACGAGGACGGCACGCCGACCTCGGTTTCCATCCCCGAATGGATGGTGCAAAAACTTTCGGCGGTTACCGTCTGAGGTGTCGCGGCGGCCGGCTGCTCTCCAACTTGCTCGGCCCCGGCATGTATCTGGTAGAACTCCCTACGCGGTTGGCGACTGGCCTCGAACGCACTGACGAGGTATGGCGCACCCGCCACGCCAACTACCTGCGCCACTGGCAGCGGGCTGATGGCGGGTTTCCCGGCCGCGAGGGGGAAAGCGACCTCTACTACACGTCGTTTGCCTTGCGTGCGATGGGCTTGCTCGGGGCGCTCGAGGGCGACGTGGCCGATCGGGCCGCCGGGTTTCTACGCTCGCGCCTCGCAGGCGAAGTTCCAGTGGTCGACTTTCTGTCGCTGATCTACAGTGCCATGACACTCCGCTTTGCCGCTGGAGTGGACGTCTTTAGCGCCCGGCCTGCCGATTGGCCGCAGCGCGTCGCCGCCGCCCTGGAACAGTTGCGACGTCCCGACGGCGGCTACGCGAAGACGTCGCAAGGGCACGCCGGCAGCGTCTACCATTCGTTTCTGGTCGTGATCTGCCAGCAACTGCTCGAAGTCGACACGCCCGAGCCGGAAAAACTCGTGGAGTTCGTGCGCTCGCGCCGGCGTCCCGATGGCGGATTTGTGGAAATGAACGTCATGAAACGCAGCGGCACGAATCCGACTGCGGCCGCCGTGGCGCTGTTGAAAATCTTCGACCGCGTCGACGAAGGCCTTCGCGACGGCGCGATCGAGTTCCTGCTCGACGCTCAATCCGACGAGGGGGGCTTGCGCGCCAATTCTCGGATCCCGATTGCTGATCTGCTCAGTACGTTTACCGGACTGCTGACGCTGGACGATCTCGAAGCACTCGACGAAGTCGATCTGACGGCTGCGCGGCGGTTCGTCGATTCGCTACAATTGCCCGAGGGTGGATTTCAAGGTGCGGCCTGGGATCCGGGCCACGACGTGGAATACACCTTCTACGGTTTAGGCGCGACGGCGTTGCTGACCCGTCGCGCAGAGAACCAGGATGCAAACCATGGCTGAACTTGTCGTCGAGGAAGTTACCAAGTCGTTTCCGACGCGGGCCGAGCCGCTCGAGGTGTTGCGCGGCATTAGCTGTCAGCTTTCCTCCGGCGACAGCCTGGCGGTCACCGGCCCGAGCGGCTGCGGGAAGAGCACGCTGTTGCACATCATCGGCACGCTCGACACACCAACTTCCGGCAGCGTGGCACTCGACGGAGCCGACCCGTTCGCGCTGTCGGAGCCGCGGTTGGCCGACTTTCGCAATCACAAGATCGGCTTCGTCTTCCAGGATCATCACCTGCTGCCGCAGTGCTCGGTGCTCGAAAACGTGTTGCTGCCGACACTGGCCGACGGGCACGCGCACCCGGAATCGGTCGCCCGCGCCCGCGAACTGCTCGACCGCGTCGGACTTTCCGGGCGGTTGGACCACCTGCCGGCGGAACTCTCGGGCGGCGAGCGGCAACGCACCGCAATTGCCCGGGCGCTGGTGAACCGACCGGTGTTGCTGCTGGCCGACGAGCCGACGGGAAATCTCGACCGCGACACGGCCGAATCCGTGGCGCGGCTGTTGTTGGAACTCAAGGACCAGGAGTCCGCGATGCTCGTCATCGTCACGCATAGTCTTGCGCTGGCCGAGATGCTCGAGCGGCGCGTGGAGCTCAATGCCGGTCGATTCGAAACCACAACCGTCTAGCGCCGGCACGTTCTCGCTCGGCAAACTTATTGCCGACGGGCTGCGCTACCACCTGCGCACCGACATTGCCGTTGCGCTGGCCGTCATGGCCGCTAGCGCCGTGCTGACCGGGGCGTTGTTGGTAGGGGATTCGATGCGGGGCAGCTTGCGACACCTACTGCTGGATCAATTGGGCCGCATCGATGAAGTGCTGGTGACCGATCACTTCTTCCGCAGCGAGTTGGCTGCCGATCTGGCTGGACGGCCCGGCTTTGAGGAGTTCTTCTCCGCAGCCGTGCCCGCGATCTATGCCCAAGCGACCGTTGAGAACCCCGACAGCGACTTGCGGGCCGCGCAGGTGACGGCAATCGGTGCGGATACTTCGTTCTGGAAGCTGGGAAGCGGCGGGCCCAAGCAACCGCCCAAGCCAGGCGAGATTGTGCTCAACGAGCCGTTGGCACGCGAGATCGGCGCCGCGGTGGGCGACGAGGTGTTATTGCGGCTCGGGAGCGCGAGCCAGATTCCGCCCGATAGCGCCCTGGGTCGAAAGACCGAGACGATCCGCAACCGTCGGCTGACGATCTCGGCGATCATTCCCGCCGAGGGGCTCGGTCGTTTCGCTTTGAGCCCCAGCCAGATCGTGCCGCTCGATGCGTTCGTCGCGCTCGAAACGCTGCAGGATGCGTTGGAAAAACCCGACCGGGCGAACGCGCTGTTTGTCGCGGGTCGCGGGGGGCTCGACCCCACGCCGGAGGCGCATGCCGCGCTGGAGAAGGCCTTTCAGCCGACTCTGGCCGACTACGGTCTTTCGATCGACGAGCACAAGCTCGGCTACGTGCAGTTGAGCAGCGACCGCATGCTGGTCGAGCCGCCCGTGGTCAAGGCTGCCCACAAGGCCTTCGCCGCCGATCGACCTCAGGAAATCTTTACCTATCTGGCCAACACGATCGCCAGTGGCGGAAAGGAGATTCCGTATTCGACGATCACCGCCATTAACTTTACGGATGAACCTCCGCTGGGGCCGTTCGTGACGACCGACGGAAAGCCCGCGGCCGCGTTGGCCGACGACGAAATCGCACTCAATACCTGGGCGGCCGACGACCTCGGTGCCAAACCGGGCGACGACGTGACGATCACCTACTTCGAGCCGGAGAGCACGCACGGCAAGGTGATCGAGGCGAAGGCGACGTTTCGCTTGCGCGAGATCGTCATGCTCGAAGGGTTGGCCGCCGACCCGGACCTGACGCCGTCGATGCCGGGCGTGACCGACCAGCTTTCGATCGGCGACTGGGATCCACCGTTCCCTTTCGAGTCGAATCGGGTCCGCGACAAGGACGAGCAGTATTGGGATGAGTACCGCACGACGCCCAAGGCCTACGTGTCATTGGCCACCGGGCAACGGCTCTGGGCGAGTCGATTTGGAGATACCACGGCCGTGCGGTTCGCTCCGCCATCCGGGCAGACCGTGCAGGCGCAAGCCGATCGGTTGAAGCTCGATCCGGAGGCGATGGGGTTCGTCTTCCGGCCCGTCAAACGCCTCGGGCTCGAAGCTTCGCGCGGCACCACCGCCTTCGACGGGCTATTCATCGGTTTCAGCCTGTTCATCATGATTGCTTCGCTGTTGCTCGTGGCGCTACTGTTCCGACTGTGTATCGAGCAGCGGGCCGAAGAGATCGGCGTGCTACGTACCGTCGGACTGCGACATCGCAAGATTGTCGCCGTGCTGGCCGCCGAGGGAGCCGTGATCACGGCCGTCGGGTCGCTGCTAGGTGTCGCAGTCGGCGTGGGCTACGCCTGGCTGATGCTCGTCGGCCTGAAAACCTGGTGGGTCAAGGCCATCAGCACGCCGTTCCTCGAATTGTACGTGGCTCCGCTGAGCCTGGTGATTGGATTCTTTGGGGGGCTGATCGTCTCGCTACTAACCGTGCTGTGGACGCTGCGCCGGCTGAAGCGCGTTTCGATTCGCCGCCTGCTCGCCGGACAGGCCGCGGAGGATCGCTGGGTGGTCCCCAAAAAGTCGCGCGATACGCTGTGGGCCTCGATCGTGATGCTCGTTTTTGCCGCCGTAGCCGGCTTCTCCGCGCCGTTCCTTAGCGGCGAGGCCCAGGCCGGGGCGTTCGTCGGCTCCGGCGCACTCGTGTTATGTGCGGCGCTGTTGTTCTTGTGGAATCGGATGCGCGCCGGAGCGACTTCCGCCACGGCGATCGCCTCGTCGCTGCCGATCGCGCGGCTCGCGGCACGCAACGGCGCCCGAAATCCCAGCCGTAGTGTCTTGTCGATTGGGCTGATTGCGGCGGCCAGCTTTTTGATCGTGGCCTTGTCCGCGTTTCGGCTCGATCCGGCGGCCTTGGGGGAAGGCCGCGACAGCGGCAGCGGTGGGTTCTCGCTGGTGGCGACGAGCGATCAGCCGATCTATCAGAACCTCGACACGCCGGCCGGCCGCGAGGAACTCGGCTTTGCCGCCGATGCCGACGAGGCGCTCGACAAGTGCGAGATCTCGTCGCTGCGGGTCGAGTCGGGCGACGACGCCAGTTGCCTGAACCTCTATCAGGCCACGCAGCCCCGCATCCTGGGAGTTCCGTCCGAGTTGATGGATCGGGGCGGTTTTTCGTGGGGCGCCACGCAAGCAAAGGCAGAAGCGGCGGTCGAGAATCCATGGCTGCTCTTGAATCCCGAGATTCCCGCCCAGACGGACGGCGTTGCAGAGTATCCCGCGATCGTCGATTTCAACACGGCCACTTACAGCCTGCACAAGGGCTTGGGCGATACGATCGAAATCACCGACGCGGGTGGCAGCCCGGCGCGGCTGCGCATCGTGGGCTTTCTAAAGAACAGCATCTTTCAGGGTGACCTGCTGGTAAGCGAGTCGAGCTTTCTGAAACTGTTTCCTCAGGCCAATGGCTACCGGTTCTTTCTGATCGACACGCAGAACGAGCCGCTACCCGAAGTGCAGCAGTCGCTGGAGAGCACGCTGGGCGACTTTGGCTTCGACGCGGAAACGACTTCCGGGCGGTTGGCCAACTTTTTCGCCGTGCAGAATACCTACCTCTCGACGTTTCAAAGCTTGGGCGGGCTGGGCCTGCTGCTGGGCACCTTTGGGCTGGCCACCGTGCAATTGCGCAGCGTGCTGGAGCGGCGCGGCGAGCTGGCGTTGATGCGGGCCGCCGGATTCCGTCGTACGTTGCTCGCTCGGCTCGTGATGATCGAGAATACGCTTTTGCTAGTCGGTGGACTCGGCGTGGGGATTCTCGCGGCGCTGGTGGCCGTGTTGCCGCACTGGCTGGGCGGCGGGGCGAGTGTGCCCTGGCTTTCGTTGGCCGCGACGTTGGGCGTGGTCCTGGTAGTGGGGCTTGCCGCCGGTTTGTTCGCGGTCCGAGCCACGCTTCGGGCCGAGCTGATTCCCGCGTTGCGCGAAGAATAATCGCGCGGCAAGCGCACTAGCACCCGATGAGGAAGTGGCCGATAATGGGCCGCTGATCGAACCGCTCTCGCGCCCACCACGGAGTCACGTCATGAAAGGCCTCGTTGCCCTGCTGTTGTCCATCGCCCTGGCCGTGATTTGCTGGGGGGTCTATGGGCCGACGCTTGGTGAGGGGCGGGCCTACATGGGAGGTAGCTCGCTGCGGCCGTTCATTTGTGTGGGAATGGCCTACTTCCTGATCGCCGTCTTGGCTCCGGGTGTCTACCTGTATCTCAAGGGTGAGACCGGGCATTGGTCCGCCACGGGCATCGTTTGGAGCCTGGCTGCCGGAGCCGCCGGCGCGATCGGCGCTTTGGGAGTGATTCTGGCCCTGGCGTTTCACGGTAGTCCGGTCTACGTCATGCCGTTGATCTTCGGTGGTGCCCCGGTCGTGAATACTTTTCTCACGATGTACTGGACCAAGTCGTTCAAGCAAATGAACCCGGTGTTCACAGCCGGTCTGATCCTGGTGATCGTCGGCGCGGTCGTCGTGCTCGTGTTTCGCCCGCACGGTGGTCATGGCCCCAAGGCTGAGGCCGAGCAGAAGATGGTGGAGGAAGCCGAGAACCTGGGCGAGAACGAACCGGCACCCGTGCGCTACGCCTTCGTGCTGTTGTTTACAGCGATGACGGCATGCTCCTGGGGGGTCTACGGCCCGACGCTGCATCGTGGACAGATGGGGATGGCCGGCAGCCGCTTCCGGCCGTTGATCTGCGTGGGCGTGGCTTACTTTTTGATCGCGGTGATCGTGCCGCTGTTGATACTCACCGCCTGGAACGAGCCGGGCGCCTTCAGCGTGCGAGGATCCATCTGGAGTTTGCTGGGTGGCACCGCCGGCGGGCTGGGGGCGTTGGGCATCATCATGGCCTTCAACTCCGGCGGCAAGCCCGTGTTCGTTATGCCGCTAGTGTTCGGCGGCGCCCCGGTGGTCAACACCTTTGTGAGCGTGACGCAGGCGGGGACTTGGGGCGACTTGCATGCCATGTTCTTCGCCGGCTTAATCGTGGTCGTGGCCGGGGCAGTCACGGTGCTGATCTTCGCCCCCAAACCCCAGCCTCACGCGCCGCCGGCGGAACCGAAACCCGAGCAACCCGAGGCGGCCCCTGCATCCCAGTAGGGCGGTCGCGGTGGGACGACGGGCTTGTCTAGCGGGACATTGTCAGCATGTGTGCGCTCTCACCCGATGAAGCGATGCGGCGAATCGAAACGCAGTTGTCCCACGTGTGGATGGTGCGCGCCTTCCTCAAGCACAGCGAAGAGGCTCAAGAAGACGAAGAGTTGGCCGACGTGCATCGCGCGCTATACGACTTTCAACTCGCCGTAGGCGGGGCCTGGCGCGATCGAAACGCCGAGGAATATCTGAAGCTGGCCGGCAAGAAATTCGCCAGGCTCCGTTCGGCTGCTGCAACGTTCGCCGCAATCCAGCCGGAAGTCTCCGCGCACACGAACTTTCAAATGGCCACCGCGTCGCTCGATGCCGCTGTAGCGGAAATCGGCCGCATTCTGGAAAGCGTAAAGTAGCGGGCTGCCGGTGGCAGCCCCTGCCCTGCCCTACGTCCCCCGCACCAGCCCGAACCATTCGATGTGCTTGCGCGGGCAGAAATGCCAACCGTGCTGCTTGCAATACGGCTCCAGCCAGGCCGTTTGGCGTGCAAGGGCTTCGCATGTCGTGGCCTCGGGCATGAACATCACCCGTCCGTGGTCGATTTCGGGAAACTCTTGCAGGTATTCCTCGGCCTCGAGACAGTCGACCAGCGATTGGATCACGAACTTGACCTGATAGGGATACTCGGCCACCAGTCGGCGTATTACCTCTGGGGCGTAGCGGGTTCGTTCATGGCGCGTCCGCCACCGCGGCACCTGCTCGATGTTCGGCGTCGAATTGGCCAACTTGGGGCTGATCGACATCAGGTCGCAGTCGAGCGGCAGATAAAGCGTGCCGGCCGTTTCGATCGTGACGTGCAGGCCGCGTTTGCGCAATTCCGCCGTCAAGGGAATCAGCTCCGCGAACAGCATCGGCTCGCCACCGGTGACGACGACGTGGTCGCACTCGAGCGCCGAAACGCGGGCCAGGATCTCGTCGACGGAAAGGTCATCGCCCTCGGGCTGCCAGGAAGCGTACGGCGTATCGCAATACCGGCAGCGGAGATTGCAGCCGCTGGCGCGCACGAAGGCGCTGGCCGCTCCGGTGAGAAAGCCCTCGCCCTGCACGCTCTTGTAGATTTCAGCGACTTTCATGACTGGTACGGTGCCGGATCGGTAAGTCCCGCCTCGGCGAATCCCTTCAATCTTAACGTACACGAGTCGCAGTGGCCGCAGGCCGCGCCGCTTGAATCCGGGTCGTAGCAGCTACGGGGCAGGCCGTAATCGACGCCCAATCGCGTGCCGGTGCGAATGATATCGGCCTTGGACAGCTCGACCAGCGGGGTGTGAATCTTGAATCGCAAGCTGCCTTCCACCGACGCCTTCGTGGCCAGGTTGGCCATCTGCTCGAAAGCCGCGATGAACTCGGGTCGGCAATCGGGATAGCCACTGTAGTCGACGGCATTGACGCCGATGAACAGGTCGGCCGCGCCGTGCACTTCGGCATAGGCCAAGGCGAGTGACAAAAAGACCGTATTGCGCGCCGGCACATACGTGATCGGAATGCCCTCGCCCATGGCGTCTGGCGAGCGGTCCTTGGGCACGCCGATGTCGGCGGTCAGGGCGCTGGAGCCGAAGGCCCGCAGATCGATCGGCACGGTGACGTGTCCCAGCACGCCGAGGCTTTCGCCCACGCGGCGGGCCGCCTCGAGCTCAACGCGATGGCGCTGGCCGTAATCGTAGGAAATGGCATACAGCGCGAATCCCTGGGAGCGAGCGACCGCCGCGGCCGTGGCCGAGTCGAGGCCGCCGGAGAGCAAGATAACCGCGGGAGCTGCCATAGAACGCGACGGGTCTGCCATCTGGTCGAAACGCTCTCATCATGACAAAATAGGGCGACCAACGAAAGGACCGCCGCCGATGGCAGATGCATTCCGCGACACGCTCGAGACGTTCGAGAATCCGTGTCCCGAGCGTGACTACACGATTGAAATCCGCTGTCCCGAGTTTACCAGCGTGTGCCCCAAGACGGGCCAGCCCGACTTTGGCACGCTGGTTTTCACTTACACTCCGGACGCGAAGTGCGTGGAATTGAAGAGCCTGAAGCTGTACTTGCAGCAGTTTCGCAACGAGGGCATCTTCTACGAGACGGTGACCAATCGCATTCTCGACGATCTGGTGGCCGTGCTTTCCCCGCGGCGGATGACCCTCGTGGCCAGCTTCACCCCCCGGGGCGGGATCAGCACCAATGTGACGGCCAGCTACGAGAAGCCGCGGTAGCGCGCTCGTGCCTGCGGCGATGTCAGGCCGGCATCGCAGCGAGCGTTTTTTCGAGCGTGGCAAAGATGCCATGCATCGCTTCGAGGTACTGCTGTGCTTCGTCCAGCGGCATCACCAAGGGCGGGCTGACGCGCAGCACCTTTCCGGCCAGCGGTCCCAGCAGGTGGATCGCCCGGCCCGAAGCGTCGCCCAGGTAGCACGCCTCGACGCAGGCGTTGGCCACTTTCTCGGCCGAATGGTCGCCGACCGGGGCACACTCAATGCCCCAGACGCCACCTTCGCCGCGCACCCGCTCGACGATACCCAACTCGCACAGCCGCACCAAACCGCGTTCGATCACGTCGGCCAGCTTGCGGGCGTGCTGCAACACGTCGGTCGACTCGAACTCGTCGAGCGTCGCCAGCACGGCGGCCATACCCAGGGGCGAGGCGCTCCACGTATCGGACCCTTCACCGTAGTGGAGGCCGGCGAAGAGGTCGGCCCGGCCAACGGCGGCATCGACCGGGATGCCGTTGCCCAGGCCCTTGCCGAGAATCACGACGTCGGGTTCGATCCCATAGTGCGTGTACGCGTACATCTGGCCCGTGCGGCCGAAGTTGGCCTGCACTTCGTCGAGGATGAACATCGCGTCCTGCTGGCGGCAGAACCGTTCGAGCAGTTGCAGGTACTCGGGCTGCGGGTGGAACGAGCCGCCGCCGCCGAGATACGGCTCGGTGATCAGGCAGCAGATCCGCCCCCCGAACTCGTTGGCCAACGCGGCCAACTCTTTCTCATAGCGATCCAAGTCCAGCGGCTCGCGCCGCCGCTCGACGCTGCCGCACTCGTCCATCGGAAAGCTAATGAATCGGACGCGCGGGTCGCGATGCGGATCGCTCTCGGTGCCCGTGACGGCGCCGGCCAAGCCCTTCTTGCCGTGGAAGCCGTGACGGGTGGCCAGAATGATCGGATTCTCTCGCCGAGCCAGCGATGCCCACAGGGCCTTCTGAACGGCCTCGCTGCCCGTGGCGGCCCAAAGCACCTGTTCCATCCGGGCTCCGCCCGGCTGGCTGCGCATGTTGGCCAGCAGCCGCTCGGTGGCTTCCACTTCAACCGGCGTGACCGCGTTGTACGAAGTCAGCGTTGTGGCCCGGAAGAACTCGCCCGAGGTGGCCGTCGGCTCGATCCCGAGGTATTTCCAAACGCTCTGCCACCACCGCGTTGGGTTGTGGCCCAGGTTGGCCACCAGCACGCCGGAAGTGAAGTCGGCCAGCTTGCGCCCTTCGGGCGTCCAGTGGTAGCTGCCTTCGCTCTTGGCCAGCACGGCCATCGTGGGTGTATACGTTCGCTGGGCAATCGGCTCGACCGCGTCGGTACGGCGACGCAGATCGTTCGACGCGTTCTCGCCGGGGTGCTCGATCGCCGTGGTCGGTTGAACGGATTGTTTCATCGTGGCTTGTTTCATACTTCTGGTTCGTAGAGCACTTCGCCTTCGGCCGAGCCGGGTGCATACAGCTCGAGGCCGCCGCGGGCGCCGTTGACGTTGACCACGCAGTTGGGCGTGCCGGACGCGTGCCGGGCCAAAATGGCCTCCATGGCCTGCACGGTTGCCACAACCTGCCGATCGGCGGACAAATCGTTGTACGTCAGGGTTCGCGCCTGGGCCAAACGGGCGGCCCTGTCATCGGCCGATCCGCCAAATTCGACTTCGGCCACCTCACGGGCGAAGCGTTCGAGCACCTCGATGCCGTAGCCTCGCTGCGAGCGCTCGCCCCACGGCTCCAGGAACGAGCCGTTGTAGTGGTTGTTGATGGAGTTCTTCATTTCGATCGGCGTGCGGCCCTCGACCGTGCACTCGACCCCGCGCTTGCGGCTGTGGCCGTTCCACACGCCATTGTCGAAGCGAAACTGCACCTCTTGCTCGACGTAGCCGGGAAAATTGTCGGGCGTCACCCAGGAGGTGTGGATGTCGAACGCCGCTTCGCGACCATCGTCGTACTCGTAAATCATCCGCAGTTGCGTGGAGTCCCACGTCGCGCCATCGGCCGGCCCAACCAGGCCCCGCTGACCCGTGCACTGCACGCTCTTGAGCTTGCCGCCGAAGGTGAAGTCGATGAGCTTGATATAGTGCACGGCCACGTAGGTGCCCGGGTTGCGGCCCGTGATCCACTCGGCGAACTGGCTGCCGGAAATGGCCTTGGGCTCCAGCAACGTGCAGTAGCCGTTGTTGATGTGCGACAGGATATCGTCAGCCACGAGCGTGCGTAGTTTCTTGTGATCGGGGTCGAGCAGCTTGTGATACACGACCTTGGCCAAAACGTTCTTCTCGGCCGCCAGACGCGTCAGCTCGTCGAGTTCGGCCAGCGACAGCACCGAGGGCTTTTCGACCAGCAAGTGCATGCCGGCCGACAGCGCAGCCCGGGCTGCCGCAAAGTGGCGATCGTCGGGCGTGGCCACGCACACAAAGTCGACCCCGCTATCGAGCAGTTGCGGCATGCTGTCCGGCTCGGTGAAGCTTTCGAAGGCGTCGATGCGGCCCCGCGAAGCCTGGCGATAGGCCTCGGCCCGTTTGCCGGTGCGGCTGGCCACGGCAGCCAGCGGCACGCGGCAGGCGCCATACGCGGGATCGTACAGCGGGCGCTGAAAAACCGTTTCGAAAAACGGTCGATACGTCTCATCGAAGATCATGCCCATGCCGACCATGCCACCGCGAAGTGTGCGTGTTTGGGCATGTTCTGGGGGCGCGGTTGCTGGCGTCATCATGTCCCACAAGATAGCCCAGGTCGCAGGGGATTGCCAACGGCCAGACGGGCGCGGCGTGCGATTGCCCCTTGTCATGCCGCGCGGCCATGCGCAACAATGGCCCTCTTGCCCCGCGGGCTCATGCCGCGTGCTTGGATCGAGGCGGCGATTCGTCTGTTTCTTTTTTGTTGTCCTGGAAGGTGGTCATGCCTCAACAGCCTCAAGTGACGCTCAGTGGATTCGGCGACGAAGCGGCCAATCAGAAGACGGCCGTGCAGCAGTTCGCCGCCTTTGCCGCGATCGGACTGCAGTATTACAGCTTGCGGTTCATCGATGCCGGCAACGGTATCAAGAACGTCATGCAGTTGAGCAAGAAGGAGATTCAGGCCATTCGTCATCTGGAGGACGAATACGGGTTGAACGTGGCGTCGATCGGTTCGCCCATCGGGAAAGTCAAGTTGAAGGACGTCGACGACGGCACCAAGAACCGCTTCGTGCCGTTCAAGAAATACCTGGACAAGGAGGTAGCCAAGGCCTGTGAAATGGCCCACGCCTTCGAGACCAAGCTGATCCGCGGATTCTCGTTCTATCATCCCAAGGGCACCGATCCCTGGGAGCACGTATCGCAAACGGTGGATCAACTCGGGCAGATCGCCGAGATGTGCCTCCGCAGCGACCTGACCTACGGCGTCGAGCTCGAAGCGAACCTGGTCGGGCAGAACGGGGAGCTGCTGGCCGAGATTCATCGCCAGGTCAAGAATCCCGCGCTCGTGCTGGTGTTCGACGCAGGTAATCTCACCTGCCAGGGTTACACAGCCGACGAAGTGCTCGAGCAGTTTCGCCACGTGAAGGCCGGGCTGGGGTGGATGCACGTCAAAGACTATCGGCATCCCGAGCCCAGCCAGCGGCAGGCGCACATCGACGAGGAGACGCTCAAGCACTTCGTGCCCGCCGACCTGGGCGACAGCGGCCACGAGGCCGTCTTCAAGGAGATGCGGGAGCTGCTTCCCAAGCTCGACGCGAAACTTCGACGCCGGGGCATTCCCGGCGTGTTCCTCGATCTTGAACCGCACGTCAAGGCGGGCGGTCAGTACGGCGGTTTCAGCGGCCCCGACGGGATGGGCGTGGCGCTACGGTCGTTGTGCAAAGTGCTGGACTACGTCGACATCGGGTACCACATTCGCGATTTCGACGACATCTGCGCGGCACGCGGCTTCTAGACTTGCTTAGGGCAACTAGCTCAACTCGTCCGGCTGCTGCTCCTCGGCTTCTTTTGCCGCCAACTCGGCCTCGACTTCTTCGAGCATGGCCCGAAGTCCGGTACGCTTCTTCCGGATGGCCGACATTACTCTTCGAGCCGCGGTGAGGCCGGACAGCGCCCAGTAGACGCCCACGACCAGAATCACCATCGCGGCCCCGTGCATGACGGCACCCTTCGCATTGGCCAGCACGACAATGCCGGCCGCGAAGCACACCACGCTTGTGGCCAGCGTTCCATACGCCTGCCGCAGCGAGAGTTTCTGCCCGTGTGAGTCGATCGCCTCGCGCGCCTGAATGTTGGCCAGCTCACGCATCGCGGTCAGGTCAGCCGTGCCTGCCGGCCTGGGGCGAAGTTCGACTTCCGCTTGGGGATCTTCCGCGTCGTTCGAATCGGGCCCGATCGCGGCAGGGGCCTCGATCGCGGAATTGAAGTGCTCGAGCGCGAGCCTAGCTTCGTACGAGGATTCTGGCGAGCCAGAGTGCTCGAGCTGCCCCAGTTCCAGGCGGTCCACAGGCGTTTCGTCGACGAGAGTGCCTTGCTGGGCGACGACACCGGGACGGCGGGCGGTTTCGTCGGCCTCGGCTCGGACGGTGCCCGTGAAAAAGCTGCTGGCCGCCGCGGAGCAGGTGCCGTGCTCGGTGCTCGAAGGGCGCGCCGCCACGGGCTCGGCTGGCTCATCGGGCGAGTCGTTCGCCAGGTCGCGCGCTTCGGCCGCGTCGCGTTCGGCCTGCAGGGCCTCTCGCTCGGCCTCGAGCGCTTCACGCTGCTGCTCCAGCCGCTGTGCGTCTTCGTTGAGCCGCGCCGTGATCTGCTGGCGACTTGCGTCGAACGCCTCGCGCTGTTGCCGCAGCTCGTTGCGACCGGCTTCGATTTCGGCCTGAGCATCTTCGAGTGCCTGCCGTTGCCGATCCAAATCCGCCAAGTCGGACCGCGGATGCCTGTCGCGCGCAGCAAGCTCACTCTGGAGCTGCTCCAGATGCTGGGATTGGGCCTCGACCTGGGATTCTCTCAGCTCGAGTCCGTTCCACCTCGTTTCGAAGCGCGTGGCCGCGGCGTCGAGTTCGCTCGTTCGGCGGCGAAGCTGAGCTTCGCGCTCCTCCAAGTCGTGCTGCATGTCGTCGAGTTGGGCTGCGCGTTCGGCGGCACGTTGATCGGCCTCGAGTCTCCGGGACTTCTCCTGCTCGGCGGCGTCCTCCTGCCAACGGGCCTCGCGATCCGCCAGTTCGGTGGCGCGCCGCGCGAGTTCGGCCCTATGCTCCTGCTGCTGAGCGTGCCAGGCCTGCTGCTGTTCGGCCAGCTTGCGTGCGTCGACGGCGAGCTGGTCGCGCTCTTGGGCGGCTCGTTCGCCCAACTCGATGGCTTGTTGAGCTGCGTTCTGCTCCTCGGACAACGCGGCTTGCTGCCGCTCGATTTCGGCGGCGCGCTGCTCGAAATCGGCGCGAGCTTCGTCGAGGTGCGTTTGCCGGCCGTCAAGGCGTGCTTGGCGCTCGTTTAACTCCTTTCGAAGCGCGTCGAGCTCGCTGCGCGTCCGTTGGATATCATCCTGGGATTCCTGCCAGGCGGCCTCGCGCCTGGCAATCTCGTCGAGCGCTGAGCTGACCTCGCTCTCCCGACGGGTGCACTCGTCATGAAAATGGCGCCGCTCCTCGGCGAGAGCCTCGCGATCACGTTCGAACTCCAGACGCTCGGCTTGCAGATCCGAGCGCTCACCGGCGAGCTGCTGTTCGAGGTGGGCGCGAGCGTGTTCGGCCTCGTCGTGCAGTTGCTGTTGCGCGTCGAGTTCCTCGCGCACTTGTTCAAGCGCGTGTCGATCTTCGTCGAGTTGCCGCGCTTGTGCGTCGAACTCCTCCCGCTGTCGCTCGAGTTCCTGTCGCTGGACGTCGAGCTGCGAGCGTGCGCTCGCGACTTCCTGGTCGAGCTCGGTCCTGCGCCGCACGTCGTCCTCGTGCAACCGCTGTTGCCGGGCATCGAGCTCCGCGCGCCATTGATCGAGACCTTGCCGCTCGGCTTCCAGTTGCGACCGCGTATCGGCCGCCTCTTGCTCGAACGCGTTTCGGCCCTGTTCCGCCTCGCGCAGTTGCTGCTGTCGAGCCTCTAGTTCGGCATGCTGTCGTGCTAGCTCCTGCTGTTCGGAGGCCAGCCGCGACCGGGCGTCGGCGGTTTCCCGTTCGAATTCAAGGCGGCGGTGTTCGCTTTCTTCGAGGAGCTGTTGCTGCCGTACGTCGAGTTCCTCGCGCCACTGCTGCAAACCGTGCCGCTCGGCGTCGAGTTGTGCGCGTATGGCGGCGGCCTCCTGTTCGATCTCGGCGTGGCGTCGCCGGTGCGCTTCGGCCTGCTCCTCGCGTTCTTGCTCGTGCGCAAGCCGATTCGCCTCCAGAGCATTCCTCGTGGCCTCCGCCTCCTCAGCAAGACGACTCCGCTCCTGCACAAGCGCGGCTGTTTCCGCTTCGTGGTCCGCCCTGTTGGCATGCAGGCGCGCTTCGAGATCATCGAGCAAAACGGCTCGCTTTTCGATCGCCTCGCGAGACTTGGCGATTTCCTCCTGGCTGTCGGCTTTCGCCCGTTCCAATTGAGCTTGTTGTGCCTGCCAGGCTTCCTGCTGCTGCGCTGCCTGATGCTGGAGTTCGGATATGCGTTGGGCGATTTCCACCCGCTGCTGCTCGAGCGACTGCTGGTCGATCTGTAGTACGGCGGCGAGGGATTCCAGTTCGACCTGGCGGTTGGCCAGGGCTTGTTCATCATCGCTCAAGGTGGCGGCCCGACGCTCGACGTCTGCCAGGCTGCTGCGCCGCGATCGCTCGAGTTCATCGGCTACTCTGTGTTGCTCTTGGATCTCTCGGCGTGCGGCCGCCTGCTCCTGCGCAAAGGATTCTCGCTGCTGGACTACTTCGTCGAGTCGGGCTTGGGCGGCTGCCTCAGCCTCCGCGAGACCGGTCTCGCGCGCCTCTAAAGCACGTTGACGGTCGTCCAGAGCCGCACTGCGACGCTGGATCTCGGCCTCGCGCGTCGCCTGCTGGGCAGTAAGCCCCTCGAAATCGGCCCGATCGCGCTCGAACTGCTCGCGATCGCGTGTCAATTCCGCCAGTCGTTCCTGGTAGCGATGGTCGATCAGTTCCTGGGCAGCACGTTGCTCCTGTTGAGCATGTCGTAGGGCCTCGTCGCGCTCTTCGAGCGTGCGCCGGGTACACGCCGATTCGGTTTCCCATTGTTGCCGCGCTTTTTCGAACGAATGCCTGGCACTCTCCAACTCGGTAAGCTGCCTGGCCAATTGGTCGCCGCGGTTGTCCAGGTCCGACTGAAGGCTGCGGAGCGTCGTTTCCCACTCTTTGTTTTCGCGGTGATGAGCCTCGGAACGCACGTCAGGTTCATCGGCGACATCGTCCGAGGCTCGATCTCGTTGCGCGGGATCCGATCGCTGCCTGTCGAACGCATCCAGCTGCTCGCGCAGCTTGCGTACTTCGCCGACCAGGTTGCGCACGCGGCGGCGCCAGCGGACGGGTCGGCTGGAGCGGCCGGACGAGCCCGACTTTTCCGTCACCGGCGAAGTGCCGGGCTGATCGAGCACCACCGTGCGCCGGGGATCGTCCTTGGCGGCGTCGGCAGCATGGGGTGCCAGCACTTCAAACTCGACCGGGCCGATCGACAGACGATCTCCGGGGTGCAGCCAGGCATCGCGAAACGTCTGGCCGTTGTGACGTGTGTTGGGCGCCCAAGCGCGTGCCACGGTGCCTTGCGCGCCGCGCAGAATGAGGCAGTGGACCGGGTACACGCCGCCGGCCCGGAGCCGCAGGGTCGAGCCGCTAGCCGACCCGATGGTGCATTTGGCCGCCGAGAGACGCACGATTTGGCCGTCGCGATGCGAGCCGATGATACGCAAGCACAAGTCGCCCTCCGGCAGGCCTTGCGTGAGGTCCGCGGGCTGCTTCCCAGCGACAAAGACCATCGATTGGACTCCCCCGTAGATGCGCAGAACGGCTGTCGCCTCGGTACCGCGCGGGGCCTGGGCGCAGAAACACTCCGAGAAGATGTAGGTTACGCGCAGCAGAGGGGCAAATCGGCCGGGCCGTGCCGGCGACCGATGCGGGGGGTTCTGCCGTTATTGTCGGAAAAGGGCTGTATATCTGTGCCGGTTCTGTCGATTATCCGTTAGCACAGTCGCGCCGGGGACGGCAGGGCGAGTCAAGCAAAAAACCACGATCCAGTGCAATCGGCGGCAGCAGTTTCCAGTCGGCCTCGTGGCGGCGAGCGACCGACCGGCAGGTAACCTGTCGGAAGCGGCGTGCGCTTCGGGTTCGCGGTGCTTGACTTTCTCTTCCAGCACTCCAGAATGCCTCGCCCCGCCCGAACAGGCGGGTAGAAAGTCTGTGGAATTTTGTGACCCCCGGCGAACTTGATGCGTACTATAGTTTGGTTGCGACCTGAACAGACCGGCGAAACGCAACGTTTTCCTTCGGTAATTCAAACCGCAATCTGCTGAGAAGTTGGCAAGCGGCTACATGGGGGGCCTGGCCTTCGGCCGCAGGAACACACCCGGACAAGAAGGTGAAGGAAATGGCACGCAAAGATGCAATCCTGAGCATGCGCCAGATTTTGATTATGCGTCGTGACGCACTGCGAACTGCCCTGGCAGGTGACTTGAGCCTGCTCAAGGAGCTGCGGGCGCAGACGGCGGGCGACGTGGTGGATGCCGCGTTAGATTCGGCGCAAGACGAAATCAGTTCGCAACTGGCCGAAGTGGAAAGTCGCGAGTTGGCCAGCATCGAGAACGCCCTGGAACGGATGCGGACCGGCCAGTACGGCGTCTGCGAAGGCTGCGGGTGCTCGATCCCGATGGCCCGGCTCAATGCCCTGCCCTACGCCACGCTGTGCATCAACTGCCAGCGCGAGCAGGAGCAATACGGCCACACGGGGGCCAACGATGCCAATTGGGGCCGCGTGCTGGACAGCGGCAACGACAACGACGTCTCGATTAACGATATCGAAATCGACGTCTAGTCACCGCCGGCCGCGAGCGGCCAGACAGCGTGCCCTTCACAACAGATGCACTGGTGGATTGAAAGGCTCGGCTTCGGCCGAGTTGGACGGCCCGCCGGTGCATTTTCGTTTGAGCGTTCCGCCATGCGGGGAGGTGGCGCAACCGAGGGAGATGTTGCCAACCCAGCTTCACCACCTTATCGTACAAGGTACAGTTTCCAACTGCCTCGACGGGCGGAGGATGGGCAAAAACCTGCCGGAGTGTTGCGATGACGTTGTTGCCGCGCGTACTACTGCTCTCTTGCATGTTGATTCCGCTCGCCGCCCCGCGATCGGTCGCTCAGGAGACCGACCCGGACGCCGCCCGCATGGAGGCGGTGCGGGCGAAGATGTACGAGGCCCTCAGCCAAGAGGTCACGGCGCTTGAGCGGCAGAGCACGGCGCTGAAGATGGTCGTGCGGCTGGCGCGACCCACGGTCGTGCACATCGAGGCCAACAAGGTCGACCCCACGCTATTGCAGTACGGGCGCAAGTCGCACGTCGAGGAGGCCGGCAGCGGCTACATCGTCAGGCTCGGCGGCAGCTACTACGTTGTGACCAACCGCCACGTCGTCAAGGATGCTGCGCTTCAACAAATCTCGATTCGCCTGGCCGACGGCCGGGAGATCCATCCTCAGAAGGTCTGGAGCGACTCGGATACCGACATCGCCGTGATGGCCGTCGATGCCCCGGGCCTGGTCGCGGCGCGATTAGGCGATAGCGATCAGATCGAAATCGGCGATTTCGTGCTAGCCGTGGGCAGTCCCTTCGGGTTGAGCCATTCGATCACTTTCGGCATCGTGAGCGCCACGGGACGACGCGACCTGGAGTTGGGCGAGAACGTAAAGTTCCAGGACTTCATCCAGACCGACGCGGCCATCAATCCGGGAAACAGCGGCGGACCGCTGATCAATCTGCGCGGCGAGGTCGTGGGCATGAACACGGCGATCGCCAGCGCCTCGGGCCACAACGAAGGCATCGGCTTTTCGATTCCCAGCAACATGGTGACCTTCGTCGCTCGGCAACTGGTGGAACACCACATCGTCGAACGTGCGCAACTCGGCGTGAGGCTGGATCGCAAGTTCGATTCGGCCCGGGCCGTGAGCGTGGGCGGATCCCCGCGGGGCGCCCGGATCTCGGCGATCATCCCCGATTCGCCCGCCGAGAGATTCAAGCTTCAGGTGGGGGACGTCGTCGTCCAGTTCGGCGATGTCCGCGTCGACGATGACGACCACTTGATCAACCTGGTGGGCAACACCGCGGCGGGCCGCGAGGTGCCGCTGGTGATCTTACGCGAGGGAAAGCAATACCGCCTGGACGTCAAACTCGGCAAGGCGCCCGCCAGCGAGAAGCTCGTGCCCAAGTCGGACGATGATCGCTAACCGCTGGCCGCTGCCGCCGCGGAGATTCCCCGCAGAATGCAGTCGCGCGCCGCGGCGACGTCGAGTTTCGTGGCCACGGCAACGTTGGTGCGCCACTCGCGAACGCGTCGTCGATCGAAGACAGTCGCCCCCCGCGTAAGCTCGCCGGAAAGTTCGACGTCGACTGCCGCTAGATCTACTTCGAACAGCTCGGGGTGCAAAGCCGCCAACAAGGCTACGGCGTCGTTGAGGCAGATGCTTTCGTAACCCAGTTCCTGGCGGTAGGAGCGAAACAGGTACGGCAAGATGCCGCGCAGGAAACGGCCGACGCGGTGGTGCTCGCGGGGCAGTTTCTCGAGCAGGTCGTAGCCGAAGGTGACCTGGCAGCTCACGTCGATCGGCACCAACGTCTTCGTGGCGGCCGACGAGCGGAACACGGCTCGGGCACTTTCGGGGTCGCAGTAAATGTTGAAATCGGCCGCGGGCGTGACGTTGCCGACGCCGGCGAGCGTGCCGCCCATGATCACGATTTGGCTGACCATTTCGCCCAACGCCGGATCGCGTGCCAGGGCCCGGGCCACATTCGTCAGTGGACCCAATGCCACGATCGTCACCTCGCCGGGAGCAGCGCGAACCTCTTCGTAGATGACCTTATCCGAGGGGTGGCGGTGCTGTAACTGGGAGACCTCGAAATTCGAGTTACCCAACCCGTCGGGTCCGTGCAGTTGCACGTTCCGCCGCGGAAGTCCCATGTCCGGTTCGCTGGCTTCGCCGATCCGCGGTCGACGCGGCGGGTCGAGCTGCTCGACGACCGCTTGGACGTTCCGAGTGGCTTGTTCGGGCGGCACATTGCCGCCCACGGCCGTGACGGCTACCACCTCGATCTGTGGATCGAATAGTGCCAGGCAGAGTGCTACTGCATCGTCAATGCCCGGGTCGACGTCCAGCAGGAGTTTCTTGGTCATCATCGATTCAACTTGGCCCCCCATGGCCCACAACTTTCCACCGCGCGGGGATTGTAGAGATAGGCGAAGCAGGAAACAAGAGTAGCCCGGCTCCGCTCGCCGTGTTTGGGAGTTTGCCGGCCGGTATTCGGCACGCATGGGTCGCGTTAGAATCGGGCGAGATTCTCCCTTGAGCAAAGCCCCTGCGACCTTCCCTCGGGAGCGTCGCGGGCCGCGAATCTAGGCGAAAGGCACGAGCGTGATCGAGTCGATTTTGGGCCGCTTGGCGGCCGGCGAGAACCTGAGCGTCGATGAGATGGCCGCCACGATCGACTCGGTCGTCGCCGGGGAGTGCAGCGAGGGCGAAATGGGCGTGCTGCTGACCGCCCTGCGGGCCAAAGGGGAAACCGCCGAGGAGGTCGCCGGAGCCACGCTCGCACTGCGGCGTCACATGACGCCATTGCGCACAACTCGCACCGGATTGGTTGACACCTGCGGAACCGGGGGCGATGCGTCGGGCACGTTCAATATCAGCACGGCTGCGGCGCTCGTGGCGGCGGCGGCCGGGGTGCCGGTCGCCAAGCACGGCAATCGTGCCGTGACCAGCAAGACCGGCTCGGCCGACGCTCTTGAAGCCCTGGGCGTCAACGTCGGCGCTAGCGTGGCCCAGGTCGAAAGGTGCCTCGACGAATTGGGGATTTGCTTCTGCTTTGCCCCGCTTATGCATCCGTCGATGAAACGCGTCGCGGAAGTGCGCAAAAAGCTGGCCGTGCCAACAATTTTCAACCTGCTTGGGCCCCTGGCCAATCCGGCGCGTGCGCAATTTCAGGTGATCGGCGTAGGCCGTAGTGAGTTGCGGCCGCTGATGGCCGAAGCGCTGCGGCTGCTGGACACGAAGCGTGCCGTGGTTGTCCACGGTGAAGATGGGCTCGACGAAGTTACACTTTTCGGGCCCACGAGGGTTACCGAGGTCGAGCCCGGGGGGACGCGTCAACTGACCTGGACGCCGTCGGATTTCGGGCTCGCCCCTGCACGACTCGAGACTCTGCGCGTCGAAAGTCCCCAGGAGAGTGCCAAAGTGATCGGAGACGTCCTGGCCGGCAAGGCCGGACCGGCGCGGGATATCGTCGTGCTCAACGCCGCGGCGGCGTTATGGGTGGCTGGAAGAGCCGAGACGCCCCGGGCGTGTGCTGAAAAGGTGTCCGAAGCCATCGACAGCGGAGCCGCTCGCGAACTGCTGCTACGGCTGGGGGAACTGAGCAATCGCACGTAACGCGGGATGGCAAACAAGCCCGCGGCGCCTATAATGAGGGGCTTACCCCAATTTGGAGAGGACTGATGGCCAAGCCACATCGCAAGCTGAAAAAAGCCAATCACGGGAAGCGTCCCGCGAACAGCAAGGCGCGGCGACTGAAGCGCAAAGACATTCGCACGTGATGTCGTGGGTCGCATTCCAGCCGTGCCGCGGATGAGGCGGTGCGCCGCCGACTCCCGCGCCTGCGCGGAGCTGGTCCGCCAGGGACCTCCACAAGTGCCTGCGCACTCGCAGTTTTCGGACTTGCTGTGCTGCGGGAAGCATGCCACCCGAAGTTGCCCGTGCGTGGCCCAGGGGCTAAAATTGGCGGCCTGATTCCGACTCGTCGACGTGGAACATGCGTGCCTAGGGAGTTGCCGCGTGACCAAAGAGCTGCTTTTGGAATTGTCTGAGATCGATTTTGGCCATGTCGTCGCCGACCTGGACGAAATCCGCCGCTACAACCCCCAGCGGTACGAGATGGAGCAGCTCACGGCCATCGTCTTCGACGACTATGATCGCAAAATTTGCGCTGGGTATAAAGACATCACCGACGACGAGTTTTGGGTGCGGGGGCACATGCCTGGGATGCCGCTGATGCCGGGCGTGCTGATTTGCGAGTCCGCCGCTCAAATGTGCAGCTACTTCGCCCACAAGCATCGGCTGCTGGGGGACTGTAAAGTCGTCGGCTTTGGCGGACTGGAAGACGTGCACTTTCGCGATCCGGTACGCGTCGGCGATCGGCTGGTGATCGTCTGCAAGATGGTCAGGGTTCGTCTCGGGGCGATCATCGTCTGCCAGTTCCAGGCTTTCGTTCGCGGATCGCTGGTGGCCGATGGCAAGATCAAGGGGATTCCGCTACCGGTCGATGCTCTGACGGGCGAGTAGCCGCGGCCACCGAAGCAGATGATTTCGCCGGGGTGGGGAAATGCTGCCGCTCAAAGACCACAACCCGATCTTCTCCACGCCGTTTGTCACCTATGCCCTGGTGGCGATCAATACGGCGATCATGCTCTACGTCAGCTCGCTCGGGTCGATCGAGCAGCAAACGTTCGACATCGAACACGGATTCATTCCGGCCCGCGTGGCCCAACTCTCGAATCCGCAGCAAAAAGTCGAAGTGCCCATCTACCAGGAGGTGGCGCTGCAGGGTGGGCGGGTTGCTCTAAAACCCGTCAAGAAAATCGAACTCAAGCCGGCGGCCGGGGCGGTGCTTGCCTCGCTGCTGTCGAGCATGTTCATTCACGGGGGGTGGATGCACCTGGCCGGCAATATGTGGTTTCTGTGGATCTTCGGCAACAACATCGAGGATCGTCTGGGGCACGCCCTCTATGCGTTGTTCTACGTGGTTGGCGGCTTGCTGGCCACGGCCTGTCACTGGGCGTACGATCCGGCGAGCATGGTGCCCGTCATAGGCGCCAGCGGCGCCGTTTCGACCATTCTTGGTGCCTATGCCGTGACCTATCCGAAGGCGACGGTCAGCACGCTGATCTTCTTCGGCTTCATAACAATCGTGGAGATTCCGGCGCTCGTCTGGCTGGCTGTGTGGCTGGGAGGGCAACTCGTTGACGCATTCTTCCAAAAAGACTTGGGCGTCGCGGTGTGGGCACACATCGGCGGCTTTGCGGCCGGGGCGTTCTTGATGCCCATCCTGTCGTTCGGAGCGCCCCCGCCGGGAAGTTCCTGGCAAGAGGAGCTCAAGAAGCACTTCTCGTTCGACTTCGACCAGACCGACGAGGCCTGAGCGACCATGGGCCGCCGAGCACTGCGCCGCATCGATCCAGCGCTCGACCTATCGCGGCACCTGGTGGCGCTGGAGGCCGTTTCCCAACCGCTCGACCCCGAGGCGATGTTCGCTCGGCTAGCTCCGCTCGAGATCGAGGTCGGCAGCGGCAAGGGGCTATTTCTGGCTGCCGCTGCGTCGGCCGATCCGGACGCCGATTTTCTGGGTATCGAGATCTTGGGCAAGTACGCTCGCTACGTCGCTGCTCGGTTGGCCAATCGCGAGTTGCCCAATGCCCGCATCATCCACGGCGACGCCCAGCACCTGTTCGCCTCGTGGCTGAAAGATGCGTCCGTGCAGGCAGTGCACGTCTACTTTCCCGATCCCTGGTGGAAGGCCCGCCACAAGAAGCGCCGCGTGATGAACGAGGCCTTTGTCGGCAACGTCGAACGGGTGCTCGTACCCGGCGGACGGCTGCACTTCTGGACCGACGTGGAGGAGTACTTCCATACCGCCTTGGAGACGATCGGCGGCAACACAGCTCTGACCGGACCGCACCCGGTGGAAGAAAAACCGGCCGACCACGATCTCGATTATCGTACGCACTTCGAGCGGCGCATGCGGTTGGCCGGCGAAGCCGTTTATCGGGCAGAGTTTGAGAAACCACGGCCAGCAAGACCGGGCGGGTAGGCGATCCGAGCGCCCCAATAAGCACTAAGCGTCTTCGCCGGGGCGTACGGGCGGGTCGCCGGCGCCGATGGCCACGGGGCTCTCGTAGGTGCGGGCCTTGCTGCCGTTCTGGTCGTTCGCTAGCGCGATCTTGTAGAGTTGCTGACCGGCCGTGGAAGGATACTCGCCGGTGATGCACGCCTGACAGAGCTGGTCTGCGTCGAAGCCGATCGCGCGGGCGATGGATTCGACGGGAAGATACCGGAGCGAATCCGCGCCCAGCGCCCGGGCCATTTCGACCTGGGCCTCGTCGGTCAACGGTCCGCCGTGCAGAAACTGCGGCGCGAACAACTCGCTAATTGTCGACATGTCGATTCCGTAAAAGCACGGCGCCACGATCGGCGGGCAGGCCACTCGCACATGAATCTCCCGGGCCTTGCCGAGCTTGCGAATCCGCTTCAGCAGCACCTTCATCGTCGTCGATCGAACGATCGAGTCTTCGACCAGCAGCACGCGTTTGCCCTCGAGCACCTCGCCCAATGGAGTGTACTTCGTTTCGGCCTTACGCATGCGATTGCCGCTGCCCTCGATGAAGGTGCGACCCGTATACCGATTGCGGATCAGCCCCTCGAACGATGGGATTCCAAGCTTAAAGGCCATCGCGTCGGCTGCGGCTTTGCTCGTATCGGGCACGGGCACGACGATTGTGTCGTCGTCGATCGGGACGGTTTCCAACCGCGCGAGCTCGTGCCCCAGCGCCGTGCGCGAAAGATACACGCTGCGGCCGTCCATCGTGCTGGCCACGTTGGCAAAGTAGATCCACTCGAAGAAGCAATGGGCCCGGCGCGTGCTGCGGGCGAACGTTTGAATCTCCAATTCGCCGTCGGTAATTGTGATGGCCTGACCGGGGAGCAGCGACTTGATGTTCTCCGGGGCGAATCCCAAGTTCACCAGAGCCACGCTCTCGCTGGCGGCAGCAAACAGCGGCCCGTCGATCGCGTAGCACAGCGGTCGCAGTCCCAAGGGATCGCGGGCCACGAGCATGTCGCCCAGGGCATTGAGCAGCACCAGGCAGTAGGCCCCGTCGAACCGGCCGCTGATCGAGCGCATGATGTCGATCAGGCTGGGCCGGTTGTTTTCCGACAGCTCCCGGCCGATCTCATGCATGATAATTTCGGTATCGGTATCGCGGGCCAGGTAGTTGTCGGTGTCGGCCAGCAGGTTCTGACGCAGTTGCTGATAGTTGGCCAACTGGCCGTTGAACGCGAAGCTAAACCACTTGTGCTTCTGCACGTGGTGCCGTTCAAAGGGCTGGGCGTAGCTGCGGTCCTCGGCGCCGCAGGTGGCATAGCGCACCTGGCCGATGGCCGCCCGTCCGGCGTACTTGCGCATCAGGCTTTCGTATTTGCCCCGATGGCTTAGCCTGAACACTTCGCCCACACCGCCCAGCTCTTTGTAGGTATCGAGCAGTTGGTTGCGGCGTGGATTGTAGGAGGTCAATCCGGCCGAGAGCTGGCCGCGATTCTGAATATCGAGCAGCATCCGCGGGATAAATCGCGCGGTCGCATCCGGGCTTTGATCGCCCAGGAGCGCACTCTTGCCTCGGCCCGGCAAGTAGTAGACCGCGGCCACACCGCATTCGTGAAATAGCTCGCTCATGAAGAAAGGGCAACAGTCGTCGACTGCCGCGCCTGCTCGTCAATTTCCTTGCGATGCACGCCCCGACGCCGCTGCCGAGCAGGAGACCCATCGAGTGACCGCCACCACTCACTGCCCGACAACGCCATTGTAGAGGCCGACCGCGCGTTTCACAACCAAGCCGTTTTCCGCGGTTCGAGCGTCGTTGCCGCAAGTGCACGCGGCACGTTCGTTTTCCGTGCCTTTCGGAAAACCTCGAACCTGCTCTGGCCCTCGCGGGGTCTCTCCGGTAGCGGCGGCCGGCGGTATGGCCTTTTGCGCTTCCGGCGAGCCGCTATGATGCAGGATTGGAAAAAGTGCCGACACTTGCGCAACTGCCTCTCGCCATGACCGATCTGGTTCGCCAAGAAGTCGCCACGGCGGCGCACACCATTGTCGTGAAGGTCGGCACGCGCGTGCTGACCGGCGCCGATGGGCTGTTGAATCGCCAGCGCGTCGAAACGCTTGCCGAAGAGCTGCACGCGTTGATGGAAACCGGACGGAAGGTCGTGCTAGTCACTTCCGGAGCCGTGGGGGCCGGCATGGGGCAGCTCAAGCTCACCAAGCGGCCCGCCAATCTGGCCCAGCTGCAGGCGGTCGCCGCGGTGGGCCAAAGCCACCTGGTGGAAGCTTACGACCGGGGGCTGCGCCCCCACGGGCGGCACGCTGCCCAATTGCTGCTCACGGCGCACGACCTCGACGACCGCACCGCTTATCTTAATGTCCGCAACACGATTCGGGCCCTGTTCGAATTCGGCGCTCTGCCGATTATCAACGAGAACGACACGGTCAGCGTCGACGAGTTGCAGACGACCTTTGGCGACAACGACCGCCTGGCGGCCATGGTCACGAATCTGATTCGAGCTCCGCTCCTGGTCCTGCTTTCAGACGTCGACGGACTGTACGACGGCGATCCGGCCGATCGCGGATCGAAGCTGATTTCCACCGTCAAACGTCTGGACGAGTCGGTCATCAAGCTGGCGCGGGCCCCGATAGCGGGCGTCAGCAAAGGAGGCATGGCCAGCAAGCTCGAGGCGGCGCGGATCGCCACGACCGCCGGCGAGAACGTGATCATCGCCAACGGCCGCACACCGGGGGTGTTGGCCCAGATTGCCGCCGGCGACGTGGTCGGCACGCTCTTTCTGGCGCAGGGGCAGGCCCTGCGATCCTTCAAGCGATGGATCGGGTTTACGGCCCGGCCGCGGGGCGTATTGCTGCTCGACGATGGGGCGCGCGAGGCGGTGGAGAAAAAGGGCAAGAGTTTGTTGGCCGCCGGAATCGTCGATGCCACGGGCGCGTTCAAGCAGGGCGACATCGTGTCTCTGGCCGACGCGGCCGGCTGTGAGTTTGCCCGGGGCCTGACGAACTATCCGCTCGACGACGTGCTGCGGATCAAGGGGCTCAAGACCGATGCCATCGCCGGCGTGCTGGGGCGTTGCCCCTACCACGAAGTGATCCACCGCGACAACATGGCCCTGACCCGCGAAGCGCTGTAGGGTGCACATTCAGCCAGGCACATGCATGTGCCGTGATTGTTGCTGCCAAGCGCGGCACATGAATGTGCCGGCTAAGGGCACTACTTGGCTTCGGCCACGCGGCGCTTGAGCGCTTCCATCAGAATCGGCGCGATGCTGGGGCCGCAACTGTTTTCCTCGCCGTATTGGCTGTCGTCGCGGCCGTAAGCGAACGGTGGTTTGGCGTCCCATTGACGCTTGGGCACGATGTAGCCCAGCTCGTCGTTGGCCAGCCCAAACAGCAGGAAGTTGCCGCCGGGCAGGATCTCGACCACAGACGGTTCGACGGCTGCGTCGGGGAAATCGGCGCCGGGATCGACCGGGTCCTGCACGCGACCGTAGACCAATTCGGGGTAGATCTCGCCGGGGATGCCGGCGATGTGCACGGCGCCCAACCCCACGTAACCGACCTCGGTCACGCCGGCCGGCGTGTGCTTGGCGTCATCGGGCAGCTTGTACTTGCGGCCGAGTTCTTCGGGATTGCCGGTCCACAGCCGTCCCTCGCGATCCAGCACGCCCATTGCCTGGGCGGCTCGGTAGAGCGTGTTTTCCAGCGGCACCGTGATCGGCTTGGCCGAAACGCGAATCGGCACGAGTTTCACCGGCTTGGCCGCCTCGACCGCCTCAACGGCCAGCTTGGCCACGTCGCTGCCCAACCGTTCGGCGTATTCGAAGTTGCCGTCCTCCAACGGCGAGCCGTCGCTCTTGGTGTAGATTCCGCGCGGTGGCGCCATCAGCCCGCCGACGGCGCCCGAGACATAGAACACGGGGCAGCCGTACTTCTTCTCCAGGTCGCGGATCGTGTAGAAGGGAAAGTCCGCGGTGATTTGCTTGTTGCGGCTGGCCAACGCCTCCGGGTGGCACGTCCAGTTCACCAGCAAGCACGCCGGCTCCGTGGTGCCCGCCTTGTCGAAACGTACGATGCGGAGCACGTCGTCCTTCACGTACGGCTCGCGGCTGTCGCGCAGCAGCTTCTCGTCTGCGGCCGTGCCGTAACTTGCCGACACGGGTACCCGGGCCGCGTCGGCTTGCTCGATCGCCTCGACACAACCGGCGACCAGGGACTCCATATACTTGGGATCGACGCCGCTCTTGAAGGGCGTGGGTCCCCAGATGCCGACCGTGTCGGGGCCCTCGTGATTGTGCGTGCTGGCCACCAGCACGTAGTCGAAGCCCTCGAGTCGTTTGCGGATTTGCTGCACCGTGGGGTACTGCAGTCCCACTACGTCGACCGAGCAGAGAGCAACTTTCTTGTCCCCGTCCGCCAGCACGATCGCCCGGGCATACAGCGGGTCGTGCACGCCCTCGGCCCGGCGATTCTGCCCGTAGCCGGCGATATAGACGGCACTGCCCTCCACGTCCGGCGTGACGTCGTTCAGGCCGAATCCGGCGGAGAGCTCGGCGGCAGAGGTAGTCGCGGGAATTGCTGCGATGGAGGCGGCGATCAGGCAGATAGCGGCAAGCGGGCGGATCATGGGAGGGTCTCATAGGGAGTGTGGAAAAGGGCCAGTATGTCTCGCCCTCGCTGGGAATCAAAGGCATCCGCGCACCGACGCTCCCCATTTGCAGGCCCTACTGGTACGCACTGCCACCATTGGGTAAATTTAAACACCCATACTAACCATCGATGCGGAGAACATCCTGTGAACGACCACGTGCATCGAGCGACGCCCTATCAGCGTCGAACGGCGGTGATTCTATTCCTGGCGACGGTCACGGCCCTAGGCGTCGTGGTTGGCGGGATCTTCCTGAAGGCTGCACTCGAGTTGCCGGCAGCCCAGGGGGCGAAGTGCGTGAACAACCTGAGTCAGATCCAGATCGCGCTCTTGAGCTACCACGACGTCTACGGCAGCTTTCCGCCGGCCTACCTGGCCGATGCCGACGGCAAACCAATGCACAGTTGGCGGGTTCTGATTCTGCCGTACCTCGACGAGGGCAAACTCTTCGCGCAGTACGACTTCGACGAGCCGTGGAACGGCCCCCACAACCGCCAGCTCGCCGACAAGCTTTCGTTTCCCCACTTCAATTGCCCCTCATCCGACGCCGGTGCCGAGTACGCAAACTACCTGGGCGTCGTGGGACCGGAAGCAGGCTTTGTCGGAGACCAGCCGCGCGGGCTTCGAGACATCTACGACGGTCCACACAAGACCGTCGCGGTGGTCGAAGTGGCGGACTCGGACGTCCACTGGATGGAACCCCGGGACTTGACGCTCGAACAGGCCGCCCGCGGCATCAACGTCGCCGGCGGGATATCCGCCGATCACCCCTCAGGCGCCAACGCCGCCTACTGGGACGCTCACATTGATCGATTGCCCGAGGACAAGGATTTGCTGCGCGCCGTGCTCACGGCCCGCGGCGGGGACGACTTTGAGTATCCGTACGACGGCTTTGGCGACGAGTGACCCAGCCTTCCGGGGGACGATTTCTGGTAGGATGGTGGGCGACCTTTCGCAGCGCCCTTGTTACGGCGGAGCACTCTCGTGGACTCCGAATACCGCAGCGACGACGCCAGCGGCGACCGGCGTGAAAAAGCCCTGTGGCTTGTGGGCATCTGCATTGTCTTGGCGCTGCTCTTATTCTTTTTCTTACCTGGAATCGAGCCGGCTCGCAGTCGCCGACGGCACCCCTGCACGAGCAACCTGAGACGGATCGGCGCGGCGATGCACACGTATCACGACGAGTTTGGTACTTTTCCACCGGCATACGTCGCCGACGAGAACGGCGTGCCGATGCATAGCTGGCGTGTTTTGTTGCTTCCATATCTAGAAGAAGAAGGGTACCACCGGCTCTACGAAAAGTATCGCTTCGACGAGCCGTGGAACGGACCGAACAACCGCAAACTCGCCGACGTCGCATTCCCTCCCTTTCACTGTCCAAGCAGTGAACGAGAAGGCTGTTGCACGAACTATGTGGCGATCGTTGGACCTGAGACGGTCTGGCCAGGTACCGCGACGCGTTCGGTCACTCAAATCACCGATGGCACGTCCGAAACGGTTCTGGTGGCCGAGTTCAACGACTCGGATATTCACTGGATGGAGCCGCGCGACCTGACATTCAACGAGGCATGTCGGGGCATCAACGGCAGCGAGACGCCGGGAATCTCTAGCCCGCATGGCAACGGTACGAACCTGCTTTTCTGTGACATGAGCGTGCATTTCGTCACTGACGACTTGCCGCACGATACGCTCCGGGCGCTGCTCACGGCTGACGGTGGAGAGCCTCTGGAGCGAGACGATCGCGGGGAATGGGTGATTTCCGTACGCGACGAAGATCCCGACCCAGCCCGCGAGGACGAGCAGCCATGACCGAGCCTCAAAACCGTAAACAAGTGCAAGGCGACGAAGCCGCGCCAAGTCCAGGGACACAACGCCGATGGATATCGCGGGACCTACAGATTGATTTGGGTATTTTCTTCGGCATTATTCTGGTGATGGGTGTTCTCCTCCTACCGCTGATACAGTCCGGGCACACTCCATCGTACCGCAGCATGTGCAAGAGCGACATGAGGCAGCTGGGCGTGGCGCTGGCCGTCTACCACGATACGTTTGGATGCTTCCCGCCAGCCTACATAGCCGACCAGAACGGGGTGCCGATGCATAGCTGGCGCGTATTGATTCTGCCTTATTTCGAAGACGAGGAATGCCATCGGCTTTACGAACAATACGACCTCAATGAACCGTGGGACGGGCCGAACAACAGCAAGCTCGCCATGGAAATGCCGTATCCTTACGGATGCAGCTACGACCAATCCGAAAGCAATACGAGCTTCGTGGCCGTCATCGGAGACCAAACCGCCTGGGCCGGCACTTCTACACGCTCGATCCAACAGATCACCGACGGAACCAGCAAGACGATTAGCGTGATCGAAGTCAAAGACTCGGGAATCCGTTGGACGGAGCCGCGCGACCTGACGCTTGCCGAGGCAAGCCGGCCTATCAACTCCGTCTCAAGTACCGCAATTTCGAGCCTCCATGGTGACGGAGCGCACGCACTCCTCTGCGACGGAAGTGTGCGTTTCCTTACGAAGGAACTCCCGCCCGAGACGCTGCGGGCCATGCTCACAGCCAACGGCGGCGAGCCCATCGAAGACCCGTATTAGGGGGCGATGAGCGGCGAACACCCGGCCTCCTAGCCCAGCGGCGTCCGACGCGTCATACTCAGTGGTTCTATTTCGCCTGACATAGAGAACCACTACGAAAGATGATCGACACGCCTCCGCTGGGCCCGCTGCCCGGCACCGCCCTGCCCTCCTACGTTTTCGAGGCCCACGAGCAACTCGACCGGCACGTGGCCGGCATGATCGCCACGATCATTCGCGATCGGGCTGCCAAGGGCCAACGGGCCGTGCTCGGTCTGCCGACCGGGAGCACGCCGGTGGGCATTTATCGCGAGTTGGGCCGGATGCACCGCGACGAAGGGCTCGACTTTGCGAACGTCGTTACGTTCAACCTCGACGAGTACCTGGGCCTGGGCGAGGATCGCCTGCAAAGCTACCGCCGCTGGATGCACGAACACCTGTTCAAGCTGGTGAACGTGCCACCGGAGAATATCTTCATACCCGACGGGCTCACGCCGCCGGAAAAGCTCGAAGAGCACTGCCGCTGGTACGAGGAGCGGATTCGCGAGCACGGCGGCATCGACATCCAACTGCTGGGCATCGGACGCAACGGCCACATCGGTTTCAACGAGCCGTTCAGCGCCCGCGACTGCCGCACGCGCGTGTGCACGCTCGATCCGCTCACCCGTCGTGACGCGGCCAGCGATTTCTTTAGCGAGGAGAATGTGCCGGTGCAGGCCATCACCATGGGCCTGGGTACGATTCTCGATGCCCGCAAGATCGTGCTGATTGCCCTGGGCGAGCACAAGGCGGGCATCATTCGCGAAACGGTCGAGGGCCCGGCCACGCCGCGCGTGCCGGCCTGTTACCTGCGCGAGCACGGCGACGCCGCGCTGATGCTCGATTCGGCTGCGGCCGGCAAGCTGACGGCCATGACCACGCCCTGGGTGCTGGGTAAGGTCAAGTGGACGGATGCTCTGGTCAAACGGGCCGTGCTGTGGCTCTCGGAGCAGTCGGGCAAGGCGCTTCTGAAGCTCGACGACGATGACTTTCGCCATCACAACCTGCACCAACTTCTGCGGCACTACGGGCCAGCCCAGGAGCTGGCGCATCGCGTCTTTCGCCAGATGATGGACACGATCGACTATCACCCGGCCGGCCGCGAGTCGCAGCGGGTGATCTGCTTCAGCCCCCACCCGGACGACGACGTGATCTCGATGGGGGGCACGCTGATCCGGCTGGTGGAAGACGGCCACGAGGCCCACGTGGCCTACATGACCAGCGGGAACATCGCCGTCTTCGATCACGACGCCCAGCGGGTGGCCGACCTGGTGGCGGAGTTCAACCGGCTGTTCAACATCGACGACCGGAAATCGCGCGAATTGGAGCACCGGGTGGCCAAGGCGCTGGCCGACAAGGCGCCGGGCGAGAGCGACAGTCCCGAGGTGCTCACGATCAAGTCACTCATCCGGTGGAGCGAGGCGAAAGCCGGAGCCATCGTGGCCGGCTGCCGCGAGGAAAATCTGCACTTTCTCGACATGCCCTTTTACCGCACGGGCACGATCAGCAAGAAGCCGATTACCGACGAAGACGTGGCGATTGTCCGCGCGCTCATCGAGCAGGTGCAACCGGCGCAGATCTACGTGGCCGGCGACTTGTCCGATCCGCACGGCACACACCGTGTGTGCGCCGACGCGATTTTTCGAGCCGTGATCGCTTTGGAAAGCGACACGGGGAGCCGGCCCGAAGTGCTGCTGTATCGCGGTGCGTGGCAGGAATGGGCTCCGCACGAAATCGAGATCGCCGTGCCACTTAGTCCGCGCGATCTGCGGCTCAAGCGTCAGGCGATCTTCATGCACGAATCGCAGAAAGACTCGGCCCTGTTTCCCGGACCCGACGATCCTCGCGAGTTCTGGCAGCGGGCCGAAGATCGCAATCGCAACACCGCGGCGGTCTACAACCAGTTTGGCCTGCCCGAGTACTTTGCCATGGAAGGGTTCGTCCGCTGGTCGGGACGCCCGCTCTAGCAGACCGGCGTAGCACGCTGACCAGGCGTTGTCGCCCTACGCCCCGCGCGTGAAGGCGAGAACCTCTTCCATGACCCGGCCGTTGGTGGCGACGGCTTCGCTCGAGTAGATCGTGGGGTTGCCATGCCAATTCGTGAGGCTGCCGCCGGCCTCTTCGAGAATGGGCTGCAGCGCCGCCACGTCCCACAAGGCCATGATCGGGTCGATCATCACCTCGGCCCGGCCCGTGGCGACCAGCAGGTACCCGTAGCAGTCGCCCCAGGTGCGATTAATGTGCGCGGCTTGCTGGATCTGTCCGATTGCTTCGTGGCGGCTCGGTAGACGGCAATACGCCTCGCTGGTCAGCACCAGAGCGTCGGCCAGGCGATCGCATTGCGAAACTTCTGCTCGTCGGGGCGGTTCACCCGAGCGCACGTGCCAGGTGCCCTGCCCCGCCGCCGCGTAGACGCACTCTTTGAGAGCGGGAATCTCGATCACGCCGATCACGCTTCGCTGCTGGTGCTCGACGGCCACCAAGGTGCCGTACAGCGGGACGCCGTGCACGAACGACTTCGTGCCGTCGATCGGATCGAGAATCCAACGGTAGCCGCTCGTGCCGGGTTGCTCGCCGAACTCCTCGCCGAGGATCGCGTCCTCGGGAAACTCAGCAGCAATTCGTTTGCGCAGGAGCTCCTCAGCGCCGCGGTCGGCGACGGTGACGGGCGAGGAGTCCCCCTTGAACTCGACGGCCAAGTCGTCGCGCTGGTAGTAGTCCAGCGTCAAGCGGCCCGCCTCGTTGGCCACCTGGCGTGCAAACTCGTAGCGCGGGAGTAGTTCGCTTGCATGCATGCCACGAGCGTAACGAGCGCAAGCCGAACTGCCAAGCCTCGCAAGGCTCCCTTAAAGAGCTTCGGCCCAGGCCCAGCAGAGGATCAAGCCATCTTTGCCACTCGGGCGGGCCCGAGCAGGTCGGAGATCTTGATCGCCTGCAACTGCTGGCGCTTCGTCTCGGCCACGCCTTCCAACGCTGCACGGAGGCGATCTTCGTAGCGGCCAAAGTGTCCGTCGTCGGTCGTCGGAATCGTTGCGACCAGGGGGCCATCGATCGCCTCGATGACCTCAAGCAATGAGATTTCTTGCGGCGGCCTTTCCAAGGAATACCCGCCGTCGACGCCGCGCGTTGAATGCAGAATGCCGTGATTGACCAGGTGCCGGAGGATCTGCAGCAAGAACCGCTCGGGCATATGCCCGGTGGCTGCCAGTTGACTGCAGGGAACAGGCGCTCCGGGGGGAGCATCCGCCAGCTGGAGCGTGGCCTGTACGGCGTACGCCACGGTGCGCGAGAGTTTCATCGATTCGGTGCCCTCTGCAACGCGGTGCGCATTTTCAGCGCAACGCAAGTCGCGTCGATTAGTTTGAGCGCGACGCCCGCGCCGGCTGCGCGCTAACCTCGACACCTTTCTAAGCCGCTCGATCACCCCGGACTCGCCTCGTGGGATGATCGCCTACCAATTAGCGACTCCTACCGCCGGGCATTAAAGCGAACGAATCGCTGTGTGTCAAAAACGATATTCGCACTAGGAGAAAGTTGCGTATAAGCGCAATTAGCGCAGTTACACGTGATTCACACGCACCGCGGCCGCGGTGTGGTCTGTTGCGCGTTGCCGATTCTTGCGCCGTGGGTCGGCCCAGAGGGTGTGCCACAACAGCAACAAGGCACCGCAAACCAGCAAGCTATCGGCGATGTTGAACACCGGCCAGTCGATGACCCCCGGGATTCGCAAATGGATCCAATCGCGTACGGCGAACACGGGATCGCCGTCGGCATGGTGCGCGGCAGCCCGCCACTTCAGCCCCGGCAAGCCAAGCCGGTCGTAGAGGTTTCCCAGGATCCCGCCGGTGATGATTCCCAGCGCCGCGGTGAGCATCCGATCGCGAGCCGCGCCGGCGAAGAACAACCACCCGAGAATCCCCGCAACGGCGACCACGGAGAGCCCGATGAACCACGTGCCGCGTCCCTGGCCGATGCCGAACAGGGCGCTCTCGTTGAGGCTAGTCGTCAGGCTCAGTACGTTGAGTACGAGCCACCATTGGGGAGGTTTCGGCGGGATGCCCAAGCGGGCGAAGATCCATGCCTTGGTGAACAGATCAAGCAGGCAGCCGCAAGCGGCTAGAGTGCCGAACAGTAGATAGCGACGTGCCGCAACTGCCATCATGGCAGCGCTCATCGTGGAGGGGCTTTTCCCGCGCTGGAGGTGTGGGCCCGGCTCAGCTTCCTTCAAGCTGCTGGGCGCACTTGATGCACACCGGCGTGTAGGGAATGGCGTTCAGCCGGGCCTTGGGAATGTTGCCGCCGCATTCTTCGCAAATGCCGTAAGTGCCGTCTTCGACTTTCTCGATGGCGGCCTCAATCGACTCGAGGGTTCCCTCTTCCGATTGCATGAGGCTCAACGTGAACTCTTGTTCGTAGTTGTCGCTGCCGATATCGGCCATGTGGATCGGCATGCTCGAAAGGTCGCCGTTGGCCTCCGAACGCGTCTTCCGCAGCGCCGCGTCAGCCATCGCGTTGACGTCTCCGCGCAGCCGGGCACGCAACAGCAACAGCCGCTCTTTGAACTGCTTCGCCTCAGCCTTCTTCATGTTTGACGTCTCCAACAGCCATCACTCAGCCAGCCCCCTCCCGGGAGTCCCTAGACCAGTTATTCTAAGTCCGGCCCTCAGAACTGTCAAATCGCGCACCACCGGTGCAGGGGTTCCTTTGGAGACCGCAGCCGGCCGCAATAGCACGTCGTAGCCGGACGATCACCGGCGGCCAAGCCAACTGGACAGCGCACCGAAAGCTGGCTTAGACTGGAACGTTGTACATGCTTGCTGCCGGCAGATGCGGCATCGTTAGGGAGTTCCGAGCCATTAGCGTCGTGACCTTGACCGACGTCGCATTCCAGCGCTGCATCGTGCCCGCGTGCGGGGCCACGTACGGCGTCGACGAGGTGCGCGTGGCGTGCGACGTTTGTGGCAGCTTATTGGACGTCGTCTACGACTGGGAGCGACTCAAGCCGCCCGACAAGCTCTCGTTCTTCGAGACCAAGTGGTCGCGCCGCTACGAGCCGCTGTCGCTCAGCGGCGTATGGCGGTTCTACGAACTGCTCCCCTTTGCGCCGCGGGATCGAGTGGTCACCATCGGCGAAGGGCAGACGCTGCTGCAATCGTCGCCGGGGGTTGCCAAGTATGTGGGAGTCGACGGCGGCGAATTGCTGCTGCAATACGAAGGGCTCAATCCTTCGGGCAGCTTCAAAGACAACGGCATGTCGGCCGCATTCACGCATGCCCACACGATCAACGCCAAGCGGGCCGCGTGTGCCTCGACTGGCAACACCAGCGCCTCGCTGGCGCTCTACTGCTCGGTCACCAAGCTGATGCGGGCAGTGATCTTCATCGGCTCGGGCAAGATCTCCTACGGCAAACTCTCTCAGGCGCTCGATTTCGGGGCCTTGACGATGCAGATTGCCGGCGACTTCGACGACGCCATGGCCCGGGTCAAGGAGGTCTCCAGCCAACTGGGCATCTACCTGGTCAATAGCGTCAACCCCTTTCGTCTCGAGGGCCAGAAGACGATCATGTTCCGGGTACTCGAAGCCTTGCGGTGGGAAGTGCCCGACTGGATCGTCGTGCCCGGCGGCAACCTGGGTAACTCGAGCGCGTTTGGAAAAGCCTTCGCCGAGCTGAAGGAGATCGGCCTGATCGACCGCGTGCCGCGGCTCGCCGTGATCAATGCTAAAGGGGCCGACACACTGTACGAGTTGTACGAAAACCGAGGTCTGCGTTGGAATGGCGGCCAGATCGACGGGGCGATTCGCGACGACTACTATGCCGAGCTGGACGCAGCCGAGAAACGAGCCTCGACGATCGCCAGCGCCATCGAGATCAACCGCCCCGTGAACCTCGAGAAGTGCCTTCGTGCCCTGGATACCTGCGACGGCGTCGTGCGCGAAGTGACCGATCAGCAGATTCTCGACGCGAAAGCCCAGGTTGGCGCCGGCGGGCTGGGTTGCGAACCGGCCAGTGCCGCCAGCGTGGCCGGGGCCAAGTTGCTCGTATCGCAGGGAGTCATCGCACCTTCGGACCGTGTGGTGTGCGTGCTGACCGGTCATCAACTGAAGGACCCGACAGCCACGGTGGCCTACCATACGACCGACCAGGACCAATTCAATCGCGTGCTCGGCAGCCGCGGGGTGAAACGTGCCGCGTTTGCCAACCGCGCCGTGGCCGTGCCTAACCAGCTCGACGAGATCGTCAAGGCGATTCAGCTCTATAGCTGACGTTTCATTCAATCATCGCCGCCGCCTTCGCCGATAGCACACCACGGCGGCAGGAACCGCAGAGATAACGCATGGCACTTCGAGTTGGGATCAATGGCGCCGCAGGCCGCATGGGGCAGCGGCTGGTGGCGTTGGCCAGCGCCGACAACGAGCTGTCGCTGGTCGCCGCAATCGAGCACGACGGACACGCCCGTTTGGGCTCCGACGCGGGCCTTGTCGCGGGCGCCGGCGAATTGGGTGTGCCGCTAGGGACGAGCTTGCCCGCGGGCATCGACGTTGTCGTCGACTTTTCGGTTCCTGAGGCGACCGAGGCAATTTTGGGAGCGTGCCTGGCCAGCAAGGTGCCATTGGTCGTGGCCACCACGGGGCTCGGCGAGAAACTGGAGAGCGAAATTCGGCGCGCGGCCGAGCAGATTCCAGTGCTCTGGGCTCCGAGCATGAGCCTGGCCGTGAATCTTGCCATGAAGCTCTCGGATACCGCCGCTCGGGCCCTCGCCGATCATCCCACGGGGGCCGACGTCGAGATCATCGAGCGGCACCACCGTTTCAAGGAGGACGCTCCCAGCGGCACTGCCCTGAAGTTCGGGCAGATCATCGCCGACGCGATGGGCCAGACCGAGGTCCGCCACGGCCGCTCGGGTCGGCCCGGCAAGCGGCCGCACGGCGAAATTGGCTACCATGCGGTGCGCACGGGCGACAATCCGGGTGAGCACACGATCATCTTCGCGCTGCTGGGAGAAACACTGGAGATTTTGGTCCGCGCGACCAGCCGCGACTGTTATGCTCATGGGGCGTTGGCAGCGGCCAAGTTTCTGGCCGGCAAGCCGCCGGGATTGTACGGCATGAACGACGTGCTGGGGCTGTAGCCCCGCGGGGGTGTCATGGCCAAGTGCGAGGAAGGCTATCTCTGCGACGTGTGCGGCGGCGACGTGGAAGAGATCACCGAGAGTGATCTCTATCTGCGATTCGTGATTGGGATGGTCGATCCCGAGACGCTGCACACGACGGCCGAACGCCACATCCGCTGTAACCCGGTGCTCGCACAGTTCATCGTCGACGCGGACTTCGAGCCAGTATCGGTCGAGGGCGACTTCGACAAGCAGCGGCTGGACGCGAACTACGTCCGTGAGCGCGAGGCAATCGTTTCGCGCGGCTACCGACGGTTGCGCGAGGTGGCACATCTCGACTTGCCGATCGTGGACTACCCGCTGCCGGAGGTGCGCGCAGCAATGGAGCGCGGCGCCGGACAGAGACGTTAGCTTCGGGCCCGTTATGGCAAAGAGTATGCGGCGAGCGTTGTGGGGACACTTCGATCCTTCTATTTGAGGAGCAGAATGATGTATGCCCGACTTGCTACTTTGATTGCTTTGGGGACCGCCGTCTTGTTCGTAGGAACGTCCTCCGTGCTGTTGGCCGGTGAGGAGGAGAACGCCGACGAGGCACGGCTTCGGCAACTGTTACAGGAACGCGTGCGGGTTGCCGAGAAGGCAGTCGAGTCGATGTCCAGCGCGTACGAAAGTGGTACGGTTACGCTCGATGTATTGTTTGAGGCAACGAATAAACTGTTTCGAGCCCGGATGGAAGCAGCCACGACGGACGCGGAGCGATTCGATGCATTGCACGAGCGCTTTTCGGCAATGCGCAGGATCGAGGAGAAAGTCCATGCTCTGTGGAAGTCGGGGTCCCGCGGTGGGGAAGCGAATGCCTATTACGCCGCACAACGGGAACGACTGACTGCGGAGATCGCGCTGCGTCGGGCGGAACTGAAGCTTGCTCAACAAAAGCAAGAACAAGAGCAAGAGTAGGCAGGCTGAGCCGTCGGGCGGCGGGAAGCTCAACGCACCGTCGAGGCAGCGGCGAGCGCTCCGTGGACGACGACCTGCTCGCCAAGCTGGGCGGGCACGATTTCGTAGGTGCCGGCCAGCGGCGGGAACACGTAGCGCTCGACTTGCGTGCGGAGCGGCGCAAGAAACAGGCTCTCGTCGGCCAGCGAAACACCGCCGCCCACGACAACTACCTCGGCGGACACCAGCGTCAGCGCTTGAGCGATGGCCCAGCCTAACACCTGGCAAGCATGCGCGAGCACTCCGCGGGCGATCTCGTTGCCGTCTGCGGCCGCCTGGGCGACCATACGGGCGCTGAGGTTTTCGAGATTGCCGTCGCAGCGCTCGCGCAAATCGGCGGCGTACTCCGCTTCGGCCCCTTCGTTCTCGACCAGCCGCCGGCGCACTTGCTCGGGGCCGCCGTCGCGCGGGCCATTCGCCAGCGAGAGGAAGGAGTGCGAAATCGGGTCGCCCAGCCGCGATTGGGCCGCGGCGGCGATTCCCCACCCGCTGGCCAGCGACTCGACGGTTTGATCCGGCCGATCGGCCAGTAGTCCGGGCCGCAAGTGTCCGATCTCGGCGGCGCCGCGCCCGCTGCCGCGATAGATCTCACGATCGAGGACCAGCCCACCGCCGATGCCACTGCCAACTGTAACGTACAAAACGGCTCGGTGGCCGCGGCCGGCCCCAAAGCGAGCCTCGGCCAGGGCCGCGGCATCGCAGTCGTTTTCGACGGCCGCGGGCAGCGCGAACACCTGGCGGCACCAATCGGCCAGGGCAAATTGCTCCCACCCGGCCACGTGATGACTCTTGATGGCGACGCCGGCGGCTGGATCGACCGGGCCGCCGAAACCCAAGCCGACGGCCGAGGGGGCGTGCCTGGCCACCAACTCCCCGCCGACCTTTTCGAGTTGCTGGAGAATGCCTTGAGCGCCCCGCTTGGGCTGCACTTCGAGGCGCTCGATTGCCACAAGCGTCCCGTCCCCAGCACCAATCCCGAGCTGCAGTTTCGTGCCGCCGATTTCGATGCCGAGAAACATTGTCGACTAGGGGTTAGGGATTAAGGGGGATTAAGGGCTACCGGCAAGAAACGACAGAAGAGTCCCATTCTGCATCGGACCCTCAATCCCCAGTCCCTAGCGCCTCGCCTCTCCGTGTCGTCCTTCACGGTTGATGCGGGCGAAGACATCGTTGAGTACCCAATGAAAGAGGCACAGGTGAATGCTTTCGACCATGCCCATGTCGTCCAGGGGAACGTGCATGCCGTCGTGCGCGATGCGGCGTAGCTGACCACCGTCGAAGCCGGTGAGAGCGAACGTCTTCAGTCCGTGTCGATTGGCCCAGTCGACGGCCTGCAACACGTTCGGGCTGTTTCCCGATCCGCTGATGGCGATGGCGAGGTCGCCCTTGCTACCGTAGTTCATCAACTGCTGCACGAAGATGTGGTCGTATCCGACGTCGTTGCCCAGGGCCAGGATCCAGCCCAGATTGTCCGTGAGGCTGAGGATCTTGAGCCGCTTCTTGCTCTCGTCGTGCAGCTCTTCGTGCCGTAGCGAGCTCTTGCCCAGGTCCTCGCAGATGTGCGTGGCCGTGGTGCCCGAGCCGCCGTTGCCAAATACGAAAATGAAGCGTTCGTTTTCCCAGGCTTCAAACACCA
The DNA here is from genome assembly GCA_003389325.1 of Planctomycetota bacterium. Classification (GTDB taxonomy): domain Bacteria; phylum Planctomycetota; class Planctomycetia; order Pirellulales; family PALSA-1355; genus LB-PLM-3. The sequence goes on from QQVE01000030.1 coordinate 246,964, forward strand.
GGTCGGCCCAACGGCGGATTTCCTGATGATCAACGCGCGACAGTTCCGTTTGAAGCCGCTCGACGTAGGGTTGGATGTCTAACTTGGTGCCGAGCATTTGTGGTGGTTCTTGGGCAGTGGTTAGTGAAGAACGACGAACGCGGTTTGGCACTGGTACGAATGAGTATGATGGCTCGTAGACGTCAGTGTATTCTAGCCGTCACCAACCACCAACCAGCGCCCACCAACTACTATCCACTCCTTCCTGCTTTCCCCGCCTGCTGTTGGCCCTTAGCGATATTCAGCGGTGCGATAATGGCCCAGCCGACGGCGAAGAAGACCAACAGGCTCAGGATGGCCCATTGAGCACTCTCGGTGCGCTTGAGGATTTCGGTGAACATGATCGGGCCGAGCATGCTGAAGGCCTTGCCCGAGAGGTTGAAGAAGCCGAAGAACTCGCCGGTCTTGGCTTCAGGGGTCATGAGCCCCATGATCGTGCGGCTAATCGACTGCGTGCCGCCCATCACGAGAGCCGTGACGGCGGCCATTGCCCAAAACTGGTTAACGGTCTCGATCACAAAGCCGCTGAGCAGTACGAGAACCCATACGCCGAGGCAGATGTGCAGGGCGTTCTTCTGCCCGATCTTCGTGGCCGCCCAGCCCAGAAAGACGGCCCCGGGCAGGGCCACGAACTGGATCATCAGGAACAGCGGGACGAGCTGTGCCTCGTCCATGTCGAACTTGGTTTGAGCGTAGACCGAGGCCTGCGAGATGACGGTCATTACCCCGTCGTTGTAGATCAAGAAGCCGACCAAGAAGACGGCCAGCATCCGATATCGGCCGATATCCAGCAGTGTGCGTTTAACATCCTGCAGACCGGCTGCGGCGGTTCTCAACAGCGACTTGCTCGAGTCGCGCGGCTGAGCTCGGTCGCGGACGATAAGCAGCATCGGCAGGCTAAACACGGCCCACCAAAGACCCATGACTAGCAGACACAAGCGAGGCAGGAATCCGTTCTCAGTGGGTAGCCCCAGCCTTTCGCCGAACTGCAGCACAACGATGGCTACGACCAGCATCAGCCCGCCGCCGACGTAGCCGGTGCCAAAGCCCCACCCAGAGACCTGGCTCATCCGTTCATCGTCGGAGATCTCGGGCAGGAAGGCGTTGTAGAAGCTCTGCACGAGCTCGTAATTGAGGTTGGCGATCAAGAACATGGCCACGAACCACCACGGGCGGTCCGGCGTGCCGAAGAACATTAGCGCCGAGGCTCCCGCGCCGAGCATCGTAGTCACGGCCAGCCAGGTTCGCTTGTTGGCATGGACATCGGCGATCGCGCCCAAGATCGGCGAGAGGATTGCGCAACAAAGCGTCGTGACGCCGATGCCCCATCCCCAAACGGTGAGCCCGGCGTCGCCTTCGAGCACGGCGCGCTGCAAGTAGCCCACCAGGACGGTGATGTAGATGGTCGAATAAGCGCTGTTGGCCCAATCGTACATGCACCAGGCCACGATCTCGCGGCGCTGGTTCTTAGGCGCCGGCGTGGGCGTGCTTTCGGACGTGGCCATGGGAGTCAGCAATCAGGGGCTGGGGAGGTTGGGTTCGCACCTTATACCACAGGCGCCGGCCTGTCGCCATGCATCACCCCAGTAAGTCGCAGCGCAAAGAAAATGCCTCCCACTTGGGAGGCACGCAGGTACGTCGGGCCGGTTGAGTTCGATACTCAGGTACCAAACTCCGGACGGCGGCGTTGGAGCTGGTTCTGCAGGCGCTGCACGATGGAGCTGTGCATCTGGCTGACGCGGCTCTCGGAGAGATCGAGCGTGGCGCCGATCTCTTTCATGGTCAACTCTTCGTAGTAGTAGAGAATGATGATCAGCCGCTCGTTGCGGTTGAGCCCCTTGGTCACCAGACGCATCAGGTCGTTCTTCTGAATGCGGCGCGTGGGGTCTTCGCCCTTCTTGTCCTCGAGGATGTCGATCTCGCGGACGTCCTTGTAGCTATCCGTTTCGTACCACTTCTTGTTGAGACTGATCAAGTTGACCGCGTTGGCCTCCATGACCATCTTTTCCAACTCCGGCACCGAAATGCCCATGTGCTCGGCCAGTTCGACCTCGCTGGGGGCGCGGCCGAGTTTGGCCTCGAGTGTCTTGACGCCTTCGTTGAGCTTGCTGGCCTTCGATCGCACCAAGCGCGGCACCCAGTCCATGGTGCGCAACTCGTCGAGCATCGCTCCGCGAATTCGCGGCACGCAATAGGTTTCGAACTTAACGCCGCGCGAAAGATCGAAGGCATCGATGGCGTCCATCAGGCCGAACACGCCGGCCGAGATCAGGTCGTCCAACTCGACGCCCTCAGGCAGCCGCGACCAGATCCGCTCGCCGTTGTACTTGACCAGCGGCAGATACATTTCGACCAGGCGGTTGCGTAGCTCCTGATTGCTCGTGTCGAGCTTGAACTGCTGCCAGATCTGCGCCACGTCTTCCGGCGCCATGGTGGTCATCGCCATTTCAATCCTCCGTGATTGTCGCTGCTGGCGTTGATTGGTTCCGAGAATCCTTTTCCGGAAACGGCACCGGGTGCGACCGCCCATTCTGGCAGCCGGCGCCGCGCGTCTGCGCTATGGCCGGGACATCGCCCGCCGCCTTGACGAGGCGGTTGCGCATGCTTGCCCGCGAGCCGCGTCGGGTGCGACAGCATGTCCTGGCGGGCGGCTAGGCAACGAAGTCCTCGCTCGATGCGGCGTTAAAGTCGACGGATCCGGCATAGATTGCCGCGGGCGCGGCTGAAAAAGGTTGTCCATAGTTATCGGCTCAAGGGCCGCTTCAGGTTGAATCATTCTTGGTCGGTACGTGTTCCAAGGCTTTGCGTCTGCTGGCCAACTGCAGTTGAGCCCAGAGTGTGTCTGCCGCGCGGTCCAGCGCGCGGGCACAGTCGGAATGAGGCGGGAACACGACCACGGGCTCGGGGGGCGAAGTGCCGCAGACGGGGATCGCTCCCGTCGGGGAAGTACGCACACCGAGAAAACGGCGACACGCTTCGCCGAGGCGAGCATGCACGTCGACGGCTGCCGGTAGTTCCGAGACCAGATTCACGAGCGTATGGATCGGCACCGAGGCATCGCCGGCCAAGAGCACCTTGATGGCTGCGTAGCACTGCATGACCGACGCGTCGTCCGTCGACGTGACCACGAGGACGGCGCTCGCCGCGTGCCAAAACCGCCGGGCGAAGTGACCCCGGCTGCTTCCCGCATCGACCACGATCACCTCGGCATGCGGGGCCAGGTGGCTTAGGTCGGAGATCAACCGCGCCTGCGAGGAGGCCGAGCACTGCGATGCTTCTCCCGAGGCCCACGCCCCGGACAATACCTGAACCCCCGAGGGACCGCGCTGGAGTGCTTCGTGGACGGTCGAGCGTCCGGCGAGCACGTCGACAACGCTGCCGCCGTCGACGCGGCTGCCAAGCTGCGTGTGTCCGCCGTGATCGAGGTCGGCATCGACGAACACGGCGCGTCGACCGTGACGCGCCAGCGCGATGGCCAGGTTGGCGGCGATCGTAGTCGTTCCCACGCCCCCTTTGCCGCCGGTAACGACAACCAACGGTGCGGTGGGGCCGCCGTCCGAGCCGACTCCGGCCCGATCGCGCACCAGTTGCCGCAAGATGTCCGCTTGATCCCGAATCATGTCTCGACCAATTGACGTTTGCCGGCCACCGTTTCTAGACCCAGGATCACGCGCGCCAAGTGGCCGCTGTCGGCCGTGGCGATATCGTCGGGCACGTTCTGGCCGTGGGTCAGGTAGCTCAGCGGCAGGCCGCACTGGCGCAACAGCGGCAGCAGATTGCCCAGCGAGGCGGCTTCGTCGAGCTTGGTGAGCAGCAAGGCTGTCGTGCCGACCTCGGCGAATTGTGCCGCTGTTTTCGCAAGGCTGCTGGCGCTGGCGACCGAGCTGAGCACGAGATGCACTTCGTCGGGCGACGCTTCGGCCAGCAAGCTCTTGAGCTCCTGGATCTTGACTTCGTCGCGCGGGCTGCGGCCGGCGGTGTCCATCAGAATCAGGTCCAGATCCGACATGCGAGCCACGGCCTGATGCATCTCGCGCGGCGTGGAGACGATTTCCATCGGCAAGTCGATGATGTCGGCATAGGTCCGCAGTTGTTCGACGGCAGCGATGCGATACGTGTCCACCGTGATTAGGCCAACCCGGCGCTTCTCGCGGAGCCGGTAGTTGGCAGCGAGCTTGGCGATCGTGGTCGTCTTGCCCACGCCCGTCGGCCCGACCAACGCCACCAGGTGCCGGCGGCCGGGGCTCGAACCGATCGGTCCGGCCAGCGTGATTTCGCGCTCGATCCGACGAGCCACCTCGGCCTTGAGCTGCTGGGGATCGAGGGTCTCGTTTTCGCCCAACTCGCGGCGTGCGCTCTCGATCAATTCCCGGGCCAACTCCTCGCAGACGTCGGCATCGATCAGTTCTGTGAAAAGCTGGAAGGCACAATCGGGCAGCTCGCTCCGCGATTCCTTCCCGCTACGACGACAAAGGTCCTCGACCTTCGATTGCAGCGCGCTGAGCTGGGCGAACAATTGCACGTTTGAAGCCGCGCGGGCCGAGGGAGCCTCGGTGTCGAGCTCGATGCCGACCTGCGTGGGCGGCGGGACGATCGGCACGACGACGGGTTCCGAATTGGCGGGCAAGCGGCTGGGAACCGAGACGTTCGCCGAAGCCACGACTTCGATCTCAGGCTTGGCGCCCAGCCAACGGGCCAAGCCGCGCGGTCGCACCTCGCGCGTGTGGAGCACGGCCGCCGACGAGCCTAGCTCGCGCCGGACCATGGCCAGTGCCTGTTGCATTGTCTTGGCTCGGTACGTTCGCACATTCATGGCTAGATGCCGTGGGTTGAGGACAAATGCGAGGCTAGGTGCCCGCGTCCAAGTCGTGGACGTGCCCCACCGACTCGATGGGGGTGTCGCGGGTCACTTCGTCGTAGCTGAGCACTACCAGGCGAGGTAGGCGCGCTGCGGTCAATTCCTTGACGGCCGGTCGGATCTGGGAACTGACCAGCACAACGGGGTCACGCGCCGATGCTCCCGCACGAGCAAGAGTCTGGCTGATTGCGCCGCACAGCGCCTCGACCACTTGTGGTGCTAAACGAGCATGCATTCCATCGCCCGTCGGGTCGATCGACGACCGAATGCGGTCTTCGAGATGGGGATCGAGCGTCACGACGTACAGCGGGCCGCGTGGATCGCGGTGCTGCGTGGAGATGGCTCGGGCCAATCGGCGCCGCACGTGCTCGGCCAGTACGCGCGGATCGCTCGAATGCGGCGCATGTTCGCCCAGCGTCTCCAGGATCTGGGCCAACTGTCGAATCGATACTTGTTCGCGAAGCAGGGCCTGCAGCACTTGCTGCACTTCGGCCAGCTTCATCTGGCCAGGTACGAGTTCGTCAACCACTGCCGGCGACGTCTTGTGTAGTTCGTCGATCAAATGTTTGGTGGCATCGCGGCTGAGGATCTCGTCGCCGTGCGTACGCACGACCTCCGTCAAGTGCGAGACGAGCACCGCGACGGGGTCGGCCACCCGATAGCCGAGCGTCTCGGCTTCGCTGCGTGCCGAGGGATCAATCCAGGCCGCGGCGCGGCCTCGGCCCGGCTCGCGTGTTTCGAGCCCGCCGATGGGGCCGGCTGCGTTGCCGGTGTCAGTAGCCAAGAGCCTCGAAGGGTAAAGTTCACCTTCGGCGACGGGAATGTCGGCGATCTTGATGCGGTACTGGCGCTGGGCGAGCCGCATGTTGTCGCGGATGCGCACCTTCGGCATGATCAGTCCCAACTCGGCGGCGACCGAATGGCGCACGCGTTGGATGCGTTCGAGCAGGTCGCCACCCCGCTTGGGATCGGCCAGGCGGATCAGCCCCACGCCGATCTCGATCTCCATGGGATCGACGGCCAGGTAGTCTTCGACGCGATCCTCGCGCGCGGCCGGCGCCGCGGCCTCTAGTTGCTTGGCCTCCTCCGCTTCGTGCTTGTGCTGCCGCGTCAGCACGATCGCCAGCGCCGCGCAACCTCCCCCGATGCCAAACAGAGGCACGGCCGGCAAGTCGGTGAAAATCAGCACGCCCAAGAAGACGGCCGTCACCGCGAGCGCCCGAGGGCGAGAGAATAGCTGTTCCAGAAACTGCACGGGCAAGTTGACGCTGGCCGTGCTCCGCGTCACGAGCAATCCGGCGGCCAGGGCGATCAGGAATGCGGGTACCTGGCTGACGAGGCCGTCGCCAATCGTCAATCGTGTAAACAGCGATGCGGCTTCGGCAACATCCATGCGGTATTCGACGACGCCGATCACGAGCCCGCCGACGATGTTCACCAGCGTGATCAGAATGCCGGCCACGGCGTCGCCGCGCACAAACTTGCTGGCACCGTCCATGGCTCCGAAGAAATCGGCCTGCCCGGCGACCTCCTGCCGTCGGCGGCGTGCTTCTTCTTCGGTGATCGTGCCGGCGCTTAAGTCGGCGTCGATTGCCATCTGCCTTCCGGGCATGCCATCCAGGGCAAAGCGGGCCGCCACTTCGCTGATGCGGGTGGCGCCTTTGGTGATCACGACGAACTGAATCACGACGATGATGGCGAAGATGACCAACCCTACGACAAGCTTGTCGCCGGCCACGAACTGGCCGAAGCTTTGCACCACGCCTCCGGCTGCCTGCATGCCGTCGGTGGCGGCCTGCGTGAGGATCAATCTCGTCGTGGCGACGTTGAGCACGAGTCTCGAAAGCGTGGTGGCCAGCAGCAGCGTCGGAAAGACGCTGAATTCGAGCGGCGTACGGACATAGACGGTCGTCAGCAACACAATCACGGCGACGGCCACGTTGGCCGCGAGCAGCAGGTCCATTATGGCCGCCGGCAGCGGAACCAGAATCACCAGCACGCTGGCAACAATTGCCACCGGCAAGATCAGGTCTTGCAGATGCGCAACGGAGCGCGGCAGGCGAGGCACAACGGCAGAGGCCATCCGTGGATTCCGGGATTGCGTGACTGTAGTCAGAACGACGAGACGAGGTGCGGAAGTGAGGCGGGGAAATTACTGCATCGGCCCCCTAGAGTCCAGGCCGGTTTTGCGCGGCGACGTATACATAAATCACGCAGCTAGCAGGCTCTGTCTGCCAAGCTTTGAATCGGCGACTCGTCTCCGATCTCTGCGGTGTCGCGGGCTCAAGTTTGCTTCTGCGGCCGGTCGATAACGTGTCCAGCGCGACGACCGCGCGCCCCACCCAACCCGCGCGGCCGTGGAGCCTCGCCGACAGAATTCCCTGCGACTTCCATGAGACATCTCGCCTGTCAGGCCTGTTTGCTAGCGGCCGTCGTCGCTCTGAACGGTTGCGACATCGGCGTCGAGGGGCCAGCCTCGGCCGAGTCTTCGACCAAGCCCGAGGAACACCGCAGCACAGCGACGGTGGCCCGCGGAGACCTGCGGTTCATCTCCGGCTACGGTCCCGGGTTCGCCGAGGCTTCGCGGCGTGGCAAGCCGATGATGCTGTTCTTCACGGCCACCTGGTGTGACTACTGCCACCAGATGTCGGACGAAGCCTTTACCGACCCGCGCGTCGTGCAGCTAGCAAGCAACTTCGTGTGCGTGCTGATCGACGCCGATGCCGAGCCCGACGTGTGTCGGCAATTCGCGGTCACAGGCTACCCCACGGTGCAGTTCGTGTCGCCGCGCGGGGTGCCTCTGCGCCGCGAGGTGGGCAAGAAACCCGGCGGCGAGCTAGCGATCGCCATGCAGGATGCGCTGCGGCACGTGGCCCTGCGTAGCGGAGCCGAATCGACAACATGGTGGTAGAAAACACCCGCAATCACCGGCGTTCGGGCTGCAGCCGAGACCCCAGCCCCGCTGGCCGGATCGCGGCAGGGCTGCTATGTTTTACCCGAGCGCAAGACGTGCGCCGGGGGCTCGTTTCACTACTGCAGCGATGGTTAGATGGCTGAAGGCGCGGACGCGAAATCGAAACGGGTTGAAGTAAACCCCTATCGCTTCTACCACGCGCGTTTTTGGCACGGCATGCGTCTCGGTCCGTGGCTGCGTTTGCTGGTCCGGAATCGCTTTCGCGTCGGCATCACGCGCTGGCCGCTGGCCTCGACAATCTCGATGGCCACGGTGATGAATTCGGCACTCCGTCCCGTGCAGGAGTTGCTGATGTCGCGCTACGTGGAACGCACCCAGATCAAGGATGCGCCGATCTTCATTATTGGCCACTGGCGGTCCGGCACGACGCTGTTGCACGAGTTGCTCGTGCTCGATGAGCGGTACACCTATCCCACGACGTACGAGTGCCTGGCTCCGAACCACTTCCTGATTAGCTCCGGTGTGCTGACGCAACTGAAATTCCTGCTGCCCAGCAAGCGGCCGATGGACAACATGCTCACCGGCTGGGATCGGCCGCAGGAGGACGAGTTCGCGCTGTGCAATATGGGCTTGCCGTCGCCCTACCTGACGATGGCCTTTCCCAATTGCCCCCCGCAGCACAGCGAGTACCTCACGATGGAGGGCCTCAGCCCGGAGGAAATCGACGCGTGGAAAGCGGGGCTGGAGTGGTTTCTGAAACGGGTCACGCTGCGCAAGGCGAAGCGCATCATCCTCAAATCGCCTCCGCACACGGGGCGCGTTAAGACGCTCCTCGAACTCTTTCCCGACGCCCGGTTCGTGCACATCGTGCGCGATCCTTACTCGCTATTCGCGTCGACCGTCAAGCTGTGGAAAACGCTCTACAAGTTCGAGGCCCTGCAGGAGCCCAACCACGAGGGTTTGGAGGAGTACGTTTTCTCATGCTTCGAGAAGATGTACGAGAAGCTTGAACGCGACCGGCAGCTTGTCGATCCTGCACGGTTCTTCGAGGTGCGCTACGAGGACCTCGTGGCCGATCCGATCGCTCAGATGCGTTCGCTGTACGAACACCTGGAACTCGGCGAGTTTGCCACCGCACAGCCGAAGCTCGAGGAATACTTCAAGGATCGCAAGGACTATCGCCGCGGCAGCTACGAGCTCGACGATCGATTGCGAGCCGACATCGATCGCCGCTGGGGAAAGTATTTGCGGCGCTACGGCTATTGCCAGCCGCCGGCCAAGGCGGCGAGCTAGCTCACGGTTCTACACGCAAGTCGAGCGTGTGAGCGAAGCCAGACGACTGGTCAGCCCGCGGGATCGATGGGGCCGACTTGCAGCGGGCCGGCGCTGGCAGGCGAGCCCGAGGGCTTGGTTCCGCGGGCCAATTGTCGCCGGCGCGAGGCCACTTGCGGGTCGCCCTGCATTTGCCGCATTTCCTCGCGCATTTCCTCCGGCGTCATGCGAAGCTCACGCTCGAGTTTCCATCGCTTCCACAGATAGTCGACGACGGCCAGGGCCAACATGGCCACTCCCAACTGGATACCCATTCCCAGGCAGATCTCCCACACGCGCTGGGCGGCGGCGGGCAGGTCGTGTGCCGTGAGCGCTGCCAGTTGCTGCCGTTGATTCCATAGGTTTGCCGTTGCGACTGTCAACAGCACCGCGATCTTGATCAGACCCAACGTCACCTGCACGAGCGACTCCGACGACCACACCCGCTGCCAGCCCGCGATCGGACTAACGCGCGAGAAGTCCGGCAGAACACGGCTGGGACGGTACAGCAGGCGAGTCTGGGCAAGGTGCACGGCCAGGCACAAGAGCGTCGACCCGGCCAGCAGTGGAAGGAGCAGCCGCGCGAGTACGGGGATCAGCCCTTGCCATTGGTCGTTGGCCCAGTCGTTGCCCGCGCCGGCGTTGCACCACGACATCCACCCATCTCCACCAAGGTAAACTCGCAGTAGTCCCGCGAGGACGTCGAAGACGGCGCTTCCAGCGGTCGCGAGCAGGGCCAGCGAGCCCAGCACCAGGGCCGCCGCGGCGAGGTCGTGACTATGTGCCACGCGACCCTCGTCGCGCGCTTGCTGGCGGCGGCGCGGCGTTGGGGCATGCGTCTTGTCGGCAGATGTGGACATGGGCGACCGAGCGGGCTACCAGGAGGCAAAGGCGTGCTGCATCGTTCGGAGTGCCGTATCGAGTTCCGATTGCAGCAGCCAGGCGGCGCCCGAGAGAGTTGCGCCCACGGCGGCGATGGCGACCAGCACGTTAATGCCGAAGCCGAGCGACAGCAGATTGAGTTGCGGCAAGACCCGGCTTAGCATGCCCAAGATCAGCGTTGCCAACAGCAGAGCGACAATGGCCGGGGCTGCCGTACGCACGCCCAACGCAAAGCTGTGCGACAAGAGGGCCGTGCTGGCTCCAACCAGGGATTCGGGCGTTGCACTGTGGCCGGGCGGAAGCCAGGCGAATGTGTCTAGCAGCGCCTCGATCACGCGCCGATGTCCCCCGATGATCAGAAACACGGCCGTGGTCACCAGGAACAGCAGTTGCGAAAGAATCGGCACTTTGCCGCCGGCCCCGGGGCTAAAGACCTCGGACAATTGCAGCCCGCTCATTTGCCCCACGACTTGTCCGGCCGCATGCATCGCCACGAACAGCGTCCGCACGCCGAGCCCCAACGAAAGTCCAATGAGCGCCTCGCCGCCTGCGGCAACGAGAAACCCGGCCAGCGTCGTCTGCGTTCTGCTGACGCCGGAAGTTGTCAGCGGCGCGATGAGCAAGGCCAGCGCGATGCCCGCGGCCACGCGGATGCGAATGCCCAGGGCGAACGGCCCTATGAGCGGGGCGGCCAGGCACAAGGAGATGGTGCGCGTTAGCACGAGCCCCAAGGCTGCGAGGTGCTCGACCGTGATTTCGGTAGGCCAGAGCATGCGCTTAGAGCGTGTTCGGGATGTTGACGATCAAGTCGCGCGAGTACTGCACCATTTGGTCCAGTAACCAGGGCAGCGTCAGGCTTAGCACGAGGACCGCCGCCACGAGCTTGGGGACGAACGAAACGGTTTGTTCCTGGATTTGCGTAACGGCCTGGAGCAGCCCGACGATTAGGGCCACGACCAGCCCGGTCACGAGCACCGGTCCGGCCAGCATCAGGGCGACGGTCACGGCCTGACGGCCGAGGTCGACGGCGTCTTGCGGTGTCATGGCGGACCTCACGTAAAGGTTTGAAAGCTCTCGAGCAACATGCCCACGACCAGGTGCCAGCCGTCGACCAGCACAAACATCAGCAGCTTGAGCGGGAGCGATATCAGCACGGGCGGCAGCATGAACATGCCCATCGAGATCGTCACGCTGGCCACGACGAGGTCGATCACTAGAAACGGCAAGTAGATCTGGAAGCCAATTAGGAAAGCTGTCTTGAGTTCGCTGAGCAGGAAGGCCGGCAGCAACACCGAGAGCGGCACGTCTTCGTAGGTCGACGGCGCTTGCGTGTCCTCGGGCAAGTATTGGTAGAACAGCCACACGTCGTCGCTGTTGCCCGTCCGCTCGATTTGAGCGCTCATGAAGGCGCGCACGGGAGACACACCGGAGTCCCAGGCCTCTTCGAGCGTGATTTCGTGCGCCGTATACGGCTCGATGGCATCCTGGTACACGCGGTTCCACACCGGCGACATGATCAGGAAGGTCATGAACAGGGCCAGCGACGTCACGACCTGATTCGATGGCAACTGCGCGGACCCCAGCGCCTGACGCAACAGGCCGAGCACGACCACGATGCGTACGAAGCACGTGGTCATCATCAGCACGGCTGGCGCCAGACTCACGACGGTTAGCAGCAACACGGTTTGCACCGTCGACGAGATGCCCTCGGGGCTGGTCCACTGTTCGGGTCCGCCCAAGCCCCAGGGAAGGCCCCCCGAATTCTCACGTGCCTGCGTATCATCGGTCTGGGATGTGGTCGATTCCGTGGGCGCGATTTCGGCGGGCTCGCTCGCCTGCGGTTGTTGCGCGGACTCTTGAGCGCACGCCAATGCCGGCATGCAGAGGCACGCAAGCGCGACGAACGCCAAACGCTGCAGAGCGAACCCGAGCCGGCCCACGGCAGGACTCTCTCGGTCGGTCAAGGATGCGGCGAGGCGTATCATACGGAGTAGTGCTCGCCGGTTTCGAGGTGTCGGAAATCCATCGGGTCGAGCGTCTCACCGCCCTGGTACTCGATCGCGCGGCCTGTGGACGAGAGTTTTGTCAGGAGCTGCCGCCAGGGACCGACTGCGGCGGTTGGTTGGCGGCAAAGATTTTCCAGCCGGACGACTTCGGCCGGATCGGTGATCTCGGTCAACGTTTCGACACCGGTGGCTGTCGGGCTCACCAACACGAGCTTGTTGCCGCAACGCACCAGGTAGACTTGCTGGCGGCCTGCCAGCGGGGCGCGTCCAAGCACGTCGACCGCCTCGGCCGGGAGCAGTGCGGAGCCTTTGGGCATCCCGCGTCGCAGCGCCCAGGCCACAACCAGGAATAGCCCCAACACCAGACCGAGGTTCATCGCCACCGAAGCCCACGGCGGCCCGTCTCCCAGGCCCAACGGAGAGGGCCCTTCATTCGAATGCGGCGTTAGCTTGAGCGGCGGGCCTGCGGCCGGTGCCGGCACCGTGCGCGAGGCTTGCCTTGCCACGCCGGCGTATGGGGGGCGATTCGATACGTTTTGGCCGGGCAACGGTCGCGGCGCGGCATTGGGCTGCAGCGGCCGCGGCTCAGACCATCGCCCGGCGGCGTCTTCGCGCCCAGCGCCGCGTGGCTCGGGCCAGCTCACGCGCGAACCTTCGCCGGGGCTCTGAGCCAAGGCAGAGCTGCATGCGCCCACGGCCAGCGCGACGGCTACTAGCCAGGTCACCTTTCGTGCGTTCGACGGCATCCTTGCCTCTCCCACTACGACTGGTTCGAGTCGGTTGTCCGGTGTCGCGGTTGCACTAGGCGTGTCGCGGTACCAGTTCCGTGATTCGTATGCAGAAATTCCCTTCCAGCACGAGAACCTCACCGCGCGCGACGAGGCAGCCTTCGATCACGATATCGACCGGCTCGTCGACGAGCGAATCGAGCGTCACCACCGAGCCAGGCGCGAGTTTCTCGGCCTTCGCGACCGGCAAGTTCGCTCGGCCAAGTTCGACGCGTACGTTCAGCGGTTGCGGTGGCACATGAGGGGATCGATCAACCATAAACCTTCTTCCTATCACGCGCTCAAGCGACAGCGCCAGCCGGACTGCCCCAACTGCGCGTTGTGCGCGGCTGCAAAAGGAACCGTTGTAGACAAGAAGCGAAACGAAAGACGCGGCGAAATGCCAGTCCCACCGAGACATGTAGGGAAGCAGGACCGGCGGTAACTGTCGCGAAATCGCCGCTTCGAATCAAGCCCAGTGCATCGCGCAGCCACGATGATGGGCCGTGTCGCGGCGAACGTAGCTGCTAGCAGGAGCGTTGCAGCTGGCTATGCGATCGTGTGGCCACCTCGTCGAGGTGTTTGGCCTCGCGGGCCGTTTCAGTGCGGGACTGCTCGCATTGACGCCGATCGCGCAGCTTCTCCACGGTACGCACAGCGCAGTCGGCAGCGACGATCGCGTGCTGGCATTGCGTCACTGTGGCAGTCGCATTCGACCGGGATGTGCCAAGTTGCGCGAGCTCCCGGCGAAGTTCGCTCGCGTACCGGCTGGCCAGCCGCAGCCGGTCAAGATCCAGTTGCCCCGGCCCGGCGACGTCGGGCCGCAGGCGGTGTTGTTCCGCCAGGGCTTTCTCGAGTGCCATGGCACGCTGCTCGAGTTGGGTTTGTCGCCTGATCGCCTCGCTCAACGCGAGCTTGACGGTCTCGCGTTCCGTTTCCCGCACTTTCAGCAGAGCATCCAACGACTGGAAGTTCGTCATCGAAGGCCGTCTCCAAGGACGGTGAGTGTGGAGTCCCTGGCAATCCTCATGCCGCGGCCGATGTCGGTGCGGCGTCGCTGCGACGGACCAGTTGCACCAGCGCCTCGCGAGCTGCTTCAACGTTCGACGGCTCGTCGACCCGCTGGCGGAGGTATTGGTTGATCTCGTCGCGGAACTGGACGGCCCGATCGACCGCGGGAGACGTGCCAGGGCGATACGCTCCCAGCGTGATCATGTCTTCGTGTTCGGCGTACGCGGCCGCGAGTTCTCGCAGCCGTGCCGCTGCGTCCTGGTGCCGCGCATCGGCGACGTCGAACATCAACCGGCTCGCACTCTGCAGGATGTCGATGGCCGGGTAGTGGCCTCGGGCGGCAAGCTTTCGAGACAGCCACGTGTGCCCGTCGAGCAGTCCGCGCACCGTGTCGGCGACCGGCTCGTTCGGATCGTCTCCCTCGACGAGCACCGAGTAGAAGCCGGTGATGCTCCCTTGGGCCGTTCGTCCGGCACGTTCCAATAGCTTGGGAAGCAGCGCAAACACCGAAGGCGGAAAGCCCCGCGTGGTAGGAGGTTCTCCGGCCGCCAGACCGATCTCTCGCTGTGCCAGCGCCAGCCGCGACAGCGAGTCCATGATCAATAGCACATGGCGTCCTGCATCCCGAAAGTACTCGGCCACGGCTGTAGCTGTGCGGGCCGCCTGCACGCGCGCCAGCGGCGGCTCGTCGCTTGTGGCCACGACGACGACGCTCTTGGCGAGCCCGGGGCCCAGATCGCGCTCGAGAAAATCGTTGACCTCGCGCCCGCGTTCGCCGACAAGCGCCACGACGTTCACGTCGGCGGCTGTATAGCGGGCCATCATGCCCAGGGTCATGCTCTTGCCGACACCCGAGCCGGCGAAAATGCCCATCCGCTGGCCTTTGGCACACGTCAGCAAGCCGTCGATGGCGCGCACCCCGGTTGAAAGCGGTGCGTCGCAGCGTACGCGGGCCGTGGCCGGCGGTGCCGACCGCTCAAGCGCCGCCCGATGCAAGAGCGCGGGCTGCGGGCGACCGTCGATGCAGTTGCCCTGGGCGTTGATCACGCGGCCCAATAGTGCGTCGCCCACGCGGACGAAGCGGGCAGTCTTGACCAGCCGCACGTGGTTCCCGTGTCGCAGACCTTGTCCGTCGTCGAGCAGGGCGACCAGCGTCAAGTCGTCGCGAAAGCCGATAACCTCGGCGGCCAGCGGCGCGTTGCCGCTGCGCTCGATCGATACGAGCGCTCCGACCGGTGCGGGGAAATCGGCCACGGCAGCCAATTGACCGGTAGTTCGTACGACGCGACCGGTCAATGCCGTCGGCAGGGCTTGTCGAAGTTGCGCGCAAAGTTCGTCGAATACGGCGCTCATGGTCGCCTCGCTCCGTCAGGTAAGTTCCTGCTCGATTCGTGCCAACTGCGCTTCAAACTGTTGGTCGATGGCGCCGTGCTGCGTATCGACGCGGCAACCGCCGCGTGAAATCGCCTGGTCGGCGATCACTTCCGGGGCGGCCATGCGCCCCAGTTCGACGGACAGGCGATCCAGATGGGGACCTAGAGTGGCAAGGTCCTCGGGATGCAGTCGCAGTTGCACGTGTGCCCGCCCGGCCGCGAGTTCCAGGGCTTCGCGCACCAGGTCCAACGTCACGTCCGGGGACTTCGCAGCTTCACGGCGCACAACCCGACCCGCGATCGCCATGGCCACGTTGAGCGCGGCCCGTTCCCAGTGCGCCAGCCATTGAGCTTTGGCGGCTTGAATCTCCTCGATGGCCTCTCGCAATGCCCGAAGCACGGTCTCCACTCCGCGGTCCACGGATGCCACGGCGGTTTGCTCGGCCGCGGCGAGTGCCTCGGCCCTGCCCTGCTCCGCGGCCTCGCGACGCAGCTGATCGGCCTCGGCTTTCGCGCGGGCCAGCAGCTCTTCGGCCTCGCGACGGGCGGCCTCGACCCGCGCGCGTGCGGCGTCACCTAGATCCTCGAACGCGTAGGGAACCCCGGCACGACTCTCGGTCGACGCGGAAGGTTTGATCACCGGTGCCATAGAAACGCTCGTTCGATAATGAGTCTCGTGCTCTACACGGCGATGCTCAAACGGCCGCACAAGTCGGGAGCAATCTCGCCGCGACGCACAAGTTGGCCTACCAGTTCGGCGAGTTGACGTTGAGCTTCCTCGACATCTGCCAATCGCGTCGGCCCCCAGCTACGCAGCGCTGCCCGAAGTGCAGCGGCAGCCGGCGCGTCGAGCAGCGAGACCACTTGCTCGACGAATCCAGGTGATGCGTCGGCCAGAGCCAACCGCAGCAGCCCGTCGTTTGCATGCCGCAGCACGACGGAGAGGGCAGTCGAATCCAGATGCGTCAGATCTGCGAATGAAAGCGGCGGTGGTGCAGGCGGCTCGAGCCTTTCGGCGAGAGTGCGATCGTGCCGTGAAAGGTTCGATAGGATCGCGTCGCGTGCGGACGGAACGGCGGCACCGAGGATCTCGACGAGCGCAGCAATGCCTGGGCCCTCGCCGGAAGGCATCTCTCGTGGCGTATTGAGCCACGCTTGCAGTCCTTGCTCCACTTCGCGGACAACCTCCGGATCGGCAGAATCGAGCGCCACCAACCGCCGGGCGACATCGGCCTGCAACTCGTTGGAGAGCTGAGCAAGAATCTCGGCGGCACGCGATGCCGGCAAGTGCGACAACACTACGGCAACCGTCTGCGGATGTTCGCGTTCCAGGAACGCCACGAGGTCCGGCAGTCCCGCGTCGTGCAGAAACTGAAACGACCTGCCGTCGCGAGCGGCAGGTTGGGCGCTCATTGCCGCGGTCATCGACTGCGGCAAAGGGGCGTCCAGTTCGATGCCTGCGGGGTTGCCCGCCGGCAACAGCGGTCCGACGCGGACAAATTCTTGAATCACGTCGCCCCGTTCGGCCAGATCGATACTACCCAAGGCGTCGACCTCGCGGCGTAGCGCGTCGGCCTGTGCCGGCGACAGTTCGCGCAGCAGTTCCTCCGCCTGCGAAGGTTCGAGGCTGGCCAGTAATACCGCTGCCTTGCGAATGCTGCGAAGTGCGTGGTTCATCGCGGACTAACTTGCGTTTCCAATCCAGGTTTTCAACACACTGGCTGCCGCACGCGGATCCTGCCGTACGATGCCCGCCAACTCTTCGCGCCAGGGATCGTGCGGTTGGGGCTGAGAAGGATCCGGTGCCGGATCGGCTACCATGGATTCCGGCGGGTGGTCGGTGACGAGAAACAAGCCGTCGCGCGGTGTGGCTTCCGTGCCGGGCTCCAAGGGATGCGTCTTCTCGAGCGTGCCCCGCAGCATCCAGAGCGCGGCCAATAGCAGTGCTGCGACCCCGAGCGACTGCCAGTGCAGCGCGAGCCATTGCAGTGCGCGGTCGCGGTAGACCGTGTGGCTGCTGGCTGGCGCCGCGGAGGAATGGATTGTGCTCACGGCAACCTGCGCGGCGCCATCCTTCTCGGTGGCCAAGCTGCCCAAGAGCGGCAACACGGCAGCCCTGATCTTGGCGCTTTCCTCCTGCTCGATGAGGTGCAGCTCGTGCCCTTCAGGCGCGTTGACCGCGGCGCCAGGGTGGCGACTGCGCCAGACCTGCTCGTAGTGCGCCTGTGGCACGGCAACTGAAAGGTTCACGCTCCGGGGAGCGTGCGACTGGGCATCGAGCTCGACGTTGGCCGCCACCAACGCTCCGGCGATTCCCAGCACGCGGGTGACTTTTTCCTGCCAGTCGATCTCGAGTTTTTTCTTCGTTGCGGCGTAGCTGCTGCCCGGCGCTGTCGAGGCATCGCCCGTGCAGGGGAACAGCCGTTTGGTGCTCAAGTCTACCACGGTGACGGATTCCGGCTTGAGGCTTGCGCCCCAAGTGCTGGCGACCAAATGGCGTACGACGGCGGCCGTGGCTTCGTCGACCGTTTGCCCGGCCTGGGGCAGCAGCGCCACCGACGCGGTGACGTTCTTTTGCGGGCGCAGGCCGCGCGTCGTTTCCTCGGCGATGTGGACGGAGGCTTTTTCGATGCCCTTTAGGTTGCTGATCGTCAGTTGCAACTCGCTCTGGATGGCGACCTTGGTTTGGGCTTCCTGACGCGAGCCGTAGACGAGGAAGCCCGAGCCTTGGACGGATTCGCGAAGGTACTGCCCGAAGTCTGCTGGCAGGGCCTCTTCGTCGACCAGGGCCGCCATGTACTTGGCCTGTCGCGACCGCGCTACGCAGATCCGACCTTGCTCAACGCAATAGTCGGTGAGCCCAGCCTTGCCGAAGGCGGATTCCATGGCCCGCAACTGCGTGGCGGAGAACTGCTCTCCGCCCATCAACTGCACGTCAGGTTCGCTGAGTTGGTCCGAGCCGAGCCAAGCCAGGCAAGCTACGACCAGCACCAGCGACACGGCAGCGGTCATTCGCGTCGATGGCGGCATCGATCGAACAAGCGCGGTGGCGCGAGCGAGAACCTGATTGGCCCAATCCATCCGTGGCACCTCACCGCGCAGCTTCCGGTGCTGCGCGGGCCTAATGGCAGATTCGACAAGCGGAAGTGGGAAAATCCTTCGGGCGCGGCCAGAAGAGGCCGCCTCGTGCCCCACGTGACGCGGAACGCTGAAATGCGGCGGGACTTGTACTCGAAACGGGGGCGCGGGTCAATCCGCGTTGCCGCGTGACAGCAGCGACCCGCATCGTCTTGCGAACCAACATTGATTCGCACGCACGCACATGGCATGCTGTCACGCCTGCGAGGGGCAACGTCGCGCCGAGTGCGGGCTACTTGCGACGCGAGTAGTGGCCCTGCTGGCTTGCCGCGGCTGGCTGGAGCGAGGAGACCTGCTCCATGATCCAGCGGTCCATGTCGGCCAGCATGTCACTGGTGACTTCGTCGTCGCACGGATACTGGCGCAGATTGACCGACATACCGGCAGCATGCAGCAGACGCAGCGTGCGGCACACTTCGTGCTCCGGGTACTGCTTGCTGTGGCGGCCAGTGGCCAGAAAGATCTCCGATCCACGCAACTCGTTGAGGCGTGCCAGCGGCCGGCCGGTGGTTGGGAACGCGCCGCTTATCGACAGTACCCCGGCGAACCAGCGGGGCTGATTCAGGGCGATACGCAACGCCATCGTGCCGCCGCAATCGTAGCCCGCCAGGTAGATCCGGCCCGGTGCGATGTTGAACGCTCGCCGAGCCGCGGCGACGGCGGCCATCACGCGACGTTCGGCCTCGGCAACGCCATCGGCGTTCTGGCTCCATTGGTACCCTATGCCCGACTCCGCGGCATCCGTCCCCCGCGGTCCCACGGCCACGTAGTTGCGCAAGCTCACAAGCGGCATCACCTGCGCCACCTGCCGTTCGTCGTCATCGGGCCCGTGCAACCAGACGATGAGCGGGTAGGCGTAGTTGGCCTCGTAGTGTTCGGGAGTGAACAGGCAATGCGTAGGACCGGACGGGCTGCAGGTCGAGGTCAGCGGCAGTTCCACGCTCGGGGCGGGAATCGCAGACCAATCCAGGGCGTCGTCGACCAGGTTCTGTATTCGATTCATTGCGTCGTGGGGGTCGGGGTTGCGGGGATCGGTAGCAGCAGTTGACGAAACCGGCCGAATCTAAGAGCCTCCAGCCTTGGGCACGTCGGCCAGAACTTGTTCCCAGGGAAACAAGGCTCCGGGACAGAGGGTGTTTTGCACGTCCTTGTGCCGCAGCACGCGACCACGGCCAATCGCGTAGCGCGTGCTGAGCGTCTGTAGCAATCGGCTCAGGGCGGCGAGTTGTTTCTCGGTAGGCGGGGCTTCGTCGAAGTTGCCGATCAGGCAGATGCCGATGCCCGACTCGTTCTCTTCGTGGCGTCCGGCATGCGCTCCGGCCAGCTGCTGGCGCCAGCGAAACGTCGGCTGGATCTCGCCGTCGCGCATACTGTGGCCGTTGCCCACCACGAAGTGATAACCGATACCGCGCCAAGGTTTGCCGTCGGCATCACGGCGGCGGCGGTGAACTGCGTCGATCGCGTCGACGCTGCCGCCGCTCGTGGCCGAATGGTGCAGGACGATGGATTTCCATGCGCGAGCCGCGGCCTCCGGCTCGTATGGCTCGACCGCTTCGGTGCGCTGCGCTGCGGCCGCGACGATAGCGATATTGACCGGCAGTTGAACGGTCAGCAGACCGATCAACGCGTTGCGGAGCAGCATGGGGAGACTCGTCAAGAACATGTCCCAAACGTTTCGCCCAGACTCACTCACTCGCCTCCGGCTTTGACGGGCCAGTTCCGTGCTTGCGGCAAGCAACCGCTCTTCGAGCCGGGGACTCTACCCCAGCGCTGGCGCGCTGTCAACGCCAGGGGCAAGCGCCTGCACGCTAGCAAAAACCTGCTAGCGTTTGCCAAGAGTGGCGGTGCGCAGCGACGGCCAAAGCCGGACACGGCACGCGTGGTCATCGTTACACCAACGAGTCCATCGCGGCGGAAAGTTCCTTAACCGCCGTGACGCTCTTGTCGAAGTCGGCACGCTCCTGCGCGTCGAGATCCAGTTCGATGATTCGTTCCACGCCCGAGGCTCCGATGATCACCGGGACACCGACGTAGTATCCGCCGACCCCGTACTCCTTGTCGCAAAATGCGGCGCACGGCAGCAGGCGCTTCTTGTCGCGGACAATCGCTTCGACCATCTGGGTCGTCGCAGCGGCGGGGGCGTAGTAGGCGCTGCCCGTCTTCAACAGCCCGACGATTTCGGCCCCGCCCTTACGCGTGCGGTCGACGATTTCCGCCAGCCGCGCTGGATCGATCAACCGCGTGACGGGAATGCCGCCAACCGAAGTGCAACTGGGCATCGGCACCATGGTGTCGCCGTGACCGCCCATCAGCAGCGCCGATACGTCTTCGACGCTTACGCCCAGCTCGAGGGCCAGGAACGTACGATAGCGGGCTGTGTCCAGCACGCCGGCCTGTCCGAACACGCGATGGTGCGGAAAGCCGGTCACTTTCTGAGCACGCATGACCATGGCATCCAGCGGATTGCTGACAACGATCACGATCGCGTCGGGGCTCGACTTCTTGATCTCGTCGGCCACCGAACCGACGATCTTCGCGTTGGTCGACAGCAGGTCGTCGCGGCTCATGCCCGGCTTGCGTGCGATGCCTGCGGTAATGACAACCACGTTGCTGCCCGAGGTGTCGGCATAGTCGCTCGTGCCGGTGATTTGTGCGTCGAAGCCCACGATCGGCGAGGCTTGCATCAAGTCGAGCGCTTTACCCTTGGGCATGTCGCCGGCCTGCGGGATATCGACCAGCACGATGTCGCCCAATTCGGCGGCGGCGCACCAGTGCGCGGTCGTCGCGCCGACGTTGCCGGCGCCGATAATCGTGATTTTGGGGCGACTCATGTTCCACTCCGCGCTGGTTGGGGCCGCACTTGCGCTAGGTGCGTTTACGGCCGGAAAACGGTGCTTGATGCGGCGCGTCCCCCACGCCGATTTCGCTTCCAGTGGCAATTGTTCCACCGGCGAACTGAGTATGAGGGTGCACTGCCTGAAGTCAAGGGGCAACGCGCGCGTGCTGAGGAAAACCGTGGTGTGCGATCACGCGCAGCACTGCGCAATCTGAGCGCAGCATTTGTCCATTCGCACTTCGGCGTGGCAGCAAGTCGTTGGAGGCGGCTGCGGCTATGCGCCGTCGTCGGACTTGTCGTGCAGATGGTCGAGAGAGACGTGCGGCGGGGTCGAGCCAGGACTCGATTCGACTTGAGCATGGGCTTGGCGATCCGAGCGGCGCACCAACCACATCGCGACGCCCAATGCGAGGATGGCCGCCAACAGTCCGACGGCGAGCTTCACGCTTTGCGGGGGAACGATCGCCCTCGAAGGCAGCCATTGAATCGTCTTGGCCACCAGCAGCGGCGCCAGTTGCTTGCGCTTTGCCTCGCCAGGCGATTCTTCCGAGTCCAGCGACGTTCGCGTGTTAAATGCCCACGACTTTAAAAAGAAACCCGTGACGCGCACGTTTTCATGGATGGACTCTCCGGTTGGCATGCCGGGGGGGAGTTCCGCAACGCAGCACACGATTGGATTGTTCTGCGAGTCGGGCGTAACGATTTCTACCTCGTAGTAGTGGTCGATTCCAAAACGCCGCTGGATATCCTCGTCGTCCACGCGGACCCGAATTGCGCGCAACGCCTCTCCGGCGAGTACGAATAGCTCGCCGCGTTGCTTGGCCGGTTCGTTGAACAAGGGTACGACGTCCAACGCCCCCTGCTCGATGCGCTCCATGCCGCGCTCTGCCGCCGCGCGCGCTTTCGCGTCGACGTCGGGATTGCCTACGAGCGCTTCCAGCCGTTTGCGCTCCTCGGTCAGGCGTTGGCGGCCTGCCTTTTCGATACGCCCTCCCTTGTCGCTGCGCACCGCGGCAAGCAGCTGATAAAAACACTCACGTTCTTTGAGGGGCTTGCGATCCTGCACGTCCTCGAACAGCGACACGTCCATGTCGAGATGTCCCAGCAACTCGTCGGGATACCACCCGACGCGATCGGCCACGAACAGGAGTTCCACCCCTTCGGTTTGGCGATTGTCTTCATCCAGGTCTCGAGGAAGTGTTTGCAGGAACACGCTGATGACGCCGCACGGTTCGTTCAGCGGCTTGTCGAGCGCCCAGGCCCCGGGGATGTGCCGGGCGTACAGCGTGATCGGCACGCCCAACGATTGGATCGTGCACCGATAGTAGGTATCAAACCCGAGACGCTCCTGGTCTTCGGCCGGAACGTTCTCGCGAGTGACTTCCGTCGCAGTGCCCAGAATCGAGAAGAGATCGCCGCGTGCCTGCGCGGGATCGTCCGTGATGGCCGCTACCGCCAACGGCCGACGACTTACCATTTCCGCCGTGCCGACCGGAATGCGTTTCAGCCGATTGATCAGCAATAGCATCTGCTCACGCTGCCCCGGCGTGAGCGGCTCACCGTCGACAAAGTCGTCGAAAAACGTCGGCTCCACACCGAGCAACTCATTGGTTCGGAAACGGCTGCGCTCTCCGCTCGCGGAATGAGCCGAGCGGGTCTCATCGGGCTCGGCATGGCTCGCTGTCTCCTGGCCTGGGGCCGCATGCGTCACCCACAGAAGGGACAGCCAGGCCAGGCTGACACACAGGGACCACGATACTCGTCGCACTGACATGCTGGGCGTTCTCATGAATCTCGCGACGCGGCTATGGCGCAGGCTCCTGTTTCTCGTCAGGGGTAGATTCCAATTCGCGCTCCAGGGCCGCCAAAGTGGAATGCATCTCTGGCGCGTTCGAAGTGGGACGCCGTCGAGTGAAGAACGTGCGAAGCGCCAACAGTCCCAAGATAACAAGTGCGAGCAACAGCGCCACAACAACGAGCACACCGAAATCGTCCTCGGCCGGCTCCTCGACCACGGACGGCGGCGGAGGTTTCCAATCGACCGTGCGGGCCAGAATCAATGGGGCCGTAAAAATGCCCCCCTGCGCCAAGTATGCCCAGCGCTTGAAGAAGAATCCGGTCGACGAACACGGTGCGTCGAGGTCGGTTCCCAGCGGGAACCCGTCGGGCAGCTCCAAGCAGTAAATGACAAGTAGCTCGGGGGCGGATCGCTCGGGTTGCAGCCATAATTGATAATATTTCTCGATGCCAAAGGCGTTCTCGGGAGCCGTCACCTCCTTGGCCGAACGGACGACGCCTGCGACGGTCACGAGATGCCCGCGATAGCTGGCCGGCTGCTGGTCGAGTTGCAGATAGCCGACATGTTCCTCGGAGGCGGCTTCCAGGTCCTGTGGGCTGGCCTGCTGTAGCAACGCGAGCAAGTGGAAGCAGGCATCTTTCTCGGCCCCGCGATGGGCCGTGCCGTCGCGCACTTCGCTTAGACAATCCTCCCGCACACCGGGAAACAGCGGTCGGCGGCCCGCCTCCTGTACATCTTCGTGCACGATGGTGGCCCCGACCCGGGCCGTTCGCTGATCGACCGCGCCGCGTGGGGGCTCGGACGAGATCCAGGCAAACCGCTGGGGATTGGTCGCCCACAAGCCGCCGACCGCCAGGACGGCCGCTGCGGCCAGGTAGACGAGCAATCGGCGCTGGAGCCTGGGGCCGAGATAGTTGGGCACGTTGGTGCGTTGACGGAAATCGAGCACGGGCCTGGCAGTGCAGAAAAGTGGTGCCGAAGGGGCCTTCCAGGGCCTGCCCTTATTCTATCACGGTACCGGCCCTCGGGACGCCCCCGCGGACTCTGCGAAGGGGTGGAAGTGACGCTTGACACTTTTGTCGGCGGTGACGTACGATTAGCGGTTCGTTTCGCGCCCGAGGGCGTGAGCCTATTTTTCGGCTGGACGCGAGGCTAGGTCCGCACCCGTGGTGAAATTCGATGGCTGTTCCCAAGCGAAAAAGTTCTAATGCCCGTAGCGGCAGTCGCCGAGCGCATGACGCGATCAAGCCGCGGCGGCTAGAGTATTGCCCGCAGTGCAGCACGGCGGTGCCGTCGCACCGCGTGTGCCCAACCTGTGGCCACTACATGGGGCGCACCGTCGTTCAGGCGACCGAGGGCTAGCCGGGCCACCAAGATGGTGGCCATCGACGACGCGCTGGCCGACGGCGCGGGGGTCTTGTCTTGAGCAAAATCGCGTTTCTCTTTCCCGGGCAAGGGGCGCAGACCGTCGGCATGGGACGCCAGGCGGCCGAATCGCTCCCCGCCGCGCACAAGCTCTACGATCGAGCGGGCGAAGTGCTCGGATACGACCTGGCAAAGTACTGCTTCGACGGTCCTGCGGAGGATCTCGATTCGACAGTCATCAGCCAACCGGCCCTATTCGTCACCAGCCTTGCGGCCATCGAACAGTTGCGCGATCGCGCGCCCGAGGCCGTGCTCTCTTGCGAAGCCACGGCGGGCTTGAGCCTTGGTGAGTACACGGCGCTTGTTTTCGCCGGAGCCATGGAGTTCGAAGATGGCCTGCGGCTCGTGGCCGTTCGGGGCGAGGCGATGCAAGAAGCCGCTGACGCCACGCCCAGCGGGATGGTAAGCATCCTGGGGCTCGACCAGGCCGCGGTCGAAAAGCTTTGCGACGATGCCCGAGACGGCGAAACGCTACAAGTCGCCAACCTGCTGTGCCCGGGCAATATCGTTGTGTCGGGTACGAATGCGGCCTGTGAGCGAGCGGCCGAGATGGCGCCGGCTGCCGGCGCGATGAAAGCTCTGCCGCTGGCCGTCGCCGGCGCGTTTCACACGCCGATCATGAATTCGGCCGTCGACCGGCTGCGCGAGGCCCTGGCGGAAGCGCGAATCCACCGGCCTGCCATCCCAGTCATCTCGAACGTCGATGCCGAGCCGCACTTCGAGCCCGACGAGATTCGCGCTCTATTGCTGCGGCAACTCGTCTCTCCCGTGCGCTGGGAGCAGTCCGTGCGGCGGCTGCTCTCTGAAGGCTACGATCAGTTTTACGAAGTAGGTCCCGGGCGCGTTCTGCGGGGCCTGTTGAAAAGGATTGAGCGTCGAGCTTCGTGCCAGGGTGCGCTCGACTAGCCGACTGCCAGCCGTCATTTGTTGTTCCCCTGACAGGCGCTTCGGGCTAGGATTGGCGACCAAGCATACTTCTCGGCGGAGAGCGTCATGGCAGAACGAGAACAAATCACGGCCCCGTTCACGGTCGACCTAAGTGGACAAAACGCCATCGTCACGGGTGCCTCGCAGGGTATTGGACGTCACGTGGCACTCGCACTCGCACGGGCTGGCGCCAAGGTTGCCTGCGTGGCCCGTAGCGTCGAGAAGCTGGAGGAAACCGCCAAAGCCATCGGCGAGGCTGGGGGAACGGCCGACGTGTATGGTTGCGACGTCGCCGACAGTGACAGCGTTCAAAAGGTCGTCGATGCCGTGCTGGATAAATGGGGCAAGCTGCACATCCTGGTTAACAATGCAGGCATCACCCGCGATACGCTTGTGCCGCGGATGTCGGACGAGGATTTCGACGACGTGATCCGCACGAACCTGCGGGGCACGTTCCTCTTTACCCGTGCTGCCACCCGGGCGATGATGCAGGCTCGATACGGTCGCATTATCAACATGGCCAGCGTTTCCGGGCTGATGGGCAACCCTGGGCAGGCCAATTACTCGGCCTCGAAGGCGGGGATGATCGGCATGACCCGGTCGGTGGCCAAGGAACTGGCCAGCCGAAAAGTAACGGTCAACGCTGTGGCGCCAGGGTTTATCGAGACCGAGATGACCGAGGCCCTCGGGCCGGTAGTGCTGGAGGAAGTGAAGAAGCGGGTCCCTGCCCGGCGGCTGGGCAAGGTGGAGGATGTAGCCGGCATTGTGTTGTTCTTGGCAAGCGATGCGGCGGCCTACGTCACTGGGCAGGTGATCACCGTCGATGGTGGAATGGTCGCCTAGGAGGCGTGTTTCGGGCTGCTGTGACGTCCGATGCCCCAGCGGCGTCTGCTGTTAAGATGATGTAGACAGGCCGGGGGAAAGTTTCTATCTTGACCTGTCTTATGAAAACCCTCTATTTTTGTGTCGCATTGAAGATAGCACCAAGCCGCCGAGAGACTTCGCGAATTTGCCCGGCGAGCAGGGGGACACGTGGCTACCCCCATATACCGAAGTCAGTTGGAGGATCGTGAAGGTGGCGTCAGTTCAAGAACGCGTGATTGATATCGTCGCGGAACAATTGGGTGTGGACAAGGAAAAGATCACTCCCGAAACCTCTTTCGTCAACGATCTGGGCGCAGACTCGCTGGACACCGTCGAATTGGTGATGGAACTCGAGGAGGAGTTCGACATCACCATTCCGGACGACGCTGCGGAGAAGATCCAAACCGTCGGACAAGCGGTCCAGTTCATCGAAGCTTCCCAGTCGTGACCCCCATCAATCTATGAAACGGCGCGTCGTCGTAACGGGCCTGGGCGCGGTCACCTCGCTCAGTTGCCAGGTGGAAGACCTCTGGAAGCGAGTCCTGGCTGGTGAAAGCGGGATTCACACGATCCAGTTGTTCGACACCTCTGACCATAAGGTGCATTTCGGCGGCGACGTCTACGACTGGTCGGCCGAAGGCTACATGTCGGCCAAGGAAGCCAAGCGGATCGACCGCTTCACCCAGTTCGCCATGGTTGCCGGTATCGATGCCGTGCGCCATTCGGGTATCGACTTCAAGCAAGTCGATCCGTTTCGCGCGGGTGTGATTCTCGGTTCGGGAATCGGCGGGTTGCACGAGATCGAGACGCAGGTCTCTCGTCTGCTGAACAAGGGCCCCGACAAGGTTTCGGCCTTCACGATTCCCAAGCTGATGCTCAATGCCGCCAGCGGTCAGATTTCGATCGAATACGGCCTGCGCGGGCCCAACTACGCCGTCGCCACGGCGTGTGCTAGCGCCACCAACGCGATCGGCGACGCCTTCAAGTGCATTCAGCACGACGAGGCAGACATCGTGGTCACGGGTGGCAGCGAGGCGGCCATCACTCCGATGGGAATCAGCGGCTTTGCCAACATGCGCGCCCTGAGCGAACGCAACGATGAACCGACCAGAGCGAGCCGGCCGTTCGATCGTGAGCGAGACGGTTTTGTGCTGGCGGAAGGCGCCGGCATGCTGGTGTTCGAGGAGTTGGAGCACGCCAAGCGTCGCGGTGCAACGATTCTGGCCGAGGTGTTGGGCTACGGCGCAAGCGCCGACGCGGGGCACATCACGCAGCCCGACGAGAGCGGCATCGGTGCCGCCCGCGCCATGAAGCGGGCCCTGGAGGATGCGGAGATCCCCTGCGAAGAAGTGCATTACATCAACGCCCACGGCACCAGCACTCCGCTGGGCGATCAGGCCGAGACGGCCGCTGTGAAGCGGGTCTTTGGCGACCATGCCAAGGCGATCAGTATTTCCAGCACCAAGAGCCAGTTGGGCCATTCGTTGGGTGCCAGCGGCGGCGTGGAACTCGTGCTGTCGGTGCTTTCGCTGCGCGACGGCGTGGTGCCGCCGACGATCAACCTCGAGACGCCCGATCCGGCGTGCGATCTGGACTACACACCGAATCAGCCGCGCGAGCGGGCCCTCTCGGTGGCCATGAGCAACAGCTTCGGTTTCGGCGGCCACAATGCCTCGATCTTGGTCGGGCGGTTGCGAAACGGCCAGCATTCCTAGTCGGTCCCGCGTTTCGCGGAATCCGTCGCGCGTAGCTGCTTAGCCGGTCTTGCCCGGTAGGGGCATGCTTCCTATACTCCCCGCCCCCAGCCCACAACTGGACCGACGCGCCCTTGCGCGTCGATCGGGGTCCGCAGGCAAGGAGGCCGAAACCCCATGCTGTTGATTCGCGTGCTGATCGTCGTCGCGCTGCTGCCCACCGCACGCATCGCAATCGCTCAGGTGCGGCGCGACTTGTATGCGCCGCCCGAGACCGCAGCGTCGCCGACGAGTTCTGGTGACGCAGCGAGCGACAACATCAAATGGCGCTCGCCGTCAGTTGCGCAGCCGGGCACGACGTTGGCGCCGGTCAGCCAACAGCCGCCGGCGCAAGCGCCGCTCGGCCAGATGACGCCCGCACAGCTCGCCGCGCCGGCGCCCGTGACGACGCCGCGCGAGCCGATTGCCCGGGTGACCAGCGGCTCAGGCACGCTGCCCAACGACGCGGGCCAGGTCTGGCGCGAGTACGACATCACGCCGTACACGGCTCGCGTCACCTCGACCAACCGGCCGGAGCAGGCCATCCTGGATTGGATCCTCCGCGACACCGGCTACGAAGCCTGGCACACGCAGCCGCTGGCAATCTTGAGCATCGACAACCGCCGGTTAGTCGTCTACCACACGCCGGCCATGCAGGCCGTCGTCCAGAACCTGGTCGACCGCTTTGTCAATTCCGAAGCCGAGTCGCACGTTTTCGGCATGCGCGTCGTCACGCTCAAGAGTCCCGACTGGCGGGCCAAGCACCATAAGGTGTTGCACCCGATCGTTACGCAAACGCAAGGGACGCAGGCCTGGCTGCTGGCCAAGGAAGACGCGGCCCTGCTGGTGGCCGACCTGCGCCGCCGCAGCGACTTTCAGGAACACAGCACTCCGCACCTGATGGTCAACAACGGCCAGTCGAAGCAGATCTCGGCCAATCAAACCCGCAACTACATCCGCGACGTGCTGTTCAAAGCCGACGCCTGGCCGGGCTTCGAGCCGCAGATGGCGCAGATCGACGAGGGCTTCAAGCTGGAGTTCAGCCCCCTGTTGAGTGTCGACGGCCGAGTGGTCGATGCCGTCGTCCGTGCCGAGGTCGACCAAGTGGAGAAAATGCTGCCAGTGAGCATCGACGTTTCGACGAGCGTCGCCCGGCAGCATCAGAAGATCGAGGTGCCTCAGACGATCAGCACGCAGGTGCACGAGCGGTTTCGTTGGCCGGCGGAGCAGGTGTTGCTGATCAGCCTGGGAGTGGGTCCCACGCCGGTGCCCGCTCCTCAGGGCGGGATCAACGTGCCGCTTATTTCGTCGCCCCAGCGGGCCGACTTGCTCATTTTCGTGGAAAGCCGCGGGAAGCTTGGCGGGCAGCCCGTAGCGCGGCAACCAGGTCAGCGTGAGGCCAGTCTGTACCAAAATCGCTACTAGTGATTCGCTAGCAAGGTCGGCGCCGGCCAAAGCCGACAGGCGCGCAACAGCGCTCGCCTTGAATTGGCCGCGGCGGTAAACTGGCGCTGCCCGGCGACAACGACCGGGAGCCAGGAGTTGGAATTGATGATGAGTATGCGGCGCGTCGTGATCACAGGCATGGGAGTCATCACTCCCCTGGGCAATTCCTGCGAAGAATTGTGGGACGGCTTGCTGGCCGGACGGAGCGGTGTGGCTCCGATCAGCACCGTGCCCGTGGAGTACCTTCCCACCAAGTTCGCCGCCGAAGCGCGGGACTTCACCGGTCACATCGACAACTTCGGTCCGTTGGAAGGCGACAAGAAAAAAGCCATCCGCAAGGGGCTGAAGGTCATGTGCCGCGAATCACAGATGGGCGTGGCGGCCGCCCAGCGCGCCCTGACTCACGCGGGACTTGGAGCGAGCGATGCGCTCGATCCGGAGCGTTCTGGCGTGGTGTTCGGTTCCGACTACATGATCACCGCGCCGGACGATTTTGCCGCGGGGATTCAACAATGCATCGACGAAAGCGGCGATTTCGACTTTAGTCGCTGGGCGACCGAAGGCATGCCGCACCTGACGCCGTTGTGGTTGCTGAAGTACCTTCCCAACATGCCGGCCAGCCACGTGGCGATCTTCAACGACATGCGCGGCCCGAACAACTCGATCACGCTTCGCGAAGCTTCGGCCAACGCCGCGGTCGGCGAGGCCACGCGCACCATCCTGCGTGGCAGCGCCGAAGTGATGCTGGCCGGTGCTACCGGCACGCGCATCCATCCGATGAAGATCGTGCACACGCTCACGCAGGAAGAGGTGGCCCGAAACGGCGTCGAGCCGGCGCGGGCCAGCCGCCCGTTCGATCTCAATCGCGGCGGGATGGTCTTGGGAGAAGGCGCTGGAGTCATCGTGTTGGAGGAGTTGCAGCACGCCCTCGACCGCGGTGCGACAGTCTTCGGCGAAGTGCTCGGCACGGCGTCCAGTTCCGTTGCCAACCAAAGCGGCGTGGCTCAGCGCGAAACGGCGCTGGTGAATTGCATGAAGGGCGCGCTACGCAGCGCCGACCGGGCCAGTTCGAGCGTCGGTCACCTACACGCCCACGGCTTGAGCACGCGCAGTTGCGATGAGGCCGAGGCCCGCGCTATCCATGCGGTCTTTGGAGACGACGCGGCACGTTTGCCAGTCACGGCGGCCAAGAGCTACTTCGGCAACCTCGGTGCCGGCGGCGGCCTCGTGGAACTCATCGCCAGCGTGATGGCGATGCGGCACAACCGTCTGTTCGGTGTGCTCAACTACGAAACGCCCGATCCGAAATGCGAACTGGCCATCAGCCGCGGCGACGACGAAGCAGGTAGTAGCTTCTTGAACGTCAGCGTTACGCCGCAGGGACAGGCCAGCGCCGTGATCGTCGGTTCGGTCGACGCGTAAGCGCACTCGAGCCGTACGGCGAGGATGCCAAGCCGCTGATAAACCCTCGGAAGTCCTCGTCTCGGGGCGGTTTCTGACCGCTTACGTCGATTTTCTCGCTACGGCTGACGGAACTCCGACGCCTGGCAGGCGTTTCATACTTGGGCATGCGGCCCACCTCGGGAAGCGCGTGCTCGGGCGGAACCCTCCACCGGAACTAGGAGCACTCCCATGAGGAAGTTGGTCGTCCTTGGCGTCGCGATGGCGATCCTGGTCTGTGCCCCCTGGGCATTTGCGCAGCGGGGACCCGGGCAACGCGGTGGGGGCCGCGGCGGATTCGGCGGGCTCGGGCTGCTGGGACAAGGCTCCGTGCAGCAGGAACTCAAGCTCAACGACGAACAGATCACGAAAGTGGATGAGTATCTGGCTAAGCAGCGCGAATCGTTCGCCGAGTCGCGCGATTTGAGCCGCGAGGAACGCCGCGAGTGGTTCATGAACCGCGCTGAAGAGGATCGCGAAGCCCTCGGATCTCTTCTCAACGATCAACAGCGAAAGCGGTTCCAAGAGATCTCGCTGCAACTGCGCGGCGGCGGTGCGCTAGCCAGCCCGGAAGTTTCGAAAGACCTCGGTCTTTCGGAGGAACAGCGTGGCCGCGTTGGCGAGATCCTGGCTGAATCTCGCGAAGAAATGCGAGAGCTCTTTCAGGGCGGCGACCGGTCGGCCATGCGCGAAAAGTTTGAAAGAGCTCGCGAGGCAACGAACAAGAAGCTTGAGGACGTGCTGACGGCCGATCAGCAGGCCAAGTGGAAGGAAATGCAAGGCGAACCGTTCAAGGGACAGATTGGCCCGCCCGCGCGTGGCGGCGGCAATCGGCGGCGACGCAATCGCGACGACGCCACAAGCGCCATTCCGGCCGCACGAGTCGTTTCCACGGTGCTGACGGCCTTTCGCAGTGACGATGACAAGTCCGAGGCCGACCAAGCCGACCAGGACAATAGGACGGCGAAGACAGGAAAGAAGCAATCCGCCAAGGCGAAGAGACATGCCCAGGGGCGCAAACATCACGCCCGCGATGGCCAGGGGGGCGGGAGCCGCCACTACATGGGCCGTCGCGCCGAAGCTTGGGCCCACGTCGAGCGAGCATTGGGCCGCCGTGGCCATCATCCGCGACAGATGGTCTTTCGCGGGCACGGCTTTCAGGAACATCGCTTTGCACGTGGACCTTACCGCGGACGAGGTGCATGGGCGATGCAAGCGCGTCGAGCATGGGCGGGCGGTCCGCCGCACCACCGTGGGATGCACTTTGCCGGCTGGAATCGCGTACGCCATTTTGGATTCGACCAGTCGGGTCCCCGATTCGCTTATCATCGGCCGCACCGCGGTCACCATCGCCATGGCTGGTCGCACGGCGGCCCCGATCGGCGGATGTTGGCTCGCCAGGATCATCCTGACCGACATTTTGGTCTGCAGATGGCTCACCGCGGCGGAGACGAGTACCCACGAGATTTCCAAGTGGCGATGCGACGGCATCGAGAGCATGGACCGGCAGAGCACGGTTTCCGCGGGCCGCACCCTCATCACGGTCCTTCGTGGATGCATGGAATGCCTTCCGGTCGACCGATGATGCATTTCGCCGGCTTCCGGCGTCGCAGGGAATCCGAAGGCGACCGCGATCGTCATCATCGGCGGGGTGATGAGTCACATCGCAAGACGAAATCCGATAAGCCTTCGCGAGAGAGCGGCAAGAGCCAAAAGAAAGACGCGGACTAGAGTGGCGCTCTCGGGCACCTCCCGCCCGACCCCCGCAACCCGTACAAGGTGCTCTTCGAGTGCCTTTCATCGGCCCGGCCATCCGTCCCCCCTCGGTGGCCGGGCCGATTTTTTCTGGAAGCGCGCAGCGACGTTTGAGGGAGGCCGAAT